>NZ_JBVIPQ010000003.1:0-518433 GCF_055577795.1 Streptomyces sp. NPDC033174
TACTGCAGGGGGGACCCTGTGGGAGAGTAGGACGCCGCCGAACAATCATTGTGGGAAAGCCCCGCACCTTATGGTGCGGGGCTTTTCTGCGTTCATCGGTCGCTTCTCTCACCCCTGTGCATCCGCCGGCCGAGGCTGACGGTAAGGTCAGGGGCATCATTGGCACGTTCCCCACAGGAGGCCCCCGGGTGGAGGTCCAGGAGACTCGAGTTCAGACGGACCGGGTCCTCACCATCCCCAACATCCTCAGCATGGCCCGGCTGGTGGGTGTGCCGCTCTTCCTGTGGCTGATTCTCCGCCCCGAGTTCGGCGGTCCCAAGAGTGATGGCTGGGCGCTGCTGGTTCTGATGCTGAGCGGTGTCAGTGACTATCTCGACGGCAAGCTCGCCCGCCGCTGGAACCAGATCAGCAGCCTGGGGCGCCTCCTCGACCCGGCCGCCGACCGGCTCTACATCCTTTCCACCCTCGTCGGACTCACCTGGCGCGAGATCCTTCCGCTCTGGCTCACCGCTGCCCTATTGGCCCGTGAGCTCATGCTGCTGATCATGGTGGGAATCCTTCGCCGGCACGGCTATCCGCCGCCCCAGGTCAACTTCCTGGGTAAAGCTGCCACGTTCAACTTGATGTATGCCTTCCCGCTGCTGCTTCTCAGTGACGACACAGGATGGCTTTCGTCACTTGCGAAAGTTTTCGGGTGGGCGTTCGCTGGATGGGGTACAAGTCTGTATTGGTGGGCAGGGATCCTCTACGTGGTCCAGGTCCGCCGACTCGTCAAGGCGGATACCGCGGCCGATTGAGCCCGTCTGCTCGTGCTGCGCAACGGGGCCAGCACGAGCAGGTTGTATGAGGGCCCACTGCGCAAGGGTGAAGTCGGCCGGACCGTCGTCTCTTCAAGGAGGACGCTTCCGACATGAAGGCCGTTGTAATGGCTGGCGGCGAAGGCACGCGGCTTCGCCCTATGACCTCGAGCATGCCCAAGCCACTTCTTCCGGTGGCGAATCGGCCGATCATGGAGCATGTGCTACGGCTGCTCAAGCGGCACGGTCTCAGCGAGACCGTGGTCACGGTGCAGTTTCTCGCTTCTCTCGTCAAGAACTACTTCGGTGACGGGGAAGAGCTCGGCATGCAGCTCACCTACGCCGACGAGGAGAAACCGCTCGGCACCGCGGGGAGCGTGAAGAATGCCGAGGAGGCGCTGAAGGATGATGCGTTCCTCGTCATCTCGGGCGACGCCCTCACCGACTTCGACCTGACCGATCTGATCGCCTTCCACAAGGAAAAGGGCGCCCTCGTCACGGTCTGCTTGACGCGGGTGCCGAATCCATTGGAATTTGGCATCACGATTGTCGACGAAGAGGGGAAGGTCGAGCGCTTCCTCGAGAAGCCCACCTGGGGCCAGGTGTTCTCGGACACCGTCAATACCGGTATTTACGTGATGGAGCCCGAGGTATTCCGGTATGTAGAAGCGGACGTTCCGGTCGACTGGTCCGGCGATGTCTTTCCGCAGCTCATGAAGGAAGGCAAGCCGATCTACGGCTATGTCGCCGAGGGCTACTGGGAGGACGTGGGCACGCACGAGAGCTATGTGAAGGCCCAGGCCGACGTGCTCGAAGGGAAGGTCGACGTCGATCTCGACGGCTTTGAGATCTCTCCCGGAGTCTGGGTGGCCGAAGGGGCCGAGGTGCATCCCGACGCGGTCCTTCGCGGTCCGCTCTACATCGGTGATTACGCCAAGGTTGAAGCAGGCGCCGAGATCCGCGAGCACACCATCGTGGGATCGAACGTCGTCGTGAAGAGCGGGGCGTTTCTCCACCGGGCCGTCGTGCACGACAACGTCTACATCGGTGAGCACAGCAACCTGCGGGGCTGTGTCATCGGCAAGAACACGGACATCATGCGCGCGGCCCGCATCGAGGACGGCGCCGTCATCGGTGATGAGTGCCTGATCGGTGAAGAATCGATCGTTCAGGGCAATGTTCGCGTCTACCCGTTCAAGACGATCGAGGCCGGCGCCTTCGTCAACACCTCGGTGATCTGGGAGTCGCGCGGACACGCGAATCTGTTCGGCGCCCGAGGTGTCTCGGGAATCCTCAACGTGGAGATCACGCCCGAGCTGGCCGTCCGGCTGGCGGGTGCCTATGCGACCACACTCAAGAAGGGCGCCACGGTCACCACGGCCCGCGACCACTCCCGGGGCGCGCGTGCGCTGAAGCGCGCGGTGATCTCGGCTCTGCAGGCCAGCGCCATCGACGTACGGGACCTCGAGAATGTGCCGCTGCCTGTCGCACGGCAGCAGACGGCCCGTGGCAGCGCCGGCGGAATCATGGTCAGAACCTCGCCCGGTGTGCCCGACTCGGTCGACATCATGTTCTTCGACGAGCGGGGAGCGGACCTCTCGCAGGCCGGCCAGCGGAAGCTGGACCGCGTCTATGCGCGTCAGGAGTACCGGCGCGCGTTCCCCGGCGAGATCGGCGACCTGCACTTCCCGTCCAGCGTCTTCGACTCGTACACGGGGTCGCTGCTGCGGAACGTGGACACCTCGGGCGTCGCGGATGCCGGGCTGAAGGTCGTCGTGGACGCCTCCAACGGCAGTGCCGGGCTCGTTCTGCCCAGCCTCCTGGGTCGGCTCCAGGTCGACTCGCTGACGATCAACCCGGGTCTCGACGAGTCCCGGCCGACGGAGACGCCCGAGACCCGCCGCGCGGGCCTGGTGCGGCTCGGTGAGATCGTCGCGTCGGCGCGGGCGGCGTTCGGGGTGCGGTTCGACCCGGTCGGTGAGCGCATCTCCCTCGTCGACGAGCGTGGAAAGATCATCGAGGACGACCGGTCGTTGCTGGTCCTGCTGGATCTGGTGGCGGCGGAGCGGCGCAGTGGGCGGGTGGCCCTGCCGGTGACGACCACCAGGATCGCCGAGCAGGTCGCGGCCTATCACGGTACGCAGGTGGAGTGGACGACCACGTCGCCGGACGACCTGACCCGGGTCGGCCGTGAGGAGACGACGATCTTCGGCGGCGACGGCCGCGGCGGGTTCATCGTCCCGGAGTTCAGCAGTGTCTTCGACGGGGCCGCCGCGTTCGTACGGCTCATCGGGCTTGTGGCGCGGACCCAGCTCACCCTCAGCCAGATCGACGCGCGGATCCCGCGTGCCCATGTGCTGCGCAGGGATCTGGCCACGCCGTGGGCCGTCAAGGGCCTGGTGATGCGCCGCGTCGTGGAGGCCGCGGGTGAGCGTCATGTGGACACCACCGACGGTGTCCGGGTCGTGGAGGCCGACGGGCGCTGGGTGATGGTTCTGCCCGACCCGTCGGAGGCCGTCACCCATCTGTGGGCGGAGGGCCCCGACGACGCCTCGGCGCAGGCCCTGCTCGACGAGTGGTCGGCCGTGGTCGACAGCGCAGGTCACTGACGTGTGACCGAGGGGCCGGGAGGCGTCCATGGACGCCTCCCGGCGCACCGGTGGGGCCATTCGGCGGCAGCCCTCGCGACGTGCGACGATGTGCGGCATGTCGCAGCAGCCCCCCGTTCGGAGCACCGGCTCCCCGCCTCCGCGTCCCGATGCGTCCATGTCGCTGCTGACCAATGTGATGGACCATGCCCTGGACGACGGCTACGCGGAGGCCACGGCGCGCCGGGAGGCGGAGGGCGGCGGGCTGCCCCGTACGCTGCGCGCCAAGCTCGGCCTCGCGGCCGGTCTGCTCCTGGCGGCCGTGGTGGTCACTGTCGGCGCCGCGCAGGCGCGGATCTCCGCTCCGGTGGTCGCCAAGGAGCGCCAGGAGCTGATCGGCCGTATCGATGCGGAGACCTCGACGGCCGACAAGCTGGAGAAGGACGTCGACAAGCTCCGCGGCGAGGTGGGGGAGCGCCAGCGCAAGGCGCTCCAGCAGCACGGTGGGGACCAGGCCGAGCTGGTCGCGCTGCTCTCCGGCGCCACCGAGGTGCGGGGGCCGGGTGTCAAGCTCGTCGTCGACGACGCCAAGGACACCGACGAGGGCGGCGGCGGGCCGCGGGAGAGCAGTGGCTTCGCGGACACGGGCCGGGTGCGCGACCGTGACATGCAGCGGGTCGTCAACGGACTGTGGCAGTCGGGCGCCGAGGCGGTCGCGATCAACGGGCAGCGGCTGACGTCGCTGTCCGCGATCCGTGCGGCGGGCGACGCCATACTGGTCGACAACAAGCCGCTGGTGCCGCCCTACACCGTGCTCGCGGTGGGGAACGGCCAGAAGCTGAGCACGGCGTTCCAGGACAGTGCCGATGGCCAGTATCTGCACGCGCTGCAGGAGAACTTCGGCATCCGTACCAGCATCTCCGCTCAGGACGAGGTGCGTCTGCCGGCGGCGCCGAGCTTGATCGTACGAATCGCAGAGCCGAGGAAGACCGGGGCCGCGACGGCTTCCGGGCGGCCCACGGCCGACACAGGGAAGGGCACATCTTGATCGCCGTACTGGGCCTCGTCGTGGGAGTCGTGGTCGGACTGTTGGTCCGGCCCGAGGTGCCGGCGGTGGTCGAGCCCTATCTGCCGATCGCCGTCGTGGCCGCCCTGGACGCGGTGTTCGGAGGTCTGCGCGCCATGCTGGACGGGATCTTCGTCGACAAGGTCTTCGTGGTCTCCTTCCTGTCGAACGTGGTCGTGGCCGCGCTGATCGTGTTCCTCGGCGACAAGCTGGGCGTGGGGGCGCAGTTGTCCACCGGTGTCGTGGTCGTCCTCGGCATCCGGATCTTCTCCAACGCCGCCGCGATCCGGCGGCATGTGTTCCGGGCGTGAGGCCGATGAGCAACGACGAGACACCGCAGAACGAGGACCGGACCGAGCCGGAGACCGTACCGGAGCAGGCGTTGACCGGACGTCAGCGCCTGGCCGCCGGGCTGTGGCCCCCTCGCGTCTCCCGCGCCCAACTGATCGTGGCCGTGCTGCTGTTCGTCCTCGGCCTGGGTCTTGCCATCCAGGTCCGCTCGACCAGCGACAACAGCGCGCTGCGCGGCGCCCGCCAGGAGGACCTGGTGCGGATCCTGGACGAGCTGGACGACCGTACGCAGCGGCTGGAGGACGAGAAGGCGCGCCTGGAGGACCAGCGCGCGGAGCTCGACAGCAGCTCCAACCAGGCGGAGGAGGCCCGCAAGCAGACGCGGGAGAAGGAGCGGCAGCTCGGGATCCTGGCCGGCACGGTGGCCGCCGAGGGGCCCGGCATCACCCTCACCATCACGGACGGTTCCGGCGCGGTCGAGTCGGACATGCTCCTCGACACGATCCAGGAGCTGCGCGCCGCCGGCGCCGAGGCGATCCAGATCAATGATGTCAGGGTCGTGGCGAACACGTACTTCTCCGGTGGTGACGGTGCCATAGAGGTGGACGGCAACCAGGTGAAGGCTCCGTACGTCTTCAAGGTCATCGGCAAGCCGGAGGACTTGGAGCCCGCGCTCAACATCCCTGGCGGTGTGGTCCAGACGCTGGAGAAGGAGCAGGCCACCGCCACCGTCGCCCGTTCGCAGAAGATCGTTGTGGACGCCTTGCGACCGGCGGAGCGGCCTGACTACGCTCGGTCGTCATCGCAGTGAGGCAGGGGTGCATGGGGGTCGCGCGACAAGGGCATGACGTTGCGGGGGGTCGCCGCATCACAAGCGTGCCGCGTGGTGGAAACTGTCGGGAGGATACGGACGTTGTGAAGGTGTCCGGGTCGGCAGGTGTGTTCATTCAGGGTTCGTCCTGCCCCACGGGCGGGTCTGTTTCGGTCAAGGGGAATCGCCCGTGAAGTTGTTTGCGAAGTTGTTCGGCAAGAGCGCACGCGAGGACGGCGGCAACAGCACCGCCAGGCACCGCGCGCCGCGTCATGCCCAGAGCGAGGAGCAGGGCGGCGAACGCCCGCTGTTCCGTGATGAGGTCGCCCCGGGCGGTGACGTTCACGGCGGCCAGGGCGCGTCGTCTGTTGACCCTGCCGGTCCCGGACGCATAGGTTTCGGTGAGCCAACCTCAAGCTCGGGTGGAGGGTTTGCGCCCGATCCGTACGCAGCCCAGGCCTCCGCGGGGCAGCCGCGGCAGGAGGATTCGTCCATGCCGGTATGTACGAGGTGCGGGCACCGCAACGCCGAGGCGAGCCGGTTCTGCTCCAACTGCGGCGCGCCGCTGCGGAGTGGAGCGCCCGCCGAGCGCCCGTCCGAGACGACGTCGACCATCTCGATCTCCGGACTCGAGGCGTACGACGCGGAGGCCACCGGTCAGACCGCGGTGCCGTCGCTCTCGCCCGAGGCCCAGGCCGCGGTCGACGCTCTGCCGCTCGGCTCGGCGCTCCTGGTGGTGCGCCGCGGACCGAACTCGGGCAGCCGCTTCCTGCTGGACAGCGAGCTGACCACGGCCGGCCGGCACCCGCAGAGCGACATCTTCCTCGACGACGTGACCGTCTCGCGGCGGCATGTGGAGTTCCGCCGGGCGCAGGACGGCAGTTTCACCGTGTCCGATGTCGGCAGCCTCAACGGCACGTACGTCAACCGTGAGCGGATCGACTCGGTCGCTCTGTCGAATGGTGACGAGGTCCAGATCGGCAAGTACCGGCTGGTCTTCTACGCGAGCCAGCGGGGCGTGTGACCCCTCAGGGAAGGTCCATGCTGCGAACACCGTCGGGCGGTGCCGGCCGTGGCACCGCCTCCGGGGGCGACCGGCTGGTCAGCATCGGTTCGGTGCTGAACCAGCTGCGTGACGAGTTTCCCGAGGTCACGATCTCCAAGATCCGGTTCCTGGAGGCCGAGGGGCTCGTGGAGCCGCGGCGGACGCCGTCCGGGTACCGCAAGTTCAGCCCCGAGGACGTGGAGCGGCTGGCCCAGATCCTGCGTATGCAGCGGGATCACTATCTGCCGCTCAAGGTCATCCGGGAGCACCTCGACGCGCTCGCGCGGGGCGAGCAGGTGCAGCTGCCCGCCCAGGGGACGCAGCGCGATCTCACGGACGGGGCCTGGGATCCGGAGGCGGAACGGCCGACCGCCGCGCGGGTGGGCCGGGACGAGCTGCTCGCGGCCGCCGAGGTCAGTGAGGCGGAGCTGGCCGACTGGGAGTCCTACGGTCTGATCGGCCCCGCGTCGGACGACGGGGGCTATGACGCCGAGGCCGTGACGGTCGCCAGACTTGTCGCGGAACTGGGGAGATTCGGTCTCGAACCTCGCCATCTTCGCGCCGTGAAAGCGGCCGCCGATCGCGAGGCCGGTCTGGTCGAGCAGGTCGTCGCGCCACTGCGCCGGCACCGTAATCCGCAGACCAGGGCCCATGCGGAGGCCACGGCGAAGGAGCTCGCGGGGCTCTCTGTACGCCTTCACGCGGCACTGGTACAGACCGCGCTCGGGGTCCGCTTTCAGTGATCTTGCGGATGCCCGACTACCCAAACCGGTCGGGCACGTCCTAGGGTTGCTGTGTGAACGAGCTCGACGTTGTGGGTGTCCGGGTGGAAATGCCCTCCAACCAACCGATCGTGCTCCTGCGTGAAGTGGGAGGCGATCGGTACCTCCCCATCTGGATCGGACCGGGTGAGGCGACGGCCATTGCCTTCGCCCAGCAGGGCATGGCTCCTGCCAGGCCCCTGACCCATGATCTCTTCAAGGACGTGCTCGAAGCCGTCGGGCAGGAGCTCACCCAGGTCCGGATCACGGATCTGCGGGAAGGGGTCTTCTACGCGGAGCTGGTCTTCGCCAGTGGAGTCGAGGTGAGCGCTCGGCCGTCCGACGCCATAGCGCTCGCCCTGCGGACCGGTACGCCGATCTTCGGCAGTGACGGTGTGCTGGACGATGCCGGCATCGCGATTCCGGATGAGCAGGAGGACGAAGTGGAGAAGTTCCGCGAGTTCCTCGACCAGATCTCGCCGGAGGACTTCGGATCCAGTAGCCAGTGACCGGCCTTTCGACCTGTCTCGCTTCTCCGGGTGCCGTCCGGGCATTCGAGTAGCCGTTCCCGGAAGAGAGTCACGGGAAACCACTCTCAGGGTGATTATCACTCGGCGTGCCGAGTGTGGCGATCGTTGACGCACCCCGAGTGACTGCCTACCGTCGTGTGGGCAGGTCAAGGACGGAGGGTCGGCGTCATGAGCAGCGGCGACGGTACGGCAGGGGGTTCCCTCGGACGGAGTCCGGGGGAGAGCGGGCCGTATCCGCTCCACGGCAGTGCGGCGGCGGCCGAGCCGACGACCGACACCATCGGGTATCGAGGACCGACCGCGTGCGCGGCGGCGGGCATCACGTACCGCCAGTTGGACTACTGGGCGCGCACCGGGCTGGTCGAGCCCAGCGTGCGGCCCGCCTACGGCTCCGGCACCCAGCGGCTCTACAGCTTTCGTGACGTCGTCGTGCTGAAGATCGTCAAGCGCTTCCTGGACACCGGGGTGGCGCTGCAGAACATCCGGGCGGCCGTACAGCATCTGCGGGCGCGGGGCTTCCGGGACCTCGAGCGCATGACGTTGATGAGCGACGGCGCGACGGTGTACGAGTGCTCGTCGCCGGACGAGGTCGTCGATCTGTTGCAGGGCGGCCAGGGCGTCTTCGGGATCGCCGTGGGTGTGGTGTGGCGGGATGTCGAGGCCGCGCTGTCGCAGCTTCACGGGGAGCGGGTCGACACCGGCGAGACGCTGGTCGGGCACAACCCGGCGGACGAACTGGCGCGGCGCCGCCGCGACAAGGCCGTCTGACTCGCCGCCCTTCCGGAGTCCCTGATCCGGCCGTCCCTGCCGCCGTCTCGTCCTTCCGGCCGCAAGTCCGCTACGACGCGGCCGGGCCGTCGTACAGAAGTGCGGGTCGATTGTCAGTGCCGTAGGGCAGCATCGGTGGTGTGAGAGCCGCGCCGACGATCCTGCATCTCGACATGGACGCCTTCTTCGCCGCCGCGGAGCAGGCGGCGAAGCCGAGCCTGCGCGGAAAGCCGGTGGTCGTCGGAGGTCTCGGCCCGCGCGGAGTCGTGGCCACCGCCTCATACGAGGCCAGGCGCTTCGGGGTGCATTCGGCGATGCCCATGGCCCAGGCCAGACGGCTCGCGCCGAACGCCGCCTATCTGGTGCCCCGCTTCTCGCTCTACCGCTCGGTCAGCGACCAGGTCATGGAGCTGCTCGGACGGCTCTCGCCGCTCGTCGAGCCGCTGAGTCTGGACGAGGCCTTCGTGGACCTCGAAGCGGGGGGCGCGGCATATGACTCGGCCACGGCGCGGGAGGCCGGTGAGCGGCTGCGCAGGGACATTCTCGGCACCACCGGGCTGACTGGGTCGGTGGGGCTCGCCGGGTCGAAGATGCTCGCCAAGATCGCCTCCGAGGAGGCCAAGCCCGACGGGCTGGTCCTGATAGAGCCGGGGACCGAGCGGGAGCTGCTCGGCCCGAAGTCCGTACGGATCCTGCCGGGCGTCGGGCCGGCGACCGGCGAGCACCTGCGCCGGGCCGGCATGACGACGGTGGCGGACCTCGCCGAGGCGGGGGAGGACGAGCTCGTACGGCTCCTGGGCCGGGCGCACGGTGCTTCGCTCGCCCGGATGGCCCTGGGGTACGACGACAGACCCGTGGTGGCCGAGCGCGACACCAAGTCCGTCTCGGTCGAGGACACCTTCGACGTCGATCTGCACGACCGGGTCCGTATCCGCGTGGAGGTGGAGCGGCTCGCCGACCGGTGTGTGCAGCGGCTGCGGGCGTCGGGGCACTCGGGGCGGACCATCGTGCTCAAGGTGCGGCGGTACGACTTCTCGACGCTGACCAGGTCGGAGACGCTGCGCGGGCCGACGGACGCGGCGGCGGTGGTGCGGGAGGCGGCCGCGCGGCTGCTCGAGGCGGTGGACACGACCGGCGGCGTCCGGCTGCTGGGCGTGGGCGTGACCGGCCTCGCCGACTACACCCAGGAGGACCTCTTCGCGCAGGCCGCCGACGACGAGCTCGCGGCGGTCGAGGACGCCGACGTGAAGGGAGAGCACGACCCCGAGGCGGCGGCGGAGCGGCCGGAGAGCGCCGCCGAGCCGCCGGAGCGGCGCTGGCCCGCCGGTCGGGACGTGCGCCATGTCCGGTACGGGCCGGGATGGGTGCAGGGCAGCGGGGTCGGCCGGGTCACGGTCCGGTTCGAAGAGCCCTGGTCGAAACCAGGGCGGGTACGGACCTTCCTCGTCGACGACCCCGAACTGGAGCCGTCGGATCCGCTGCCGCTGGTGTGGAGGGAGCCGGAGACCCCGGCGGAGGAGAGCGCGGCAGAGCCCTCACCGGGGCCAGGGGACGGGGCCGGTGAGGGTGCGGCGGACGGTCAGGTCTCCGAGGGCTCGTCCCGGCCGGCCAGCCGGCCGAAGTCACGGTCCGGCGGTGGCGGGGACGGACTCGCTTCGTCCGGCACGACGGGGAGGTCTATCCCGTAGTGCCGGTAGAGCTGGAGCTCCTGCTCGGGGGAGAGATGTCGGCCGACGCCGAAGTCCGGCGCGTCCTTGATCAGGGAGCGTTCGTACGGGATGTGAAGCGCGCCGCCGACCAGTTCGCTGGGCTCCAGGGGGACGAAGGCGTCTCTGCTGAACAGCCCGGTGCGCACGGCCGCCCACTCGGGAACACCCGTGGCATCGTCCAGATACACCTCGTCGATGGTTCCGATCTTGGTCCCGTCACGGTCGAACGCTTTGCGGCCGATCAGGCTGCGCGGATCGATGTCGGTCTGCACGGTCCCTCCAACGGGTCGCGGCTGCTCTCAAACACTACGAAAGTGCACAACGGGGATGTCGGCCACTCGAGGGATGTCCGGGGAACCTCGCTGGTAGGCTGGCTCTGGCTGCTGACCCCGTGCGGGAGAGTCCACCGAAGAAACCTTTCGGGGGCGCCGAAGGAGCAAATCCTCCCCGGAATCTCTCAGGCCCCTGTACCGCACGGACGAGGTCACTCTGGAAAGCAGGGCGGACGTCCGACGGCATCCGCTCTCACCGACGGTGAAAGTCGGCGTGCCGTTTTTCGGTGTGCCGGTGAAACTCTCAGGTTGAGATGACAGAGGGGGAGGCCGTCCGGGCATCCGCGCCGTGGTGCCCCTCGCAGGTCGTGACGACCAGGAGGCCTCCGTACATGACCGCCAACCGCATTCCGCTCTCCGTACTCGAACAGGGCATTCCGTTCGAGCAGCGGCACATCGGACCCGACGCCGAGGCGCGCGCGAAGATGCTCGCGCAGGTCGGCTACGGCTCGCTCGACGAACTCACCGACGCCGCGGTACCGGACGTGATCAAGAGCGCCGAGGCGCTCGGACTCCCCTCCGCCCGCACCGAGGCCGAGGTGCTCGCCGAACTGCGCTCGCTCGCCGACCGCAACCAGGTGCTCGCGCCGATGATCGGCCTCGGCTACTACGGCACCTTCACGCCGCCGGTCATCCTGCGCAACGTCATGGAGAACCCGGCCTGGTACACGGCGTACACGCCGTACCAGCCGGAGATCTCGCAGGGCCGCCTCGAGGCGCTGCTGAACTTCCAGACCATGGTCGCCGACCTCACCGGCCTGCCCACCTCCGGCGCGTCCCTGCTCGACGAGGGCACCGCCGCCGCCGAGGCCATGTCGCTGGCCCGCCGGGTCGGCAAGGTCAAGGACGGCGTCTTCCTGATCGACGCCGACGCGCTGCCGCAGACCATCGCCGTGATCGAGACCCGCGCCGAGCCGACCGGTGTCGAGGTCGTCGTCGCCGATCTGTCCGACGGCATTCCCGAGGAGATCGCCGAGCGCGGTGTCTTCGGCGTGCTGCTCCAGTACCCGGGCGCCTCCGGCGCGGTCCGGGACCTCAAGCCGGTCATCGAGCGGGCGCACGAGCTCGGCGCGATCGTCACCGTCTCCGCCGATCTGCTGGCGCTCACCCTGCTCACCTCGCCCGGTGAGCTCGGCGCGGACATCGCCGTCGGCACCACGCAGCGGTTCGGTGTCCCGATGGGCTTCGGCGGCCCGCACGCCGGTTACATGGCCGTCCGCGAGAAGTTCGCCCGCAGCCTGCCCGGCCGCCTCGTCGGTGTATCCGTCGACGCCGACGGCAACAAGGCCTACCGCCTGGCGCTGCAGACGCGCGAGCAGCACATCCGCCGGGAGAAGGCGACCAGCAACATCTGCACCGCGCAGGTGCTGCTCGCCGTCATGGCAGGGATGTACGCCGTCTACCACGGCCCCGACGGCCTCAAGGGCATCGCCCGGCGCACCCACCGCTACGCCGCGATCCTCGCCGAGGGGCTGCGCGCCGGTGGTGTCGAGGTCGTGCACGGCTCGTACTTCGACACCCTGACCGTCCGCGTGCCCGGCAAGGCCGCGCAGGCCGTGGCCGCCGCCCGCGAGGGCGGGGTCAACGTGCACCTCGTCGACGCCGACCACGTCTCCGTCTCCTGCGACGAGACCACGGGCCGCGACCAGCTCACCGCCGTGTGGGCCGCCTTCGGTGTCGACGCCGACATCGAGGCGCTCGACGCCACGGCCGCCGACGCGCTCCCCGAGGGCCTGCTGCGTTCGGACGCGTACCTCACGCACCCGGTGTTCCACGCCCACCGCTCCGAGACGGCGATGCTGCGCTACCTGCGCAAGCTCGCCGACCGCGACTACGCGCTGGACCGCGGCATGATCCCGCTCGGCTCCTGCACGATGAAGCTCAACGCCACCACCGAGATGGAGCCGGTCACCTGGCCGGAGTTCGGGGCGATGCACCCGTTCGCGCCGGCCGACCAGGCCGCGGGCTACCTCACGCTCATCACCGAGCTCGAGGAGCGCCTCGCCGAGGTCACCGGCTACGACAAGGTCTCCATCCAGCCCAACGCCGGTTCGCAGGGCGAGCTGGCCGGTCTGCTGGCCGTTCGCGCCTACCACCGCGCCAACGGCGACACCCGGCGCACGGTCTGTCTCATCCCGTCCTCGGCGCACGGCACCAACGCCGCCTCCGCCGTGATGGCCGGGATGAAGGTCGTGGTCGTCAAGACCGCCGACGACGGCGAGATCGACATCGACGACCTGCGCGCCAAGATCGAGCAGTACCGTGACGAGCTGTCCGTGCTGATGATCACGTACCCGTCCACGCACGGCGTGTTCGAGGAGCACGTCGCCGACATCTGCGCCCAGGTGCACGACGCCGGCGGCCAGGTCTACGTCGACGGCGCCAACCTCAACGCGCTGGTCGGCCTCGCCAAGCCGGGCCGGTTCGGCGGCGACGTCTCGCACCTGAACCTGCACAAGACGTTCTGCATCCCGCACGGCGGCGGTGGCCCCGGTGTCGGTCCGGTCGGCGTCCGCTCGCACCTCGCCCCGTACCTGCCGAACCACCCGCTTCAGCCGGCCGCCGGCCCGGCGACGGGCGTCGGCCCGATCTCGGCCGCGCCGTGGGGCTCCGCGGGCATCCTGCCGATCTCCTGGGCGTACGTACGGCTCATGGGCGGCGAGGGTCTCAAGCGCGCCACCCAGGTGGCGGTGCTGGCGGCCAACTACATCGCCAAGCGCCTGGAGCCGCACTTCCCGGTGCTCTACACCGGTCCCGCCGGTCTGGTCGCGCACGAGTGCATCGTCGACATCCGGCCGCTGGCGAAGGCGTCCGGCGTCAGCGTCGACGACATCGCCAAGCGCCTGATCGACTACGGCTTCCACGCACCCACGATGTCGTTCCCGGTCGCCGGCACGCTGATGATCGAGCCGACCGAGAGCGAGGACCTCACCGAGATCGACCGGTTCTGCGACACGATGATCGCGATCCGCGCCGAGATCGAGAAGGTCGCGTCGGGCGAGTGGCCCGCCGAGGACAACCCGCTGCGCAACGCCCCGCACACCGCGGCCGCGCTGGGCGGCGAGTGGGAGCACCCGTACAGCCGTGAGGACGCGGTCTTCCCGGCCGGTGTCTCGGCCGCCGACAAGTACTGGCCGCCGGTGCGCCGTATCGACGGGGCGTTCGGCGACCGCAACCTGGTCTGCTCGTGCCCGCCCCTGGACGAGTACGACAACTGACGTCGGCGACGGCTGACATGAGTCAGGGCCGGTTCGGAGCGCGCTCCGGGCCGGCCCTTTGTCGTGCGTCGTGCCCGCCGCCTCAGGCGGCCGTCACCACCTGCTCGGTGTCCAGCGGCCGGTGCGGCGCGATGATCTGGCCGTCCGGCAGCAGCTCACCGGTGTCCTCGAAGAGCAGGACACCATTGCACAGCAGGCTCCAGCCCTGCTCCGGGTGGTGCGCCGTCAGACGGGCGGCCTCCCGGTCGGCGGAGTCGGCTGTCGGGCAGGATGGCTTGTGCTGGCACATGGGTGGGTTCTTTCGCTGCGGTGTGGTGAATGTCCTGCGGCTCGATGCGGTGTTCATGGCCGCCCCCCGTTGGTCGGTTCGGTCCGGTCCCAGTGTTGTCCTGCGGGCGTCGATCCGCAGGGATTTCGCGGCAGCTCTTCCTACTGGTTAGGGACGTATCACCCGCCCGGACGGTTCAGCTCAACTGCACGGTCTCTTCGGATGGTTCGGGGTGGTCATTGTGGGCTAGTCCGTATGGGGCAGGCCGGTGGTGCCCGTACGAATGCCGTACGTGAACGCCGTACGTGAACAGAGCGATGCCCCGCGGTGGTGACGGCCGCGGGGCATCGCTCCGTGCTCTTCAACGAGGGGTCAGGCCGGTGAACCCAGGAGCGGGACCGGCGGCGCGAGGCGCAGCGTGAGGACGGGCAGCAGGTCGGCGACCCGGTGGGGTCTGTGGGCGGCGATGCCGGGCGGCGCGGGCGCCAGCGGAATCAGGAGGTCCGACGGCGCGGGGGACCCTTCCGACCCGTCGGCGTCCGTGTCCCCGTGCAGCCACAGGGTCAGCATGTACAGCTCGGGCACGGACAGCAGGCGTGGTTGATAGGGAGTGCTTATGGACTCGGCCTGGCGCAGTGCGCGTTCGGTGGCGGTGATGTAGGGCCCTTCGAAGAAGTGCGAGAAGGACCAGCCGTCCGGAGTGAGCATCGTGTCCGCGGCGGCGATGGCACGGTCGCCGCCACGGATCAGAAACCGCCAGCCGGCGAGCCGGGTGCGCGGTGTCGGGGTGGGCGGGACGACCTGATCCAGTACATCCAGTACATGGACGGGCAGGGGCAGTTCGGCAGTGAGCTGTCCCTGGAAGGAACGGAGAGCCGGGGTACGGGCCTCGCGGACGGCGGCGGGGGAACCGAGGGCCACGAGGACACTGCGCAGGGCCGGCGCGGGGGCCGGAGGGATGTTGAGCATGGTGGGTCGCCTCTCACTCAGGAGACACGGTGAAGCGGGGGCAGTGCGGACGACGCTGTCAGCTGCGGGGCCAGAGGGGGCCATTAGGCCGTGGCCGGGCGCCGGCTCTCTGCCTCGTCCGCGGAGTTTATACCGCGCGTGTTCACCCGGTGTTTCTGCTAGACGGCCCAGCTATTTCGGCCAAGGCGAAATTCGGTCTTTATTATGCGGCATTTCGACGGATTTAACATCACGGCACGTCTCTGGCCTGCGACGTGAGCGCCGCTACGACGGCCGAATCTCGTCGGCGTTTCGGTCGTGCTGCCGGCAGTGGTAACTGCACAGTGCTCCATGCCGGCGGAATGTGCCGCACGGGCTTCCTTCTCAGCCTACCGTTCAGCCTGTGCGCGCGGGGGCGTTATGGATCAGCCCGGCTGGGCATTATCGTCCGTGACACGAGCGGCCGAGCCGCGGGCTGCCCACTCGAGGAGGGACCCTTCGATGGGGGAGAAGGTCGTGGCAGGCGGGTTCGACCTGTCCGATCGACAGAGGTACCGGCGCAAGCTCCAGCAGTGCCTGGCGGGACTGGGGAGGCTCCTGGCGGAGAAGAGGTTCGACCGGCCAAGAAACATGATGGGCCTGGAGATCGAGTTGAATCTGGCGGGTGCCGACGGCATGCCCCGGATGATGAATGCCGAGGTGCTGGAGCGGATTGCGAGCAAGGATTTCCAGACGGAACTCGGAATGTTCAACCTGGAAGTGAACATCGCGCCGCACCGGCTCGGCGGGCGGGTTTTCGATCAGCTCGCCGAGGAGCTGCGCACCGGTCTGGGATATGCCCACCGCAAAGCCCAGGAGGTGGATGCCGGCATCGTCATGATCGGAATTCTGCCCACGCTCGCGCAGCACGATCTGGTGACCGCGAACCTCTCGGACGTCGACCGCTACATGCTCCTCAACGACCAGATCGTGGCCGCTCGGGGTGAGGACTTCGCGCTCGACATCCAGGGCGTCGAGCGGCTGACCTGCACCGCGGCGTCGATCGCGCCCGAATCGGCGTGCACCTCCGTGCAGTTGCACCTCCAGGTGACTCCCGCCCGGTTCGCCGCCGTGTGGAACGCGGCGCAGGCCGTCGCGGCCGTCCAGGTGGCCGTCGGCGCCAACTCGCCGTTCCTGTTCGGCCGGGAACTGTGGCGCGAGTCGAGACCGCCGCTGTTCCAGCAGGCCACGGACACCAGGCCGCCCGAGCTCCAGGCCCAGGGTGTCCGGCCGCGCACCTGGTTCGGCGAGCGCTGGGTGGACTCGGCGTACGACCTGTTCGAGGAGAACCTGCGCTTCTTCCCCCCGCTGCTGCCCATCTGCGACGAGGAGGACCCGCTGCGGGTGCTCGACGACGGCGGCGTCCCGCGCCTCCAGGAACTCGTCCTGCACAACGGCACGGTGTACCGCTGGAACCGGCCCGTGTACGACCTCACCGACGGCGTCCCGCATCTGCGGGTCGAGAACCGGGTGCTGCCCGCCGGCCCCACCGTCACCGATGTCATCGCCAACGCGGCCTTCTACTACGGTCTGGTCCGCGCCCTCGCCGAAGAACCCCGACCCGTGTGGAAGCGGCTGCCGTTCGAGGAGGCGGAGGCCAACTTCGACACCGCCTGCCGGTACGGCATCGACGCCGAACTGCGCTGGCCACGCCCCGGTCGCACCGGCGGGATCGCCACCGTGCCCGCCGTGAAGCTCGTACGGGACGAACTGCTGCCGCTCGCGGCGGCCGGGCTCGACGCGTGGGGGATCGAACCGGCCGACCGGGACTTCTATCTCGGGATCATCGAGGAGCGGTGCCGCCGAGGCGTGAACGGCGCCTCGTGGCAGGTGGACGCCTACCACCGCGCCCTGGAGGCCGGCCTCATGCGCGACGATGCGCTGACCGCGACCACCCGGCGCTACGGGGAGCTGATGCGACGGGGCGATCCGGTCCACACCTGGCCGGCGGGGTTCGCCGAACCCGGCGAAGCGGCGGCGTGAGGAGTTCCGGCGATCGGCTCCGGCGGCAGCCCTCTCCCTCAGCCACGGCGTGACTCCCGCGCCCCGCCGCACCCCGCCCGGCCGCCGTCGGGCAAGCTGTGACGTCCCGGCACCGTGGCAGCACGGTGGTGCACGGTGGTGGCAGGGAACGTGGAGGCAGGTGTGCAGGCGGAGGCGGGACGCGTGGCTGAATCTCTTCCCCAGGACGGCATGTCCCGGAGGATCCTTCGCTCCGAGACGGTGCTGGTACTGGCGCTGTCGCTCGGCGCGAGTGGTGTGTCGTCACTCATCAGCTTTGTCGGATCACTGACCAAGCCGGGCGGTCTGAAGGATCAGGCGGCGAACCTCAACGCTTCGTACGCCCCCGGACGGCCGTGGCTCGACCTCGCCTGGCAGCTCTTCTCCGTCGCGACGGCCCTGGTCCCGGTCCTGCTCGTGGCGCACCTGCTGATGAGAGAACGCTGGGACGAGGGCCTGGCGGCGGGCCCCGGGGAGGGCCGGGGGCTGCGGCTGATCGGTTTCGACCGCACCCGGCCGTGGTCCGACCTCGGACGCGGGGCGCTGGTGGCCGCCGGTATCGGCAGCGCCGGCCTCGCCTTCTACCTGGTCGCGCGAACCGCCGGGTTCAACCTGACCGTGGTGCCCGAATCGCTGCCCGACGTGTGGTGGAAGTACCCGGTGCTCCTGGCCTCGGCGGTGCAGAACTCCGTACTGGAGGAGGTCATCGTCGTCGGCTATCTGCTGCGCCGGCTCGGGCAGTTGGGTTGGACGCCGATGGCCGCCCTGGTGGCGAGTTCGGTCCTGCGCGGCTCGTACCACCTCTACCAGGGCATCGGCGGCTTCCTCGGCAACATGGTCATGGGCGTGGTCTTCGTGTGGCTCTACCGGCGCTGGGGCCGGGTGGGGCCGCTCGTGGCGGCGCACGCGCTGCTCGACATCGTGGCGTTCGTCGGATACGGGCTGCTGGCCGGGAAGGTCGACTGGCTGCCCACGATGTGACCGAGGTGGACGCGCGGCGAGGGGCGTACGGCAGGTGCCGTACGCCCCTTTTCTCGTCGGCCGGTTACGACACGCCGCCCCGTCCGGAGCACCGCCCGGTCCGAGACTCCGGCCGGTCCGGCACGCCGGCCGTCAGACGAGCAGATCGCCCTCGATCACCGTCACCGCGTTGCCGGTCAGCAGGGTGCGCTCGGCGCGCAGAGAGGTGCGTACGAGGCCGGTACGGGCGCCGCCCTGGAACCCCGTGAGGTCGTCGCGCCCCAGGCGCCGCGACCAGAACGGCGCCAGCGCGGTGTGCGCGCTGCCCGTCACCGGGTCCTCGTCGATGCCGACGCCGGGGAAGAAGCCGCGCGAAACGAAGTCGTAGCCCCGGGATGGATCCTCGGCGACGGCTGTGACGATGATGCCCCGCTCCGACAGCTCCACGAGCGCCCGGTGGTCGGGGACCAGGGTGCGCACGGCCTCCTCGTCGGTGAGCTCGACCACCAGGTCGCCGATGTGCGCCGCTGTGTCGTGGACCGAGACGACCTCCGCTCCCAGCGCCTTCGCGAGACCCTCGGGGGCCGGTACGGGGGTGAGCGACGAGGTCGGGAAGTCCAGGGTGATCGTGCCGTCCGGCGCGGCGCTCGCGCGCAGGACGCCGCAGCGCGCGGCGAACCGGATCGTGCCGCTCGCGCGACCGGTCGTGTGCAGGACATGGGCGGTGGCGAGGGTGGCGTGACCGCACATGTCGACCTCGGTCGCCGGGGTGAACCAGCGCAGCGCCCAGTCGGCGTCGCCGCCGGCGGGGAGCGGGTGGGCGAAGGCGGTCTCGGAGAGGTTCACCTCCGCCGCGACGTTCCGCAGCCACTTGTCGTCGGGGAAGGCGTCCAGGAGCAGCACGCCCGCCGGGTTTCCGGAGAAGGGGTGATCGGTGAAGGCGTCGACGATTCGAATCCGCATGGACGTGAACGTAGAGCCCCGGCAGAGCCGCAGGCCAAGGCCAATCGCACACCGCTGGACCGATAGGGCGTTGCCATCCGAACAGTCCCGATATATCGTTGACGCATCGCGACAGATCAACGATGGGAGGAGCGTAGCGATGCGTTCACATGGACATGAGCCTGAGCACGGACATGGGCACTGCGGGCCGGGTCATCACGGTCGGGGCGACTTCGAGGGGCGGCGTGCCGCCTTCGGGCCGTTCGGGCCGGGCTTCGGCGGCGGCGGTCCCTGGCGAGGGGGCCCCTTCGACGGCGGACGCGGTCGCGGAGGCGGCCGGGGCAGGGCGCGGCGCGGCGATGTGCGCGCCTCGATCCTGGCGCTGCTGAAGGACCGCCCCATGCACGGCTACGAGATGATCCGGGAGATCGGTGAGCGCAGCGGTGGAGCGTGGAAGCCCAGCCCGGGCTCGGTCTACCCGACGCTCCAACTGCTGGAGGACGAGGGGCTGATCACCAGCGAGAGCGAGGGCGGCAAGAAGCTGTTCACGCTCACCGAGGCCGGCAGCGCCGAGGCCGAGGCGGGGACCGACGTCCCGTGGGAAGAGGCCGGGCGCGGGGTCGACTGGGAAGCTCTGAGCGAGATCCGTCAGGCCGGCTTCGGTCTGATGGAGGCGTTCGGGCAGGTCTGGAAGACCGGCAGTGCCGAGCAGCGGCGGAAGGCCGTCGGGGTCATCAACGAAGCCCGTAAGAAGCTGTACCTGATCCTGGCCGACGAGCACTGACGCCCGAACCGGCCGGAGTACCGACGAAGGCCCCGCGGCCGCATGCCGCGGGGCCTTTCCGTGTGCCGTCACGGCCCGCCGCGAACGGCGAAGTGCCTGCCCCTGCCCGCGCCCGGTGCTCGCGCGTCAGGTCACCAGCCCGTCCAGCTTCCGCAGTGACTCGTTCAGTGCGGCGGTCGCCGAGTCCTTGAGCTTCCCCGCCATCAGGGAGACCGCCGCGCCCGTGAACTCGCCGTCGATCCGGACCACGGTGGCGCCCCCGTCGGGCGTGAGCGAATAGCGGGTGCCGACGTTGACGCCCATGGGTCCCTTGCCCCGGATGGCGAGGACCCGCTCGGCCTCCAGCTCCTCCACCGTCCAGGTCACCTCGGCCGGGAAGCCCATCAGCTTCATGTTCTCGTCGAAGGTGGCACCCGCTTCGAGCGTGGCCGGGCCGCCCCTGGGGAAGCTCGTGTGGGTGGCGTTCCACTGGCCGTACGAAGCGAAGTCCGTCAGCTGCGCCCAGACCTTCTCGGCCGGTGCCTCGATCCGTGCCTCCGCGGTGACTTCGGCCATGCGACCACCCCTTCACGCGTTCCGTCGGGCTCTGGTGTCGACGGAACGTAGCCGCGCGGCCTCCAACATTCAATACTGATGAACTGTCAGATGTGCGCCGCCCTCACGCAGTTCCCTCGGCCGCGAGCACGTGCAAGGGGCGGTGTGCGCCCTGACGGGGAGACCGGCCGAAATCTCATCCGTAAGGAGGAGGAACCGGGTGCCCGTGCCCAACCGTCGTGGGACGCGCACATGGTTCCCCATGGGGATGTCAACGCCCCTGGGGGCTGATGGGATGGGAGGGTGCACACTCCTGTCCCACGGGTTCCCGAGCAGCCCGAAACGAACCGCGCGGAGAACGAGGTGAGGCTCACCGTCGAGCTGAGCAGGCTCACCGTCGAGCTGACCTCGGTCGTCGCGGGTGCCCGCAGACGGGCGCTGCGGGACGGGGACCGCCAGATCGACACCGCCCATCTGCTGCACTCGCTGATCGAGACCGACCCGATGGTCGCCGCCGCGTTCGAGGGGCCGGGCCGGCTCGCCCGCGTGCTCGGCTATCTCGTCCAGCGCAGCATCGGCTACGGCCTGCGCTGGCGCGGGTCCGTCGAGGACTCGGGGGGTGTGCCCGTCCACGTGCGGGAGCGCGATGTCGCCGGCTGGTCGCCCGCGGCCGTCGCCGCGATGGCGGGAGCGCTGCAGCGCTCCGCACTGCGCGGCGAACCCCGTGCGACCGGCCTCGATCTGCTGGCCGCGCTGGCCGGCGATCCGGACTGCCGCGCCGTCGAGGTGCTCCGGCGCGCGGGCATCGATCCGGGCAGCCTCAGCGGCCGGATCGGGGACCTGTCTCAACAGGTGTAACGGGTCTTACACACCTGACGCGGTGCTGCCATGATGGCCCGATGCACGCGTCTCAGGGGAGAAGCGCCGGCCTGGGACTCGCCCTGGCGTCGGCCTTCGCATTCGGTGGATCAGGTGTGGCGGCCAAGCCGCTGATCGAAGCGGGGCTCGACCCGCTGCACGTGGTGTGGCTCAGGGTGGCCGGCGCCGCCCTCGTCATGCTGCCCGTCGCCTGGCGACACCGCGACCTGCTGCTCCGCAAGCCCGCCCTGCTCGCCGGCTTCGGCCTCCTCGCCGTCGCGGGCGTCCAGGCCTGCTACTTCGCCGCGATATCCCGTATTCCCGTCGGGGTCGCCCTGCTCATCGAGTACTTGGCCCCCGCCCTGGTCCTCGGCTGGGTCCGCTTCGTCCAGCGCAGGCCGGTGACCCGCGCGGCGGCGCTCGGTGTCGTCCTGGCCGTCGGTGGCCTGGCCTGTGTCGTCCAGGTGTGGTCGGGACTGAGCTTCGACGCCCTCGGGCTGCTGCTCGCGCTCGCCGCCGCCTGTTGCCAGGTCGGCTACTTCGTCCTGTCCGACCAGGGCAGTGACGAGGCCGAGCCCGCCGACCCGCTGGGTGTCATCGCGTACGGACTGCTCATCGGCGCCCTCGTCCTGACCGTCGTCGCACGGCCCTGGGGCATGGACTGGTCGATCCTCGCGGGCAGCGCCGATCTCGGCGGGACGCGGGCCCCGGCCTGGCTGCTCCTCGGCTGGATCGTGCTCGTCGCGACCGTCGTCGCCTATGTCACCGGGGTCGTCTCCGTCCGCAGGCTCTCCCCGCAGGTGGCCGGGGTGGTCGCGTGTCTGGAGGCCGTGATCGCGACCGTACTGGCCTGGGTGCTGCTCAAGGAACACCTGGCGGCGCCGCAGATCATCGGCGGCGTGGTCGTGCTCGTCGGTGCCTTCATCGCGCAGTCGTCGACGCCCAGGGCGCCGTCCGGGCCGGTCGCAGGCTCGGAGCCCGTCGACGGTGACGGCGCCGGGGTGGCGACCGACCGGGCGACCCACGTAAGGTGACGATCATGCATTCGACCGTTCTCCCGCCTCCCGCCGCGTAACGCGGGCGGCGCCTCCTGACGAAGACCGGGCTCGGGCAGTCCCCGAGCGGTTCGTCGCTGCCCGCGTGCGGAGCCGAGCGACCACCATCCCGTCTTCACACGGAGAAGCAACGTGTCGAATTCCTCCTCCGCGTCCGCGGCCATGCCTGTCGGGCGGAGTCTCTTCTATCTGATCGTCGCCGGGATCGCCTGGGGCACCGCGGGCGCCGCGGCGTCCCTGGTCTTCCGGATCAGTGATCTCGGTCCCCTCGCCCTCTCCTTCTGGCGCTGCGTCGGTGGGCTCGTCCTGCTGCTCGGGGCGCTGGCGCTGAGGCCCGCACGGACGGCGGCGCGGGTCGCCGAGCCGCGCGGGCGGCGGCTCGCGCGCATTCTCGGTACGGGTATCGGCCTCACCGTCTTCCAGAGCGCGTACTTCGCCGCCGTCCAGACCACGGGTCTGGCCGTCGGCACCGTCGTGACGCTGGGCGCCGGGCCGGTCCTCATCGCCGTCGGCGCCCGGCTCACCATGGGTGAGCGGCTCGGACGCGGTGGTGTCGTCGCCATCGGGGGCGCCCTCGCGGGACTCGCGGTGCTGGTACTGGGCGGAGAGAGCGGCGACGTACGCCCGGCCGGTGTGGCGTTCGCGGTGCTGTCGGCGGCCGGGTACGCGGCGATCACCCTGCTCACCCGGTGGCTGGGGCGCGACGGCGGGGGTGGCGACGCGCTGTCCACCACCACTTGGGCGTTCGCCATCGGAGCGGTCGGGCTGCTGCCGATGGCCGGGGCCGAGGGTCTCGTCCCGCGCACCGCCGACGCCGTCCAGGTGGTCGGCCTGCTGTTCTACGTGGCCGCGGTGCCGACTGCGCTCGCCTACGCGCTGTACTTCGCCGGTGCCGCCGTGGTCCGTGCCGCGACCGTATCGGTGATCATGCTGCTCGAACCGGTGAGCGCGGCGGTCATCGCGGTTGCCCTCCTGGGTGAGCGGCTGACGTCGGCCACGGTGGTGGGCACCCTGCTGCTCCTGGTCGCCGTCGCCGCGCTGGCTCTGGCGGAGGCGCGGATCGCCGCGGTACGGCGCAGGGCGGAAGCGCTCGCCTGACGTCTTGGCGCGACCCCCGGCGGGGGGCGGGGACGCGGGCCGCGCGGCCCACGCCCCCGGGGCGTACGTCCGGCCCAGAGCTCAGGCGGCGGACGGCCTCAGGGCGCGGACAGTATCAGGGCAGGGCCGGCCGGCACGGTCGGCTCCGGAGCACGGGCGGTTGGCACGGCTGGCACGGTCGGCTCCGGAGCACGGGCGGTTGGCACGGCTGGCACGGTTGCCTCAGAGCACGGGCGGTTGGCACGGCTGGCACGGTTGCCTCAGAGCACGGACAGATAGTCGGGCAGCGCGATGCCCCGGTCCAGGTCGTCGGCCGGGATCGGCGTGCCGTGCCGGGGCGCGACCGGGATCACGCCCGCCCAGTAGGGCAGGGAGAGGTCCTCGGGGTCGTCGTTGGGGCCGCCCGTGCGGACCTTGGCGGACACCTCGTCGAGGTCCAGACGCAGCACGGCGGTGGCGGCCAGCTCCTTGGCGTCGGCCGGCCGGGAGTCGAAGGAGCGGCCGGGCACGACATGGTCCACGAGGGCATCGAGCGCCGTGCGGCGCTCGTCGGGGTCGGTGACCTGGTACGCCGTGCCGTGGACCACGACCGACCGGTAGTTGATCGAGTGGTGGAACGCGGACCGGGCCAGGACCAGCCCGTCGACATGGGTGACGGTCAGACAGACCGCGAGCCCGGGCTCGGCGTCCCCGTGGGCGGCGCCCGCCATGCGCAGAGGGCGCGAGCCCGTCGAGCCGTGCACATAGAGCCGCTCACCCACCCGTCCGTAGAGCGTCGGAAGGACGACCGGCGCGCCCTCGCGGACGAACCCGAGGTGGCAGACGTACGACTCGTCGAGGATCGAGTGGACCAGTTCGCGGTCGTACGAGGCCCGGTCGCGGCCCCGGGTGGGGAAGGTGCGCCCGGTCTTGGCGTAGGTGCCCCCGCCGGCGTGCCGCTGGGGGACCGCGGAATCGGCGGTGCTGGGCTCGGCGCCCTCCACGGCGCTGTGCTGTGAGGTCTCCGGCATTGACGTTCTCCATTGCACTAGTGCATAATTATGTTTGTGCTAGGAGAGTATCGGATCGTTGGGCGCCGCGCATCGGAGATTGCCGCGAGCGTCGAGCAAGGGGTCGGGACCGGGGCGCTCGCCCCTGGTCAACACCTGCCGCCCATGAGGGAGTTGGCCGCCGAACTGGGAGTGAATCCCAATACGGTGGCGGCGGCCTACCGCACGCTGCGCGAGCGAGGAGTCATCGAGACGGCGGGCAGGCGGGGGAGCCGCGTCCGGTCGTTGCCCGCCACGACCTCGCGCTCATCCCTTCAGATCGACGCCCCGGCAGGCGTGCGCGATCTGGCCAACGGCAGTCCCGATCCCGTGCTGCTTCCTCCGCTCGGCGAGGCGCTCACCGCGGCGATCCGCCCCGACGACGGGCGCTCCGGGCTCTACGGCCAGGAGCCGGTGGACGCCGGCTTCGCGCGGCTCGCGCGCGCCGCGTTCGACGTGGACGGGGTGCCCGACGGGCCCGTCGCCGTCGCTTCCGGGTCGCTGGACGCGATCGAGCGCGTGCTCGTCGCGCATCTGCGACCGGGCGACGCAGTGGCCATCGAGGATCCGGGGTGGGGGAGCCTCCTCGATCTCGTCCCGGCCCTGGGTCTGAAGCCGGTACCGGTCACGGTCGACGACGACGGGCCGCTGGCGGACGGCGCGGAACGGGCGCTGCGGGCCGGTGCCCGGGCGCTCGTCGTCACCGACCGCGCGCAGAACCCCACCGGGGCCGCCGTGTCCGCGGCGCGCGCCGCCGAGCTGCGCGCGGTGCTCGCCCGCCACCCCCGGACGCTGCTGATCGAGGACGATCATGGGCACGGCATCGTCGACCTGCCGGTGCACCCGCTGGCGGGGGTGACCGACCACTGGGCTTTCGTGCGCTCGGCCGCGAAGGCGTACGGGCCGGATCTGCGGGTCGCCGCGCTGACCGGGGACGCGGTCACCGTGGACCGCGTGCTCGGCCGTCAGCGGCTCGGGCCGGGGTGGGTCAGCCGGGTCCTGCAGCGGACCGTGGCGCATCTCTGGGAGACGGGAGCGGTCGATTCGCGGGCGGTGGCGCGGTCGTACGCGGAGCGGCGGGACGCCCTCGTGCGGGCGCTGGCCGACCGGGGGGTCGAGGCGCACGGGCGCAGTGGGTTGAACGTGTGGGTGCCGGTCGCCGATGAGACCGGCGCGGTCGCCCGGCTGTTGCACGCGGGGTGGGCGGTCGCGCCGGGAGCCAGGTTCCGGATGGCCGCCGGGCCCGGCATCCGGCTGACCGTCTCCGCCCTGACTCCGGACGAAATCGCTCCGGCCGCAGACGCGGTGGCGGCGGCGCTCGGACCGGCCCCCGCCCGCAGCTACGGCTGAGACGGGGCTCGCCGGCGCGCGGAGGGCCGGCTCTGCGTCAGAGCCGCGCCGGCGAGCACGATCAACGCGCCCAGCGGGGTGTTCCATGCGAGGTGTTCGTCGAGGAGCGCGACACCGGCCGCGGTCGCGATGACGGGGATGAAGTAGGTGACCATCGAGCCGGTCGTGGGGCCGACCTCGGCAACCAGGCCGTACTGGAGCAGGACCGCGTAACCGGTGCCGAGGGCGCCGAGCGCCAGCACCGCGAGCAGGGGCACCGCCGGGAAGGAGGCCGGCAGGTCGGTGAACAGCGGGGTGACGGCGGCCAGTTGGAGGGTCGCCAGGCCCAGTTGCGCGCCGGTCAGGGACAGATGGGAGGTGCTGTTGCCGCCCAGGGTCCGGCGCACGTAGATCCAGCCGACGGCGTAGCTGAGCGAGGCGAGCAACGCCATCGCGGTGCCGGTGACGTCCAGCCCCGAGAAGCCCTGCCAGGCGCCGAGCACCGTGAGAACCCCGGCGAATCCGATGCCGAGACCGGCCGCGCGGCGGCGGGTGGGGCGGTCCTCGGAGAGCGCGACCATCGACAGGGCCATGCCCCACAGGGGGGTCGTGGCGTTGCAGATGCCGGCGAGGGTCGAGGGGATCGTCAGCTCGGAGTAGGCGAACAGCGAGAACGGCAAGGCGTTGAGGAAGAACGCGGCGACCGTGAGATGGCCCCAGGTGCGGGCTCTGCGCGGCAGCCGCTCACGCTTCACGGCCATGGCGGCGGCGAGCACCGCCGTACCGAACAGAAGGCGGCCGAAGGTGACGTGGAAGGGTGCGTACGCCTGCGTTCCCACCTTGATGAGCAGAAAGCTGAACCCCCAGATGAGGGAGAGCACGGCGAAGCGGACGCGCCAGTCGAGCGCGTGGCGGCGGGGTGGCCGCGGGGCGGCGGACGCCGTGGTCGGGAGGTCCCTGGCCGGGACGACGGTGCTCATACACGCCACCTTGACGGAGCCCATCTCGTAGAACAAGCGACTTTTCGTCGAGGTATTCGATTAGCATTGCTTACATGTTGAATCTGGAGCGCCTGCGTACCCTGGATGCCCTCGCCCGGCACGGCTCGGTGAGCGGCGCGGCCGACGGACTGCATGTGACCACCTCGGCCGTCTCCCAGCAGCTGTCCAAGCTGGAGCGCGAGGTCGGCCAGCAGCTGCTCGCCAAGAACGGACGGGGGGTCCGGCTCACCGACGCCGGACAGCTGCTCGCCGACCACGCCGCGCGGATCCTGTCCCAGGTCGAGCTGGCCCAGGCGGACATCGAGGCGCAGCGCGGACAGGTCGTGGGGGAGGTGCGACTGTCGGCCTTCCCGACGGCGATGCGCGGTCTGTTCCCCCGGGCCGTCCTGGCCCTGCGGCAGAGCCACCCCGAACTGCGCGTACGCACCCTGGAGTTGGAGCCCGAGCAGGGCATCCAGCGGGTCATCCGGGGCGATGTCGACCTCGCCGTCGTCCTGGACTGGAGCAACAAGCGGCTGCCGGTGCCCGGCGGGCTGGCGATGGCGCAGCTCCTCGACGACGCGGCCGATGTCGCGATGCCGGCCGACCACCCGCTCGCGGGGCGCGACGAGGTCGACCTGGAGGACTTCGCCGAGGACGACTGGGTGTCCTGGCCCGAAGGCGAGTTCTGTCACGACTGGCTGGTGTTCACCCTGCGCTCCCAGGGGATCGAGCCGCGCATCGCCCACCTCGCCGGTGAGCACCACACACAGCTCGCCCTCATCGAGGCCGGGCTCGGCGTCTGCGTCACGCCACGGCTGGGGCGGGGCCCGACGCCGGAAGGCGTCGCGTTCGTGCCCGTACGGCACAAGATGCGGAGGCACATCTACGCGGTGTGGCGGGCGGACGCCGACCGGCGGCCGTCCATCCGGGCGGCCGTTGAAGCGCTGCGGGAGGTGGGGCGCGCGCAGGCGACGCCCCAGATCGCCGGGAGGACGGAACGCGAAGGCGCGGCCTAGGTGTGCAGCTTTCCGGTGCTCTGCAATAACGTTTCCAGCCGATGGCGAGCCGTGCGGCTTCCTGTTCAGCCGGGTGACGGGGAGGAGCTGTGGTCTCGCCGGGGTAGCCGTGGCTACTCGCGGCGCAGGTGGCTGAGCGGTGGCTTGGGCGGAGGGGGCGGCGCCCGGCAGGGTGACCGAGATGCGCGTGACCGAGACCGTACGGGAGCGCCTGATACGCGTTGCCGCCAGCGGCCGCCAGCGGCGGCGCCGCCGCCCTGGCTCACAGCAGAGGGCCGGCCGGAGGCCAGTGGACCGGCGAGGTCACCCACCCGGCAGGATCCGAACGTGAGCCCCTGGAGACCAGTACTAGAGGCCGGCCAGTTTGCGGAAGTCCCAGGACGCGACGGCGTCGGGCGTCAGCCGGAGCCAGGCGTGCCGGCCGTCGTGCGGCATCTCGTCCAGGCCGAAGTTCTTCCGGGCGAAGAGGCGCTCCACCGCGTCCAGTTCGGGGCACGGTTCGCCGGTGCGGGGCGCCTCCCCGACGAAGACGGCCGTGCCGGACAGCTCCACCCCGCGCAGCTCCCCGTACTCCACCCCGTCGTCCACCACCACCGCGAGATGCGGATCGCGGCGCAGCTCGGCCCAGCGGCGGCTGCGGGTGATCGAGTAGAGCCAGAGGGAGGTCCCGTCCCAGGCGAACCACAGGGCGCTGACATGGGGGCGGCCGTCCGCCGAGACGGTCGCCACCCGGCAGGTGCGCTGCTCGGTGAGGAACGCGTCCAGCTCGGCCGGGCTCATCATGATCCGGCGTCCACGGCGCTGTGTGACGGTCATCGGCCGTCCCCTTCCGTATTCCTGATGGAGTGTCAGAAATCATGGGGGCTCTTCCGTCCCCGCGCAATGGGAACTAGCCTCGCGCGCCCAGGAGGTGACCCGAGAGGTGACCCACGAGGTGATGAGGGGGACCGCATGCCGTCGTACGCGCAGCTCGTGGAACAGATCGAACCGGCCGCGACCGTGCTGCTCACCGTCGAATGCCAGCAGGGCGTCGTCGGCAAGCAGAGCGCGCTGCCCGAACTCGCGGCGGCCGCACGCTCGTCGGGCGTGCTCCACCAGGTCGCCCGGCTCGTGGCCGGCGCGCACGAAGCCGGGGTGCAGGTCCTGCACGCGGTGGCCGAGCGGCGGCCCGACGGCCGTGGCTCCAACCGCAACGCGCGCCTCTTCCGGGCCGCCGGACGCCTGCCCGTGCAGCAGCACAGCGGCAGCACCGCCGTACGGATCGCCGAGCCGATCGAGGTCACCGACGAGGATCTGGTCGTACGGCGCCTGCACGGGCTGTCACCGCTCGCCGGAACCGACGTCGATCCGTTGCTGCGCAACCTCGGCTGCCGCACGCTGATCGTGACCGGGGTGTCGGCGAACGTCGCCATCCCCAACGCCGTGTTCGACGCGGTCAACCTCGGCTACACGGCCGTCGTCCCGGCGGACGCCATCGCGGGGGTGCCGGCCGACTACACCCCCGCGATGATCCGCCACACGCTCTCCCTGGTCTCCACGGTCACCACCACCGACGAGATACTCGCCTGCTGGAAGGGGCCGCGACGGGTCACGCGAGCTTGATCGAACTCCCCTCGACCGTGATCGCGGCGGCCGGCAGCGGCGTGGTGGCGGGACCGGCCTTGACGCTGCCGTCCGTCGCGTCGAACTTGCTGCCGTGGCACGGGCACGCGATGACGCCGTCGCTGACGTCCTTCACACCGCAGCCGGCGTGGGTGCACTTGGACGAGAAGGCCTTGAACTGCCCCGCCGTCGGCTGGGTTACCACCACGCCCTTGTCGCCGAAGACCTTGCCGCCGCCGACGGGGATGTCCGCCGTGGCCGCGAGGACCTCGCCCTGGCCCCCGCCGCCGGACGAGCCCGACGAGCCCCCCGCGCCCGCCGAACCCGCGTCCGGCTTGTCCGCGCCGTAACCGGCCTTGTCGTCCGAGCCGCCGCAGGCGGTCAGCGCCGCGGCGAGCCCCGCCCCTCCCGCCGCCGCGACGACGGTACGGCGCGTGACCTTCCGAGCGGTCCCCTGCGATCCGGTCATACCGGGCTCCCCTTCCGATGCGGTGACTGATTCACGCGGGAGTACGGGCGCCGGCGCCCCGACGTTCAACGAACCGGCGCACTACCCCGAAGTAATCTGGGCCAATGCTCTCCGAAGTCACAGCGACCCGCTATGTCACGCCCCTGCGTGAGGGCGGCTCGCTCCCGGGCATCGTCGAGGCCGACGATCTCGGTACCTACGTCATGAAGTTCACCGGCGCGGGGCAGGGCCGCAAGACCCTGGTCGCCGAAGTCATCTGCGGACAGCTGGCCCGCCGGCTCGGGCTGCGCGTGCCCGAACTGGTCACCATCCAGCTCGATCCCGTCATCGGCCTCTCCGAGCCCGACCAGGAGGTGCAGGAGCTGCTCAAGGCGAGCGGCGGGCTGAACCTGGGCATGGACTATCTGCCGGGCTCGCTCGGATTCGACCCGCTCGCATACGAGGTGGACCCGGCGGAGGCGGGCCGGGTCGTCTGGTTCGACGCCCTGATCAACAACGTCGACCGCTCCTGGCGCAATCCGAACATGCTCGTCTGGCACGGCGACGTCTGGCTCATCGACCACGGCGCCACCATGATCTGGCACCACAACTGGCCGGGCGTCGAGGCCTCCACCGCCAAGCCGTACGACGCCTCCGACCATGTCCTCGCGCCCTTCGCGCCGGACGTGGCCACGGCGGCCGCCGAGCTGGCACCCCTGGTCACCCGCGACCTGCTCACCGAGGTGACCGCCGACGTCCCCGACGAGTGGCTCGTCGACGAGCCGGGCTTCGAGGCCACCGACGCGCTGCGGCGCGCCTATGTGGAGGCCCTCCTGCCGCGCGCCGCCACCATCCACGAACGGATCAACCTCGGGCCGCGCGCCGAGCGCACGCCGTCGCGGGCGCCGGGCTGGCTGACCGACCACCTCGCTCCCTGGCCGCACCCCACCAAGAGCAAGAAGGACGGCGACCAGTGAGCGACCGGGACGTCTTCGAGTACGCGCTGCTGCGCGTGGTGCCCCGTGTCGAGCGCGGCGAGTACTTCAACGCCGGGGTGGTGGTCTACTGCCGAGCCAAGACCTTCGTGGCCGCCAGGACACATCTGGACGAGACCAAACTGAAGGCCCTCGACCCGGGAGCCGACGTCATCGGTGTACGGGCGGCCCTGCACGCCGTCGAGGGGGTCTGCCGGGGAGGGGAAGACGCGGGGCAGGCGGCCCGTGATGACGCCGGACGGCGCTTCCGCTGGCTCATCGCGCCCCGCTCCACGGTCGTCCAGCCGGGCCCGGTGCACACCGGACTCACCACCGATCCGGAGGCCGAGGTCGAAAGGCTGCTCGATCTTCTGGTGCGCTGATCGACCAGGGTTGCGACGGGGAGTGAGCGGGCGCACCCGGTGGGCCGTTGACACCGGGTGCCAGGGCTTCTAGCGTCTCGTCTGCGGAAGGTACTAAGCGGTCGCTCATCTGCGGGACGCATGGTGTGGGCCGCATCCAAGGGATCCAAGGGCGAGGAGAACCAGCATGTCCACCACCGAGCAGCGCGTCGCCGTCGTGACCGGCGCGGCACGGGGCATTGGCGCCGCGACCGCCGTACGGCTCGCGGCCGAGGGCCGCGCCGTCGCCGTACTCGACCTCGACGAGGCGGCCTGCAAGGACACCGTCGAGAAGATCACCGCCGCCGGTGGCACCGCCATCGCCGTCGGCTGCGACGTCTCCGACAGCGCCCAGGTGGAGGCCGCCGTCGCGCGCGTCGCCACGGAGCTCGGCGCGCCGACGATCCTCGTGAACAACGCGGGCGTCCTGCGCGACAACCTCCTCTTCAAGATGAGCGAGTCCGACTGGGACACCGTGATCAACGTGCACCTCAAGGGCGCGTTCCTGATGGCCAAGGCCTGTCAGAAGCACATGGTCGACGCGGGCTTCGGCCGGATCGTCTCGCTGTCCTCCAGCTCCGCGCTGGGCAACCGGGGCCAGGCCAACTACTCCGCGGTCAAGGCGGGCCTCCAGGGCTTCACCAAGACCCTCGCCAAGGAGCTCGGCAAGTTCGGCATCACCGCCAACGCCGTCGCCCCCGGCTTCATCGTCACCGAGATGACCGCGCAGACCGCCGCGCGCATGGGCATGGGATTCGAGGAGTTCCAGGCCGCCGCCGCCACCCAGATCCCGGTACAGCGGGTCGGCCGGCCCGAGGACATCGCGAACGCGATCGCCTTCTTCACCGGCGACGACGCCGGCTTCGTCTCGGGCCAGGTCATGTACGTGGCCGGCGGCCCGCTCAACTGAAGCGAAGGGTGAAGAACATGACCGCAAAGGAACTTCCCGAGCTGTCCGGCAAGGTCGCGCTGGTCACCGGCGCCAGCCGGGGCATCGGCTACGGCGTTGCCGAGGCGCTGGTCGCCCGCGGCGACCGGGTGTGCATCACGGGCCGGGGCGAGGAGGCCCTCAAGGAGGCCGTCGAGCGGCTCGGTGCCGACCGGGTCATCGGCGTCGCGGGCAAGGCCCACGACGAGACCCACCAGGCCGTCGCCGTCGAGCGGGCCATGGAGGCCTTCGGCCGCGTCGACTTCCTGATCAACAACGCGGGCACCAACCCGGTCTTCGGCCCCATTGCGGACCTCGACCTCAATGTGGCCCGCAAGGTCTTCGAGACCAATGTGATCTCGGCGCTGGGCTTCGCCCAGCAGACCTGGAAGGCCTGGCAGAGGGAGAACGGCGGTGCGATCGTGAACATCGCGTCGGTCGCCGGGCTCGCCGCCTCGCCGTTCGTCGGCGCGTACGGCATGAGCAAGGCCGCCATGGTCAACCTGACCCTGCAGCTGGCGCACGAGTTCGCCCCGGCCGTACGGGTCAACGCGATCGCCCCGGCCGTGGTGAGGACGAAGTTCGCCGAGGCGCTCTACGCGGACAGGGAGGAAGAGGTCACCGCCGCGTACCCGCTGGGCCGGCTGGGCGTGCCCGAGGACATCGGGGGCGCGGCCGCCTTCCTCACCTCCGCGCAGTCGGACTGGATCACCGGCCAGACGCTCGTCGTCGACGGGGGAATTTTCCTCAATGCCGGAGTCGGCTGACCCGTATTGTCCTGAATGACCAGTGATTGACTCAAGTGCCCCGCCAGGGCTCCGCATTGACCTGGCGGGGCGCTGCGGTATGGTCGGCCGACCCATGGCTGAACGAGGAGCGTGCGCACGTGTTCAACCGGACCAGTCTGCAGGTCGCTGCAGCCCTTGCGTCCATATCCCTGGTGTCCGGATGCAGTGCCTTTTCGGGCGATGACGGGGATGGGGAGAAGCGGATCGTCGTCGGCACGACGAGCGCGCCCAGCACGCTCGATCCGGCTGCCTCTTGGGACGGTTCGTGGGAGTTGTACCGGAATGTCTTCCAGACGCTCCTGAGCTTCCCGACCGGAAGCACCACACCACAGCCCGACGCCGCCGACTGCAAGTTCACCGACTCGGCGAGCCAGGTCTTCGAGTGCACGCTCCGTGAGGGGCTGACGTTCTCCAACGGGCACCCGCTGGACGCCAAGGCGGTACGGCACTCCATCGAGCGCATCCGGAAGATCAACGTCGACGGTGGCCCCAACGGCCTGCTCGGCTCTCTCGGAACGATCGACGTCAGCGGCGACCGCAAGGTCACCTTCCGTCTGACCCAGCCGGACGCGACCTTCCCGTTCATCCTCGCCACCCCCGCGATGTCCCTGGTCGACCCGGCCGAGTATCCCGCGGACAAGCTGCGTGAGGACGGCAAGCTGCTCGGCTCGGGCCCCTTCGTCCTCGAGTCGTACGAAGAGGGCAACAAGGCGGAGCTCGGCAGCAACCCCCAGTACAAGGGCTTCGCGGACCGCAAGAACAGTGGCGTCACCATCCGGTACTTCAAGGAGTCCGAGGCGATGGTGGCGGCGCTGAAGAACAAGGAGATCGACGCGACCAACCGCGGTCTCACCGCGGAGGAGGTCGTCGACCTCCAGGAGAAGAAGCCCGAGAACGAAGGGCTCCAGCTGGTCGAATCGACCGGAGCGGACATTCGCTACCTGGTCTTCAACCCCGCCGACCCCTCGGTGCGCAAGCTCCCGGTCCGCAAGGCGATCGCCCAGATCATCGACCGTGAAGCGCTGGTCGCCAAGGTCTACCAGGGCACGGCCGAGCCGCTGTACTCGATGGTCCCCAAGGGCATCGCCGGGCACACCACCGCCTTCTACGACCGCTACCAGAACCCGAGCGTCGACAAGGCGAAGAAGATCCTCCGCGACGCCGGCATCGACAAGCCGGTGGAGCTGACGTTCTGGTTCACCACCGACCGGTACGGCTCCGCGACCGCCAAGGAGTTCGCCGAGCTCAAGCGGCAGCTCGAGGCGTCGGGCCTCTTCAAGGTGACGATCCAGGGCAAGCCGTGGAAGGAGTTCCAGGCCGGCTACCAGAAGGGCCAGTACCCCGTCTTCGGACGAGGCTGGTTCCCCGACTTCCCGGACCCGGACAACTTCATCGCGCCGTTCGTCGGCAAGAACAACGTGCTGCGCACGCCGTACGACAGCCCCGTGATCACCAAGGAGCTGCTGCCCCAGTCCCGGCGAGAGAGCGACCGCGGCGCCGTCGCCAAGCAGTTCGAGCAGGCCCAGCAGATCCTGGTCGACGACGTCCGGCTGCTGCCGCTGTGGCAGGGCAAGCTGTATGTCGCCGCGAGCGAGGAGATCGCGGGCGGCGAGCGCGCGATGGACCCGCAGACGGTCATGCAGCTGTGGGAGCTCCAGCGGAAGAAGAGCTGGTAGCGGGCATTGTCAGTGGCCCCCGGTAGGTTCTTCGCAAGAAGTGATCGCCTACCGGAGGTTGTTGACGTGACCGACACCGACATGCTGCCCGAGTCCTGGCGCGGCGTCCTCGGCGAGGAGCTGCAGAAGCTGTACTTCAAGCAGCTCACCGAGTTCGTCGAGGAGGAGCGGGCCAAGGGGCCGGTCTATCCGCCGCGCGACGAGGTCTTCGCCGCGCTGGACGCCACGCCGTACGACAAGGTCAAGGTCCTCGTCCTCGGCCAGGACCCCTACCACGGAGAGGGGCAGGGGCACGGCCTCTGCTTCTCGGTGCGGCCCGGTGTGAAGACGCCTCCCTCCCTGCGGAACATCTACAAGGAGATGAAGGAGGAGCTCGGCCACCCGGTTCCCGACAACGGGTATCTGATGCCGTGGGCCGAGCAGGGCGTGCTGCTGCTCAACGCGGTGCTCACCGTGCGGGGCGGCGAGGCCAACTCGCACAAGGGCAAGGGCTGGGAGAAGTTCACCGACGCGGTGATCCGTGCGGTGGCCGAGCGGCCCGACCCGGCGGTCTTCGTGCTCTGGGGCAACTACGCGCAGAAGAAGCTGCCGCTGATCGACGAGGAGCGGCACGTGGTGGTGAAGGGGGCGCATCCCTCGCCGCTCTCCGCGAAGAAGTTCTTCGGGTCCCGCCCGTTCACGCAGATCAACGAGGCGGTCGCGGCGCAGGGCCACGAGCCGATCGACTGGCGCATCCCGGACCTGGGCGTCCAGGGCTAGGGCCTGCGGCGGACGCCCGTGCGCGGTGGCCGGCCGGGTCCGTCTCTGGATCCGTGCGGCGGCCTGCGCGGGTTCGCGGGTTTTCGGGTTCGGGTCCTTGCCCGGAGCCCGCGCCCCGGTCCGCGGCCGAAGTCCGTGTAGGGGGTACGGACCGGGCGTCCGGCTGACAGGCTCGGGGTGGTGCCCGAGCCTCTCGGCCGTCATCGGCCGCGGCCGCTAGCGTCGAAGGTCTCACGAGCACGGAGGCCGCAGTGACCGAGCAGCAGCAGGCGCCGGGGGACGACGACGTGATGACCAGGATCGGGCAGGCGATGATGCTGCTCCACGGTGGCGACCGGGAGGAGGCCCGCAACCGTTTCGGCCAGCTGTGGGAGCAGATCGGCGCCGAGGGGGACCCCCTGCACCGGTGCACGCTCGCGCACTACATGGCCGACGCGCAGGACGACCCGGACGACGAGCTGGCCTGGGACCTCCGGGCTCTGACGGCGGCGGACGCGCTCGACGAGGAGCGGCTGGCCCAGCACGACACGGCAGTCGCGTTGCGGGCGCTGTACCCCTCGCTCCACCTCAATCTGGCCGCCGATTACGTGAAGCTGCGGCGGCCCGACGACGCGCGGATCCATTTGGACCGGGCCCGCGCGGCGTCGAAAGCGCTGGCCGACGACGGCTACGGCCACGGGGTCAGAACGGCCATCGACCGGCTGGACGGACGCCTGAGCGCCGAATGAACCGGCGGTGGGGACGGACGGCCGAGCGGCGACCGGATTCCGGAAGGCTGCCCGGTCCTCACTGCCCGTAGGCGTCCTCGCAGATCCGGGCCTGCGGACTGTGCGGCTGCCACCCTCCGTACTTCTTGCCCAGCTCGCACAGGTCGTGGCTGCCCACCTGGGAGTGGGCCGCCGGGGGCAGCCGCACCGAGGGTGGCAGCTCCGGCAGGTCGCGCTGCCACCCTCGGCCCGGGGCGTCGGGCCGGTGCTGCCGGGCGGTCTTCTCGGCGGGGACCTTCTCCGCCTTCGGCGCGGTTCGGCGGGGCGGCGTGGAGGGTGTGGCCTCGGGGGAGGGCATGACGGCCTCCAGCGCCTCTCTGGCGGGCGACTGGACGATCTGCGGCTCCACGTCCTGCGCGGCGGCCGGGCTGCTCACCTCGGGGACCGGCAGAGCCCCGGGGGCCGGTCCCGCCTCCACCGACACGCAGCCGGAGACGGCCGCGACCGCCACCCCCACCAGGACCTTTGCTGTGGTTCTCGTTCGATGCACCCGCGCCACTCTGCTGTGCGGCGCGCGATCTTCCCACCCCGAGTGCCGAGATTGCCCCGCACGGGTGATGCGATGGCCTGGACACGACGCTCACCTGGCCAGGTTCCGCCGCCCCGCCGCCCACCCTTCCCGGACCCGGCACCCCGGACCCGGCACCCCGGACCCGGCACCCCGGACCCGCCACTCCGCACCCCGGACCCGCCACCCGGTGCCCCGCGGCGAGGAGGCCGCTCAGCCGACGGCAGCCCCGAACCACTTCGGCAGCCGGCCGAGCAGATCCTGCTGATCCTCACCGACCCACGCCACGTGGCCGTCCGGCCGCAGCAGCACCGCGGGCACGTCCAGTTCCTCGCTGATGTCGACGACGTGATCGACCCGGTCCTCCCAGCCCGCCACCGACAGCCTGCCGGTTTGGTCGAGCAGCAGCCCGCGGCCGCCGTGCATCAGCCCGTAGAGGCGCCCCCGCTTCAGCTCCACGTCCCGCAATCGCCGGCCGAGCAGTTCGTGCCCCTCGCCGAAGTCGTAGCGGATCCCGATCCCGGTGATCTTCTCGATCAGGAACCGGTTCACCTCCTCGAAGTCCATCAGTTCCGACAGCAGCCGGCGCACCGACCGGGGACCCGGCTCGGTGGACATCAACTCCATCTGCGCGCGGGTGTTGTCCAGCACGTCCGCGGCCACCGGGTGCCGTTCTGCCTCATAGCTGTCGAGGAGACCCTCGGGCGCCCAGCCGTTGACCTCGGCGGCCAGTTTCCAGCCGAGGTTGAACGCGTCCTGCACGCCGAGGTTGAGGCCCTGCCCGCCGGTCGGTGGGTGGATGTGCGCCGCGTCGCCGGCCAGCAGCACCCGGTCGACACGGTAGCGCTCGGCCTTCCGGGTGGCGTTCCCGAAGCGGGAGAGCCAGCGCGGGGAGTGCGCGCCGAAGTCGGTGCCGGCGTAGGCCCGCAGCTGCTGCCTGAACTCCTCCAGAGTCGGCGCGGTCGTACGGTCCTCGGCCACCCCTTCGGCGGGCGCGACGACGCGGTACATCCCGTCGCCCAGGGGCATGGCGCCGAACCGCAGCTGGGTCTTGCGGACTTCGGCCACCACGGCGCCCAGCTCCTCCGGTGAAGTGGTCAACTTCATCTCGCCCAGCAGCGTCTCGACCGTGGAGGGCTCGCCGGGGAAGCCGACACCGAGCAGCTTGCGCACCGTGCTGCGACCGCCGTCGCAGCCGACGAGGTAGCGCGAGCGAAGCCGCGTGCCGTCGGCCAGCTCGACGCTCACCCCGTGTTCGTCCTGGCTCAGCCCGACCAGTTCGCAGCTGCGCCGGATCTCGGTGCCCAGTTCGGTGGCCCGCTCGGTCAGCAGGCCCTCGGTGATCTGCTGCGGGATGCCGAGGACGTACGAGTGCGCCGTGTCCAGCCGCTCCGGCCACGTATTGCCGAGACCGGCGAAGAAGCCGCCGACCGTGAACTTCTTGCCGAGCGGGAGGAACCGCTCCAGCAGACCGCGCTGGTCCATCACCTCGATACTGCGCGCGTGCAGACCCTGCGCGCGGGACTGCAGGGTCGGCTCCGCCTCCTTCTCCAACACGAGCACGTGCACACCGTGCAGCCGCAGTTCGCCGGCCAGCATCAAGCCGGTCGGTCCACCGCCGGCAACGATCACGTCGATCACGAGAGCCTCATTTCCGCAGGTACTGGCCTTCGGCCGACGATTCTGCGGCACTACCCGGGTCTTGCCACAAGCCCCCCGGTGCGCTATAAGTTGAGAGTGGCAAGGAGCGGGTGACCTCCTTGCCTTTGTTGTTTCCCGGCCCGGAGGAAACTCCCTAGCCGCCGAGCAGCCCGCGCAGCAACTCCTCGAACCCCGTACGCAGTTCCGCGCGCGACGGCACCGCGGAGTGGTACGAGCCAGCGGTGCAGGAGAACATCATCCCCTCGCACCAGGCGATGAGCGCCAGCGCGTGGCGCTGGGGTGTCGGGGAGCCCGCGGCGGCCATGAGCGCGACGACCGGGTCGCGGAAGGCGGCCCCCGCGTTGTCGTAGAAGGACCGCAGCTCGGGGCGTCGGGTCGCCTCCAGGGCCAGCTCGTAGCGGGAGACGAGCAGTTCGCGATGGTCGGCGAGCAGCTGGTGCAAGGCCTGCGCGAGCGCGTCGGCCAGCTGCTCCCGGCCTGCGGCCGGCGCGGGCATCTCGTCCGGCGTGAGCACCCGCGCCTCGCGCTCGGCCTGCCGCCTCACCGCGGTCTCCAGCAGGGCGAGGCGCGTCCGGGCGTGATTGGACGTCGACCCCTGCGGAAGCCCGGCCCGCTCGTCGACGGCGCGATGAGTGAGCCCGCGCATGCCCCGCTCGGCGAGAAGGGCGAGTGCGGCGTCGCCGATCAGGTCGCTGCGGGAGGGGCCGTCGGAAGGCCGGGAAGCGGGGCGCTGTGCTGGCATGTCCCCAACCTACCGCCCTAACTACAGCTGTAGTACGGTGAGGGTGCCACTACAGATGTAGTTTCCCTAGGGGGAGTCATGGACACCGAACAACGCCGTGCCCTCGTCATCGGAGCCGGGATCGGCGGACTCACCGCCGCGATAGGCCTGCACCGGCGAGGCTGGCAGGTCACGGTCCTGGAGAGGGCGCCCGGCCTCACGCCGGTCGGCGCGGGCATCGGCCTCGCCCCCAACTCCCAGCGCGCCCTCGACGTCATCGGACTCGGAGACCAGGTCCGCGCGCTCTCCGCCTGGCAGGGCGACGGCGGCATGCGCACCCCGGCCGGCCGCTGGCTCTCCCGTACGAACGCCCGGGCCGCCGCCGACCGCTTCGGCGGCCCCCTCGTTCTGCTGCACCGGGCGACGCTCGTCGACCTCCTCACCTCCGCCCTCCCCGACGGCGTGATCCGCACGGGCATCACGGCCGCACTCGCCGATGCCGGCGGCGACGAACGGCCCGCCGTCGTCACCACCCCGGACGGCGCCTTCGAGGCCGAACTCGTCGTCGGGGCCGACGGCATCCACTCGGCGACCCGCCGCACGCTCTTCCCGCGCCACCCGGGCCCGTCGTACTCCGGCTTCACCACCTGGCGCCTCGTCGCCCCCGCCCCCGGGCGGCCCTTCGCGCCCCACGAGACCTGGGGGCGGGGGAGCCTGTGGGGCACCCAGCCGCTCAAGGACGGCCGGATCTACGCCTATGCGATGACAGTCGCCCCCGCCGGAGGCCGGGCCGCCGACGAGAGGGTCGAACTGCTGCGCCGGTTCGGCGACTGGCACGACCCGATCCCGGCGATCATCGCCGCCGCCGACCCGGCCGCCGTCCTGCGCCACGACGTCCATCACCTCGACGTGCCCCTGCCCGCCTTCCACCGCGGCCGCGTCGCGCTGCTCGGCGACGCGGCGCACGCCATGGAACCCACCCTCGGACAGGGCGGAAACCAGGCCATCGAGGACGCCGTCGTGCTCGCACACCACGCCGCACCCGGGGCCGCCCCGGCCCGCTCCCTCGCCGCGTACACCGCGGACCGGCTCCCGCGCACCACCGCTCTCGTCCGCAAGGCCGCGCGGGTCGGCCGTCTCGCCACCCTCGCCAGCGCGCCCGCCGTGGCCGTCCGCGACGGCGTGATGGCGGGTGTCTCCCGCATCGGACCCGGCCTGGCGCTGCGTGCCTTCGACGGCATCGCCGACTGGCGCCCGCCCGCCGCGACGTATGCTGCCGGTGTTTCCGACGGGCACGACCTGCGGTGACACCATCGACAACTCCCGCGGGAACCAGCACCGCCGGCTCCCGGGGGACCGGCACATCACCAATCCAGGGAGACACCCCGTGAAGGTCGGCTGCATCGGACTCGGCGACATCGCGCAGAAGGCCTACCTTCCCGTGCTCGGCGCCCTGCCCGGAGTCGAACTGCATCTGCAGACCCGCAGCCCCGCCACTTTGGAGCGGGTCGCCGGGATACACCACGTCCCACCGGCCCGGCGCCACACCGACCTCGACTCCCTCATCGCCGCGGGCATCGACGCCGCGTTCGTGCACGCGCCGACCGCCGTGCACGCCGAGATCGTCAGCGGCCTCCTGGAGGCCGGCGTGCCGACGTACGTGGACAAGCCCCTCGCGTACGAACTGGCCGACTCACGAACCCTGGTGGACCTCGCGGAGAAGCGCGGGGTCGGCCTGGCGGTGGGCTTCAACCGCCGTCTCGCACCCGGGTACGCGCAGTGCCTCGACCATCCTCGCGAACTGATCCTGATGCAGAAGAACCGCATTGGGCTGCCCGAGGACCCGCGCACCCTGGTGCTCGACGACTTCATCCATGTCGTGGACACCCTGCGGTTCCTGCTGCCCGGCCCGGTGGAGCACACCGATGTGCGGGCACGGATCCGTGACGGACTCATGCATCACGTGGTCCTTCAGCTCTCCGGCGACGGGTTCACCGCCATCGGCATGATGAACCGCATGAACGGCTCCACCGAGGAGATCCTCGAAGTCTCCGGCCAGGACAGCAAGCGCCAGGTCCTCAACCTCGCCGAGATCGTGGACCACAAGGGCCAGCCGACCGTGCGCCGGCGCGGTGACTGGGTGCCGGTCGCCCGGCAGCGCGGCATCGAACAGGCCGTCCTGTCCTTCCTCGACGCCGTACGGGCCGGGAAGACGCTCAGCGCACGGGACGCGCTGGAGACTCATGAGCTGTGTGAGCTGGTGGTGCGGCAGGCCCTGGTCCAGGGCGCCTGAGGGACCGTACGCCCTCGGCGGCGCACAGCGCGGCCAGTACGGCCAGGGCGCCGTACACCGGCCAGTTGCCGAGCCGGACGTACGCGGTCGTGCCGGAGGAGAGCGGAACCGTGTAGACGGCCGAGACGCTGCGATCGGTGCCCAGCGGGGCACCGGCCCGCGCGCCGTCCGGCCCGTACACCGCGCTCACGCCGGTGAGCGTGGCATGGACCATCGGCCGGCCGGACTCCGCCGCCCGTAGCGCCGCCAGCGAAGCGTGCTGCGCCGGCGCCCAGCTGTCCTGGAAGGAGGAGGTCGCCGACTGGGCGATCAGGAGGTGGGCGCCGTCCCGGGCGAGCCTGCGGCTCATGTCGGGGAACGCGGACTCGAAGCAGACCAACGGGCCCAGCCGCAGGCCGTTCTCGCCGGGAAGCCGCATCACGACCGGGCCCGAGCCGCGCCTGCGGTCTTCGCCCGCCGCCTTGCCCACCGACGTCACCCAGCCGAGCAGCGAACGGGCCGGGACGTACTCACCGAACGGCACCAGCCGCATCTTGTCGTAGCGGTCGCCGGTCGGGCCGTCGGAGTCGACGAGCACACTGCTCTTGAAGATCCCCGGCCGGTCCGCCCGCCGCGCGTCCACATTGACCAGTACCGGCGCCCCGACCGTCCGGGACAGCGAGGCCAGCCGGTGCGCCAGGTCGGGCCGTCCGGTCAGGTCCGCCCCCACGCTGCTCTCGCCCCAGACGACGAGATCCACGTCCCGACCGGCGAGCCCGCGGGTGAGTTCCTCGCCGCGGGTGAAGCGCCGTTCGGCGCCACCGGGCCCCTCGATCACTCCGGGCTGCACGACGGCGACCCGCACCTCACCCGTCTCCCGTGGGGGCTGCACCCACATCCACACCGAACCAGTGGCGAGGACGCACAGGGTCAGACCCGTGGCGGCAGTGACACGGACGGCCGCGACCCCCACCAGCAGGGTCGCCGCCGTGTTGACCGCCACCACCAGCAGGCTCACCAGCCATACACCGCCGACCGATACGAGCCGCAGCGCCGGGGACACCTGCCACTGGCTGGCCCCCAGGAGCCCCCAGGGGCCGCCCAACCCCTCCCAGGACCGGGCGAGTTCGACCATCAGCCAGCCGGAGGGGACGACGACGAGCGCGGCCGCCGCGCGGGCGGGTGAGGGCAGGCCGCCGGTCATGGAGCGCACCAGCCAGCCCCACGGAGCCCACAGCAGCCCGAGCAGCGCGGCCAGGACCACCAGGAACACATGCAGGCTCGGCATCAGCCAGTGGTGGACGGCCACCATGAACCCGAGCCCGCCGAGCCAGCCCTCGACGGCCGCCCGCCGGCCGGTCGGAGCCGTACGGACGAGCAGCATCCAGGGGACGAGGGCGACGTACGCGAACCACCAGAGGCCCGGTGCGGGGAAGGCCAGAGCGGGCAGCGCGCCGGCCGGGACCGCGAGCAGGGCCCGCCACCGGGGTGACGTCGGCGGCCGGTTCGCCGCCTCCCGCCGTCGGCCGACCGGTATCCGCATACTCCGCCTCCACGGTTCGCCTCTGGGAACATGCCGCCTCCAGTGTGCGCGTGTGGGGCGGACGGGGACAGAGGGCACTCCGGTGAGGGAGCGCGGCGCGGGGCGCTCGGGAGAGACGCGGCGGGCGCGGGCGCTCGCCGCGTGACTGGGGCGGCTGCCTACGGCGGGGGCTCGGCCGGGGCGGGGCTCGCAAGCGACGGGCTCAGCCGGGGCGCGGGCGCTCGCCGTGTGACGGGGCCCGTCTGGGGGCTGTGACGCTCGCCGTGCGACGGGGGCCCAGGCTGCGGGCTTCCGCCAATCCGGCGGGAGGCCGGCCGGGGGCTGGGACGCTTCGTCGTCCGGCGGAGGGGGCTCAGCCGGTGGTGAGGGCTCCCGCCATACGGCGCCATTTCTCGTGCACGGTCACCGTACGCAGCCGCCATCCCGCGTCGGTGCGCAGCAGGGCGAAGGTATAGCGCCCGCCGGAGAGGAAGTCGTCGCCCGACGCGAGCCGCATCGGGTTCACGTAGTCGGCCCGCACCTCGGCACTGTCGCCCGGGTAGCCGCCCATGTCCTGGATCCGCACCCGGCGGTTCACGATGAGGTGCTGTCGCACGGGGAAGAGCCGCATCGTCTCCGCCAGCCAGTCGGCGACATCGGCGGCCCCGCCCTCGATCCCGCCGGAGCCGCGGTAGTCGGCCCGGCCGTCGCGGGTGAACAGGGCGCGATAGGCGCCCCAGTCGGCGTCGTCCACGGCCACCGCGTAACCGGTGATCACCTCGTCGATGGACAGCCGGTCCATCACGGTCGCGAGATCCACGCGCTGCGTCATCGGTTCAGTGTCGGGCAGGGAGCGTCAGCGGCCAAGGGCCCTGCACGGGTTGCCGCGGTGTGGACGGGGCGCAGGCGTGGGCGATCGCTTCCGTGTCCCAGTAGAAAGGGCGGACTTCGGCGATCCGCCCGTCCTTGACCCTGATCGTCTGCAAAATCGGGAACGCGAGCTCGCGGCCGGTGGCACGAGCTCGAGCACGGATCTGGGTGAGTACCACCGCGGTGTCGCCGGTGGCGAGGAACTCCTGCTCCGCCATGTCGAACGACTCCCACACATGGCTCATCGCATGGAAGAACCGTTCCATGCCATCGTGCCCACGCCAGATTCCGCCGTAGGGCAGAGCCTCGGCTTGATGCAGCACGACATCAGGCGCGAAGAAGGGGGCAAGCAGGCTGAACGGAGCCTCGCCCGGGCCGCCGGCCGCCAAGTACTCCGCCTCGGCCGCGTACATGCCGGTGAGGATCGCTACCGAGTCCCTCCGGGATCGAATCGTCATGCCGCAAGTGTGATCAAGCGAGACGGACCACGCTGGCGGCAATCGGACCTCGACCTGTGGCTGTGGCCAGCACTTTCCCAGACGTTCCCGACAGGCCCTAGTTCTAGGCGGCCTCCCAGCGATGTGGCCTACCGCCGCGCCACTCCACCAGGTGCGGGTCGTCCAGCACCATGTCCGCGTCTTCGAGGCCGGCGCGCCGCAGGAACTCGACGAGGTCCCGGTCGTTGTGCGCGAGCCCGACGATCTGTCCGCGTACGGTGACACGCCGCCCGCCGTCGGCGGAGGGGCGGTGGACGACGATCGGTGGTTGCCAGGCCATGGCTCCAGGGTGCCCCGGGCCCCGGAAAAGCGCAGTCCGGCTCCGCACCTGCTCGCATGCCTCGTGCCTCGGGTGGGCACGCGTCCCGTTCACACGGGGTGTGAAGGGAGTGCGTGGATATATGCGACGCACACCCTCGCGGTGGGCTGCCGGCAGCGAGACGCTCGTCGGGTCCGTTCAGGCGGGAAGTCGCTGAATGAGAGGTCGCCGGAAACACCCCCCGAGTCCGGCGGCCCGCCCTGGTCCGGCGTGCAGCCCACCCGCCCGCCTGCGCAGATGAGAGCCCGTCCGTCCGACCGCCGTGTTCCGCCGACGGCGGCGGGGGGACGGGCTCCGCCCGGCGGTCAGGCGTCCTCAGTGGGCGCCGACCGGCACGGTCCCGGATTCGCCCGCGTGGGGACTCAGCACGTCCGCACCGACCAGGGCGAAGAGCACGACACCCAGCAGAACCCGGTAGACGACGAACGGCATGAAGCTTTTGGTGGTGATGAACTTCATGAACCAGGCGATAACGGCATAACCCACGCCGAACGCGATGATCGTGGCGAAGATCGTGGGCCCCCAGGAGACATGCCCCTCGCCCGCGTCCTTCAGCTCGAACACGCCCGAGGCGAGGACGGCCGGGATGGCCAGCAGGAAGGAGTAGCGGGCCGCAGCCTCACGGGTGTAGCCCATCAGCAGACCGCCGCTGATCGTGGCGCCCGACCGGGACACACCCGGGATGAGGGCCATCGCCTGGCACACGCCGAATATCAGGCCGTCCCTGACGCCGAGCTCCTTGAGCGTCTTGCGCTCCCGGATCGCGCGGTGCCGTCCGCCCACCTCGTCGCGGGCCGCCAGCCGGTCGGCCACGCCCAGGACGATGCCCATCACGATCAGTGTCGTGGCGATGAGTCGCAGATCACGGAACGGACCCTCGATCTGGTCCTTGAACGTGACACCCAGGACGCCGATCGGGATCGAGCCCACGATGACCAGCCAGCCCATCTGGGCGTCGTGGTCCGCGCGCAGCTCCTTGCGGGTCAGCGAGCGGAACCAGGCCGAGACGATGCGCGCGATGTCCTTGCGGAAGTAGATCAGTACGGCGGCTTCGGTGCCGATCTGGGTGATCGCGGTGAAGGCCGCGCCGGGGTCGTGCCACCCCGCGAAGGCCGCGGTCAGCCGCAGGTGCGCGCTGGACGAGATGGGCAGGAACTCCGTCAGCCCCTGGACGAGTCCGAGGATGAATGATTCGAACCAACTCATGGGGCTAGGGCCGTCCCGGATGTACTTGTGTGCGGTCAGCGGTCGGAAAACGGCGGTCGTCGAACGGCCGCCGGTCGCTGCGCAGCGTACTCCCCCCGGGTGAACGGACGGTGGTCCGGCCGGGGGCGGCGGGCCCCTCAGTCCTCCTCGGGTCCCATGGTCGTCCACCCGGGCGCCCGCACATGGGCGCTGATGCTGGGCGCGTCCGCGCGCTCGCCGCACGCCTCGCATACGACCCGCGGCGCCAGTGCGGCCCCGCACGCGTGCTCGAGGACCATGGGCGGCTCCGTGCCCAGATGGCGGTCCCCCCAGGCCATGAGCGTCAGCAGGACCGGCTGGAGCTCCTCACCCGCGTCCGTGGCGCGGTACTCGTAGCGCTTGGGACGGTCGCTGTACTGGACCTTCTCCAGGATTCCGGCCTCCACCAGACGCCGCAGCCGGGCGGTGAGCACATCGCGCGGAGCGCCGGTGTTGCGGGCGATGCGGTCGAAGCGGCGCACGCCGAGGGAGATCTCCCGCAGGACGAGCAAGGAGTACTTCTCGCCGACCAGAGCGAGGGCGTCGGCGATGTTGCAGGGGCGCGGAGCCTTGCGGGTGGCGGTCATGGCCCCAGCCTAAGGCAGATTCCTCAATGGGTTTGACTTCCAAACTAACTGCGCTATGTTACTCGCACGTAGTTGATCCAGATTTCCAACTCACTGGGTGAGCGAGGAGCCTCCGCCATGCGCGACGCCGTCATCGTCGAAGCCGTCCGTACTCCCATCGGAAAGGGGAAGCCGACCGGGGCACTGGCCCAGGTGCATCCCGTCGAACTGCTCTCCCACACGCTGAAGTCCTTGATCGAGCGGACCGGGATCGACCCGGCCCTCGTCGACGACGTCATCGGCGGATGCGTCGACCAGGTCGCCGAGCAGGCCATGAACACCACCCGGTACGCATGGCTCGGCGCGGGATTCCCCGAGTCCGTGCCCGCCACCACCGTCGACCGGCAGTGCGGCTCCTCCCAGCAGGCCGTGCACTTCGCGGCGCAGGGAGTGCTGTCCGGGGCGTACGACATCGTCGTCGCCTGCGGAGTCGAGTCGATGAGCCGGGTGCCGATGTGGTCCAACGTGCCGGCCGGCGCCGACCCCTTCGGCCCGGGCGTCGCCGAGCGCTACCCGGAGGGCCTGGTCCCGCAGGGGATCAGCGCCGAACTGATCGCTGCCAAGTGGTCCATCGGGCGCGACGCCATGGACGCGTTCGCGGTCACCTCGCATCAGAGGGCCGCCCGTGCCTGGGAGAACGGGCTCTTCGACCAGGAGGTCGTTCCGTTCGGCGACGTCCGCCGTGACGAGTCCGTACGCCCCGGGACCACCCCCGAGATCCTCGCCGGACTCAGGCCGGCCTTCCAGGACCCGGCCTTCGCCGAGCGCTACCCGCAGATCGACTGGTCGGTGACCCCCGGCAACAGCAGCCCCACCAACGACGGTGCCTCGGCCGTACTGATCATGGCGGCCGAGACGGCCGAACGGCTCGGCCTGCGGCCCCTCGCCCGGCTGCACAGCTTCGCCGTCACCGGGTCCGACCCCGTACTCATGCTGACCGGGGTCATCCCGGCCACGGAGAGGGTGCTCCGGCGCGCCGGGCTCTCCCTCGAGGAGATCGACCTGTTCGAGATCAACGAAGCCTTCGCGAGCGTCGTCCTCGCCTGGCAGCAGGAGACCGGGGCCGACCTGGCCAAGGTCAACGTGCACGGGGGAGCGATCGCGCTCGGGCACCCACTGGGGGCCAGCGGCACGCGACTGACCACGACGCTGGTCCACGCGCTGAGGGCGCGGGGCGGACGCTTCGGGCTCCAGGCGATGTGCGAGGCGGGGGGCCTGGCCAACGCGATGATCGTCGAAGCGCTCTGAGCCGCGAGCGCCCTGGGGCGACAGCGCTGCTCTGAGCCGCAACCGACATGAGGCGACAGAGCTCTGGGGGTGACAGAGCTCTGGGGTGACAGCACCCTCAGCCGAAAGCGCCCCGAGTCGAAGTGCTGAGAGTCGAAGCGCTGTGAGGGGACGGCCGGGGCGGGGCGCTCCGGAACCCGGCGCGGGGGAGCGGGTCGACTCCCGGCTCCACCGGTCGGCGCTCGGTCCATCCGGGGGACGGGAGCGGGGACCCGGGCGGGCGGCGCGGGGGAGCGGATCGACTCCCGGCGCCATCGGTCGGCGCTCGGTCCATCCGGGGGACGGGAGTGGGTCCCGGGCGGGCGGCGTCGGGAAGCCGCTCGTGCTTCGCCTACCGGTGGGCGGACGCGCCCACGACCGCCGGGTGCTCGCGGGCCTCTCCCGTCTCCCCGGCTTCCGCGGCGGTCACCGTGGGGGCGGCAGCCGCGTCGGCGGGCCGCAGGCGGTGGCGCTTGCACCAGGCGACGACCGCTCCGGCCGCCCCGGTCACCACGATGAACCCCATGGCGATGAGGAAGGCCGGCGAGGTCGGCGACGCGGCCTCGCTGCCCGCGATCACATAGGCCGCGGTGTTGGGGACCGATCCGAGTCCCGTCGCGGCGAGAAACGGCACGTACCTCATACGGGAGACGGCGGCGCAGTAGTTGGCCGCGGCGAACGGCACTCCGGGGAAGAGCCGGATCGCCAGCATCGAGCGGAAGCCGTGCCGGCTCAGCTGCCCGTCCGCCGCCGTCAGCCAGCGCCCGCGTAGCAGCGGGCGCAGCGCGTCCTGCCCGAGCACCCGGCCCAGGGCGAACGCGATGCCCGCGCCCAGGACGGTGCCGACGAGGGCCGCCACCAGCCCGGCCTGCGTGCCGAAGAGAGCGCCCGCGCCGAGGTTGAGGATCGGGCGCGGTACGAAGGCGGCGGTGCAGAGCCCGTACGCCAGCGCGAACAGGGCCACCGCGCCCGGGCCGCCCGTCCGGGGCGGCCAGCCCGCGGCCAGCAGCCGCTGTGGCTCGTACAGCACCACCGCCGTCGCCGCGCAGGCGAGGATCACCACGAGCAGCGTCAACCGCGACCACGGAGAGAGCGCGGCCCGGGGGCGGCGGAGTGCGAGACCGTCCTGCGGCCTGGTGAACGGGTCGGGCATCCGGGGAGACTAACCGACAAAGGTGTGTGATCGCCGTAATGTTCACCGCCTGAGCACGCCCGGGCCCGCCTGCCCGCGCGCGAGCCCGGGCGACCCCTGCGGGCTCGCGCGTAGGAGCGCGTGGGAGTGCGTCGCGTCCCCGTCTCGCCAACTCCCCCCGAGCGGAAAACCATTCGACGCCGCCGCCCCGCTCGGCGATGATCGTCGACATGTTCCGGTACGCCTTCCTCGCAGCGCCGTCCGCAGTCGCGGACGCGCCGAAGGCTGCCGCGTTCCCCACGTTCCCCGCGCACGACGTGCTCACCGCGCTCGAGGCGCTCACGCTGCTCGACGTGCTCGATGCGCTCGATGCGCCTGTCGACGTCGCCACCGTGGCGGCGACGTTCGACGGCGCCCGAAGCTGACCCTTCCCGGACAATCCGGCGGACCCCGCAGGGGGAGGGTCGGAAGGGCTCCGGGGTCCCCAACTCAGCTTCGAGCTCAAGGAATGAGCCATGCCCAAGACGGCATACGTGCGCACCAAGCCGCACCTCAACATCGGCACCATGGGCCATGTCGACCACGGCAAGACCACCCTCACCGCCGCGATCACCAAGGTCCTCAGCGAGCGCGGGACCGGCACGTTCGTCCCCTTCGACCGGATCGACCGGGCGCCGGAGGAGGCGCAGCGGGGGATCACCATCAACATCGCACACGTCGAGTACGAGACCGACACCCGGCACTACGCGCATGTCGACATGCCCGGGCACGCCGACTACGTCAAGAACATGGTCACCGGCGCCGCGCAGCTCGACGGTGCGATCCTCGTCGTCTCCGCGCTCGACGGGATCATGCCGCAGACGGCGGAGCACGTCCTGCTCGCCCGGCAGGTCGGCGTCGACCACATCGTCGTCGCCCTCAACAAGGCCGACGCCGGCGACGACGAGCTCACCGACCTGGTGGAGCTGGAAGTCCGCGAGCTGCTGACCGCGCACGGCTACGGCGGCGACTCCGTCCCCGTCGTCCGGGTCTCCGGGCTCAAGGCGCTGGAGGGCGACCCGCGTTGGAGCGCCGCCATCGAGGCGCTCCTCGACGCCGTGGACACCTATGTGCCCATGCCCGTGCGATACGTGGACGCGCCGTTCCTCATGCCCGTCGAGAACGTGCTGACGATCACCGGGCGCGGCACCGTCGTCACCGGCGCGGTCGAGCGCGGCACGGTCCGCCTCGGTGACCGGGTGGAGGTCCTGGGCGCGGACACCGAGACGGTCGTGACCGGCCTGGAGACCTTCGGCAAGCCTATGGAGTCCGCCGAGGCCGGGGACAACGTCGCACTGCTTCTGCGCGGTGTGCCACGTGACGCCGTACGCCGCGGCCATGTGGTGGCGGCGCCGGGGAGTGTCGTACCCAGCCGGCGCTTCACCGCGCAGGTGTATGTCCTGTCCGGAAGGGAGGGAGGCCGTACGACACCGGTGGCGACGGGCTACCGGCCGCAGTTCTACATCAGGACCGCGGACGTCGTCGGCGACGTCGACCTCGGTGAGGCCGCCGTGGCGCGCCCCGGCGACACGGTCACCATGACCGTCGAGCTGGGGCGTGACGTCCCGCTCGAGCCCGGACTCGGCTTCGCGATCCGCGAGGGCGGCCGCACGGTCGGCGCCGGTACGGTCACCGGGCTGGTCTGACGCCCGTCCGTCCCATGCGCGCCCGAGCCCGTCTCCGAAGGAGAACATCCCGACGGAGGCGGGCACTTGGCGGTTCGGCACACTGCTCGTATGACGGACACCATCGCACTGGTACTGGGAGCGGGCGGACTGACCGGCAACGCCTGGGAGGTCGGCGTCCTGCACGGACTGGCCGAAGCGGGAACGGACTTCTCCGCCGCCGACGTGGTGATCGGCTCGTCGGCCGGGGCGGTCGTCGGCGCGCAGCTCACCTCCGGCAAGGTGAGCACCACCGAGCTGTACGAGCGCCAGTTCGCGCCGTACCAGGGCCCGTCGGCCCGCCGGCTCGGCGTCGGGACGCTTTTGCGCTATGCGACGGCCGTACTCTCCTCCCGTACCCCCGAGGCGTACGGACAGAAGCTCGGGCGGCTCGCGCTCGGCGCGTGGACGGGCGTCGACGAGGCGGCCCGGTGCGACATGATCGCCGCGCTGCTCCCCTCCCGAGAGTGGCCCGACAGCGCCCTGCGCGTCACCGCCGTCGACGCCCTCACCGGCGAACTGACGGCGTTCGACAAGGCCGGCGGGGTGCCGCTCGTGGACGCCGTCACCGCCAGCTGCGCCATTCCCGGTGTGTGGCCCGCCGCCACCGTCGACGGGCGGAAGCGGATCGACGGCGGCGTCCACTCCACGGCCAACGCGCACCTCGCGGCCGGCTACGACCGGGTCGTCGTCATCGCGCCCAACGCGTCCGGGAACAAGGTCATCCTCTCCCCGCGCGACCAGGCCGCCCGGCTGGCGGCCTCCGGCGCCCGGGTGGAGGTCATCACCCCCGACGCCGCCGCGAAGCAGGCGTTCGGCCGCAACTCCCTCGACCCGTCCCGCCGGGCACCGGCCGCGCGCGCCGGCTTCGCCCAAGCCGCGGCGCACGCCTCAGCCGTCGCCGCGCTCTGGGCCGCCTGAGGGGGCGGACTGAGGGCGGGTCCGGGTGAACCATCGAGCGCCCGGCCCGGTCCCGAGCGCCGGGCGGCGCTGAACCCCCCGAGCCCCCGGTCCCGGTGCGCGGTGCCGGCCCGGCTGAACGCCGGGCTGGGTGAGCCCCCGAGCCCTCCAGCCCCGAGCCCCCGGTCCCGGCCCGCGGCCGCCCAGTCCCCGGGAACGGCCCCCGGCAACGGGCAGCCCGAGGGCCGCGCCCGCACGCCGGCCCCGCTGAGCGCCGACCGGCTGCACCCCCGAACCGCAGCCCGGGCCCGCTCGCCCCACCCGGTCCGGGCACGCCCCCCGCGGCAGCGCACAATAGGAGCGTGAACGAGCAGATACCCGTCATCCGGGACGTCGACGGGGGCACCGCCAAGCTCATGCCGGACGTCGACCGGGAGCGGGCCTGGCTTCTCACCGTCGACGGGGCTCCCCAGTCCTATGTCGACCTCGACGACCCGACGCACCTCGAGTTCGAGTACGCCCAGAGGCTCGCGCACGTCGTCGACTGCGCCGCGGGCAAGGGTGAACCGCTCGACGTACTGCACCTGGGCGGTGGGGCGCTCACCCTGCCCCGCTATGTCGCGGCCACCCGGCCGCGCTCCCGGCAGGACGTCGTCGACGCCGACCGGGGACTGCTCGCCCTGGTCGCCGAACATCTGCCGCTCCCGGCGGACACCCATGTCACCGTGCACTGCGCGGACGCCCGCGCCTGGCTGGACACCGCGCCCGCGCGTTCCGTGGACATTCTGATCGCCGACGTGTTCGGCGGATCGCGGGTGCCCGCGCATCTGACCTCGGTGGAGTACGCGCGCGCCGCCGAGCGGGTCCTCCGCCCGGAGGGCGTCTACGCCGCCAACCTCGCGGACGGCGCGCCCTTCGAGTTCCTCCGCTCCCAACTGGCCACCTTCGGGGCGGTCTTCCCCGAGCTGGCGCTGATCGCGGAACCCGCCGTGCTGCGCGGCCGGCGCTTCGGCAACGCCGTCCTGCTCGCCTCGCACACCGCGATCGACACCGCGCTCCTGGCCCGCCGTACCGCGTCCGACGCCTTCCCCGCCCGGGTCGAGTACGGCGCGTCGCTCGCCCGTCTCATCGGAACCGCGAGCGCGGTACGGGACGAGGACGCGGTGCCCTCACCCGAGCCGCCCCACGGCTCCTTCGGCATCGGCTGAGTCCGCCGGCGAGTCCGCCGCCCCGAGCTCCTTCGAGCGGCCCCGGTGCGTCAGATTCCGTACGTCCGGGACCAGCAGCACGAGCGCGGTCACGAGCACGATCAGCCCGGCACAGCCCCACAGCGCCTCGCGCCGCCCGAACAGGCTCTCCGCCGGCCCGGCCAGGGCGGTGGAGAGCGGCAGCATCGCCGTCGACCCGAACCAGTCGTAGGCAGAGACGCGGGACAGCTTCTCCTCGGGGATCTCCTGGTGCAGCGCGATCATCCAGGCCACGCCGAACACCTCGATCGAGACGCCGCTGACGAACATCGCCGCCGACAGACCCACCACGTCCAGGGGCACGGCCAGCGCGGCCGAGGGCAGGGCCAGGGGGAAGACACACAGGGTGCCCACGAGCAGGATGCGCCGCGGCTTCCAGCGCATCATCAGCAGCGCGCCGCAGAGCGTGCCCACGCCGAACGCGGCCAGCGCCAGCCCCCAGGGCCGCGCGCCGCCCAAGTGGTCCTTCGCGACGAGAGGCCCGTACACCGAGTCGGCCGCGCCGACCACCGCCACGACGACCGAGAACTGCGCCACGATCGACCACAGCCAGGGGCGCCCGACGAACTCCCGCCAGCCGTCGCGCAGATCCGAGAGGAGGCCGCCGCCGGCCGGGCGCGCGGCGATATGGCTGACGTCGAGGAAGGCGCGCAGCGCGCCCGCGACGGCGAAGGCGGCCGCGTCGATGGCCAGCACCCAGCCGGGACCCACCACAGCGATCAGCGCACCGCCGAGCGCCGCGCCGCCGATGCCCGCGCCGTGCATGGACATCCGGAAGAGGGCGAAGGCCCGGCCTGCCTGTTCCCCGCCGACGCTGCTCATCAACATGCCCTCGGCCGCCGGGCCGAAGAACGCCTGACCGGTGCCGCAGAGCGCGGTGAGCAGCATCATCTGCCACAGCTGCGGATCGCCGGCGAGCACGAGGGCGGCGAAGGCGGCCTGGGAGACGCAGTTGAGGGCGTTGGCGGCGACCATCACCCGGTGACGGGGTATCCGGTCGGCGAGGGCGCCGCCTATCAGCAGGAAGAGAACCAGTGGCAGCGTGCGCGCGGCGGCCACCATACCGACGTCCCCGCCGTCCCCGCCGGACTCCAGAACCGCGAACGCCGCTGCGATGAGCGCGCCGTGGGTGCCCAGATTGGTGACGAACGCGGCGGCGGTCAGCAGGGTGTAGTTGCGGTTCGCCCACTCCGGGCGAAGGCGGCGGCGGGCGGCGGCGGGTGAAGTCACCAAGGGACTATCCCTGCCGCCGCCGCAGAAGCCAAACCGATTTCGCGGTACCGGTTCCGCGGGACCGGTACCGTCCGGTCCCGCGCGTCCTACGAGGTCGAGGCCGGGGCGAGCCGGACCGTCGACAGGATCTGGCGGATCACCGTGTCCGAGAGCTCGTCCTTGACCCCCTTGTTGGCGAAGAGGATCCAGGACGAGAAGTCACCCTTGGCGTTCTTGAAGCTGAACGCGATGGACTTGCCGTCGGTGTCGCACCGGTCCTTCTTGGTCAGACCGGTGGCCGTGGCCGTGGCCACATGGCCGGTGAGTCCGGACTTGCTGGTGTACGCCTCGGCCGGGCTGATCTTGATCAGCTGCTTGAGCTTCTTCTCGGGCTCTTCCTGGGCGTACGCGGCGAAGACCCAGGCGCCCGCCTCGTTGCGCGCGTTCTCCGCGGTGTCGGTGGCACCCTGAGCGCCCCGGGTGCCCGTGTCGGCGAGGCTGCTGTCCTCCTTGCGGCCGTCCATGTTGCTGTCGACGCTGCACCACTTGGACTTGTAGGTGGCCGGCGCCGACATCATGATGTACGCCGATCCGTCGTTCTTCTTCTTGTCGTCGAACCCGGACGCCACGCCGGTGCCGGCCACCTCCCAGGTCGCCGGAACGTCGAACTGGGTGCCGTACTTCGGGTTGTAGACGACCTTCCATCCGGGGATCGTCGGCTTGGCCTCGGTGTCGCCGCGAGGGTTGTCGATCGTCGACGGTGAAGGGCTCGCGGACTTCGACACGCTCGCGGACGGCTTGGCGTCGTCACCGCCCGCCTGGGTGCTCTTGCCGTCGTCCTTCAGCACCAGGAAGCCGGTGACTCCGGCGGCCACGACCACGGCGGTCACCGCCGCGATCGCCACGATCGTCGTCTTCTTCTTGTCCTGGCCGCCGCCGGGCTGCGGGGGGCCCGGCATGCCGTACTGCGGCACCGTCGGATGCTGGTACGTGCCGGGCTGCTGTCCCGGAGCGGGGTACGGCGGCGGTGTGCCGGGCTGCCCCGGTGCGGCGTACGGCGGCGGTGTGCCGGGCTGTTGGTAGCCGGGCTGCTGATACGGATTCGGCTGCTGGTAACCCGGCTGCTGGTACGGGTTCTGGTCCTGCGGGTTCTGCTCGCCCCCGGGCGGCTGCTGTCCTGGCCACATGGCCAGTAACCATAGAGGTGCCGCGTGACCGTTGCCACGCCCGGTCCCCCTCGACGCGCTGCCGAAGGGATGGCCAAGCCCTCCTACTCATGGGTAACATCGCGGCCATGAGCGCAGACCAGATGTCCGTCGGCGAGATGCTCGCCGCCACCGTCCCGATGGCCAGGACCCTCAACCTGGAGTTCCTGGAGACGACCGCCGAGCGCGCCGTGGTGCGCATGCCGGACCAGGCCGACTACCACAATCACGTCGGTGGCCCGCACGCCGGAGCGATGTTCACCCTGGCCGAGTCGGCCAGTGGCGCGATCGTCCTCGCCGCCTTCGGTGCGCAGCTCGGTCGCGCCGTGCCGCTCGCCGTGAAGGCCGAGATCGGCTACAAGAAGCTCGCCATGGGCGTCGTCACGGCGACCGCCACGCTGGGGCGCCCGGTCGCGGACGTGGTCGCGGAGCTCGACGCGGGGGAGCGCCCCGAGTTCCCCGTGGCCATCGCCATCACCCGTGAGGACGGCGCGGTGACGGGCGAGATGACCGTCGTCTGGACGCTGCGCCCGAACGCCTGACGCCACACGGCGTACCGCCCCCGTCCCTTCCCCCCCCCCCGGCCGGGAGGAGGGGCGGGGGCGCCGTCGTTTCCGGGGCCGTGGTCCCTTCCCCGCCACCAGGTAGGCTTCATCGGCACGCGCGATGCCGCGGCGCCCATGGGTCCGACACGGGGAGGAACTGCCTTGCACGTCCAGGAGTGGCTCGAGACCGTACCCGCGGTCAGCATCTACATCCTGGTTGCGGTGGTGATCGGGCTCGAGAGCCTCGGGATCCCGCTGCCGGGCGAGATCGTCCTCGTCAGCTCGGCGCTGCTCGCCTCGCAGCACGGAGACATCAATCCGTATGTGCTGGGCGCGTGCGCGACGGCGGGTGCCATCGTCGGCGACTCGATCGGCTACGCCATCGGCCGCAAGGGTGGCCGGCCCCTGCTGGCGTGGCTCGGGGGCAAGTTCCCCAAGCACTTCAGCGAGACGAACATCGCCATGGCGGAGCGGTCGTTCGAGAAGTGGGGCATGTGGGCCGTCTTCTTCGGCCGGTTCGTGGCGCTGCTGCGGATCTTCGCGGGGCCTCTCGCGGGCGTTCTGCGGATGCCGTACTGGAAGTTCCTCATCGCCAACGTCTTCGGCGGCATCCTCTGGGCGGGCGGCACGACGGCCGTCATCTACTCCGTGGGCGTCGTCGCCGAGGCCTGGCTGAAGCGTTTCTCCTGGCTCGGGCTCGTGGTCGCCGTGCTCATCGGCCTCACGTCCATGCTGATCCTGAAGAACCGCGCCAAGAAGGCCGCCGCGCGGCAGGAAGCCGCCGCGGCGGCCGAGCCGGCGCCGGTCCCGGCCGCCGACTGACCGCACGCCGAGCGCGCGTATCGCTCCCGTACCGCCTCAGTCCTGGTGCGCGGCCCTGTGGTCCCGCACCAGCCCGAGGTACATCGCGGCGTTGAGCTTGATGCCCTCGCGCTCCTCGTCGGTCAGCTCGCGCCGCACCTTGGCCGGGACGCCGGCGACCAGCGAGCCGGGCGGGACGACCATCCCCTGCGGGACGAGCGCCTGCGCGGCGACCAGCGAACCGGCGCCGATCCGGGCCCCGTTGAGGACCGTGGCGCCCATGCCGATCAGGCAGTCGTCCTCGACCGTGCAGCCGTGCAGGACGGCGTTGTGACCGACCGAGACGCGCTCACCGACGGTCACCGGGAAGCCGGGGTCGACGTGGACGGTGCAATTGTCCTGGATGTTGGAATCGGCGCCGAGGACGATCGGACCGCAGTCGGCGCGCAGCACCGTGTGGTACCAGACGCTCGCACCCGCGGCCATGGTGACCTCGCCGACGACGACGGAGGTCGGCGCGGTGAACGCCTCCGGGTCGATCTTCGGCTCCTTGCCGCCCACGCCGCTGACCAACGCCCGCTCTGCCATCGCTCTGCTCCCTCGGATCTTCGTCTCGTCCGTACGACTTTCGCTGTCCGGTCGCGCCGTACGAACCGTAAGCGACGGGCCGGAGCGCCCGGACGTGGGGTGGGGTGAACATCACAGCACGCGGCGCCGATCATCCACGGCCCCGGCGACTACCGTGTGCGGGTGCCCAAGAACAAGAACGCGTTCTCATCTCTCACCGCCTGGCGGCGCCGGGTCCTCGCCCGTGCCGTGCAGGGCGGCTGGCGATGGGTGCAGAACACGGGCGCCGTCACCGCCGAGCACCCGGGAAAGCTGCGCTTCCGCCGCCTGGGAGCGGGCACGAGGCTGGCGTTCCCGCAGGGCACCGTCTTCGGAGAGGCCTGGATCGAGCTCGGCGACCACTGCATCATCGCCGAGCAGGTGACGCTGACCGCCGGGATGATGCCGGACCTCGACCTCGGGCCCGATCCGATTCTCACGCTCGGTCATGGCGTCGTGCTCGGCCGGGGCAGCCATGTCATCGCCGACAGCAAGGTGTCCATCGGCTCCGACACGTACTGCGGGCCGTATGTCTACATCACCTCGACCAACCACAGTTACGACGACCCGCACGAGCCCGTCGGCCGTCAGTGGCCGCGCGCGGAGCCCGTGGAGATCGGCCCGGGCTGCTGGCTCGGCACCGGAGCGGTGATCCTTCCCGGGGCCCGGCTGGGCCGCAATGTCGTGGTCGCCGCGGGCGCGGTCGTCCGCGGAGAGGTGCCCGACCACTGCGTGGTGGCCGGCGCGCCCGCCCGGGTGGTCCGCAGCTGGGACCCGGAAAACGGCTGGCAGCCGCCGCTGCGCACCCCGGCGCCGGTGCCGATCCCGGACGGTGTGACGCCCGAGCAGCTGGTCGCGCTGGCGGAGCTGGAGTCCCTGGAGTCCCAGGAGAGCTGATCAGCCGGTGGCCAGCAGGACGGTCCCCACCAGCGCCAGACCGGCGCCGGCCGCCTGCACGCCCCTCAGTTTCTCCTTGAGAACTCCGCGCGCGGCGAGCGCGGTGACCACCGGATAGAGGTTCGCGAGGACGGCGGCGACCGTGACCGGCCCGTGCTGGGCGGCGACGGAGTACGTGCCGTTCGCGGCGACGTCCGCGAGGCCGACGAAGGCGAGCGCCGGCAGCGCCCCCCACATGACCCGTGTGCCGCCCTCGGGCAGCGCCTCGGCGCCGCGCCGCACGGAGACGAGCAGCGCGCCACCGCCCACCACGACATTGGTGACGCGCTGGACGAACAGGGCCAGGAAGAGCCCGGTGAGAGTGGTCGAGGCCTCGGAGATCAGCGCCATCACCGAACCGAAGCCGAAGGCCGCGACGAGCGTCAGCAGCACCGCCCTGCGGCGCACCGGTGCGCCGCGCAGCTCGGGGCCGCCCGCGAGCACCACACCGGCGACCGCCACCCCGATGCCCGCGAACTGGAGCAGCCCGGGCCGGTCGCCGATCAGCAGACCGACCGAGACCGGTACGGCCACGCCGAGCGAGCCGAGCGGGGAGACCACGCCCATCGGGCCGAGCGCCAGCGCCTTGTAGAAGCAGAGCATGGCCACGGGGCCCACAGCGCCGGCCGCCACCGCGTACCAGAGCCGCGGCCCGGCCTCGGTCCAGCCGCCGGTGGCGATCACGATGGCACCGAGCACGGCCACGGCGATCAGCTGCGAGGCGACGACGACAGTCAGGGCGGGCATCCGTCGGGTGAGCAGCCCGCCACCGAAGTCGGCCAGCCCCCACAGCAGACTGGTGGCCAGGGCGAACAGTGCTGTCATGGTGGCCTCGCAGTACAGTGCGGTGAACGTTGGGGTGCACCACACCGTAGTTCAGTTTATTCAACCCTGTCATCCAAAATATTGGACGGAATGTGTCGGACCTGGACCAGCTCACGCAGTCGCTCGCCCGCAATCTGAAGCGATGGCGTCATGAGCGCGGCTTCACCCTGGACGCGCTCGCCGCCAGGGCCGGAGTGAGCCGGGGCATGATCATCCAGATCGAGCAGGCCCGTACCAACCCGAGCGTCGGCACCACCGTGAAACTCGCCGACGCCCTCGGCGTCTCCATCACGACCCTTCTCGACTACGAGCAGGGCCCGCAGGTCCGCCTCGTCCCCGCCGAACAGGCCGTGCGGATGTGGTCGACGCCCGCCGGCAGCCACACCACCCTGCTCGCCGGCACCGAGGCCCGAGGCCCCCTCGAACTCTGGGCCTGGACCCTGATGCCGAGCGAGGGCAGCGCCTCCGACCCCCACCCCGACGGCACCACGGAGCTGCTGACCGTCACGGCCGGTGTGCTGAGCCTGGTCGTCGAGGGGGAGACGTACTCCGTCCCGACCGGAACATCCGTGGTCTTCGAGTCCAACGTGCCGCACGCCTACCGCAACGACGGCACGGAGACGGTCGAGATGACGATGGCGGTGTCCATCCCGCCCGTACGCTGAGACGGCAACACAGCCCGGGCGCACCGCTGTTAGCGTTCCCGGCATGCGCGCACCCATCGGAGACTTCGACGACGCCACGCCCGCTCCGGACTGCCTGGAGCTGCTCACACCGCCCGTCGCCGCCGCCGTCCGCGGATGGCAGGGCACCGTCCCGGCCGACCAGCTGCTCTACGTGGACACCGACCCGGAGATCGCCGACACGGCGGCCTTCGTCGAGCACCACGGCGAGGAACTGCTCGCCCGGTCCGCGAACTGTGTCGTCGTGGCGGGCAAGCGCGGCGGCGAGACATCCCTCGCCGGCTGCGTCGTCCTCTCCCGGTCGCGCGTCGACGTCAACGGAGTCGTCCGCAAGCACCTCGGCGTCCGCAAGGTGCGGTTCGCGCCCATGGATACCGCGACGGGCGAGACCGGCATGGAATACGGCGGCATCACGCCCGTCGGACTGCCGGCCGATTGGCCGCTGCTCGTGGACGCCGCCGTCGTCGACACCGAATGGGTCCTGATCGGCAGCGGCCGGCGCCGCGGCAAGCTGATCCTCCCGGGCAAGGCCTTCGCGGGGCTGCCGGGTGCGGTGGTCCTCGACGGCCTCGGCGTGGGCTGACTCCCGCTCCCGGCCGCGCGGTCATGACCCTGACCCTGATCCTGATCCGGTTCGCTCACGCACGCCGCGCTCCGGCTCGGCCGCCGGCCCTCGGACCGCGGCGACCACGGGGGAATGACGCAGGGCCAGGGCCATCCGGACCAGATCCCGCGGCCCCTCCGACGGCTCGAACCCCGGTGGAGACGGATCGGCCGCGCTCATGAGCCTGCCCTCCGGATCGGCCGCCCGGGCACGTACCGCCACCGTCACCATCGCCGCGTCCGCCTCCGCCTGCGCACGGACCGGGTCCGAACCGGCCGCCAGGGCCGCCTCGAAGGCTTCCTGCCGGACCCGGGAGCTGAAGTACGGATACAGGGTCAGCAGGCCGTCGTGGATGTCGGACTCCCGCTGTGTGACCCGCAGTTCACCGGAAGACCACCAGAAGAGGCGTACGCCCCGCGCGTGGTGCGGGCAGGCCGGTGCCAACTCCTGCCACAGCGGCTCGAGCCGGCGGTAGGTGAGCCGCGCGGACCACGCGTCCGCGACCCGCTGGCAGGCCAGCGGCAGGCAGAAGCCGACGGCGCTGATCTGGGCACCCGCGGACGCCAGCACCGGCGCGGCGTACGTACTGAGTCCGTCCCAGTCGTGTCCGGCCCAGCGGGCGAACACGGCCGAGAACTTGGCCGTCAGATAGGCGATGTTGAAGAGATAGCCGACGACGATGATCACCAGACCGGTGCGCAGCCAGCCGCGGACCCGCCGCGACCACCGCCAGCACAGGATGGTCATCCCGAAGCCGGCGACCGTGAGCGCCGCGAGATAGAGCACGATCATCTCGCGGATGTACGGGGTGCGGGCGTAGTACGTGTCCAGGTCCCGCAGCCGTTCCACGGGCGCGTCCCCGAGGAGGAACACCACCCACAGCACGAGGATCACGACGCTGTAGCCGGCGATCCAGCGGCGGGAGACGCGTCGCGTCACCTCCGGCGGGCCGCCGCGCCAGTTGACGATCAGCACCAGGCAGGAGGCGCTGAAGGCGCTCAGCAGCGCGTAGACGAGCGGCGCCGAGACATTGGTGATGCCGGTGAGCCGGTTGACCTCCGCGATCGTCGGGGGAGCGGCGAAGAAGAAGACCATCCCGGCCAGCGCGAGCAGCGCGCAGACGGACCGCAACAGCGGATCCCGCCAGGCGCGCGTCAGCGCGGGCAGCTTGAAGGCGAGCGCGATGCCCATCACGGCGGCCGGTATGTAGTAGTCCGAACCGTCCATCGCTCAGCCCCGGGGCCCTCTGTACCCCAGGGAGGCCTCGATCCGGCCGGCCAGACCGTCCTGGCGCGCCGGGCCACGCAGTGTCGAACCGGTGAGCCAGGCCCGGCACTTGCTCGCCAGCATCAGCCCGAAGCTCTCCGCGTCGTTCTCCTCGTCCTGGTCGAAACGGGTGCGGGCCGCGACCTGCCGTACGGCCGCCGCGATGTCGGCGTCCTGCGACAGCACCCGGGACGCGACCGCCGCGCCCTGCACATGGTGGCTGCAGTGTCCGGCATTCATGTGCCACAACTCGTGGCCCAGGATGACGAGTTGATGGTCGGGAGCGGTGCGCTCCTCGATCACCACGAGATCCTGTTCGGCCATGTCCAGCCAGAGCCCACTGGCCGTCGCCGGCGGGAAGGCGGCCATCCGGTACTGGACCGGGCGGCCCCGGCGCCTGCTCATGCCGTCGCACAACGCCCCGTACAGATCGCCCGGCGCGGCCGGCGCCGCAAGGGTGAGTCCCGCGACGAGTTCGTCGCGCAGCCGCCGCATTTCCTTGCCCCTGCCCACTGCTCTCCCCAGGCTCACGACTCGGGCCGCTTGACGCTCTCCAGAAGCATGTCCAGCCACTCCGTCACCTTGTCCCGGTGCTGGTCGGTGGGCAGTTGCGCGGCCCGCCAGGCGATGCCGCGCACACCATGGTCCTGCAACAGCCGCTCCAGCCGGTCCGCGTCGCGCTCGGCGGCCGGGGGCGCCGAGCGGTCGGAGTCGGCGAGCCGCTGGAGGAGCTCCTGTTCGGTGCGTTGCAGGGCGCCGGCCAGCGCCTCGGGATCCTCGGCGGTCAGAAAACCGGCATGGACCGCGAAGAACCGCTGGATCGCGTCGCAGTGCTCCATCGTCGGGCGCCGGTCGCCGTTGATGAGCGCGCCCGCCTGCTGGCGGGACATGCCCGCGCCGTCGGCGATCTCCTGCTGGGTGTACCGGCGGCCGTTGGGCTTCAGCCTGGTGCGGCGCAGAAGGTCGAAACGTTGCAGAAAGCGGGTCTGCAAATCCGGTTCGCCCGCCGGCTGACCGGCGAGCAGCGCCTTGACGACATCAGCGGGCACACCCGAGGCCTCGGAGAGGCGGGTGATGTCGAAGACCTCCGCCGTGGGCAGGGAGACTTTGCCGGCGAGTTCGGTGACGCGGCTGACGGTCGCCGCGAGACGGTCCGTCGCCGTCGACACCGGGAAGCTGTCCGTCACCACTAGCTCTCCTTGTGTCCTGCGCAGCGGGCTTCACGGAGGCTAACGCGACTCTGCCGCAACCGGCCAGGCCTTGCCACAGCTGTGGCATTTTCCGCCGTTCATTGAGAGATGAACGGCTGGAAATGCCACGATAGTTGACGTCGTTGTGTCGGCCGTAGCACCATCGCGACGCGGCGTGAGCGTGGTTGCGAGCCCTGGTTCCGATCGTGGCCCGGCCGCCGAAGCGCCTGTGAGTCAGGGCGAGAAGGGTGACGACTGCATGATGCGAGACGCGGTGGCGGGACGTCCGGCCCGTGCCCGGCCGGCCCATCTGGCACTGGCCGCCGACCCCGACGCGGGGGAGTGGCACGACAGCCGGCCGAGAGACGCGGAGTACCTGCGGGACTACGCCACCATGATGAGCTCCGTCGCCCATCCGTCCGTCCTCTTCGACCACCGCTGGGACGTCGTCCTGACCAACCCGGCCTACGACGCCCTCTTCACGGACATCCGTTCGCACCCGACGGCGATGCCCCACGACAACATCCTTCGCTTCGCCCTCTTCCACCCCGACGCCGACACCGTGCTCGCCGAGCGGGAGACCAGCTGGTGTCTGCCGCTGATGGCGCGTCTTGCCTCCCGGCTCGAGACGCACGGTCAGGACCGGGGCCTGCAGGCCATTCGCCGCGACATCGCCGACGACCCGATCATGGACGCGGCCTACCGGCTCGGCCTCCCGCACTGGATTCGGGCGGTCGGCCCCGAGGGTGTGTCCTTCGACGGGTCCGTACGGCCGCTTCAGCACCGGGACCCCGGTTGGGGGCCGACCTGGTGCAGACTCCTGGACGAGACGTCCCGGAGTCTGCGGGACATGGGGTACACGCGGATCACCTTCGTCCCGCGGCCCCCCGGCGCCGACGCCACGGGCGACGCCGGTCCCCGGCACGAGCCGCGTCCCCGCGCCGCCGCGGTCACTCCGCTTCGGGTCGTTCCCGGCGGGTAGGGGGCGCGTGCCCGTGGCGTGAGCGGGGCAGCGCGGCGGGCCCGGCGGGTGAGCGGGGGTCGCGCGTAGGACCCGGCGGACTCAGCGCCCGCCCCGGGGTCCCTCGCCTGACGCACTCTCACCCGAGCTGCGGAATCTCGATCGCCGGGCAGACGTCCATGACCATGTCCAGGCCGGCCGCGCGGGTCCGCTCGTACGCCTCGTCGTCGATCACACCCAGCTGGAACCACACCGCCTTGGCGCCGACGGCCACCGCCTCGTCGGCCACCGCGCCTGCCAGGTCGCTGTTGACGAACACATCGACGACATCCACGGGGAAGGGGATGTCGGCGAGCGAGGCGTACCCCCGCTCACCGTGCACCGTCTCGGCCTTCGGGTGCACCGGCACGATCCGCTTCCCGAAGCGCTGCAGCACGGCCGCGACGCCGTACGCCGCCCGTCGCCGGTTGGACGACAGCCCCACGATGGCCCAGGTGTCCCCGGACTCCGTGAGGATCCTGCGGACGGTGTCCCTCTCCGTGATCTCCGTCTCGCCGCTCATGCTCTGCCTCCCGCTGCTCGCCCGTGTCTCCGACCTCACCAACGTGCGGCGGCCCTGTGGGATTCCCGGGCGGAGCCGCGCCTCTTCCGCCGACGTAGGGTGGCTGGATGCAGGAGCAGTACCGGACGATCGCCCGCGAGGGCGTGCACGAGACCGAGATCAACCGGTCGCGCTTCATCTGCGCGCTCGCGCCCGTGGCGAGCGAGCAGGAGGCACAGGACTTCGTCGCACGCGTCCGCAAGGAGCACCCGACCGCCACCCACAACTGCTTCGCGTATGTCGTCGGCGCCGACGCCGCTGTGCAGAAGGCGAGCGACGACGGCGAACCCGGCGGCACCGCCGGGGTGCCCATGCTCCAGATGCTGATGCGGCGAGAAGTCCGTTATGTCGCTGCTGTCGTGACCCGTTACTACGGCGGCGTGAAGCTCGGAGCCGGGGGACTGATCAGGGCGTACGGCGGCGTTGTCGGCGAAGCCCTCGACGCGCTCGGCACCCTCACACGGCGCCGCTTCCGGCTCGCCACGGTCACCGTCGACCACCAGCGGGCCGGCAAGCTGGAGACGATCTGCGGGCGACCGGGCGGTCCGTGCGTGAGGTGCGTTACGCCGAGGCCGTGACGATCGAGATCGGACTGCCCGACGCCGACGTGGACGCCTTCCGTGGCTGGCTGGCCGATGTCACCGCCGGCACCGCCGGGTTCGAGCTCGGAGGCGAGGCGTACGGAGACGGCTGAGGCGGCCGTCGCGGCGGGCGGCCGGAGCGGCGGGACCGCAGAAGCCGCACGGGATGTCCGACCCCACCGTTACCCTCAGGGATCATGAGATTCCTGCATACGTCGGACTGGCACCTGGGACGGTCGTTCCACCGGGTGAGCCTGCTCGACGCCCAGAGCGCGTTCCTCGACCACCTGGTGGCGACGGTCCGCGACCGCGAGGTCGACGCGGTCCTGGTGGCAGGCGATGTCTATGACCGGGCGGTGCCTCCGCTCACCGCCGTGGAGCTGTTCGACACGGCCCTGCACCGGCTGGCCGACGCCGGCGTCCCGACCGTGATGATCTCCGGCAACCACGACTCCGCGCGCCGGCTCGGCGTCGGCGCCGGACTGATCGGCCGGGCGGGGATACACCTGCGGACCGACCCGGCCGGTGTCGGCACTCCGGTCGTCCTCTCCGACGCCCACGGCGACGTGGCCTGCTACGGCCTGCCGTACCTCGAACCCTCCCTCGTGCGGGACGAGTTGGGCGCCACCAAGGCCGGACACGAAGCGGTCCTCGAGGCCGCGATGGACCGGGTCCGCGCCGACCTCGCCGGCCGGCCCCCCGGCACGCGTTCCGTCGTCCTCGCCCACGCCTTCGTCGCCGGCGGCGAACCCAGTGACAGCGAGCGCGACATCACCGTCGGCGGTGTCGCGGCCGTCCCCGCGGCCGTCTTCGACGGCGTCGACTACGTGGCCCTCGGCCACCTCCACGGCAGCCAGACCGTCACCGAGCGCGTCCGCTACTCCGGCTCGCCCCTCGCCTACTCCTTCTCCGAGACCACCCACCGCAAGACCATGTGGCTCATCGACCTGGACGCCTCGGGCGGGATCGCGGCCGAGCGCGTCGACTGCCCCGTCCCGCGCCTCCTCGGCCGGATCAGCGGCCGCCTCGACGACCTGCTGGCCGACCCCGCGCTCGCCCGTCACGAGGACTCCTGGATCGAGGCGACCCTCACCGACCCGGTGCGCCCCGCCGAACCCATGGCCCGGCTCACCGAACGCTTCCCACACACCCTGAACCTCCTCTTCGCCCCCGAGCGCACCGACGACGACCCCCTCGCCTCCTACGCGCAGCGCCTCAAGGACCGCAGCGACCGGCAGATCGCCGAGGACTTCGTCGCCCATGTACGCGGGGGCGCGGGACCCGACAGCGCCGAGCGCACCGTCCTGTACGGCGCCCTGGACGACGTGCGCGTCGACGCGGCCGAGCGCGAGGTGGCCAGGTGAGACTGCACCGGCTCACCCTGACCGGCTTCGGACCCTTCGGCGGCACCCAGGAGATCGACTTCGACCAGCTGGCATCGGCCGGGCTCTTCCTGCTCCACGGACCCACCGGCGCCGGCAAGACCTCCGTGCTCGACGCCGTCTGCTACGCGTTGTACGGGGCGGTGCCCGGCGCCCGGCAGAGCCCGGGGGCGTCCCTGCGCAGCGACCACGCGCCGGTCGGCACCGCCACCGAGGTCGTCCTCGAACTGACCGTGGGCGAGCGGCGCCTGGAGATCACCCGCAGCCCCGCCCAGCAGCGCCCGAAGAAGAAGGGCACCGGCTTCACCACGGAGAAGGCACAGAGCCGGCTGCGCGAGTACGACCCGGAGAAGGCGGCCTGGCAGGGCCTGAGCCGCTCCCATCAGGAGATCGGCGAGGAGATCACCCGGCTCATCGGGATGAGCCGGGAGCAGTTCTGCCAGGTGGTCCTCCTGCCTCAGGGAGACTTCGCGCGGTTCCTGCGCGCCGACGCCGAGGCCCGGGGCAAGCTCCTCGGGCGGCTCTTCGACACCCGGCGCTTCGCCGCCGTCGAGGAGCGCCTCGCCGATCTGCGGCGTGCGGCGGAGCAGCAGGTCCGGGAGGGCGACGAGCGGCTCCTCGCCCTCGCGCACCGCATGGCCCAGGCGGCCGGGCCGCTGGCCGGCGGCGCCGTCGAGCAGCGCCCCGGCGAGCCCGGACTCGCCGCGTCGGTGCTCCAGTGGGCGGCCGTGGCCCGATCCGACGCCCGCGAGGCCCTGGACATCGCCGATTCGGCGCTCACCGCGGCGGAGAGCCGGCAGGCCGCGGCCCGGCACCGGCTCGACGCCGAACGGGAGCTCGCCGGGCTCCAGCAGCGGCACGCCGAGGCCCGCCACCGGCGCGGGGAGCTGGACGCCCGAAAGGCCGAACGCGACGCCTGGCAGGCCCGCCTCGACCGGGCCCTCAAGGCCGAACGGGTCGTGCCCGCGCTCGATCTGCGCGACGAGGCCGAGCGCGAGCACCGGGCGGCGAGCGCCGCCCACTCCCGGGCCCGGGCCGGCCTGCCGCCCGAGCTGGCCGACGCGGGAGCGGAGCGGCTCGCCGCGCTGGAACGGCAGCACCGGCAGGACCTCGGCGGCCTCGAAGCCGCCCGCCGCGCGGAGCAGCGCAGCGAGCGCATCACCGACGAGCGGGCCGACCTGGAGCGCCAGGCCCGCGCCGACGAGGAGCTCCTCCAGGACGCGGCCGGGTGGCTGGCGGACTGGGAGACCACCCGCGGCAGCCTCCAGCAGCGCATCCTCGAAGCCCAGGAGGCGGCCACCCGCGCCGAACACCTCGTCGGCCGGCTCGAACCGGCCCGCCGCCGGCTCACGGCGGCCCGCCGCCGGGACGCCCTCGCCACGGACGTCGCCACGGCCGAGTCCCGCCTGGCCGACGCTCGGGAACAGGCCAACGCCGCTCACGAGACGTGGCTCGACCTCAAGTCCCGCCGCCTGCGCGGCATCGCCGCCGAACTGGCGGCGGGCCTCGTCGACGGCGCCGCCTGCGCGGTCTGCGGATCCCCGGACCACCCGGCACCCGCCCGCACGGAGGCCGGCCACGTGGACCGCGTGGCGGAGGAGGCGGCGTACGAGACCCACACCCGCGCGGCGACGGCAAAGGCCACGGCGGAACGCGAACTCGCGGTGGTACGGGAGGCGCTGACGACGGCACGGGCGGAGGTGCTGCACGCGCCCCGTCCGGACACCGCGAACGCGACGGCCGGAGCCCGCTCCGGCGCCGAGGCGGTCGCCCGTGAGGCGGCCTCACCGGATCCCGGTGCGATGACGGGAGGCGGGGCCGCGGTCGCGGACGTGCGGGGCGCCGACGCGCTCACCCGAGCGTCGGACGAGGACGGGTCTTCCGGTGCGCCCGTCGTCGTGGGCCCGCGGGGCGGCGACGCCCTCGCCGGTGCCGCGACGAGCCAGGACTTCGCCTGTCCGTCCTCGGAGGCGGATACCGCCACGGCCGACGCGTCGAAGAACCGGGCCGAGGCCGGTCACCCGGTCGGGGCTCCCCGCGGCGCCGACGCGGCCCATCAGCCCTCCGGTACGGATCCCTCGGCGCCCGGCGCCTCGCGCGGTGACGCAGGTGGCGGTGGAAGGCGCGTGCCGGGTCCTCGTCCGTCGGTGGTGGGCGGCGTCGCGGACGCCGAGCCCACCGTCGCCGAGCTCGCCGCCGAGGTCGCGCGGCTGGAGGAGGCGTACGCCGAGGCGCATGCCGTCGCCGCCGGAACCCATGGCGCGCGGGAGGCGCTCGCGCGGGCGGAGCGGGAGTACGAGCGGCGGGTGGCGGGGCAGCGGGAGGCGGAGCGGCGCGTCGCCGCGCGGACCTCGCAGCGGGAGGCTCTCGACCGCGAACAGGCCGCTCTGCGGGAAGAGCTGACGCGAGCCAGAGGACAGGCGGGCAGCGTTGCGGAGCACGCCGCCCTGCTGGAGCGCCGGATCGTGATCCTGGCCGACGCCGCCGAAGCCGTACGGTCCGTGGAGGTCACCGCCCAGCGCCTCAAGGACGCGGACGACCGGCTCGCCGACGCCGCCTTCAAGGCCGGTTTCGACACCCCGCGGGCCGCGGCGGAGGCCGTCCTCGACGACGCCGTCCGCCGCGAACTCCAGCACCGGCTGGACGCCTGGCAGGCGGAGGCCGCGGCGGTCGCCGACCGGCTCGCCGAACCGGAGACACGGGCCGCCGCCGAGCGTCCCCCTGCCGATCCCGGCGCCGCCCAGGCGGTTCTGGCCTCGGCCGAACGGGCCCTGAGGGACGCCGACTCGGCGCTCGGCTCGGCGCGTGACCGGTGTGCCGAACTGGCCCGGCTGTCCCGGCAGGCCGAGGCGGAAGCGCGCCGCCTCGGGCCGCTGCGGACGGAGTACGAGCGGGTGGCCCGGCTCGCCGGCCTCGCGGCGGGCACCTCCGCCGAGAACGAACGCAAGATGCGTCTCGAGTCGTACGTTCTCGCGGCCCGCCTCGAACAGGTCGCCGCCGCCGCCACCGCCCGCCTCCAGCGCATGTCCGCGGGCCGCTACACGCTCGTCCACTCCGACGCCCGCGCCGGAGGCAGGCGCGCCGGGCTCGGGCTGCATGTGGTGGACGCCTGGACGGGCGTCGAGCGTGACACGGCGACCCTGTCGGGCGGCGAGACGTTCTTCGCCTCGCTCGCCCTGGCGCTGGGCCTCGCCGATGTGGTCACCGACGAGGCGGGCGGGGTCCGGCTTGACACCCTCTTCATCGACGAGGGCTTCGGCAGCCTGGACGACCAGACGCTGGACGAGGTGCTCGACGTGCTCGACTCGCTGCGCGAACGCGACCGCAGCGTCGGCATCGTGAGCCACGTCCCCGACCTGCGGCGGCGCATTCCCGCGCAGCTGGAGGTGGTGAAGGAGCGGCACGGTTCGTCCGTGCGGCTGCGCACGTCGGCGATCAGCGGCTGATCGACCGGCGTGGCAGCGGCGAGGAGTACACGACGCTCGTCGTCACCGAACCCAGCGCCCCGATCTTCCCTGAGATCTCCTCCAGATGACTCATGGAGCGGGCGGCGACCTTGATCACGAAGCAGTCGTCGCCCGTCACATGGTGCGCCTCCAGGATCTCGTGCGTGGTCTCGAGGAGGTCGTGGAACGGCTTGTAGTTGCCGTTCGGGTAGCGCAGACGTACGAAGGCCAGGATCGGCAGTCCCAGCCGCTCGTGCTCCACGACGGCGGTGTACCCGGAGATCACCCCGGTCTCCTCAAGCCGCCGCACCCGCTCGGTGACGGCGCTCGCGGACATGGAGACCGTCCGGGCGAGTTCGGCGAAGCTGGCGCGGCCCTGTTCCTGAAGGGCCTCGAGAATGCGCCAGTCCGTGGCGTCCGGTGTATATCCGCTCATGCGTGACAGATAACAGGCGAATCCCCGGTCGATCAAGGGACGTCCCGGGGATCGGACCTGTCGTGGAGCCAGGCCGGTGTCAACGCACCACGACCGGCACCGGCCTGACGAACGCGCAGTCCGCGGCGCTCATCTCCGTCGCGGGGCGCGCCGCCCGAAGCACCACGTCGAGCGCCGCGTCGTCGTCGCACGCGTAATGCCCGCTCGCCCAGGCCGCGTTGGCCTCCACGACCGCCCACGCGCCGTCCACCCGGCCGACATCGACCACGACGGCCGACGGCAGCCGGGCCGGGCCGGTGAGCGTCTTCAGGCGCCCCGCGAAGTCCAGTACCTCTCCGCGCCGGGGATCACCGGCGAGCGGCGCCACGTCCAGCGCTCCGCCGACCGCGTAACGACTGCCGGTGACGACCTCCCCGTCCAGGAGGAACAGCCGGTACTCCTCCGTGAACGTCACGATGTCACTCACCAGCACCGGAGCGTCGTCGTCCACCGCGTCGGGGCCCGGCAGTCCGCTGCCGTCCGGATACACCCTCGCCGGGAAACTCTTGTCGTTGGGCGGCTTCACGAACGCCGGCCGGCGCAGCGCCCGCGCCTCGGCGAGCGAGGTGAACTCCACGCGCCGACCGGTCAGTTCGTACGGGAGGGACGCCAGCCAGCACTCGGGCGCCTCCAGCAGTGCGAGCCCGAGATCACCGGCGACCGTGTCGGCGAACAGGGGCCCCGCGTACAGGGCCGCCCCCGGCGCACCCCTCGACTCCTCGGGGACACGCCAGTCGCGCAGCGTCCTCACCCGCATCGAACGGCGGACGGCGGCGGCCGCGAGGGCATGGCCGGTCGCGGTGATCCTGGGGGAGAGGAAGAGAGTGCGCATGACAGGCAGCGTGCCGTGCCGGGAAGTCCCCGGCCACCGGTTTTCCCGCGACCCGGCACGATGTGCGGCGCGCCCTCCCGCCCGTGAGCCGGCACCTCGTACGGCGCGGCGCCGCCCGGCCGTCAGCCGTTCTCCTGCGCCCGGACCAGCATCTGGCCCGCCTCCGTGCGGTAGTACAGCACCGACCGCCCGGCCCGCCGGCGCCGCACCAGACGGGCATTGAGGAGGATCTTCAGATGGCGGCCCACGGACCCCAGGCCCTGGCCGGTCAGCGCCACCAGCTGCGTGGTGCTCTTCGGGGTGTCGAGAAGGACGAGCACGCCCGCCCGCGCCGGTCCCAAGAGGGCCCGCAGCCCCTCGGGCGGGGCCGCCGCCGAAGAGCCCCCGGTCAGCGCGCCGGAGCACGGGTACACCACCGCGTACCTCCGCGACGCCTCCCAGGACACCCAGCCGAGATCCGGCGTCACCGGAACGAACAGCAGCTGCGCGCCGGTGAGTTCGCGGGGCGGATAGTCCTGCGCGCTCACCTGGAGCCTGCTCCCGCCGAGCCAGCGGACCTTCCCGGGGCGCATGTCCTCGAGGGCTGCGGCCCAGCCGCCCTGGCTCAACTGGCCCATCCGCGCCACGACATCGGCCTCCATGATGCCCCGGCGGCGCGCCCAGGAGGGCAGTACCGTCCGCGTCCACACCCACTCCAGCAGGTCCGCCGCACGCTCCGCCAGGTCGGACCCGTCCAGCAGCGAGGGCAGTGGCCCGCCCAGCGACACCGTCAGATCCCGCCGTGCCGTCTCCGTGGGGGTCCGGCGCACCCGGGCCAGCTCCTCGTCGAAGGGCTGCTCGCCCTCGCCGAGCGGCGTCGGCGTGAGGAAGTCCGCGTTCCACGCGCGGCCGAGCCCGATCCGTATGAGCAGCGCGGCGACGGGATCGGCAGCCAGCCGCTGCCGGTACGCGGGCAGATGGGCGTCGAGCCACGCCCGCTCGCCGGGGTGCGCGGCCGTTCCCCGCTCCAGGGTCTTCAGCGCCGCGGCCGCCTCGGCGAGCGGTGAGACGACGAACCGGCTGCCCGCGAGGGTGTCGGCGTTGATCAGCCACAAGCTCATGGTTTCGCCTCCCCGCGAAACGGTAACGCCCCGGCCGGGGGTGCCCCGAGCGTGGGGCGATGCGCACCTATCAAGAGCTTTTCCATACGCGGGAGTTCACACCCTTCTTCGTGACCTCGACCCTGCAGGTGGCGGCGCAGACGGTGAGCGGTCTGGCGCTCGGCACGCTGATCTTCGCCGAGACCGGCTCGCCGTTGCTGTCAGCTCTGGCCCTCTTCGGCCCCGCCCTCGCCCAGCTGGTCGGCGCGAGCACCCTGCTCTCGGCGGCCGACCGCCTGCCGCCGCGCGCGGCCCTGACCGGCACGGCGGTCCTGTTCGGACTCGGTACCGCCGCCCAGGCCGTCCCCGGGCTCCCTCTGCCCGCCGCCTTCACCCTGCTGCTCGTCCTCGGCATGGCGGGTTCGCTGGGCGGGGGAGTGCGCTACGGACTGCTCGGTGAGATCGTCACCCGCGACGCCTACCTGCTCGGCCGTTCGCTGCTCAACATGTCCGCCGGCGCCTCCCAGATCGGCGGGTTCGCCGCCGGTGGCGTACTCGTGGCCACCCTGTCACCGCGCGGCACCCTGCTCGCCGGCGCCGCCCTCCACCTCGCCGCGGCCGCCGTCGCCCGGTCGGGCCTGTCCGGACGCCCGCCGAGGGCCGGAGGCCGTCCGTCCGTCGCCGAGACCTGGCGGAACAACGCACGGCTCTGGTCCTCCCCGCCCCGCCGGTACGTGTACCTCGCCCTCTGGCTGCCCAACGGAATGATCGTCGGCTGCGAGTCGCTCTTCATCCCCTACGCGCCCCGGCACTCCGGGCTCCTGTTCGCCTTCGGCGCGCTCGGCATGCTGGCCGGCGACGTCCTGGCGGGCCGGCTGCTGCCGAAACGATGGCGCCGGCGCCTGGCCACCCCCCTGCATCTGCTCCTGGCCGTGCCGTACCTGACCCTCGCGCTCAGGCCCTCGCCACCCGTCGCGGTCGCCGTGGTCACGCTCGCCTCGGTCGGGTTCGGCGCGACTCTTCTGCTCCAGGAGCGCCTGATGGCCCTGACCCCCGACGAGTTGAGCGGTCACGCGCTCGGGCTGCACAGCTCGGGGATGCTCGCGATGCAGGGCGTGAGCGCGGCCGTCGCGGGCGCCGTCGCCCAGCTCACCTCGCCCCCGGCGGCGATGGCCGTCATGGCGACCGCCTCCCTGGCGGTCACCCTGACGCTCGTACCGGGGCTGAGGACAGGCCCCGCCAGGGAGCCGATGGGCTCCCCGGGCCCGGTGAGCCGCCGTTCAGATCATCGACTGGGAGCGCGGTCGCCGGCGCCGAGCAGGGCGGTGAACAGCGCGGACACGTCGGCCCCCGCCGGGAGGCCACTCACCTGACCGTCCCCCACCTCGACGACCCGCCACCGCCCGTCCTCACGCAGGGCCAGGTCCGTGGTGACGAAGCGGCAACCGAGGCGGCGCACCGCCGGACGCACCGAGCCGAGGGGCGGGTCGGGAAGGCGGCCGGGGGTGTCCGGGTGGGCGGTGGTCAGAACCGGTTCGCCGTCCACCCACCACACGCGTGCCTCGCCACCGGCCACGAACGGCTCGTACTCCCGGACCACCAGGCCACCGGCGAGGGAGTCCTCCTGGAGTTCGAGGAAGCGCCGCGCGACCGCGCGGAACCGCTCCCGATCCGCCGTGCGCGGGACGTAACAGGCCTCGTCCCACTCGTGCTTACGGGACTTGACGTAGTCCTTGACGATCGCCGCCCGCGCCGCCAGCCCCTCGGCCAGCGCCGTGAGCGCGGAGTCCTCCACCGGTGCTCCGGCGCGCAGCGGCAGCCACACACTGCGGGGCGTCAGCGGCTCGAACACCCCGTACCAGCCCGGCAGTTCATGGGCCCTGCCGTACGCCTCCGCTTCGGTGAGCAGGCCGCTGCCGCGTGCCGAGAGGGCCCTGGCGAACTCCCCGTAACGCGCGGCGGGAATCATCCAGCCCCGGTACCAGTACGGCCCCGAACCCTTCGGGACCCGGGCCAGCGCCGTCGCCATGTCCCCGCCCACCAGCGCGTCATGGTCCACCAGCGCGACCGGGGCGCCCGCGCCGCGGACGGCCGCGACCTCCTCCGCGAAGAGGGGGTCGGGCCGTCCGCCGCGCAACGGGTCGGCGCAGAACAGCACCCCGGACGTCACAGCCGCGACAGCTCGTCCACGAGGTCGTCCAGGCCCAGCGGACCCTGCGAGAGGGCCGCCATGTGCCAGGCCTTCGCGTCGAAGGAGTCGCCGTGCGCCGCGCGCGCCTTCTCCCGGCCCAGCAGCCAGGCGCGCTCGCCCAGCTTGTAGCCGATCGCCTGCGCCGGCATCGAGAGATAGCGGGTCATCTCGCTCTCCACGAAGGCCGGCGGCCGGCTGCTGTGCCGCTGGAAGAACTCCTGCGCCAGCTCCGGCGTCCAGCGCTCGCCCGGGTGGAACGGCGAGTCCGCCGGGATCTCCAGCTCCAGATGCATACCGATGTCCACGATCACCCGGCACGCGCGCATCATCTGGCCGTCGAGGTAGCCCAGCCTGCGCTCGGCGTCCGGCAGGAAGCCCAGCTCGTCCATGAGCCGCTCCGCGTACAGCGCCCAGCCCTCCGCGTTGGCCGAGACACCGCCGATGGTCGCCTGGTAGCGGGAGAGCTGGTCCGCGACATGCACCCACTGCGCGATCTGGAGGTGATGACCGGGCACACCCTCGTGGTACCAGGTCGACACCAGGTCGTACACCGGGAAGCGGGTCTCGCCGTCGACCGGCAGCCAGGTGCGCCCCGGCCGCGAGAAGTCCTCGGACGGGCCGGTGTAGTACGGGGCGGCGGCCCCGCCGGGAGGCGCGATACGGGACTCCACCACCCGTACGCGCTCGGCGAGTTCGAAGTGCGTGCCGTCCAGCGCCTCGATGGCCTCGTCCATGATGCTCTGCAGCCAGACGCGGACCTCCTCGACGCCCTCGATGTGCGTGCCGTGGACATCGAGATGCGCGAGGGCCTCCCACGGCCCCGAGCCCGGCAGGATCTTCTCGGCTTCGGTCCTCATCTCGGCCAGGAGGCGGTGGTACTCGGCCCAGCCGTAGGCGTACGCCTCGTCGAGTTCCAGGTCGGTGCCGTTGAAGTAGCGCGACCAGCGCTTGTAGCGTTCGCGGCCCACGGTGTCCGGCGCATCCTTGACGGCCGGGGCGTACACGTCACGCATCCAGTCCCGCAGGGCGGTGACCGCCGCCGTGGCGCCGCGCGCCGCGGTGTCCAGTTCCGCGCGCAGCGACGCCGGGCCGGCCGCCGCGAACTCCTCGAACCAGCCCTGCCCCGTCCCGTCGGAGCCCGCCCACTCGGTGAGCTGCTCGATGAAGGTGGCCGTGGCCCGCGGGCCACCGCGCATCCCGCGCTCCAGACCCAGGTCGAGCGAGACGCGATAGCCCTCGAGCGCGTCGGGAACCGCGCGCAGCCGCTCGGCGACCGCCGCCCAGTCCTCTTCCGTCTCCGTCGGCATCACCGTGAACACGATCCGGACACTGTGCGCGGGGGACCGCATATTGCTGACCGCGCACAGGCCCTCGTCGGCCTCGTGGATCGCCAGCTCCGCAGTGAGCCGCTCACGCAGCAGCCGGCCACAGCGCCGCTCGGCGTCGCTGTCGGCCCCGGGCTGCCGCTCGGCCTCGTCGAGCCGGGCGAGCGTACGGCGGGCGAGCTCGGCCAGGGCTTCCTGGCCGGCCGGGGTGAAGTCGGGAAGCAGGCCGGCGCTCTTTTGCACTCCCAGGTACGTACCGGTGATCGGGTCGAGCTCGATGAGTGCGTCGACATAGGCGTCGGCGACCTGGCGGGGGAGGAGCAGCGGGCTGCTGGAAAGCTCTGACATGGGGCTCATCCTCGTACGTCGGGCGCCTCCGCGTCATCCACATGAAGCTCTCATTCGATCTCAGTCGGCTGACAAATGAGCGCCCGACGTGGGCGGGAGGAGCGGGCCGCAGTCCCACTGCTGGAAGATCAGCCGGGTCTCCACACGCGCCACCTCGCGCTGCGACGTGAACTCGTCCAGGACGAGTCGTTGCAGGTCGGCCGGGTCCGCCACGGCCACGTGCACCAGATAGTCGTCCGGGCCGGTGAGATGGAACAGCGCCCGGGACTCCGGGAGGGCCCGGACGCGCTCGACGAACGGACCGATCAGTTCGCGCCGGTGCGGACGCACCTGCACCAGGAGCAGCGCTTCGAGGCCCCGGCCGAGTTTGGCCGGATCCAGTCGTAGCTGGTGTCCGAGGATCACGCCCGTGCGCCGCAGTCGGGCCACCCGGTCCAGGCATGTGGAGGCGGCGACACCCACCTCCGCGGCCAGGTCCCGGTAGGTGCTCCGGGCGTCGTTCTGCAGAAGGCGAAGAATGTGCAGATCGACCGCGTCCAGTACGACAGAATCAGCCATCCGGCGAACGTAGCACGGGGTTCCACCGCTACCTTCCGGTATCCGTTCAGAGTGCCGCCATGGACACGGACATGGAGTACGGCGCCCCGACCACCCCCAGGGCTCTGGCCACAGAAGCAGTGCACGCCGGACGCGAGGACCTCGCGGCGCTCGGCCTGCACGCCGCGCCGCTCGACCTCTCGACGACCTACCCGTCGTACGACACTCGCGGCGAGGCCGCGCGGATCGACGCCTTCGCCGCCACCGGCGCCAGGCTGGAGGGCCCGCCCGTCTACGCGCGCCTCGACAACCCCACCACCGCGCGCTTCGAAGAGGCCCTCGCCCGGCTGGAGGGGACGGAGAGCGCCGTGGCCTTCGCCAGCGGCATGGCGGCACTCACCGCCGTCCTCCTGGCCAGGGCGAGCCTCGGACTGCGCCACGTGGTCGCGGTCCGGCCCCTCTACGGCTGCAGTGACCATCTTCTGAACGCCGGCCTGCTCGGCACCGAGGTGACCTGGACCGACGCCGCCGGGATCGCGGAGGCGATCCGCCCGGACACCGGACTGGTCATGGTCGAGACCCCCGCCAACCCGACCCTGGCCGAGGTCGACATACGGGCGATCGCCCACTCCTGCGGCTCCGTCCCGCTGCTCGTCGACAACACCTTCGCCACGCCCGTGCTCCAGCGGCCCGTGGAGGAGGGAGCCCGGATCGTGCTGCACAGCGCCACGAAGTACCTGGGCGGGCACGGCGACGTGCTCGGCGGGGTCGTGGCGTGCGACGAGGAATTCGCCCGGACGCTACGCCTGGTCCGCTTCGCCACCGGGGGCGTCCTCCACCCGATGGCCGGCTATCTGCTGCTGCGGGGGCTCTCCACCCTGCCGGTACGGGTCCGGGCGGCATCCACCACCGCCGCGGAGCTGGTCCGCAGGCTGGCCGCCGACCCGCGCGTCGCCCGTGTCCACTACCCGAAGATCGGTGGCGCGATGGTCTCCTTCGAGGTGTTCGGGGATCCGCACGCGGTCATCGCCGGCGTACGGCTCATCACTCCCGCGGTCAGCCTCGGCAGCGTGGACACTCTGATCCAGCACCCGGCCTCCATCAGCCACCGCATCGTGGCCGAGGGAGACCGGCGCTCGTCGGGCGTCAGCGACCGGCTGCTGCGGATGTCGGTCGGACTCGAGGACGTCGAGGACCTGTGGCGTGATCTGACCGCGGCGCTCAGCGCCTCGCCCGCCGGACGGGATGTCCGGGCCGGTCGACCCCACCATGGGGAGCGCGCTGTTCGCGTGGTGCGTACTGATCAGGCTGTTGGGTCTGCTGAGGGGTCCGCGACGGAGTCGACTCCAGTCGGGCGGTGATCACCAGGGTGCCCTCCTCGATCTGGTAGTCGAGGGGGAGCGACAGGCCGCGCATCGCCGCGACCATGCCGGTGTTGGACGCCTGGGTCACGGCGTAGACGCTCTCGCAGCGGGCCTCGACGGCCAGCGCCACCAGGCGGCCCAGCAGCTCCGAGCCGATCCCGCGCCGCTGCCAGTCGTCCTCGACGAGCAGCGCGACCTCGGTCTCGTCCCCGTCCCACAGGAGATGGCCGAGGGCGACGAGCCTGCCGGAAGCGGTCTGGACGGCGAGAGTGCGGCCGAAGCGCGGGCTGAGCAGATGGCTCAGATAGCGGTCGGCGTCGGCCACCGGGCCGTGGTAGCGCAGGCCCAGGGTCCGGTCCGAGCAGCGGTCGTGCATGGCGCGCGCGGCGGCCAGGTCGGACTGGTCGGCGCGGCGCACCGTGATCTCGTTGCCCTCGGGCAGCGTGAGCACGTCCTGGCTGCGGGGAATGCGCGGGCCCAGACGGGCGTCGAGCTCGACGAGCGCCCGGGCCCGCGCGAACTCGGTCGGGGTGAACGGCAGATACGGCCGCTCGATCGTGATGGCCCCGCCGTTCGGGTCGCGCAGCCGCATCACCGTCTCCTCCAGTACACCCTCCACCGGGGCGGTCTCCCCGGTGGGCCGTCCCGTGAGCGAGAGGGCGGGGAGCGAGTGGATGGTGCAGCGGCCCAGCAACTGCCTCAGCGCCAGCGGCAGTTCAGCCGCGTCCAGCGCCGTGCGGGTGGCGAGTCCCAGCAGCCGGGTCGGGGTGTCCACCAGATCGTGGGCGTCGGCCCGCTCGATCCAAGTGGAGCTGCCGCCGGCCGCCGAGATCTCCCGGGTGAGCTGCGTGGCCTGGAGGGCGGCGGGTGCGCGCAGCAGGAACTCGTCGACCGTGCCGTTTCCCAGCGGATGCGTCTGGAGGGTGAGGATGTCGACGCTGTGCTCGGCCATCGCGACGCACAGCGCGGCCAGACTGCCGGGTTCGTCCCGCACGGTGGTCCGCATCCGCCACAGTACGGTCTCCTCCTGTGGGTTCTCCCCGTGGCCGAGGGAGGGTGCCGGCAGCGGGACCGTGCCGCTGCCGCCGGTATGACCGGCCCCCGCGGCGGTCGGGGGTGCGTGGCTGTGGCGGCGTGCCCACCATGTGTGGAACGCGGCCGTGGCGATCAGGGCGATGGCCGAGATCACCAGCAGATAGGGGCCCTTCGGGCCGTGGACGACGGTGTTGGCGATCGCGTCGGCGACCGCCACGGCGGTGAAGAGGGCGGCCAGTTCGACAAGGTCCCGCCGCCAGTGGTGGTGGCGGCGGGCGCGCTTCGCGGACGTCACATCAGTCATGGATTCACTGTGACCCAGCGGTGTTGCGTGATCACGAACGCTTTGTGACTGACGGGTTAAGTACCCCTCTAGATGCTTAATGACTGATTTCAGCCGGATGTGGCGTCGCCTGATCACCCTGCTGTCGCAATGCGGCCAGAAGCCGCTTCGCCTGTGTGACCAGCTGTGACGACCCCCGTCGGCCCGCCGCCTCGGCGAGGCCGGGAACCGCGCCGCTCGCCCCGCACCGCTCGACGCAGTCGGCGGCGATGGCCAGTATCTCCCCCAGACCGCGCGGCAGGGTGTCCCCGCACAACAGCGCGGACAACGCCGCCCCGAGGACGGACCACACCGTGGCGTACGCCCCGGTCGCGGCGGCCGTCCGGGCCGCGTCGGCAAGCCGATTGGGCTTCACCGTGCCGTCGGCGACCAGCTCGGCGAGATCGCCGCCGATACGGCCCGCCTCCAACTGCCCCCGCGCGGCCAGGACCAGCAGCGCGTCGACGGCGACGAGCCGGGCCTCGGAGTTCCGGGCACCCAGTCCGTGGGCCAGAGCCCGGTGGAACGCGTGCCCGGCCCCGCCGCCCGCCTCCGCCAGAACGGAGAGCCACCAGGTGGCGTCCGGCGTGTCGTACTCGGAGTGCTGCCGGATGCCGGGCAGCAGCCAGGAGGCGAGGATGTCCCCGTCATGGGGCAGCACCGCCGGCCAGTACCTCTGGTCGCCGACCCAGTGGTAGCAGGCGAGCCCGGACTCGCCGAACTCCCGGCTCAGCCATCGCAGGACCGACAGGAACTCCCGCCGGATCTCACGGCTCTCCCGCGCCTGGGCCAGCAGATGCCGCATGGCTGGGACCCCGCTTCGACCGTGCACCCGGCCCGCCGTGTTCGCCCGGTCCGGGTCCGGAGCGCCGGTGATCTCCTGCCCCGCGCCCGCGTCCGCACCCGCGCCCGCCGCGCTGCCGTCCGTCGGCGCCGGCGTGCTCCGCGGCGCCGGAACCAGCGGCTCCGCCGCGCTCAGCCATGCCGCGAGACGCTCGCCCTCCACGGTTCCGAGCTCCGCGGCGACCGGTGCCACCGCGGGGTTCCGCTCCACCCTCAGCAGCGCCTGCTCGAAGTCCGCCGGCCCCGGTGTGACACCGAGCCGCTGGTACGCCCGCAGGCGCTCCACGAGTTCCTCCGGATCCAGGGCGCCCGTGTGCCACGTGGGGGTGGCGAGCAGGAACGGCAGCGGCCGGGTCCGCACGTAGTAGGCGGCTTCCCAGAGACGGGCGTTGACGGCGAGGGCGAGCCCCGCGTGTGCGCATCTGTAGGGCGGGCGCAGCCGAGTGCGGGCATTGTGGAGCGTCGTGACCGAGACCCGTCCCAGCACGGCGGCTGCCACGACTTCCAGCCCGTCCGGATCATGGGAGAAGCGCTCGTCGGGGCTCCAGTGCGGAGAGTCGCCGAGCCACCAGCGGTCGGCGAGAGCGCCGCGCAGCGCACCGGCCAGTGCCTCCGCGTCCTGGTACGTGTGCCGGACGAGTCCGTCCAGGGTCCTCTCGAACGCGCTGACGTCGGCGGACCGCACCACCACCACCAGCTGTTCCACGAGCTCCGCCACCGACGCGGCGGCGGGCTCCACGCGCCGGAGCCCGGGAACCGGCGGCAGATGCTCCTCGTAGGGAACCGACTCCTCGGTGGGGAGGAGCGCCTCACCGAACACCTCGACGGCGCTCTCCCGGTGCGCCGGGCTCAACAGGGACGCCGCATCGGCCAGTTCACTGCGCAGCGTCTCGTCCACGGCGGACAGGTGGCGGCCGACCAGCTTAAGCGCCCGCTCCTGCACGCCCGTGTCCTCGTGCCCGAACGCCTCCGCGAGCACCGGAAGCAGTTCGGCCGCGTCCGCCGGGTCCCTGCGCAGCGCCTTTCCGAGCAGCACCAGCTGCGCCCGCACCAGCTTCTTCTCCGTACGGAACAGCACCGACCCGGACACCTCCGCCAGTGCCCGCGCCGGAAGGTCCCCGGACTCGGAGAGCCGCGCGAGCACGGCCTGGGCGTGGGCCGCCACCGTCGACGGGGCGTCGGAGGCCATGCCGATCCAGTCGGCGATCCGCTCCCGCTCCTCCTGCGGGGTGAGCGCCAGCCGTTGCAGCAGTGCCAGGAAGAACTTCAGATCGCCGGCCCTTCCGCCCCGGAGCAGCCGCGCCACGGCCCTGTCCACGAGCATGGACCGCTCGACGAGCCCCTCCTCGGACAGGGTCACCAGTACCGAGGGCCACTGGTCGGACGAGACGGTGTTCAGTGACCCGGCGAGCGGGCGGGGGAGCTCCACCGTCTCGAAGAGACGGGGGACGAGGTCCGCGAGGTGCGGGTCCTTCCGCAGTTCCCTGAGCAGCCCCGCCCGGCGGGTGTCCCCGGCCCAGCCGTGCACGAAGGCGTCCGTGGTCGGGACAGGACAGCCGGCGAGCCGTACCAGCTCGCGGATGAACGGGTAGTCCTCCTGGCCGGTGGATGCCCGGGCCGCGAGCCGGTGGGCCACGTCGCCCAGCCACTCGGAGTCACGGCCCGAGACGACCTCGACCAGAATCCCGGTCGGCAGGCGGTCCCACTGGCGCAGATCCCGGGCGCCCAGCCAGGCGGCGGCTGCCGCCGCGCCGGTGTGACACCCGGCTCCCGCGATGATCAGTCCCCGGCCCACCTTGAGGCGCTCCTGCCAGCGGCCCCACTCCCAGCTCCGGAGTTCGGTGCGCAGCTCCTTCAACCGCACCAGGGCCGCCTTGCGTTCGGTGGGATCCAGAGGCACGAGAAGCGCGGGAAGGGCCTGGTGACGGCCTTCCCGAACGGCGGTGAGCAGCTTCTCCACCTGGCTGACGACCGTCATCGCGCACCTCCCGCGACGAGCGCGCCGCGCCGCACCATCCGTACCGCCAGGGCGTGTTTGCACGGACCGCGTCTTCCCTGGTAGTCGGCCCACCACTGGCACGTGCAGGAGAGGGCTCCGTTCGACTCCCGCACCTGGTGGCGCCGTTCGCCCGAGGCGACGGTGGCGAGGCTGCCGTCGAGCGTCACGGCGTCCGAGGATGCCAGCGCGCGGGCGGCCACCAGCCGGGGGTTGTGCCGTTCCGCGCGGTCGGCGTCGTACGGCAGCTCACGGTGGAAGTACGCCGCGTCCGCCACGTCGTACCCCACGCGGCCCGCGGTCCCCAGCCGGGTGAGCGCGGCGCGGACCCGGTCGACCGGCAGGCCGGCCCGCTCGCCCAGCTCGGCGAGGTCGATGCGCGGCTCCCAGGCCAGCAGCACGGACACCAACTCCGCGTCCTGCGCGGCCTCTTCGGTGGCGAGCGCCTCCAGCACCCCGCCTTCGCCCGAGAAGCCCCGAGAGGCGTCCGGCGACAGCGTGAGCGTGAGCCGCATGCCCGGCAGCGTCACCTCCCAGGCGCTCGCGGTCGCCGCCCCGTCCGGCACCGGCCCGTACACCTTCAGCGCGGTCGCGTGCCGCAGGACCCGCTGCAGGGCGGCGAGCCGCTCGGGGCCCGGCAGGCACACGGCTCCGGGAACCGGTCGTGTGGTCGGCCGCAGCGTCCTGGCGGACGGCACGACCCACAGCGGACCCCGCGATCCGCCCCGTGTGCGGGGCAGGGAGCGCAGGAAGCGGACCGCCTCGGACGCCGACAGTTCGGCCCGCAGATCGAAGGCGGCGGAGGCGACCTGCGCCTCGGCGAACCCACGGAGCCAGCGGTCGGGCAGGGGCACCTTCTTCTCCACCACCGCTCCGCCGGTCGTCGTGACGGCCAACTCGTCCGGACCCACCCGCAGATGCAGCGGATCGTCACCCGTCATCCGCGAGAGCGCCTCCCGCAGGGGGTTGTTCACATCCACATTGGTCGTGCCGTGACCGGTCTCCGCACCGTCGAGCCCCTCCCGCAGGACGTCCAGGCGGGCGTAGACCCCGCCGCAGCCCGAGAAGGACTCGAAGCGCAGCCGGTCGCCGTTGCCGGTCACCACCGGGTCGAGTGACGCCGGCCGCAGTCGCTGGTAGTAACGGGCGGCCGCCACGTCGGCGACCGCCAGCAACCCGCGTGCCGTTGTCTGGGGGGACGTCAGAAACCCCGCGAAGAAGCGGGGGTGGGCCTCGGCGCCGGTGGGTGTGAGCCCGCCCGATGTCTCGAGCCCCAACAGCCGTCCGGCCTGCGAGGACTCGAGTGCGGACATGCGGGAATAGGCGAGTGCCTGTACGGATCGCGTCATGGGAATGACGGTAGGGGGCACCACTGACAATCCTCGGACGGCTGTGCGTCAGCTCCCGGCGATGGCCCGCAGCGCCGTCAGATGCCGGGCGTAGACGTCACGCCCTGTGGCCGTCAGCGCCAGCCAGGTCCGCGGCCGGCGCCCCACCCGGCCCTTGTCCACCGAGACCAGCCCCGCCTCCTCCAGCGCGGCAACCTGCTTGGAGAGCGCCGAGTCGGACACCTCCACCAGATCCCGTACGAACGCGAACTCGGCCCTGTCCAGCGGCGCGAGGGCCGCCACCACCGACAGGCGCACGGGCGAGGTGAGCAGGGGCTCCAGCGCGTGACGCGGGTGACTGCCCGGCTTCGCGTCCGTCATGCGCCCAGACGCCCTTCGATCCAACCGCCCACCGCCAGGGGCGCCGTGCACACCAGCGTCGCCCCGACGGCGAAGGCGACGCTGTCGGGGAAGGCCGTGGAGCCCAGCGTGATCGCGAGCGCGTACAGCGCCCCCCAGATTCCGATGGTGAGGCCGTGCCGCAGACCGAAGGCGCGCCGCACCGCCCGCCTGCGCGCCGCGTAGAGACTCAGCCCCGACACGGCGACGACGTATACGGCCAGGGCGAGCGGCATGGCCACCGTGCCGTGCAGCAGCAGCACCGTGGGCACGAGTCCCAGCTGCGCGACGGCGAAGATCAGCAGATAGCGGCTGTACCAGCCGCTGTCCCGCCGTGCGGCCTTCTCCATCCGCAGGGTTCGCCCCAACGCCTCGGCTGCCTGCATGTGTTCGGACATCACGAGCCACCTGTTCCTCGACGACAACTACTTTCCACTATGGCAAGTAAATGCCGCCATTGCAACGGGAGATGGCGGAGGGGCTTGCAGGAGGGGCTCCCCGGGAAGGGCCCCCGGCAGTGGCCCCGAGAATGGGTCTCACTGGCCGACGCGTCCCGGCTGAAGCACCTTGCTGAACAGGACGGTTCCTCCCTCCGCCCGCAGCCGCACGGTCAACTCGGCGCTGCCGCCGTCGATGTCGACCTCGCCGAAGTACTGCGGCGTCTCCATCGGCGACAGATTCGCCCGCTCCGGCGCACGTACGAACACCCGCTCCGGCCCGAACGTGGAGTCCAGCGCGTTGGCCGGGAACCCGCCCGCCGCCAGCGGCCCCGAGACGAACTCCCAGAACGGCGCGAAGTCCTTGAACGCGGCCCGCTCCGGGGCGTAGTGCTGAGCCGAGGTGTAGTGCACGTCCGCCGTCAGCCACAGCGTCCCGGTGACACGGCGGTGCTTGATGAACCGAAGCAGCTCCGCGATCTGCAGCTCCCGGCCGAGCGGCGCCCCCGGATCGCCCTGCGCCACGGCCTCGAAGTCGGCCGAACCGTCCGGGACGACCAGACCCAGCGGCATGTCGGAGGCGATCACCTTCCACACCGCCCGCGAGCGCGCCAGCTCGCGCTTCAGCCAGGCCAGCTGTTCCGCGCCGAGGATGCCGGTGGTGTCGTCGGCCTGACGGCCCGGCGAGTTGGCGTTGCGGTGGGAGCGCATGTCGAGGACGAACACGTCGAGCAGCGGACCGTACCGCACCACCCGGTGCATCCAGCCCTCGTCACCGCGCGCGTGGAGCGTGGACACGGGGAAGTACTCGCCGAACGCGCGCAAGGAGCGCGCCGCGAGGACGTCCACGTCCTTCTCGGTGTAGCGCGGGTCGTCGAGGATCTGCCCCGGGTACCAGTTGTTGCGCACCTCGTGGTCGTCCCACTGCACGATCGTCGGCACCTGGGCGTTGAACGCGCGGACGTTGTGGTCCAGAAGGTTGTAGCGGAAGTTGCCCCGGTACTCGTCGAGGCTCTCCGCGACCTTCGACTTCTCCTCGGTGGTGATGTTGCGCCAGACCCTGCCGTCGGGCAGCGTCACGCTCGGCTGGATCACCCCGTCCGCGTAGATCGTGTCCCCGCTGCACAGGAAGAAGTCCGGGTCGAGCCGGCGCATCTCCTCGTACGCGCGGAACCCGCCGATGTCCGGGTTGATGCCCCAGCCCTGCCCGGCGATGTCGCCCGACCAGAGGAAGCGCACACCCGCCCGGCGCCGCGCGGGAGCCGTACGGAACGTTCCGGCCACCGGCTCCCCGGTACGCCGCGGGTCGTCCGGATCGGCGAGCGTCACGCGGTAGTGGATCTGCTCACCGGGAGGCAGTCCGCGCAGCGCCGTCGTCCCCGTGAAGTCGCTGTCCGCGCCGAGCAGCGGGCCGTACCACCGCCGGGCGCCCCGGAAGGACTCGCTCGCTGCGGTCTCCACGACCATCCGCGCCGGCCGGTCGGACCGCACCCACACCAGGCCGGACGACGAGGTCACATCGCCCGTCTGCACACCCCACGCGGCACGCGGCCGCCCCGAAAGGGCGAGAGCCGGCGCCGCCCCGCCCAGAGCGGCGGCTCCCCCGAGGGAGAACGCCGCCGAGGCGGCCAGGGTGCCGCGCAGGACGCTGCGGCGGGCGGGCGACGGGCTCGGCGGGCTGTACGACATCGGTGCGCCTCCAGGAGGAATCGGTTCACGCTGCCGGGACGTGTGGTTCGGGCGGCTGTGCCATGCCTAACGGCCGGTGACGGCGCGCACACCAACCCCACATGAACAACGGGCTCCGACCGCGCAGGAACACGCCGGCCACGCCTCCGCCACGGGGTCGACGTCGCAGGGCGGAGGACCAGCGACCGATCGACCCGTCCGAAGCCGCGGGATACGGTCGGACCGGTCCCATCACACCGACCAGGGGGAAACTCATGCCCATAGGCGGCCAGTCGCACATCCGTATCGCCCGTCCCTCAAGAGACCTGGAGGCGGCCGAGCGGTTCTGGAAGGACGGCCTCGGCCTGACCGTCATCCACCGCGACGAGGGCACCGCCGAACCCGGCCACCACGCCCTGCTCATGCTGGGCTGGCCCGACGCCGGCTGGCACCTCGAACTCGTCCACGCCTCGCCCGCCGAGCCGCGCCCCACCGAGGAGGATCTTCTCGTCGTCTACCTCGAAGAGGCGGTCCCCGACGAGCTCGTGGCCCGGCTCGAGGAGCACGGCGGCAAGCGCGTGACGTCCCCCAACCCTTACTGGAACGAATGGGGCGTCACCGTCGAGGACCCCGACGGCTACCGGCTCGTCCTCTCCGTACGGGGCTGGTCCAACAGCGGCTGACCGCCGCCGCGCGGGGCGTCCGCGTGCTCACCTTTACCGCGCACGGCGCCCGCCAGCAGGCGCACGCCCCGCGCGATGTCCGACGGCGTCAGATGCGCGTAGCCCAGCACGAGCCTCAGGTACCCGTCCGTGAGGACCCGCGTCCCGTACTCCTCCAGCGGTCGCACCGCCACCCCGGCCGCGGCCGCCCGCCGCACCAGGAGCGGCGCCGGGCCGCCCTCGGCGGGCACGCGCGCGATGATGTGCAGCCCGGCGGCGATCCCGCTGACCTCCGTACCGGGCAGATGCTCCTCCAGCGCCGCCACCAGGGCGTCCCGGCGCTCCCGGTAGGCGCGCTGACAACGCCTCAGCTGACGGTCGTAGCCGCCCCGGGTGACGAAGTCGCAGAGCACCGCCTGATCGAGGGCCGGATTGCCCAGGTCCATGGTCCGCTTGCGCTCCACGACGTCCTCGACCAGTTCCTCCGGCGCGAGCAGCCAGCCGAGGCGCAGCCCGGGCGCCAGGGACTTGCTCACCGAACCGGTGTACGCGACCCGTTCCGGATCGAGGCCCTGGAGCGCGCCGACCGGGGCCCGGTCGTAGCGGAAGTCCCCGTCGTAGTCGTCCTCCACGACGAAGCCGTCCACCGACCGTGCCCACCGCAGGAGTTCGGCGCGCCGCCGGGCCGAGTACCCGATCCCGGAGGGGAACTGGTGCGAGGGAGTGGTCACGACCGCCCGTAGGCCGGACTCGGCCAGTGGCCCCGGCAGCAGCCCCTCGGCGTCCATCGGCAGCCACACGGTCTCCACACCGGTCGAGGCGAACAGCCTGCCGTGCTCCGGGCTCCCGGGGTCCTCCACTCCGACCGCCCGCACCCCGCGCGCGTGCAGCACGAATCCGAGCAGGGTCATCGCCTGGGCCACGCCCGAACACACCACGAGCCGCCCGGGATCGGCCACCACCCCTCGGCGCCTGGCCAGCAGCCCGGCCAGCGCCTCGCGCAGCTCCGCCAGCCCGCGCGGATCCGGATAGCCCAGTGCCCGGTGCGGCAGCCGGGACAGGACGGCCTTGTGCGCGGCGGCCCACGCGGCACGCGGGAAGAGTGAGAGATCGGGGGTCCCCGGAGTGAAGTCCACCAGCGGACGCGAAGCGGGCGGAGCAGGGTCGGGCGCCCCCTCGGCAGCCGCCCGTACGGCGTCGCCCACCCAGGTGCCGGCTCCCCGCCCGCTGCGCAAATAGCCCTCGGCGACGAGCTGTTCGTACGTCTCGGTGATCAGTCCGCGCGACACCCCGAGGTCAGCCGCCAGCTCCCGGCTGGCCGGCAGGCGTGTCCCCGCCACCAGACGACCCGAGCGCACCGCCTCACGCAGGGCCGACTGGAGCGCCCGGCCACGCCGGCGGGCCGGAGCACCGGCCGCGGGCAGCAGCAGCTCCCACGCGGGGCTTCCGCCGTCCCCGCCCGCCGGTGGATTGGTCCCCGATGACGTCATGGAAGTGGACCTTAAACGGGACCGGAGCGCTGCCTAGCGTCGGGACCATGAACGCGAACCTTCTGCGTGGAACCCTCCTCGTGACCCTCGCCTACGCCCTCGTCGGCGCCTCCTTCACCGCCAACAGCCTTCTCGGCGACTACCCCTACGCGGGCGGCCAGGCGCTGCGCTACGGCGCCGCCTTTCTGCTCCTGCTCCCCTTCCTCGGCCGGGGAGGCCTCGCCCCGCTGCGCGACCTGAGCCACCGTCAGTGGGGGCGTCTGGCCGTCGTCGCCGCCGTCGGGATGGTCGGCTTCAATCTGTCCGTCCTCGCGGCCGAGCGGAGCGCCGAACCGGCCGTGCCGGGAGTGTTCGTCGGCTGCGCGCCAGTGGTCGTCGCCGTCCTCGTGCCGCTGATGAACAGGCGCAAGCCGGTCCTCCCGGTGCTCTGCGGGGCCCTGTTCGTCGCCGCGGGCGCGTTCACGGTGCAGGGCTGGGGCCGTACCGACCTGTCCGGCATGGTGTGGTCGCTGGGCGCGCTCGTCGGTGAGGTGGGCTTCACGGTGCTCGCCGTGCCGGTTCTGCGGCCCCTGGGGCCGCGCCTGCTCACTGCGGCGGTCTGCGGCATCGGAGCCGTGGAGTCCGCGCTCCTCGGGTTCGTGCTCGACGGGACGGCGTTCCTGCGGATCCCGGCCATGTCCGAGGCGCTGGCGCTCGGTTGGCAGGCGGCCGTCGTCACCGTGGTCGGCTTCGTTCTGTACTACACGGGCATGCGCCGGATCGGTGTGGAGCGGGCGGTGCTGCTGTCGGGTCTGATCCCGGTGGCCGCGGCGCTGACCGCGCCGCTGGCCGGCACGGGCACCTACGGCGTGGCCCAGGCGACGGGCAGCGCGCTGGTGGGCGCCGGAGCCGCGCTGGGCTCCGGCGCCTTCGGCAGGCGTCCCCGGGGAAAGTCAGCGGCTGCCGTCGAGGATCACCCGGGCGACCAGGGCCGGATCGTCGTTCATCGGCACATGGCCGCAACCGGGCAGCCGGACCAGCCGGGCACCGGGGACGGTGCGCTTGGCGCGTATCCCCTGGCGGCGCAGCAGCAGCCGGTCCCGGGTGCCCCAGGCGACCGTGACCGGAACGCCGGGCACGTCGTCGGTGAACCGCACGCTCCCGCCGGCGGCGAGCGTCTCGTGGAAGCCGGTGGCACCGCGCAGCGCGAGGGTCTCGGCGACGGCGGCCTCGGGTGAGCGGCGGCCGGGACGGGCGTAGATGGTGCTGGTCAGCGCCGTACGGCCGGCGGCGGTCCGGGACAGCCGTTCGATCAGCGGCAGCGGCATCGCGAAAGCCGCGGCCCGCATCGCCCGCAGCGTCCCGAAGGCGTACCGCCGCTCGCCCTCCGACCAGAAACCGGCCGGGGACAGCGCCGTCACCGACCGGACGAGCTTCTCCTTGCCCAGCTCCAGGGCCAGGAGCCCGCCGAGGGAGTTCCCCGCGACATGCGGCCGCTCGATGCCCAGCGCCTCGCAGAGCCCGGCGAGTACGGGCACGACCGTCCCGAGGTCGTAGGCGAACCCGTCGGGCAGGGCCGGTGAGGCGCCGAAGCCGGGCAGGTCGATCGCGACGACGTCCCGCTCGGCCGCCAGGATCGACAGGACCGGCTCCCAGGCCTGCCAGTGGTGGCCGATCCCGTGCAGCAGCAGCAACGGCTCGCCTGCGCCCCTGCGTTCGTACGTCACGGAGACCGTGCGCGGTCCCCGGGGGGACGCGGTGGTGAACGAGACCTCTGCCGGCATACGACTGCTCCCTGTCTTAGACACCCTGTCAGCAACAATTACCGTTCAGTAGCAACGAGTTCAAGAGGGTGGCCGCAACGGGTCGGGAACGCTCGCGGACGGACTCGCGGGGCAAGAGCCGCCGGGACCTCTCCCCGTCCCCTCCCGCCCCATGACTGTGGCCCGCGCCGCACTCTCCGGGCCTGGACACCTCCCCGCGCGCGGGATGGGATGGGAGCGTGACCACCGACTCCGCGACCGACGTCTTCCAGCAACACCGCCCCGTCCTCATCGGCGTGGCCTACCGCATGCTCGGCCGCGCCACCGACGCGGACGACGTCGTCCAGGAGGCATGGCTGCGATGGTCGGCCGAGCGGCGGGAGGACGTCCGCGAGCCGCGCGCCTATCTCGTACGGATCACCACCCGGCTGGCCATCGACCGGCTGCGCCACGTGCAGTCGCGGCGCGAGTCCTACGTCGGGCCGTGGCTGCCCGAACCGATCGTCACCGACTTCGGCCCGTCCGTGCCCGACACGGCCGAACGCGCCGTGCTCGCCGACTCCGTGTCCCTCGCCGTCCTGGTCGTCCTGGAATCCCTCTCGCCGCTGGAGCGGGCCGTGTTCGTGCTCCGCGAGGCCTTCGGCTTCCCGTACGGGGAGATCGCCACCGTCCTCGACCGCTCCGAGGCCGCCGTGCGCCAGCTCGCCGGACGGGCCCGGCGCCATGTCGACGAGGGCCGGCCCCGCTACGACGTCGACCCGGCCGAGCGCCGCGACCTCACCGAGCGCTTCCTCGCCGCCGCGGGCGGGGGCGACCTCGGCGACCTGCTCAAACTGCTCGCCCCCGACGTGCGGCTCGTCGGCGACAGCGGCGGAAAGTCCAAGGGTCCGCTGCGGATCATCGAGAGCGCGGACAAGGTCGGCCGGTTCCTCCTCGGGGTCGCGGGTACCGTTGCCGGCTTCGAGGTCCGGCTCGTCGAGCTCAACGGCGCCCCCGCGATGCTCGCCCTGCGGGACGGCACACCGGACACCGTCCTCCAGCTGGAGGTTCACGACGGTCGCATTCAATGCCTCTATGTCGTTCGTAATCCGGACAAGCTCCACGCGGTCGCCCCGTAGGAGCGTCATCCTCCCGGAAGCCCCGCGTTCCGTCCCGGACGCGGGGCGCTTTGCTGCGCGCGCCTCACCGGAGCGCGAACGTCCTGTGAACGATCAAGGCCGATGGGCCGCTTCGCCGGCCGCCGGACAGAGGATTGGTCTTGACCAAGGGGGAGGACCGTCTTATGGTCGGCAGAGTTAGTGCAGGAACCTTTAATAAACAAGGGCGCGGAAAGCCGCCGGGGACACGGCGATTGCGGAGGATCAGGGTGGGGACCACGCAGCTGGAATCGGTGCCGGAGCCGAAGTACTGGCATCTCAAGACCGTGATCAGTGAGGCGCTCGACTCGGACTTCGCGGTGGGCGAGATCCTGCCCAACGAGCGTGAACTCGCCGCTCGTTTCGGGGTCGCCCGCGCCACGCTCCGGCAGGCGCTGGAGCAGCTCGAACTGGAAGGCCGGCTGCAGCGCCGGCGCGGCGTCGGCACCACCGTCGCCCCGCCCCGCATGGGCGTCGACGTCTCCACCACCCAGCACCAGTGGCCGGGTGCCGCCGAGGAGACCTGGCAGTCCGTCGACTGCGCCGACGCCACGCCGCCCGTCGCCGTCGCACGGCTCCTCGACACCGATCTCGACGAAACCGTCCATGTCGTGCGTCGCCTGCGCGTCTCGCACGGACAGCCTGTCGCGGCCGAGCTGCTGTACGTACCGACGGGCTCGGTCCCCCACCTCCCCCCCGTCGCCGGCCCCTCCGGACCCGCCCGCGCCCGCGGTGTCCTGCGGGAACTGCAGCGCCTCGCCCTCGACGGCCAGGACCGCGCGGTCGAGCTCGGCTCGGCTCGTGCGGACGACGCCAAGGAGCTGGAGCGCCTGCCCGGCGCGCCCGTCCTCGTCGTGACGACCCGGTATCTCTCCGAAGGCCGTACGGCCGCCGTGTCGGTGGCGACCTACCGGGCCGACACCTGCCGCCTCACCTTCGGCGACTCGGGCGACCTGGTCATGGCGTCCTGAAGCACCCGCGTCCGCGCACGTCCACGGCCCGTCGCCGGCAGCTCCCCGAGCTGCTCAGCGGCGGGCCGTCACCGTTCCCTCGACCGCGAAGAGCTGCTCCTCGACATGGTCGAGCGCGAGACGCAGCGCGCCGGTCCCCACCGCGGCCTCGCCCAGCAGTGACAGCGCCACCCGCGGGGGCCGCAGACAGAAGCGAGCCAGCTCGTCGCGCAGCGGCTGCAGTACGCCGTCGAGTCCCGCGGCCCAGCCGCCGATCACCACCAGCTCGGGGTCGAGCGCCAGCACCAGGGCCGCCACATCGTGAACCAGCCGCTGGATGAACCGGTCGACCGCCGCCTCGGCCCGGGAGTCGCCCTGCCGCGCCAGCGCGAAGACCGCCGCCACGGCCTGTTCGTCGAGCGGGTGCAGCGGCTCGTCCGTGGTCGACAGCAACGTCTCCGGCGTCACCCCCCGCCCCAGCAGGTGCAGCGCGCCGATCTCGCCCGCCGCGCCGCCGTAGCCGCGGTGCAGCCGGCCTCCGATCAGCGAACCGGCACCCGGGCTGAGACCCGCGAGGACGAAGACGATGTCGTCGGAGTCGGTGGCGGCACCCTTCCAGTGCTCCGCCACCGCCGCCGCGTTGGCGTCGTTCTCCACCAGGACCGGACAGCGGAAGGAGCGGCGCAGCCGCTCGCCGAGCGCGAGACCGGTCCAGCCGGGCAGCGCGGTGCCGAGTTTGATGGTTCCGTCCGCCTCGACGATCCCCGGTGTGCCGACACCGACGGCCCGGAGGTTGCTGCGGGCCACCCCGGCGCGGCGCAGGACGTCGGCGACGACCGTACGGACCCGCTCCAGCCGCTCGTCCGCCGACGCCGTCTCCGACACCTCACGGGAGCCCGCGCCGATGATCCGCCCGTCGAGCCCGGAGAGCAGCGCGGCGACCCGGTGCGGTCCGATCTCGATGCCCAGCAGATGCCCCGCCTCGGTCCGGAACCGGAACCTCCTGGCCGGCCTGCCCTGCCGCCTGGTCTCGCCCTCCTCGGGCGCCGACTCGACGACGAGGCCGCCCTCCATGAGCCCCTCGATCACCCCCTCGACCGTCGGCCGCGACAGGCCGGTGATCCGGGTCAGATCGGTGAGCGTGGGGGAGTCGGCGGCCCGCAGCGCATGAAGTACCACCGCGGAATTGATCCGCCGCAACAGCGACGGGTCTCCGCCGGTCAGCCGGCCCACGGTGTGTCCTCCCAGCTCGAGCGCGTGTCTGCCGGATGGTACTCAATGGCCGGGAGCGCGGCGAGTGCCGCCCGTGCCCCGTGGTGCGTCGGTCCGGCGCCATGAATCCGGGCCCGTACGCGGCGATGACCGCCCGGGTACGATTCCGGGCCCCAACTCCGGCGCCGTGGCGCTGACATGGGGCTCAGCGGCCCGCACCCGTCGGCCCCGCGGCCGCTTCCCGGCCCGGGAACGGCAGTTGTCAGTGGCGGCCGCTTTACTGGAGCCATGACCACCGCACGCCATGTGGCGACGATCGACCTGCTGCGCTCCCGGGCCTTCCCCGCGGAGCACGGAAGATCGGAGCTGGGGGACAGCGGCCCCGGCTACCACATCGCCGAACTCGCCACGAGCGAGGACTTCTGGGATGACGACGGCACCCGCCGGTTAGAGGTCTGCGACCAGTACGAAGCCGACCGCGACGCGCTCGCGCTGGTGCTCGAGGAGCGCTGGGGGCCTCCGCAGGTGTTCAGCCTCTGGTCGGTGCAGGAGCGGAGCATGGAGGGCGAGGAGATACCCGAGCCCTGGGGAGTCCTGAGCAACCATGTGCCGGATCTCCACCTGTGGCGGGTCGACGGGCTCTGGATGGCCCTGGGGGTCTCGCAGTGGGACAAGGAGCTGCCGTTCCAGCTGCTGGCCGCCGTCACGACCGTCGACCCGCCGTAAGGGCCTGTCTTTCGGATCTTGCCGGGCTCGCGTGCCCCAAAAGACAGGCCCTGGGCCCGTCCGTAAAGTCCCGTCTGCCCGGCGACCCGCGTTGCGGACCCTCGTCAGGGCCCGTCGGCCCCGGCCGCCTCGCGGAGCCTCGCGTACTCCTCGGCCATCGTCGCCGCGGTCCAATGGGCGTTGAGACCGCTGGGGTTGGGCAGTGCCCAGATCCGGGTGGCGCCGACCGTCCGCTCCTGGGGGCCGACCGCCGCCCTGCGGTCGCCGAACGCGGTGCGGTACGCCGTGACGCCCACCACCGCCAGCCAGCGCGGCCGCAGCAGCTCCACCTTGGCGGTCAGCAGCCGGCCGCCCTCCCGGAACTCCTCGTCGCTCAGCTCGTCGGCCCGCGCCGTCGCCCGCGCCACCACATTGGTGATGCCGAGGCCGTACGTGAGCAGCTCCCGTTCCTCGGACGGCTTCAGCTGCCGTGGAGTGAAGCCGGACAGGTGCAGGACCGGCCAGAAGCGGTTGCCGGGACGGGCGAAGTGGTGGCCCGTCGCGGCCGACATCAGACCGGGGTTGATGCCGCAGAAGAGAACGGACAGGCCGTCCGCCACCACGTCGGGGACGACGCGGTCGCGGGCGGCCTGGAGTTCCTCGGGAGTGAACCGGGTCATGCGCGGATCAGAGGATCGACCCGGGCGTGTAGCCGGCGGCCTCGGGGTGCTGCTTGGCGATCTCCTCGATCCGGGAGACCACGGCAGCCACCTGGTCGGCGGCGGCGCCGGTGAAGGAAAGCTTGTCCGCCATCAGCGCGTCCAGCTGCGCCCGGTCCAGCGGGATCCGCTCGTCGGCGGCCAGCTTGTCCAGCAGCTCGTTGCGCTCGGCGCCCTGCTCGCGCATGGCCAGCGCCGAGGCGACGGCGTTCTCCTTGATGGCCTCGTGCGCGACCTCGCGGCCCACGCCCGCGCGCACCGCGCCCATCAGCACCTTGGTCGTGGCGAGGAAGGGGAGGTAGCGGTCCAGTTCACGGGCGACGACCGCGGGGAACGCGCCGAACTCGTCGAGGACCGTCAGGAAGGTCTCCACGAGACCGTCGAAGGCGAAGAACGCGTCGGGCAGGGCGACCCGCCGGACGACCGAGCAGGAGACGTCGCCCTCGTTCCACTGGTCACCGGCCAGCTCGCCCGTCATCGAGGCGTAGCCGCGCAGGATCACCATCAGGCCGTTGACGCGCTCGCAGGAGCGGGTGTTCATCTTGTGCGGCATCGCGGAGGAGCCGACCTGGCCGGGCTTGAAGCCCTCGGTCACCAGCTCGTGTCCCGCCATCAGACGGATCGTCTTCGCCACCGACGAGGGCGCGGCCGCGAGCTGCACCAGCGCGGTGACCACGTCGTAGTCGAGGGAGCGGGGGTAGACCTGGCCCACCGAGGTGAAGGCGTGCGCGAAGCCGAGGTGACCGGCGATCCGCTGCTCCAGCTCCGCCAGCTTGGAGGCGTCGCCGCCGAGCAGGTCCAGCATGTCCTGCGCGGTGCCGACCGGGCCCTTGATCCCGCGCAGCGGGTAGCGGCCGAGGAGGTCCTCGAGGCGGCCGTAGGCCACGAGCAGTTCGTCGGCGGCCGTCGCGAAACGCTTGCCGAGGGTCGTGGCCTGGGCGGCGACATTGTGCGAGCGGCCGGCCATGACCAGCTCCGCGTACTCGGCGGAGAGCTTGCCGAGCCGGGCGAGGACGGCGACCGTGCGGTCCCGCATCAGCTCCAGCGAGAGCCGGATCTGCAGCTGCTCGACGTTCTCGGTGAGGTCACGGGAGGTCATGCCCTTGTGGACGTGCTCGTGGCCGGCGAGGGCGTTGAATTCCTCGATGCGCGCCTTCACGTCATGGCGCGTGACCTTCTCGCGCTCGGCGATCGATGCCAGGTCGACCTGGTCGAGGACACGCTCGTAGTCGGCGAGGGCGGCGTCCGGAACCTCGATCCCGAGGTCCTTCTGGGCACGCAGCACGGCGAGCCACAGCTGGCGCTCCAGCTTCACCTTCTGCTCGGGGGACCAGAGGACGGCGAGCTCCGCGGAGGCGTAGCGGCCGGCCAGGACATTGGGGATGCGGGGCTTCGCAGTCACAGCAGTCACGTGACCAGATTCTACTGGCGGTTTCTGCAGGCCAGCGCCACGGTCCGGTTTGTTGTTTGCTACGAGAGCGGGCCGCCGGCCGCGAGGGCAGTGCCCGCGCGCTACGGGCGCGGACGCTCGGACGGTCGCGTCGAGGGCGGCTCGTAAGGCAGCAGGTCCGGGCGCTTCGCCGGGAGTCCGTCGCCGGACGACCGGCCCGTCAGCCGGCGGCCGATCCAGGGTCCCAAGTGCTGCCGGGCGAACCGTACATCGCCCACGCGCCGCGTCATCCACCCGGGCCGTATCCCCTGTGGCAGCTCGGCCCGCCAGTCGTCCTCCGGTTCGAGGCCGAGCGCCTGCCAGACCGCCTCGGCCACCCGCCGGTGACCCTCGGCCGTGAGGTGCAGCCGGTCCACGTCCCACAGCCGCTGGTCCCCGAGCACCCGCGCGCCGTACAGGTCCACGACGACCGCGTCATGCCGCTCGGCCAGCTCGTCGACGAAGGAGAAGAGCTCCTCCATGCGCGGCCGGAAGCGCTCCATCACCGGGCCGTCGCGCCCGGGACTGCGCATCAGCACCAGCCGCTCGCACGACGGGGCCAACCGCTCCACCGCCTCCTCCAGCAGCCCGCGCACACGTCCCATGTCGCAGTTGGGCCGCAGGGTGTCGTTGAGCCCGCCGACCAGCGTCACCACGTCGGCCCGCATGGCGGCGGCGGCGTCCACCTGCTCGGCGACGATCTGGCCGATGAGCTTTCCGCGTACGGCGAGGTTCGCGTACCGGAAGTCCGGCGTGCGCGCGGCGAGCCGGGCGGCCAGCAGATCGGCCCATCCGCGGTAGGTGCCGTCGGGCAGCAGGTCCGACATTCCCTCGGTGAAGCTGTCGCCCACGGCGACCAGACTGGTGTAGGTGGCATTCATCGTCATGGCGGGCCGATCATACCGCGCGGTATGGAGGGGGCGTCCGCCGATGGCGAGCTGCTGCCGGAGGGCTGTCGCGGGGCTGGATTCCGCAGTATGTCCAATACATGTTCACCGTGGATTTCTGGAAGGCCACCGCCGAACGCGCGGTCCGCACCTTCGCGCAGTCACTCGCCGCCGTCCTGATGGCCGGAGCGACCAACCTCTTCGACGTCGAATGGCGGGCGGCGCTCGCCACCGCCGGTCTCGCGAGCCTGCTCGCCGTGCTCACCGCCCTCGGAGCCGGCGGACTGGGACGGCGCGGCCCCGGTCTCACCGAGACCACGGACCGGGCCGTCACCCCCGCGCCGCCGCGCTCACAGAAGCACGCCAAGGCGCCGGGCACCTAGGCGGGCGCCCCAACAGGCGCACAGGGCGCCTGGAGCGTCGGATCAGGCCGAGGGCCGCCCCACCAGTTCGCGCAGCACGTCCTCCATCGTCACCAGGCCGGCGAGCTTCTCGTCGCCCTCCTCGTCCACCACCGCCGCCAGGTGCGTACGGCTGCGGCGCATCGCCGTCAGTACGTCGTCCATGAGCGTGGAGGCGCGGACCCGGGCGATCGGGCGCAGGGACGACACCGGGAACGGCAGATCGCGCGGAAGGACGTCCAGGGCGTCCTTCACATGGAGATAGCCGAGGATCCGGCGGTCGGAGTCGACGACCGGGAAGCGGGAGAAGCCCGACTCCGCGGCCAGTCGCTCCAGCTCCTCCGGCGTGGTCCCGACACGGGCGTACACCACCCGCTCCACAGGCATGACGACGTCCCGCACCGGGCGGCGGCCCAGCTCCAGGGCGTCGTGCAGACGCTCGGCGGCGCGGTCGTCCAGCAGACCGGCGTCCCCCGCGTCCGTCACCATCCGGGCCAGTTCGTCGTCGGAGAACGTCGCCGACACCTCGTTCTTCGTCTCCACCCTGAGCAGCTTGAGCAGCAGGTTGGCGAAGGCGTTGATGGCGAAGATCACCGGGCGCAGGGCGCGGGCGAGAGTCACCAGTGGCGGGCCGAGCAGCAGCGCCGACCGGGTCGGCTCCGCCAGCGCGATGTTCTTCGGAACCATCTCGCCCAGCAGCATGTGCAGATATGTCGCCACGGCCAGCGCGATCACGAACGAGATCGGATGGACCAGGCCGTGCGGCACACCGACCACGTCGAACAGCGGCTCCAGCAGATGGGCGATCGCCGGCTCGGCGACGATGCCCAGTACCAGGGTGCACAGCGTGATGCCGAGCTGCGCCGCGGCGAGCATCGCCGAGACGTGCTCCAGGCCCCAGATGACGCTGCGCGCCCGCCGGTTCCCGGCCTCCGCCTCCGGTTCGATCTGGCTGCGGCGCACGGAGATCAGGGCGAATTCGGCGCCCACGAAGAAGGCGTTGACGACCAGCGTCAGAAAGCCGATCAGCAGCTGGATCACGGTCATCGTCGCGCCTCCCCGGCTCCGTCGGTACGGGAGAGCGGCGCGTGCATCAGCACCCTGGCCGCCCGCCGCCCGGAGGCGTCCACGACGTCGAGCCGCCAGCCGGCCATCTCGACGCAGTCCCCGACGGCCGGGATCCGGCCCAGTTCATGGGCGATCAGACCGGCGAGCGTCTCGTACGGGCCGTCCGGCACGCGCATCCCGATCGTCTCCAGCTGGTCGGTCCTCGCCGCGCCGTCCGCCGACCAGAGCTCCCGCCCGTCCGCGTCCTCACCCGCGCGCGCGAGGTCGGGAGTCTCGTGCGGATCGTGCTCGTCGCGCACCTCGCCGACGACCTCCTCGACGATGTCCTCCAGCGTCACGACACCGGCTGTGCCGCCGTACTCGTCGATGACGACGGCCATGGTCCGCTTCCCGGACAACCGGTCCAGGAGCCGGTCGACCGTCAGCGTCTCCGGGACGAGCAGCGGCTCGCGCAGCATCTCCGAGACCCGCTTCCAGGGCCGGTCGGCTGCCGGTATGGCCAGGACGTCCTTGATGTGGGCGATGCCGACGACGGAGTCGAGGCTGCCCCGGTAGACGGGGAAGCGGGACAGGCCCGTCGCGCGGGTCGCGTTCGCGACGTCCTCGGCCGTGGCCTGCACCTCGAGCGCCGTGACCTGGACGCGGGGCGTCATCACGTTCTCCGCGGTCAGCTCGGCCAGATTCAGGGTCCGTACGAACAGCTCGGCGGTGTCCGCCTCCAGTGCGCCCTCCTTGGCGGAGTGGCGGGCCAGGGCGACCAGTTCCTGCGGGCTGCGCGCGGACGCCAGCTCCTCGGCCGGCTCCAGGCCGAGCCGGCGCACGATCCGGTTGGCGGTGTTGTTGAGGTGGCTGATCAGCGGCTTGAACGTGGCCGTGAACACCCGCTGCGGGGGTGCCACCACCTTGGCGACGGCCAGCGGGGAGGAGATGGCCCAGTTCTTCGGGACCAGCTCGCCGACGACCATCAGGACGACGGTGGACAGGGCCGTGCCGATGACCAGGGCCACCGACGAAGCGGCCGAGGGGGACAGGCCGAGGGCCTCCACCGGACCGCGGATCAGCTTGACGATCGACGACTCGGAGAGCATGCCGACGACCAGATTGGTGACGGTGATGCCGAGCTGAGCGCCGGAGAGCTGGAAGGTGAGGGACCGGACGGCCTTGAGGGCGCTCGCCGCCCCCCGCTCGCCCCGCTCGACGGCCCGTTCCAGCTGGCCGCGCTCGACGGTCGTGAGCGAGAACTCCGCCGCGACGAAGGCACCGCACGCCAGCGAGAGCAAGAGCGCCACGGTGAGCAGGAGCACTTCGGTCATCGGTTCACCTCCGTCCCATGATCGGACAGGGGAAGGAGGAGTGCGCGATGTCGGCTACTGGGAGGCTCGCCCATGGGCGGACGCTCACACCTTTCGATCGGGGGAGAAGGAACGAGGAGAAAGACCATGGTAAAGGACGGGCAAAATGGCGCGAGGGCAGGCCCCGTGATCCCGGGGCCGAGCGGTGCGGCCCGCTGGAGTGCGGCCCGTCGCCCGGCCTCGGGGGGCGGGTCGGCGGCTTCACCCGGCACTTCCCCTGCGGTTCAGGCGTGTACCCGCCGACCCGCCGGCCATGCTGGGAGCCTGTCGTGCCGCGGGATTGCCGGGGCTAGCGGTTCCGCGCTAGCTTGAGGGGGTGGCGAAGACTCAGCTGAACGTACGCGTGGACGAGACCACCGCCGAGGCCGCGCGCCGGCGGGCGCAGCAGCGCGGGGTCAGCGTCAACCGCTATATCGAGGAGCTCGTCCAGCAGGACGCGGGCGAGGTGGGCCGCACCTTCGTGGAGGCCGCGGCCGATTTCATGAAGCAGTACGAATCGGTGTTCGCCGAAGAATTCGGCACGGAGCGGAACGGCCAAGGGCCCGGGGACCGGGGCCCCGGCGCCGGCCGGGGCGAGCGGTGACGGTGACTCCGACCGGATGAACCTCTCGATCGACCTCGCCTGGCTGCTCATGGTCGCCGAGCACCAGACGCCCGGAGACCCCCAGGTCACCGACTGGGGCGCGCTCGTCGCCGCGGTGTCCCGGCACGACGCCGAGATATTCGGCGTCCCCGTCTACGGCGACCCGCACGCCCGCGCCGCCGCCCTGCTGCAACTGCTCCTCCATGTGCCGGCCCTCGAACACTCCAACGCGATGTTCGCCTCCGCCGTCGCCTACGGCTATCTCGTCGCCTGCGGGCTCAAGGTCGTCACCTCGCCCGAGCAGGTGCGGGACCTCGCACGGCTGGTCAAGGACGGCACGTCGGACGTACGGGCCATCGCCGACGAACTGCGGCAGTGGAGCCACTGACTGCCCGGCCGTCGACCCCTTCGCCCGCAAGGCCCACCATCAGGGAGAATCCCCGCCGGCCGGAGGCCGCCGCCGGCTGCTCTCACCACCGGCCGGGCGCTCGCCGTCGAACGGGCGGCGCGCCACGCCCAGCACGCACGAGGACGAAGGCATCTGCGGTCCCCGCTCCGGAATCCGTAGGCGCCGGTACGTCACGAACTCGAACCCCGCCGCCGCCATCGCCGCGAGCGGGTCCCGCGCCGTGTGACAGCCCCCGAACAACAGCGGCCACACCGTGCGGTCCAGCGTCCGCTGAGCCGTCGCCATCGCACGCCCCGGCGCCACCCCGTGTTCGAAGAAGCGCAGCTCACCGCCCGGCTTGAGGACCCGCCTGATCTCGGCGAGTGACCTCGGCAGGTCCCGCACCGAACACAGCACCAGCGAGGCCACGGCCGCGTCGAACGCCTCGCTCTTCACCGGCATCGCCTCCGCCGCGGCCGGCACCACGTCCACCGGAACACCGGCGCGCAGCGCGGACTCGACGGCCAACTGGCGCAGACGCCGCTCCGGTTCGAGGGCGACGACCTCGGAGACGGTCCCCGGATAGTGGGCGAAGTTCAGACCATTGCCCGCGCCGATCTCGATGACCCGGCCCGACAGACCGGTCAGCAGCTCGTCGCGGACGGGGGCCACGCCGCCCTTGGTGTCCGCCGCCACGCTGAAGCGCGCGTAGAAGCGGGCGAAGAGCGGGTGATGGACGGCGTCCCGGGGGACCTCGCTACGGCGCATGAGCATCGCAGCCTCCTTCGACAAGGGCCGTACGGGGATGTACGGAGCCGACGGCTACCCTCATTGTCCCCCGGTCGCGACGCGATCAGGCGCCCACGAAGCAGAACTCGTTCCCCTCGGGGTCCCGCAGCACCTGGAAACGGCCGTGGTCGTCGGTGACGATCCCCTCGACGCGGACCGCGCCGAATCGCTCCGCCTCCTGCGCCGCGACGTCGACGTCCCCCGACTCCAGGTCCAGATGGAGCCGGTTCTTGGCCGTCTTGCCCTCCGGTACGCGCTGGAAGGCGATCCGGACGAACCCGGGCGGTTCGACGTACGACCAGTCGGCGCTCCGGTCCACCGGAGCGCCGCCCAGCAGGGCGGCCCAGAACCGCACCAGCGCCGCCGGGTCCGCGCAGTCGAAGACGATCTCGCTGACATGTGCTCGCATGATCACCAGCGTACGGAAGCCGTGAACTCCTCCGCGCGCCACACGCCGCCCAGCTCCGGTCCCAGCCAACCGGCCGCCGCTGCCCGGAAGTCGGCCGGCGGGAGCGCACCGGCCCCCGCCGGGACGGCCCCGAGCAGCGGCGCACCCGCGGCCTGCGGCAGGTCCTCGAGGTTGCAGCGGGCCGCCAGGTCCGGCTCGTCCGGCCAGCTTCCGACCACGACACCCAACTGGTCGATGCCCCGGCTCCGCAGCGCCTCGCCGGTCAGCGTGGTCGTGTTGAGCGTGCCCAGCCCGGCGGGCACCACGACCAGCACCGGCGCACCGAGCAGCCGGGCCGCGTCGGCGAGTGTGCCGCCGTCCTCGTCGAAGCGCACCAGCAGGCCGCCCGCGCCCTCCACGAGGACCAGGTCGTGCTCGGCCGCGAGCTTCTCGGCGGCGTCCGCGACCTGCCGGGGGCCGACCGGCGCCATGGCGGCCCGTCGGGCGGCGGTGGCGGGCGCCAACGGCTCCGGGAAGCGCGCCAGTTCGAGGGCCGTCACGGCCCCGGAGAGCCGGACGACCTCGTCCGCGTCGCCGCGCTCGCCCGGCGCCAGGCCGGTCTGCGCGGGCTTCAGCACGGCCACTGACCTGCCCTGGGCCGACGCCGCGGCGGCGACCGCGGCGGTGACGATCGTCTTCCCGATCTCGGTGCCCGTACCACTGACGACGATGACGGTCATGTGCTCGCTGTCCTTCCTGTACGTGTTCGTGTGGAGGCGCCCGTTCCAGGCGGGCGCGCCGCAGACACCGTGTTCATGAGGCGGCGCGCCCGGGGGACGGCTCAGCCCGCGGCCGCGGCCGCGCACACCGCCGCGCAGATCCGGTCGAGATCCTCGTCTCCCGTCACATACGGCGGCATCGTGTAGATCAGGTCGCGGAACGGCCGCACCCACACGCCCGCCCGCACCGCGGCTTCCGTCGCCGCGGCCATGTCCACCGGGTGGTCCAGCTGGACGACACCGACGGCGCCGAGCACCCGGACGTCCAGGACGCCCGGCAGCCCGCGTGCCGGCGCCAGGCCGTCGAGCAGGGACGCCTCGATCCGCTTGACCTCCCCCGTCCAGTCCTGGGACAGCAGCAGATCGATCGAGGCGCAGGCCACGGCGGACGCGAGCGGGTTCCCCATGAACGTCGGCCCGTGGGCCAGCACCGGTACCTCGCCGCGCGAGATGCCGTCGGCCACCCGCTCGGTGCACAGCGTCGCCGCCATCGACAGATACCCGCCGGTCAGGGCCTTGCCCAGACACATCACATCGGGGGACACCGACGCCAGCCCGGCCGCGAAGAGGCTGCCGGTGCGGCCGAAGCCGGTGGCGATCTCGTCGAAGACCAGCAGGACGTCGTGCGCGTCGCACGCCTCGCGCAGCACCCGGAGGTACTCGGGGGAGTGGAACCGCATTCCCCCCGCGCCCTGCACCACCGGCTCCACGATCACCGCGGCCAGCTCGTCCGCGTGCCGTCCGATCGTGGTGCGCAGCAGCTCCGCGTACGACTCCTCGTACGCGACCGGGGGCGCGTCCACGAAGATCTGCCGGGGCAGGGCGCCCGACCACAGCTCGTGCATCCCGCCCTGGGGGTCGCACACCGACATCGGCTGCCAGGTGTCGCCGTGGTAGCCGCCGCGCCAGGTCAGCAGCCGCTGCTTGGCGGGACGGCCCACCGAGCGCCAGTGCTGCAGGCACATCTTCACGGCCACCTCGACGGCGACCGAGCCGGAGTCGCTGAGGAAGACATGCCGCAGCGGCTCCGGGGTGATCTCCACCAGCCGGGTGGCCAGGCGCACGGCCGGCTCATGAGTGAGCCCGCCGAACATCACATGGCTCATCCGGCCGAGCTGGCTGCGCACGGCCTCGTTGAGCACCGGGTGGTTGTAGCCGTGCACGGCGGACCACCAGGACGACATGCCGTCGATCAACTCGGTCTGCCCGTGGGCGGGTTCGGCCAGCCGGAGCCGGACCCCCGACGCGGACTCCACGACCAGCGGATCCGTACGGCCCGGCATGGGCCCGTACGGATGCCAGACATGGGCCCGGTCGAGGGCGATCAGCTCGGCCGGGTCGAGACCCGGTTCGGCACTACGCATTGGGTGCGAGGTCCGTACCGGCGCCCCGGCGGCGTACCGCGACCAGATCCGTCCGCGCGGAGGGCACCTCGGCAGCGGCCTCTTCGGAGGAACCGCACACCGAACCGGAACCACAGCCGCCGCCCGAACCGCAGCCCTCCGCCGCCTCGGCGTCCGCCGTGGCCCTGCGGTGCTCGGGCAGCGTCGTGGTGTCCGCGCCCTCCACCTCGAAGCCGGCGTCCGCGATCATGTCCAGGTCGGCCTGGCCGGCCTGTCCCTCGCTCGTGAGGTAGTCACCCAGGAAGATCGAGTTCGCCAGGTTCAGCGCGAGCGGCTGCATCGAGCGCAGATGCACCTCACGGCCACCTGCGATCCGCACCTCCACGTCGGGGCAGACGAACCGGACCATCGCCAGAATGCGCAGGCAGCGCTGCGGGGTGAGGTTCCACTCCTTGGCGAGCGGCGTGCCCTCGAAGGGGATCAGGAAGTTGACCGGCACCGAGTCGGCGTCGAGCTCGCGCAGCGCGTAGACGACGTCGACCAGGTCCTCGTCGCTCTCGCCCATGCCCGCGATCAGTCCGGAGCAGGCGGACAGGCCCGCGGCGTGCGCCTTCTGCACCGTGTCGACACGGTCCGCGTACGTGTGGGTCTTGGTGATGTCCCCGTACGTCGCCTCGGAGGTGTTGAGGTTGTGGTTGTAGGCGTCGGCGCCCGCGTCACGCAGCCGCTCCGCCTGGCCGTCGGAGAGCAGGCCGAGGCAGGCGCACACCTCGACGCCCTCGTTCTGCTCCTTGATCGCCTCGATGGTCTCACCGACCCGGTCGACGTCCCGGTCCGTCGGGCCGCGGCCGCTGGCGACCAGGCAGACCCGCTTGGCGCCGCCGGCCACCCCCGCGGCGGCCGCCTTCGACGCCTCGTCCGGCTTCAGCCAGGTGTACTTGAGGATCTCCGCCTTGGACCCGAGCCGCTGCGAGCAGTACGAGCAGTCCTCGGGACACAGGCCGGACTTCAGATTGACCAGGTAATTGAGCTTCACCCGCCGCCCGAACCACTGGCGGCGGACCTTTCCGGCCGCGGCCACCACATCGAGCAGATCGTCGTCGGAGGTCGCCAGCACGGCGAGCGCTTCTTCACGGGTCGGCAGCTCGCGCCGCAGCCCCTTCTCCACCAGCGTGTTCAGCAGGTCCATGAGAGCCGATCCTCGCCTACGGCACGCCCCCGGGCCAAGGAGGAACTGAACAACAGACCGCGTTTCAGGTGTGTGTATGGCCACACTCTGACCTCGGCCCGGGCCGGTTAGGGTCTGTGCGCTGCCTACAAAAGGGATCCGCGATATGCACCGGGCTCCATTCGACTGGACCGACGCCGAGGCGCGCCGCCGCGCGGAGGCCGGGCTCGTCCGTACGCTCCGTCCCCGCGCCGCCGAATCGGACCTGCTGGATCTCGCGAGCAACGACTACCTCGGCCTGACCCGCCACCCCGCGATCACCGGGGCGGCCGCCGAGGCCGCGCGCCGCTGGGGCGCGGGGGCCACCGGCTCCCGCCTGGTCACCGGAACCACCCGGCTGCACGCCGAGCTGGAGAGCGAGCTCGCCGAGTTCTGCGGGTTCGAGGCGGCTCTGGTGTTCTCGTCGGGGTACGCGGCCAACCTCGCCGCCCTGACCGCGCTCAGTGGGCGCGGCTCGCTGATCGTCTCCGACGCCGGTAACCACGCGTCCATCGTGGACGGCTGCCGGCTCTCGCGCGCCGAGACCGCGGTCGTGCCGCACGCCGACCCCGACGCCGTACGCAAGACGCTCGACGCCCACCGCGGCCGCCGGGCCCTCTTCGTCAGCGACTCGGTGTTCTCGGTGGACGGCGACCGGGCGCCGCTGGCCGCCCACGCCGCCGCCTGCCGCGACCACGGCGCCGCGCTCGTCGTGGACGACGCGCACGGGCTCGGGGTACTGGGCGACGGCGGCCGGGGCGCGCTGCACGCCGCCGGTCTCGCGGGTGACGAGGACGTCGTCGCGACGCTCACCCTCTCGAAGTCCCTGGGCAGCCAGGGCGGTGCCGTACTCGGCCCGGCGCGGGTCATCGAGCATCTGGTGAACGCGGCACGGACCTTCATCTTCGACACCGGACTCGCTCCGGCCGCGGCCGGAGCCGCGCTGGCGAGCCTGCGGCTGCTGCGCGGGGAGCCGGGCCTCGCCGCGCGCGCGCGGACGGTCGCCACGACCCTGCACGGCCTCCTCACGGACGCGGGCCTGACCGCCGTCCGTCCCGACGCTGCCGTGGTCTCGGTGCGCGCCCCCTCGCCGGAGGCGGCGCTGCGATGGGCCGCGGACTGCCGCGAGGAGGGTCTCGCGGTCGGCTGCTTCCGTCCCCCGTCGGTGCCGGACGGCATCTCCCGGCTGCGGCTGACCGCACGCGCCGACCTGACGGGCGCTCAGATCGATGCGGCGGTCGCCACGATCGTGCGTACGGCTCCGTCAGCCCAGTGAGCGGGTGAACGAGGACCAGGCCACCGCCGAGAAGCGCAGCGGTGGCCTGGCGGTGTTCTTGGAGTCCCGTACGGCGAGCCGTCCGTCGTCGAGCCGGGCGGTCTCGACGCAGTTGTTCATGCCCACGCTGCGGCTGCTGCGCCGCCACCGTAAGCCTTCGGGCAGGGGGTGCTCCTGCTGTGCGAGGTAAGCAGACATTGGGGGGTGCCTCCCTACGCGCCGTCACTGATCCCGGCGATGAGTGCCAACGAATCGTCGGTCGAAAGGGCGTGCTCCTGCATGGCGCGGAACGCGGCGCTGTACGCGTCGAGATCCTCATTCCGCTCCAGATAGAGGCTACTCGTCAAGTGGTCGAGAACGACCACATCCAGATCAGAAATGTTCGGAAAGGAGAAAATAACGAAAGGGCCGGTGAGTCCTGCATAGCCGCCGACCGTGAACGGCAGGATCTGCAAACGGACATGAGGCAGCACGGCCCACTCCATCAACTGCCGCAACTGCGCCCGCATCACCCCAGGTCCGCCCACCTGCCGCCGCAGCACCGCCTCGTCGAGCACCGCGCTGAACTCCAGCGGGGGATCGGCCCGCAGCACCTCCTGACGCGTCAGCCGGACCTCCACCAGTGAATCGACCGTCGTCGCCGTGCTGTTGTCCAGCACCGACAGCGTCACCGCCCGCGCGTACTCCGGCGTCTGCAACAGCCCCGGCACCACCGAGGTCTCCAGCGTCCGGACCGTCCGCGCCTGGGACTCCAGACTGATGAAGTCGCGGTACTGGGGCGGAATCACACCGCGGTACGCGTGCCACCATCCCGTCCCGCCTCCGTCCGCCGCCCCCGCCAGCGCCTCCAACAGCGCCCGCAGACGCGGCTCGACGATCCCGTAGGCGTCGAGCAGCCGCCTCACGTCGACGGCTTGCACCCCACTGGTCCCCGTCTCGATCCGGCTCACCTTCGACTGGTGCCAGCCGACCAGACGGGCGGCCTCGCGACTGGTGAGCCCCGCGTCCAGACGCAGGCGGCGCAGCTCCTCGCCGAGCTTGCGCCGGCGCACCGCGGGACCGTGCCGCATGCCACGCATCGGCCCACTCCCTTCCGCTCGGTTCCTTTAGCGCCCGACGCGTCAGTGTGCCGCCCGAATGCGGTCCCGCGTCGCAGAGTTCACCGCTTCGGGCGACAGATATATGCATATCTTGGTGGATCGACACCCAGGGCGGCACCATCAGTGGCACTCTGGCGCGAAGCGCAATCCGAGGCCGTCGTCGCAGACCATCCGCCACATGGCGGAGTCGGGCCCCGGTGGGAAAGGGACAGCGTCGCCATGGCAGACCACCAGGAAGCAACCGTCACTCTGCCGAGCGATCCCGCCTCGGTCTCCGCCGCCCGGAGATACGTGGCGGACGTCATCTCCGCGTGGGGGCTACCGGACGGGACGGAGGCGGCCGACACCGTCCGGCTGATCGTCTCCGAGCTCGCCACCAACGCCGTGCAGCACACCTTCGGCCAGTCGCCCACCTTCACCATCGACGTGCGCCTCGAGCGCGACGAGCAGCTGCACATCGGCGTCACCGACAGCCACCCGCGGTGGCCGCGGCGGCTGCCCGCGGCCGTCCAGCAGGACAACGGGCGCGGGATGGTGATCATCCGCTGGCTGACCTCGGAGTGCGGAGGGCGGATCTCCGTGGTCCCCACCGAGGAGGGCGGCAAGACCGTCTGGATCGCCCTCCCGTGGACCGTCCCCGCCCAGGAGCCGACGGCGCCGCTCGGCGGCTAGGAGGTCCTGTCCGATGGGTCAGGTAACTCGCCTGGATATCCATCGTTGCGCTCGGTGTGGGGCGGGTGATCTTGCTGAAGCCCATGCATCAACGCCTTGACGAGGCTCTGGGACGCTCGCGCGGGGGGACTGACTTGCCGGGCTCGCGTCTTTCACGGCAGGGTCACCCTGGCTACGATTCGGCTGTCGCGCCGTTGACGATCCGCCGGGCAGTCCTCAAGCTCGATCGTCCTGCAGCTGAGGGCTCAGCCGCACCTCAGTGAGCTCTTGGCCGGTCAGCACCTTGTCTCGCAACTGACGAAAGCCGTGCAGCGCATCCTCGTCGTGGACGGTACCAAGCGCCTCTTGAATTGCCTCTTTTATGATCGGGAGGTCTCGCGCCCAGTTACGAACGTGCCAGTGGATCATCTCGTCCAAGAAACGGCATGATGGAGTCTTTTCTCCTTCATCACGGACAATGACCTCTCGCCCTGCCCAGATACGTTCAAAGCACCACAGCAACGTGAAGTAGGCAGAGCGCGCTGCAACGAGATCACTCGCCTGCTCGCGATACCTGACCAAAGTCCCCAGGACGTCACGGGCTGCCTGTACGTGACCCGATGTCAGATCCGCGTGCAGAGAACGCGCAAGCTCCAAGCTGGTTCGACGCCTCTGGTTTCGATAGGCCGCAAAGGACAGAGCCACTGCCCCAACGGACACAAGCAGAGCCAACACGCTCATCGCAGTCTGCACTGCGCACCCTCCCGCCCTCGTTGCCGAGCCAGCCGCACGGCCCAAGGTAACCACCAGCTATCTCAGCTGACAGCGCCCTTGCCGAGAGAAGCTACCAAGCGGATGGGACAACCAACCCTGGTGACCCATCGGACACGTCGCAGGGCCTGCCGGGGGGCGAGGCCGGGTCAGCGCACCCTTCCGTACCAGACGCTCGAGGTCCAGATCGGGTCCAGCTTCACCCACGACCCGGTCTTCGGTGAGTGCCAGATCTTTCCGTGACCGGCGTAGAGACCCACGTGGTAGACGCTCCGGCCGTAGTGGAAGAAGACCAGGTCACCCTTGCGCCGGTCCGAGGCGGGAATGTGCTGGGTCCGGTTGTACTGCTGCTGCGCGGTGCGGGGGAGCGCCTTGCCGACCCTCTTGTACGAGTAGAGCGTCAGCCCCGAGCAGTCGAAGCGCCACGGGCCCGCCGCGCCGTACTTGTACGGGGACCCCTTCTTGGACACGGCGATGTGCAGCGCCTGCGCGGCGTGCGCGGACGCGGCCGTCGCATCGGGCGCGGCGCCCGGGGCGAACAGCGTGCCGCCGACGGCGGCGAGCGTGAGGGCCGACACTGCTCCGGCCCGGGACAACAGGAACGGGACATGAATCTGCGCAGTCATGCGCAACCCTTCGTCAGCCGCCTGTGAAGGATGACCTGTCGGGTTCGGACTGGCGAAGTTGCCCGGCCGCTGACGCGGCTTCACCCCGAGGAACGGCCCCACTGCCCGGCCGTCCCGTACTGCGCGGGTCCTCCACTCCTGCCGATCCACTCCTGTCGACCAGACATCCGGAGCGGCGGCAGGACTCGGCGTCCGCCCGGACCGCCCCGCCGCGGTGGCGGGGGCTTGTCGTCGTCACGGATCTTGACCCATGGATGTCCGATTTCCGAGTTGAAACGGCGATATGTGAGTCTCGTCACTACTGATCCATTCAGGTGGACGACGTCACTTGCCCGTAACCTCCCGTGGCTTCGATGAGCGTCGTACCAGCGGCGAAGGGACGCCGTTCGGCCAGATGTGTACACGCGGTGCGCAACTCGCCCCCCACGCCGATCGGTCCCTCGGCTACGCCGAACGGACGAGGCATTACGGTCCCGTACGGCCCTCGACATACACACCGGCTCTGTCAACTGGCGGTCGTGCTGGGTACGGTGACCCGCTGCGCGCGACGCTCCCCGTCCAGCACCCGCAGGGCGCGCGCCAGCGTGTCCGCGTGCACCTCTCTCTCGCCGCGCGTGTGCATCACCCCAAGCGCGTCGCGCAGCGCCGTCGCGCGCCCCACCAGCGCCTGAGCCGCCCGCAGCGCGCCGTAGGTGTGCTCGGTGCGGGCCGGATTGATGCGGCCGAGCAGGTCGACCACTTCGAGATAGGTGTCGATGAACTCGCCCTCGGCGCGGGTCAGGGCGGGCAGCGGCGGCAGCTCGGGAACCATCGCGGCCTCACCCGGTCCCGGTGCCGCCGGCCGCCCGGCGGTTCTCGATCACATGGTCCACCAGGCCGTACGCCTTGGCCTGCGCGGCGTCGAACACCGAGACCCGGTCCAGGTCCGCGTCGATCCGCTCGCGGCTCTGCCCCGTGTGGTGCTCGAGCATCCCGGACAGCTGCTCGCGCAGCCGCGCCAACTCCCGCGCCCGGATCTCGAGGTCGCTGGGCTGCCCCCGCAGCGGCTCGTCCATCGCGGGCTGCTGGACGACCACCCGCGCCCCCGGCAGTGCGAGCCGTTTGCCGGGAGTGCCGGCGGCGAGCAGGAGGGCGGCGGTCGAGGCGGCCTGTCCGAGACAGGTCGTCTCCACGTCGCAGGTGATGACCTGCATCGTGTCGTAGATCGCGGTCATGGCGGTGATCGACCCGCCGGGCGAGTTGATGTACAGCGCGATGTCCCGGTCCGGGTCCGCGTACTCCAGGTGCAGGAGCTGCGCGATCACGTCATTGGCCGACGTCTCGTCGATGGGCGTACCGAGAAGGACGATCCGCTCCTGGTGGAGCTTGGAGTACGGGTCCAGCGTGCGGGTTCCCAGGCTCGTGCGTTCAGTGAACTCGGGGAGGACGTGGCGCTGCTCCATGGCACACCTCTCTGTAAAAAATGTACAGGACGTACAGACCGTTAGAATGGGGAGCATGGCCTACGAGATTCCGGTGACGCAAGCCCGCGCTGAGCTCGCCGATCTGATCAACCGCGTCGTATACGGCGGTGAGCGTGTGGTGGTGACCCGGCACGGCAAGCCCCTCGTCGCCCTTGTCTCCGCCGCTGACCTGGAGCGACTCGAAGGGGAGGCGGACCGGTCGCAGGACGACGTCATCAGTGCGGTGTCCACCGTCCGCGACGTGACATCCGCTCCCGGCGAACAGGGACGGTTCGGCATCGCCGCGCGGCACCGGGGCGCCGGACCGGCGTGATCGCGCCGAGTGGCTGATATCCACGGGTTCGTAAAGAGCCAGTTAACGCGCCGGAAAAACTTCCGCCCTAACGTGCAATGTCTGTCCCGCGATGCATCGCTGCAGTTCAACGAAGTGTTGAAGATCGATAGGGTCCGGCTGCGTCCAGGTGAGCGCCTGGGGAACAAGTGTGAGGTGGAAGCGTGCAACTGACCCCGCATGAGCAGGAACGCCTGCTCATCCATGTGGCGGCCGACGTGGCGGAGAAGCGCAGGGCGCGCGGGGTGAAGCTCAATCACCCCGAGGCCGTCGCCCTGATCACCTCGCACGTACTGGAGGGAGCCAGGGACGGTCGTACGGTAACCGAGCTCATGGCGACCGGGCGCAAGGTCCTCACCCGCGAGGAGGTCATGCCGGGAATCCCCGAGATGATTCACGACGTCCAGGTCGAGGCGACCTTCCCCGACGGCACCAAGCTCGTCACCGTCCACGACCCGATCGTCTGACGGGGGAGCGCCGATGATCCCCGGGGAGATCCTTTACGCGGACGGGCCCGTGCCGCTCAACGAAGGCCGCGACGTCACCCGCCTCACCGTCCTCAACGCCGCCGACCGGCCCGTGCAGGTCGGCTCCCATTACCACTTCGCCGAGGCCAACCCCGGCCTCACCTTCGACCGCGCGGCCGCCCACGGCCTGCGGCTGAACATCGCCGCGGGCACCGCCGTGCGCTTCGAGCCGGGCGTCCCCGTCGACATCGAACTCGTACCGATCGCCGGGCTGCGGACAGTGCCGGGTCTGCGCGGAGAGACCGGAGGCCCGCTCGACAGGAGCGGCGGGCGCGAGGCCGCAGGGCCGCAGGCGGCCGGCGACCCGCAGCTGCGCCGAGCGACCGGAGATGGGGGCACCCCCAGGCCGGCCGTGGGGGAGAAGGGGGTCACAGGTGCCTGAGCTGCATCGCGCCGTGTACGCGGACCTCTTCGGTCCCACCACCGGCGACCGGATCCGGCTCGCCGACACCGATCTGCTCGTCGAGATCGAGGAGGACCGCTCCGGCGGCCCCGGCCGCGCCGGTGACGAGGCGGTCTTCGGGGGCGGCAAGGTGATCCGCGAGTCGATGGGGCAGGCGCGGACGACCCGGGCCGAAGGCGCACCCGACACCGTTGTCACCGGCGTCGTGATCATCGATCACTGGGGCATCGTCAAGGCCGACCTCGGCATCCGTGACGGCCGGATCACCGGCATCGGCAAGGCCGGCAACCCGGACACCATGGACGGTGTCCACCCGGACCTGGTCATCGGGCCCGAGACCGAGATCATCGTCGGCAACGGCCGCATCCTCACCGCCGGCGGCATCGACACCCACATCCACTTCATCTCGCCGACCATCATCGACGAGGCGCTCGCCTCCGGGATCACCACCCTCGTCGGCGGCGGCACCGGACCCGCCGAAGGCACCAAGGCCACCACCATCACCCCGGGTTCCTGGCACCTCGCCCGGATGTTCGCGGCGCTGGAGGCTTCCCCCGTCAACATCGGACTGCTCGGCAAGGGCAACACGATGTCCCGCGAGGCGATGTACGCCCAGCTGCGCGGTGGCGCGCTCGGGTTCAAGATCCACGAGGACTGGGGGGCGACCCCGGCCGTCATCGACGCCTGCCTGCGCGTCTGCGACGAGACGGGCGCGCAGCTCGCCATCCACACCGACACACTGAACGAGGCGGGCTTCGTCGGGGACACCCTCGCCGCCATCGCCGGACGCACCATCCACGCGTACCACACCGAGGGCGCCGGCGGCGGGCACGCGCCCGACATCATCACCGTGGTCTCCGAGCCGCATGTGCTGCCGAGCTCCACCAACCCCACCCGCCCGCACACCGTCAACACCATCGAGGAACACCTCGACATGCTGATGGTCTGTCACCACCTCAACCCGTCGGTCCCCGAGGACCTCGCCTTCGCCGAGTCCCGGATCCGGCCGTCCACCATCGCGGCGGAGGACATCCTCCACGACCTCGGCGCCATCTCGATCATCTCCTCGGACTCGCAGGCGATGGGCCGGATCGGCGAGGTCGTCATGCGCACCTGGCAGACCGCGCACGTCATGAAGAAGCGCCGCGGCGCCCTGCCCGGCGACGGCCGCGCGGACAACCACCGGGCCCGTCGCTATGTCGCCAAATACACGATCAACCCGGCGGTGGCGCAGGGCCTGGACCATGAGATCGGCTCGGTCGAGGCCGGAAAGCTCGCGGACCTGGTGCTCTGGGAGCCGGCGTTCTTCGGCGTCAAGCCGCTGCTCGTCCTCAAGGGCGGCCAGATCGCCTACGCGCAGATGGGTGACGCCAACGCGTCCATCCCCACGCCCCAGCCCGTACTGCCCCGGCCGATGTTCGGCGCGCTCGGCAAGGCGCCCGCCGGGAACTCGTTCAACTTCGTCTCCCAGGCGGCGATCGAGGACGACCTTCCCGAACGCCTCGGTCTGGACAAGAAGTTCGTGGCGATCAAGAACACCCGGCGCGTCACCAAGGCCGACATGCGCGAGAACGACGCCCTGCCACGCGTCGAGGTCGAGGCCGACACCTTCACGGTGACCATCGACGGCGAACGGGTCGAGCCGGCCCCCGCCACCGAACTCCCCATGGCCCAGCGGTACTTCCTCTTCTGAACATGACCGCCATCGACACGGACACCTCAGCGCTCACCGCTCCCGCCACCGGCCCGGCCGCCGGCGGGAGCGCCCGGGCCGCCCTGCTCGTCCTCGCCGACGGGCGCTTCCCGGCCGGCGGGCACGCCCACTCCGGCGGCGCCGAAGCCGCCGTCAAGGCCGGCCGGATCAAGGACGCCAAGGACCTTGCGGCGTTCTGCCGGGGGCGGCTGCACACGACCGGGCTCACCTCGGCCGCGCTCGCCGCGGCCGCCGCGCTCGGCCACGACCCGGTGGAACTGGACGCCGTCGCCGACGCCCGCACACCCTCGCCCGCGCTGCGCCAGGTCGCCCGGCGGCTCGGACGGCAGCTGATGCGTGCCGCCCGTGCGACCTGGCCGAGCGCCGAACTCGACGCGGTCGCGGGCCGGTTCCCCCGCGGCACCCACCAGCCGATCGTCCTCGGGCTCGCCGCCCGCGCCGCCTGGCTCGGTCCCGAGGACGCCGCGCACTGCGTCGCGTACGAGACGGTCGGCGGCCCCGCCACCGCCGCCGTCCGGCTGCTCAGCCTCGACCCCTTCGAAGCCACCGCCGTCCTCGCCCGCCTCGCCCCCGACATGGACCGGGTCGCCGAGCAGGCCGCTGCCGCCGCCCGCCGGGGCATCGACCACCTGCAGGCCGCCTCGGCGCCGCTCCTCGACATCACGGCGGAGCAGCACGCGGCCTGGCCGGTCCGCCTCTTCGCCTCCTAGCGACTCGTAGCACCACCAAGGAGCCCCCATGCACCTCGATCACACCCACGACGGCCCGTCCTCCGTCAGCGCCGACGCCACCCGCCCCGACGGCACCCGGCGCGCGCTGCGCATCGGTCTCGGGGGCCCCGTCGGCTCAGGAAAGACCGCGACCGTCGCCGCGCTCTGCCGGACCCTGCGCGACCAGCTCTCCCTCGCCGTCGTCACCAACGACATCTACACCCGCGAGGACGCGGAGTTCCTGCTGCGCAACGCCGTGCTGCCGCCCGAGCGGATCCAGGCCGTCGAGACCGGCGCCTGCCCGCACACCGCCATCCGCGACGACATCTCCGCCAACCTCGAAGCCGTCGAGGACCTCGAGGAGGCGGTCGGCCCGCTCGATCTGATCCTCGTCGAGTCCGGCGGCGACAACCTGACCGCGACCTTCTCCAAGGGCCTCGTCGATGCGCAGATCTTCGTCATCGACGTGGCCGGCGGCGACGACATCCCCCGCAAGGGCGGCCCCGGCGTCACCACCGCCGACCTCCTCGTCATCAACAAGACCGACCTCGCCCCCCACGTGGGCTCCGACCTCGACCGCATGGCCCACGACGCCAAGGAGCAGCGCGGCGACCTGCCCGTCGTCTTCACCTCCCTCACCGGCCCCGACGGCGTCGGCCCCGTCGCCGCCTGGGTCCGCGCCCAGCTCGGCGCCTGGGCCGCATGAGCCTCACGGCCACCGCCAGGATCGCCGCCGCCCGCGACGGATCACTGCCGGTGCTGGAGAGCGACGGGCCGCTCGCCCTGCGCCGCACCCGTCACACCGGGGCGGGCTCCCGCTCACGGGTCACCGTCGTCGGCGCGATGAGCGCCCCCCTCGGCGGCGACCGGCTGACGCTCGAAGCCGAGGTGCGCGACGGCGCGCGCCTCGCCGTCGACTCGGCGGCGGCGACCGTCGCCCTGCCCGGCCGCACCCCCGAAGCCGCGCACTACGACGTCCGGTTGACCGTGGGCGAGGGCGCGGAGTTGCGCTGGCTCCCGGAACAGCTCATCTCCGCGTACGGCTCCGAGCTGAGGATGCGCACCACCGTCGACCTCGCCCCCACCGCCCGGCTGGTGCTGCGCGAGGAGCAGATCCTGGGCCGGTACGGCGAGGAGCCCGGCGCTCTCATCACCCGCCTCACCGTCCGCCGCGGCGGACGCCTCCTGCTCGACCAGGAACTGGCGTACGGACAGCGGGATCCCAACGGTTGGGACGGCGGCGCGGTGCTCGGGGGTCACCGGGCCGTCGGCCAACTCCTCCTGGTCGACCCGGTCTACGAGGACCGTCCGGCCGAGCCGAAGCTGCTCGGCGACACCGCCGTCCTCACCCCGCTCGCCGGTCCGGCCGTCCTGGTGACGGCCGTGGCGCCCGACGCGCGGCTGCTCCGCCGGGAGTTGGACCGAGCCCTGGAGGAGCTCGGCGGCTGAACGCCGGAGGCGTCTCCGCTCAACGGATCGTGCCGACCGGTTATCGGTTCGGTAAAGAAACACCTGCACGCTCTGTTCCCGGGAGCCCCGCAGACGAAAGGATCCCCTCGACTCGACACGACAGCAGGGGGAACCTACGTGAGACGTACAGCAGTGCTCGGCTCGGCCGGAGTTCTGGCCGGTGCCCTCGTGGCCGGCGCGATCGCGGCGCCGGCGGCGGGTGCGGACACCGGGGAACGGAGCTGGTCCGAGGCGCGCGGCGTCCAGGTCGCGGCGGAGCGCGCGGCCAAGAAAGGCATCGACTGGGCGGATTGTCCCGCGGACTGGGGTTTCGCCAAGCCCATTCAGTGCGGCTGGGTGAACGTCCCGCTCGACTACGCGCGGCCGAACGGCAAGCAGGTCAAGATAGCCGTCGACCGGATCGGCAACACCGGTACCCAGGCCGAGCGCCAGGGCGCCCTGATCTACAACCCCGGCGGCCCCGGCGGCTCGGGCATGCGCTTCCCCACCCGGGTCACCAACAAGAGCGCCCTGTGGGTCAACACGGCCAAGGCGTACGACTTCGTGGGCTTCGACCCGCGCGGCGTCGGCCACTCGACCCCCATCTCCTGCGTCGACCCTCAGGAGTTCGTGAAGGCCCCGAAGGCCGACCCGGTCCCCGACAGCGAGGCCGACAAGCTCGCCCAGCGCAAGCTCGCCGCGGAGTACGCGGACGGCTGCGCCGAGCGCAGCGGCTGGATGCTCCCGCACATGACCACGCCGAACACCGCGCGCGACCTGGATGTCATCCGCGCCGCCCTCGGTGAGAGGAAGCTCAACTTCCTGGGCGTCTCCTACGGCACCTACCTCGGCGCGGTCTACGCGACGCTCTTCCCGGGCCATGTGCGCCGGATGATCGTCGACAGCGTGGTCAACCCCTCGCGGGAGAAGATCTGGTACCAGGCCAACCTCGACCAGGACGTGGCCTTCCAGACGCGCTGGAACGACTGGAAGACCTGGGTTGCCCAGAACGACGCGACCTTCCACATCGGGGACACCCCCGAGAAGGTCGAGGAGCAGTGGCTGAAGCTGCGCGCCACCGCCAAGAAGGACCCCATCGGCGGTGTGGTCGGCCCGGCCGAGCTCATCGGCTTCTTCCAGGGCGCGCCGTACTACGACTCCTCCTGGGTGCCCGTCGCCCAGACCTGGAGCAAGTACCTCGCCGGTGACACCCAGGCCCTCGTGGACGCCGCGGGCCCGGACCTGTCCGACACCGCGGGCAACATCCGCGCGGAGAACGGCAACGCCGTCTACACGGCCGTCGAGTGCGCGGACGCCAAGTGGCCGACCAGCTGGAAGAAGTGGGACCGGGACAACACCCGCCTGCACCAGGACCACCCGTTCATGACGTGGGCGAACGCCTGGATGAACCTCCCCTGCGCCACCTGGTCGTCCAAGCAGCACACGCCCATCGAGGTGAAGTCGGGCAAGGGCCTGCCGCCGGTGCTCATCGTGCAGTCCACCCGTGACGCCGCGACCCCGTTCGACGGCGCGGTCGAGCTGCACAAGCGCCTCAAGGGCTCGCGACTCATCGTCGAGAAGGACGCCGGTTCGCACGGTGTGACCAGCCTGGTCAACCCGTGCGTCAACCAGCGTGTGGACGGCTACCTGCTCAGCGGCGCGGTGGACACGGCCGACGTGACCTGCGCACCGCACGCCACTCCCAAGCCGTAGGGCTCGGGGCACAGAGGGAGGGGCGGCCGGCACACCGGCCGCCCCTTCCGCCGTCAGCGCCGCCGCCCAGGGAACTTCCTCGGCTCCTTGCCCTCGCCGGACTCGGCCGCCTTCACCTTCGCCGCGTACTCGTCGACGTACTCCTGCCCGGACAGCGCCAGGATCTCGTACATGATCTCGTCGGTCACCGCGCGGACGACCGCCTTCTCGCCCTCCATCCCCGCGTACCGGGAGAAGTCCAGCGGTTCCCCGAAGCGGATCGTGACCCGCTTGACCTTCGGCAGGACCCGTCCGGGCGGCTGGATCTCGAACGTCCCCACCATCGCGCACGGAACGACCGGCACCCCGGCGGTGAGCGCCATCACCGCGACGCCCACCTTGCCCTTGTAGAGCCGTCCGTCGTGCGAGCGCGTGCCCTCCGGGTAGATGCCGAGGAGTTCCCCCTTGGCCAGCACCCCGAGGCCCTCGCGGATCGCCGCCTGACCGGCCTCCTTGCCGGAGCGGTCCACCGGGATCTGCCCGGCGCTGCGGAAGAAGGCGGCCGTCAGCCGGCCCTTGACGCCGGGGCCGGTGAAGTACTCCTGCTTGGCGAGGAAGGTGATGCGCCGCTTGAGCACCACCGGCATCAGGAAGTGGTCCGAGAAGGACAGATGGTTGCCCGCGACGATCGCCGCGCCTTCCTCGGGGATGTGCTCAAGGCCTTCGATCCTCGGCCGGAACAGCAGCCGCAGCAGGGGACCCAGGATCACGTACTTGAGCAGCTGGTAGAACACGCGCGGTCTCCCTGCACTCGGCCGGATCGGTCAGGCAGCGTACGGGCGGGGGTATCCGCCCGTAACACTCCCTGCACCTGCCTGTTCCCTCAGGAGACCCTGCCCAGCCCTCGCGCGAGCAGCGAAGCGGTCGCGGCGACGGCAGCGTTGTCCGCCTTCGCGTCCGCGGCCCTCCCGTTGGTGAAGATCGCCAGGATCACCGGAGCGCCGCCCGGCGGCCGGGCGACGGCGATGTCGTTGGCCGCGCCGTACGAATCGCTGGTGCCGGTCTTGTCGCCGACCGTCCAGTCCTTCGGCAGACCGGCCCGGATCCGCGCGTCGCCGGTGACGGTGGCCCGCATCCAGGCGTTCAGCCGGTCGCGGTCGGCCGGAACGAGCGCGGTGCCCACCGCGACCTCGCGGAGGTCGCCGCCCGCGGCGGCCGGCGTGGTCGTGTCGCGGGTCTCGCCCGGCTTCCAGATGTTCAGATCCGTCTCCCAGCGGTCGAGCCGGGAGACCGGGTCACCGAGGGAACGGTAGTAGCGGGTCAGCCCCTCAGGGCCGCCCAGCTGCCTCAGCACCAGATTGCCGGCCGTGTTGTCGCTCCGGGTGATGGTCGCGTGGCACAGCTCCGCCGCGGTCATCCCCTCGGCGCCGTGGCCCTGGGTCACGGGAGAGTTGGCCACCTCCTCCCGGGCGCTCCAGTGGAGCGTCCGCTCCAGCAGCCCCGGGTCAAAGACGCGCGCCTTGTGCAGAAGGGCGGCGCACGCCATCGCCTTGAAGGTGGAGAGCGAGGGGAACGACTCGCCGGCCCGGTACGAGACGGTGCGTCCGGTGCCCGTGTCGAGGGCGTACGCGCCGATGCGTACCCGGTGGGTCTCCTCCAGACGCCGTAAGCCCCGCTGCACCGAGGACGCCGGTGAGGCGCTCGGGGGGCGGGACGACGTGGTCGGCGGGGGCGGTGTGCCACAGGCGGTGCCGGTGAGCAGGACCGAGGCCGCCAGTACGGCGGTGAGTAGGCGCTTCTTGATGACCATGGGCTCAGCACAGCACCACCCGAGCGCCCCTGTCCAAGAGCGCGCTCGGAGGGAAGGCGCTGAGACATGGCTGTCGCCGCAGGTCAGAGGCGATGCTCGCTGCTGTTGGTGGCCGCCACGCCGATGGTCAGCAGCGCGAGTACCACCAGGCCGAACCAGAGCCAGCCATTGCTGCCGAGCGCCACCGTGTACGCGGTCGTCATCACCAGGACACCGACGGTGAGCACTCCCATGGTTCTTGTGGAACCGGACATCACTGCCCTCCTCCCGGCCGGGCCGCGGCCGTCGAGGTCATGGTGACCCCTGAGGAGGCCCGGGCGCCACTGCCCGGGCGTATCCACTGTTCAGCGCGGCTCAGCGACCCCGCGTCTGCAGCGAGGCGAGGTAGGCGTTGTACGCCTCCAGCTCCTTGTCGCCGTCCCGGTCCGCCGCCCGGTCGGCGCGCTTGGCGATGCGCTGCTCGGAGCGGTACCACTGGTAGACCAGGGCGACCAGGACCAGGACCGAGGGGATCTCACTGAACGCCCAGGCGATGCCGCCCGCCGCGGTCTGGTCGGAGAGCGCGTCTATGCCGAGCGACGCCGGCGGGTTCTCGTAGGCCTTGATCATCGGCTCGGACGCCATCATCAGCGCGATGCCGAAGAAGGCGTGGAACGGCATCCCGGCGAACAGCTCCAGCATCCGCATCACATAACCGGGGCGGTGCGGCCCCGGGTCCACGCCCATGATCGGCCAGAAGAAGACCAGTCCCACGGCGAGGAAGTGCACCATCATCGTGATGTGACCGATCTTCGACCCCATCAGGTAGTCGAAGAGCGGGGTGAAGTAGAAGCCGTAGAGGCTCGCGATGAACAGCGGGATCGTGAACGCCGGATGCGTGATGACCCGCATGTAGCGGCTGTGCAGCAGCGCCAGCAGCCACTCGCGGGGGCCCTTGCTGCCCCGGGCCGCGACTGGAAGCGCCCGCAGCGCCAGCGTCACCGGCGCGCCGAGGAGCAGAAGGATCGGCGAGAGCATCGAGACGATCATGTGCTGCACCATGTGCACGCTGAACATGACCATGCCGTAGTCGTTCAGCTTGGTGCACATCACCAGCGCGACGCTCAGCACGCCGATCGTGAAGAAGACGATCCTCCCGGCCGGCCACGCGTCGCCGCGCCGGCGCAGCCGGACGACCCCCCACCCGTACAGGGCCAGCCCCGCCAGGCACCCGATGAGGAAGAACGGGTCCGCCGAGAACTCCAGTCCCCGCCCCAGCGTGAACGGCGGCAGATCCATGGTCATGCCGTGCCCGCTGTGATCCATCTGTCTACTCCTGGAGCGTCCCGATTCGCGCTTGTTGTCCGCACCAGACTAGAACCGCCCCCGGCCGCGACTGCGACCGGGGGCGGTTCCTCACGCGCTCAACGGATCAGAGGACGCACTCGGCCTCGGCGTACCGCTCGGCCGGAACGGTCTTCAGCGTCTCCACGGCCTCGGCGAGCGGGACCATCGTGATGTCCGTGCCGCGCAGCGCGGTCATCATGCCGAACTCACCGCGGTGCGCCGCCTCCACCGCGTGCCAGCCGAAGCGGGTCGCGAGGACACGGTCGTACGCGGTGGGCGTCCCGCCGCGCTGGACATGGCCGAGGATGACCGCGCGGGCCTCCTTGCCGAGCCGCTGCTCCAGCTCACCGGCGAGCTGCTGGGCCACGCCCGCGAAGCGCTCGTGGCCGTAGATGTCCTTGACGCCCTCGTCGAAGGGCATCGAGCCCTCGCGCGGCTTGGCGCCCTCCGCGACCACGACGATCGCGAACTTCTTGCCCGCCTCGAACCGCTCGCCGACCCGCGTGGTCAGCTCGTCGATGTCGAAGGGACGCTCGGGTACGACGATGGCGTGCGCGCCGGCGGCCATGCCCGAGTGCAGGGCGATCCAGCCGGTGTGTCGTCCCATGACCTCGACGATCAGCACCCGCTGGTGGGACTCGGCGGTGGTCTTCAGCCGGTCCAGGGCCTCCGTGGCGACACCGACGGCGGTGTCGAAACCGAAGGTGACATCGGTCGAGGCGATGTCGTTGTCGATGGTCTTCGGCACTCCGACGATCGGCAGACCGGCCTCGGAGAGCAGATTGGCGGCCTTGAGGGTGCCCTCGCCGCCGATCGGGATGATCGCGTCGAGCCCCAGCTCCGCGACGTGCCCCTTGGCGCGCTCGACGCCGTCACGCAGATGGGCCGGCTGGACCCGGGAGGAGCCGAGGATCGTGCCGCCGCGGGCGAGGATGCCGCCCACCGCGTCGAGGTCGAGCTTGCGGTAGTCGCATTCCAGGAGGCCCTTCCAGCCGTCGTGGAACCCGATGACCTCGTCTCCGTGGTCGACGACGGCGCGGTGCACGACGGAACGGATGACGGCGTTCAGACCGGGGCAGTCGCCGCCGGAGGTGAGCACACCAATGCGCATAGCCCGAAATACCTTTGCAACGTGGGCCGACTCCCGGACCACGTCGTCCGGTTGGATCCCCGCCACCCTACCGGCGCAGGATGGCGGGGCCGAACCGAATGTCCGACTGCTGGACGACCTTCGTAGGAACGAACAGGACGCCCGGCGTGCGGCGCGTCAGGCGGGCTGCGTCGCGGCCGCGATCCGCTCGCCGCGCAGCGCCTCGTACCACCGGTCGTCGGTCGGCGGCAGCGCGTTCACATCGAGGGCGAGCTTCAGCAGCATGTCCGCGATCTGCGGGTTGCGGGCCATGACCGGGCCGTGCATGTACGTACCGAAGACGGTGTCGTTGTACGCGCCCTCGGTGCCGTCTCCCGTGCCGTTGCCCTTGCCGAACAGGGTCCGGGCGAACGGACGGGCGGTCGGGCCGAGGTGGGTGATGCCCTGGTGGTTCTCGAAACCGGTGAGCTGCGGCAGGCCGAGGCGCGGGTCGATGTCCGCCAGTACGTCGCCGACGCACCGCTCACCCTCACCGCGGGTGGAGACCACATCGATCAGACCGAGGCCGGGCTCGCGCTCGCCGAGGTCGTTGATGAACTCGTGCCCGAGGATCTGGTAGCCGGCGCAGACCGAGAAGATGATCGCGCCGTTCTCCGCCGCGCGGGTCAGGCCGCCGTCGCGGCGCAGCCGCTCGGCCGCCAGCCGCTGCGGCCGGTCCTCGCCGCCGCCGATGAGATAGATGTCACCGGACGTCGGCACCGGCTGGTCGCTGCGGACGTCGACGCGCTGGACGTCCAGGCGGCGCTGCCGGGCCCGGCGCTCGACGACGAGGGCGTTGCCCTGGTCTCCGTACGTGCTGAGCAGGTCGGGGTAGACCCAGACCAGGCGCAGGCTGCTCTCACTCATGCTGCATGTCCTCTTCGGGTCAGTTGCCGACGCGGCGGCGTACGTCCTGGAAGGCGGTGTAGTTGGCGATCAGCTCGATCCGCCCGGGCGGGGCGCTGCGCACCGCCTCGTCGACCGAGTCGACGACCTGGAAGTCCAGGCCCGCGACCTCCAGGCGCACGGCCAGGTCCAGCTTGCGGTCGCCGATCACGAAGATCGGGTGACCGGCCAGCCGGGTGTAGTCGACGTCCCACAGCCAGGAGGTGTCCGTGCCGTCGGCGCCGCGCGCGTTGACCGAGAGGATCACCGGCGTCGGCGGCGGGTCGATCAGCGAGAAGGTCTCGAGCCAGCCCGCCGGGTTCTTCGCGAGCAGGAGACGCAGCTCACGGCCCTGGAACTGCACGACGTCATAACGGCCGGCGACCGCCTGCACCTGGTACATGCGCTCGAGCGCGACCTGCGGCGGTACCCCGAAGACCGCGGCGACCGCGGCCGAGGTGGCGGCGTTGGCCTTGTTGGCGCGGCCGGGCAGCTGGAGCTGGATCGGCCAGGCCGAACCGTGCGGGTCCAGGACGTGGTCGCCGCTCAGCACCCAGCTGGGGGAGGGGCGGCGGAAGCCGCACTCGCCGCAGAACCAGTCGTCGCCCGGGCGCTGCATCACACCGCCGCAGGAGGGGCACGACCAGGCGTCGTCCTTCCACTCCTGGCCGGCGGCCACCCACACGACGTTCGCGGACGAGGAAGCGGCCCAGACGATCAGCGGGTCGTCGGCGTTGGCGATGACCACGGCCTTCGTCCCGGACAGGCCCTCGCGCCACTTCTCGGCGAGCATCCGCGTCTCGGCGGCGCGGTCGAGCTGGTCGCGGGAGAGGTTGAGCAGCGCGATCGCCTTCGGGGTCACGTCGCGCGCGACTCCGGCGAGGTACTTCTCGTCCACCTCGATCACGCCGAACTTGGCGTCCGAGCCGCCGGCGAGCGCCGAAGTGATGCCCGCGGGCATGTTGGCGCCGAGCGCGTTGGACACGACCGGGCCGCTGGCCCGGAGCGCCTCGGCGATCAGCCGGGTGGTGGTGGTCTTGCCGTTGGTCGCCGACACCAGGACGACGTCCAGGTGATTGGCCAGCCGCCCCAGCAGGTCGGGGTCGAGCTTGAGCGCGACCCGGCCGCCGATCACCGATCCGCTGCCGCGTCCCGCGGCGCGCGACACCGCCGCTGCGGCCTTGCCCGCCGTCACGGCCAGCTTGGCGCGCGGCGACAGCGGCCCTGAATTGCCAGGGAGTCCTGCCATCGTCCTCGTTCCTCCTTGCGTCGGTCCGGGCTCAGCCTATCGAGATCCGGCCAGGGGCCCGAACCGCGGCACCACCCGGAAAGCTCCTGGTCACGGCGGAACGTACGCTTGGCGCCATGCGAAACCGCCCGATCCCCGGCAGTTCCGGCGCCGTTCGAGCAATGAGACTGCTCGGTGACCCGGTGCTGCACGCCCCCTGTGAGACCGTCACCGACTTCGGTCCGTCCCTGGCCACGCTCGTCGAGGACATGTTCGCGACGATGTACGCGGCCAACGGAGTGGGCCTCGCGGCCAATCAGGTGGGCGTGGACCGGCGGGTCTTCGTCTACGACTGTCCCGACGACGAGGACGTGCGGCACCTCGGGCACATCGTCAATCCGCGTCTGGTGGAGGCGGACGGAGGGATGTACAGGGGCGCCGAGGGCTGTCTCTCGCTCCCGGGCATCGAGGCGGGGACGCCCCGCTTCGACCGGGCCGTTGTGGAAGGCGTCACATCGGACGGCGCACCGGTCCGGATAGAGGGGACGGGCTTCTTCGCCCGCTGTCTGCAGCACGAGTGCGACCACCTGGAGGGAACCGTCTACACGGACCGCCTCACGGGCTGGCGCCGCTGGAAGGCCCTGCGGGCGGCCCGCAGGGCGCCGTGGGGGCGGCGCGCGGCGGGCTGAAGCGGGGGCGCCGCGTACAGGAGGAAGCGTGGCCGGGGCGTGTCCGTGTACGCGCCCGCGTGCCGGCCGGCGCCCCGGCCCGTACATGAGCTCCCGCGTGCCGGCCGGCGTCGCGTTCCGTGTACGAGCGCCCGCGTGCCGGCTAGAACCCCGGCCCGTCCGCGCGGTCGCCCGCCTCGGCCAGGCGGCCCCAGAGCAGGTCGGCGAGTCCGCGTACCAACTCCCCGCGAGAGCACGGGCGTTCGCCGAGCCACCAGTCGCCCGCCGCGTGCATCATGCCGACGATCCCATGGCCCCAGACCCGGGCCAGCGCCTCGCTGCCGGGCCCGAGGTCGACGCGCTCGGCTATGACCACGCCCAGCTCCTCGCCCATCCGGCGCAGCAGCGGCGCCGAGTGACGGCCGACGTCGAAGCCCTGCTCGGCCTGGTGCGACTCCTCCGCCGGGTGCATCAGGAAGCGGTACACCTGCGGCCGGGCCTCGATCGCCGCGAGATACGTCTCGAGCGTCGCCTCGACGCGCGCACGGCGCTCCGCGGGGGCGTCGAGCGCTGCGCGCAGGGCGGAGAGCAGGGCGTCGGTGTGGCGCTGGGCGAGGGCGCGGTAGAGGCCGCCCTTGTCGCCGAAATGCCGGTAGAGGATCGGCTTGGTGATGCCGGCCTCCGCGGCGATGGCGTTCATGGAGGCCTTGGGGCCGTCGCGGAGCACCACGCGGTCGGCCGCCTCGAGCAGTTCCCGGCGCCGCTCATGGGCCGATTTCTGCTGGTCGGTCCGGTGTGTGGTCTCCATAGCGTGTCTCCCCGCCCGTGCGATTCCGTAAGGCCCGGGCAACGTAACACCCCTCGCCTCACCGGTGCGGAGGGGCGGGCGACGGTTGACAGCGGCTACTTGCCGGTAACAGACTTCCGTTACCGCAAGTAACGCACGTGCTGGAGGGGAATATGGCCGAGTTCACGCTCGATCTCAACGACGACCAGAAGCAGGTCCGTGACTGGCTGCACGGCTTCGCCAAGGACGTCATGCGGCCGGCCGCGTCCGAGTGGGACGAGCGTGAGGAGACCCCCTGGCCGATCATCCAGGAGGCTGCCAAGGTCGGAATCTACTCCCTCGACTTCTACGCCCAGCAGTTCTTCGACCCGACCGGTCTCGGCATACCGATGGCGATGGAGGAGCTCTTCTGGGGAGACGCGGGCATCGGCCTGTCCATTGTCGGTACGGGCCTCGCGGCCGTGGGCGTCCTCGCCAACGGCACCGAGGAACAGATCGGCACCTGGATCCCGCAGATGTACGGGGACGTCGACGACGTCAAGGTGGCCGCCTTCTGCTCCTCCGAGCCGGACGCCGGCTCCGACGTGGCCTCGATGCGCACCCGCGCCGTCTACGACGAGACCAAGGACGAGTGGGTCCTCAACGGCACCAAGACCTGGGCGACCAACGGCGGTATCGCCAATGTCCATGTGGTCGTCGCGATCGTCGACCCGGAGCTCGGCTCCAAGGGCCACGCCTCCTTCATCGTGCCGCCGAACACCCCCGGCCTCTCGCAGGGCCAGAAGTTCAAGAAGCACGGCATCCGCGCCTCGCACACCGCCGAGGTCGTGCTCGAAGACGTCCGCGTTCCCGGCTCCTGCCTGCTCGGCGGCAAGGAGAAGCTCGACGAGCGCCTCGCCAGGGCCCGCGAGAAGGCGAAGAAGGACGGTGGCGAGCGCGTCAAGAACGCCGCCATGGCCACCTTCGAGGCGTCCCGCCCGGCCGTCGGCGCCATGGCGGTGGGCACTGCCCGGGCCGCGTACGAGGTCGCCCTCGACTACGCCAAGACCCGTGTCCAGTTCGGCCGCCCGATCATCGACAACCAGGGCATCGCCTTCCAGCTCGCCGACATGCGCACCCGGATCGACGCGGCCCGACTGCTGGTCTGGCGCGCCTCCTGGATGGCCACCACCGGCAAGCCGTTCACCTCCGCCGAGGGCTCGATGTCCAAGCTGTACGCGAGCGAGGTCGCCAAGTCCGTCACCGCGCAGGCGGTCCAGATCCTGGGCGGCAACGGCTTCACCCGGGAGTACCCGGTGGAGCGGATGCACCGTGACGCCGCGATCTACACCATCTTCGAAGGCACCAGCGAGATCCAGCGTCTGGTGATCGCCCGCACCCTGTCGGGGATGCCGATCCGCTGACCCGGGACCCCGGAGAGAGGGGAACTGCCGGGCGCCGCCCGGGCGTTCACGCGGTGTGCCTCTCACTTCCCCCTCTCCGTCTCCGTCCTCCTCCGCCTCGCCCGTGCCCGACTGGCCGCACTGCGGGCGGCGAAACGAATCCGGCCGTGCCGGGGAGTACTGCCGGGGGCGGAGTGTGGGCGACAGGGAGGCGTGTCTGGAACATCTGGAGCCGCAGGAGCGCCGGCAGTACTTGAGAAGCCTGAGTCCCGGCGACGCCCTCGACCATCGGGGCACCGGTTTCACCGAGCCGCTGCTGGGTGAACTGCTCGACGCCCTCACCGATCCGGCCACCGGCACGCCACTGCTGGGCGGCGCCGGCTTCGCCGGGGCGACGTTCCGCGGCACCGCGCTGTTCGCACGCGCGACCTTCCGCGGCCCCGCCGACTTCCGGGACGCGGTGTTCGCCGGGGAGGCCGACTTCGAGGGAGCGACATTCGAGGCCACCGCCTCGTTCATCTGGGCCTCCTTCCACCGTGCCGCTTCCTTCGCGAGGGTCTCCTTCACCGGGGAGGCTCATTTCGCAGGCGCCGACTTCACCGGACGGGCGGGCTTCCGGGGTGCGGCCTTCACCACGGAGGCCTACTTCTCGCGCGCGTACTTTCACGGTGGCGCCATCTTCGCCGAGGCGGTCTTCACGGCGACCGCGATGCTGGGTCCCCTGGTCTGTGCGGGAGGACTGAGCCTGGTCCAGACGGTGTTCGCCTCCCCGGTGACCGTAGAGGTGGCGGCCGACCGCGTCCTGTGCCGGCGCACCCGATGGGACGCCACCGCGACCCTGCGCGTGCGGCACGCCGTGGTGGACCTCGGGAACGCCGTACTGACGCAGCCGGTCGCGATCATTTCCCCGCCCGGGCCCTTCGGACGGCAGCACCAGCCACTGGACGAGTCCCTCGTAGCCGGCGGTGCGTCGGCGACGGCGACGGCGTCGGCGAAGGTCACCACTCTGCGGGGAGTCGACTGCGCGATGCTCTCCCTCATCGACGTCGACCTGCGCCAGTGCCGCTTCGCCGGCGCCTTCCATCTGGACCAGCTCCGCCTCGAAGGACGCTGGACCTTCTCCACCCCGCCCACCGGCCGGGCCCGGTGGCACGGTGTCCGGTTCCGCTGGACCCAGCGCCAGGTCATCGAGGAGGAGCGGCAGTGGCGGGCGCTGCCCGGCCGCCCCGCCCCGCTGCGCCGGGGCTGGGGGGCGCCGCCGGACAGTCCGCACGACGTGCCCGGCCTCGCCACCCTCACCATCATCTACCGCCAGCTGCGCAAGGCCCGCGAGGACGCCAAGGACGAACCCGGCGCCGCCGACTTCTACTACGGCGAGATGGAGATGCGCCGGCACAGCCACCGCTGGTCCTACATGGAGCGCTGGCTGCTGCAGGCGTACTGGCTGCTCTCCGGCTACGGGCTCCGTGCCTCCCGCGCCCTGGGCTGGCTCGCCGTGGCGATGACGACGACGGTCCTGCTCATGATGGCGTTCGGGCTGCCCGCCGACTCGCCGAAGCAGCGGGCCACCGGCACGGTCCCTGCCACCGGTGGCCCGGTGACCTTCGAGGTCGACAGGGAGGAGCCGAGGAACCCGACCGGAGACAGGTTCACCACGAGGCGCTTCGACAAGGCGCTGAGCGTCACCCTCGACTCGGTGGTCTTCCGCTCCAGCGGCCAGGACCTCACCACGGCCGGCGGCTACATCGAGATGGCCTCCCGCTTCACCGAACCGGTGCTCCTGGGCCTCGCCGTGCTGGCGATCCGCGGCCGCGTCAAGCGGTGACGGAGGAGGCGGGGCCCGAGCCGCACTACTTCACCGAGCCGGCCATCACCCCCTGGACGAAGTGCCGCTGGAAGGCGAAGAAGACCACCACCGGCACGATCAGTGACAGGAACGCGCCGGGCGCCAGTACGTCGATGTTGCTGCCGAACTGCCGTACCTGCGACTGCAGTTCCACGGTCAGCGGCTGCGAGGAGCTGTCGGCGAAGAGCAGCGCCACGAGCATGTCGTTCCAGACCCAGAGGAACTGGAAGATCGCCAGGCTGGCGATGGCCGGACGGCCCACCGGCAGCACGAGCCGGGTGAAGATGCGCCACTCCCCGCCACCGTCCATCCGGGCCGCCTCCAGCATCTCCCGCGGGATGTCGGCGAAGTAGTTGCGCAGCAGGAACACCGCGAACGGCAGACCGTACGCGACATGGAAGAGCACCACACCGGGAATCGTGCCGAACAGCCCCAGCTGGCCGAAGAGCTTCGCGACCGGCAGCAGACCGACCTGCACGGGTACCACCAGCAGAGCCACCACCAGAAGGAAGATCCAGTCGCGGCCGGGGAACTCCAGCCAGGCGAAGGCGTACCCGGCGAGCGCCGCGATCACCACGACGAGCACGGTCGTCGGCACCGAGATCAGCACGGTGTTCCAGAACGCCCGGGTGATGCCCGCGTTGCCGAGCAGCGCCGTGTAGTTGTCGAGCGACAGCTGCCCCGGGTCGGCCAGGGCGGTCCACCAGCCGCTCGCCGCGCTGTCCTGCGCCGAGCGCAGCGAGGACAGCAGCAGACCGGCGACGGGCGTGACCCAGACCAGGCCGACGACCGCCAGGAACGCCTGCACCAGGCCGTTGCCCAGCCAGCGGCGCAGGGCGCCGCCCGGCGTCCTGGTGGCAAGGGGAGTGGTGGTGGTCATGACTGACTCCTGCGGAAGCGGCGGACGTTGAAGACCATGGCCGGGATCACCAGCAGCAGGAGGAGCACGCCGAGCGCGCTGCCGAGCCCCTGGTTGTTGCCGCCGCCGAAGGACACCAGCCACATCTGGGTGGCCAGCACGGTGGCGTCCTCCTGCACCGGCCCCGGCGCGATGATGTAGATGAGGTCGAAGACCTTCATCACATTGATCACCAGCGTCACGAAGACGACGGTCAGCACGGGAGCCAGCAGCGGGACGGTGATCCGGCGGAACACCTGCCACTCACTGGCGCCGTCCATCCGGGCCGCCTCCAGACAGTCGCGCGGCAGCGACGACAGCCCGGCGCCGATCAGCACCATCGCGAAGCCGGTCCAGATCCACAGATACGCGCCGATGATCGCCGGAGTGACCAGGGCGGGGCCGAGCCAGGAGACCCCCTCGTACGGCGGGGCGAAGTTCGCCGCGGGCAGCCGCACCGTGTACGCGCCCGGCTCCAGGTCCGCGAAGCGGAACGATCCGTCGGGCGCCGTGGTGGCCGTGGCCACCGTCCTGCCCTCTCGTACCGCCTCGACGGACATGCCCGGCAGCCCGCGCTCGGCCGCGTCGACCACCCCCGGCCTGCCGCCGCCCCCGGCCGTGAAGTCGAGGTAGACGACGCCGGCCAGCTCGTGCGCCGCGGCCCGGCCGGTGTGCGCCGGCTCGGCCTCCGCGGGCAGTTCGGCGGGCGGGACACCGACGAATCCGAGGACGACGCTCCCGGAGCCCGGCGCACGGGTGTCCGCCGTGGCGTAGGACCCGTCCGGCGCCCTGACCACTCCCTGCCCGTCCCGGGCACGGGCCTTCGGGTACGACGAGGACCCCTCGAACACGTCGTGCACCCCGACCACGGCCGCGTTGAGTACGCCCTTGTCCGGGTCGTCCTCGTACGCGAGGCGGAAGATGATGCCCGCCGCCAGGAACGACACCGCCATCGGCATGAACAGCAGCAGTTTGAAGGCCGTGGCCCAGCGGACCTTCTCCACCAGCACGGCCAGGATGAGGCCCAGCCCGGTCAGCAGCGTCGGGGCGACGACCACCCAGATCGCGCTGTTGCGGACGGCGGTGAGGGTCGCCGGGTCGCGGAACATCGCCGCGTAGTTCCCGCCGCCGACGAAGTGGTCGCCGGAGGCGTCGAAGAAGCTCCGGCCGACCGAGAACAGCACCGGGTAGACGACCAGCGCCCCCAGCAGGAGCAGCGCCGGCAGGACGAACGCCACGGCGATGATCCGCCGGCGGCGCCGGGCCCGCGCCCGGGGGCTCAGGGCCCCCGGCGCGACGGGCCCGGCGCCCGCGCGGGGCGGGGGAGGAGCGGTGAGAGTGGTCATGACGGCCGCCTCAGCCCTTGTACGCCTTGGCCGCCGCACCCTCGAGCGCGGCCGCCGCGGCCTTGGGGTCCGACGGGTCGCGCAGGAAGTCCTGCAGCAGCTTCCACTCGCCCGTGCCCTTGGTGCCGCCGAACGCCGCCGGCGCCTGGTCGGACATGTCGAAGCGCACCGAATCCCCGGCCGCGATCAGTGACTTGGCGGTCTCCCGCAGGGTGTCGTCACCGTACGAGGCGAGGTCCAGCTTCTTGTTCGGCGACAGAAAGCCGCCCGCCTTCGCCCACACCGCGGCGGCCTCCGGCGTGGCCAGGAACTCCAGGAACGCCGTCGCCGCCTTCTGGTTCTTGCCGTCCTTGAGCACGACGGCGGCGTCACCGCCACTGACCACGGGCGCCTTGCCGCCCGCCACCGACGGGAAGGGGAAGAAGGAGGCGTCCTCGCCGATCTTCTTGCCGAACTGGTCCTTGGCTATCCCCGCGACGAAGTCGCCCTCGTACACCATCGCCGCCTCGGGCTTCGGGCCGAAGACCTTCTCGACGGAGCCGGGGAAGTCGGTGCCGAGCGCGCCCTTCTGTCCCCCGGCGATCAGCTTCTTGTCGGCGAAGAGCGTGCCGAGCGTGGTCAGGGCCTTCACCACGGTCGGGTCGGTCCACGGGATCTCGTGCTTGGCGAGCTTGTCGTACTTCTCCGGCCCCGCCTGGGAGAGGTAGATGTTCTCGAACCAGTCGGTGAGGGTCCAGCCGTCCTCGCCCGCGACCGAGAAGGCCGGCAGGCCCGAGTCCGCGACCGCCTGGCCCGCGGTGAGCATCTGCTCGTACGTCGTGGGCGGCTTGACACCCGCCTGCTCCAGGGCGCTCGGGCTGTACCAGACCGTCGACTTGTGGGCCGCCTTGAAGTACAGGCCGTACAGCGCGCCGTCGACGGAGCCGTAACTCTTCCAGACGGGCGCGTAGTTGGCGTCGACGGACGCCTCGGTCGCCTTGGAGAGCGGCTTGAGCCACTTCTGCTTCGCGAACTGCTGGAGCACGCCGACCTGCGGGACCATCACCACGTCGGGGGCGTTGCCGCCCTCGATCTTGCTGCCGACGACCGTGGAGACATTGTCTCCGGTGGAGACGAACTGGGTCTTCGCCCCGGTCTTCTCGGTGAAGGCGTCCAGCACCTTCTGGAAGTTCTTCTGCTCGGCCCCGGACCAGACGCCCGCCACATTCAGGGTCTGGCCGCTGAGTTCCTTGTTTCCGGCGTCCGAGCCGCCCGCGCTCACCGGGCCGCCGCCGCACGCCGTGGCGCCGAGCGCCAGGGAGAGCACCGAGCAGCAGGCCATCGCCGTCCGTCGTCGCATCGTCATCGCAGTTCCTCCAGGGTGGTGGTGTCGTCACTGATCCACCAGGCGGCGGTGGATCCGGGAAGTACGCCGGCCGGGCACGGCCCGCTGGACAGCAGCGGGGCGCCGGAGACCGGAGCGGGTACGGGGGCGCCGGTGAAGTTCACGGCGCAGACGAGTCCTTCGCCGCGTACGAAGGCCAGCACGCCGGGCGGTGCGTCCAGCCAGCGCAGGGTGCCCTCGCCGAGCTGCGGCAGGCCCCGGCGCAGTTGCAGACCCTCGCGGTAGAGGTGCCAGAACGACCGGGTGTCGGCCTGGGCCCGGTCGGTGGCGTGCTCGGCGAACCAGCCGGGCTGCGGAAGCCATGGCTTGGCGCTGTCGGCGCCGGTGCTGAAGCCGAACGGCGAGGCATGGCCCGACCAGGGCAGTGGCACCCGGCAGCCGTCGCGGATCCGGGCCCGGCTGCCGGTGCGCCGGAAGATCGGGTCGGTGAGTACCTCGTCGGGAAGGTCGTCGACCTCCGGCAGGCCCAGCTCCTCGCCCTGGTAGATGTACGCGGCGCCGGGCAGCGCCAGCATCAGCAGCGCGGCGGCCCGCGCCCGGGAGGGCCCGAGCCCGCTGCCCTCGGTGCCGGACTCGCCGTACCGGGTCACCGTGCGCACCTGGTCGTGGTTGTTGAGCACCCAGGTGACGGTGGAGCCGGTGCCCGCGATGTCCCGCATCGCCTCGTCGATGACCTTGTGGAACGTGTCGGCGTCCCAGGGCGCGCCCAGCAGGTCGAAGAAGAACGCCTGGTGCAGCTCGTCCGGCCGGACGTACTGGGCGTGTTCGCGGGCCGTCGGTACGGACACCTCGCCGACCAGCAGCCGCTCACGGCCGTCGCGGGCCGTGTACTCCTCGCACACCGCGCGCCAGTGACGCCACACGTCATGCACCTCGGGCTGGTTCCAGGCGAGCGGGTTGACCGAGTCACGGGTGCGGGCGTCGGCCTCGGGGTCGGGCGAGTCCGGCAGTTGGGGGTGCTTGTAGAGTCCGGCGGCCACATCGATCCGGAAGCCGTCGACGCCCCGGTCCAGCCAGAAGCGCAGTACGTGGTCGAAGTGCGCGCCGACCTCGGGGTTGCGCCAGTTCAGATCGGGCTGCTCGGGCGTGAACATGTGCAGGTACCACTGACCGGGCGTACCGTCGCGCTCGGTCACCCGGCTCCAGGCGGGCCCGCCGAACATCGCGTGCCAGTTGTTGGGCGGCAGTTCGCCGTGCGCGCCCCGCCCCTCGGCGAAGTGGAAGCGCGCCCGGGCATCGTCGCCGGGTGCGGCGGCCAGCGCCTCGCGGAACCAGACGTGCTCGCTGGAGCAGTGGTTGGGGACGATGTCCAGCAGCACCTTGACGCCGAGCCGGTGGGCGTCGGCGACCAGCCGGCCGAACTCGTCGAGGTCGCCGAAGACCGGGTCCACGTCGCAGTAGTCCGCCACGTCGTAGCCGTGGTCGTGCTGCGGTGACGGGTAGAAGGGGCTCAGCCAGATGCCGTCCACGCCCAGCTTCTTGAGGTACGGCAGACCGGCGCGAACGCCGGCCAGATCACCGATCCCGTCCCCGGTGCTGTCCAGGAAGCTGCGGACGTACACCTGGTAGATCACCGCGTCGCGCCACCAGTGGTGGTCGCTGCGCTGCGAGAGGCCGTCGCCGGCCGGGGCTGTGAACATCACCCGTTGACCTTGTTTCTTCGTGAAGGGGTGCGCGCCATTCAGAGCGAATAGCGGTTATGCATGCATGTTAAGTAGGCATGACGAGAAGGTGTCAACGAAGCAGCCAAAAACAGCGGAAGTTGGTGTCTTATGTCCCGGTTTGCACCTGCGGGAAGGGGTAGCGCTGCTACCTAACAGGTAGGTAAGGTCAGCGGCGGCGGGCGATCGCCGCGAGTTCGTCGGCCAGTCGGCGCACCGCCGCCTCCGGCGTCTGGTGCTGGGCCAGCGCGTCATGCGCCACGGCCTGCACGGCCAGCGAGACCTGCTCGTAGTGCGGGCTCTTGGGGCGCGGCGCCGCAGAGAGCACACTCGCCCGCAGTGCGGGCAGGTAGGGGAACCGCCGCACCAGCGCCGGGTCCTGGTACAGCGCGGCCCGGACGGGCGGCAGGGCGCCCTCGGTCAGTACCCTGCGCTGGACCTGCTCGCCGGTGAGGTACGCGATCAGATCGCGTGCCGACTCCGGGTGCCGGGCGTGGGCGCCGACCGCCAGATTGGCGCCCCCCAGCACGCTCGTACCCGGTCCGTCCGGCCCGGGCAGCGGCACCGCGCCGAAGCGTCCCGCCACCTTGGAGTCCTTGCCGGACGCGCCGGCGTACGCGTACGGCCAGTTGCGCAGGAAGAGCAGCCGGCCGTCCTGGAAGGCCTCGCGGGACTCCTCCTCCTTGTACGTCAGGGCCTCCCGCGGGATCCAGCCGTCCCGTACGCCACGGGCCAGGAAGCCGATCCCGGAGCGGGCCCCGGCGGAGTCGACGGTGACCCGCTCGCCCTCGTCGCCGAGGATCGTCCCGCCCGCCGAGTAGACGGCCTCCGCCGCGTTCACAGTGAGGCCCTCGTAGGGCAGGAACTGGCCCGCGTAGCCCCCGAGGCCGTACTTCGGGGCGATCGTCCTGGCCTGCCGCTCCAGCTCGGCCCAGGTCCGCGGCGGCTGTTCGCCCTCGCGGGCCAGAATGTCCTTGCGGTAGAAAAGCATCCCGGCATTCGTGACATACGGGACGGCGTACAGCTTTCCGTCGTACGTCGCCGTGTCCTCCACGCGCGGCAGGAAGCTCTTCAGCGCGAAACGCCCGCGCTCCAGTGGGGCGATCCATCCCGCCGCGGCGAACTCCGAGGTCCAGGCGACATCGATGTTGAGGACGTCGAAGCGCCCCTCGCCCGACCGCAGGTCGGTGATCATCTGGGAGCGGGTCTCGTCAGCTGAGTCCGGCAGCTCGACGAGCGTGACCTTCTCGGCGGGGCGACGGCGGTTCCAGTCCGCCAGTACCGGGGCGAGATAGCCGGTCAGATCGCCCGCCGTGGCGAGCGTCATGGGCCCCCGGCCGCCGTCACGAGCAGGGCCCGCGGGCCCGCCGGACGCCACGAAACCGGTGAGAACGACCATGAGGACAAGGAACCCCCTACCGGCGGCACGTATCCACCGCATAGGTTCCTCCTTGAGCACCGGCGCCGTACACCTTCGTCCGGCGACACGGCATGTATACCCGTTAGGCATGGGCGATACTAGAGCCCACATCACATCGGGAGCCTGCGGAGGAGGACAGCACGCGTGCGCCTTCCCCTCCTCGCCCTCCTGGCCCGGGGGCCCGCCCACGGCTACGAGCTCAAGCAGGACCTTGAGCAACTGCTCGGGGCCGCGTACCCTCCCACCAACGTCGGCCAGATCTATGTCACGCTCGGCCGGCTGGAGAAGTCGGGACTCATCGAGGGCGAGGAGATCGCCCAGGAGAGCCGGCCCAACAAGAAGATCTACCGCCTCACCGACGCCGGGCACGAGGCCCTGCGAGCCTGGTTCGAAGAGACGGCGGACGAACCGCGGGTCCGGGACGAGTTCTTCATGAAGCTCGCCCTCGCCCCGCGCACCGGGATCGCCGACCAGATCGCCCTCATCAACAAACAGCGACGCGAGTACCTCACCACCATGCGCAACCTGTCCAAGCTCGCCGCGACCGAAGACCGGGACAACCGCATCGCCCACCTGCTCATCGAGGGCGCCATGCTGCATCTGCAGGCCGATCTCGACTGGCTGGAGCGCTGCCAGGAGGAACTGGAGGAGCTGCGGTGACCGACGACACCGGCTCCCTGCCGCTGCTGCGGGCCGAGGGCCTCGTCAAGACCCACCACGGCGAGGGCGCCCCCGCCCACGCCGTTCGCGGAGTGGATCTCTCCGTACGGCACGGCGAGTTCGTGGCCGTCACCGGGCCGTCCGGCGCCGGAAAGTCCACGCTGCTGCACCTGCTCGGCGGGCTCCAGCGGCCCGACGGCGGCTCGCTGTGGCTCGACGGAGAGTGCACCGACGGCTACAGCGAGGCCCGGTGGGCCGTGGAGCGGCGGCGCCGGATCGGCATCGTCTTCCAGTTCTTCAACCTCGTCTCCAATCTGACCGTCGCCGACAACGTCGAACTGCCCGCGCTGCTGGCCGGCGTCTCCGCGAAGCAGGCCCGCGCCGAACGCGAGGAACTGCTGACCGAACTCGGCCTGGAGGGCAAGGCGCGCAGCATGCCCGGCGAGCTGTCCGGCGGCGAACAGCAGCGCGTCGCCCTCGCCCGGGCCCTGGTCAACCACCCCCGGCTGCTGCTCGCCGACGAACCGGCGGGCAGCCTCGACAGCAAGGGCACCCGCGAGGTCATGCGGCTCCTGACACGCTTCCACCAGCGCGGCCAGACCATCGTGCTCGTCACCCACGACGCCCGTCTGGCCAGCGCCGCGGACCGGGTCATCAGCTTCTTCGACGGCCGGATAGCCGACGACGCCGAGCTGGGCGGCACCCCGTCGCGCGGCAAGGGCCTCTCCGGCGTCCTCGAGCTGAAGGACTGACCGTGCGGGCGATGCTGCGCTGGGCGCACGCGGATCTGCGCACCCACCGCGGTGAGGCGCTGTTCCTCGTCTGCGCCACCGCCGGAATCGTCGCCTCGCTGCTGCTCGCGACCGCGCTGTTCGGCTACGCCACCAACCCCTGGCAGCGGGTCTTCACCCAGTCCCGCGGGGCGCACGTGTGGATCCACACCGGATCCGCCGCCGATGCCGGCCGGCTCGCCACCCTCGGTGGGGTCGAAGCCGTCGCGGGCCCGTACCGCACGGCCTCCGCCACCGTGGAGTCACGCGGCGCCCGCGCCGGTGTCGAACTGCGGGCCGCCGACCCGGAGCCCCCCTCGACCGGCCGGCCGCTCCTCACCTCCGGCCGCTGGCTGGACCCCGGCGTCCCGGACGGCGTCGTCCTCGAGTCCAGCCTCGCCCGCGCCCTGTGGGCCGAACCGGGCGACCGTCTGACGCTCACCGCCGGCGCCCGCACCCTCACCGTCCTCGGCGTCGCCGACAGCGCCGAGCCGCGCTACCGGCCCGGCGAGCACCCGGGCACCGTCTGGGCGCTCCCGGCGGCCTTGCGCGGCGAGCCCTCCGGACAGGTCGTCGGGCTGCTCCTCACCGACCCGGACGACACCGACTACGCGGTGCAGCGCGCGGTCACCGCGCTCGGCGCCGGAGCCGTCACCGACGTCAGCAGCTGGCAGCAGGCCCGGGCCGAGGCCCAGGGCGACACCAAGCTGCTGGGCCAGGTCCTCGGCCTGTTCGGTCTGGGCGCGCTGATCGCCGCCGCCCTGGCCGTGTTCGGCGCCATCAGCACCCGGGTGCGCGGTCATCTGCGCGACATCTCCGTGCTGAAGGCCATCGGCTTCACCCCCGGCCAGGTGGTCCGGGCCTTCCTGGTCCAGCACCTGGCGTTCGCCGTGCTCGGGGCGGCCCTCGCCACCCTCCTCACCCAGCTCGTCGGCAGCCGCCTCCCGGGCAGACTCGGCGACGCGATCGGCGTATGGCAGGGGCTGCCCGGCCACACCGCGGCGCTGCTCGCGGTGCCGGTCGCCGCCGTGTTGTTCATCGGCGCCACCACCTGCCTCGCCGCCTGGCGGGCGGGACGCGTCCCGCCCGTGCCGGTGCTGCCGCCGGCCGCGAGCCCCGGCGGGGGGCTGTCCCACCCCCTCAGGAAGGCGCTCGGGCTGCGCGTGCCGCCCGCGCTGGTGCTCGGCTGGCACCGGGCCTTCGGGCGGGGCCGCCGGGCACCCGCGACCATCGTCCGCCTCGCCCTGCCCCTGCTGCTGATCACCGTGGCCCTCGGTGCCTGGACCACCATCGAGCGCTTCGACAGCCGCCCCGGAGAACTCGGGCTCGCCGCCGCCCTCACCGCCCGGCCGGATGCCACCGTGGGCGAGCGCGAGGCGCGCGCCCTCCTCGAGAGCGACCCACGCGTCGTGGCCGCCCACCCCGGCCTGGAGGTGGCCGCGCTCGTGCCCGGTCAGACCGGCACGATCGCCCTGCGCGGCCTCGGAACGCGCGAGCAGCCCTACCCGTACTCGATCGCCGAGGGCCGCCCGGCCCACGGTCCCGACGAGGCGGTCGCCGGACAGGGGTTGCTCGACCTGCTCGGCGTCCGCGTCGGCGACTGGGTCCGCGTCACGGTCGGCGGCCATCCCCAGGTCCTGCACCTGGTCGGCCGCAGCATCGAACCGGAGAACGCGGGCCGGGTCATCTCCACCTCGCTGGACACCCTCCGCGAGAACGACCCCGCGCTGCGCCCCACGCTCTACCAGCTCCGGCTCGATGCCGGGGCAGACCCGCACGCCGTACGCGCCGAGCTCGCCGACGCCTCACGGGGCCGGCTGGACATCCACGAGGTCACGAGCCCCGCCGACCGGCTCTCCACGCTGCGCGGCGTCGTCGCCGGGCTGATCGCCGTCCTCGCTCTCATCGGCCTGACCGAACTGTCCACCACCATCGGCGGCACCGTCCGTGACGGCGAGCGCGATCTGCTGGCGCTCAAGGCCATCGGCCTGTCCCCGCGCCAGATCACCGCCGTCACGGTGACGGCCATCGGGTGCACGACCCTGGCGGCAGCGGTGGCGGGCACCGCGCTCGGCGTCCCCCTCGCCGACTGGCTGATCGACCGCGAGGGCAGCTCCAGCGGCATCGGCGCGGGCATCGCCCACGCCCCGCCGCCACTTCAGCTTCTCGCCCTGGGAGCCGCGGCCGTCCTCGGCGCGGTCGCCCTGACGGTCCTTCCCGCGGTCCGCGCCGCCCGCCGCCGCCTCGCGGACACACTGAGCGCGGTGGCGTGAGCCGCGCCCGGCTGCCGCGCCGGCTGACGGGTCAGGCCGAGAGGTACGCCTCGATCGCCGCGAGCACCTCGGGGGAGTCGGGCTCGGTACGGGGGCGGAAGCGCGTGACCTCACCCTGCGGGGAGATCAGGAACTTCTCGAAGTTCCACTGGACGTCCCCGGCCTCGCCGTCCGCGTCCGCGACCTTCGTCAGCTCCTGGTAGAGCGGGTGCCGCTCGTCACCGTTCACATCCGTCTTCTCGAGCAGCGGGAACGTCACCCCGTACGTCGCCGAGCAGAACGTCTGGATCTCGTCCGCGCTCCCCGGCTCCTGCCCCGCGAACTGGTTGCACGGCACGCCCAGCACGGTGAGGCCGCGCTCGCCGTACTGCTGCTGCAGCCGCTCCAGCCCCGCGTACTGCGGGGTCAGACCGCACTTCGACGCCACATTGACCAGCAGAACGGCCCGGTCCTTGTAGTCCGCCAGGCTCGTCGCCTCGCCGGTCAGGGTGCGCAGCGGAATGTCGTACAGGCCGGTAACGCTCATGGGGAACTCCTCGTCATCGTCAACAGCTCCCCGGGCCACCGGACCCGGGGAGCGCAATGAACTGATAAAAGCATGTTCCGCGGGCTCTGTGTCCCTGCTCAGGTGCCGAGCTTGCGGAAGAGTCCTTCCTGCACCACCGAGACCAGCAGCTGTCCGTCCCGGTCGTAGATCCGGCCTCGCGCCAGACCCCGTCCGCCGGTGGCGATCGGCGACTCCTGGTCGTACAGGAACCACTCGTCGGCCCGGAACGGCCGGTGGAACCACATCGCGTGGTCCAGGGACGCCATGTCGAAGCCCCGCGGGCCCCACAGCGGCTCGACCGGGATACGGACCGCGTCGAGCAGCGTCATGTCGGAGGCGTACGTCAGCGCACACGTGTGCACCAGCGGGTCGTCGCCCAGCGGCCCCACCGCACGCATCCACACCGCGCTGCGCGGGTCCGCCTCCTTCAGCTCCTCCTGGGTCCAGCGCAGCCGGTCCACATAGCGCAGATCGAAGGGCTGGCGGCGGGCCATCCGCTCCAGCGCCTCGGGCAGTGCCCCCAGGTGCTCGCGGATCTCGTCCGTGACCGTCGGCAGCGTCTCCGGGTCCGGGAAGTCCAGGCGCGGCGGCAGCTGGTGCTCGAAGCCCGCCTCCTCCGGCCGGTGGAAGGACGCGGTGAGGTTGAAGATCGTGCGGCCCTGCTGGATCGCGGTCACCCGGCGGGTGGTGAACGAGCGCCCGTCGCGGACCCGCTCCACCTGGTACACGATCGGCACGCCCGGGATGCCCGGCCGCAGGAAGTACGCGTGCAGCGAGTGCACCGGCCGGTCGCCCTCGGTGGTGCGGCCGGCCGCGACCAGGGCCTGGCCGGCGACCTGGCCGCCGAAGACCCGCTGGAGGGACTCCTGCGGGCTGCGGCCGCGGAAGATGTTGACCTCGATCTGCTCCAGGTCGAGCAGGTCGACGAGTCGCTCGGCGGGGTTGGTCACGCGTACTCCTTCTCCTTACAGCTGGCCGACGGACGTGACACGGACAACGGCGCGGCCCTCCTCGTCGGAGGCCGCGAGATCCACCTCCGCGCTGATGCCCCAGTCATGGTCGCCGTTGGGGTCGGCGAAGGTCTGGCGAACGCGCCACAGGCCGTGCGGAGCGTCCTCCTCGATCGAGAGCAGCTTCGGGCCGCGCGCGTCGGGCCCGGTGCCCAGGTCGTCGTACTCGTCCCAGTACGCGTCCATCGCCTCGCCCCACGCGTCCGCGTCCCAGCCGGACTCGGCGTCCAACTCTCCCAGCTGGTTCACCTGGTCGAGGGCGGCCAGCTCCACCCGGCGGAACATCGCGTTGCGCACGAGCACCCGGAAGGCACGGGAGTTGGCGGTGACCGGCTTGACCTGGTCGGCCTTCTCCTGGGCCTCCTCGGCCGTCTCGACCTCCGGGTTGGCGAGCTGCTCCCACTCGTCGAGGAGGCTGGAGTCCACCTGCCGGACCATCTCGCCGAGCCAGGCGGTCAAGTCCTCCAGGTCCTCCGACTTCAGGTCGTCGGGGATGGTGTGCTCCAGCGCCTTGTACGCGCCCGCCAGATAGCGCAGCACGATGCCCTCCGTGCGGGCCAGCTCGTACCAGGACGTGAACTCGGTGAAGGTCAGCGCCCGTTCGTACATGTCACGGATGATCGACTTGGGCGAGACCGGGTGGTCGCCGACCCAGGGATGGCTCTTGCGGTACACGTTGTACGCGTGCCACAGCAGCTCCTCCAGCGGCTTCGGGTACGACACCTCCTGGAGCCGCTCCATCCGCTCCTCGTACTCGACACCGTCCGCCTTCATCTTCCCCACGGCCTCGCCACGCGCCTTGTTCTGCTGGGCGGCGAGGATCTGGCGCGGGTCGTCGAGCGTCGACTCGAGCACGGAGACCATGTCGAGGGCGTACGAGGGGGATTCGGGGTCCAGCAGGTCGAACGCGGCCAGTGCGAACGTCGACAGCGGCTGGTTGAGTGCGAAGTCCTGCTGGAGGTCGACGGTGAGCCGGATCGTGCGCCCCTCGGCGTCGGGCGTCTCCAGCTGCTCCACCACTCCGCCCGCGAGCAGCGAGCGGTAGATGGCGATGGCCCGGCGGATGTGCCGCAGCTGCTGCTTGCGCGGCTCGTGGTTGTCCTCCAGCAGCTTGCGCATCGCCTCGAACGCGTTGCCCGGGCGGGCGATCACCGAGAGCAGCATGATGTTGGTGACCTTGAACCGGGAGGTGAGCGGCTCCGGCTCGGAGGCGATCAGCCGCTCGAAGGTGTCCCCGCTCCAGGCGACGAAGCCCTCGGGCGCCTTCTTGCGGACCACCTTGCGCCGCTTCTTGGGATCGTCACCGGCCTTGGCGAGAGCCTTCTCGTTCTCGATGACATGCTCGGGCGCCTGGGCGACGACGAGTCCCGCCGTGTCGAAACCGGCCCGGCCGGCGCGGCCCGCGATCTGGTGGAACTCGCGCGCGCGCAGCGTACGGACGCGGTTGCCGTCGTACTTGGTGAGCGCGGTGAACAGCACGGTACGGATGGGGACGTTGACGCCGACACCCAGCGTGTCCGTCCCGCAGATCACCTTCAGCAGCCCCGCCTGGGCGAGCTTCTCCACCAGGCGGCGGTACTTGGGCAGCATGCCGGCGTGGTGCACACCGATGCCGTGCCGCACATAACGCGAGAGGTTCTGGCCGAACTTGGTGGTGAAGCGGAAGTTGCCGATCAGCTCGGCGATCTGGTCCTTCTCCTCGCGCGAGCACATGTTGATGCTCATCAGCGACTGCGCGCGCTCGACGGCCTGCGCCTGCGTGAAGTGGACGATGTAGACCGGGGCCTGCTTGGTCTCGAGCAGCTCGGTCAGGGTCTCGGTGATGGGCGTGAGCCGGTACTCGTACGACAGCGGCACCGGCCGGGTCGCCGAGCGCACGACCGAGGTCGGGCGGCCCGTGCGGCGGGTCAGGTCCTTCTCGAACATGGAGACGTCGCCGAGCGTCGCCGACATCAGCACGAACTGCGCCTGCGGCAGCTCCAGGATCGGGATCTGCCAGGCCCAGCCGCGGTCCGGCTCCGCGTAGAAGTGGAACTCGTCCATCACCACCTGGCCGATGTCGGCGTGCTTGCCGTCCCGCAGCGCGATGGAGGCCAGCACCTCGGCCGTGCAGCAGATGACGGGCGCGTCGGCGTTCACGGACGCGTCGCCGGTCAGCATGCCGACGTTCTCGGTACCGAAGAGCTTGCACAGGTCGAAGAACTTCTCCGACACGAGAGCCTTGATCGGCGCCGTGTAGAAGGTCACCTGGTCATTGGCGAGCGCGGCGAAGTGCGCCCCTGCCGCGACCAGGCTCTTTCCGGAGCCGGTGGGCGTGGACAGGATCACGTTCGCCCCGGAGACCACCTCGATCAGCGCCTCCTCCTGGGCGGGGTAGAGCGTGATGCCCCGGTCCTCGGCCCATGAGGAGAAAGCCTCGAAGAGGGCATCGGGGTCGGCATCCGGCGGCAGCTGATCGATAAGGGTCACACCCCCATCTTGCCTGGGTTCCGTCCGGATGAGGGAACCGGCCATCACGTACGAAGATCACGGCCGATACGCTGTCCCGTCGGCCGGTCGTCAACTGGGCACCGGCACCTGAGGAATGGGGCGGGAACGCACATGATGGGACCGGCGCACTCGCTGTCCGGGGCGGCGGCCTGGCTGGGCGTGGGGGCGGCCGCGGCCGCCGCCGACCACCCGATGCCGTGGCCGGTACTCGTCGTCGGAGCGCTCATCTGCGCCGGGGCGGCCCTCGCCCCCGACCTCGACCACAAGTCCGCGACGATCTCCCGTGCCTTCGGCCCCCTCTCGCGGGGCCTGTGCGAGATCGTCGACAAGCTCTCGTACGCCGTCTACAAGGCGACCCGCAGCACTGCCGACCCGCGCAGATCGGGCGGGCACCGCACGCTCACCCACACCTGGCTGTGGGCCGTGCTGATCGGTGCGGGAGCCTCCGTCGCGGCGATCACCGGCGGCCGCTGGGCAGTCCTCGCCATCCTCTTCATCCACCTGGTCCTGGCGGTCGAGGGGCTCCTGTGGCGGGCCGCCCGGATGTCCAGCGACGTCCTCGTCTGGCTCCTCGGCGCCACCAGCGCCTGGATCCTCGCGGGCGTCCTGGACAAGCCCGGCAGCGGCGCGGACTGGCTCTTCACCGCGCCCGGGCAGGAATACCTCTGGCTGGGCCTGCCGATCGTGCTCGGCGCGCTCGTCCACGACATCGGCGACGCGCTGACCGTCTCCGGCTGCCCGATCCTGTGGCCGATCCCGGTCGGGCGCAAGCGCTGGTACCCGGTGGGGCCGCCGAAGGGACTGCGCTTCCGTGCCGGCAGCTGGGTCGAGCTGAAGGTCCTGATGCCGGCCTTCATGCTGCTGGGCGGAGTGGGCGGCGCGGCGGCGCTGGGCTTCCTCTAGGTCGTCGCCGGCCGCGCGCGCCCTCTGGCGCGGCCATCCCGTGCCGGACATCATGTGCGGGCGACGGACCGACCGATCCGTTCGCAACTGCCTTGATCCAGGGGGGATTTGGCATGTACGGATTGCAAAGGAGACTTCGGGCGGCCGCGGCGGGCACCATCCTCGCCACGCTGGCCGTCGCCACACCCGCCCACGCGGCGGCCGGGGGAGAGCCCCGCAGCGCGGGCCGGCCCGGCGGTACCTGCACACCGTCGATCACCGTGCTCGCCTCACTGCCGGGACCGGGCGGCGAACCCGCCCCCTGGGCCCACGACAGCCAGGTCAACGGCATCGGCCCGCGGGGCCTCTCCGTGGGCGTCTCCCACGGACAGCCGGTCTACTGGCTGGGCAGCCGGGTTCGCCGTGTGCCGCTGCCCGCCGGATACACCGCGGGCACGGTCGAGGCGGTCAACCGGTACGGACTCATGGCCGGCACCCTGACCGGTCCCGGCCACGGCCCCGCCGCCTTCAGCTACCGCCCCGGTGCCCGGGCGGTGACCCTGCTCCCCGGTGGCGGCTACGCCAAGGACATCAACGACCGCGGCCACATCGTCGGCTACCGCCAGAACTGGCCGGAGCCCTCCACGGGCCACGAGTGGTCCGGCCGCCGGCTCCTGCGCACCCTGCCGCTGCCCGCCCACGTCCAGGTCGGCGAGGTCTCCGGCATCAACAACGCCGGACAGATCGTCGGCCAGGGGTACGGCGTGCGCGACGGCGAGGGCTATGACGTGGCCCTGCTCTGGTCCGCCGCGCCGGGCGCCCTCCCGGCCGAGTTGCCGCCCATCTACCCGGGTGACACCTACAGCAGGTTCGAGCCCCGGGAGATCGACGAACGCGGACGGATCGTCGGCACCTACTCCTTCTCGCGCACCATGGAGAGCAACGGCGTGCGCTGGGCGCCTCCGTACGCCGAGATGACCGACGCCGGGAACCTCCCCGAGCGCACCCAGGGCACGCTGGAGGACTCCAGCCCCACCAGTGGCGTGAGTGTCGGAACCGCGTCCGACTCGTCGATCACCGGCCCGTGGCCGCCGGAGACCGCTCCGCCGACGCAGGCGCAGTACTGGCCGGGCAGCGGGCCGATGCTCGCGCTGCCGCGGCTGTCGCCGGCCGGCCACGCGGCCGCGTACACCGTCACCGACGGCGACCGCGTCGGCGGTTCGGCCGGGGACGCCCGGGGCGCCCACGCCGTCATCTGGAACTGCGCCTCCCGACAGGCGTACCGGCCCTCCGCCGCCCCGTAGGCCGAAAGCCGGTGGGGCGGGTATCGAAGACCGCCCCACCGGCTCACGCGCTCAGCCGTGCCAGGACCGCCACAGCGTCGCGTACGCCCCGTCGGCCGCCACCAGTTCGTCGTGGCTGCCCAGCTCGCTGATCCGGCCCTCCTCGACGACCGCGATCACATCCGCGTCATGGGCGGTGTGCAGCCGGTGGGCGATCGCCACGACCGTGCGGCCCTCGAGGACCCGGGCGAGCGACCGCTCCAGGTGCCGGGCCGCCCGGGGGTCGAGCAGCGAGGTCGCCTCGTCGAGCACCAGTGTGTGCGGATCTGCCAGCACCAGCCGGGCCAGCGCGATCTGCTGTGCCTGCGCCGGTGTCAGCGCCGACCCGCCGGAGCCGACCTCGGTGTCCAGCCCCCGGTCCAGTGCCCTGGCCCAGGCTTCCGCGTCGACCGCGCCCAGGGCCGCCCACAGTTCGGCGTCCCCGGCGCCCGTCCGGGCGAGGAGCAGGTTGTCCCGCAGCGAGCCCACGAAGACATGGTGTTCCTGGTTGACCAGGGCCACCTGCTCGCGCACGCGTTCCGCGGGCATCCTCGACAGCTCGGCCGCGCCGAGCGTCACGCTGCCGGTGCGCGGGGCGTAGATCCCCGCGAGCAGCCGGCCGAGCGTCGACTTTCCCGCGCCGGACGGGCCGACGAGGGCGACGCGCGTCCCCGGCGGTACGTCCATCGAGACCTCGTGGAGGACGTCGACGCCCTCGCGGTACCCGAAGCGCACCCCCTCCGCACGCACCCGCCGCCCCTCGGGCCGCACCGCCGCGTCCCCCGCGTCCGGTTCGATCTCCCGGACACCGACGAGACGGGCCAGCGACACCTGCGCCACCTGGAGCTCGTCGTACCAGCGGAGGATGATCCCCACCGGGTCGACCAGCATCTGGGCGAGCAGCGCGCCGGTCGTCAGCTGACCGACGTCGAGCCAGCCGCGCAGGACGAAGACACCGCCGATCATCAGGACGGACGCCAGGACCACGGTGTGGGTGACGTTGATGACCGGGAAGAGGACGGACCGCAGATAGAGCGTGTACCGCTCCCACGCGGTCCATTCCTTGATCCGCCGGTCCGACAGGGCGATCCGGCGGGCGCCCAGGCGGTGCGCCTCGACCGTGCGGCCCGCGTCGACCGTCTCGGCGAGGGCGGCGGCGACCGCCGCGTATCCGGCGGCCTCGGAGCGGTACGCCGACCCGGCACGTCTGAAGTACCAGCGGCAGCCCGTGATGAGCAGCGGCGCCGCGATCAGTACCGCCAGGGCGAGCGGCGGGGCGGTGACGGTGAGCCCGCCGATGAGCAGCCCGGCCCACACCACACCGATGGCCAGCTGCGGTACGGCCTCCCGCATCGCGTTCGCCAGCCGGTCGATGTCGGTGGTGATGCGCGACAGCAGGTCACCGGTGCCCGCCCGCTCCAGCACGCCCGGCGGCAGACCCACCGAGCGGACCAGGAAGTCCTCGCGCAGGTCGGCGAGCATCTCCTCGCCGAGCATCGCGCCGCGCAGCCGCACCAGGCGTACGAACACGGTCTGGACGGCCAGCGCGAAGGCGAACAGGCCGAGGGTGTACCCCAGTCGGAGCTCCCGCGCGCCGTCGGCCAGCCGCTCCACGAGCGAGCCGAGGAGGTACGGGCCGGTCATCGAGGAGATCACCGCGACCGCGTTCACGGCGACGAGCAGCGCGAAGGCCTTCCGGTGCCGCCGCAGCAGCTCGCCCACATAGGCCCGCACGGTCACGGCCGTGCCGACGGGCAGGGTCGTCGCGGACTGCGGGGCCCCCGGGTCGTACTCCGGTGGCGCCATGCCGATCATGCCGACTCCTCTTCCAGCTCGTCGTCCAGCTTGTCGTGCAGCTCGTCGTCCAGCGCGCCGTCCAGCGCGCCGTCCAGCTCGTCGAGTCCCGCCGCCGCGCCCGCCGCCGCGAGTTCCTCGTCCGTCTCGCGCGTCACCACGGCGCGGTAGCGCGGCTCGGTCCGCAGCAGCTCGCGGTGGGTGCCCACCGCCACGGCCTGTCCGTCGTGCACCAGCACGACCCGGTCCGCGACATCGAGCAGCAGCGGCGACGAGGCGAGAACGACGGTCGTACGTCCCTCACGCAGCCGCGCCACGCCCGCCGCGACCCGCGACTCGGTGTGCGAGTCGACGGCGGACGTCGGCTCGTCGAGCACCAGCACCTGCGGGTCCGTGACGAGCGAACGGGCCAGCGCGAGCCGCTGCCGCTGCCCGCCCGACAGCGACCGGCCGCGCTCGGTGATCCGGGTCCGCATCGGATCGCTGTCCATGTCCACGGAGGCCTGCGCCAGAGCGTCCAGGATGTCACCGCACTGGGCCGCCGCCAGCGCGTCCTCGGCGCGGACCCCGCCGGAGGAAGGCACGTCCAGCAGCTCTCGCAGCGTGCCGGAGAGCAGGACCGGGTCCTTGTCCTGGACGAGGACGGCGGCGCGGGCGTCCTCCAGCGCCAGTTCGTCGAGCGGCACCCCGCCCAGCAGCACCGAGGTGTGCGGCTCGTCCGGCTCCGCCGGGTGGCCGCCGAGCCGGTCGGCCAGGCGTCCGGCCGCGTCCGGGTCGCCGCAGACCACGGCGGTGAACAACCCGGCGGGAACGAGCACTCCGGTGGCCGGGTCGTACAGATCGCCGCGCGCCGGCGGGTGTTCACCGGAGGTCGTGGTCGTGCGGGTCAGCGACAGCACCCGCGCCGCCCGCTTGGCGGAAGGGCGGGAGAAGGAGAACGCCATGGCGATCTCCTCGAAGTGGCGCAGCGGCTGGTGGGTCAGTGCCACCGTGCCGTACACGGTGACCAGTTCTCCGACCGTGATCCGCCCGTCGAGGGCGAGCCGCGTCCCGTACGCCAGTACACCGATGAGCAGGAGACCCGGCAGCAGCACCTGGACCGCGGCGATCAGCGCCCACATCCGCGCGCTGCGGACGGCGGCCCGGCGCACTTCCTGGGAGGCCTCGCGGTAGCGGCCGAGGAAGAGGCCCTCGCCGCCGATGCCGCGCAGCACCCGCAGCCCCGCGACGGTGTCCGCGGCCAGTTCGGTGGCCCGGCCCGCCTTCTCGCGCTGGATGTCGGCGCGCCGGGTGGCGCGCGGCAGCAGCGGCAGCACGGCGAACGCGATCACCGGGATGCCCAGGCCCACCACCGCACCCAGCGCGGGCTGGTAGATCACCAGGCCGACGCAGACGACGACCAGGGTGAGGGCGGCGGCGGCGAACCGGGACAGCGCCTCCACGAACCAGCCGATCTTCTCCACGTCACCGGTGGAGACGGCGACGATCTCACCCGCCGCGACCCTGCGCGTCAGCACCGAACCGAGCTCGGCCGTCTTGCGGGCCAGCAGCTGCTGGACGCGGGCCGCCGCCGTGATCCAGTTGGTCACGGCGGTGCGGTGCATCATGGTGTCGCCCAGTGCGGCGGCCGCGCCCAGCAGGGCGATCAGGCCGCCCGCGAGCGCGAGCCGCCCGCCGTCGCGGTCGACGACGGCCTGCACGGCGAAACCGACACCGAGCGGCAGCCCGGCGATGGCGAGTTGCAGCAGCAGGCCCCACAGCAGCGACTTGACCTGCCCGCCGAGCTGGGTGCGGCCGAGCCAGAGCAGAAAACGCGTACCCGAGCGGACGTCGGGCGCGCCTGGATCGGCGTACGGAAGATCGCGAATCTGCATGACGTCCCAAGGTCGTTCGCAGGCTTTCGCAGACAGGCGAAGGCTCTTCGGCGGGTGGATGAATCCGTGCAAGGTTCACCGTTCGGACCGGGCGTCGGCAATCGATTTTTTCGCACCGGGGCACATAATGCGCCAAGATCGAACAACGTACCCTGGCGCGAACATCCCTTCGCGCGCTTCACTCCGGACCCATGAGACGACAGAGGATCATGAGCGCGCTCAGCGGTCTGGCGGTCGCCGCGCTGACCGCGGGAACCCTGTTCGGCGCCGGCCCGGCGGCCGCGGCCGAAACGCCCCCCGCCGAGTTCGGGAGCGACTGGCACGACCCGCTCACCGCTGCCCCTCCGGTCGCGAAACCGGACACCCGTTCGTGCGAAGTGACCCTCGCCGAGGCCCAGTTCCGCGACTTCACGCCGTACCGGGGGAGCTATACGCCCCCTAAGGGATGCGGCGACGGGTGGAGCGAAGTGGTGCTCCGGCTCGACGGACGTGTGAAGGGCCGTCAGTACGACCGGCTCGGCCACCTCTCCCTCGGCGGTGTGGAGATCCTGCGCACCTCGACCCCGCAGCCCTCGCCCGACGGAATCGCCTGGTCGGTCGAGAAGGACGTCACCCGCTACAGCGACGTACTGCGCCGCCCGCAGCCGGTCGAGATGCTCATCGGCAACGTCGTCAACGACGTCTATACCGGTGTCTTCGACGTCAAGGTGACGCTGACGTTCTACGCCTCCGTGGGACGCCCGACGGCCGCGCGCGGCGAGGCCGCCCCCACTCCCGACAAGGTCCTTCCGCTCGACGCGGCGACGCTGACGACCCCGCGCAACACCGAGCGCATCCTCGCCGAGGTGTACGCCACGGGCTCGGGCGGCGGCTGCGAGGAGTACTGGTACATGACGACGCCCGACCCGGCGCCCTACTCCTGCAAGGCGTCCGGCGGCCCCTACCGTGAGGTGCGGATCGCGGTGGACGGGAAGCTCGCCGGCATCGCCGCCCCCTTCCCCACCGTATGGACCGGCGGCTGGTCCAACCCCTTCCTCTGGTACGTCACACCCGGCCCCCGCGCCTTCGACGTCCAACCGGTCGTCTACGACCTGACTCCCTTCGCCGCGCTGCTCAACGACGGGCGCGCGCACCGCGTGGAGGTGTCGGTCGCAGGGGTCCCCGAGGGCCAGAGCGGCTGGAGCACCGCCACCAACCTGCTTCTCTGGCAGGACCACGGCCGCGCCGTCGTCACCGGCGCCCTGACCCGCCACGAACAGAGCCGTCCCGTCAACTCCTCGGTGTACACCGCCGGTTCGCCCCACCGCCTGGACACCGAGGGCGGCAACCGGCTCACCGTGGCCGGATACCTCGACACCTCTCACGGCAGGGTCGCCACCACCGTCACCCGCTCCCTCACCCACACCTCCGCGCACCGCTGGACGGACGGCGAGAACCAGGACGCGCTCACGGCGACGTGGACCGACGACGAGAGCGTGACCAGCGGCCGGACCGCGACGCGCGCCCGTCGCACGTACACCATGGACGGCGAGACGACCCTCGGCACCGGTGACCGCCTGCGCACGGTCCTGTCGCTCGGGGACCGCGCCGACACCGTCGTCGTAAGCGGCGGCAGGCGTCTTTCGGCCACGCACCTCGACCACGGGTACGCGGGGGACGCCACCTACACCGCGAACGTCCCGCGCGACCAGCGGCACGCCGTCGGCACCACCACCGACCGCTACCGGCTGCGGGGCACCGGCGGCTGCTACGACCGGACCGTGCGGACTGTCCAGGGAACGCTCGTCGAGGACCGCCTCCGCTGCTGAGGCGTACGGGTGCCGGGCGGCGCGCGGGGCCCGGTCAGCCGCGCGTCGCCCGCTCCAGTTCCAGCAGCGCCGAGTAGTAGCGGCGGCCCGTCGCCCGGTCCATCCCGATCTCGCACATGCGGTTCGCCGAGAGATGGACGTCGAAGGGGCGGGAGGTCACCTCGGCCGCTTCCCGGGCCGTCGCCGACGCGGTGAGTTCCTTGTGGAGCATCCCCCGGTCACCCGCGAAGGCGCAGCAGCCGGCGTCGTCCGGAACCACGACCTCGTCGGCGCAGGCCGCGGCGATCGCCGTCAGCCGGTCCTCGTCGCCGAGGTGTCGCATCGAGCAGGTCGGATGGACGACCGCCGAGCCGACCCTCCCGACCACGGTGAGGTGCGGGAGCAGCTCGTCCGCGGCCCACACGAGGGAGTCCACGACGGTGAGTTCGGCGTGCAGCTCGCGGTTGTCGTCGGTGAGGTACGGCACCACTTCGCGCGCGATGCCCAGCGTGCACGAGGAGGCGTCGACGACCAGCGGGAGCCGCCCGCCGGCCGTCCATCCCCAGGCGGCCTCGACGATCCGGTTGGCCATCACCGCGTTGCCCGCGTCGTAGCCCTTGGAGTTCCAGATGGTCGCGCAGCAGGTGCCCGGGACGTCGTCCGGGATCCAGACCGGCTTCCCGGCCCGCGCGGAGAGCGCCACCACCGCCTCGGGGAGCGAGCGGCCGTCCGTCTCCACGGGTCCGCCGAAGATCCGGTTCACACACGCCGGGTAGTAGACGGCGACCGCGTCGGGCCTGCTCGTCGGCGGCAGCTCGCGGGCGGCCGCGCCGGGGATCTCCGGCAGCCACTCCGGCACGAGGTCGGGGCGGACCGCCATCCGGGCGAGCCCCGTCACCGACCGGACGAACCGCTCGCCGAGCACGTCCGCCGCCGCCACCGCCAGCCGCGCCGAGACCTCCACCGCCCCGAAGCTCCGCGCGCCGAGCGCGGCGATCCGCTGCCCGCCGCGGGAGTGGCGCTGGGTGCGGAAGTCCTTCATGAGCGCGCCCGTGTCGATCCCCACCGGACAGGCCAGCTTGCACGTCGAGTCGCCCGCGCAGGTGTCCACGGCGTCGTAGCCGTAGGCCTCCAGCAACCCCGCCTCGACGGGAGAGCCGTCCGCCTGGCGCATCATCTCCCGCCGCAGCGCGATCCGCTGACGCGGCGTGGTGGTCAGATCCCCGCTGGGGCACGTCGGTTCGCAGAAGCCGCACTCGATGCACGCGTCGACCAGCGGCTCGACGCGGGGCATGGTCTTCAGCCCCCGCACATGCGCGTGCGGGTCGCGGTCGAGGACCACCCGCGGCGCGAGGACCCCGTCGGGGTCGACGAGCTGCTTGACCCGCCACATCAGCGCCGTCGCCTTCGGCCCCCACTCCAGCTCCAGGAACGGCGCGAGATTGCGGCCCGTGGCGTGCTCCGCCTTGAGCGAGCCGTCGAACCGCTCCACGGTCATCCGGCAGAAGTCGTCCATGAAGGCGGCGTAGCGCGCGACGTCGGCGGGGTCGGCGGCGTCGAAGGCGAGCACGAAGTGCAGATTGCCGTGGGCGGCGTGGCCCGCCACGGCCGCGTCGAACCCGTGCCGCTCCTGCAGCGCGACCAGCGCCTCGCAGGCCTCCGCGAGGCGGCCCGGCGGCACGGCGAAATCCTCGGTGATCAGGGTCGTACCGGCCGGGCGGGAGCCGCCGACGGCGGTCACGAAGGCCCTGCGGGCCTTCCAGTAGCCGCCGACGGTCCGCGCGTCGCGGGTGAAGACGTTGGTGACCGATGCGGTGGGCGCGACGGTGTCGATCCGGGTGAGGACCTCGGCCGCCGCCGCCTCGAAGCCCTCCAGGGCCGCCGTGTCGGGTGCCCGGAACTCGACCAGGAGCGCGGTCGTCCCCCGGGGCAGCTCCGCCCAGTCGGCCGGAACCCCGGGCACGCTCACCGAGGCGCGCAGGGTGTTGCCGTCCATCAGCTCGACGGCGACGGCCCCCGCCTCGTTGAAGAGCGGGGCGGCCTCGGCGGCCGCCGCGAGGGACGGGAAGAAGAGCAGCGCCGACGAGGTCTCACGGTCCAGCGGCAGGGTGTCGAAGACGATTTCCGAGAGGAAGCCCAGCGTGCCCTGCGAGCCCACCATCAGCCCCCGCAGGATCTCCACCGGCGTGGCGCCGTCGAGAAAGGCGTCCAGACGGTAGCCGTGAGTGTTCTTGATCTCGTACTTCGCGCGGATGCGGGCGGTGAGGGCGGGGTCGGCCTCGATCTCGGCCTTGAGCGCGAGAAGCCCCCGGCAGAGAACGGGCTCGGCGCGGGCGAGCACGTCGTCGGCGGCCGGGTCGCCGGTGTCCACGATCGTGCCGCTGGGCAGGACGAAGGTCAGCGACGAGACGGTCCGGTACGCGTTGCGGGACGTGCCGGCGGTCATCCCCGAGGCGTTGTTGGCGACGACACCGCCGACCGTGCAGGCGACGGCGCTGGCCGGGTCGGGGCCGAGGATCCTGCCGTGCCGGGCCAGCGCGGCGTTGGCCCGGGCGACGGTGGTGCCGGGGCGGATACGGGCCCGGGCGCCGCGGTCCAGGACCTCGACGCCCGCCCAGTGGCGCCGCACGTCGACGAGGATGTCCTCGCCCTGCGCCTGGCCGTTGAGGCTGGTTCCGGCCGCGCGGAAGACGACCTCGCGGCCCTTGCCGTGTGCGTACGACAGGACGGTGGAGATGTCGTCGATGTCCTCGGCGACCACGACGACCTGCGGGATGAAGCGGTACGGGCTGGCGTCGGAGGCGTATCTGACGAGGTCGGAGATCTTCCAGAGCACCTTGTGGGCGCCGAGCAGCGCGGCGAGCTCGGCGCGCAGGGGAGTGGGCGTGCCGTGCGCGTGGAGGTCAGGAACCCGGTCGGAGGACGGACCTCGCGTGCCACCCGGACGGAGTGCTTGCGGATTGGGCTCCAGCAGTGGCATGGCACGGTCCCCTCGGCGGTGGCGTACGCACCCGTCGGCGCGCACCCACTACGGCTCGACAGCGGCTCGGCAACGGCTCAGCAGCGGCGCTCCGGCGTGACGTCGACCAGAGCGGACAGCAGCCCGCCGAGCACCTCGCGCTGATCGACGGTCAATGGAGCAAGGATGTCCTCTGCGGCCGCCCGGCGCGCGCTGCGCAGCTGCCGCAGCGTGGCGCGTCCCTCGTCCGTGAGCTCGATGCGGATCACCCGGCGGTTCGTCGGGTCGGGGACCCGGCGGACCCGGCCGCCCGCCTCCAGGGCGTCCACCAGCGTGGTCACCGCGCGGGGCACGACCTCCAGGCGCTCGGCGAGATCGGTCATCCGCGGCGGCGTGTCGTAGTGGGCGACCGTGCGCAGCAGCCGGGACTGCGCGGGGGTGATCCCGACCGGCTCCAGATGGCGCTTCTGGATGCGGTGGAGCCGGCGGGTCAGCCGCAGGAGCTGCTCGGCCAGCAGGCCGTCGGCGTCGGGGGTGCTCATGCCGGGAACAATAACAGGACCTCGCTCATTGTGAGTATAGGTAACAATGGGCTAAGCTCTTCCACGTTTCACCGTCGTGGCGCCCCGGACGCCCGGCGGCCCCGCACCGCCACCGCGGTCCCGATCCCTACGAAGGAGCCCATGCGCGTCCACGCAGAGTCCGACTGGACACCACCGCCCAGAGAACCCGACCAGCCGCCGGCCCAGCTGCGGCGCATCGTCCGGCTCTTCCGCCCCTACCGCGGCCGGCTCGCCGTCGTCGGCCTGCTCGTCGCCGCCTCCTCGCTGGTCTCGGTCGCCTCGCCCTTCCTGCTGCGCGAGATCCTCGACACCGCGATCCCCCAGGGCCGCACCGGCCTGCTCAGCCTGCTCGCCCTCGGCATGATCGCGACCGCCGTCGTCACGAGCGTCTTCGGCGTGCTCCAGACCCTGATCTCCACCACCGTCGGCCAGCGCGTCATGCACGACCTGCGGACCGCCGTTTACGCCCAGCTGCAGCGCATGCCGCTCGCCTTCTTCACCCGGACGCGCACGGGCGAAGTCCAGTCCCGCATCGCCAACGACATCGGGGGCATGCAGGCGACGGTCACCTCCACCGCGACGAGCCTGGTTTCGAACCTCACGGCCGTCATCGCCACCGTCGTCGCGATGCTCGCGCTCGACTGGCGGCTCACCCTCGTCTCGCTGCTCCTGCTGCCGCTGTTCGTGTGGATCAGCCGCCGGGTCGGCCGCGAGCGCAAGAAGATCACCACACAGCGCCAGAAGCAGATGGCCGCGATGGCGGCGACCGTCACCGAGTCGCTCTCCGTCAGCGGCATCCTCCTCGGCCGCACCATGGGCCGGGCCGACTCCCTGACCACGTCCTTCGCCGGTGAGTCCGAGCGCCTCGTCGACCTCGAGGTGCGCGCCTCCATGGCCGGCCGGTGGCGGATGTCCACCATCGGCATCGTCATGGCCGCCATGCCCGCCCTGATCTACTGGGCCGCCGGCCTCACCCTCCGGACGGGTGCGCCCGCGATCTCCATCGGCACCCTGGTCGCCTTCGTCTCGCTCCAGCAGGGCCTGTTCCGGCCCGCCGTGAGCCTGCTCTCCACCGGAGTGCAGATCCAGACCTCGCTCGCCCTTTTCCAGCGGATCTTCGAGTACCTCGACCTTCCGGTCGACATCACCGAGCCCGAGAAGCCCGTCCGGCTGGAGAAGATCCGCGGAGCCGTGTGCTTCGAGGCCGTGGAGTTCCACTACGAGACCAAGAACGGCCCGACCTTGTCCGGCCTCGACGTCACCGTCCCGGCGGGCGGATCGCTCGCGGTCGTCGGCCCGACCGGCTCCGGCAAGTCCACCCTGAGCTACCTCGTGCCGAGGCTGTACGACGTGACCGGCGGCCGCGTCACCCTCGACGGCGTCGACGTCCGCGACCTCGACTTCGACACCCTCGCCCGCGCGGTGGGCGTCGTCTCCCAGGAGACCTACCTCTTCCACGCCTCCGTCGCCGACAACCTGCGCTTCGCCAAGCCGGACGCGACGGACGAGGAGATCGAGGAGGCCGCCCGCGCCGCCCAGATCCACGACCACATCGCCTCGCTGCCCGACGGATACGACACCCTCGTCGGAGAGCGCGGCTACCGCTTCTCCGGCGGCGAGAAGCAACGCCTGGCGATCGCGCGCACGATCCTGCGCGACCCGCCGGTGCTCATCCTCGACGAGGCGACCAGCGCCCTGGACACCCGCACCGAGTACGCCGTGCAGCAGGCCATCGACGCGCTCTCCGCCGGCCGCACCACGATCACCATCGCCCACCGTCTCTCCACCGTCCGGGACGCCGACCAGATCGTGGTCCTCGAAGGGGGACGCATAGCGGAGCGCGGCACCCACGAGGAGCTGCTCGACCGGGACGGCCGCTATGCGGCGCTGGTGCGGGGGGACGCGGAGTTGACGCGGACGGCTTCCTGACGGCCGACGGCCTGACGGTCTGAGGGCCATTGACGCGGGGGCCTCCCGTGCCGTCTAGGCCGGGACCGTCTCTCCGGCCTGAACCGGGACCGTTCCGCGCCGCAGCAGGCGCCGGATCTCGGTCACGGCCGCACGGCCCGCGCGATTCGCGCCGATCGTGGAGGCCGAAGGCCCGTACCCGACCAGATGGACGCGCTCGTCGCGCACCGCGCCGGTGCCCTCGACCTTGATGCCGCCACCCGCCTCTCGCAGCTTCAGCGGTGCGAGGTGGTCGATCGCGGCGCGGAAGCCGGTCGCCCACAGGATCACGTCCGCGTCCACCGTGCGGCCGTCGGCCCAGGCCACACCCGTCGGGGTGATCCGGTCGAACATCGGCTGCCGTTCGAGAACACCCCTGGCCCGCGCGGCCCGTATCGCGTCCGTGAGCGGCAGCCCGGTCACCGACACCACACTCTGCGGCGGCAGCCCGCGCCGTACGCGCTCCTCCACCAGGGCGACGGCCGCCCGGCCCTCCATCTCGCCGAACGGGCCCTCCCGGTAGACCGGCTCCCGGCGCGTCACCCACGTCGTCTCCGCCGCCGTGTCGGCGACCTCCATCAGATGCTGGGTGCCGGACGCCCCGCCGCCCACCACGACGACCCGCTGCCCGGCGAACTCCTCGGGGCCCGGGTAGTCAGCCGTGTGCAGCTGCCGCCCCCGGAAGGTCTCCTGGCCCGGATACCGGGGCCAGAACGGCCGGTCCCAGGTGCCCGTGGCATTGATCAGAGCCCGCGTCGCGTACGTACCGTCCGACGGGCCCGCGGTCTCGACGAGAAGCCGCCCGCCCCGGCCCTCCCGCACCGCCGTCACATCCACCGGACGGTGGACCCGCAGGTCGAAGGCCTCCTCGTACGCGGTGAAGTACCCGCCGATCACCTCTGCCGACGGACGGCTGCCGTCCGCCCCGGTCAGCTGCATGCCGGGCAGCGCATGCATCCCGTGGACCTTGCCGTACGTCAGCGAGGGCCAGCGGAACTGCCACGCCCCGCCGGCCCGTGGTGCGTGATCGAGGACGACGAAGTCCCGGTCCGGCTCGAGACCCGCGCGCCGCAGATGGTAGGCGGCGGACAGCCCCGCCTGACCGGCGCCGATCACCACGACGTCCACCTCGTGTACCCCGAAATCGTTCACGATTCCACCAACCGCGCGGCGCGTGCGGATCTTCCCGCGACGGCCTTGCGATCCCGGCGAGACTGCCGACGTCCCGAGCCCCACCGGCTCCGGTACCGGTACGGCGGCGCACGCCGGAGGAGGATTTCAACCAGGCAGTCCCGTCCCTGTCCGAGTTTCAGGAGGAGGAACGAAACGCTGCGTGGGATGCGGCGCGCTAACGATCCAAGATCTAGTTGCGCTTCCGCTTCTTTATCGCCCACGGCTCCGGTAGGAGTGACTTCAGTTCCAGTGTTTCCTGCCGCTTTGTCAGTTCTGAAAGCCCGTTCATTTCGCCACGGACCCCATTGTGTCGAATTGCAACGTCGTAGTAGGCAGTCCCTAGTGCGCCGAAGGCAATAGCTGCTTTTTGGTGGGCCTCGGATCTCTCATGGAGTCTCAGTTTCGATTCCAGGCCGACAGCGATCGCTCCAAGGGCGCTGACCGCTCCGATCAGGTACGACATGGCGGTTCCCGGGTCTGCGCCTGACAGCAGCGTCCCACCAGCCAGTGCACCGGAAACAGCACCGACACCCGTGAGCCAGGCCGACCATCTCCGGTAGCGGTGGTGCGACAGCTGATGTTCCAGAGATCGATCTCCGCAAATAACGTTGAGTTGAAGAGCGCGATCCTCGACCCCCGACTCCTTCTTTTTCATGTATTCCACGCTACTCCTGGCGGCTGCCGCCGTGCCATTCTTGGCCCACGCCGCAGAATTGGTTGAACGCTCAGGCAAAGCGCTTCGGAGGTCCGTAAGTCGAATGACGCCGGAAGTGTCCGAAATTGGTCTGGGGAAGGGAGGTGCACGGTGAAGCCCCCGGTCATGCCAGGTGCGATGAATACCCACTGGGAGTGTCCGCTTCGGATGCCGAACCCCGGGGGTGTCCGCACCCGCCGGGGTCTCCTGTGTGTGGAGTTTCAGTGGACCACTTCGTCCGCCACCATGGGGACATGAGTCACGGATTCGAGACCCGCACCCTGTCCATCACCACGGGAGCATCAGAAACGGTCTATGACCTGACCCAGGAATGTAGCTCCTTCCTGGCGGAGGTAGCGCAAGGACGGGACGGACTCCTGAACGTCTTCACGCCCCACGCCACCATGGGCGTGGCGCTGATCGAAACAGGTGCAGGCAGTGACGGCGACCTTCTGACCGCCCTTCACCATCTCCTTCCCGCCGACGACCGTTGGCAGCATCGCCACGGCACCCCGGGCCACGGCCGTGACCACGTCCTCCCGGCCCTCGTCCCGCCCCACGCAACCCTCCCTGTGATCGCCGGGCGCCTGGAACTGGGGACATGGCAGTCGGTCTGCCTCGTCGACACCAACAAGGACAACCCGCAGCGGCAGGTGCGGCTGAGTTTCCTGGGCTGACGCGCCCGAGGGCCGGCGGGTCTCGCCGCCAACTGCCCGTGCCACCGCGTCGCCTGGAAATCAAGAGGGCATGGCCGAAAATCGCCCGAGCTGCTCCCGGCGTGCGAGCGTACGACGTGGCCCGTCGCCGTAGGGAACGGTCTCCCGGGCAGGAGGATGGCCGGAACGGAACTCACTCAGCGCAGTGGGCAGTTGACCGTGTGGCATCATGGCCGCGTTGTCCACTCGGGGATCAAGAGACCTGGGCCGCAGGCGCGTCGAGGCGGGGAGTCGTCGTTCTTCGCGCATGACCGGAGGCGCGGACAACAGCGTGACCGGGCGAGGGCGACCGCTGGGGTTCGCCGGAGGACTGAGGATGAAGTTACCTGGCTCTGCGTCACCGTCCTCCGAGGACAGGCGGCTCAGGCGCCGCCTCAGGGAGGTCCGCCAGACCTGTGAGGGACTGCTCGGCCAGTGGGGCATGGAGCACGGGTGCGGCATCGACGAACTCCACACCTATCTGAGCGTCCAGCGCAACCGCGCGATCCATCTGGTGCCGGCGCCATTCCCCGAACGTCATCTGTTCGGCCTCTGGCTCAAGATGGACGACTTCGACGTCATCGCCTTCGAGAAGGCCGCCTCGCCGTCGCACAAGGAACACATCATCGCCCACGAACTGGCGCACATCGCCTTCGACCACCGAGGGTCCGTGCAACTCGACCAGAACGACTCGACCCAGCTGTTCTCGGACGTCGACCCAGCAGCCGTGCGGAGCATGCTGATGCGCTCCCGCTACAGCGACCACGAGGAACTGGAGGCCGAGACGATGGCGTCGCTGATCCTGGCCCGGGCCACCAAGCGATGGACCGAACCGGCCTGGGGCGTCCCTGACGAGGCCGCCGAGATCGTCGCGCGCATCGAGCACGGCCTCGGGAAGCCGGACCAGGGGTGAGCGTGATCTACGGAATCCTCGCGTGGGTCTGCGCCGTCGGCGGCCTCGCGGCCTTCGCCTACCGGCTCCCCGACCTGCTGCGCAGAAAGCACGACATCGCCCTGTGGGCGCTCTGCGTCTACTTCCTCTGCTCAGGCATCAGCTTCCTGGTCGATCTGGACCTTCTGCGGCTGCACATCTCCGCCTTCTTCGGGCTGCCGAACATCACCTCACTGATCACCCAGGTCGCGGTGGTGGTGCTCACCGCGGCCCAGCAGGTCGTTCTCGTCTACTGGTCATCGCCGCCGGCCGAGGCCCGGCGCATGGCGCGCCACCGCGTGCTGTTCTTCGGCGCCGCGCTCTGCGTCCTCGTGATCGCCTCGTTCGTCGTCGGTCCCGTGGCACAGTCCGAAACGGCGACGTCGACGATCCTGCTCAGCATCCAGGACGGCGGATACGCCCTCTACATGTCCTTCTACCTGCTGATCTGCGCCGTGGGACAGTTCGAGACCGTGCGCCTGTCCCTGCGCTTCACCAAGATGGCCAACCGTCAGTGGCTGGCGGTCGGCATGCGCACCGTGACCGTCGGCGCGAGCCTCATCCTGGTGTACTGCGTCACCCGCGGCATCCAGATCGCCGGCACCAGACTGCACTTCGACGGATCGGATCTCGACCCCATCCAGTGGGGCAGCGGGAGCATCGGCGCCCTGCTCCAGATCACCGGCTGGACCATTCCCTCCTGGGGCACCCGCATCACCCGCGCCCTGGGCTGGATCCGCAGTTACCGCTCCTATCTGCGCCTGCGCCCCCTGTGGTGGGCCCTCTACCAGGCGTCGCCGGACATCGCGCTCGACCCGCCGCGGTCCTGGCCGCGCGATCTCATCCCGCCCCGCGACGTGCACTACAGCCTCTACCGGCGCGTCATCGAGATACGCGACGGGCAGCTGATGCTCCGCACCTCGCTCTCGCTCGCGGACTTCTCCCGGGTGGCCCGCTCCCTGGAGCTCCCCGAGGACCCCACCTCGCCCCTGGGCGAGGCGCTGCAGCTCCGTGCCGTACTGAGCCGCCCGGCCGACGAGCGGGCCGAGCAGGCCGACGCCTCCGACATTCCCGAGCGCCCGCCGTACGAGGACTTCCACGAAGAGGTGGAGTGGCTCACCAAGGTCGCCTCGTCGTTCACCGCTCTCGGCCAGGGCCGTCCCGGGCGCACCGACGCCGGTCTCCTGTCATGACGGAGCCGGCCCCGGCCGGCCCGCCCCGCACCGCGGTGACAGGCGAGGACCCCGACGACACACGGGTGCTCCCGCTGGCCGTTCACACCATTGAGCGCCTCGTGGCCCTCGACGCCGAGCACGGTGCGACGGCCGCGGTACCCGCCGTACGGGAGGCCCTGCGCCGCATCCCGGATCTCACGGCCGCCCCGGGCAGTCTGCGCGGCAAGGACAGCGACCGGCTCGCGGCCCTGGCCGAGCTCTGCGAGGTCATCGGCTGGATCCTCTTCGACGCGGGATTCCACGCCGAGGCAGCACGTATGAACGCGCGCTCCCTGGCCCTGGCGGAACTCTGCGGCGACCGCTCCACGGCACGGCTGGTCCTGCTGAACCACAGCATGCTCCAGGCCCATACCGGCCGGCCCCGTGCCGCCCTGGACACCGCCGCCCGCGTCAGCGGTCCGCGCCCCCTCCCCGCCAGGGTCGCCGGCCTCGTCCTGATCCGCCAGGCGCACGCGGTCGCCATGCTGGGCGACGAGCACGCCTCCGTGGAGCTGATCTCCCGCGCCCAGAGCCGGTTCCTGGACGGTGTCTCCCGCCGCGACCCGCACTGGGCGTGGTGGATCGACCAGACCGAACTGACCGGCCACCAGGGCTGGGTGATGTCCAGACTCCGCCGGTGGGACCGCGCCCTGCCCCTTCTGCACCAAGCGGCGACGGCACCCGGTCCTTCCTACCGCCACCTGTTCACGGCGGAACTCCTCGCGGCCCTGGCGGGCGCCTGTGCCTGGAGCGAGGCGGAGGACCTCATCGCGCGGCTCGCTCCCCGCGCCGCGGCCATCGGTTCCGTACGGACGACCGAGACGCTCGCCAGGACGGCGACCGGATTGCGCCGGCGCGCGGATACTCCCGCGGCCCTGCGCGACGCGGCCGTCTTCCTGCTGGAATCCCTGGCCGCCCCGCCACCCCCGACCCACCCTCCACTGTGAACACCCCCGCGGAACCCCGCGATCACCAGCACGCACAACAGACAGGGACTCGATGAGACACATACGGATATCCACGCCCGCGGCCGCTGTCCTCGCAGCGGTCGTCCTCCTCTTCGCCTCCGGAGCACCGGCCGAGGTGGTCTTCGGCACTCCGGCCGCCTCGGTGTCGGCCGAGCCGACCGCCGTGGAGCGGGGCCGCCCGTATGTGTCGACCCATCTCTACTTCGGCACCGGCCGTCACAACGGCAACCCGCCCATCACCGACGAACAGTTCATGAAGTTCGTCGCCGACGTGATCACCCCGCGTTTTCCGTCCGGGCTGACCATTCAGGAGGGACGCGGCCAGTGGCGTGACAAGGACGGCGACATCAACCGGGAGCGGTCGTACGAGCTCACGGTGCTCTACCCCGTGACGGAGGCGCGGGACGTCGACGCCGACATCGAGTACATCCGGCGCCTGTACTGCACGATCTACGGGCTGGAGTCCGTGGGGCGTGCCGACGTCCGGGCGCGGGCGGACTTCTGATCCACGCCCCCCGCACGAGGCCGCGCCCCGCGGGCCCTCAGCCCGGACGGCGCACCGGGGCGCCGGCCAGGAACGCCTGGAGCACGGCACAGCGCAGCCGCATGCCAGTCTTCTTGCTCCTGTCCCTCGCGGGTTCGCCCATCCGGCCGAGCCGGAGAGGACATTTTCCCCCGGCTCGTAAATTTCCGCCGTGCTACTGTTGAGGTAGTTGCAGTTGTGGTTCCCATAAACGTGAAATTTTGACGGCTCCGGCCGTCGGACACTTTGTATTTCCGGTGCTTTTTTCCGGATGGGGCAATCATCACGGCGACGCCGGGGTCCGCACAGTGCGGGTCCCCGGGCACAGCCCCGAAGGAGATATGACATGGCAACTGGCACCGTCAAGTGGTTCAACGCGGAAAAGGGCTTCGGCTTCATCGAGCAGGACGGTGGCGGCCCCGACGTCTTCGCCCACTACTCGAACATCGCCACGTCCGGCTTCCGTGAGCTGCAGGAGGGCCAGAAGGTGAACTTCGACGTCACGCAGGGCCAGAAGGGCCCGCAGGCCGAGAACATCGTTCCCGCCTGACGCTGACGCACTACGCAGCTGGGGCCCGCACCAGGGGTGCGGGCCCCAGCTCGTTGATGTCCGCCCGGCATGTGCCGGGCCCGGCCGTCCCATCCGGTGGCATTCCGGTCATGGGCGGCCTGCTTCATTTCAGTCTTCACCCGGCTCGTTCCTGCAATTCTTCGGAAATTCATTTCCGCCGAGAATTCCTCGATACGTGCCATATCGAGGAAGGTTCTTCATGAACCGCTCAGCTCGCACGAACGACCGCTACGCGGCTGCCCGCAAGGGGCAGGGCCGTCCCGGCGCCCGCTCCGGCGGAAACGGACGCCGCCCCTCCGCGCCGCAGGGGGAGTTCGCGCTCCCCGTCACCGTCACCCCGCCCCTGCCGGCCGCCGAGACCTTCGGGGAGCTCGACATGCCCGCTCCGCTGCTGGCCGCCCTGGTGTCCGAGGGCATGAGCGTGCCGTTCCCCATTCAGTCGGCCACCCTGCCGAACTCCCTCGCCGGCCGTGACGTCCTGGGCCGGGGCCGTACCGGCTCCGGAAAGACCCTGGCCTTCGGCCTGGCCGTGCTCGCCCGGCTCGCCGGACAGCGCGCCGAGGCGCGCAAGCCCCTGGCGCTCGTGCTCGTGCCCACCCGGGAACTGGCCCAGCAGGTCACCGACGCGCTCACCCCGTACGCCCGGTCGCTGAAGCTGCGCATGGCCGCGGTGGTCGGCGGTATGTCGATCGGCCGCCAGGCGAGCGCGCTGCGCGGCGGGGCCGAAGTCGTCGTCGCGACCCCCGGACGGCTCAAGGACCTCGTCGAGCGCAAGGACTGCCGCCTGGACCGGGTGAGCATCACGGTCCTGGACGAGGCCGACCAGATGGCCGACATGGGCTTCATGCCGCAGGTCACCGAACTGCTCGACCTGGTACGGACCGACGGCCAGCGGATGCTGTTCTCCGCGACCCTGGACCGCAATGTCGACCTGCTCGTCCGCCAGTACCTGCACGACCCCGTCGTCCACTCGGTCGACCCCTCGGCGGGCGCGGTGACCACCATGGAGCATCACATCCTGCACGTGCACGCGGCCGACAAGTACGCCACCGTGACCGAGATCGCGGCCCGCGACGGCCGGGTGATCATGTTCCTGGACACCAAGCACGCCGTCGACCAGCTCACCCGGCACCTCCGGGCGAGCGGCGTACGGGCCGAGGCCCTGCACGGCGGCAAGTCCCAGCCGCAGCGGACCCGTACGCTCGCCCAGTTCAAGACCGGCGACGTCACGGCTCTGGTCGCCACCAATGTCGCGGCGCGCGGCATCCACGTCGACAACCTCGACCTGGTGGTCAATGTCGACCCGCCGAGCGACCACAAGGACTACCTCCACCGCGGTGGCCGCACCGCCCGGGCCGGCGAGTCCGGCAGCGTCGTCACCCTCGTCACCCCCAACCAGCGCCGCGACATGGCCCGTCTCATGGCCGACGCGGGCATCCGCCCGCAGATCACCCAGGTCCGCTCCGGCGAGGCCGAGCTGAGCCGGATCACCGGCGCCCAGGCCCCGTCCGGGGTGCCTCTCGGTGGAGCGTCCCCCGTGGCGGAACGCCCCCGCAGCGCCCCGTTCCGCGGCCTCGGAACAGGCCGGTCCGGCGGCTCGGGAGGCAACTCCCGTCGAGCCGTCGAGGCACGGCAGACCGCCGAGGCCCGCAAGGCCGCCCGGATCCGCCGTTCCGCGTGACCCCCGGGGCAGTGCCGCCAACACCCCCGGTGGCACTGCCCCTTCGCTCCACCCGCCCCGTCCGTGACACCCTGTGAGGCACCATGCGTTTCGTCATCGCCCGCTATCCCTTCGATCTCACCAAGGCCGAAGTGCAGGAAGCGATGAAGGGCAAGAAGCCCGAGCCGGTCACCGGTGAATGCGTGATCATCGGCCGCCGGACCTATCCCGTGAAGCAGGTCGGCGAGGTCATCACCCGCCAGGACCGCCGCGACTTCACGGCCGCCGAGGTGACCCGCGCCCTGACCGGGCTCGGCTTCACCTGCCGCCCGGCCCCGCTGCCCCCGACGTCCCCGGCTCCCCAGACGCCCGACAGCTGAGGCGCGGCCGGCACCGCACGGCGGTCGAAGGGCGGTGCCGGGGCCGTCCCGGGGCGGCCCCGGAGTGAGGGCCATCAGTCCGTAATGGCCCACGTTCCATGCGAGGAAATGGTCCTGCCAATGGGGCCATCGTAGGCCTAGGTTGAGGCCGTGAAGCCAACACACCGGCTCTTTCCGGCCCCAGGAACCCCTCGGATCCTCGCCCTCGCCCAGCTCGGCAACTCGATCGGCGACGGCGCCTACTACGTCACCTCCGCGCTCTACTTCACCCACGTCATCGGTCTCGCCCCGGCGCGCGTCGGCCTCGGGCTGACGATCGCCTGGGCCGTCGGTTCGGTCGTGGGGGTGCCGCTCGGCCGGGTGGCGGACCGGTGCGGGCCGCGCGGTGCGTCGGTGGCACTCGCCGTCGCCACCAGCAGCGCCGTCGCGTCCTTCCTGGTCGTCCGCTCGTTCCCGCTGTTCCTGCTCGCCGCGACCCTCTACGCCATCGCGCAGTCGGGCCTCGCCGCGGCCCGCCAGGCACTGCTGGCCGGTCTGATCGGCAAGAAGGAACGCACCGGCGTCCTGGCGCAGTTGCAGTCCACGCTCAACGCGGGGCTCGCCATCGGTGCCGCGCTCGGGGGCATCGCCCTGCACCACGGAACACGGGACGCGTACCTCGCCGTCTTCGCGATGGACGCGGCCGGCTTCCTGGTCTGCGCGCTCACCCTGCTGCGGCTGCCCGGCGTGGCGCCCGTGCCGCAGGTCAAGGGCGACGGCCTCGCCGTGCTGCGGGACCGCCCGTACACCGTCGTCACCCTCCTCAACACCGTGCTCCTGCTGCGCATGCCGCTGCTCAGCCTCGGCATTCCGCTCTGGATCACGGAGCGCACCACGGCCCCCGAGTGGCTGGTGTCGGCGCTGTTCGTCCTCAACACCCTTGCGGTGACGTTCTTTCAGGTCCGTACGGCTCGCGGCGTCACCTCGGTCGCCGACGGGGCCCGGGCCGTTCTCCACTCGGGCGTGATCATGCTCGCCGCCTGCGCCGTGTTCGCGCTGTCCGCCGTCGGGGCATCGCCCTTGACCGCCACAGCGGCGCTGGTCGGCGGAGCGGTACTGCTGGTGATGTCAGAGATGCTCCAGTCGGCCGGCTCCTGGCAGATCGGCTTCGACCTGGCTCCGGCCGACCGGGTGGGCGAGTACCAGGGCTTCTTCGGCACGGGTGTGACGGTCGCCCGTACGCTCGGGCCGCTGGTGCTCACGGCGCTGCTGGTGGGCTGGGGGACGCCCGGATGGCTGCTGCTCGGCGGCGTCGTCCTCGCCGCGTCCTACGCGATGGGCCCGGCGGCCCGCTGGGCCGAACGCTCCTCTTTCCCGATCGGGACCGAGGCGCCCCGGGGCAGCCGCGACGGTGACGGTCTGGTCACCGGGGCCGCCGGCTGACTCCCCGAGGGACGGCGGCGCTTCAGCCCGAGCGCTGGGCGTAGTCGCCGAAACCCTGCCAGTCGAGAACGACGCAGGCCTCGTCGCCCACGACCCAGGCGTCGTGCCCGGGCGGGCAGACCATGGCGTCACCGGGGCCGAACTCCTCCTCCTGACCGTCGTTCATCCGGACCCTGATGCGGCCCGACAGGCAGTAGCCGGCGTGCGCGGCCTCGCAACTGTCGGTGCCCGCGATCGGCTTCACATGCTCGGACCAGCGCCAGCCGGGCTGGAACGTGGCCCTTCCAAGCGGGGCGCCGCCCATGTCGACGAGCTCCAACTGCCCCTTACCCGCCTCGAAGGGTCGGGTTTCCTCCGGCGCTTCCAAGCTCTTCCTGATCAGACCGGCCATCGTGTCATCTCCTTGCCGGCTGCCCGTGCGGACATTGCCGCCGCGAGGACAGCCTTCGTTTTCAGGCTACGCCGACCCCCGGGACGCCGCCCGGTGTGCTCCACCGGGTGCGGACGTCAAAGGCCGCCGGTCGTCAGCGGCGAAGCCATTCGAGTGCGGCCTCGGCGGTGAACTCGCTCTGGCCGCCGCGGAAGAGCAGATCCGCCGTCCGGAACGCCGGATCGTCGGCCGTCGCGGCCACATACGGGATCGCGATGCAGCGCATCCCCGCCGCGTGCGCCGCGAGGGCTCCGGGTGTCGCGTCCTCCAGGACCACGCACGCGGCCGGCTCCACGCCGAGCCGCCGAGCCGCCTCCAGGAACACGTCCGGCTCCGGCTTTCCCCGCTCAACCTCCTCGGCCGAGACCAGCGTGGTCAAATGAGAGTCCAGGCCGGTGCCGTCGAGGACGGCACGCATCGCCGCGAGCGACGAGCCGGACGCCACGGCCATCGGCACATGGTGCGCATGCAGCCGCTCTACGAACTTCCGCATCTCCGGAAACACCTCGGTCCGCGTCCTGGCCAGTTCGACATACGTCCGGTTGAGACGGTCCAGCAGCTCGTCGACCGGCGTGCCGATCCCGTACTCCCGGCCCAGGATCTCCAGCGTCTCGCGGGTGCCGATCCCGATGAACTCGGTGTGGCGCTCCCAGGTGAAGTCCGCGACACCGTGCGATCCGAGGAGTCGGCGGGCCGCTTCGTAGTAGTTCGGCTCGCTGTCCACGAGCGTGCCGTCGAGATCGGAGACGACCGAGGTGCGCGGAGTGCTCATGACCCCCAGCATCTCAAGAGGACCGGGTCAGAGGGTGCGGCCCGGACCCTTCGCGGACGCCCGCCCCACCGCCTCCACCAGCGGCAGCAGCCGGTGCGGCACCCGCTCGCGCAGCGCCATCTCGGTCCTCGTCCGCACGACCCCGGGCAGCTGGATCAGGCGCTGGATCACGTCCTCCAGATGGCCGTTGTCGCGGGCGACCACCCGCGTCAGCAGATCCCCGCCGCCGGTGATCGAGAACGCCTCCACGATCTCCGGGACGGCGGCGAGTGCGTCACCCACCTCGTCCAGATGGCCCTGGGTGACCTCGATGTGGACGAACGCGAGCACCGGATGGCCGAGCGCGGCGGGGGAGAGGGCCGGCCCCGTGCCGGTGATCACCCCATCGCGCTCCAGCTTGTCGAGTCTGGCCTGGAGGGTGCCGCGGGCGATCCCGAGGATCCGCGCGTACTCGCGCACGCTGGTGCGGGGCTGCTCGATGAGCAGCCGCAGGATACGGGTGTCGAGTTCGTCCACCGCCACGGTCCGTCGGCCTCCTCACGGCCCAGCAGTTCAGACATCGACTGTACCAATGGCTCACCCCTTCCGAGCTGCACGGGTGCGGGAGCGGACGCTCGGCCGTGCGGGGCCCGGACCGCGCACCGCACGGTCCGGGCCCCGCACGCCCTGTCCGGCGCTGCCCTCCCTGTCAGGCGCGGCACCCGGGCATGTGCCTGATGTCGATCACGAAGCGCTCCGGCGAGTGCAGCGTGAAGGTCTTGTACTGGGGCTTGGTGTCGAAGGCCGCTCCGAAGGTGACCACACCCTCGAAGTCGCCGGTCAGAGCGACACCCTTGAGGCTGGGCAGCGCGATCCTGACCAGCCTCGGGCCCTTGTAGACCGACTTGCCCGCGTCATTGTGAGCGGCGGCGGGCGACAGCTTGATCTCCAGGAAGTGCTTTCCGGCGAGCGGGACCTTGTTGCCCGAGCCGTCGTAACGCAGTTCCTTGACCGGCTTGACGGTGACCGGAGGCATCGTGCCCTTCACGTCGATGACGAGTCGGTCGAAGGTGGCGTGGCCGGCCCACCGGGCGTTGACCACGAGCGCGGTCGCGGGCGGTGCGGCCTGCGACTGCGGTGAGGATGCGGTGGCGGGGATCGTGGCACCGATCCCGGCGGTGAGAAGAATGCCGGCGGCGACGGCCGCGAGGCGCTGACGGTGAAGCATGACGTCCCCCAACTTTCTCGTGATACGGGGACAGCGGTGTCACTAGGGAAGACATCCACCAAAATCGTACGGTTCCAGGGATGTGCCAGAATTACGGATTTCCCATGTTTTTTCTTCCCGTCCGCCATCGGGGGCGCCCATGTGCTGGAACGCGACGGCCGACCTCCTGGCGGGCGCCGGAATCACCGCGGTCGGGGTCGCCTGCCTGGCGGGCGTCCGCGGCGCCCGTGACGTCCCCCTCGCCGCGCTGCCGCTGCTTCTGGGTGCGCACCAGATCATCGAGTCCGTCGTGTGGCGTGCGGGCGGCGGGCCCGGCCCGGCGACGCTCGCCTGGGCGGTGATCGCACTTCCGCTCCTGCCCCTGTGGGTGCCGCTGGGGGTCCTGCTCGCCGCGGATCCGCCCGCTCGGCGGCGCCTCCTGGTACCGGCCGCCGTCGGCGTCGTCACCGCGGGCGCCCTCGCGTACTGCGTCGCCACGCGGCCGGTGACGGCGGAGATCCGCGGTCACACCCTGGGGTACGTACTCGACCTGCCCCACTCGCCCCTGCTCATCACGGGGTATCTGGTGGCCACCGTGGGAGCTCTGCTGCTCTCGGGCGACTCCCTGCTGCGGCTGCTGGGGGTCCTCACCGGAGGGGGAGCGGTGATCTGCGCGGTGCTGTGGCGCCTGGAGTTCGTCTCCACCTGGTGCGCCTTCGCCGCGGTGGCCTCCCTCGTCCTGCTGATGTGGGTACGAGGGCGCCACCGCGGGAGGGCCGCGGTCGGCTGTCCCTGAAGAGATCCGGTCAGGGACAGGTGCGGTCAGGGGCCTTCCTTGGTCACCCCGCCGCCGGGCTCACCACCGGCACCCGGCTCCTCGGCGGCCGCCGGGTCCAGGATGCGGTTGAGAAAGTCCCGTGTCCGGGGGTGCTGCGGAGCGCCCACCACCTGCTCCGCCGGCCCCTGCTCGACGATGACGCCCCCGTCCATGAACACGACCCGGTCGGCGACCTCCCGGGCGAAGCTCATCTCATGGGTGACGACCATCATCGTCATCCCCTCCCCGGCGAGCACCCGCATGACCGCGAGGACTTCCCCCACGAGCTCCGGGTCGAGCGCCGAGGTGGGCTCGTCGAAGAGCATCACCTCGGGCCCCATCACCAGCGCCCGGGCGATCGCCACCCGCTGCTGCTGGCCACCGGACAGCTGCGCGGGATACGCGTCGGCCTTGTCCGCCAGCCCCACCCGGGCGAGGTTCTCCCGGGCGATCTCCGCCGCCCGCGCCTTGTCCCGCTTCAGTACCCGACGCTGCGGCAGCGTGAGGTTCTCGGTCACCGTCACATGCGGGAAGAGGTTGAACTGCTGGAACACCATCCCGATGTTGCGGCGTACGGCGTCGATGTCGACATCGAGGTCGGTGACCTCGGTGCCGCCGACGAACACCTGGCCGGCGCTCGGCTCCTCCAGCAGGTTCACGCAGCGCAGCAGTGTCGACTTGCCCGAGCCCGAGGGGCCGATGACACAGACCACCTCGCCCCTGGCGATCTCCAGGTCGATCCCGCGCAACACCTCGTTGTCACCGAACGACTTGTGCAGGCCGCGGATTTCGATCTCGTTCCCCGAGTCCGGCGCGCTCGGCCTGCCCTCTGGCTTCTGTGGCATCTGTGACATCCCGTTCTCACCTGGCCCTGGCCGCGCGGGCCTCGAGCCGTCGCACCACGAAACTCAGCGGCACCGTCACCAGCAGATAGCACAGACCCGCCACCAGAATCGGCGTGGAGTTGGCGGTCTGGCTCGCCAAGTCCCTCCCGAACTTCGTGAGTTCGCGCTCCTCCAGGGTCACACCGAGGAACAGCACCAGCGAGGAGTCCTTGAAGAGCAGCACCAGCTCGTTCGTCAGCGGCGGGATGACGATACGGAACGCCTGCGGAATGATCACCGAGACCATGGCGCGTCCGTGCGAGAAGCCCAGCGAACGCGCCGCCTCCATCTGTCCCTTGGGCACCGCCTGGATACCGGCCCTGATCGTCTCCGCCATGTACGCGGCGGCGACCAGGCCGAGACCGAGGGCGACCTTCCCGTACGTACCGCCGGGGATCTCCGTGCCCGGGAACGCCAACGGCACCGCGACACCGACGAAGATGAAGATCAGCAGCGCCGGCAGCCCGCGGAACAGCTCGATGTAGACGCTCGCGACCCACCGGTACGGAGCGACCGACGACAGCCTCATCAGCGCGATGACGAGTCCGAGCACCAGCCCGAAGAGGAACCCGGACAGCGTGTAGACCACCGTGTTGCGCAGGGCGATCGTGATGATGTCCGGGAACAGCTTCGACGCGAGGTCTTTCTGCGCGAACTGGTTCTGCAGCCGGTCCCAGTCGGCGCCGACCCCGATCAGGACCAGGACCGCCACGAACAGCGCGTACTGAATGCCCTGCGAGACCCGGCGCCGCTGGCGCCTGGTGAGCCGAGAGGTCACGACTGGCCCTTGGGGAGCGGGCCGATCCACTGCTCGTACAGCTTCTTGTACGTGCCGTCCGCCTTGGCGTCCTTGATGGCCTTGTCGAGGGCGGCGCGCAGCTTGTCGTTGCCCTTCTTCACCGAGAAGCCGTACTGCTCACCGGTCTCGATGTTCTGCCCGAGCTTGAAGGCGTCGGCGTTGGCCTTGTCCTTCAGCCAGCCCTGGACGACGGGGTAGTCGATGACGACCGCGTCGACCTGGCCCGTCCGCAGGCCGTTCAGTACGGCGTCGGAGCTCTCGAACGCGACCGGGTTGAAGCCCTGCGAGGTGGCGTAGCTCTCGCCGGTGGTCTCGGCCTGGGCGCCGAGCTTCTTCTTCTTGGCCTTGACGTCCGCGAGCGAGGTCACCCCGCTGCTCTTCGTCGCCAACAGGGCCTGGGTCGCGTCGAAGTAGGGGACGGAGAAGTCCACGTTCTTCTTGCGCTCGTCGGTGATCGTCATACCGGCGGCGGCGAGGTCGCACTCGCCCGAATTGAGGAAGGCGCCGGTCTTGAAGTTCTCGAAGGGGGTGTCGAGGATCTTCTGCTCGACACCGAGGTCCTTCGCCACCAGATCGACGAGGGCGACGTCGAAGCCGACGATCTTTCCGTCCTTCTCGAACTGGAACGGCGGATAGGGGAGATGGGTGCAGGTGGTCAGCTTCCCCTTCTCCACCACGGGGACCCCGCCGGCCGCCTCACCGGGACCGTCGTCCCCGGAGGAACACCCCGCGACGAGCAGCAGCCCGGCCACCGCGGCGGCGCGGACTGAGACGAGGGTGCCAGTGCGGTGGGCGCGGTGGCCGCCGGCAGTCCTGGACATGGTTGACCTCCATGGGCGCGGGGGCGGCGGTGAGGGTCGACACCGCCAGCGGTGATCGTATGCCACCCCGGCTGCCGACCTCCGGAGATCCCCTCGGGGGCCGAGTGGTGGTCACCGCGCGGTCCGCCGGGAGGAAGCCGGCGGGGAGGAACCCGGCGGGGAGGCCGCGGGGGAGGAAGCCCGCGGAGAGGAAGAGGAGAATGGAAGGCGATCGGAATCCGGCGGGGGGCCGCAGGAGGTGGATCATGGGACAGGCACGCGAGGCCATGGACCGGCTCACCGAGGCGCTGACGACGGCCCGGGACCTCAAGGCCCTGGCGGAGTGCTTCGCGCAGGACGCCGTCGCCGTCACCCCGGACGCGGGCGAGCTCCAGGGGCGCGACAACATCGTCGAGTACTTCGAGCAGATCACGGAGATGATCCCGCAGGCGACGTTCGAGTCGATACACGCGTACGAGGCGGGGAACACCGCGATCGACGAGGGGTACTTCGGCGGCCGCAACACCGGCCCGATCGCCCTTCCCACCGGTGAGATCCTCCCCGCGACGCAGCAGGAGATCCGGATCCGGGGCTGTGACCTCGCCACGGTGCAGGACGGCCTCATCGTCAGCTACCGCCTGTACTTCGACCAGGCGGAGCTGCTCACCCAGCTGGGACTCCTGCCCGAGGAGGCGCCCGCCTGAGCCGTGGCCGCCCGTCGGCCGCCGAGGGCGGCGAACGCAGGCCACAGGGGAAGCTCGCCACTGAGGACAGCCAGGCCGGGACCTGTCACGCGCGAAGTGCTGACGCGCTGACAGGACGACGGCGCCGGGGGAGGCCCCGGCGCCGTCGGTCAGGCGTCGAACTCCGTGAGGTCGATGCTGTGCACGCGCAGCGGCACGCCGTACACCGGGTGGTTCGTCTCCAGCTCCGGCTCCATGCCGAGCTTGCGCATCACGTTCTCGGAGGCCTCGTTGCTGATGTGGGCGATACTGATGACCTTGTCCAGCCCCCGGTCCTGAAGCGCGAACTCCAGCGCGGCATGGGCGGCTTCGGAGGCGTACCCCTGGCCCCAGAAGGGCCTTCCGAGCCGCCAGCCGATCTCCACGGCGGGCAGCACCTCGGGCAGGTAGTGCGGTACGGACAGTCCCGTGAAGCCGATCAGCTCGCCGGAGGCGATGAGCTCGACGGCGAAGAGCCCGAACCCCTCCTCGTCCCACTCCTCCTCCCAGCGCTCGATGTCCTCGGCCGTCCGCTCCAGGTCACGGACCGAACCGTCGCCGATCCACCGCATCACCTCGGGGTCCGCGTTGATCTCGGCCATCGGAACAAGGTCGTCATCGGTCCAGCGGCGGAGGATGAGGCGGGGCGTACGGATTTCGGTCATGGGCCGCATTGTGTCGAACACGGCCCCGGGACGGTAATCGGCCGCGTGGCCCGGACCAGGCAAATCGCGGACCGTTCGGCCGGGGTGGTCCGTTGGCCTGTCCCGTGGCCGCCACCCGCCGCTTTCACTGGGCCAATGGAACATACGAAGCGGAGTGGCTTGAGCCAGTGGGGCCCCGGATGCTCTCATGGGGAGGTCGATGGCGCTGCGGAATCCCGCGGCGCCTTTTTCATGCCGGTTTCTGGCGCCGCGACGCGGGCCGGGACTCGAAGGGGCGGGAAGCTTGATGAAGAGGATGTTCGTGGTGCCGGATCCGGGGCGGCTGCGTCTGCGCAGCGCGTTGCGGTCCGTCCTCGGCGTCGGCCCGGCGGTGGCCGTGTGCGGCCTCACCGGCCATACCCTCACCGCGGTCATCACCGGCGGGCTCGCCGCGCTCCTCGCCCTCTTCACCGTCACCGACGCGACCGTCCGCGCCCAGGCCGTCACGACCGCGTTGCTGCCCGCCGTCGGCTTCCCCGTGCTCGCCCTCGCCGCCGGGCTCCACGGCGACCCGCTGCTGCGCGACGCCGCGTTCCTCGCGGTGGCGGGCCTCGGGGTGTACGCCCGCCGCTGGGGTCCCAGGGGACACGCGCTGGGTGTGTTCGCCTTCATGACCTTCTTCGTGGCCCAGTTCCTGCACACGGTGCCCCAGCAGCTTCCCGGCCTGTTCTCCGCCGTTCTGCTGGCCCTGCTCGCCTCGTCGGGCGTCCGTTTCGGCCTGTGGTGCTACGAGCGCCGGCAGACGCCTCCCGCCGTCCCCTCCCTCCCACCCGCCTCGGGCTGGTCGCGCACCACCACCCGCCAGTCCGTCCAGGTCGTTGCCGCGGGCGCGTTCGCGCTCGTCGTGGGCCAGCTCCTGTCCGAGGGCCGCTGGTACTGGGCGGTCGGCGCCGCCTGGTGGATCTTCGTGAACACCTCCTCGCGCGGCGAGACCCTGATCCGCGGCTTCCGGCGGATCCTCGGCACGCTCGCGGGCATCGCGGCCGGGCTTCTCGTCGCGCTTCCGCTGCACGGCGCGATCGCCCCGACCGCCGCCCTCGTGGCCGGCTGCGTCTTCGGCATCTTCTACACGGCGGCCGTCTCGTACAGCTGGATGATGTTCTTCGTCACCGTCATGGTCAGCTCGCTCTACGGCCTGCTCGGCGTACTCGACCCGGGTCTGCTCGCCCTGCGGCTGGCCGAGACCGGCGTGGGGGCGCTGGGGGCGACGCTGGCGGTCGTTCTCGTCCTGCCCATCACCACGCATGCCACCACCGACGCGTGGATCCAGCAGGCGCTGCGCTGTGTGCACCGGTGCACCGCCGAGGCCGCCGCGCGCCTCGCGGGCTCCGAGACGGCCGATCCCGTCACCCGTGTCGCGGAACTGGAGATCCTCCTCGGCAGGGTTCGGATGTCGCTGGCGCCGCTGGTGCACCCGCTGAGCCCGCTGCGTGCCCGCAAGGCCCGGGCCGGCCACGTGCTCGAGCTGCTGGACGACTGCGCGCGCGAGGTCCGGGGACTGGCCGCCGTCGCCGCGGACCCGGACGCCTCGCACGACGCCCGGCTGGCCGCGGCAGCCTGGCGGGTCGAGGCCGCCGTCCACGCCCTGGTCTCCCCGGAGGAGCCGGCCCGTCCCGCCCTGGACGCCGAGGCGCTCCCGCTCCACCACCCGGGCGCCGAGCCGGCACTCGGGCATCTGCACGGCCTGGAGAAGGCACTCGTCGACCTGGCCACCCCGCTGCGCACCGCCCCCAACGCACCGCTCGTCTCCGCCTGAGCCCGCTCCCCGGTGGGTCGAGGCCGGATCCCCTCCCTGTTTGGTCTAGACCTGCTAGCGTCGCTGCGCGTCGGTGATCGGACGCGTCGGTGATCGGACGCGGCGGGGAGAGGGGAACGGCATGGGCGAGCCGGACGGTAACGGCGGAACGGGCGGCGCGCGGGGCGCCGGCGGTGCTCGCGGTGCGGGCGCCACGGGAGTCGCTGGTGGCACGGGTGTCACGCCGCGAAGGGACGGGTCGGGCGCGCGTGTCCCCGGGGCCGGTGACCAGGGCCGGGCCTTCATCGGGTCGTTCACGTCGGCCGGCGGCCGGGGGATCGTCGCGGCCACCGTCGACGAGGAGACGGGCGCGCTGACCCCGACGGGCCTCACGGACGCGGTCCCCGACCCGTCCTTCCTCGCCCTCGCGGAAGACGCCGGTACGCAGGTGCTGTACACGGTCTCCGAGACCGAGGAGGGCGCCGTCGCCGCGCTCGACATCACCGGCTCCGCACCCCGCCTCATCGGCGCGCCCGTGGGCGTGCGCGGCGCCGGTCCGACCCATCTCTGCGTTACGGCGGGGCACGTCCTCACGGCCAACTACGGGTCGGGCAGCGTCAGCGCCCTGCCGACCGGCCCGGACGCCGCTCCCCGGCCCCCGAGCGACGTCCTGCCCCACCAGGGCGGCGGTCCTCACCCGCGGCGGCAGTCCCGCCCGCACGCCCATCAGGTGGTCCCGGATCCGAGCGGCCGCTGGGTGCTCGCCGTGGACCTCGGTACCGACTCCGTACACATCGCGGCGCTCGATGCCGACAGCGGCACGCTGCGACGCCACGGGGAGAGCGCGCTGCGGCCCGGCACCGGACCCCGGCACCTGGCCTTCCACCCCTCGGGCACCCACGCGTACGTCCTGAACGAGCTGGAGCCCACCGTCACGGTCTGCCGCTGGGACGCCGGCGCGGGCCTCCTGGAGCCCCTCGGCGAGACTGCCGTCCTGCCCGACGGCACCGAGGGGACGAACTACCCGTCGGAGATCGTCGTGTCGCCCGACGGACGGTTCATCTGGGCGGCGGTGCGCGGCCACGACTCCCTCGCGGTCCTCGCCCTCGACGCGGCCGGCGAGAAGGCCGCGCTGGTGGCGTCGGTGCCGTGCGGTGGCCACTGGCCCAGAGACCTTGCCCTCGACCCGACGGGCCGACGGCTCTACGCGGCCAACGAACGCTCCGGTGACGTCACCTGGTTCGACATCGACCAGGAGACGGGCATCCCCCACCGAGCGGGCGCGATGGAGGCCCCGGCGGCGTCCTGCGTGGTCTTCACGAGACTGCCCGCGCGCGTGCGGTGAGCCTCGGGATACGGACGGTCGCGCCCGAGACCGCGGCCGCCGGCGCGCAGCCGGTTCGGTGCCCGAACCGCGCGGTGCGCGGGCAATGGGACCAAGCCCACCGGCCACGAGCAAGCCAAGCCCACCGGCCACAAGCAAGGCGGCCAACCCACCGGCCACAAGCAAGGCGGCCAAGCCCACCGGCCACGAGCAAGCCAAGCCCACCGGCCACAAGCAAGGCGGCCAAGCCCACCGGCCACGGGGAACGGGGCCAGGCCCAGCGACCATGAGGAAGGGCCCCCGCCGGGCATCCGGCGCGGGCCCTCCCACCTGCGTGCACACGTGTCCGCGCCGTCAGCGGACCGGCGCCCCCTGCGGCTGCGACGGAATGCCCAGCGCCGTCGTGTACTGGGTCAGTACGAGCTTGCCGATCGCCGGGTAGGCGCCGAGCGGCTCCGCGGACGAGCAGTCGGCCTCCTTGGCGGCCTCCTCCAGCAGACCCTCGGAGAGCTCCGGACCGATCAGGTACGGGGCCAGAGCCAGCTGCGCCGAGCCGGAGCCGCGCAGCTGCTCCGCGATCGCGGCGATCGAGCCCTCCTGGTCCAGCGCGGCGGCCATGACCGGCACGGCGAGCCGGGCGGCCAGCAGCATGCCGGTGATGCCGGCCGCCTGTACGGCCTCCTCGCCGCCCACCGTGGCGAGGATGATGCCGTCGGCGGCGGTGGCCACGGTGAACAGCCGGGCGCGGTCGGCGCGGGCCAGGCCGGCCTCCGAGAGGCGCACGTGCACGGCCTCCGCGAGCAGCGGGTGCGGGCCGAGCACATCGGTCAGCTCGGCGGTGGCGCGGCTCTCCGTGACAGCCTGGCGTATCGCGCGGACCAGGGCGCTGTCGGGGCCCGCGAGCAGCGGGACCACGACGGCGTCGGGGCCGGTGGGCTCGGCGACCTCACGGCCCGCGGCGAGAGCGAGCTCGTAACGCTCCACCCGCAGCGCCGCGGTCCGCGCCAGCACGGTCGAGAGCGCGGGGTACTCCGCGTCGTCGCCGTCCAGGTACCCGATGGCCGCCTCGAGGCCGGGGAGCTCGGAGCGAGCGATGCTCACGACCTCCTCGGCCAGACTGCGCACGGCCGCGGACGGGGCGCCGGGAACGGCGAGAACGAGCGAGGGTGCGCCCTCGGGCGCTGCCACGGGTTCAGGGCGACGGTGCCGCCCGGACTGGCGGGGTCGCGGCATTCGTACAGGCAGGCCGGAAGCGGGCCCAGTGGGGGAGCTCATGGCGTCGCATGCTACTGGTTTTGACCCTTCGGCTGCTCGGCCAGGGGACAGTCACGCTCTATCTGTCCGTGTTTGTCCGATGGGTTACCTACATGTCAACTGCCCTGGAATGTTGGCACGTAGAGCATCCCGGGGTCGTCCGGCAGGCGCAGCGGCCCCGATGCGAGCGCTGCCGCGATGCGCAGGGCCCCGGCCAGCGGATCTCCCGCCGCCGACGTGTGCCGTGCGTGCGGGAGTTGTGCGGCGAGCTCGGCCCGCAGAGGTACGAGCAACGGGTCGCCGAGCTTGAACAGACCCCCGGTCAGGGCCACTTCGCAGGTCCCGGCGGCCGGGCACACCGCCGAGGCGGCCTCGGCGATGTGCCGGGCCGCCTGCGCCAGGACCGCCGCGGCCACGGGATCGCCACCGGCCGCGCACCGGGCCACCTCGGGCGCGAACGACGCCAGGACGGCCGGCCGGTCACCGCGTGGGTAGAGCTGCCCGGGAAGCCCGGCGACGGGACCGAACACGCCCTCGGCACACGCCAGCAGGGCCGCCGAGCCGCCCGGCCTTCCGTCGTACGCGCGCATCGCCGCTTCGAGGCCCGCGCGGCCGATCCAGGCGCCGCTGCCGCAGTCGCCCAGCAGGTGCCCCCAGCCGTCCGCCCGGCGCCACCCGGTCAGATCGGTCCCGAGCGCGATCATTCCGGTGCCGGCCGCGACCACGGCCCCGGGCCGCTGCCCGAGCGCCCCGGCGTATGCCGTCACGGCGTCGGCGGCCAGCGCGAGCCGTCGTACGCCGAACGCGCGCGCCAGCGCCGAGGGCAGCCGGGCGCGCAGATCGTCGCCGAGCGTCGCCATTCCGGCGGCTCCGACAGCCACCGCCGCGAGCGGCGCTGCGCCCTCCGCGCCGGCCGTGCCCTCCGCGCCGGCCGTGCCCGCCGCGCCGGCACCGGCGCGGCTCAGCAGCCCCTCGACCGCCGGCAGCAGGCGCTCCAGCAGATGAGCGGCGTCGATCCCGGCGGCGCCGGTACGGACCGGCTCGCGGAACGCCACCGTCTCCACCGCCTCGCCCGACGCGGCGTCCGCGAGGGCGAGGCGCAGACCGGAGCCGCCCGAGTCGACCCCGAGGACCCAGCGTCCCGGCTCCCCGCTCACGTCCGGCTCGCCACCGGCCGGGCGCCACCGGACGACGCGCGCGGCGTCACGGCAACTGCCAGTCCACCGGCTGCGCCCCCTGCCGGATCAACAGGTCATTGGCGCGGCTGAACGGACGCGAGCCGAAGAATCCACGGTCCGCGGACATGGGAGAGGGGTGGGCCGACTCGATCGCCGGAAGGTCCCCGAGCAGCGGGCGCAGATTGCGGGCGTCGCGCCCCCACAGCACCGACACCAGGGGCTTGCCGCGAGCGACGAGCGCCTTGATGGCCTGCTCGGTGACCTCCTCCCAGCCCTTGCCGCGATGCGCCGCCGGCTTGCGGGGCGCCGTGGTGAGCGCCCTGTTGAGCAGCAGCACGCCCTGGCGCGTCCACGGCGTCAGATCGCCGTTCGAGGGACGCGACAGCCCCAGGTCGGTGTGCAGCTCCCGGAAGATGTTCTCCAGGCTGCCCGGCAGCGGCCGCACCTCGGGGGCGACGGAGAAGCTCAGCCCCACCGCATGACCCGGCGTCGGATACGGATCCTGGCCGACGATCAGCACCCGCACTTCGTCGAACGGCTGCTGGAACGCCCGCAGGACGTGCGCTCCGGCCGGAAGGTAGGTACGTCCCGCGGCGATCTCCGTACGGAGGAAGTCGCCCATCGCCGCGATGCGTTCGGCCACCGGGGCGAGCGCGTCGGCCCACCCCGACTCCACGATTTCTTTCAACGGTCTTGCCACGGGGCGTCACTCTACTGGTGCGGCCGGTGGGCGCCGGCCGGTGCGCTCAGCCGATGGCGGCGGCCCGCACGCAGAGCACGTCCGGCAGATGGGAGGCCAGCAGCTCCCAGCTGTCCCCGTCGTCGGCGCTCCCGTACACCTCGCCGTTCCGGTTCCCGAAGTACACCCCGGCCGGGTCGGAGTCGTCCGTGCACATCGCGTCCCTGAGGACCGTGCCGTAGTGGTCCCCTTCGGGCAGACCGGCCGAGAGTGCCTCCCAGGAGCGGCCCGCGTCGCCGGTCCGGTAGACACGGCACCGGCGGCCGGCCGGGACCCGGTCGGCGTCGGCGTTGATCGGGAAGACATAGGCCACATCGGCCCGGTGCGGATGCGCGGCGACCGCGAAACCGAAGTCGGACGGCAGCCCCTCGCCGATGTCGGTCCAGGCGCCACCGGCGTCGTCGCTGCGGTACACGCCCCAGTGATTCTGCAGATACAGCCGGTCCAGATCGCCCGCGTCCTGGGCGATCTTGTGTACGCACTGGCCGAATGCGGGGTGGGGATCGGGCAGGAACACCGCCGACACCCCGTGATTGGAGGGGGCCCAACTCGCCCCGCGGTCCGTGGAACGGAACACGCCTGCTGTCGAAACGGCGACCGTCACCGCGTCGGGGTCGCGCCGGTCGGTGACCACGGTGTGCACGGCCTCGCCGCCGCCGCCCGGCACCCACTGCGAGCGCGTCGGGTGCTCCCACAGGGGACGCACCAGCTCGAAGCTCTCGCCCCGGTCGACGGAGCGGAACAGCGCGGCCGGCTCGGTGCCCGCGTACACCACGTCCGGCTCCCGCGGGCCGGCCGGATGCAGCTGCCAGACGCGCTCCAGCGACGCCCCGGTGTCCTTGGGGAACCTGACAGCGGGCTGCTTCGGCTCGGTCCAGTGCGCGCCGAGATCGTCGGAGTGGAACACCGAGGGGCCCCAGTGCGCGCTGTCTCCGCCGACGAGCAGTCTCGGCACCTCGCGGCGGGTGTCGATCGCGATCGAGTACACGGCCTGTGCGTTGAAGTGCGGGCCGTCGAGCGTCCATCGTCCGCCGCGCCTGCGGCCGATGAAGAGCCCTTTGCGAGTGCCTACCGTGAGCAGTACGTCGGTCATCGCCGACACCTCCAGGACGCCGTTGTCTCGGGTACGGGCAAGTCTGCACCCGCCCACTGACAACGGCCCCCGGGCTCGCCGTCCGCCCAGGTCAGGACGGTCGCGCCCGGTGTGGCGCCATACCCCCGCACCGGGCGCGGACGGCTCAGATCGCCCAGGCGTACTGGTCCGGAGCCGGCGTCCCCGCGCCCAGTTGGCGCGCCGCCTGCCGCGCCCATGAGGCGTTGCGCAGCAGCTCCCGGCCCAGCAGCACGGCGTCGGCCTCACCGTTGGCGACGATCTTCTCGGCGTGTTCCGGCTCGGTGATCAGGCCGACCGCGGCGACCGGCAGCCCGGTCTCGGTCCGCACACGGGCCGCGAAGGGCACCTGATAGCCGGGCTTCACCGGGATCCTGGCCCGCCGGGCGTTGCCACCGGAGGACACGTCGAGCAGGTCCACGCCGTGCTCCTTGAGCAGCGCGGCGAAGCGAACCGTGTCGTCGCCGGTCCACCCCTGGTCCTCCAGCCAGTCCGTGGCGGAGATCCGGAAGAAGAGCGGCAGCTCCTGCGGCCAGACCTCCCGCACGGCGTCGACGACCTCCAGCGCGAGCCGGGTGCGGTTCTCGAAGGAGCCGCCGTAGGCGTCGGTGCGGTGGTTGCTGAACGGGGAGAGGAACTCGCCGATGAGATAGCCGTGCGCGCCGTGGACTTCGAGCACCTCGAAGCCGGCGTCCAGGGCCCGTGCCGCTGCCGCCCTGAACTGCCCGACGGTCTCGGCGATCTGAGCTTCGGTCAGTTCGGTGGGCACCGGGTATCCCTCGTCGAACGGCACCGGGCTGGGGGCCACCGGCTGCCAGCCGTGCGCCTCGGCGCCCACCGGTCCGCCGCCCTCCCAGGGGCGCGCGGTCGAGGCCTTCCGTCCGGCGTGCGCGATCTGGAGGCCCGGCACCGTGCCGTGCTGCTTGAGGAAGGCGGTGATCCTGCGCAGTGCCTCGACCTGGGTGTCGTTCCAGATGCCGAGGTCGGCCGGGGTGATCCGGCCCTCGGGGGCGACCGCGGTCGCCTCGACCAGGATCAGGCCCGTGCCGCCGGTGGCGCGGGCGGCGTAGTGGGCGAAGTGCCAGTCGCGTGCCACGCCCGTGTTCGGGCCGAAGACCTCGGCGGAGTACTGGCACATCGGCGCCATCCAGACGCGGTTGGGGATGGTCAGCGACCGCAGGGTGCAGGGCTCGAACAGTGCGCTCATGGCGGACTCCATTCACGTCGGGCGTGGGCCGTTCAACGCTTGTACGATACTCACCGTAGTACGTCATCTGTCAAACTACGAGGACTCTCGTACAATGAGGCCCCGGACGGAAGTGACGAACTGGAGACCGCCGTGAACGCTGTGACCACCGCGACCAGCCCTCGCGCGCTCGCGCACCCCGCTCGCGACGAGATCCGCCTGGAGAACGTCCTGCACGCGCTGTCCGACCCGGTGCGGCTGCAGGTGGTCAGCGAACTGGCCGTCGCCCAGGACGTGCTGTCCTGTTCGCACTTCGACCTTCCGGTCACCAAGTCGACGACCACCCACCACTTCCGGGTCCTCCGGGAGTGCGGTGTGATCCAGCAGATCTACCGGGGCACGGCCAAGATGAACGGGTTGCGCCGCGACGACCTGGACACACTCTTCCCGGGGCTCCTCGACAGCGTGCTGGCCGCCGCGGCCGGTGAGACCGGCCGACTGGCGGCGGCCCCTCAGAGCTGACCGAGCGCCGCGCCCCGCAGACCCTCCCAGTCCGCGATCTTCACCGAGCGCCGGCCGAGGGTCCGGCCCAGCGCGGCCTCCGCCTCCTCGATGGCCAGCCACCCGGGCCACTGCACCGGGCGGTGCCCCATCGCCCTCAGCTCGGCGACCGGGTCCTCCGCGACAGTGCGTCCGGACAACTCCGCGGCGTCCGCGAGGAGCGAGGTGACCGTCTCCTTGGCGCAGGGCCGGTTGGTGCCGATGACCCCGGTCGGGCCGCGCTTGATCCAGCCCGCCACGTACTCACCAGGAGAAGGGGTCCCGCCGCGCAGCACCCGTCCGGCCGCGTGCGGCACCGTGCCACGGGCCTCGTCGAAGGGCAGGCCCGGCAGCGGAACACCCCGGTAGCCGACCGCCCGCAGCACCAGCTGGGCCTCGATGTCCTCGTACGCGCCGGTGCCCCGTACGCCGCCCGCGCCGTCCGGGACCGTGCGCTCGAACCGTACGCCCGCCGCCCGGCCGTTCTCCTGCAGTACCTCCACCGGCCGCAGGAAGAACCGCAGCCGGATGAGACGTTCGGCCTCCCGTCCCCCGTCGGCCTCCTGTCCCGTGTCCGGCTCCCGCCCCGCGCCGGCAGCCGCCGCCCACCCCCGCACCACGTCCAGGTTGCGCCGGTTGACCGCCGGCAGCGCCGAGGGATCGTCGAAGGAGGGGTCGAGGGCGAGGTCCGCCGGGTCCACCTCCACCCTGGCCCCCGGCAGGGAGCCGAGCTCCCGCAGCTCCTTGGTGGTGAACTTGGCCTGCCCGGGACCGCGCCTGCCGACCATGTGCACCGCTCGCACCCGGCTCCCGGCCAGCGCGGTGAGCGCGTCCTGCGGGACGTCGGTGGGGCGCAGTTCGTCCGCACCCCGGGCGAGGATCCGCGTCACGTCCACCGCCACGTTGCCGACGCCGATCACCACGGCCGAGCGCGCGCCGAGGGCGAAACCGTTGTCCGACGCGTCCGGGTGGGCGCTGTACCAGGAGACGAAGTCGGTGGCGGAGCAGCTGCCGGGCAGATCCTCCCCGGGGACATCGAGATGCCGGTCGCGCGCGGCGCCGACGCAGTACACGACGGCGTGATAGAGCCCGAGGAGCCGTTCCGGGGTCAGCCCACGTGTCCCCACCTCGACATTGCCGACGAACCCGATCCGCTCGTGCTCCAGGACCGTGCGCAGGTTGTTCTGCAGGGATTTGATCTTCTCGTGGTCGGGAGCGACGCCGTAGCGCACCAGCCCGTAGGGGCACGGCAGTCGGTCCAGCACATCCACCCGGACCTCGGGCACCAGGCTCTGTTCGACCAGGGACTGGGCGGTGTAGACCCCGCTCGGTCCGGAACCGACGACGGCGACACGCAGCACGGCCGTACTCCTTCCCGCCAGGGATTCCAGCATCGCACCGGTGCGTGCCCGAGTGGGAGAGGCAGGCGGGTGACGTCCTGGGAAGAGCCGGGCGCGCGCGCCCGCGCGGGTCACATGGAGCGCATCCGGTCGATCTCCGCCGTCTGCTGCGCGACGACGTCGTTCGCCATCTCCTCGATCAGGGTGTTGTTGCCCTCGGAGAGGGCCTCGGCGGCCATCGTGACGGCGCCCTGGTGGTGGGTGATCATCAGCTTCAGGAAGAGTTCGTCGAACGCCGTGCCCTTGGCGCCGCGCAACTGCGCCAGCTGGGCCTCCGTCGCCATCCCGGGCATCGAACCGTGGTCGTGGCCGTCGCTCTTCCGGGGCTCGCCATTGGTTTTCAGCCAGCCCCGCATCGCGCTGATCTCCGGCTGCTGCGCCGCCGCGATCCGCGCCGCCAGCTTCTTCACCTGGGCCGATTCCGCTCGCTGCGGAGCGAGGGACGCCATGGTCAGCGCCTGGCCATGGTGCACGATCATCATCTGCGCATAGGTGAAGTCCGCCGCGTTGGGGGTGTCGTCCGGGACCGCGCGGGCCGCCTCCTGGGGGGAAAGGGTCCGCGCCGGCTCGCCCGGCTTGCCCGGGGCCAGTACCGAGGGCCCCTTTCCGCTCGTGGCCTGGGGCTTCTGCGCCGGGGGCGACTCGCAGGCGCCCAGGGCGAGGAGCGCGGCCACCGTCGCCGCGGCGACGGCCGACCGGCGGATGCGCGCGGCTCTGCGACGGTTCAACACAGCGGCCTCCTGGGGTTTTTCGATGAAGTTCGGTGGTTGCTGACCGTTCCTAGCACGCTTCTTGACGCGAGTGATCAAAAACTTTCATTACGTCTGTGTTGCCATCTGTTGAGATGTGCATGCAAAGGAAGATACTGCCGAGGTCCGTGACCCCCGTTCAACGACCAACGGATGCAAGGGAGAACGCAGTGACCTCGTTGCGAACCACGCACGTGCGGCGCAGACGTCTGGGCGTGGCAGCAGCCGCCGCCGGACTGCTGGCCACGCTGCTGGCGGCAGGACCCGCGGCCGCCACACCCGACCCCGGAGACGCACCCGTATCCGGAGCCACGGTCTCCGCGGAGCAGGCGGCCGAAGCGAGGGCCGCCATCAAGGAGGGCGAGATACCCGGCGTGGACGAGATCGTCCACAGTGCCAACATCACCCATGTGGCGAACGTCCCGAAGGAAGCCCTTCCCGGCTACAACTCCGACCTGGCGTTCCAGGGCAAGTACGCCTTCGCCGGAAACTACGACGGCTTCCGCATCTTCGACATCAGCGACCCGAAGTCACCGAAGACCGTGGCCCAGGTTCTGTGCCCCGGATCGCAGAACGACATCTCGGTGTCGGGCGACCTTCTCTTCCTGTCGACCGACTCCTCCCGGAGCGACAACTCCTGTGCGAGTACCAGCCAGCCCGCGACGGAGAAGTCCTCCTGGGAGGGCATGAAGATCTTCGACATCAGCGACATCAGCAACCCGAAGTACGTCGCCGCCGTCGAGACCGCCTGCGGCTCCCACACCCACACGTTGGTGCCGGAGCGCAGGAACGTCTACATCTATGTCTCCTCCTACTCGCCCAACGTCGCCTTCCCCGACTGCCAGCCGCCGCACGACGGCATCTCGGTCATCAAGGTGCCGCGCCAGGCTCCGGAGAAGTCCGCCATCGTGAACTTCCCGGTGCTCTTCCCCGGCGACGGCCCCGACGGCGGCGGCAACCCGGGCGGACCCACCAACCCCGGCGTCTCCAAGACCACGGGTTGCCACGACATCACCGTGCTGCCGTCGAAGGACCTGGCGGCGGGCGCCTGCATGGGTGACGGCATCCTCTTCTCCATCGCCGACCCCGAGCACCCCAAGGTGATCGACCGGGTCCAGGACAACGTCAACTTCGCCTTCTGGCACTCCGCGACCTTCAACCAGAAGGCCAACAAGGTCGTCTTCACCGACGAGCTCGGCGGCGGCAGCGGCGCCACCTGCAACGAGGCCACCGGCCCGCACCGCGGCGCCGACGGCATCTACGACATCACCGGGCGGGGAGACCACCGCAAGCTGGTCTTCCGCAGCTACTTCAAGATCCCGCGCCACCAGGCGAACACCGAGAACTGTGTCGCCCACAACGGCTCGCTGATCCCCGTCAAGGGCAGGGACCTGATGGTCCAGGCCTGGTACCAGGGCGGCGTCTCGATCTGGGACTTCACCGACTCCGCCAATCCCAAGGAGATCGGTTACTTCGAACGCGGGCCGGTCTCGGCGACGACCCTCAGCACGGCCGGCTCCTGGTCCGCCTACTACTACAACGGCCACATCTTCTCCAACGACATCACCAAGGGCTTCGACGTACTGAAGCTCGACGACCGCCGTACGGACCCGGCGAAGCGCATCCGGATGGACCGGCTCAACGTGCAGACGCAGCCGGACTACTTCGACGACTTCGACGACTGAACGGACACCTGAAGCGACAGCGTGCCGCCGGGAGCCTCCCGCTCCGGCGGCACGCCCAGTTCCCACTCCAGCCCGTACCGCTGGAACAGCTCCGCCCGCAGCCGCGACCGCGGCATCGGCGCCCCCGGCAACAGCACCGCGAAGACCGCGCCCATCAGCAGCGCCCGCAACAGCGGATAGTCGGTGTCCACCTGGTCGGAGCCGTAGCGGACCACCGTGTCCCGCAGCAGGAACGCCAGCCGCTGCTGCTCCGGACACTGCACGAAGCCCTCGGCCTGGAGGATTCCGGCCATGTGCGTCCGCATCAGGACGGGATGCTCGACAGCCAGGCCCAGAATCGCGTCGATGGCCCGGGCCAGCCGTTCCCGGCCGTCCTCGGTCCGCGGCTCGCGCTCCAGCGCCGCCTGCAGGGTCTGGTGCATCAGCCGGTGCACCGCCGACTGCAGCAGCTGCCGCTTGCCCGGGAAGTAGTACGAGATGAGCCCGCGCGCCGCCCCCGCCCGGTCCGCGATGTCCCCCAGGGTGGTCGCCTCGTAGCCGCGCTCCCCGACCAGCTCCACGGTCGCCTGGAGGAGCCGCTCGCGGGAACGACGCCTCAGCTCTTCATTGACCGATGGGCTCCGCGGGGACATGCTTAACTCCTGCGTTGACTGGCTCGCAGCCAATATACTCAGCGCGTCTCGGTGCGACGCCCTTCGTGGCTGGTCAGCGGGATGGACGCCTGTTCTGGGCGACACGGGGGATCGTCCAGGGCAGGCGCTTCCGCCTGCCCTGATCCATGGGCGGATCCGTCACTCTCATCCTCCTCTCCTGTCGTACGTGAGCACAGCCAGGGCCACCGCGAGCGCTCCCAGCAGCCACCCGGCCGCCACGTCCGTCGCCCAGTGCACCCCCAGATACATCCGGGTCAGACCCACTCCCACCACGCACCCCGCGGCGAGAATCACGGCCGCCCGCCAGACGCGGCGGGAGGTGCCGCGGCGGGACAGCAGCCACAGCAGCAGCCCGCAGGTGACCGTCGCCGTCATCGCATGGCCCGAGGGGTACGCGGAGAAGTGCGCGGAGGCGATCGGGTCGGGCCAGAGCGGGCGGTCGCGGCCCACGGCGAGTTTCAGACCCTGCTGGACGGCAGTCCCGAGGATGCTCGTCATCCCCACCCACAGCGCGAGCCGCCGCTGCCGGCGCCACCACAGCGTGAGGACGGCCACGGCGATCAGCGCCCGCATCGTCCAGGGGTCCCACACCCAGTCGGACAGGATCCGGTTGGCCTGGGCGAGGTCGGGGTCGGCGACGGCGCCCCGGTGCAGGCCGCGCGCGATGTCGCGGTCGAAGGAGACCAGCGGCTCCCAGCGGACGGCGACCAGAACCAGCAGAAGGACCGACAGGGCCCCGGTCCAGAGCGCGCAGCGACGTGCGGAGGGACGGTGTGCCGGAAGAGGCGTGGCGCCGAGGGTGGGGGAGCGCATGGGGAGATCTTCCCCGACGGCCGGCGGGACGGGCTAACCCAGCGCGCTGAGGCCGGGGAAGAACGCCACCAGCAGCGGTACGACCGGGACGAGCGCCGCGGCGGCGGTGAGCCGCAGCCGCCGCCCCGCGGTGAGCCGGGGCGCGGCGGTCAGCAGCCGGTTCACCCGCTGCGGAAGTTCGGCGCCGGGGGTGGGACAGGGCCCGAACACCCCACGGTGCTCGTTGAGTTGGACCAGCGCCAGGGCGATCGTCAAGCGGCCGAAGCGCCTCGACGCCACATCGTCGGCGGCCAGCTCCACCAGACGGTGCATCTCCCCGCGGAACGCCGCGAAGACCGGAATGCCCGGGAAGCCGCCCGCGAGCGCGGCCGAACAGTGCAACAGCCAGTCGTGCCGGGCCCGCGCGTGTCCCTGCTCATGGGCGAGTACGGCATCCAGCTGGCGGCCCTTCAGCCGCCGCAAGGCCGCGGTGGTAATGACCAGTTGGGGCGCGGCGGCCGGCAGCCACCAGGCGTCGGGGCGCTCACCCTCCAGGACGACCAACGGTCCGGTGCCGGGCTTCTCGCCGGGCAACAGGGGAGAACGCACGAGCAGTTCGTCACGGCTCCGCCTGCGGCGGGCCCTCGCGCGACGGATCTCCCGGGTGAGCATCGCACCGGTCCACAGGCCTCCGCTCGCCAGGAGCACGGCGAGCGCCGCCGACCAGGGCTGGTGGGTGCCCAGGGCGTAGGCCTCCATCACTCCGCGCGGCGCGGGCGCGAACACCTGCCCCCGGACCGCCTGCCAGGCGGCCGCCGCACTGATGGTCATCGACAGCGCGAAGCTCAGCAGGACCCCGGCCACCACGCACTGCCACATCCACAGCGCCACCACCGGCTCGCGTTCCGCCCAGTCGGACCGCGCCAGAAACCGGGGAGCGACAACGGCCGTCACAGTGCCGAGCGCGAGCAGCGCGAGGGAGACAACCATGGCGCCAGCCTATGAGTGAGGGGCTACTCCCGGGTATGGCCTCGGGTGGCAAGTGACGCACGCCACGGTCGCGTCGCCGGCCCGCTCCGGCGGCGTATCCCGCGCCCCGGACGCGTCCGTCACAGCGTGACCAGCATCGCGACCATCGCCAGCCCCATGGACAGCCGGCACACCAGGGTCAGCTCCGGCCTCACGGCCCAGGACAGGGGCGGGCCCCCGGCCGGTGCCGCGCCGACGGGGGCGAGCCGCGCACCTGCGTGCAGCACGTACCCCGTGTAGTAGACGAGCAGCCCGCCGGTCACCAGCGGCACTCCGGAGGCCACCGCTGCGGCTCCATGGCCCATGTGCGCGCCGCCCGCGCCTCCCGACCCGGCCATCGCGACCGCCATGTAGACCATCGCCAGGGACCCCGTCAGATGGTGCAGATGGTGCCCGCCGCCTCGCGCCGCCGCCCCCAGCGCCCGCAGCGCCGCGGCCCCGAAGACCGTCGCGTACACGATCCAGACCCAGTCCGGCGGCGCGAGCACGGAGGCGGGCACCGCCATCGCCGCCATCCCGAAGCCCATCAGGGCCTCGGCCCCCGCCGCCCTGCGCTCCGCGCCGGAACAGCCGCGTCTGCGCAGCAGGCAGTACGACCCGGCCGCCGTGCACAGGGCCACCAGCAGCCAGCCGGACATCGCCGGTCCGTGCACGGGCCACCTCCCGTTCGACGGTGTCGACCGGTCCATGCCCGCCGGGCGTCACGCGCACGCGGGCGCAGGGGTGTACGAGGGGAGCGCGTCGGGCGCCCGAACGAGGGCCCGGACCGCCGTCGGTGGGCCGGGATAGTCTCGTGGGGCATGTGAGCGCTCCGCGGACGCCGGTTCACGGCCCGGCGGCCGAGCGGCGCACGGCCCAGCAGAGAACGGAGAGTTTCCGCATGGACACCGCACCGCCCCGTGATTCCGGACAGCTGACCTTCCGCGATGCCGTCGAGGCCGATGTGCCCGTGCTCGTCCCGCTCATCGAGTCGGCCTACCGGGGCGACTCCAGCCGGGCCGGCTGGACCACCGAGGCGGACATCCTGGAGGGCCAGCGGACCGACCCGGAAGGCGTCCGGGAGGTGATCACGGCCCCTGGCAGCCGCCTGATGGTGGTGGAGCGCGACGGCGAGCCGGTCGCCTGCTGCCAGCTCGAACACCGCGGTGAGGCCGCCTACTTCGGCATGTTCGCGGTCCGGCCCGATCTCCAGGGCGCGGGCCTCGGACGGCAGATCATCGCCGAAGCGGAGCGCAGTGTGCGCGAGGTCTGGGGCGCGCGCGAGATGCACATGACCGTGATCTCGGTGCGCGAGGAACTGATCGCCTGGTACGAGCGGCGGGGCTACCGCCGTACGGGAAGGATGACGCCCTTCCCGTACGGCGACGAACGTTTCGGCCTCCCGCAGCGCGACGACCTCCAGTTCGAGCTGCTGGTGAAGGAGCTCGGCTGACGGCGCCGCGCTCCGGACGCCCGGCGCTCAGGCGGTGAAGCGGCCGGTGCGGCGGATCTCCGGATAGTCGGTCGTCGCACCGTCGAGCTCCAGCGCGCGCACCAGCCGCAGATGGTCCTGGGTGTTCACCACCCAGCCGATGACCCGGAGTCCCGCCTGGTGCGCCTGCTCGACGGTCTCCAGGGTCAGCCGGCGGATGTTCAGCGCGAGGGCGCCGGCGCCGACGGCCCGGGCGCGGTCTACGATGTCCGCGCCCCAGTGGCTGCCGATCAGCACCGTCCGTACGCCTGGCACCAGCCGGGAGATCTCGGCGATCGCCTCGTCGTGGAACGAGGACACCTCCACGCGTCCCACCAGGTCGCGCCGGAGCATCACCTCGGCGAGCGCCCGGGCCGCCGCCACGTCCTTGATCTCGGCCTGGAGCGGTGCCCGCACGGCGTCCAGGACCTCCTCGAAGACCGGGATCCGCTCACCCTGCCCGGCGTCCAGCTCACGCAGCTCGGCGAGGGTCCGGTCGGCGATCGGTCCGGAGCCGTCGGTCGTACGGTCCACCTCCGCGTCGTGCATGACGACCAGGGCGCCGTCCTTGCTCAGATGCAGATCCAGCTCGATGGCATCCATGCCCGCGGCTTCCGCGCGGACGAAGGAGCGCAGGGTGTTCTCAGGTTCGACACCCATGACTCCGCGATGACCGATGGTGAGGAAACTCAAGATCTTCTCGCTTCCGTCGATGCTTCGGCTCGGGTCGCTTCAGGGGCGCGCCGCTCCCGTACGGCACTGGTACCCCACGCGGCACGGCCGCAGCCTAACGGCCCGCATCGACGATGTATCCGGTCCCGCGCGAGGGAACGGAGGCATCCGTCCGGGTTCCCGCCACCCCCAGGACGAGGCCGGTGAGAAGGGCTGCGACAAGGACGGCACGGGTGCTCATGGGCTGTTGCTCCGGGGGCGCGAGGCTGGGGCGGAGAGTCAGGTCTATCGCCGGCGGGCGGCTCGGGGCGAGCAGTTTCACCCGTGCGTGGGCGCGTCCCGCGGGCCTTGACGCAGCAGCTCCAGATCGTCGAGCATCGCCCGCGCCAGCTCCAGTTCGGCCAGCTGCCGTCGCTCGCTCCAGCGCAGCGCGACCTGCGGATGGCCCCATGCGGCCACCCCCTCGGTCCGCGCCAGGGCGTCCCGTACCTCCTTCAGTTCGCCGCGCGTCCGCTCGATGTGCTCCTCGACCAGCGCGCGCAGCCGCTCGGGAGCGGCCAGGTGCCCGAGCCAGACCCGCAGCACCAAGGGGTGCTTGAGCACGGCCGGGCCGCTGTCGCCGTCCTCGGCCCAGCCGGCGAGGGCGGCCCGGCCCTCCTCGGTGATCGTGTAGCGGCGGGTGGTGCGCGGCTCCTCGGGTCCGGAGCGCCGTGACGTGGCGTAGCCCAGCTCCTCCAGCCGTCGCAGCTCCGCGTAGATCTGGCTGATCGCCGGCGACCAGTAGAAGAAGCGCAGCGAGGCGTCGGCCCACTTCTTGAGGTCGTAGCCGGTGCGCTCGCCGGGGAAGGACAGCAGCCCGAGCACCGCCCAGGCGGTCGGCGGCAGTTCCTGGCGCTGCTCTTGCTTCTTCGAGATGTGACGACTAGTCATATGGCTTATTGAAGTAAGGCCATGGCACGAACACAACCCCCGGGAGGGACCTTGAAGTTCTCCGTGATCTTCGAGGCGCAGCTGGCCGATCCGACCGTTGAGCGCGAGCACCAGGTCATCCACGACTGTGTCGAACAGGCGGTGTTCGCCGAGGAGATGGGGTTCGACCGGATCTGGGCGGTCGAACACCACGCGCTGAAGTGGTACGCCCACATGTCCGCCCCCGAGATCTTCCTCAGCTGGGTGGCGGCGCGGACCTCGACGATCCGCATCGGCCACGGTGTCGTCTGCATGCCGTTCAACTTCAACCATCCGGTACGGGTCGCCGAGCGCGCGGCCATGCTCGATCTGCTCTCCGGCGGCCGGCTCGACCTCGGCGCCGGCCGGGGCGGTACGGAACAGGAGACCTCGCTGTGCGGTGTCGACCGGGACCGCACGGCCCAGGAGGTGGAGGAGGCCCTGCGGATCATCGGCAGCGCCTGGCAGAAGGACGAGCTGGAGTACGAGGGGGAGCTGCTCAGGATCGGTCCGCATCCGATCCTGCCGCGCCCCCGGCAGGCCCCGCACCCGCCCCTCTTCCTGGCCTGCAGCCGAACGGAGACGCTCACCCGGGCCGCCGAGCTCGGCATCGGGGCGCTGGTGATGGGATTCGCCGGGCCCGAGTCGATCGCCGGGATGCGGAGCGCGTACGACGCGGCGCGCGCGGCACGCACGGGGGAGCGGTTCGTGTCGACCGTCGTCAACGACCACTTCTCGGTGCTGTGCCCGACGATCGTGCTCGACGACCGGGCGGAGGCGCGGCGCATCGGCACGCGGGGACAGCGCTTCTTCGCCCAGTCCATCGGCCACTGGTACGGCGGGGCGGGCATCCCGGACGAGGCGGTGGTCGAGGGCGCGGACGAGGCCGCCGCGATGCGCACGGCGGCCGAGCAGGTGGTCGCGCGCCTGAACGAGCAGAACATTCCGGTCCGGCCGAGCTCCACGGCCACCTTCAACGCCGACCACGCCTATGGCACCGCCGAGGACGCCATCGCGTACGTGGAACGCCTCCGCGACGCCGGAGCCGACGAGATCATGTGTCTGGTGCAGATGGGCACGGTGCCGCAGGAGGCCTGCATGGAGACCCTGCGGCAGTGGGGCGAGAAGGTCATTCCGCACTTCCGGGGCCAGGGAAAGCGAGCCGCGGGGGAGACGCCGTGACCACGCGCCCGACGAAGACCCCGCCCGCCGACGAGCCCGGCGCCGTGCCCGGGCACGACCGGCTCGATCCGGCCGCCAGGCCCTATGTAAAGGCGTTCGCCGCGTTCTTCCCCGATGTCGGAGGCACCGTCACCGACGCCGCCGAAGCCCGGCGCATCCTCGCCGCCGCCCCCCGGCCACCCGCCGGGCCGCCCCCGGTCGGTTCGGTCGAGGACCGCACGGTGCCCGGTCCCGAAGGCGCTCCGTCCATCCCCGTGCGGATCTACCGCCCGTCCGGTCCCGGGCCGCATCCGACGGTGGTCTTCCTCCATGGCGGCGGGTGGGTGCTGTGCGGTCTCGACACCCACGACCGGACCTGCCGCGGCCTCTGCCGGGCGGCTTCGGCCGTGATCGTCTCCGTCGGCTACCGGCTGGCTCCCGAGGTCCGCTTCCCCGCGCCGGTGGAGGACGCCTACGCGGCCCTGTGCTGGGCCGGGGCCCACATCGCCGAGCTCGGCGGCGAGCCGTCGGCGCTCACGGTCGCCGGCGACAGCGCCGGGGGGAACCTCGCGGCCGCGGCCGCGCTGCTCGCCCGGGACAGGGGCGGTCCGGCACTCGCCCGCCAGGTGCTGATCTATCCGGCCACCGACGCGGGTCAGGACACCGCTTCGTACCGGAGCAACGCCGAGGGCTGCTACCTCACGGCCGCGCACGTGCGCTGGTTCTGGGAGCAGTACCTCGGGCCCGAGGGCGACGGCGGCCATCCGCTGGCCTCGCCGCTGCGGGCCGACCTCTCGGGGCTGCCGCCCGCCCACGTGGTCACGGCCGGCTGCGACCCGCTCTGCGACGAGGGCAGGGCCTATGTCAAGGCCCTGCGGGCCGCCGGGGTGGAGGCCACCGAGGGGCACCATCCGGGGATGTTCCACGGCTTCCTGGCGCTCGCCGAGTACCTGGACGAGGCGGCGCTGGCGCTCGGCGCCGCAGCGGATGCGATTGCCACAACCCTCCGTGACAGGAAAAACGGCGGTGACCATGGGGGTCGCACAGGATAATTTCTCTCCCCTCCTCTTGTCTGGGAGAACCTCGCACCTATACGGTGTCTTGACGCGAGGTTCTCCTGTGGAGGAAGTGGCATGACGGAAATTCTTGTGCAGGACGTGGTGGGCGGGGACATAGCCGCCTCCAAGGCTGTCGAACACCCTGCCTGGCCCGAGCTCAAGAATGCGGTGGAGCAGATCCGCCCGTGGCAGTCCAAGGACGGCTCCATCGACTTCGAGGCCGACGGCGCGCCCTCCCGCGCGCTCGCCGGGGCCACGGTCGACCGGGTGGTCGCCGCGGTCGAGCAGCTCTCCCCGCTGTTCCCGCACGACGCCGCCTACCACGAGGCCCTCACCAAGGACCTGCGCGCCTGGGCCGACGGCGGCTTCGCGGTCCCGGACTTCCTGGACTCGCTGCTCGCCTTCCACCCCGCGGCCAACCGCGTGGACGGCCTCCAGCACCTCGTCCTCTTCCCGATGTACACGCAGAACGGCAACCCGAACCGCAACTTCGAAGCGGTCGTCCTGCGCATGGTCTGGCCGGAGTGGCTCTCCGAGCTGGAGCGCACCCGCTACGACAACCCGCTCTTCTGCGGCATCACCTTCGAGGACTTCACCGCGGGGTACGACACCCACTCGGCCGTCCTCTTCCCGGAGACCATCGCCGTGCGCGAGGCTCCCGAGCGCTTCACCTGGGGCGGGATCTTCTGCGACCGCGAGGCCGCCCGCTTCCGCGCCGTCACCGAGGAGTCGGTGCGCATCCTGGGTCTCGAACTCCCGGATGACATCCGCGAGATGGTCAGCGACCAGGACCGCTGCGAGAAGGCCTTCGTGCTCTGGGACATGGTCCACGACCGCACCCACAGCCACGGCGACCTGCCGTTCGACCCCTTCATGATCAAGCAGCGCCAGCCGTTCTGGATGTACGGCCTGGAGGAGCTGCGCTGCGACCTCACCGCCTTCAAGGAGGCCGTGAAGCTCGAGGCCGAGGGCAACGCGCACGGCCGGGACGTCCAGTACGCCGTGCTGTTCGACCGGATGTTCCGCTTCCCCGTCTCCGGTGACCGCAACCGCAACTACGACGGTCTCGGCGGCCAGCTGCTCTTCGCGTACCTGCACAAGCACGACGTGGTGCGCTGGACCGACAACACGCTCAAGATCGACTGGCAGCGGGCCCCCGAGGTCACCAACCAGCTCTGCGCCGAGATCGAGAAGCTGTACCGCGACGGCATCGACCGGCCGAAGCTGGTCCACTGGTTCGCCGCGTACGACCTGGTCTCCACCTACCTCGCCCCGCACCCCGGATCGCGCTGGGCCAAGGGCCCCGACGCCCTGGACCTGACCCAGCCGCCGCGCAAACTCGTCGACGACGTGCTTCCGGACGAGTTTCCGCTCAGCATGTTCTATGAGGCGCTCTCCAAGAAGCTGAAGGATGTGATCGCCTCCACCAAGGGCATCACCGCCTCCGACGTTTCTCGGACCGAGCAGGCTGCAGCGTGAACTCTCGCACGGAGAACCCGGAGGAGACGACCATGAACGGCAACGGGAACGGCGGACCGCTGGAAGGCGCCGTCATCGCGGTGGCCGGCGCGGCAGGCCCCGCCGGCCGCGCCACGCTGCTGAGGCTGGCGGAGGCGGGCGCGATCGTGGTCGGAGCCGACGCCGACGCTGCCCGGCTCGCCGAGGCCGTCGACGCCGCCCGCTACGCCCACGGCGGAGCCACCGTCATCGGTGACACGGTCGACCTCCTCGACGTCGGTGCGGCCCGCGACTGGGCGGACAAGACCGAGAAGGAGTTCGGCCGGATCGACGGCCTGGTCCACCTCGTCGGCGGCTGGCGCGGCGGCGCCACCTTCGCCGAGACCGACCTGGCCGACTGGCAGCTGCTCGAGAAACTGCTGATCCGTACGGTCCAGACCACCTCGCTCGCCTTCCACGAGCCGCTGATGCGCAGCGACCGCGGCCGGTACGTGCTGGTCAGCGCCGCCGGGGCGTCCCAGCCGACCGCGGGCAACGCCGCCTACGCGGCCGCGAAGGCCGCCGCCGAGGCCTGGACCCTCGCGCTCGGCGACTCCTTCCGCAAGGCGGGGGGCGAGGACGGGCCGAAGGCCGCGGCTGCGATCCTGGTGGTCAAGGCACTGGTGCACGACGCCATGCGCGCCGAGCGCCCCAATGCGAAGTTCGCGGGCTTCACGGACGTCAAGGAACTGGCCGAGGCCATCGCCGGAGTCTGGGACCGGCCCGCACGTGAAGTGAATGGACAGCGCCTGTGGCTGACCCCCAAGCCGTGATCCCGAAGAACACCGACGCACGTCGTCACCACGACCCCTCGGTCCGCGGATTCGCCAGCGACAACTACGCCGGCGTCCACCCGGAGATCCTCGCCGCGCTCGCCCTCGCCAACGGCGGTCATCAGATCGCCTATGGCGAGGACGAGTACACCGACCACCTCCAGCGGGTCATGCACAGCCACTTCGGCCCCACCGCGGAGGCCTTCCCGGTCTTCAACGGCACGGGAGCCAATGTCACCGCGCTCCAGGCCCTCACCGACCGGTGGGGCGCGGTGATCTGCGCCGAGTCCGCGCACATCAACGTGGACGAGGGCGGCGCGCCGGAGCGGATGGCCGGACTCAAGCTGCTCACCGTGCCGACGCCCGACGGCAAACTGACGCCGGAGCTCATCGACCGGCAGGCGTGGGGCTGGGAGGACGAGCACCGCGCGATGCCGCAGGTCGTGTCGATCACCCAGAACACCGAGCTGGGCACGGTCTACACGCCGGACGAGATCCGGGCCATCGTGGAGCACGCGCACGCCCGGAACATGAAGGTCCACCTCGACGGCGCCCGGATAGCCAACGCCGCCGCATCGCTGAACGTGCCGATGCGCGCGTTCACGAACGCGGTGGGTGTGGACGTCCTGTCGTACGGCGGCACCAAGAACGGCATGATGTTCGGTGAGGCGATCGTCGTCCTCAACCCGGACGCCGTCAGCCATATGAAGCACGTCCGCAAGATGTCCATGCAGCTCGCCTCCAAGATGCGGTTCGTGTCGGTGCAGCTGGAGGCGCTGCTCGCGAAGGACCTGTGGCTGCGCAACGCGCGGCACGGCAACGCGATGGCGCAGCGGCTGGCCGAGGGCGTGCGCGCGGTCGACGGTGTGGAGATCCTCCACCCCGTCCAGGCCAACGCGGTCTTCGCCCGGCTGCCCCACGACGTCAGCGTGCGGCTGCAGAAGCGTTTCCGCTTCTACTTCTGGGACGAGGCGGCCGGAGACGTCCGCTGGATGTGTTCCTTCGACACCACCGAGGACGACGTGGATGCGTTCCTGCAGGCGCTGAAGGAAGAGATGGCGCGCTAGGCCGCAGCGATCGCTCTGCATAAATATTCGACCGACCGGAAAGTTATTGACTTCCGGTCGGTCGTTTTCGTAGAGTTCAGTGATATGGAGCTGATCCAGCAAGCGCCTCAACTGACCGCCTACCTCGCCCCGGACGAGACCATCAACCATGAGCACCCGCTAGTGATCAAGACCGCCGCCCAGCTGCGGGCCGACCACCGCGACGCATACGCATACGCCAAAGCGGCATACGAATTCGTCCGTGACTCCATCTCGCACTCCGAGGACTCCGGCGCCCTGCAGGTGACCTGGCGGGCCTCGGACGTCCTCGCCGAAGGAACCGGCGTCTGCTACGCCAAGTCCCACGCGCTGGCCGCGCTGCTACGGGCCGAGTCCATCCCGGCGGCCCTGTGCTACCAGCGGCTCGCCGACGACGACGGCGGCAACCCCGTCATCCACGGCCTGGTCGCGGTCAAGCTGCCCGGCGAGACGGCATGGGCGCGGCAGGACCCGCGCGGAAACAAGGCGGGTGTGGACGCCCAGTTCTCCCTGGACGGCGAGAAGCTGGCCTTCCCGGTGCGACCGGAGCTCGGTGAGGTGGACTACCCGGTTCTCTACGCGGAACCGCACCCGGTCGTGCTGAGCGCCCTGCGGGCCGCCCCGGACCGGGCGTACCTCTGGAAGACGCTTCCCACGGACCTCTGAGGAAAGAACCGGACGCGTGCACGGGTGCACGCGTCCGAAGGGCCGGCCCCCGGGGCACGGATCGATCCCGTACCCCGGAAAGACGTTTCAGCCCCGCTCGCGGACCTCGGCCGGCGTCGGAGCCGTGCCCCCGAGGTGGGCGGGCACCCACCAGGTGTCGCCCGCGTCCTTGGGGCGCACGGGATAGGCGCGCTGAGCGGCCTCCAGGAGCTCCTGTACCCGCTCACGCAGGCGCCGGGTGATCGCACCCGCGTACTGGTCGGTCGGCGCCTCCATGGGCTCGCCGACCCGGATCGTCACCGGGATGTGGCTGCGCTTGAAGTTGCGCGGACGGCCCTTGGTCCAGACCCGCTGCGTGCCCCAGAGGGCCATCGGGATCAGCGGGACGCCGGCCTCCTGCGCCAGACGCGCGGCGCCCGACTTGAAGCTCTTGAGCGTGAACGACTGCGAGATCGTCGCCTCGGGGAAGATGCCCACGATCTCGCCGGACCTCAGGGAGTCAAGGGCGTGCTGGTAGGACGCCTCACCCTGCGTGCGGTCGACCGGGATGTGCTTCATGCCCCGCATCAGCGGGCCGGAGATCTTGTGCCGGAAGACCGAGTCCTTGGCCATGAAGCGCACCAGGCGCTTCTGGGGCAGCGCCGCCAGGCCCGAGAAGATGAAGTCCAGATAGCTGATGTGGTTGCTGACCAGCACCGCTCCGCCCTGACGGGGGATGTGTTCCGAACCCTGTGTGTCGATCTTCAGGTCGAGCGCCTTGAACATCGTGAGAGCGGCGCCGATGACCGGCCGATAGACGAGTTCTGCCATCTGGTGGGGACCCTTCTTTGTGTGCCTTGGGAGGGTTCTCCCGGCGGAAGTTACGCGGCCGTAGGTTTCGGCATTCGAGCAGATCGTGCCCCATACGCGCCGCGCTGACCAGTCCTGGGGCTTTCCGCCGGGGAGATTGAGGGGAGATCCTCATCACGCCCGGTGGGTGCAAACCGGCCTGTCAGAGGCCTACCCGGCGCCGCACCGGGAATGCGCGGCCGGGAGTGCGGCCGGGAATCAAGGGGCGCTGTGCGACGCTGCACAGTGCGTGGAGGTCACGGGAAGTGACGCGAAGTGACGATCGGGACAGGAGGCCCCCGGTGCACGAGGGCGACAGTGACGGCGGCCGGCCGGACGCCGGCGGCGGGCGCGAGCGGCGGCTCGGAGCCGCCGAACTGGGCACGGAGCTGGGGCGGCGGGCGACGCTCGTGCAGTTCTCCAGCGCCTTCTGTCAGCCGTGCCGGGCGACCCGGCGGACCCTGTCCGAGGTCGCGGCCATGATCGACGGCGTCGGACATGTGGAGATCGACGCCGAGGAACGGCTCGGGCTGGTGCGCGAGCTGGAGATCGTGAAGACCCCCACGGTCCTGGTGCTGGACGCCTCGGGGCGGATCGTCCGCAGGGCCGCCGGACAGCCGCGCAGGGCCGATGTCATCGCCGCGCTGGGCCGGGCGGTCTGACGCCGTGACGCATCTCCCAGAACCCGGTGCGCACTTGACTGTGCCTGCCAACCATCGTCAGGCTGGCGCGGTGCCCCAAGAAATCCTTCTCTACGGCCGCGCCCACGTGGACCTGGCCCGCAACGCGAGCGCTCGCTGTCCGGGTGTCTGAGCAGCCACGGACCCGTACGCATCCCTTGCAGAAGGACAATTCCATGACGGTATCGCCCGAGCTCCGCATACCTCGGCAAGCCACCTCAGATGTGTTCCGCTCCGTCTTCCGGCAGCACGCCGCCGGTGTCGCGGTCATCACCGCACAGGGCGAGCGCCCCGTCGGCTTCACCGCCACCTCACTCAACTCCGTGGCCGCCGAGCCACCCTTGGTCTCCTTCGGCGTGGGCACCTCCTCCTCCAGCTGGCCGGTCATCTCCGAGGCCGAGTACATCGGCGTCCACATACTCGGCGAGCACCAGAGCGAGCTGGCCGCCACCTTCGCGCGCAGCGGCGCCGACCGCTTCGGCGCGCCGACGCGCTGGCACAGCGGCCCGGAGGGCGTCCCCCTGATCGACGGCGTACTGGCCTGGCTGGTGTGCCGGGTCGTCGCCCGCGTGCCCGCCGGGGACCATCGCATCGTGATCGCCGAGGCCGTCCACGGGGACCCCGACGGCGTGGGCCGTCCGCTGCTGTACCACCAGGGACGCTTCAACGGTCTGCGCGACTGAGAGTTCCCGATTACGGAGCGTTGTGAAGGTCACAGTTACGAGCGCTTGCTTACTGGGCACGCACTGGGTGTACTGACGAGTAATATTTCGGTCGGGGCGTCCGCCGCCCCAACCGGAAACCGTCCCTTCAGGCGCCTATGCTGCGTGCAACAAGGCAGCCCAGTAATGACGATGCAGTAGGAGAGCCGGCGTGAGCTTGAGGATCGTAGTAGCTGTGAAGTACGTGCCCGACGCCACCGGCGACCGGCACTTCGCCGATGACCTGACGGTGGACCGGGACGACGTCGACGGCCTGCTGTCCGAGCTGGACGAGTACGCGGTCGAGCAGGCGCTGCAGATCGCCGAAGAGGCGGACGACGCCGAGATCACCGTGCTGACCGTCGGTCCCGAGGACGCCAAGGACGCGCTGCGCAAGGCGCTGTCCATGGGCGCCGACAAGGCCGTCCACGTCGAGGACGACGACCTCCACGGCTCCGACGTCATGGCGACCTCCCTGGTGCTCGCCAAGGCCATCGAGAAGACCGGTTACGACCTGGTCATCTGCGGCATGGCCTCCACCGACGGCACCATGGGCGTGCTGCCGGCCATTCTCGCCGAGCGTCTGGGCGTCCCGCAGGTCACGCTGCTGTCCGAGGTCAAGGTCGAGGACGGCACCGTCAAGGGCCGCCGTGACGGCGACAGCGCCTCCGAGCAGCTCGAGGCCTCCCTGCCGGCCCTCGTGTCCGTGACGGACCAGTCCGGCGAGGCCCGCTACCCGTCCTTCAAGGGCATCATGGCCGCCAAGAAGAAGCCGGTCGAGTCCCTGGACCTCGAGGACCTGGAGCTCGACGCCGACGAGGTCGGCCTCGAGGGCTCCTGGACCAAGGTCGACTCGGCCGCGGAGCGTCCGGCCCGCACCGCCGGCACGATCGTCAAGGACGAGGGCGAGGGCGGCAAGCAGCTGGCCGAGTTCCTCGCGAGCCAGAAGTTCATCTAGGGCTTCAGCCCACCCCACGCCCGCAGATTCTTCGTTCGCAGGAGATTGAAGTCCCATGGCTGAAGTTCTCGTCTACGTCGACCACGTGGACGGCGCCGTCCGCAAGCCCACCCTCGAGCTGCTGACCCTCGCCCGCCGCATCGGCGAGCCCGTCGCCGTCGCCCTCGGCGCCGGCGCCGAGGCCACCGCCCCGGCCCTCGCCGAGCACGGCGCCGTGAAGGTCCTCACGGCCGACGCGCCCGAGTTCGCCGACTACCTCGTCGTGCCGAAGGTCGACGCGCTCCAGGCCGCGTACGAGGCCGTTTCGCCGGTCGCCGTGCTCGTCCCCTCCTCCGCCGAGGCCAAGGAGATCGCGGCCCGCCTCGCGGTCCGCATCGGCTCCGGCATCATCACCGACGCCGTCGACCTCGAGGCCGGTGACGAGGGTCCGGTCGCGACGCAGTCCGCGTTCGCCGCCTCCTTCACCACCAAGTCCCGTGTCTCCAAGGGCACCCCGGTCATCACGGTCAAGCCGAACTCGGCCGCCGTCGAGGCCGCCCCGGCCGCGGGCACCGTCGAGGCCCTCACGGTCTCCTTCTCCGAGAAGGCCACCGGCACCAAGGTCGTCGGGCGCACCCCGCGCGAGTCGACCGGCCGCCCCGAGCTGACCGAGGCCGCGATCGTGGTCTCCGGTGGCCGTGGCGTCAACGGCGCCGAGAACTTCTCGATCATCGAGGCGCTCGCCGACTCGCTCGGTGCCGCCGTCGGCGCCTCGCGCGCCGCCGTGGACGCCGGCTGGTACCCGCACTCCAACCAGGTCGGCCAGACCGGCAAGTCGGTCTCGCCGCAGCTGTACATCGCCTCCGGCATCTCCGGTGCGATCCAGCACCGCGCCGGTATGCAGACCTCGAAGACGATCGTGGCGATCAACAAGGACGCCGAGGCCCCGATCTTCGACCTGGTCGACTACGGCGTGGTCGGCGACCTCTTCGACGTCGTCCCGCAGCTGACCCAGGAAGTTCAGTCCCGCAAGGGCTGACCTGCGCTTCTGCTGGGCCCGGGGGCCGTACGGTGATCTTCACCGTGCGGCCCCCGGTCGTTTCGGACAACCATTGACTCAGGCCCGGAGAGACTACTAACTTCGCTATACGGATTATTGATTCCGTGAAGCGGAAATGAGAAGGGTGTGGGAATGGGTCAGCAGGAGAAGGTGGCAACGAGCCTCGCCGGCGGCGTCAGCGAGGCCATCAGCGCCTCCCTCGAAGCGGTGGACGCGGAGCTCGCCCGCCGCTACCCCGGAGACCCCGGCACCCGCCAGCCCGTCCACACCGTCTACGTCCCGGGTGACGTCTTCGAGGCCGGCACCATCCGCTCCTGGGGCGACCAGGCCCTCGCCGCCCTCGACGAGCACGCTCCGGACGCCGCGTCCCTCGCGTCGGTCCTCGGCCTCTCCGACGAGCTCGCCGGGCCCGTCCACGACCGCGTACGCGCCAAGCTCGAGCGCGAGCCGATCGAGGACCTCCGTGTCGACTTCGAGGACGGCTACAGCGGCGCCGACGAGGACGCCGACGCCGCCCGCGCCGCCCGCCTGATCTCGGAGGCGTACGCGAACGGCACCGCCGCCCCGTACATGGGCATCCGCATGAAGTGCATGGAGGCGGCCGTCCGCGACCGCGGCATCCGCACCACGGACATCTTCCTCACCGGCCTCATGGAGCACGGCGGCCTCCCCGACGGCCTGGTTCTGACCCTCCCCAAGGTCACCTACCCCGAGCAGGTCACGGCCTTCGTCCGGCTGCTCGAGGCCTTCGAGAAGGCCCACGGCCTGGACGCCGGCCGCCTCGGCTTCGAGATCCAGATCGAGACCAGCCAGTCCATCCTGGCCGCCGACGGCACCGCCGCCGTCGCCCGCATGATCGACGCCGCCGAGGGCCGCGCCACCGGACTGCACTACGGCACGTTCGACTACAGCGCCTGCCTCGGCGTCTCCGCCGCCTACCAGGCCAGCGACCACCCGGCCGCCGACCACGCCAAGGCGATCATGCAGGTCGCCGCCGCGGGCACCGGCGTACGGGTCTCCGACGGCTCCACCAACGTCCTGCCGGTCGGCACCACCGAGCACGTCCACGAGGCCTGGCGCCTGCACTACGGCCTCACCCGCCGTGCCCTGGCCCGCGCCTACTACCAGGGCTGGGACATGCACCCGGGCCACATCCCGACCCGTTACGCGGCCGTCTTCGCCTTCTACCGCGAGGGCTTCGAGACCGCGGCGGCGCGCCTCGCCGCGTACGCCAACCACGCCGGCGGCGACGTCATGGACGAGCCCGCCACCGCCAAGGCCCTCAGCTCCTACCTGCTGCGCGGCATCGACTGCGGCGCCCTGGACACCGACGAGGTCGCCGGCATCACCGGGCTGTCCCGGGCCGATCTCGACCGCTTCGCTTCCCCGCGCCGCGGGGACCTGACGGCCACCGCCCAGTAGACGAGCGGACGTCAGGACAGTCATCGCTGCCCCGTACTCTGTACGCGTTCGGACGGGAACACGACACAGGGAACGGGGCAGCGGTGTCTTCGGGGGAGAACGAACTGATCGCGGGGCGATACCGGGTCGTCCGGCAGCTCGGTCGCGGTGGCATGGGCGTCGTCTGGCGCGCGCTCGACGAAGTGCTCGGCCGGGAAGTGGCGGTGAAGGAGCTGCGCACCTACACGGATTCCGCCGGACACGAACTCGCCGACCTGCGGCTGCGCATGCAGCGCGAGGCCCGGGCCGCCGCGCGGGTGCGCCACCCCGGGGTCATCTCCGTCCACGACGTGACGGACCACCAGGGCCGCCCCGTCATCGTCATGGAGCTCATCGACGGCCCCTCCCTCGACGACGTCCTGGGCGAGCGTGGCGTCATGGACCCCCGCGAGGCCGCAGGGGTCGGCGCCAAGGTGCTGGAGGCCCTCGCCGCGGCGCACGAGGTCGGCGTCCTCCACCGCGACGTCAAGCCCGGCAACGTCCTGCTGGACAGGGGAGGCCGGGTCGTCCTCACCGACTTCGGGATCGCCACCATGGACGACCCCGGTGACGGCTCCACCACCCACCTCACCCGCAGTGGCGAGATCGTCGGCTCGCTGGACTACCTGGCGCCCGAGCGCGCCCAGGGGCAGGACCCGGGACCGGCGTCCGACGTATGGGCCCTCGGCGCCACGCTGTACGCGGCCGTGGAGGGCGCCTCACCCTTCCGGCGTACGTCGACCTGGTCGACGCTCACGGCGATCGTCGCGGAACCGCTTCCGGAGCCGCACAGGGCCGGCCCGCTCGCGCCCGTACTCCAGCTGCTGATGCACAAGGACCCGGCCCGGCGGCCCGACGCCGCCACGGCCGCGCGACTCCTGACCGCCGTGGCCGACGGCCAGGACACCGGCCCGACCATGCCCCTGGGCCCGCCGGCGCACACCCGCGTACCGACCGAACGGAACGTGGTGCCGCATCAGCCGGACGGCTTCGGTCCTGCGCAGCCCCAGCCGGGTGGTTTCGGCGCCGCTCCGAACGGGCCCGGCGGTTTCGGCGCGCCGGTGCCCCAGCCGGACGGATTCAATCCGGCTGCGCCGCGGCAGCCGGCGCCGCAGTCGGCCACCGCGCCCCCCGCGCCCCGCAGAAGCCGCTCCACGGCCCTGGTGGCCGCCACCGTGGCCGCCGTCGTCCTGGCCGGCGGCGGAGTGACGTACGCCCTCATGGACCACGGGCAGAACACCGAGCGGGAGCAGCTGGCCGGCGGCCGGGCCCGCACCCCCGAGGCGAGCCCCGGCCACGTCCTCGAACCCGGCGCCGACACACCGGCCACGGGCAAGCCGAGCGCCACGCCGTCGAAGGCGGGCGCCAGGCCATCGCCCGCGCCGTCGCACAAGGCGCCCGTGCCCGGAGGGGCGACCGGCGGCAAGGGGCCCGGCGGCAGCGACGGCGGAGCGAGCACCGGCGGCGGTTCGACCACGACGGGCGGCAGCGCCACCGGCGGCAGCGGGGGAACCACGGGCGGCTCCACGACGGGCGGCTCCACCACGACCACCGGCGGAGCCTCCGGCCCGGACCCCGCGCCGGTCTGTCACTCCATCGGCGGCGGCAAGTACAACTGCAACGTCTGGCGCACCGAGAAGACCTACAGCCACTCGGGCGGCGAGATGGGCGTCCTCAACGCCGGCACCAACTACTTCTACTGTCAGGTCGACCTGGGCCGCCGCGAGACCTACGGCCAATGGACCAACACCTGGTGGGCCCGGACCGACGACGACAGCGGCAACACGAACGTCTACTTCAGCGTCGTCTACATCAAGGGCGGGGACAACAACCAGCCGGTGCCCGGCCTGCCGGTCTGCTGACGGGACCCGGCCGCGCCTCACTCCCGCTCGGGAGCCCCACCGAGCCGCTTGGCCCGCTGATTGAGCCCGCCGCGCAGCCGCATGTTCACCAGGAACCCGACCAGCAGGACGAGGACCGCCAGGCTGGCGGCCTGCGTGGCAACGCTCTAGAGCACGGTGACCACACCGATGAAGGCGATACCGAGGGGAAAGACCATCTCCCGGAGTTCCTTCTTCAGCTGGAACGAGCGGCTGCAGCGGATCCGGACCGTGGCCAACCCCCGCTGACAGGGGGCGAGTTCGGCCGCGCGCGGGATCTCACCCGGCTGGCAGAGCGCGCGTTCAGGCCGGTGCGATCTCTCCCGAGCCGCGCGGGATCAGCGAGGTCGTCAGTTCGACCTTCGTGGGCTCGTCGTCGATGCCGTCCAGACGGCGGAAGAGCCGCTCCGCCGCCGTGCGTCCCAGGGCGGCGGCGTCCTGGGCTATGACGGTGATGCCGAGGAGGTCCGCCAGCTCGATGTCGTCGAAGCCGACCAGGGCGACCGGGCGCTCCCGCCCCGCCAGGGTCCGCACCGCCGTGACGGTCACCCGGTTGTTGCCGGCGAAGAGCGCGGTGACCGGTTCCGGGCCCGTCAGCATCGCCGTGACCGCCTCCCGGACCCGCTCGGGGTCCGTTGGGCCGAGAGAGACCCAGGAGTCGTCCACGGGCAGCCCGGCGTCCTCCATGGCCGCTCGGTAGCCGCGCAGGCGCTCCGTGGCGGTGTGGATGCGCGGCTGGTCGCCGATGAATCCGATGCGGCGGTGGCCATGGGCGATCAGATGGGCGACGCCCTCGCGGGCACCGCCGAAGCTGTCGGACAGGACGACGTCCGCGTCGATCCGGCCGGCCGGCCGGTCCACGAAGACGGTGGCGATGCCGGCCTTGATCTCGGGCTCCAGATAGCGGTGGTCGGTGCCGGCCGGGATCACGATCAGGCCGTCGACGCGGCGGGCGCACAGGGCGAGCACCAGCTCCTGCTCCCGGTCGGGGTCCTCGGCGCTGGAACCGTTGATGAGCAGCGCGCCATGGGCCCGGGCGACCTCCTCCACGGCGCGGCTGAGCGGTCCGTAGAACGGGTCGGCCAGGTCCTCAAGGACGAGCCCCACGGACGCGGTCCGCCCTTTGCGCAGGACGCGGGCGCTGTCGTTGCGGCGGAAACCGAGCGCCTCGATGGCCTCCGTGACCCGGCGCTCGGTGTCGGGCGTGACGCCGGGTTCGCCGTTGACCACCCGGGAGACCGTCTTGAGGCCGACTCCGGCCCGGGCTGCGACGTCCTTCATCGTCGGCCGGATGCCGTAGCGGTTCTCGGTGCGGCGGGCGGTGTCGGCCACAGTGCGCTGTCCTGTTCGTCTCGTCCGGCGCCAGGTCCGGGGCTGTCAAGTGCCTCTTCGGCGTCTGTCCGAAGTCCGTCCGGATGTCGCTCCGGTGCCGGTTCGGCCTGTGGGAGGCTGTGGCGTCGAGCATAGGCCCTGGACAACGTTGTCAGGGGAATGGAGACTGTTCATCGAATCCACTGGTCCGACCGCCCACCTGGAGATACCGCGCCCATGCATACCGACCTCGTCGCAGCGCTCGACATCGGCGGCACCAAGATCGCCGGCGCGTTGGTGGACGCTCGCGGGAGGATTCACGTACGGGCACAGCGGCCCACCCCGGCGCGCGAGGACGGGGAGACGGTGATGGGAGCCGTCGAGGCGGTCCTCGCCGAGCTCTCCACCTCCCCTCGATGGGACGCGGCCGGCGCGGTGGGCATCGGAAGCGCGGGCCCGGTCGACGCGTCGGCGGGGACGGTCAGCCCGGTCAATGTGCCCGGCTGGCGGGACTACCCGCTGGTGGAGCGGGTACGGCGGGCCACCGGCGGCCGCCCCGTCACCCTGGTGGGCGACGGCGTCGCCATGACCGCGGCGGAGCACTGGCAGGGCGCCGCCCGCGGCTACGACAACGCCCTGTGCATGGTCGTCTCGACGGGCGTCGGCGGAGGCCTGGTGCTGGGAGGAAAGCTCCACCCCGGTCCCACCGGCAACGCCGGTCACATCGGGCACATCAGCGTGGATCTCGACGGCGATCCGTGTCCGTGCGGGGCGCGCGGCTGTGTGGAGCGGCTCGCCAGCGGCCCCAACATCGCCCGCAGGGCGCTGGAGAACGGCTGGCTGCCGGGCCCCGACGGCGACACCACCGCGGCGGCCGTGGCCGCCGCGGCCCGGGCGGGGGACCCGGTGGCCGTGGCGTCGTTCGAGCGTGCTGCCCAGGCCCTCGCGGCCGGTATCGCGGCGACCGCGACCCTGGTCGAGATCGAGATCGCCGTCATCGGCGGGGGAGTGGCCGGCGCGGGCGATGTCCTGTTCGCGCCCTTGCGGCGCGCCCTGCGCGACTACGCCACGCTGTCCTTCGTCCAGCGGCTGACGGTCGCTCCGGCGATGACGGGGACGGACGCCGGACTGCTGGGGGCTGCGGCCGCCGCCTCGCCGCGCAGGACGGCCGGGACGGCGGCGACGCTCAGCGGTTGAGGCGGATGGTGCGGGGACCCGGCGGACTCGGCGGGCGCGAGCCGCCCGCCCGGTCAGTGAGGCGATTCCGTTCTCTGTTCCACGATCACCAGGAACGCGTCCGACTCCAGGTCCATGACCACCTCCGCGGCCTGTCCCTCGTCCCGCAGGGTGCGCGCGAGCTCCTCGGCGGGCCAACTCCCGCGAGGACCCCCCGCGGGAAACTTCTCCAGCACTGTACGGCGCATTCCGTACCCCCTCGTCATCGCCGAATCCAACGACGTTCCGTCCTGAAGTGTTACGGCTCCATGGACACGCCAGTTCGTGAAGTGGGACGTCTCACATGTGCCCCGTGGTGGCGCAGGCAGCGCAACAGCCCGGCCACAGTTGTGTACGGGGCGCCGCGCCGGTTCGGGACGCGCGTTTCCGTGGCAGGGTGTTGCGGGCAAGCCACAGGGGGCTACGGCAGAGGGGGAACCGTGATTGTCTGGATCAACGGTGCGTTCAGTGCGGGCAAGGCCAGCGCCGCGCGCGAACTGATCGATCTGATCCCGCACAGCACCTTGTACGACCCCGAACTCACCGGCGCTGCGCTGCGCGACCTGCTGCCGCAGAAGCGTCTCGCCGAGGTGAACGACCTTCAGGACCTGCCGATCTGGCGCCGGATGGTCGTCGACACGGCCGCGGCACTGCTCGCCGACGTCGGCGGGGTGCTGGTGGTGCCCATGGCCCTGCTGCGCCAGGAGTACCGGGACGAGATCTTCGGCGGCCTCGCCTCCCGGCGCATCCAGGTGCGCCATGTTCTCCTCGCCCCGGACGAAACGATCCTGCGCGAGCGAATGGAGAGGCGCGGGCAGTTCGTGGCCGATGGAGCGGACGAGCGCGTACGCACCTGGCCGTACGACCCTCTGGAGCCGTACCGCACCGCCCTCGGCTGGCTCTCCGCCGACGCCCACCTCGTCGACAACTCCGCACTGAGCCCCGCCGAGACCGCCCGGGCCATCGCCGAAGCCGTCCGCACCGGCGAGGCCCGCTCCTGCGAGATCGTGCAGACCCCGGAGCCCACCGGCGAGACCCTCGCCGCCGGGGTGCTGCTCTTCGACGAACAGGACCGCGTGCTCCTGGTCGACCCCACCTACAAACCGGGGTGGGAGTTTCCCGGCGGCGTGGTCGAGGCCGGTGAGCCGCCCGCCCGCGCCGGAATGCGGGAGGTCGCCGAGGAGATAGGTCTGCGGCTCGACGCCGTGCCACGGCTGCTGGTCGTGGACTGGGAAGCGCCCCGACCCCCCGCGTACGGCGGTCTCCGGCTGCTCTTCGACGGCGGACGGCTCGCCGCCGACGCGGCGGAGCGCCTGCTGCTGCCCGGGTCCGAGCTGCGCGGCTGGCGCTTCGTCACCGAGGAGGAGGCGGCGGACCTGCTGCCTCCGGTCCGCTACCAGCGGTTGCGCTGGGCGCTGCGGGCCCGGGAGCGCTCCACCGTGCTCAACCTGGAGGCGGGCGTCCCCGTGTAGGGCGCGCCCTGCCCGGCGGAGCCTTGGCAGCCCAGGCGGCGGCCTGTCCGGCGGGCGGCGGCCCTGTCCGGTGGGCGGCGCCGTTCGGGGCGCGGCCCCGTCCAAGGAGCGTCCCCGCTCGGGGCGCGCTCCGGCCACGGGGCGGCGCCGTCTACTCCATGGCGTCCGAGGGCGCGGCGTCACGGTCGGCCGCCGCGCTCAGGACCGCCGCCGCGTCGACGGTCAGCGGTTCACCGTGCCCGAAGCAGACCGTCGTCGGCGCGAGCCCAGCCAGCCGGCGCATCGACGCCTTGGCCTCCTCCCGGTCCACATGGAAGACACCCAGCGTGACCCCCTGCACGGCGGCCACCGTGTCACCCGTGAACAGCACACCGTGCCGGGGCAGATGGACCGCGATCGAACCGTCCGTGTGCCCGGGGGTGTGCACCACCAGGGCCCCGTCGCCGAAGCCGAGTTCCTCGCCGTCCTCCAGCTCCCGGTCCACCCGGGTCGGCGGCGCCTCGGGGACGGTGAGCCCGTGCTCGTACAGCGGGACCTCCCAGTCCAGCAGTACGGGGTCGGGGACCGGCGCCTCGCCGCGGATCACCGGCGCGTCCAGGCGGTGGGCCAGCACCTGGGCGCCGTACCGGGCCGCGAGTTCGCCGGCCGCGCCCACATGGTCGCGATGGCAGTGCGTCAGCACGATGCGCCGGATGTCCTCGGGCCGCAGGCCCGCCTTGCGTATCGCCTGCTCGATCTCGTCGGCGGCGTCGACCCAGCCGGCGTCGACGAGCGTCAGCTCGTCCGTGTCACCGGCGCGGTCGCGCCACAGATAGGCCTGTCCGATGGAGAAGCGCAGCATGTGCAGCCGGTGAGGGAGCACCTCGATGAAGTCCATGCGGCGAACGTACGGGCCGCGCACGCCCGCCGCCTGGGACTACGCCGAAAGCGATCTTCGCCGAGAGCTCAACCCCGCTTGGAATCCGCGTAGTTCAGCAGGAAGTGCGCCTCGGCCACCGAGAGCTGCTCCAGCTCCTTCGGGGAGACCGACTCGTTCACGGCGTGGATCTGCGCCTCGGGGTCGCTCAGCCCGATCAGCAGGATCTCCGCCTCGGGGTAGAGCGCGGCGAGCGTGTTGCACAGCGGGATCGAACCGCCCATCCCCGACGCCTGCATCTCCTCGCCCGGGTAGGCGATCCGCATGGCCTCGGCCATCGACGTGTACGCCGGGCTGCCGATGTCCGCGCGGAACGGCTGGCCCTGCCCGACCTGCTCGAAGGAGACCCGCGCGTTCCACGGCACCCGCTTGGCGATGTGCGCGTACAGCAGCTCGGTCGCCTCGGCGGCGTCCTGGCCGGGCGGCACGCGCAGGCTGATCTGCGCGCGGGCCGTGGAGGGGATCGACGGGGTGGCACCCGCGACCGGGTGGCAGTCGATGCCGATGACCGTCACCGCCGGACGCGCCCAGATCCGGTCGGCGACCGTGCCGCTGCCCGGCAGGTCGACGCCGTCGAGGACCCTCGCGTCCTTGCGGAAGTCCTCCTCCGGGTACTGCAGGCCGTCCCACGAGGCGTCCGACGCGAGCCCGTCGATGACCGTCGAGCCGTCCTCGGCCCGCAGCGTGTCCAGTACGCGGATCAGCGCGGCCAGCGCGTCGGGCGCGGCCCCACCGAACTGCCCGGAATGCAGGTTGCCTTCGAGGGTGTCGATCCGCACCCGGATCATCGTCATCCCGCGCAGCGTCGCCGTGACCGTCGGCAGACCGACCCGGAAGTTCCCGGTGTCACCGATGACGATCGCGTCGGCGGTCAGCAGGTCGGGGTGCGCCTCGGCGTACCGCTCCAGACCGCCGGTGCCCTGCTCCTCCGACCCCTCGACGATCACCTTCACGGTGACCGGTACGCCGCCGTTCGCCTTGAGGGCGCGCAGCGCGAGGAGGTGCATGATGAAGCCGCCCTTGCAGTCGGCCGCGCCGCGGCCGTACCAGCGGCCGTCCCGCTCCGTGAGCTCGAACGGCGGAGTCACCCACGCCGACTCGTCGAGCTTCGGCTGGACGTCGTAGTGCGCGTACAGCAGGACGGTCGGCGCGCCCTCCGGCCCGGGCAGGACGCCGTAGACCGACTGCGAGCCGTCGGGGGTGTCGAGGAGCGCCACACTCTGGAAGTCCTCCGCGCGCAGCGCGTCGGCCACCCACTCGGCGGCCGCCTCGCACTCGCTCTTCGGCGCCACGGCCTCGTCCGCCACCGACTCGAAGGCCACCAGTTCCGCGAGCTCCGCCTTGGCACGGGGCAGCAGGGATGCGACGGTCTCGGCGATCGGATTCACGGTCATGGGCACGCTCCTCGTGGGTGCGACGTTATGAGTACGCAGGAAGTGACGTAAGGAGTGTCGCTGTACGTGACGTCTGTACAGACGAACACCCGGGCGATCCTCCCACAGTGGGCCGTCGGGGCCCGCGCCGTAGGATGCCGTGAAGAGCATGGACCACTGGTCGGATCAGGAGCAGAAGCACATCGTGAGCAGCGAGAACGCAGACGCCGGAAGCCAGCAGCCCGAGTCGGTCTGGGACGTCGTGGTGGTCGGGGCGGGACCCGCGGGTGCCACGGCCGCGCATGCGGCGGCCACGGCCGGCCGCCGGGTGCTGTTGCTGGAGAAGGCGGAGCTGCCCCGCTACAAGACGTGCGGCGGGGGCATCATCGGGCCCTCGCGTGACGCGCTGCCGCCCGGCTTCGAACTGCCGCTGCGCGACCGGGTGCACGCCGTCACCTTCTCGATGAACGGCAGGTTCGCCCGTACCCGCCGCTCGAAGCGGATGCTCTTCGGGCTCATCAACCGGCCCGAGTTCGACGCCGGTCTGGTAGAGCACGCGCAGAAGGCCGGCGCCGAACTGCGCACCGGCGTGGCCGTGTCGCGGGTCGAGCAGCACGGCGTGGCCGTGCCGGACCGGCGGACGGTGGCGGTCGTCCTCGCCGACGGGGAGACGATCCTCGCGCGTGCGGTCGTCGGAGCCGACGGCAGCGCCGGGCGCATAGGGGCACATGTCGGGGTGAAGCTCGACCAGGTGGACCTCGGCCTGGAGGCGGAGATTCCCGTGCCGCCGACGGTCGCGGAGGACTGGGCGGGGCGGGTGCTCATCGACTGGGGACCCATGCCGGGCAGTTACGGCTGGGTGTTCCCCAAGGGGGACACGCTCACCGTGGGCGTGATCTCCGCGCGCGGCGAGGGAGCGGCCACCAAGCGGTACCTGGAGGACTTCATCGCCCGGCTGGGGCTGGCGGGATTCGAGCCGGAGATCTCCTCGGGCCATCTGACGCGGTGCCGCAGCGACGATTCGCCGCTGTCCCGGGGCCGGGTCCTGGTCTGCGGTGACGCGGCCGGTCTGCTGGAGCCGTGGACCCGCGAGGGGATCTCCTTCGCCCTGCGGTCGGGGCGGCTGGCGGGGGAGTGGGCGGTGCGCATCGCGGAGGCGAACGACGCCGTGGACGCCCGGCGGCAGGCTCTCAACTACGCGTTCGCCATCAAGGCCGGCCTCGGCGTGGAGATGGCGGTCGGGCGCCGGATGCTGGCGCTCTTCGAGCGGCAGCCGGGGCTGCTGCACGCGGCGATGACGGGCCTGCGGCCCGTGTGGAGGGCGTTCGCGGACATCACGCGCGGCGCGACGACCCTGGCGGGTCTGGTGCGCTCCCACTCGTTCATCCGGAAGGCGCTGGACGTACTGGACCGGCGGATGGGGGACGTGGCGCTGACCCGGGTCGGTACGGAGCGGAGTACGGCGGGCGTCGAAGGCGTCGCGGTTGCCGGGGCTGCCGAGGGCCCCGAGAAGACGGACCGCACGAGCGAGCGGGGCTCGACCGACGCGGTGTGAGGGGCGGCTCGGCGCGAGCGGGGGTGCCGCCGGGTCGGCAGGCGCGGGGCGGCGGCCCGGGAAGGCTCGGGCAGGGCCGTGGGTGCCCGCACCCCGGCCTGTACCGCAGGCCCCACTCCTCAGGCCGGCGTGCTGATGCGGAACACCGGGTGCTTCGGCGCGATCGCGCGCAGCTCCTCGTCGGACGAGTCGGGGCCGACGCCTCCGAAGAACACGCCCACCTCCGCCTTCCATCGCTTCAGGTAGGCGCGCAGCAGGACCGGCTTCTCGTCGTCGGACAGCTCGACGGCCGTGAACGGCAGCGCCTGCTTGCCCAGATGCAGCTCGCCGCCGCCCGCCGCCCGCATGTTGTGCGTCCACTGGACGTGGCCGCGGGGGGCCACCAGATACCGCTCCCCGTCCACCGTCAACAGGTTCACCGGCGTACGGCGCCACTCTCCGCTCTTGCGGCCGCGGACGGCGAGGATGCGCGAGCCCCAGACGCTGATGCCCCGTCGCGTCATCCAGGCGACGGCGCGGTTGAGGACGTTGATGGTGAACCAGCCGGGCTTCATGACGTGGGCGGCGGCGCTCATGGTGCTCCTCCGGGGAGAGATCCAGACCGAGAGCACTGCTCTCGCTTGAGAACAGTGTGCACGGATCGGCGCTCCGAAGCAAGAGCAGTGCTCTCGATTCAGTGCAGTGCTCCGATTGATGGCAGACTGCCCCCATGACCCGCGTTCAAGGAGCCAGGGCCCGCGCCCGCGTCGAAATCACCACCGCCATCAAGGACGAGGCACGCGCCCAGCTCGCGGCCGAAGGCGCCGCGAAGCTCTCGCTGCGAGCCGTCGCCCGGGAGCTCGGCATGGTGTCGTCCGCCCTCTACCGCTACTTCCCGAGCCGCGACGACCTGCTCACCGCCTTGATCGTCGACGCGTACGACGCCGTCGGCGCCGCCGCCGAGAGGGCCCTCGCCGCCGCCGACCCGGCCGACCCCCCGGCCCGCTGGACCGCCGTCTGCACCGCCGTCCGAGCCTGGGCTCTGGCCCACCCCCACGAGTACGCCCTCATCTACGGCTCCCCGGTGCCCGGCTATACGGCCCCGAGGGACACCGTCGGACCCGCCTCCCGTGTCGGCCTCACCCTCATCTCCGTCGCTCGCGACGCCCACCGCTCGGGCGGCATCGCGCTCCCGCCGCTCGCCGAGGAGCTCCGCCCCGAGGCTCACCGGCTGACCGCCGACGTCGCCCCCGACCTCCCTCCGGCGCTGGTCGTCGCCCTGGTCGCGGCCTGGTCCCAGCTGTTCGGGATGGTGTCCTTCGAGGTGTTCGGCCAGTTCAACCGGGTCGTCGAGGACCGCGACGCCTTCTTCGCCGCCGCCGCCGACCACCTCGCACGGGAGGTCGGCCTGCTCCCACCCGGACGCCCTGTCCCGTCCGGGCGGCGGTCCTGAATCAGCGGTACCCGGCCGTCGCGCGGGCCGTGGGGCGGCGGCCGGGGCGGAGCTCGTAGCGCACGGGGGAGGCCGGCCCAGGACCGACGCCCGGGAGGACGGTGTACTCCCCCGGGAGTACGGGTGATCACCCCGCCCGGCCGACGCCGCCCCGCACCCGCCGCGGCTAGCGTGGCGGACATGGACGAGCAGCGGACACACAGTGGCGGAGGCCCGCCCTGGGCGCGCGGCCCGGGAAGGCGCCCCGGGGGCGGGCCTCCGTGGCCGAGGCACTGGCTCGCGGGCGGGCCCGGCAGCGGACTGCCGTGGCGGTCCACCCTCCTGCTCGCCGTGTTCGTCCTGATCGGATCCGGTTTCGCGGCGAGGAGCCAGCCCGACCGGGAGACGCTCGACGCCTACGGCCGGGCGCTGCTGCTCGCCGGATCTGCCCTGCTCCTGCTCCGGCACCGGTATCCCGTGGCCGTCGTCCTCGCCGTCGCGTCGGTCACGCTGGTCTACTTCGGCGCCGGATATCCGTACGGCCCGGTCTTCCTCACCGTGGCCGTCGCCTGCTTCGCCGCGATCGTCCACGGCCACCGCCGGGCGGCCTGGTGGGCACTGGGCCTGCTCTGGGCGGGGCATCTGCTGATCGCGCACTGGCTGTACGCCCATCTGCCGCCCGGCGACGACGGCCCCGGCCCCTGGGGCGAGGAGATCGCCGTCGCCGCCTTCGTGGTCGCCATCCTCGCCGCCTCCGAGCTGGTACGTGTCCGCCGGGAGCAGTGGGCCCAGCAGCGGGCCGAGCGGGCCGTCGCCGAGAAGCGGCGCGCCGACGAGGAGCGGCTGCGCATCGCCCGCGAGCTGCACGACGTACTCGCCCACTCCATCTCGGTCATCAACGTCCAGGCCGGTGTGGGACTCGCGCTCCTCGACACCGACCCCGAGCAGGCGAGGACCGCCCTCACCACCATCAAGGCGGCCAGCAAGGAGGCGTTGGGGGAGGTGCGTCAGGTCCTCGACACCCTGCGCGCCCCCGGCGAGGCCCCGCGTGCCCCGGCCCCGGGCCTCGACCGGCTCCCGGAACTCGTCGAACAGGCCGCGGGCGCCGGTCTGACGGTCGACGTGGAGGCGGTGGGGGCGCGCGCCGAGATTCCGCCCGGAACGGATCTCGCGGCCTTCCGGATCGTCCAGGAGGCGCTCACGAACGTGGTGCGTCACTCCGGTTCGCGTACCGCGCGCGTACGGATCGCCTACGCGCCGGACCGTATCGAGCTGCTGATCGACGACGACGGTCCCGCCACCGGCAGGGACGCCGGAGGCAGCGGCAACGGCCTCGTGGGCATGCGTGAGCGGGCGGCCGCGCTCGGTGGCACGATCGAGGCGGGCACGCGTCCGGACGGCGGGTTCCGGGTCCGCGCGACGCTTCCCCCACGCCCCCCGAGTACCTCGAACGACACCTCGAACACGGCCCTGGACGCCCCAACCCCGGCCGGGACGAGCGGTCGCGGGGACCTACGGGATCCGATGGACGAGATGGATGGGGAGACGCCGTGATCCGTGTCCTGCTGGCGGACGACCAGCTGCTGGTCCGGGCCGGCTTCCGGGCGCTGCTCGATGCACAGCCGGACATCGAGGTCGTTGGAGAGGCGGCCGATGGCGGCGAGGCGGTCGCCGTGGTCCGCGAACTGCTACCGGACGTCGTGCTGATGGACATCCGGATGCCCCTGCTCGACGGCCTCGCGGCGACCCGCCGGATCACCGACGACGAGGGTCTCGCGGGAGTGAAGGTGGTGATGCTGACCACCTTCGAGATGGACGAGTACGTCTTCGAGGCGATCCGCTCCGGCGCCTCCGGCTTCCTGGTCAAGGACACCGAACCGGAGGAACTGCTGCGCGCGGTACGGGCGGTGGTGGAGGGGGACGCGCTGCTCTCCCCCGGCGTGACGCGCCGCCTCATCGCCGAGTTCGCGGCCCGCTCCAAGGCCCCCGCCGACGCGCGCGGTCTCGCCGAGCTCACCGAGAGGGAACGGGAGGTGATGGCTCTCGTCGGCATCGGTCTGTCCAACGAGGAGATCGCCCGCCGTCTGGTGGTCAGTCCCCTCACGGCGAAGACCCACGTCAGCCGCACGATGGTGAAACTGGGCGCCCGCGACCGGGCCCAACTGGTCGTGTTGGCCTACGAGTCGGGGCTCGTACGGCCCGGCTGGCTCGGCTGACTCGGGTCGCCGGGGCGGCGGGGGAAGCGCCACAGCACCCGTACCACCCGCGCCACGAAGGCGACTCCCGCGAGAGCCGCCCCCGCGAACGGCAGCGCCCGACGGGCGGCGTCCGGCAGACCGGGCAGCAACAGCGGGGAGCAGACGAGGGCCAGAACGGCGGCCGCGGCGAAGGCCGCCGTCACCACCGCGTATCCGATCTCGACCGTGATCGCGTCCCGCTGGGCCTGACTGCGTGTCTCCATGAACCGCAGTGTCACAAGCGCGCGACCGGTGGGCAAGGATGCTGGACGAGCGGTCCGCCTGAGCGCCGGGGCTCCACGGACGCGCGGACCACGAGGCCGACGGACCGTCAGCAGGCGCCGAAGGTCCCGCCCGGCGCACCACCCCGGCCACCCGCCCATCCGTGCGGGTCCGTACGGGCAGGTGGCCGGCCAGGGTGGTCCCTGGGGTGGTGGGTCAGGTGATCGCCGACGTCTCCTGCCACAGTCGGGCGAGTGACGTGTCCCCGGTGACCGCGACCCCGTCCTCGCCGGGTGGACGCCGGTTCCACAGAGTCGTATAGAGCGCTCCGGCCGGGCCGCTCAGCTCACACTCGGCCGGTCCCTCGTCCGTGCGCGTGGTCCGCGGCGCGTCCGTCGACAGCCGCACGGTCCATACGTCACCGGTGTCCGTCGCCCGTACGCGCAGCGTCCGCGGCTCCGGTGTGCGCACCCGGCTCTTCGAGCGGGAATGGAAGGCGCACAGCAACTCGTCGATCCCGTCCGCCGCCAGGGCCGGGTCCACCGGGCCGGGGCCCGTGCCGAGCGCCGATTCGGCGTCCACGCGGTGGACCGCCGTCTCGTGCGCCTGCCGCCGCGACCAGAAGGCGAGGGGCGAGGGTGCGGGCAGGAACGTCCAGCACTCCAGCGTCTCCGGAGCCTGGTCCAGCGCGGCGACCAGCAGGGCGTGGCCCTCACGGAACCACTCGACCAGCGCGTCGCCGTCGAGATCGGGCTCGTCGGCGCCGGGCTCGTAGGACTGGATGCCGTCCGTGACGAAACGGGCAGCCCAGCGGTGCACCGTCCCCGTGTGCCGCACGAGATCCCGTACCTGCCATCCTGGACAGGTCGGTACGGGCGCGAGCGGGCCGGCCTTCGCCGCGGCGTCGGCCAGCGACCTGCCCTCCCGGTCGAGAGACGCGATGTACTCAGAGATCTTCACGCGCTGGATTCTGCCAGCGCGGGCCCGGCCGCAGGGGGCCGTTGTCCTGACGCGTGCGCGCGGCCCGGACCAGCTGCCTCGGGCAACCGAGGGCGAACGTCTGGAAGGTGTACGACACGGTGAACAGCTCTGTGGGAACCCGTCGTTCTCCGCCCAGTCGCCGAGCGCCTGCCGCAGGGCGAACAGCGCCGGGCTGGTCGGGGCGGGCAGCAGGAGGGCGAAGGGGCCCACGCCGAAGGTCGCGTCGTCACGGCCGCCCGCCCGAGACCGGTTACCCGGCCGGCCTGGGTGCCGACGCGTTGCGGGCCGCGTACCCGATCAGCGCCGCGCCCGCCGCCAGCACCGCCACGGTCGTCAGCGCGACGGGCAGCGAGAACCAGTCGGCGACGAACCCGATCGCGGGCGGACCGAGCAGCATCCCGCCGTAGCCCAGGGTGGAGGCCGCCGCCACCCCGCCGGGGCCGGCCAGGGCGCCTGCCCGGGCGACCGCCACGGGGAAGATGTTGGCGAGGCCGAGTCCCGTCACGGCGAACCCGAGCAGCGCGAGCCAGACCGTGGGCGCCAGCGCTCCGAGCAGCATGCCGACGGCCGCGGTCGCGCCGCCCGCGACGAGGGTCCGGGTCTGGCCGAGCCGCTCCAGCAGGGCCGTACCGGACAGCCGGCCGGCGGTCATGGCCAGGGCGAAGAGCGAGTAACCGGCGGCCGCGAGGCCGGGGTGCGCCCGCAGATCCTGTTCCAGGTGCAGCGCGCCCCAGTCGGCCAGCGCGCCTTCGCCGTACGCCGTGCACAGCGCGATCACCCCGAACACCGCGACGAGACGGCGGGACCGCGCGGTGGGCCGCGGCGCCGCTCCGGGCTTCCCGGCCGTGGCGCGAGGCGCGCCCGGGGACGCGGCGGGGGACGGCTCACGCAGAAGTACGGGGCCGGCGACGGCGGTCATCAGCAGCCCCGCCGCGGTGAGTCCGAGCAGATGCGCGGCGGGGGAGAGGCCCCCGGCGACAAGCCCTCCGGCCCCCGCTCCGACCATGCCGCCGAGACTGAACGCGGCGTGGAAGGTGGGCATCACCGGCCTGCGCAGGGCGGCGACCAGATCGACGGCGGCGCTGTTCATGGCCACGTTGATGCCGCCGTACGCGGCGCCGAAGACCAGCAGGACGATCCCCAGGGCGAGCGCCGAGTGCGTCAGGGCGGGCAGCGCGATGCTCAAGGACATCAGGACGGCGGCGGCGACGGTCACCACGTGGCTGCCCAAGCGCCGGCACAGCCGTCCGGTCAGCGTCATGGTGACCACCGCTCCGGCGGAGACGCCGAGCAGCGCCAGCCCGAGATCGCTGGCCGAGGAGCCGGTCTGCTGCTTGATGGCCGGGATACGGACCACCCAGCCGGCGAAGAGGAAACCGTCGAGGGCGAAGAAGAGGGTCAGGGCGGTGCGGAGGCGCGACAGGGAGGCGACGGCGGTGTCTCCGCCTGGGCCTCCCGGAACGGCCGTCCGTAGTTTGTTTAGAAGCGGCACAAACTCAGAGTAGGGGGGAGGGGTTGGTGAACACAAGGCGAAGGGGCGCAGTGGCGCGGGGCGCCAGGGGTGCGCGGAAGTGCGCGGCGGTCGGGGCAAGGTGCGCCGGGGCGCCGGGATCGAGGCCCTGGAGGCCTGGCGGGTGGGTCCGGGCAGCGCCCCGTCGGGGCGGGCGGGGTCCCGTGACGGGGATCATGGGAGACTCGCATCCATGAACGGCAAGGCGACGACTACCCGGACACGTCTGGACAGAGGGCGCGGCGCACTCGGCCCCGCGCTCGAACTGGTTCACACGGGCCGGGCGCCCACCCGGGCCGTCCTCACCGCCGAACTCGGCGTCACCCGCGCCACCGCCGGCGCCGTCGCCGCCGAGCTCGAAGCCCTCGGGCTGATCCGGGTCGACTCCAGGCCCGGCGCCGCCGCCGGCTCCCAGGGGCGCCCCTCGCACCGCCTCGCCGTCGACGACAAGGGCCCCGTCGCACTCGCCGCCCAGGTCCACGCCGACGGCTTCCGCGCCGCGCTCGTCGGCCTCGGCGGCCGGATCGTGGCGACCGCTCCCGGCTGCGTCACGGTCTCCGCCGACCCGGCGCAGGTACTCGGCGAGGTCGTCGACGCGGGTGCCGCGCTCCTGCGCGAGAGCGGACGCCGGTGCGTCGGAGCCGGCCTCGCCGCGCCCTCCGCCGTCGCCGAGCCCGAAGGCACCGCCCTCAATCCGCTCCACCTCGCCTGGCCCGCGGGCGCGCCGGTGCGCCAGATCTTCGCCGACTGCGTGCGGGCCGCCGGCATCGAAGGCCCGGCCTTCACCGGCAACGACGTGAACCTCGCCGCCCTCGCCGAGCACCGCCACGGCGCCGGCCGGGGTGCCCAGCACCTGCTCTGCGTCGCCACCGGACACCGCGGCGTCGGCGGGGCCCTCGTCCTCGACGGCCGTCTGCACACCGGCAGTTCGGGCCTCGCGCTCGAAGTGGGCCATCTCACGGTCAACCCGGAGGGGCGGCCCTGCTACTGCGGCAGCCGCGGCTGCCTCGACGTCGAGGCCGACCCGCTCGCCTTCCTCACCGCGGCGGGCCGCGACCCCGGCCCCGAGGTCTCCCTGCTCCAGCAGTCACGCGTCCTGCTCCGGACCCAGCTGGACGACCCGGCGGTACGGACAGCGGCCGAGGAACTCATCGACCGGCTCGGTCTCGGGCTGGCCGGTCTCGTGAACATTCTCAACCCCGACAGGATCATCCTGGGCGGCCTCCACCGCGAACTCCTCGACGCGGACCCGGGACGGCTGCGCGCGGTCGTCGCCGACCGCAGCCTGTGGGGCCGCAGCGGCGGGGTGCCCATCCTGCCGTGCACCCTCGACCACAACAGCCTTGTGGGAGCGGCGGAGTTGGCATGGCAGCCGGTCCTCGACGACCCGCTCGCCGCGCTCGGCCCCGCGGTCGTCTGAACGTACGGTCGCGGCGGCGGAACGGCCCAGGGCCATCGGCCAACCGAGCCGGGCGCCCCGCACCCCTGACCTCCACCGCCCGCCCCCTTCCAGGAGCACCCCGTCCTGGAGCCCTTCACCCGCCCAGGGGCCTTTCACCCGGCGCCGAAAATCCCTGGCCGCCCACTTCGGCGCGGGCTACCGTTCCGCCCCATGACCGACAACGATCTTCCGCCGAGGCTCACCCATCTCACCTTCCACGGACCGCTGTCCGAAGCCCGCGTCGAGCGGATGATCGGGCGGCTCGCGGACACGGACCCCGAAACGGTCCTCGACATCGGCAGCGGCTGGGGCGAGTTGCTCCTGCGCGTTCTGGAGGCCGCGCCCGGCGCGCGTGGGATCGGGATCGACATCAACGCCGAGGACCTGGCCAGGGGCCGGGAGCTGGCCAAGGAGCGGGGGCTCGCCGAACGGGTCGAGTTCGTCGAGGAGTCCGCCCTCGGCACCGATCGCGGCCCCGCCGACGTCGTGCTCTGTCTCGGGTCGAGCCAGGCACTCTGCGACCCCGACGGACCCCACGATCCGGCCGCCGCGCTCAAGGAGCTGCGCCGGCTCGTCCGCCCCGGCGGGCGAGTCGTACTCGGCGAGGGCTTCTGGCAGCGCGTCCCCACGGACGAGGAACTCGCCGGGATGTGGCCGGGTGCCCACACCGGCGATCATCTGCTCCTCGGCCCGCTCGTCGACCTGGCGATCGAGGCCGGCTTCAGGCCCGCGAGGATCGAGACCGCGAGCGTCGACGAGTGGGAGGAGTTCGAGTCGGGCTATCGCGAGGGAGTCGAGATCTGGCTCGCGGAGCACCCGGAGCACCCGCTGGCCGCCGAGACACGTGAACGTGTCGACCGTCAGCGCTCCAACTGGCTGAACGGCTACCGCCAGGTCCTCGGTATCGCCTATCTCACGCTGATCCCGGTGGGCTGACCGCCTCCGAGCCGCCGAAGGCGAATGCCCGCGCGCCGGATTCTCCCCGAGGGCCAGTTCCACCATCTTTCGGCCCAGGGTGAATTCGAGGCGCGGGCGCAGACCGCCGAGGGCGCCCGGGAGAGCGCGGCGAGGTCCGTCGCCCGGCGGCCCATGCCACGGAGTCCACCGCATCACCGTTCGCCCCCTCCGAGGGCCTCGAACTGCCGAAGCCGGAGCCGGAGCCCCGCCTCGGCGACGTCGTCGAGCTCCTCGCCGGGCAGCCGCGGCGTCCGCGGAAAGAGGTGGTCGTGGCGTCGCAGAGCCCCAGCTCCCCGGCGGGCACGTCACCGAGGACCGTACGGACCGGGCTCACCACTGCCGGCCCCGGGGCAGCTTCGGCCTGTCCGGAGTGCACAGGCGCAGGACCCGGAAGCGCTCGCCGCCGTCCTCGGGGGCGGGCTCACGCGTGTGCCCGGACGTGTCCTCGATCGCCTCCGCCGGTGCCCCTTCGGCCCAGAGGGCGAAGTGCAGCAGTTCCCATCGCCGGGGATCGACGGCCACGGCCGCCGCGACCACGCCCGGCGCCGCCGCGACCCGCCGGTGCTCCGCGAGGGCCCGCCGGACCGCGTCCGCCGGTGTGTCGTGCTCCCGGAGCCGCTCCCGGCGGCGGGTCGCGAGCGTCGCCACGGCGCCGGACGCCGGGCCGTCCTCGTAGCCGAGTCCCGTCCAGTGCTGCACCTCCGGGCGCCCGAAGTCGTTGACGATTCCCTGGAAACCGGGGCCCCACAGGAAGGAGTTCATGCCCTCCGTCGTGGCCCAGAGGTAGAACGGCGCGTACTGGTTCACCGGCGACCCGTCCGCGCGTTCACGGACGAGATACGCCTTGATGCCGAGGCCGGGGAATTCGTCGAGCAGGTGTCCCCTCGTCGCCACCCGGTCGTGGATGATCCTCATGTCGTAGTCGGCGGGCAGCGTGATCTCGTACTGCATGGCGTGCATGGCGAAGGCTCCTCAGGCGGGGTGCGCGTCGGTGACGTGGGCGTTCAGTTCGGTCGTGGGGCCGTCGGCGGCGGCCTCGACCACCGCGAGGTGGGTCATGAAGGTGCGCGGTGCGCCGCCGTGCCGGCAGTGCCAGGCCGTGTGCGCGCCGGGCATGAAGCGGACCCTGAACATCCGCAGTCCGAAGGGCCGTTCCGGCGACGGGATCTCATCGAGCCACACGGAGCCGGAGAAGTGCTCGGCCGGCCCCGGCACGCGGCTCTCGGGGCGGATGCGGGTGATGCGCATGCGGGCGAACTCCCTGGTCAAGCGCGGGGTGCGAGCAGGGTGAGCAGTCCCCTGACGGCGGTGTCGAAGGGGGCCGTCGAGCCGGAGGCGCGGGCGAGGACGTATCCGCCCTGCACGGTCGCCACGATCGCGGCCGCCGTCTCCTCGGGGACGAGCGGTGCGGTGAACTCGCCCGCGTCCAGGCCCTCCTGGACGATCCCGGCGAGCCGTCCGCGCAGCCAGTCGAGCGTCTCGTCCACCGGTGCGCGAAGTTCGTCGCTCGCGATGATGTCCGGGTCCATGGTCAGCCGGCCGACCGGGCAGCCGCGCAGCACGTCGCGCTCGCGCAGCAGATAGGCGCGGACGCGGTCGTACGCCGATCCCTCACCGCCGAGGACCGCTTCGGCCGCCGTGCGCATCTCCCCGGCCGTGCGCCGGATCGCCGCCAGCGCCAGGTCGGGCTTGCCGGCGAAGTGGTGATACATGCTGCCCTGCCCCGCGCCGGCCTGCTGCTGGATCGCCTTGGGGCTCGTGCCCACATAGCCGCGCTCCCACAGAAGCTCGCGGGTCGCCTCGATCAGTCGCTCCGGAGTGCTCATGAAGCGCACTGTACATACTAGTAGGTACAGAAATCGAGTAGCCGGGAGAGCGGGGGAGCGGGGGTGGGGGCCGCGCGGGATCCGCGTACTCCTGCGGTGGTAGGCGGACAGCCGCCGGCCGTACGACGACTCCGACCCCTCCGCGCGCGAGTCTCGGAGAAGCGGAACGCCACCAGGGCAGCCACATCGCCAACGGAGGAGCTGAACCGAGATGAACACTCTCGCCTACGACGGACCCGGACCGTGGGTCCTCTTCTTCCCGCTGATCTGGGCGGCCGTCATCTTCACGGTCGTCACCGTGCTGCGCCGCGCCGGCCTGCGCGGGCGCAGGGGGCTGCGGCCCGTCGTCGACGACCAGTCGCCCATCGCCCTGCTCGGTCACCGCTTCGCGGCGGGCGAGATCGACGAGGACGAGTACTGGCGCCGACTGTCGGTGCTCGACGAGCAGTTCGGCCGGCACGCCACCGGCAAGGGAGGTGCTGCGGGATGACGGGACCGGCCGGTTCCACCAGCGGCCCGCCCGGCTGAATGCCGGACTCCCGGCCGGCGCGACCGGCAGGAGAGGGCCGAACCGGCCCCGGGTGACCGAGCCGCCCCGGAGGTCAGCCGGCGACGGCGGACCGGGCGGCAGTGGGGGCCGGGGCCGCGTCGTCCACCGCGCCGAACGGCACACCGTCGATCTCGAGGAAGTGTCCCTGCCCCGCGAACGGCCCGTCGGTCGTCGCACCGTGGACGGCGTGCGGGCGCGGGGCCACGGCCAGGAGGTGCGGCGGAGCGGGGAGGGTGAACCAGACGACCTTTCCACCGTCGCCCTCCGGGCGCACGCCCCAGCTCTCGCTGACCGCCTCGATGAGCGCGAGTCCGCGCCCCGAGGTCGAGGAGGTCGACGGGGTCCTGGCGTCGTTGAGCGACGGCAGGCGGGGGTCGTGGTCGTGGACGGAGACGGTCAGGCGGTCGAGCAGCAGCTCGAGCTCCACGGTGCACGTCTTGTCGGGCTGGGCATGCCGGTGGACATTGGTCAGCAGTTCGGTGACGCCGAGCGCCGCCTGGTCTATCAAGGCATCGAGATGCCAGTAGCGCAGATGCGCAGAAACGATTCTGCGGACCTGACCGATCCGCGACGGCAGGGCTTGCAGCTCCACCGTGCAGTGTCTGCTTGGTTCGCTGATCACGGCTGCGACTCCCCGAATAGGTCCGGAAGAAGACGAAGGATCGGATCCTGCAGTTGGCTGACTGCTGTCGTGCGCCGACGGGCGCGAAGCGCTGGGGCGCAGCGTAACCGCCGACAAACCCTGAGTGACGTGTGTACAGCGTGAACCAGTCGTTACGGTCGCGCAACTCGCGGGGACCGGACGACCGTCACATCGGGGCGCTGTCCAGGGTGCTGCCGGCTCACTTCCTGGCACTCGTGGCGCGCCGCACCGCCTCCAGGAAACGGCCCGCCCGGGCCGCCGCCTCAGGCTCGTCGCCGCCGTCGGTGCTCTCGTCGTGCCGGCTCATGGTCAGCCGGTAACGCCTGCCGTTCACCGTCGCGACGGTCGCGTCCCTGCTCGCGAACCAGGGGCGGCCCGCCTTCACCGCCCGTACCGGCGCGCTGTCGATCTCGGTGCCGTAGCTGGTCAACAGCTCCAGCCTGCCGTCCTTGATCACGACCTCGCCCGCCCTGGTCAGTGAACGCGGCCACCGCTCGATCTGCACGCCCGTGGCGCTGAACTCGGGCTCCGCCATGCCTTTCCGCCCCCTTCGCACCGGTCTCTTCTCGCCAGTCTGCCCATCAATGCCCCGGTGCACCAGGGTGCGTACCCGACCTGTCCGGTATCCGACCCATCCCCGGCCATCCGGGCCCCCAAGCCCCTCCTATGGCCCCCCAAAGGGAACGTTTGTGCAGGTGAGCGGGCTATTGTCGGGAGTGGGGACCGTAGGGGAACAGACGAGGAGACGGACGCATGAGCACCGCTGAAAAGGCCGGAAGCATCACGCCGGGCGAGGCCATGGCGACCATCGACGTGGACCGGAGCGACACCGCCTACCGGGCATGGCTGAAGGAGGCCGTGCGCAAGGTCCAGGCCGACTCGAACCGTTCCGCCGACACCCATCTGCTGCGCTTCCCGCTCCCCGAGCAGTGGGGGATAGACCTCTACCTGAAGGACGAGTCGACCCACCCCACCGGCAGCCTCAAGCACCGCCTGGCCCGCTCGCTCTTCCTCTACGGCCTGTGCAACGGCTGGATCCGGCCGGACAAGCCCGTCATCGAGGCGTCCAGCGGCTCGACCGCCGTCTCCGAGGCGTACTTCGCCAAGCTGATCGGCGTCCCGTTCATCGCCGTCATGCCGCGCACCACCAGCGCGGAGAAGTGCCGCCTCATCGAATTCCACGGCGGCCGGTGCCATTTCGTCGACGACTCGCGCAAGATGTACGAGGAGTCCGTCGCCCTGGCCGAGCGGACCGGCGGGCATTACATGGACCAGTTCACCTACGCCGAGCGGGCGACCGACTGGCGCGGCAACAACAACATCGCCGAATCGATGTACCAGCAGCTCAGGTTGGAGCGCTACCCGGAACCGGCCTGGATCGTCGCCACGGCCGGGACCGGCGGCACCTCGGCCACCATCGCCCGGTATGTGCACTACATGCAGCACGACACCCGCATCTGTGTGGCCGACCCGGAGAACTCGTGCTTCTTCGACGGCTGGACCCGCAACGACCCGCTCGCCGCCAGCGATTGCGGCTCGCGCATCGAGGGGATCGGCCGCCCCCGCATGGAGCCGAGCTTCGTCCCCGGTGCCATAGACCGGATGATGAAGGTGCCGGACGCGGCGAGCGTGGCCGCCGTCCGCGCGCTCGAGGGTGCCATCGGCCGCAAGGCCGGCGGCTCGACCGGGACCGGGCTGTGGAGCGCGCTGAAGATCGTCGCCGAGATGGTCGCGGAGGGTCGCACGGGCAGTGTGGTCACCCTGCTCTGCGACCCGGGCGACCGCTACCTGGACAAGTACTACTCCGACGCCTGGCTCGCCGAACAGGGCCTGGACATCGCGCCGTACGCCGCCGCCATCGAGCGGTTTCTGGCCACCGGCGCCTGGCCGCGGTGAACCGCGCGCCCTCCGGTGGGTGACTACGCGGCGGACGGCGGCTTCTGCGTCGCTCCGGCGGTGAGGCGCCGTTCGAGGCTCCGCACCGCGCCCCGGAAGGAGCGCCCGACCCCTGACCGCGCCAGTCGCACGGTGAACCGGAACAGCGCTCCGCCGTCCGCCGCCATCGTCCAGCGCACCCGGGTGCCCCCGGCCGTCGGCGTCAGCCTCCAGTCCTCCACCATGGCCCGCACGCCGGGGGCGTTGGTCTCGTCCACGCGATAGGCGTAGCGCCCACCGGACTCCCGAGCCATGATCGTCTCCCGGAAGCGGGTGCCGCCCTTGAGGAGGACCTCGCGGCCCGCACCGCCGTCCGTGGGCCGGGCCCTCGTGACGGCCGCGAACCAGGCGGGCCAGCTCTCGACGTCCTCGGCCAGTGCGCGGTAGACGGCCCCGGGCGGGGCGGCCACCTCCGCGGTGAAGGCCAGTCGCAGCGGTGCCGTCTCGACGAAGTCGAGTTCCACGGGCCTCAGTCGGCGTGCCATGGGACAGTCCCTCCGGGGCAGGGGGTACGGGGCCCGCACACCTTAACTGTCGGCCCGTCAGATGTCTGTGCCGGGCGGCGACTTCAGCAGTCCGTCCAGAGCCCGGCCGAACATCGCCCGCCCCGCACGCGCCAGTACGGGATCGAACCACCGGGGCAGCCCGCGCACGCGCAGCTCCTCCACCCACACCACCCGGGCACCCGACGCCCTCCCGTGCACCTCGATCTCGGCCCACCCGAGCACCCACCGGCCGTACTTCTCCAGACGGCAGCGCCCGGGCGCGGTCCCCGACGGAGGCTCCCAGCGGACGACCTCCATCGGATCGTCGACGGTCAGCCGCCCCACACCGGTCCGCGCGACGAAGCGGGTTCCGGGGCCCGTCGTCCCCGGGGTCAGCACCCGGGACCTGGTCAGCGGGACCTGCGCGCCGTGCGCGGGCCAGTCCGTGACCCGGCGCCAGGCCTCGCCGACGGGCAGAGCCGTGTCACGTTGGATCCGCAGGACGCTCATCGCGCGATCGTAGGGCCGACGCCCGGCGCGGCGGCGCACCGAGCGCCGCGACACCCTCACGGACACCGCTCGACGTACTGCGCCGCCCGCCCGGCCCGGGGGCTACCGTGACCGGCCACCGTCCGCCGCTCAGGCGTCGTCGTCCTCGCCCGCGATCAGCAGCCCCGGCAGATGCTCCGCCATCTCCGCCCGTGTCTCGTCCGACAGCCCCGCGTCCGTCACCAGGGTGTCCACGTCCTCCAGCCGGGCGAAGGAACTCAGGCCCACCGTCCCCCACTTGGTGTGGTCGGCGACCACCACCACCCGTCGCGCCGAGTGCACCAGACGCCGGTTCGTCTCGGCCTCCGCCAGGTTCGGCGTCGAGAGCCCCGCCTCGACCGAGACCCCGTGCACGCCGAGGAAGAGCACGTCGAAGTGGAGCGAGCCGATCGCCTGATCGGCCACCGGACCGACCAGCGCGTCCGACGGGGTGCGCACCCCGCCGGTGAGGACCACCGTCGCCGCCCCCGGCCGCTGACCGCCCGAAGGCCCGTGTCCCTGGGCGGCGTGGAAGACGTCCGCGACCCGCACGGAGTTGGTCACCACCGTCAGGTCGGGCACATCCAGCAGATGGTGGGCCAGCGCGTAGGTGGTGGTTCCGCCGGACAGGGCGATGGCGCTGCCCGGCACCGCCATCGCCGCCGCCGCCCGCGCGATGTCCTCCTTCGCGGTCGGCTCCAGCGACGACTTCGCCTCGAATCCGGGCTCGTGCGTCCGCGGTTCGACCACCGGCACGGCACCGCCGTGCACCTTCTCGACGACCCCCTGGCGGGCCAGCGCGTCCAGGTCGCGGCGCACCGTCATGTCCGAGACGTTGAGCCGGCGGGTCAGCTCATTGACCCGCACGCCGCCGCGCCGCCGCACCTCGTCGAGGATCAGCGCACGCCGCTGCTCCGCGAGGAGGTTCTGATTGTCACTCACCGCCGTGGCCGGTCCTTCCAGATCGTTGTCGCCGCCGTCACCGCAGGCCGCGGGGGCTCATCCTCGCACGGCGCGTCGGCGGTGAACGGGCGGGGCGGATTCCGTGAGAGACGCTGCGGACACGCACGGTGATCCGCGATGGTTGTTCCCGTCCTGATCCTCACCGCACGAGAGCGAGTCACCGACGTGTCCCCTGCCCCACCGGCCCCGAGAAGTGGGGGCGCCGCGCTGGAACTGCTGGTCCACGGCGTCGGCGGAGCCACCCCCCAGGCCATGCTCGACGACCCCCGCACCGTCCGGGTCACCGGTGATGCCACCGCCGCCATGCACCGCCGCGCCGACGACCTGGACGCCGAGGGCCACCCCGAGCGGTACGAGGAACGCCCGGTGCCGGAGGCGTACTGCTGGTCCAACCTCACCTCGGGCAACGGCGCGCGGGCGCTGTGGCTCCTCCTGCTGCCCTTCATGGTCGCCAATCTCGCGCACTGGATGCGCCCGCCGACCCAGGGCCGCAAGGGCCTGATCCGGCTGTACGGAGTACTGGTGCGGCTGGTCGCCCTCACCCTCACCGTGCTGCTCACCGCCGCCGCCTGCGAAGTGGCCCTCGACCTGACGGCCTGGCAGTGCGCCGGCGTCACCGCCTGCGCGGACGAGCGTTCCTGGCTCGGATTCCTCTCCGCCGGCCGGGGCGGCTGGTGGTCCCAGCCGGGCCGCCGCCTCGGGCTGGCCGCCGTCGTCCCGGCCGCCCTGGTGGGACTGCTCTGGTACCTCTCCAACCGGACCTGGAGCGCGTACGAGGCCCAGCGGCCGCCCACCGGCTACGACGAGGTGACGCCCACGCCGAGCGAACCGCGGGACACCCCTGCCGAGGTCCGCCCGCCGCTCGGCCGCCCCGGCTTCTGGTACGGCCGCAGGCTCGTCGCCCGGCTGCGCGCCGCGCACACCGCCGCCGGTTTCCTCACGGTCGCCGCCGCCGTCTGCGGCGCGGCCGCCCGCCACGACCGCGCCGGCAGCGGGACGACCCTTCCCGAAGTCCTCGGCTGGCTCCTGGAGACGACCGTCGCCGCCCTCGTGGCCGTCGTCGTATGGGTCGTCTGCCGGCGCGGCCGCAGCGAACGCCGCCTCGACCGGTACGTCGAACGCGCCACCGTCTCCTGGCTGCCCTGCGCCGCGCTGACGTTACTCACCCTCGCCGTCCTCTACGCGGGCTGGTCACGCCCGGACTGGCACTCCGCCGGCACCCTGCCCGGTGACGTCACCTTCCGGGTACTGGCCCTCGCCCAGGGCGCACTCGTCGTCACCCTCGCCGTCGTCGCCCTGCTGCTGCACCGGCCCCACCGGGACCCGCGCACGGCGGTGTACGGACTCGGCGGCCCCGCCGTCGCCACGCTCGCCTGCGCCCTCGGCGGTGTGATGACCGGCGGTGTCGCCCAGCGCGTCGCCGACTGGCTCGACGGCCCCGCCACCCCCGGCATGGGCCAAGGCCCCATCATCGGCCCGCCCGTCCTGCTGAGCTGGCAGGCCTCCGTCATCCCCGTGCTGCTCCTGGTCCTGCTGCTGCCCGGGGCGTTCCTCGCCCTCCGGACCGCCCGCGCCGCCCGCCGCCTCGCGGCCGCCGTTGAGACCGACTACGGCACCGAGGACCCGGACCCGGTCCGTACCCGCAAGATCGCCTCCACCCGGGCGCGCGCCGGGCTCACCGACTCCGCCCCGGCCGTCATCGGCATCGTCTCCGGCGCCACCCTTCTGCTCGGCGCGGGAGCCGTCGCCGGGGCATGGGTCAGCGGAAAGGTCCCCGGGCGCGCCTTCGACGGCGCCCCGCCGGTCATCGCCTCGACGGCCGACACGGCCCAGGCCATCGGCTCCTGGATGGTCGGCTTCGGTTTCCTGCTCTTCGTCACCTGGGGCCGGCGCGCCTACAAGGACGCCTCCGCGCGACGCACCATCGGCATCCTGTGGGACGTCGGCACCTTCTGGCCGCGCGCCGCCCACCCCTTCGCCCCGCCCTGCTACGCCGAGCGGGCGGTCCCCGACCTCACCTGGCGGATGCGCTCCTGGACCCGGCGCACCGGCGGCCGGCTCGTCATCTCCGGTCACTCCCAAGGCAGTGTGCTCGCGGCGGCCGCGGTCTGGCAGCTGCCCCCCGCCACCCGCAAGCGGGTCGCGCTGCTCACCTACGGCTCCCCGCTCGAGCGGCTCTACGGCCGCTGGTTCCCCGCCTACTTCGGGCCCGAGGCGCTGCGCGTGCTGCACCGCACCGTGCACTGCTGGACCAACCTGTGGCGGGCCACCGACCCGATAGGCGGCCCCGTGCGGGTGCCCGCCGAGGGCGACAAACCGGCCGTGGACTGCGACGTCCTGCTCGACCCCGTTGTCTACGGCCGCACCCATGAACACCCGCTGCCCGAACCGATCCTCGGCCACTCCGACTACCAGGCCGACCCGGTGTTCGCCACCGAACGCACCGGACTCCTGGACCGGCTGCCGCCGGCCCTGCCCCGTCAGCGCGCCGACGAGCAGCCCGCTCAGGGCAGTTCGGGCACGTCCTCCGGATAGAGCAGGGTCAGGTCGTCCGTGCTCGCGTCCGCGAGCGCGGCAACCCGGCCCGCGTGGCGCTCCACCATCGACTCGAACGTCTGGCGCGCGGTACGGCCGTTGCCGAACGCCGGCCCCTTGGGCAGCTCGGTGAAGTACTTCAGCAGCGCCTCGGCCGCGCCCGTCCCCAGCCGATACTCGTGCTCCTCGGCCTGCTGCTCCACGATCCGCAGCAGCTCCTCGGGCACGTAGTCGCTGAAGGTGATGGTCCGTGAGAAACGGGACGCCACACCAGGGTTCACGGTCAGGAAGCGCTCCATCTCGGCCGTGTAGCCGGCGACGATCACCACCACCGCGTCCCGGTGGTCCTCCATGAGCTTCACCAGCGTGTCGATCGCCTCGCGGCCGAAGTCCCGCCCCGAGTCCTCGGGCGACAGCGCGTACGCCTCGTCGACGAAGAGCACGCCGCCGCGCGCCCGGTCGAACGCCTCCTGGGTGCGGATCGCCGTCGAGCCGATGTGTTCGCCGACCAGGTCGACCCGGGACACCTCCACCAGATGCCCCCGCTCCAGCACGCCCAGCGAAGCGAGGATCTCGCCGTAGAGCCGGGCGACGGTCGTCTTGCCGGTGCCGGGGGAGCCGGTGAAGACCAGATGGCGACGGACGGACGCGGCCTTGAGCCCCGCCTCCTGCCGCTTCCTGCCGACCTCGATCATGTTGGTGAGGGTGTGGACCTCGTGCTTGACGCTGTCCAGGCCGACCAGCGCGTCGAGTTCACCGAGCACGTCCTGGGAGGTGCGGGCCGGCTCCACCGCCGCCCCGGTCACCGGCGCGGCCGGCTGCTGCACCGGCAGCGTGGAGAGCAGCCCCGCGGTCTGGGTCGCCGTCAGCACCGCGGGCCCCGCGCCCCGCGCCGGCGCGGCCCGCACCCCGCTCTCGTCGCTGGTGCAGTCCTCGGCCTGCGGACCGTCCTCCGGGAACTCGTACCCGCCGCGCGCGCACCGCTCCGTACGGCAGGCGCGCAGCGTCGAACGGCATCCGTCCATCACATGGAAGCCATAGCCGCCGCTGCCGGTCACCCGGCAGCCGTTGAACGATCCGCGGCCCTCCGCCGACACATAGAAACCGGCTTCGGCGGGAGCGGTGACGGTGACCCGTTCGATCGAGGGGTCGGCGCCCTTGGTCACGATCACACCGGTCTGAACGGAGTCGATCAGACAGTTGGCCAGCGTGCCCCCGCTGCCGTGGTCGCGGAACCACGCGCCAGTCGACGCCTCCCGGATCCGGCAGTCGTCGAGCTGTGCGGTCGCGCCGTCGCTCACCGACACGGCCGTGTTGCGCACCTGCGTCAGGTCGCTGTCGACCACATCGACCCGGGAACCGCGGTCGAGTACGAACAGCGCGTCCGGTACGTCGTGCACCCGGCACGCGTCCAGGACGGCGGTCGCGCCGTCGCTGACCCAGACCGCCGGATAGTCGCCCGTACTGTCATGGATCTCGCACTGGTTGGCGTCGACCCGGGTGCCCGGGTCCCACACCGACAGGCCGTTGCGGCCGAACCGGCGGACCGTCGAGCGGGTCAGCGTCAGCACCGAACGGGACCGCAGATCGACGGCGTTCTCCGGGATGTCGTGGATGTCGCAGTCGGAGAGCGTCAGTACGGCGTCGGTGTCCAGGGTGATCCCGTCGGCCGAAGTGCGGTGCACGGACGAGTCGGTGAGATGCGCCGTGGCCCGCGAGGCGATCTGCACGCCGGTGCCCTTGATCTCGTACACCTCGCAGCCCACCGCCTCCAGGCCGCTGCCCTCCCCGGTCACCGACAGCCCCGCGCCGGAGGCGTGGTGCACCCGGCAGCGCTCCAGCCGGGGATGTGCGCCGCCCCGTACGGAGATGCCCGACTGGCCCGCCGCGACGACCTCGCAGTCCTCGAACACCCCACCGGCGCCGTCGAGTACGCCGATCCCCACCCCGGCCGGATTGTCGACGGTGCAGCGCCGGACGACCGGTCGCGCGGAGCCGCGTACTTCCAGACCGGCCGCCGAGCGGGTGACGATCCGCAGGTCCAGCAGCTCGGGGGTGCCGTCCTCGACGAGCAGCGCGGGCGCCGACGAGTCCTGGCCCTCGACATGGAGATCCTGGACGACGGCGGAGGCGCGCACGGTGAGCGGCACCCCGTCGGCCGGCGCGATCCGGACCGAACCGACCGTGCCCTCCGGTCCGCGCAGCGTGACGGCCCGCCGCAGGACGAGGTTCTCGCGGTACGTTCCGGGCGCGACGGTGAGGATGTCGCCGTCCGCGGCCGCCTCCAGGGCCGCGGCCAGGGAGGCGTACTCGCCCGTGCGGCGCCGCCACCTCGACGTGCCGGTGTGCGTCACCTGGACCGTGCCCTGTGCCATCGTGCTGCTCGTCCCCCACCTCGTGCGATCGACCGCCGGTGATCCGATCGCACCACCGTAGCGCGCGCGGGGCGCGCGAGTTGACCGCTCAGCTGCCCGTGCCGGTGCGGCCCCAGTCGGGACCGGCCCGGGCCCACGCACGGTCGAGACGCGCATACCGTCGGCGTACCAGCCGCCATACGACCACCCGCCGCGCCCCCTCGACGAGTCCGCCCGTGGCGAGGGCGGCGGCGACGCCGCCGAGGACGGCGTGCGCACGGGCGGCCTCCGGGTCCATCGGAGCACCCACCACCCGCCCCCGGTCGTCCGTCCAGACCCGGAAGGTGTCCCCGGCGTCGGCCAGTTCGGGCGTCGTCGCGACGGTGCCCGTGCGGGCCGTGCCGTCGGGCGCGGTCCAGGTGGCCACCACGGACCGTCGCGCGTGCTGCGTACGGGTCGACTCGGGATCCCGTACGGAACGGGCCGGACGCTCGTCGGGGCGCAGCACCCGGGCCGTGCCGGGATGCCGCTGCTCGTGCTGGGCCCGGACCGCGCGCCCCAGAAAGCCGTCGATCGCCCCGCCGCAGACCCAGCCGACGGCGGGCGCGGCGCAGCACAGCAGGAGGAGGGCGCCGAGGGCCACCCACGCCTCGGCCAGATCCGTGGACCGGCGCAGCGGGTTGCGCCGCCAGCGCCAGAGCCCGGTGACTGCTCGCACGGTCCCGCACCCCCTTCCGTGACCGTGATAACCCGGTACGGCGCGCGGTACGCGCGGGACGCGTGAAGAGAGAGCAAGCTCACCCCGGCGGGGGGCTGTTCGCGCGGACGGCCGTCGAACCCCTACTCGATGATCTTGACGGCGTCGCCGACCCGCAGGGTCCCGGTGTTCTCGGGGACCAGGTTCTGTCCGAAGACCAGACGGCTGCCGAAACGCCGATGGCGCGAAAGGGTGCGCAGCGGCTCCTTGCCGCGTTCCGCGGTGCGCTGGTCGGTGGTGGTCACGACACAACGGCCGCACGGCTTGGCGACCCGGAAGGTGACCTCTCCGATCGCGAGCCTCGTCCAGCCGTCCTCGGCCCAGGGGGCGGTGCCCTCGATGACCGCGTTCGGCCGGAACCGGTTCATGGGCAGGGGTCCCTCGTCGGGGTGGTCGCCCTGCGCGATGAGCGAGTTGAGGGCGTCGAGCGAGGCGGTGGTGGTGACCAGCAGCGGAAATCCGTCCGCGAAGGAGACCGTCTCGCCGGGCAGCGCGTACGCGGGGTCGACGGGCCGACGGCGGGCCGGGTCGTCCATGTGCACCAGCCGCACCTCCGCGCCGAGGTACTCGCTGAACCAGGAATCCACCGGACCGCCCACCGGCACCGCGTCGACCGCGGTCTCGAAGACCTCCACCGAGACCGTGGCCGAGGGATCGGGGACGCCGACCGTCATGGCCTCGCGCCCGGGCGCTGACAGCCGGATCCCGCCGTCCGCCAGCAACTCCGCCGAGGCCAGCGCCATGAGCGGGTGCCGCCGTTGGGTCACCACCTTCGACGAGGCGTCGACCAGCGTCCAACGGCGGTCTCCGGCGAGCCCCCACGGCTCCACCTCCACCTCGGCAGGGGCGAATCCCCCGATCGCCTTCACCGGATGGACATGGACGGAGCGCAGTACAGGATTCGGCATACAACCATCCTGCCAGCCGCGAACGCGTCCTGACGGGTCAGTACCCTCCGCCCTGGTACGGGCGGTTGTACGGGTCCTCGTACGGCGAGGGAGTCGGGACTGGGCGCGGCGCGGCGGGGCGCATCGCCTCGTACCCGGTGGCGACCGGGCGCGGCTGCTGCATCGGCTGGGCGACGCCCGGGTAGCCGCGCGGACCGGCCGGCTGCTGCGGGATGTACGGCGCGGGCGCGTGCTGCAGCGGCATGGGCTGCTGCGCCTGCTGCGGATATCCGTACGAGCCACCGTAGGAAGGGGTGGGATAGCTGGGACCCGCCGGCAGGGCGGGAAGAGCCGCGGGGAGGGCCGGCAGATAGCTGCCGGGGGCGTCGTACGCGGCCGGGACTCGGATCGGCGCGATCTGAGGCGTGCCCCGCTCCGCTACGAGCGAGTCGTAGATCGGGGTGTCGGGGAACGACGGCGCGGTGTAGTAACCGCCGCCGTAGGTGGCGCGGGGGGAGGTCATGGCACATAAGTTAAGCCCACGATGTGCTGGTTGGGGAGCCCGATAAGAGGGTTGTTTTACGGGGTCCCGGAGGCCGTGGATCCGCAATAGGAGCGAACATGGGGAAAACGGTCGCCGACCAGAGCATCGATCTTGTAAAGGGCAAGCTCGGGAGGGGTTACCGGCGGGTCACCCGAGGCGTGCCGGAAGACGCCGGGATTAGGTTGGCACTACACAAATCTCCGTGACGGAGTCGCGATGGGGGCGAGCATGTCCATGCTTAAAGGAGCCAATGTTCCGGTGGCCGCGCGGAGTGTCCGCGTGGAATTCGGATGGCGTTCAGGAGCCGGGATCCCGGATGTCGACGCCTCCGCACTACTCCTCGTGTCGGGGAAAGTGCGCTCCGACGCGGACTTCGTGTTCTACAACCAGCCCGCGCACGCGTCGGGCGCTGTCCGGCACGAGGGAAAGCGCACGGCCGGCGACGCGGTGACGGACAGCGTCGCCGTGGACCTCACCGGCGTGGAGCCGTCCATCGAGCGGATCGTGCTGGCGGCTTCGGCGGACGGCGGCAGCTTCGGGCGCGTTCCGGGACTGTATGTACGTGTGCTGGACGCGGCAGCGGGAACGGAACTCGCGCGGTACGACAGCCAGGACGCCACCGTGGAAACGGCCTTCATCCTCGGCGAGCTCTACCGCCGCCAGGGCGCCTGGAAGTTCCGCGCCGTGGGCCAGGGTTACAGCAGCGGACTCGAAGGCCTCGCCACCGACTTCGGGATCACGGTCGACGAGCCGCAGCGGGCCGCCCCGCCGCTCCCTCCCGCGCCGGCCGCCCCCGTACACGCCCCGCCCGTCCCCGCCCGGCCCACGCCCTCGCCCGCTCCCGCGCGGGAACCCGCCGCCGCGCCCGTACGGCTCTCCAAGGTGACGCTCACCAAGGAAGCCCCCACCGTCTCCCTCGCCAAACAGGGCGGCACATCGGGCGCCCTGCGCGTCAACCTCAACTGGGAGGTGCGCAAGCAGTTCCAGGGCTGGGGGGCCAAACTCGGCCGGGCCGTCGCCCAGCACGCCGACCTCGACCTCGACCTGTGCGCCCTGTACGAACTCGCCGACGGCCGCAAGGGAGTCGTCCAGTCCCTCGGCAACGCCTTCGGCGCCCTGCACCAGCCGCCGTACATCCACCTCGACGGCGACGACCGCACCGGAGCCCTGGCCACCGGCGAGAACCTGACCGTCAACCTCGACCACAAGGACCGGCTCCGCCGCGTCCTCATCTTCGTCACCATCTACGAGGGCGCCCGCAGCTTCGCCGATCTGCACGCCACCGTCACCCTGCGCCCGCAGCACGGAGCGCCGGTCGACTTCTCCCTCGACGAGTGCACCGTCCCCTCCACGGTCTGCGCCCTCGCGCTGCTCACCGTGGAGGGCGGCGACCTCGTCGTGCGGCGCGAGGCCCGGTACCTGGTCCCCGCGCGCGGTGTCAGCCCGCAGCGCACCATCGACCAGGCCTACGGATGGGGCATGAACTGGACACCCGGCAGGAAGTAGCCAGCGCCCCGCACCCGTGACGACCGCGCGGGTCCGGGGCGTGCGCGGGTGACTCAGGGCGCCGCTTCGGGGCGGGCGTACGTACGCCCCTTCCACGCGGCGCCCCGGCCCCGGTAGTGCTGCACCGCCGAGTCCACCGTCATCAGCAGATAGAGCAGCGCCGTGAACGGCAGCAGCGGAGCCAGCCAGAGCGACTGCCGGTAGTAGCGCAGCATCGGGACGTACGTACCGGCCATCACCGCCCACGCCGCGCCGCCCGCCCAGCCCGCCGCCATGTCCCCCCGGAAGGCCCCGGCGGCCACCGCCAGCGGCGGCGCCAGATACACCACCGCGAGCCCGGCCACGGTCCCCGTCAGCACCAGCGCGTTGTGCCGCAGCTGGGCGTACGCGCTCCGCGACACCATCCGCCACAGGTCGCCGAGGTGCGGATACGGCCGCACGCTGTCCACCCGCTCCGCCAGGCCCAGCCAGATCCGCCCGCCGCTGCGCCGCACCGCCCGCGCCAGCGACACATCGTCGATCACGGCCTGCCGGATCGCCTCCGGCACACCGGCCCGGTCCGCCGCCGCGGTCCGCAGCAGCACACAGCCGCCCGCGGCCGCCGCCGTCCGCGCACCGGCCTTGTTGATCCAGCGAAAGGGATACAGCTGGGAGAAGAAGTAGACGAAGGCCGGCACGACGAGCCGCTCCCAGCCGCTCGCCACCCGCAGCCGCGCCATCTGCGACACCAGATCCAGATCGTTCGACACGGCCGCCGCGACCAGCTCCCGCAGACTGTCCGGCTCGTGCGCGATGTCGGCGTCCGTGAGCAGCAGGAACTCCGGCGCGTCCGGCCCGTCCTCCCGAGCCAGCCGGATCCCGTGCCGCAGCGCCCACAGCTTCCCGGTCCAGCCCGGCTCCGGCTCACCGGGATGCGCCACCGTCAGCGCGAGCCCGCCGCACTCGTCGGACAGTGCCCGCGCGAGCGCGCCCGTACCGTCCGTACTGCCGTCGTCGACGAGAACGATCTCCGCCTCGCCCGGATAGTCCTGCGCCAGCAGCGACGGCAGACTCAGCGGGAGCACCCGTGCCTCGTCCCGGGCGGGCACGACCACGGCGACCCTGGGCCACACGGCCGGGCGGGCACGCCGGGGCAGCCGCTGATCGGTGAGCCAGAAGAACCCCTGACCCAGCAACAGCCACCCCCAGGCGGCCAGCGAACCCACAGCGATCCAGGCAATGGCGCTCATTCGCCGCAGTCTGCCCCAGATCGACGGGAGCGCAAGGCCCGTCGGCTAGGGTGATCGGGTGAAGATCGCGCTCATGGACTCCGGAATCGGCCTGCTCGCGGCCGCCGTCGCGGTACGCCGGCTGCGGCCGGACGCGGATCTCGTCCTCTCTTCGGACCCCGACAACATGCCGTGGGGCCCACGGACGGCGGAAGACGTCACCACCCGCGCCCTCGCGGTGGCGCGCGCCGCGGCCGCCCACCGCCCCGACGCGCTGATCGTCGCCTGCAACACGGCGTCGGTGCACGCCCTGCCCGCGCTCCGGGCGGAGCTCGAACCCGCGATCCCCGTCATCGGGACGGTCCCCGCGATCAAGCCCGCCGCGGCGAGCGGCGGCCCGGTCGCCATCTGGGCGACCCCGGCTACCACCGGCAGCCCGTACCAGCGCGGCCTGATCCGCGACTTCGCCGGCGCCGTCGAGGTCACCGAGGTGCCCTGCCCCGGCCTCGCCGACGCCGTCGAGCACGCCGACCAGGCCGCCATCGACGCAGCCATCGCGGCCGCGGCCGCCCTCACCCCGGACGATGTGCGGGCCGTGGTCCTCGGCTGCACGCACTACGAACTGGTCGAGGACCGCATCCGCGCGGCCGTGCAGCCGCCCGACCTGCCGCCGGTGGTTTTCCACGGTTCGGCGGGGGCAGTCGCCGCACAGGCCCTGCGCCGTATCGGTGCCGAGCCCGCGCCCGCCGCGGAACCGAGCACCGGCTTGACCGTGCTGCTCAGCGGGCGGGCGTCGGAAGTGCCGGCTGCCGCGCTGAGCTACGCGGAAGGCCGACTGCTCGGAGCGGTCGTCCCCGCCCGCTGACGCCGACCGGGTGCCCATGAGCGGAACGTGAGTACGCTGTCACACATGAGGGACCATTCCCGTCACGCGCTCCACCCCGACGAGCCGCTGCCCGAGGTGTGGACCGGCCGTGCGACCAATCGCATGCAGTGGGTGCTCGCGGCGGGCGGCGCCGCCTGTATCGCCCTGGGCGTCGAGCTCGCGGTGGACTCCACGTGGGACTCGGGCATCGCGCCCCTCCTCATGTCCGTCATCGGCTGCGTGGCGGCGGGGCTGCTGATGCTCTTCGGCACCCTCGCCTTCGTCCATGTGGCGGTCACCGTCGACCGCCACGCGATGGAGGTCCGCTGCGGCCACATAGGAGTGCCGCGCCGCCGGATCCTCCTCGACCATGTGGTGGGCGCCGAATTCGACCCGAAGGTCACGCCGCGGCAATGGGGCGGCTGGGGCTACCGCTGGCGGCCGGAACGGGGCACGGCCGTGATCGTGCGGCGGGGCGAGGGCGTGGTCCTGACCCTGTGGGACGGCCGCAGTTTCACGGTGACCGTCGACGACGCGGAGGCGGCGGTACGGATCATCCGCGAGCGCCTCGGCACCCCGCAGCCCCCGAGCGCGCCCGCGCAGGCCTGAGCATCCCTCCTCCCGCCTCCCGCTACTGAGGGAGTCGTCCGGGAGTCACCTCAGGGAACCGCGCGGGGCTTCCGGCCGTATCCGACGTGTGCGGTGCCTCTGTCGCTTCCGGTACACAGTCCGGAGCGGGCCGCCGGGCCGTCGCGAGACCCGCCAGCAGGCCCGCGCCCGCGGTCACCGGAGTGAAGCTCAGGGCATTGCCGACAGCCGCCAGGAGGGCCAGCGCCGTGAGCGTGGCGGCCGCCGCCAGAACCACCGCCGTGGAGCGGGGCGAGCGCCGCAGGCCATGGAGCAGCCAGCAGAACGCCGCCCCGAGCAGTACGAGGCCCACCACACCCTGCTCGGCGGCCTGCTGAAGCGGCGCCGAGTGCGGCGTCCCGTCCGGGACCGGCGCCGCCTGCGCGGTGGGGCTCACCGCGCCGAACCGGTCGGGGCCGACGCCGACCAGGGGATTCTCCTCGGCCAGATCGATCGCGTCGTGCCAGAGCACAACGCGTTCATGGGTCAGACGGGCCTCCAGGGCGGTGGACAGCCGGCCCGGCAGAGCCTCGGACGCGACCGCCCAGCCGGCACCCACGACGAGAGCGGTGATCAGGGCGAGCCCCACCAGAGCCGGCAGCCGTCGCCGCATCCGGGCGGCCGCGAGCGAGCAGACCAGGACTCCGAGGGCGCCCACGCTCCCCGTCACCGAGCCGAGCCCCGTCGCCGCGACCGCGACGCCGAGGGCCAGCGACCACAGGGCCCGCCGGGCGGTGAGCGAGGTCGCCGCCGCGGCCGCGCAGCAGGCGGCCCCCGCCGCCAGCACCAGCAGCGCCGCGCAGGCTCCGCCGTGTCCGGACGGCATCGACGCGGTGGTGCCCGGCACACCCTGCCGGGAGGCCAGGGCCAGCGCGAGAGCCGCGAGGGACATGACGGTGGCCGCGGCCACGGGCAGCAGACTTCCGGAGATACGGCCACAGGCGTACCCGGCGGCGACGGCGAGAACGGCGAGCAGTACGCCTTCGGGGCGCGCGTCCCGGCCGGCGGCGCTGACCAGCGACCACATCGCACAGGCGCCGAGGACGACCACGCCGGTGACATCGGCCGCGCGCCCCGGTTCGCGCGAGGGACCGCCGGCGTCCACCTGCCCCGTTTCCTGCCCGGCCCCTCGTCCGGTGGAACGGCCCACCGCGGCAGCAGCCATCCCCTCGACCCCCCGACCCATGACAGACCCCACCCGCGCGGCCCGGGCGGACCGGCGGCGAGGCTGGCGGACACCGTAACGGCAAGGGTGAGACTTTGTGGAGAGATTGCGCAGAAACGATGCGGCAGGAGGGAGCGGACCGATGTCTTCCGACGGCGAGCGGCGGACGGACCGACCTGCCCCCGGCACAGCGGCTCACCGTAGACTCCGCCACGTGAGCACCACCATCACTCCCGTCGACGCATCCGACGCCTCCGAGCCCGCCGCCGCCCCGGGACGCACCCGGCTCCTTTGGCGCCTCGCACGCCCGGGGGCGGCCGCGCTGAGCGGGGTGCTCCTCTATCTGAGCTTCCCGCCCCGGCCGCTGTGGTGGCTCGCGCTGCCCGCCTTCGCGCTCCTGGGCTGGACGCTGCGGGGCCGCCGGCTCAGGGGCGCCTTCGGGCTCGGCTATCTCGCCGGGCTCGCGTTCCTGATGCCGCTCCTCGTCTGGACCGGCTCCGCCGTCGGCCCGGTCCCGTGGCTGGCCCTGGTCGCCGCCGAGGCGCTCTTCGTCGGCGCGGCGGGGCTCGGTGTCGCCGCCGTCTCCCGGCTGCCCGCCTGGCCGCTCTGGGCGGCTGCCGTGTGGATCGCGGGCGAGGCCGCCCGCGCGCGGGTCCCCTTCGGCGGGTTCCCCTGGGGAAAGATCGCCTTCGGACAGGCGGACGGCGTCTTCCTGCCGCTCGCCGCGGTCGGCGGGACGCCGGTACTCGGTTCGGCGGTGGCCCTGTGCGGCTTCGGGCTGTACGAAGCCGTGCGCCGCGTGCGTGCGTACCGGGCGACCGGCGAGCTGCCGCGCGGACCGCTCGCCACAGCCGCGCTCGCGGTCCTCGCCCCGGTCGCGGGAGCGTTCGCCGCACTGCCGCTGGTGGACGACTCGGCGCAGGACGGCACCGCGACCGTCGCCGCGATCCAGGGCAACGTGCCGCGCCTCGGCCTCGACTTCAACGCCCAGCGCCGCGCGGTCCTCGACAACCACGCCCGGCGCACCGAACAGCTCGCGGCCGACGTCGCGGCCGGCAAGGAGCCCAGGCCCGACTTCGTCCTGTGGCCGGAGAACTCCTCCGACATCGATCCCTACGCCAACGACGACGCGCGGCTCGTCATCGACCGGGCGGTCAGGGCGATCGGGGCCCCCACCGTGATCGGCGCCGTCGTCTCGCCCGCGACCGGGAACCTGCGCAACACACTCATCGACTGGGAGCCCGGGCGGGGTCCCGTCGCCACCTACGACAAGCGCCATGTGCAGCCGTTCGGCGAGTACATCCCCATGCGCTCGGTGGTACGGCTCTTCAACAAGGACGTCGACCGTGTCAGCCGGGACTTCGGGCCGGGCAACGAGGTGGGCGTGTTCGACCTCGCCGGCACCAGGGTCGGCCTCGCCACCTGCTACGAGGCGGCGTTCGACTGGGCGGTCCGGGACACCGTGACCCATGGCGCCCAGCTCATCACCGTCCCCAGCAACAACGCGACCTTCGGCCGCAGCGAGATGACGTACCAGCAGCTGGCGATGTCACGGGTCCGGGCGGTCGAGCACAGCCGGTCCGTCGTCGTCCCGGTGACCAGCGGCGTCAGCGCGATCATCGAGCCGGACGGCCGGATCGTCGACCAGAGCGCCATGTTCACCCCGGACGCACTGGTCGCCGAGGTGCCCCTGCGCTCCTCGCGGACGCCCGCGACCCGGATGGGGACGCTGCCCGAGGCCGCGCTCGTGGCCCTCGCCCTGTTCGGCATCGGCTGGTCGGCCACCCGCGGCGTACGGGCGCGCCGGAGCGCAGGCGGAGCCTGAGCCCACGGGCGGGCGTAGCTCTTCGCGCACGGCGCCCGACCCGGAAGCGCCCGTCGCCCGGCGACTATCGTCGGGGGATGGCTACTCCTGACTTCATCCGCGCCATCCGGGCCACCGCCGGCCACCAGCTGCTGTTTCTACCGGGCGTCAGCGCCGTCGTCTTCGACGACGAGGGCCAGGTCCTGCTCGGGCGACGCAGCGACACCGGCGACTGGTCGATCATCGGCGGGATCGTGGAGCCGGGGGAGCAGCCCGCCGCGGCGGCCCTGCGCGAGGTGTACGAGGAGACCGCCGTGTGCTGCGAGATCGAGCGGGTCGTCCTGGTCCAGACCCTGAGCGCACCCATCACCTATCCCAACGGCGACCAGTGCCAGTTCATGGACATCAGCTTCCGGTGCCGGGCCGTCGGCGGGGTGGCGCGGGTGAACGACGACGAGTCGACCGAGGTGGGCTGGTTCCCGGTCGATGCGCTGCCGGAGCTCCTGGAGTTCTCCCGCTTCCGGATCAAGCAGGCGCTCACCGATGAACCCACATGGTTCGACACCACCCCCCTGGGCTGAAGTATGGGTTCGGAGCACATCGGTTGCCGCCAAAGTGCTCCATAGGGTGCGGAGCATGACCGCCCTCACCCCTTCTGGTCCTGCCTCCGAGCCCCACTCCGTCACCGTCGACCTCGGCGGGCGCGTCGCGCTCGTCACCGGCGCCGCCGGAGGCATCGGCCGCGCCTGTGCGCTGCGGCTCGCCGCCGCCGGTGCCAAGGTGCGCGCAGTCGACCGGGCGGCCGAAGGCCTGGAGACGCTGGTCGAGCAGGCCGCCGGGCTCCCGGGCACCATCGAGGCGCAGCCGCTCGACCTCACCGATCTCGACGCAGCCGAGGCGGCCGCCGCGGGCACGGACATCCTCGTCAACAACGCCGGCCTCCAGATGGTCCGGCCCATCGAGGAGTTCCCGCCGGAGGTCTTCCACACGGTCCTGACCGTGATGCTGGAGGCCCCGTTCCGGCTGATCAGGGGCGCGCTGCCGCACATGTACGGGCAGGGCTGGGGGCGTATCGTCAACCTCTCCTCCGTACACGGGCTGCGCGCCTCCGCGTACAAGTCCGCCTATGTGGCGGCCAAACATGGTCTGGAGGGGCTCTCCAAGACCGCAGCCCTCGAAGGTGCCCCGCACGGGGTCACGTCCAACTGCGTCAACCCCGGCTATGTGCGCACCCCACTGGTCGAGCGCCAGATCGAGGACCAGGCGGTGGCGCACTCCATCCCCCGCGAGCGCGTCCTGACCGATGTCCTGCTCAAGGACTCGGCCGTCAAGCGGCTCGTCGAACCGGGGGAGGTGGCCGAGGCCGTCCTCTACCTCTGCACCCCGCAGGCATCGTTCATCACCGGCACGTCACTGGCCCTCGACGGCGGCTGGACCGCGCACTGACGGTCCGCGAGTTGTCCACAGGGCTGGTGCGCACACCCGTACGGCAGGTATCCCTGTGACCATGTCCCACGAACAGGCCTCCTACCTGGAACTCCTCGCCCGCCGAGCGCCGGCGGAGGCATACGACAGGCCCGTGCTGCTCGCCAGGGCGAGCGGCGCGGGCCCGGACGAGCTCGCCGAGCTGGAGCGCGCCAAGCAGCTCGCGCTGCGCGTGCGCGCCGATCTCGAAGGCCGCCGCCGTCGCGAGGCGGAGCTGTCCGCCCTGTTCGCCACCGCCCATGACCTCGCGGGCCTGCGCGACCTGGACGCCGTCCTGAGGGCGATCGTCCAGCGGGCCCGGTCGCTGCTCGGCACCGAGGTCGCCTACCTCAGCCTCAACGACCCCGCCGCCGGCGACACCTATATGCGGGTCACCGAAGGATCCGTCTCGGCGCGCTTCCAGCAGCTGCGGCTCGGCATGGGCGAGGGGCTCGGAGGGCTCGTCGCCCAGACCGCCCGCCCCTATGTCACCGACAGCTACTTCGACGACGCCCGCTTCCAGCACACCCACGCCATCGACTCGGGAGTCCGCGACGAGGGCCTCGTCGCGATCCTCGGCGTGCCCCTGATGCTCGGCAGCCAGGTCATCGGCGTGCTCTTCGCCGCCGACCGCCGCGCCAGGGTCTTCGCCCGCGAACAGGTCGCGCTGCTCGCCTCGTTCGCCGCCCACGCCGCCGTCGCCATCGACACCGCCAATCTCCTGGCCGAGACCCGCTCGGCGCTCGCCGAACTGGAGCGCGCGAACGAGATCATCCGCGACCACAGCGGAGTCATCGAGCGGGCCTCCGAGGTACACGACCGTCTCAGCGAACTCGTCCTGCGCGGCGGCGGCGTCCACGACGTGGCGAGCGCCCTGTCCGAAGTGCTGGACGGCACGGTCGAGTTCACCGAAGCCGAGCCGCCGCACCCGCGGCCGCACGCGGACGGCCATGCCGTGCGGCGGGGCGACGACTGGGTCGCGGCCGTCTCGGCGGGCGGTGAGGTCTTCGGCGCGCTCGTCCTGCGCGGCCACCCGGACCTCGACCCCGTCGACCAGCGCACCCTGGAGCGCGCCGCCCTGGTGACCTCGCTGCTCCTGCTCGCCCGCCGATCCGCCGGCGAGGCCGAGCAGCGCGTACGGGGAGAGCTCCTCGACGACCTTCTCGACGCCCCGGACCGCGACCCACGGCTGCTGCGGGAACGCGCGGCCCGGCTGCGGACCGACGTGGACGCGCCGCACGTGGTGCTCGCCGCGCGGATCGACCGGCCCGCCTCCGGCACGGAGAGCGCCGCCGACGGGCGCGAGAGCGCGGACCGGCAGCGCCTGTGGTCAGCGGCCTCGCACCTGGCGGCCACCCGGCACGGCCTGGCCTCGGCGCGGGACGGCGGCACCGTCCTCCTGCTGCCGCTCGGTTCCGGAGACTCGGCCGCCGACCTCGCCCGCCAGACCGCCAAGCACCTGGGCGGTACCCTGCGCGAACCCGTCACCGTCGGCGCGTCCGCGCCCGTCGAGGCGCCCGCCGCCCGGCCCGGCGCCATAGCCACGGCCTACGGCGAAGCCCGCCGCTGCCTCGACGCGCTGCGGCTGCTCAACCGCTCCGGTGAGGGCGCGGCCGCGCAGGACCTGGGCTTCCTCGGGCTGTTGCTGGCCGACACCCGGGACATCGAGGGGTTCGTCGGGAGGACGATCGGCGTGGTCGTCGCCTACGACGAGCGGCGCGGCACGGACCTGGTGCGCACGATGGACGCGTACTTCGCGAGCGGCATGAGCCCGGCCCGTACGAAGGACGCGCTGCACGTCCATGTGAACACGGTCGCCCAGCGCGTCGAACGCATCGGCCGGCTGCTCGGCCCGGACTGGCAGGAGCCGGCGCGGGCACTGGAGATCCAGCTGGCGCTGCGACTGCACGCGATGTCGACGGCGGTGGCGCGCTGACGGACCGGTAGGCCGAGGGGGCGGGCCGTGGCCCGCCCCCTCGGCGTGTGCGTGCCTCAGACGGTACGGGCGTCCGCCGTCCCCGCCGCCGGCTCACGCGAGGCGGGCGACGGCTCGGCGTCGACGGCCTCCAGGTCCTGGTTGCGGGTCTCCTTGGCACAGGCGATGGCGACCACCGTGAGCACCGCGGCCGCGATGACGTACAGCGCGATGGGTGTCGACGAGCCGTAGTCGGCGAGGAGCGCGGTCGCGATGAGCGGCGCCGGAGCCCCGGCCGCGACCGAGGAGAACTGCGCGCCGATCGACGCCCCCGAGTAGCGCATCCGGGTCGCGAACATCTCCGAGAAGAAGGCCGCCTGCGGCGCGTACATCGCCCCGTGCAGGACGAGCCCCACGGTCACCGCGAGCAGCAGACTCCCGAAGCTCTTGGAGTCGATGAGCGCGAAGAAGGGGAACATCCAGGCGCCGACGCCGACGGCCCCGATCAGATAGACCGGTCGGCGGCCGACGCGGTCCGAGAGGGCGCCCCAGGCGGGGATCACCGCGAAGTGCACCGCGGACGCGATCAGTACGGCGTTCAGAGCGGTCTGCTTGCTCAGGCCGGTCGACGTCGTGGCGTAGACGAGGATGAACGCGGTGATCACGTAGTAGCTGATGTTCTCGGCCATCCGCGCGCCCATGGCCACGAGGACATCGCGCCAGTGGTGCCGCAACACGGCCACGAGCGGCATCTTCTCGGCCTGCCCGGCCACCGCCCTGCGTGCCTCTGCCTGGGCCAACGCCGCCTTGAACACGGGCGATTCATCGACAGAGAGACGAATCCACAGTCCGACGATCACGAGCACCCCGGAGAGCAGGAACGGAACCCGCCACCCCCACGACGTGAACGCCGCGTCCGACAGCAGCGCGGTGAGTGCCGAGAGGACCCCGGTGGCCAGCAACTGCCCGGCCGGCGCACCCGTCTGCGGCCATGACGCCCAGAACCCGCGACGCCCCGCGTCCCCGTGCTCCGACACCAGCAGGACGGCCCCGCCCCACTCGCCGCCGAGCGCGAAGCCCTGGACCAGCCGCAGCGCGGTCAGCAGCACGGGGGCGGCGGTCCCGACGGTGGCATGGGTGGGAAGCAGCCCGATGGCGAACGTGGCCCCGCCCATCAGCAGCAGACTGAGGACCAGCAGCTTCTTGCGCCCGAGCCGGTCTCCGTAGTGCCCGAAGACCAGCGCTCCGAGCGGACGCGCGGCGAACCCGACGGCGTAGGTCAGAAACGACAGCAGCGTGCCGACGAGCGGATCGGAGCCGGGGAAGAACAGCGTGTTGAAGACCAGCGCGGCGGCCGACCCGTAGAGGAAGAAGTCGTACCACTCGATGGTGGTACCGATGAGACTCGCGGCGACGATGCGCTTGAGACTGGACGGGGCGGGGGGAGCGGTCGCGGGCGACGACATCGGCACCACTTCCTGACGTTCGACGGGGACGTTTGCGTGTCGCCACACGGTAGGAAGGCGCAGGTCAGAGGCGTATGTGGTGGGACGCCATAGTTCTTGGTGTGGGAGTGCGCGTGTCCACCATGTAGGCGCGGCGGAGCCTGCGCCGGTCGGCTCATCGACCAGGTACCGGCGGCGCCACCGCGCCCGGACGGCCGTGCACCCGCTGGTGTGCCAGCGCCCACCACACCTCTGCCAGGTCTGCCGGATCGCGCAGATTGGTGCCGGAGACTTCCTCGAACCGGCGCAACCGGTTGCGTAGGGTGTTCGGGTGGACGAACAGGGTGCGCGCCGCCGCCTCCAGCCGCAGCCCGTGCTCCAAGTACGCCGCCACCGCTTCCTCCAACTGGGCCCCGTCGTCACCGCGTTCGTGCAGGGGCTCCAGTCGCTGGCGTACCAGACGCTCACCCAGCACCGGCGTATGCGCCACGGCGGCCCGCAGCCCCAGCTCGTCGCAGGTGAACACCCCGGCCATGCCGAAGGCCACCGCCGTCAGCACCGCTCGGCTCGCCGCCGCGAACTCCTCAGCCAGGTCCTGCGCGGCGACCGCCGCACCCAGGCCCACCACCAGGTTCCGGCACAGCGCGGAAGGGCGCACGGTCAGCAAGCCCGCCGCGTCGCCGTCGACGGTCGTCACCATGGGCTCACCGGTCGGGTCCACGGCCAGCCACGGCCGCAGTGAGCGGACCACGGCGGTCAGCGCCGTCGCCCCGGACACCGCCCGTGCCCTGAACGGCAGGAGCGCCGCGCCCGGCCCCCCGGCCAAGGCCCGCACCGCGGCCGGATCCGCCGGAGTCGTCAACAGAAGGCGTACATAGGCCCCGAGCCGGCCCTCGGCCGATTCGGGGCGCGTCTCGGCCCGCTCGTCCTGGAGCGCTCTGCGGCGCACGATCCGTACCGTCATCGCCCCGGCCCACGACCACACCTGCTCACCGATCGCCAGCAGCTCCTCAGGGGGCGCCTGCCGCGCGGTCATCTCCGCGCCGAACCGCGACCACACCACGTCGACGCCGATCCGATAGGCGTGGATGACGTCGTCGACCGGCACGGTGTCACCGATCGCCCCGACGGCGGTCACCGGCGCCGCCGGGCCGCCGTCGATGCCACGAGCGGCCACCGGCAGGGCGTCCGCACCACCGCCCGCACACAACCGCGCCACGACGCCCAGGCCGCGGTCCACCGCGCGCGTCACGCGCAGTGTCAGCAGATCCGGCGGCACGCGCGCGTAGGACGGCAGTTCCTCACTCAGCCGGTCGGTCACCTCGCCAACGATGGCGCGCAGATCGTCGCGCAGGGCGGCGACCGCCGCCGTCACCCTTGTGGAAACCTCCTCGGTGCCCCCCATTGGTCGCTGCCTTCCTCCATGGTGCGTTGTTCGAACGCTCGCCATGCTAGGTCCAGCAGTCCCGGGTTCCGGAGCACCGACATCGGTCACGTGGCCGGTAAACGACGGGACTTGGAGGACCGCGCTGCCGGTCCCACCCCCCTCATGACGCACACGAAGGACTTCCATGGCCTTTTCCTGGCGACGCGTAGCGCTGCCCGCCGCCGTCGGCATACTCGTGCCGGCCGGATTCGGCGCGCAAGCGCTGCTTTCCCCGTCCGGCGACGCCCCCTCGGACCGCGCCACCGCGCCCCTGAGCAGTGCCTCCGCACCCGCTTACGAGGAGGTGGAGAGCGACGGCGCCGGCGCCGTGGTCGCGCAGCCGACCGCCCGGCCCGACCAGCGTGTTCACTCCGCGTCCGTCCGCGTCGCCGCCTACGACCAAGGGCAGCGGCGGGCGGTGCTGAAGACGTCGGAGAGCGGGGCCGTACGCGCCGGTGACGTCGTCGCTTCGGCGCCGACACGTTCGGCGCCCGCCGGTGCGCTGTTCAAGGTCGCCAAGGTGGTGGAGAGCAGCGGGGACGAGGTCTCTGTGACGACGGCGCCCGCGACCCTTCCCGAACTCCTCGGCGAGCGCAGCGTGGAGCAGCGCGCGGCCGTCCCCGCGCGGGAACTGCGCGTCAAACCCCTGTCGGAGGGTGTGACTGCGACCACGGACCGCGCGTCTGCCGCTGCGAGCGCCCCGGAGTCTCCCTCGCCCGCCGATCCCGCTCCGTCGAAGGATGCGCCGCCGGCCTCCCGCGAACCGACGGGTACGGGTACGGGCACAGGGACCGGCACGGCCTCACCCCCGCCCTCCGCGTCGCCGTCACCGGCCCTCACCGCGCCCTCGGAGGTGTCCGCCCCCGTCTCCGCACCGGCGACGACCGCCGGACCCGGCCTGCCGCGAGAGGCGGCGACACCGCTCACCACGCTCCGCCTGGCCCTCGACGTGCCGCTGCCCGCCGGGATCGAAGCCACCGACCGCTCACCCGCGCGGCTGGCGGGCGAGGTGCGGTTCACCCCCGAGGTGTTCTTCCAGTACGAGAAGCGGCGCGGTCTGTCGGTTTCCCCCGAGCGGGCGGCCGTCGGGCTCGGCGGCTCGTACGCGTACGACTGGCAGGTCCACGGCAAGGTGAGCCGCGCCGTGGACACCGGCGAGATCACCCGGCCGCTGGCGGCGGTCACCGGACGGCACACCTTCTGGGTGGGTCCCGTGCCCGTCGTGGTCAACACCGAAGTCGTCTTCGTCTACCGCTTCACGGCCGACGGGCGCATCGTCCTCGACGCCGACCAGCGCACGTCCGGTTCGTTCGACATCGGCGCCCGCTACGACCGAGCCAAGGGCTGGCAGTCCGTCCACCACGCCGAGCAGCGCACCGAGGGCGACCGGCCGCGCGTCGAAGGGGCGGCCACCGCCAAGGCCGTCATCGGGGCCAAGGCCAAGGTCTCCCTGTACGACGCGGCCGGAGTGGGCGGCGACCTCTCCGTCGAGCTGCGAGGACGCGCGAGCGCGGCCTCGGACGGAAAGCCCGCCTGGGAGCTGAGGGCCGGGTACGACCTCAGGACCGAACTGACGCTCCGGCTGCGGATTTTCGGCATCAGCATCGTGGACCTGCGCACCACTCCCTTCACCCTGCACGGAGAGCGCCGCCTCTTCGGCCAGGGCACGCCGAAGGCGTGACGCGGCCCTGATCGCGGGGCGCCGGCGTTCGGTTCGGCGCCCATCGGCCTCGGGTCCAGCTTCGAACGGATCTTGTCCAAAGCAAAACGACGCACGCGTGACCGCCGCTTCGTAGGAGGTGGCGGTCTGTGCCGGTGGCCCGCACACCGCGCGGGCCCACGCATGTGGGCGCGGCTTCGATGACGACGCCGACGCCTTTGGGCTCCAGCTGGTTCCTCGCCTGTGGCCGGCAGGCGAAGTGTTCCAGGACGCGGGCGAGCTCGGACAGGCCCAGAATCCGCTGTCCGGGGCGCGCCCACCACGCCGGGCCGGAACAGGAGCGCCGTGGTGATCGGCAGGAGAGCGACCTTGCGCAGCTTTGCCTGCACCCGCCCTCTCGACGGTGATCGCCACTGTTGCTGCACACGAAGGACTTGGCGTGAGAGGCCCGTCACGGACCGCGCGTCCGGCCCTCCTCGGGCCCCGGCAGACGCGCGGGCCATGTCACCCGTCACCGCGCCCCAGCGCGCGAAGTGCCTTCCGGCGGTGGCTCAGGGCCAGGTTCATGGAGTCGGGCTTGCCGGAGTCGCGGAAGTGATCGGCTGCCTCCTGGTTGACGGCGACGGCTTCCTCATACCGCCCCACGTCCACCAGGAGGCCGCCGAGGAGGAGCAGGGCCATTCCTTCTCCTTCACGGTTCGAGGTCTCCCGGCAGATCTCCAGATATCGCTCGAACGCGGGAACGGAGACCTCGTACTGCCGGAGTTGCACGGTGACGATGCCGAGCCGGAAGAGCGCCTGGCCTTCGTTGGTGCGGTCCTGTCTGGCGCCGAACAGCTCCGCAGCACGCCGGTAGGCGGGGACGGCGTCCGTGGACCGGCCCATCTTCTCCAGCATCTGGGCGAGGTGGAAGTGGACCTGGCACTCCCGCTCGCGGTCGCCTGTCCGGGGGTAGATGGCGGCAGCCCGCCGGTAGACGGTGACGGCTTCTTCGTTCCGGTCCAATGCCCGCAGGGCGCGGCACAGGTTGAGGAGCGCGGATCCCTCCAGGTCGGGGAGGTCGAGTTCCTCGAAGAGGGCGGCAGTTCGCCGGTACGTGGCGATGGCCTTCTCGTACCGGCCCTCGTCCATGAACGCCTCGCCCAGGCGATAGAGGGCCAGGCCCTCGCCGCGTTGGTCGCCCGACTCCCGGGAACGGACGGCGGCCTGCTGCATGACGGTGATGGACTCCGCCTCCCGGCCCGCCGACGAGAGGGCACTACTGAGATGGCGCAGCGCATCGGCCTCGCCGCGGCCGTCGCCGGAGTGCTGGAAGATCTTGGCGGCCTGTTCGCAGAGGGTAATGGCCTTCCTCGGCTCTCCCTGACCCGTCAGGCCGCGGCCGATGACGGTGAGGGCGTGGGCCTCCCGGGGGCGGTCGCCGGACCGCCGGTGGATCTGGGCGGCGTGCCGGCCGGCGGCGATGGCTTCCGCGTACCGCCCCAACCGGACCAGGGATTCACCGAGTTCGCTGGACGCCGCTCCTTCGCCCCGTGCGTCACCCGCGGCATGGAACGCGGTGACGGCCCGCTCACGGGCCGCGACGGACTCCTCGACGCGCCCCAGCTCCATCAGCACGGACCCGAGCCGGTCGAGCATCTCGCCCTCGTGGCCCCGGTCGCCGGCCTCCCGGTATCCGGAAGCGGCCTGCTCGCAGACGGGCACGGCCTCGGCGTACCGGCCCTCGTACACGAGAACCAGGGAGAGACTGTGCAACGCCGTCCGCTCGCCGCCGCGGTCGCCGATCTCCCGGCAGACCCGGAGCTCCTGCTGATACGCGGTGATCGCTTCGCCGGACCGGTGCGCCTGGAAGAGATGGGTGCCGAGGCTGTGCAGCAGTATGCGCTCGCGTTCGCGGTTGCCCGCCTTGCGGTAACCGGCGGCGGCCTGTTCGCAGGCGGTGACGGCCTCCTCGAACCGCCCCGTTCTGGCCAGGGCCTCACTGCGGTTGGCCAGCGCATCGGCCTCGCGCTCGTGGTCCCCGGTCTCCCGCAGGAGTGCGGCGGCCTTCCCGCAGGCGGTGGCGGCCTCTGCGTAACGGCTCGTCTCCGTACAGGCGTTGCCGAGGTTGATCAGCGCCATGGCCTCACCGGTGCGGTCGCCGAGCTCACGGAAGACCGCGGCGGCCTGCTGCGTGGCGGTGACGGCCTCGTCGTAGCGCCGCGTGCGCACCAGCGTGGTGCCGAGGCGGCTGAGCACCCGGCCTTCCTTGCCGCGGTCGCCGGTCTCGAGGAAAAGCTCGGCCGAACGCTGGTAGGCGGTGATTGCCTCGTCGAGCCGGTCCGTCTCGTACAGGGCGTCGGCCAGGTTGCTGAGGGAGTCCGCTTCGCGGCGGCGGTTTCCGCTCTCGCGGTAGATGGCCGCGGCCTGCCGCGTGGGGGCGATGGACTCCTCGTATCGCCCCTGGCTGAGGAGCGCGTTGCCGAGGTTGTGGAGTGGTGGGCCCTCGCGGCGGCCGTTGCCGATCTCGTCGGAGAGAGCGGCGGAGCGCCGACTGACCTCGGCGGCTTCGGCGAACCGCCGGGCGACCGTCAGCGCGTTGCTCAGGTTGGTGAGCACCGCCGCTTCGAGATGCCGCTCACCGGTGCCCCGGAAGGTGGCCGCCGCCCGCTCGCAGGCGGCGATGGCCTCGTCGGAGCGGCCCTCGTCGGCCAGGGCGGTGCCGAGGTTGGTCAGCGCGGCGCCTTCCAGGCTGCGGTCACCGGTCCGGCGGAAATGGTCGGCGGCCCGGTCGAAGAGGGCGACCGCGTCCTTGGAGCGCCGCATGCCGATCAGGGCGTGCCCCGATTCGAGGAGCAGTTCGGCCGCGCGGCGGCGGTCCCCGGTCTCGACGTGGACGGCCGCGGAACGCTCCACGGCGGTCACGGCCTCCTCGAAACGCCCGAGGCGGGCCAGGGTCTGGCCGACCTTGCCCAACGACACTGCCAGATCGGTGAGTTCGGTACCGGAGGACGTCTCGTCCAGCTGCCGGTACAGCTCGATCGCTTCACGCGTGGAGGCCAGAGCCTCCTCCCGAATCCTGCTAGGTGCCCGTGCCAGCCGATTGCGTACGTCTGCGTGCTCGGGGAGGTCGACCGTGGGGTGGGCGAGCGCCAGCTGCCGGTACAGGTCGTCGGCTTCCCGCGTGACTGCCAGGGCCCGCTCCTCATGCCCCAGGGCAAGGAGCCGGGTGCCGAGGTTGTTCAGGACCTTGGCCAGATCGAGGCAGTGGGCGGCGAAGTCGGTGTCAGCCAGCTGCCGCTGAATGGCCACGGCCTCCTCGGCCGCGGCGAGGGCCTCCTCCGCGCGGCCCAGGTCCGCGAGGAAGGCCCCGAGGTTGATCAGCGCGGTCGTCAGGTCGGGCTGGTGGGCGGCCGGATTGGCGTCCGCCAGCTGGCGGTACAGGTCGGTGGCCACCTCCGCGATCTCGAGGCCCTCCTCGGAGCGGCCCGCAGCGCGCAGCGCGACCCCGAGGTTGGCGAGCGACATGGCGAAGTGATGCCGTTCGCCGTCGGGGTCGGCGTCGGACAGGCGCCGGTACAGCTCGACCGCCTCCTCACCGGCGGCCAGGCCCTCCTCGGTGCGGCCCGCGTCTATCAGGCGCAGACCCAGGTTGTTGAGCAGCCCGGCCAGGTCGGGCCGGTACACGGGGTCGGCGTCCGCCAGGCGCCGGTAGAGCTCGGCCGCCTCCTGGGTGACGGCCAGGGCCTCCTCGGGCCGGCCGTGTCGAGAAAGCCGGTTGCCGAGCCCCGCCAGCGAGTCCGCGAGGCGGTCCTGGTGGGCGGCGCGGTCGGAGTCGGCCAGGCGGCGGCTGATCGCCACGGATTCCTCGGCGAGGAAGAGCGCCTCCTCCCAGCGGCCGGCGGCAGACAGCCGGTCGCCGAGTGCGCTGAGGGAGTTCGCCAGATGAGGAAGGTGGCCGGGGTCGCTCTTGGCGAGCTCACGGTGCAGGCGCACGGCCTCCTCTGCGGGGGCGACCGCCTGCTCCCGGCGGCCGGCGTTGGCCCGGCGCCAGGCCAACGTCCCGTACAGCCACGCTCGTTGGCCGAGATCCGTGGTCTTGGCCAGACGGTGCGCGATCAGCGTCTCCACGACGGCGAGGATTCCGCCGTCCAGGTCCACGTGGCGGCCCGAGGGCAGCTGCGATTCGACAGCCTCCAAGGCCGCGAGCAGCGAAGGGGCGACGCCCTCCTCGGCCGCGCCGCCCGCGTCGGCGAGAGCTGCGAGCGCGGTCAGAGCGGGGCTGCCGGCGGCGATCGCGAGGCCGGGTTCGGCGCGCAGCAAGGGGTAGAGCACCCGCTCGCCGACATGGGCCCAGCGGTCGGCGGCGGACGCCAGGAACGTCACGGCCCGCGGGGCCACGGTGGTCCGCAGTGCCCCGTCCAACAGGGCGGCCGGGACACCGCTCGCCCACGGGTCCGGGTCGTACGCGCTGATGTCGTGCCCGGGGGTCAGCAGGCCGAGGAAGTCCTCGGCGAGCCGGTCGGGGTAGAGCGGCTCCAGGACCAGTTCGCGGTCGGAGGGCGGGTAGCAGAACCGGTGGTCGAGGAGGAGTTCCTGCGGGTGACCCGGCAGATCGAGGGCGCGCAACGCCTGCGCCCCGGTGTCGTGGCTCACCGCGCCGGTGAGGGTGGCGGTGAAGACCGTCCTGGCCATGACCGCGGGCCGGGTTCGGTAGTCCTGTCCGTGCGCAGCGGCGTCGAACAGCCGTTGCCACGCCCGGTATTCGCGGTCGAGGAGATACGCCGACAGCTCGTGCGGCTCCGCGAGGGACAGCCGCTCACCGCGCGCATGGGCGTCGACGGAGACCAGGGCGGCCATGTGCAGGTTCAGCGTCAGGCCGAAGTCACGGCGGCCCAGGGAAGCGGGCGGTTCGATGTCTGCCGTGTCCGGCAGGTCGTACAGGTCGCTTGCGCCGTAGCGGTCCCGAGCGGCGGTGAACATCCGCAGCCGGTCCGCGTCCAGGGAAGGAAGGAGCAGGTCGCCGACGGCGGCGCGGCGGTCGGCCAGCTCACCGCGAAGGGCCGCGAACCAGCGGACGGTGCGGCCGATAAGGAGAACACGCGTGGGCCGCTGCTGGTGCAGGACGGGTTCGGACAGCAGGCGTTCCAACTCGCTGTGCGCCCAGCGGTCGGCGTAGTCGACGAGGAGCAGCACACCGGCCCCCTCCGCGGGCGGGGCAGCCACGTGGCCCGGGGGCGAAGCTCCGCCCCGGAAACCCGCCTGCAGGACCTGCCAGCGGTCGGCCGCCGGCAGGTCCTGGCTCCTGGACCGTTCGGCGAACTCGGTGGCGAGCCGTGTCTTGCCCTGCCCGCCGGGAGCGTGGAGCAGCAGCACCGAAAGCCGCGCGTCCGGCGCGTCCCGCCACTGCCGCAGCCGCTCCAGCTCGGTCGTCCGTCCGATGAAGGGGACGACGTGGCTACGCGCGTCGAGGAGGCGGCTGGGCTGGGCCATCAGCCATGCGGTGTCCGGGGCGGCCGGGGCGGGTAACGCCTCGATCGTGGGCAGCCGCGTCCCGTAGTAGTGGTTGACGGTCGCTGTCGCGTTCGGGCCCTGTGCCGCCACCGCGCCGGCGGCGAGGTGCTGTTCGTAGCGCGGCTCGGTCAAGACTCAGCGATCGGTGCCTGGGCCGGCGAACCACCGGGCGCGTAATGGTGGTTGTTGACCGTCACGCCGGCCCCCGGGCCCTGCGCGCCCGCGCCACCGTTGTGGATCACCTGGCTGTAGACGCCGCCGGTTCCCGTCCTGCGCAGCGCCGCCCCGAGGGCTCGGATCTCGCCGTCGGCGCCGGGCTGCCCGGCGATCAGTTCGCGCAGCAGCCGCTCGTATTCGTCCGAGCGGTCGGCGTTCGCCTCCAGGGCCGCCCCGAGCCGGGCCGCCCAGTCGTCGTGCGCCGCGCCCAGGGCCGACTCGTCCCCCCGCTCATAGGCGGCGAGAACGGTCTGGCGTGCCTGTTCCAACTCTGCCTCGGCCCCCGCGCCCTCGTCGGCCCGGCCAAGCCCGATCAGGCGGATGAAGCCCCGCTTGGTGTGCCCCCACGCGTCCGTCGTCATCGCGGTGACGAGCGTGGTCGCGGCGGTGGCGGCGACAGCCGCGACAGCAGGATCCAAGACGATCTCCCCCTCCAGGCACTCAACCACTCCGAGAGCACAAGTGTGCCACTGGGCCGCCCCTCATGGTTTCGTTCACCGGGTCTGGCTCAAGTTGGGTGGTGCGGAAGCAATCCGCGACGACTGCGCCTTTGCACGGCGACTTCATGACTGGCGGGTCTCGAGAAGGCGACGGTGCCGTGGCGGCGAGCATCCCCGGGCCCCTCGCGTGTTACTTGTTGGTAGGGAATGATGACGGACAACCATCACACGGCCGGGGCTGAGGTAGCGGTGACGACTTTCGAGGAACGGACCACGGTGCACGCCTTCCGGGACGACGCCCTGGGAGAGCATGACGCCGTCGGTCTCGCCGAGGCGATCCGGCGGGGTGAGGTTGGCGCCGCCGAGGTGGCCCGGGACGCGGCTGAGCGGGTGCGGGCGGTCGAGGCGAAGATCAACGCGGTCCAGGTGCACATCGACGTTCCGGCCCACACCGGAGCGGGCGGTGCCTTCGCGGGGGTGCCGACCTTCGTCAAGGACAACACCGACTACCTGGGACTGCCCACCGGTCACGGCAGCGCGGCCTTCACACCGAGGGCCGTGCGGCGGCACGCGCCTTTCGCCCGGCAGTTCCTGAGCAGCGGCGTCACCGTGCTGGGCAAGACGCGGCTGCCCGAGTTCGGGTTCAGCCCGACGACGGAGTACGAGGGCGCCGAGCCTGTTCGCAACCCGTGGAACACGGGCTACTCGGCGGGCGGTTCGTCCGGCGGCAGCGCGGCGCTCGTCGCTGCCGGGGCGGTGCCGATCGCCCACGCCAACGACGGCGGTGGCTCGATCCGGATCCCGGCCGCCTGCTGCGGACTCGTCGGCCTCAAGCCGACCCGTGGCCGGGTGGTGGCGAACGTACAGAGCCGTCAACTGCCCATTGACATCGTCTCCGACGGCATCGTGAGCCGCTCCGTGCGGGACACGGCCGCGTTCCTCGCCGCCGCGGAAACGTACTGGCGCAACCCGAAGCTGCCGCCCCTGGGCCTGGTCGAGGGCCCCTCGGGGCGGCGGTTGCGCATCGGGTTCCTGCTCGACTCGCCCAACGGTGTCCACTCCGACGCCGCCACCCGAACGGCCCTCACGGAGACCGTGGCGACGCTCGAACGCCTCGGCCATGCCGTGGAGCCGGTGGAGTTGGCCCTCGACCCCCGCTTCACCGACGACTTCCTCACCTACTGGGGCATGCTGTCGTTCCTCCTCGGCGTCTCGGGCCGGACACTGGGCGCGGACTTCGACCGGCACCGCATGGACGGCCTCAGCCAGGGGCTGCGCGAGGCGTACCTGAAGAACTGGCGGCGCACTCCGGGCGTGCTGCGGAGGCTGAAGCGTACGAGTCAGGCGTACGCGGCCGCGTTCCGCGGGCTCGACCTCGTCCTTTCCCCCGTCCTCGCCCACACCACGCCGCCGATCGGTCACCTCAGCCCGGCCGTGCCCTACCCGACGCTGATCGAACGGATCCTCGCCTACGTCGCATTCACGCCGGTCAACAACGTCGTGGGGAATCCGTCGATCTCGGTACCCGCGGCGAGTGCGACGGAGGACGGGTTGCCCATCGGCGTCATGTTCTCAGGGCGCCCAGGCAGTGAACGGACGCTGCTGGAGGTCGCGTTCGCGCTGGAGGCAGAGCGGCCTTTCCGGCGCATCCAGGACGTGTGACACCGAGGGTGTCCTCCGTGGCTTCCCCGGTCGCGACGGCCAGGCGCTTCGGGCGAGGAGGTCCTGGCCGCGCCACCCGGTGACGCGCGGATGCGCCGTGTGGCCCGGGGCCCTTCCCCGGTCGCCGTTCCGGCCACACGGGAGCGCGGCCGGACGGTGCGCGGGCGGATCAAGCGCCGTTCGTCTCGGGGTTCATGGACCGCATGGCCTCCTGGGCCCGCTTCTCCATCTCCTCCGCGGGGACGTCCTCAATGTGCGAGGCGATGTTCCAGCGGTGACCGAACGGGTCCTCGAGCTGACCGGTTCGGTCGCCGTAGAACTCGTCCTTGACCGGCGAAAGTTCCTTGGCGCCCTGGGCGAGGGCCTTGGCGAAGACCGCGTCCACGTCCTCCACGTACACGTGCAGGGTGATCGGCGTGCCGCCGACTGCCCGGGGGGAACGGAATCCCATGTCCGGGAACTCGTCCGCGAGCATGATGACCGAGTTCCCGAGCGCCAGCTCGGCGTGGCCGATCTTGCCTCCGGGCGCCGGCATCCTCATACGCTCTTCCGCGCCGAGCACGGAGACGTAGAAGTCGAGCGCGGCCGCGGCTCCGTCGACGCAGAGGTACGGCGTGACACGCGGGTATCCCTGGGGGATGGGCTGGACGGTCATGGGCTGCCGCCTTTCCGACAGTGACGGTCACCGCTGACCGCCGCCTTCGACCACTGATATCCCGAACCCCGGGGCACGTGCGGACGCCGCGCGGTGGCGACCAGGGGATGCTCCCAAAGGCGCAGCCCGAGTGCCGGCCCATCCCCCGCGACGCGCCGCTGGGGGCGCATCGCCGGGCTGCGGCGGGTGACGGTCTGGGTGCCTGCCCTCAGCGCCACCGGGCAGGACCGAGTCGCCCTAGGCGGCCCGGGGAGCTCACAGCCCGGCGACTTTGGCGCTTGCCGACAGTTCGTAGACCAGGGTGACCGTGCGGCGGCTGCCGGGTGGGAGGGCGAGGTCCCAGCGGGCAATGCCTTCGGCGTCGAGCATGTCGGGCGCCGGGGAGCAGGCTTCCTTGCGCAGGCGGACCTCCACCGCCGAGACCTCGGAGACCGGGATCCGCTCCCGGAGGGCGACCATCCGTTCGCCGTGCTCGCCGGGGGCGGAGAACCGGGACAGGTGCAGCCGGACCGTGCGAGTGACCACGGTCCGCTGGGTGATTCCGGTGGTCTCGCGGGACTCCTCGGCATGCCGGACCACCCGGTAGTCGTCGCAGCTGCCGAAGGCGAGCTCGACGGGCGCGCCGGGGGCGGTGAAGTCCAGCGTGCCGCGGCCGCTGAATCCGCTGCCGCGCATCAGGTCCACGGGCCCGGCGAGCAGCGCGTGGCCGGACAGGTTGTCGAACCGCGCCACCTGCGTGACCAGCGGGGACAGTTCGGGCGAGCAGGCGTACTCGCTGCTCGCGGCTGTGGTGAAGGCGGAGAGCGGCACCCGGTGGGCGCGGCCGTCCCCGGGCACGGAGACCGGCCCGGGGGAGTGCAGTACGCGCGCCTCGCCGCGGTCGTCCACTCCCGGCAGGCCGAGCACGGGGGCCGGGCCGAGGTCCCCGATCTCCTCCTCGCGCAGCTCGACGTCGACCGTGCGGCGCTCCGCGGCGGAGCGGTCCTTGAGCGTCAGCCGGTCCTCGCCCAACCGCGGTGGATCGCCGGCCAGCGCCGACCGGGCCGTCGACAGCGTCAGCCGTACGTCCGACCAGTCCTCGCCGGTGCGCTGCCAGACCATCGCGTCGGTCTCCAGCGTCACGGAGTCCCCGTCGAGCTCGGCCCGGTAGGCGGGCCGCCACAGCGCGCACGGAGTGAGGTGGCTCAGGCGCAGTCCGGCCGGCCCGGCGATCGCGGACTCCACGGTCAGTTCGATGTGGCCGACCAGCTCGGCGGGCTCCTCCTCGGAGAGGTCCATGGCCCGCTGGGTCTCCCCGAGTTCGGCCGTGACGTCGGCCAGCCGGGCCTCCACGGCGCGGAGCCGCTCACCGTGCGCGTCGCGCTCGGCGTCCACGCGGTCCAGTTCACGGGCCCAGCGCTCGCCCTCGGTCTCCCCGGAGCCGGCGCCTTCGCCGATCTCCCGCAGGAGATCGGCGGCGAGGCGGCCGAGCAGGCCGAGGCGGGCATGCAGCCGATCGCGCTGCCGCCCCAGGGCGAGCCGCTCCGCCTCCAGGGCGTGCTCGCGGTGGCGCAGGGCGGAGTCGTCGTCGGTGGACGGAAGCGGCCCGCGCGGCGTCCAGCTGCGGACGATCCGCACGTCGAGCACGGTCGCCGGGTGATCCGCGGTCAGCTCGGCATGGAGCGTGCGATCGACGGCCAGCGCACTGACCGGCCCGAGGTGCAGCCGCTGGACCCCGGCCTCCAGGTCGAGCACGATGGCGCGCTCGATGTGGGCGCGATCCTCCAGGCAGGTGACGGCGGTGACGGGGAGAGCGATCGGATGGGGGGCCGTGGACATGGCGTGTCAGCTCCTGCGGTTGCCGTCGGCCAGGGCCTTGCCGGCCGGGATGCGGATCTCGTAGCCGCCGTCGAGGGCGGCGGTGCCGCCGGCGGCCAGGTCCACCCGCCAGACGCGGGTGCCCGGGGCGTGGTGCTCGGGATCCGCGCCGTCCTCGGGCGCCGTCCAGTCGGCCCGTTCCTCGATCCGGACGTCCGGTTCGGAGCTGACCGGTACCCGCTCGCGGACTTCGACGGTGACGGGCTTCGCGAGGCGGTTGGCCAGCTCCACGTGGACGCGGTGGTCCAGCACGGTGGTGTTGTTGCGCAGGCCCGAGGTCGACTCCTGCAGGTTCGTACGGCGGGTGACCCGTATGCCCTCGGCGGGTCCCAGTCCCACCCGGCGGGCACCGCCGGGTGCGAGCGTGGGCAGTGCGGCGGTCAGCAGGAAGTCGTCGTCGACGGTGACCTCCACCGCGCCGGCCAACAGCGCCTGGTCGGTGGCGTTGGAGAGCACCAGGGTCGCGTACACGGTCTGCTCCACGGACGGCACGCACAGGTACTCGGTGCGCAGCCCGACCGGGATCTCGCCGACGGTGACGGTGTGCCAGGTGCCGTCCGACGGGATGTCGGCGCGGGCGGTGGCGTCGAAGCGGTGGTCGAAGGAACCCGCCGACTCGCGGGGGCGCACAGCGTGTCCGGGCAGCGGCAGCGCGGCCACCGCTTCGGCGCGGCGGCGGTACTCCTCCGCCACCGGGTCGAAGGGAGAGTCGGGAAAGAGCCGGCCTCTGCGACCGCCCTGTTCGTCGGGGCCGCACAGGACGAGGGCGGCGTAGTCGAGCTCGGCGCCGCTCGGCCGCGGTGGACCGGCCACCGGTGCCGGGGGCGGCGGAGGTTGAGGGGGCGTCGCAGCCCGGCCGGGAGCCGCGGGTGCCATGGCGGCGGGGGCCGCGAAGGACCTGCCGCCGGCACGCGGCCTGCCGCTGCCGGGTCGCGACGGGGCCGGCTGCCGGAGTTCGGTCGTCCCGCCGCCGAAGGCCGGGTAGGCACCGTCCGCGCCGCCGGGCACGGGGAGCGGAGCAGGCGGCCCGCCGTAGACCTGCGTTTGCGGCGGCAGGGGCGGCGGCGGGAGCGGAACGGGGCCGGAGGGGGCGGCCACGGGCGCGGAGCCGGCCCCGACAGCCACGGGCGCGGCGCCTGTGAGAGGGCGAGGGCCCGCGGCGTCGTACCCGGTGAACAGGTCGGTGAGCCCCGCCGGGGGCTCGCGCCAGCCGGAAGGCGCGGGGGCGGGCTGACGGCGTCCGATCCGGATCGAGCGGAGCCTCGGCAGGTCGGTGCGGCGCCGCAGGTCGGCGGTGGCCAGGGCGATGCGCACGCCGGTCCAGTCCTCGCCGGTGCGCTGGGCGACCGAGGCGCGCAGCACCAGACGGCCGTTGTCGTCGCCCTGACGGTGGGTGAGACGGTAGGCCGGCACCCAGACGGCGCCCGGCACCCCGTACTCCAGCTCCAGCTCGACCTCCGCGCCGCCGGGGCCGTCGAGGGTCAGGAGCGCGGACACCGCGGTCTGCACGTGCGCTGACGGTGCGTCGGTGGAGGCGCGGGCGAGCCTGTCCTGCGCGACGGTGAACTCGTGCTCGACGCGGCGCAGCTCCTCCTCCAGTTCGACGAGGCGGGTGTGCAGTCCCGTCAGCCGCTCGTCGACGAAGTCGGCGAGCTCCAGCCACGCCTCGACCGGGGTGCGGCGGTGCGGGTCCTCGCGCCCGCGGGCCGGCGGGATCGGGTGCAGAGCGCTGACCTCCTCGATCAGGCTCAGCTGGCGGTCGCGGCGTCCCACCGCCGCCGCGTACTCGTCGCGCAGCCGCTCGACCTGGCGCCGCGACTCGTCGGGCGCGCCGGTGCCTTGCGGTGCGGCCTCGACCTGCACCCGGGCCTCGGTGACGCGCACCCCGGGGGCGCCCAGGACACGGGCCCGCAGCGAGCCCGGGTCCAGCGAGCGGGGCAGCCCCGTCACCCGTACCCGGCCGTCCGGCGGCACGCTGCCCCGGGCCAGTCGGCGGCAGATCGCGCCCTGCGCGTACACCACGACCGAGTCGAGGGTCGACTCCCACCTCTGTGCTGTCCCAGCCGTCATGTGCTCCGCCCCCGCCGTGTCCGTGCTGAGCGAAGCCTACGCGTGAGCGGACCGCTCACATACGCCGATCACCGATGTCAGTGGCCTGTCGTACGGTCGCGGGGTGTGCACTTCCGACGAAGTCCGTGAACTCGCCCTCGCCCTGCCGGAGACGACCGAGAAGGAGGCCTGGTCCATGCCCACCTTCCGGGTCCGCGGGAAGATGTTCCTGACCCTGCCCGACGAGGAGACGTCGATGGCCGTTCGCTGCCCGAAGGAGGAGCGCGACGAACTGGTCCTCGCGGAGCCCGGGAAGTTCTGGGTCGCGGACCACGAGGCCTCCTTCGCCTGGGTGCGGGTGCGTCTGGCCGCCCTCGACGACGCGGACGAGCTCCGAGCGATCGTCGTCGACTCCTGGCGCCAGGCGGCTCCGCCCGGGCTGCTGCAGGCCCACCCCGAACTCGTGCCCCCGGCATAGAGGGGCCTGCGCCGCGTGGCGGCCGACGCCTCTACGGCTCCGTGGCGTCCCACGCCGGGAACTGGGCGGATTCGTTCAACTCGGCCCAGACTGTCTTGCCTTGCCGTGCGTGGCGCGTTCCCCAGCGCTCGGCGAGCTGGGCGACCAGGAGCAGGCCGCGGCCGCCCTCGTCGTAGACGCGGGCCCGGCGCAGGTGGGGGGTGGTGCTGCTGGTGTCGGAGACCTCGCACATGAGGGTGCGGTCACGGATGAGGCGCAGGCGGATGGGGGGTCGGCCATAGCGGATGGCATTGGTGACCAGTTCGCTGACCACCAGCTCGGCGGTGAAGTCGAGCTCGCGCAGCCCCCAGGTGCCCAGCTGCGCCGAGACGCTCGCCCGGGCCCGGGAGACTGCGGCGGGGTCGGCTTCCAGGTCCCAGGTGGCGACCTGGTCGGCGCCGAGGGCGCGGGTGCGGGCCAGGAGGAGGGCGACATCGTCGTCCGGCCGGGCCGGCAGCAGCGCGGCGAGCATGGTGTCGCAGGTGGCTTCCAGGGAGCCGGCCGGCCGGGCCAGGGCTTCTCGCAACAGGGCGAGTGCGGCGTCGACGTCGTGTGTACGGGCCGCGATCAGGCCGTCGGTGTAGAGGGCGAGGAGGCTGCCTTCGGGCAGGTCGACCTCCGCCGCTTCGAAGGGCAGGCCGCCCAGGCCCAGCGGTGGGCCGGGGGGCAGGTCGAGGAGGTCCACCGTTCCGCTCCGGGTGGACACGGCGGGCGGCACGTGCCCGGCTCGGGCGAGGGTGCACCGGCGGGATACGGGGTCGTAGACGGCGTACAGACAAGTGGCGCCGATGTCACCCGGGGCGTCCGGGTCGGGGGCGGCGGAGGCTTCGGCGGAGAGGCGTACGACGACGTCGTCGAGGTAGGTGAGGAGTTCGTCGGGGGGCAGGTCGATGTCGGCGAGGGTGCGTACGGCGGTCCGCAGCCGGCCCATGGTGGCGGCGGCGTGGATGCCGTGGCCGACGACGTCTCCGACGACGAGGGCGACCCGGGCGCCGGACAGCGGGATGACGTCGTACCAGTCGCCGCCCACACCGGCCTCGCCGCCCGCGGGCAGGTAACGGCAGGCGACCTCCACGGCCGACTGTTCCGCTGTGTGCTGGGGGAGCAGACTGCGTTGCAGGGTGAGGGCGGCGGCGCGTGCGTGCGTGTAACGGCGGGCGTTGTCGACGGCGACCGCCGCCCTGGCGGCGATCTCCTGGGCGAGGAGCAGGTCTTCGTCGTCGAAGAGCTCGGCGGTGCGGTGGCGGATGAACTGCGCGACGCCCAGGGTGCGGCCACGGGCGCGCAGCGGCACCACCAGCGTCGAGTGGATCCGGTCGGTGTCGGCGGTGCGGACGGCCTCGGCGGGCGCTGCCGAACCGCCGTCGAAGTGGTGCCGGGAAGGCTGACCGGTGAGCAGGGCCAGAGCCGGTGGGGAACCGTCGGGAAAGGTGTGGAGCTGTTGCGGCCGGATCGCCGGTTCCGAGTCGTCCTCCACCGCTGACCGCCGGGCGGCCCGCCGCAGGGTGAGGGGACCGTCCACCGAGGAGCCGTCCATCGGGGTGCCGTCCACCGAGGAGATGTCCAGCGAAGCGCCGTCCGCGGGGGTGCCGTCCCCTGGGGTGCCCTCTCCGCGGAGCGCCGAGTCGAGCAGGTCGACGGTGACGAGGTCGGCGAAGTGCGCGGTGGCGAGCTCCGCCAGCTCCTGGGTGGTGCGGGCGATGTCGAGCGTGGTGCCGATGCGCATGCCCGCCTCGTTCACCATCGACAGCCGCCGCTGCAGCCGCCGGTCCCGCTCCTTCTGGTAGGCCACCAAACCGGGCTCCGACATGCGGTCGACGTACCCGGCCGCCGTCGCGGTCAGCTCGCGCGCGGCCGCGCTGATCAGTTCGGCATCGCTGGTCAGCCGGGGCATCTCTTGGAGCACCCGGTCGACGATGACACTCTGCGCGATTCGGAAGGCCCGCAGCATCTGGCTGATGGGCGTCCCGTGCCGGGCGAGCCGACGGGCGCGCTCCAGGGCGGCGGCCGGCGTTTCGACCCGGCTCGGCTCGATGCCGTGTTCGAGTCCGGCCAAGGCGGCGAGCACATGCTCGGCGATGTTCTCCGCGGTCATGCGGGCGATGTCCGGGTCCTCCCCCACGGTGGGGACTCCACGCCGCAGGGACTGCTGCACGTCATGGATCAGCTGATCAGCTCGCAGGCTGACCTCACGCGCGGCACGGGACACGAGACTCTCCGCAGTGAAGTCCACAAGGACGACGTTACGCCGCGCCGGCGTGAGCGCATCGCCGGAAGGCGCGCAGGCGGACGCCCCGAGGACGCCCCCTCCCGCGCGGAACCGAGGCGCCGTCCAAGGCGCGCAGGCGGACGCCCCGAGGATGCCCCCACGCGGACCCGAGGGGCCGTCCCGGCGTCACATCCGCGCGACCTCACCCACGCACGATCAGGGGGCGGCGGGCGGGGATCAGCGGGCGGCGGGCGGCGGCCCCGCGGTCGCCGAGCAGGCCGCGAAGAACGGCACGGGCGGACCGCGGCAGGCCAGGCGCTGGTCGGCGCCGTCCCTGAGGCCTTCGATCACGGCGTCGCCACGGCCGGCCTCGTCGGCGGGATCATCCTGGCCGCCGGCACTGGTCTCGTCCTCACGGTCCTCTTCGGCCGCCGGGGCGGCGGAAACATCGGCAGGAGGAGCCCGCGGCGGCGGAAGCGCACCGCGAGGTGCGGCGCGACGGCTCGGCCCGTCGAGTCACGTCCCGCCTCGTCAAGCGAGGTCGGGCAGCGGCCGCCGGGCGACCTCGCGGGCGTCGTCCGGTGGAACGCCCAGCATGCGCAGGACCATCTCGGCCAGGTTCGCCGCCGCCTCGTCGCCGTCCAGGTCGGGGCGGGCGAACCTCAGCTCCACCAGGGACAGCAGCGCCCCGCCGAGTGCCGACAGGGCCACGGTCCGGTCGATCGGAGCGAAGCGGCCGGAGGCGACGCCGACGTCCAGATCGCGCCGTGCCCGGGGGGCGAGGCCCCGGTCGGCGTGGATGTGGCCGAGTCCGCGGTGGCGCAGTACCTGCATGAGTTCCGGGTGGGAGTCGGCCATCCGGACGCTGAGCCGGAAGCCTGCCGCCAGGAGTTCCGCCGGGTCGTCGATCCCCCGCAGGCGCTCGTCGAAGGTCCGGCCGAACTCCTCCAGCGCGTCCGCCACCGCCGCGTCGAACAGCTCCGTCTTCGACTCGAAGTGGTTGTAGAAGGAGCCGAAGCCGACGTCCGCGCGCTCCGCGATGGCTTGGATGCTGGCGCTGGTGTCCCCCGTCTCGGCGAGGATCTGCCGGGCCGCGCGGACGAGCGCCCGGCGGGTCTCGGCGCGACGCCTCTCGAACCGGTTGCTGGGCGGGGCTGAGGTAGGCATACGAGGAGTCTAAACGCGGTGACGACAGGGATCGCAGTTCTGATGATTCCCTCAGTCAACTCGGCGGAACCTCTTGACCGAGGCTGCCATCAAAGTTGATGATTTCATCATGATGGCACTGCCGCTCGGAGGGCACATGTCTGAAACCCGCGTCGGCGAGGTCGCCGTCGCCACGCCTCACCAGGACCTTCACAGCGGGCAGGGCGTCCTGCGCGGCGAGCATCCGGGCCGGTCCGCGAGGCCATCGGCGCCGTGTGGGAGGACCTGCGCTTCGAGGAGCGCTGGACCGTCATCGCCGTGCGCACCAGCGCACCGGTCCGCTGCTGGGAAGGCGTCGACCAGGTCTGCGACCCGTACCGGCCGGTCACCTTCATGCGCATCGGCGAGGACCGCTACCGCTGGGAGTTCCGGCTGCGGGAGGCGGAGGAGCTCGATGACGAGCGACTGCGCGAACTGGTGGCCCCCTGGGTGGACATCTCGCACGGCGACTTCCACGTGATCCGGCAGGCCCGGTACACGTTCCGGGCCCGCATCGCCGACCGCTGGCGCCGGGGCCGGGTCTTCCTGCTCGGCGACGCCGCACACCTCACCCCGCCGTTCGTGGGACAGGGGCTGTGCTCGGGCCTGCGCGACGCCCACAACCTGACCTGGAAGCTGGCCCGCGTCATCCAGAAGGGCTCCGACGAGCGGCTGTTGGACACCTGCGAGAGCGAACGCAAGCCACATGCCCGTCAGGTGATCCGTGCAGCGGTCGCGACCGGCTGGGCCATGACCGGCGGCCAGGACCGCGCGGCCGCGCTGCGCCGCACGGCCGTGGGCGCGGCCTGCCGGATACCCGGCGCGTCGCGTCTGGCGAGCCGCGACCTCAGCCGTGCGCTGTCCCCGGGCCCGCTGATCCGGCGCAGCCGCCTCGGAGGCACGTTCTGTCCGCAGCCCTGGGTGACCGCCGAGGGAACGGGCCCGTCTGGACGACGTCCTCGGCGACTCCTTCGCCGTCCTGACCGCCAGACCGCTCACGCCTTCGCCGAGCGCGCTCGCAGCGGGGCTCGGAGCCCGGGTCGTCGATGTGAGGGAGATCGGCGACGACGGTATCCTCGCCGCCTGGCTGCGGCGAGGCCGCGCGGACGCGGCGCTGCTGCGCCCCGACCGCGTCGTTGTGGACGTCCTGCCCACAGGTGGCGGCGACTTCGCGGGCAAGGCTGCCTGGGCGCCCCTGCTGTGCACGACGCGCCGTCCGGCAGCCACTCCGCCGAGGGGCCGTTCCCCGTCCCCGTGTTGAGGAGCGCCACGGGAGCCTTCGTGGGCGCCTCGGATTCCGGTCGGTACCGGCGTCGAGACCGCCCGCGAAGTATTGGACGGCCAGGGCGGGACGAAAGGCCAGTCACTGCCGAACTGGACCTGTCCCGGCCGGGCGCCCGAGCCTCATCGTCGGTGACCGCACGCGCCTGCGGCGGCGGATGCTCCCCCGCATGACCCCTATGCGCCTACTCGCCCTCGTGGACCAGCTCGTGCAACTTCCTGCCGGTGGCCACATCCCATACCCGAGCCGTCCCGTCGTGGCCCGCGCTCGCGGCCGTCCTCCCGTCGGGGCTGAACGCCACGGCCTGGACGCCGTCCGTGTGACGACCGAGCACGCGCAGCTGTTTGCCGGAGCGGGGATCCCACAGGCGCACCGTTTCGTCGTGGCTGCCGCTGAGGAGAAGGCCGTCCTTGCTGAAACCTACGGCGTTCACCCAGCTCGTGTGTCCCACCAGTTTGCGGTAGGGCTTGAGGGTGCCCGTTTCCCACAGGCGAATCTCGTCGCCAATGCTGGCGATGGCGAGAAGCTTTCCATCCCTGCTGAAGGTCACTTGGCGCGGAAACATGACCTTCAGGTTGAAGACCGCCCTTCCCGTGGTCAGGTCGGAGACCTGGACGATGTCCTTCTCGTTCCCTCCCGCGCTCGCGAACAGCTTTCCGTTCGGACTGAACGCCACGCTCACGACCTCGCCGGTATGGCCCTTCAGGTCCGTCAGGTGCTGCCGCGTTTCCGCGTTCCACAGTCGCACTGTGCCGTCGTCGCCACCCGTGGCGAGCTTCTTGGAATCAAAGCTCAGCGCGGCGGCGTCGACGTCCCGGTCGCCGCTGATTTCCTTCGGATCCCTGCCCATCGTGCCTTTCAGCACGTCTCCGAACTGGACGCCGGAGTGGTCGACTCCGATGACCGTCTTTCCGCCGGGGCCGAACGCCAGGCACTCAAGGGAGCACTCCGAGCTCGGCTCGGGCTTGGTGCTCGAGCCCTCGCCGGAAATGTCCCACCGCCACACCTTGTCGTACGTGCTCGTGAACAGGGTCTTCCCGTCGGCACTGAAGGCCACGAGCATCACCGAGGGGTAGTCGGGGGGTTCGGGCGTCTGCTTGGCCCTTACCGCGCCCACCAGGGGACCGCTACCCGCCGCAGTCAGGAGGAGGGCAAGGAGCACGGCGGCGAGCCGGACGCGGGTACCCCGGCGCAGGAGCGTTCGGAGAGACAACAGCCGCCGTGGCCGAGGCCGCCGGCGACGCGCGGGGGCGGGGGCCGGGTCCGGCGTGGGGACGTCGTCACCCCCGTCGGGATGGGCGAGGAGGAGGGCACGCGCGGCCTGGGCCACCGCGGGAGTGTCCTCATTGGCGACCTGTACGAGCGTTTCCCGGGCGGTGGCGACGCGGGACGGATCACCGCCCGCCAGCCACTCACCCAGGGCGGCCACCGCGCCCTTCCGGATGGCAGGGTACGGGCTGTCCAGGCCGATGCGCACCGATTCCGGCAGGGGCGCCGGGACGACGGGCACCGGCGTGAAGGCGGCATTGCGTGCGAACGCCATCCGGCCCACGCGATTGCGGTCCAGGGACTGCGGCTCGGGCCGCCCACGGCTCATGAGCAGAGCGTGCAGGCGTTCGTAGACGGTATCCAGATCCAGTAGTTCGGGTGCGTCGGCGACACCCGTACGCAGGACGTCCGTGAGTGCCGCGGTGAAGGCGGTGAGCGGATCCCCCAGAGGGGCGAGTGCAACCGCCGTCTCGGCGGCGGCAGCGAGCACGAACGTGCCGTCGACTTCCGCGAGATCGACCACTTTGCCCGACTGGGGGCCGAAGGCGCGGGCGCTGTAGCAGCAGTCGAGGATCACGATCCGCCGGCCGGCCGGGCTGTTCCGCACCGCACGCCTGATCCACTCGTACGGGACGGACGTGTCGTACACCGATGCCGGATCGCTGTCCGGAACCGCCACGTAAAGGTTTCCACGGGGACCGAGCAGCCCGTGTCCGGCGTAGTACACCAGCAGGGTGTCGGTGGCCGCCGCCGCGGCCTCGCGCACCAGCTTGGAAGCGGCTCCAGGGGTGGCGGGGTTCAGCAGCTCCTTGCAGTTCTCGCGCGGCATGCCCCATTGGACGGCGAGCAGGTCGGCGAGAGCGCCCAGGTTGCCGGCCACGGCGGGGAGATCTTCGAGGGAGGTGAACCGACCGGCGCCGATGAGCACGGCGCGGGAACGTGACGGGTCCGGAAGCCTGTCCAGGGCCATAGGCGACTTCTTCAGGACTCGGGGTCGATCAGCCGCCGCAGCAGCCCTTGTGCCTGTTCCGGATCGGTTCCGGAGATGGTCACCTTCGTACCGTCGGGGCGCTCCACGGTGACGGCCGGCCGCTGCGGGCTCGTCCTTCGCCAGGTGGCCAGGCTCACCCCGAGGGACGCCGTGCTGAAGCCGCTGCTCAGTACGAGAGAGACGATGTCGACGACGGCCGACTGCTGGCCGGCGGCCGGGGTGCTCCTCGAAGCGAGTTGAGGGAGCGCCATCCGCCGGATCGACCTGTCAGCAGTCAACCACTCGTGCAGGGAGCGGAGTTCTTCCTCGTCCGGCTCGTCTCCCACACTGATCACCAAGCGCATGCGTCCCCCCGGGAGTTCGTGGTGACTGGCACCAAGAAGGCCCCCAGCGTAGAGGCTTGGCCATGGCCGAAGGTAGCGGTTCGTCGCAATGAGTAGTGGCGAACTGGTGTGTCGATGCGGCACCGGTCAGGGGGTGACGGCCCTGCGCCCGCCATGGGCCGTGCCGTCGTCAGCCAGGCGTGCGTCGGGCGCAGACCCCGCGGTCGGAACCCCGTTCCGCCAGGGACGAGGCTCCGACAGCGGAGCCGTGAGAGGTCGTGCCGCGACCCGCTACGCGGGCCTTCGGCGTCGCGCGCCGAGGAACCGCCGGTGGCGCCGTGGCTGGTCGGGGAGCCAGCCGAAGGCCAGCGAGCTGCCCACGAGCCCGAGGAGCATCCCGACGAAGAAGCCGCCGAGGTTCGAGGTGACCCAGCTCGCGAGCGAGGCCAGTACGGCGATGATCGAGTAGAACAGCCGCTGGCGTGGGTTGAGGACGATGAGTGCTCCGCAGACCATCATGACCACCGGCAGGACATAGCCCACCAGACTGTCGGCCCCCGCCGTCAGGATCACCGAGATGCTCGCCCGCTGGGTGAGGAGGATCTCCGCGCCGCCGAGGACGATCATGAGGCCGGCACCGAACGGGCGGCGGTGACGCCATCGGCGGAACGCCCTCCTGGAGCGCCCGCCGCCGGAGGGTGACTCGACGGCCTCCGCCCGTCCGGTCGCCCTGCCGGGTGGGCTCGTCCGGCCCTTCTTCCCGACCGCCTCGCCCGCGCCGACCGCCTCGCCCGTCCCGGAGGTCATGGTCAGCAGCCCTTGGAGCTGAAGCTCATGTGCAGGTCGGGCAGCGTGAACCGGGTGGCGGTGGTGGCGTAGTTGGTCTGGCGTACGTTCTTGATGGTGACGGTGTCGGCCTGCTGGCCGAAGACGCCGAGCGGACCCTTGACGGGAGGTTTCTCGAAGGTACTGGCGTCTCCGCCGATCTCGATGTTGTCGAACGCGGCCAGCTTGCCGGAGATCTCGGTGGAGTCGGTGGTCAGGCCCGACGCCTTGACCGATGTGCCCTTGTTGCCCGCCGTGATGTGCAGGAAGGTGCCGCCGAGCTCCACGCTCTGGCACAGGTTGGTCAGCTTCGCCTCCCGGATCGCGGTGACGATGACCAGCACCTGCCCGCCGGTGTCACCGGCGTTCGGACTGCCCTCGGCCATGTTGTCGAGCGCTCCGAACTGACCGAAGCCCCGTCCTTCCAGGGTGTCGGCGGTCACGGTGAACGGCATACCGGAGATGGCGAACTGGGCGGCGAGAGCCCCTTGGGCGGTGAGGACGACGAGTGTCGCGGCGAGGGCGAAGGCGGGCGCGCCCATCAGGGCGGCGCGACGGTAGCGGACTCGTCCCCTGCGCCCGGAATCGTCGTCCACGGCTGACGAGTCGACGGCTGACGAAGGGGTGGTGTCTGCGGGGCCTTCGGACAGGGCCATGAGGTGCTCCTGACATAAGTGAGGAAACAGACCTGTGGCGGCGATGTCCTGGCGCGGACGGTTCCCCAAGCTGCCTGGGTCTTCCTCGACTCACGTCGAGGCGGCCGTGCCGCAGGGAACTCCCTGGAACGTACGCCCGTCGTTACTGCCCGGTCAACTACCGTGCGGTAGAAGGATATTGCTGCGCGGTAAGCACTGGTCACAGCCGTGAGAACGGCGACACCACGATGTGCACCAGGACACCCAGCAGCTGAGGAAGCTCCCGAGCGCGGCCTTCGTCGACCGCGCGGTGCACCGCCGCGTGTACGGCCCCGACGACGGTGTCCACCAGTTCTCCCTTCGGCATCCCGGGCGGTGCGGGCGGGGCATCGGCGAAGAACCGGCGAAATCTGGCCAGAAGTTCCGCCCGCGCCCGGCGCCCGGCCGGACCCATCGACTCGATCTCGACGACCAGCGAAGCGAACGCGGGAGTCTCCGACAGCAGTGCGAGCATCACCCGCAGCCCGGCCCGCACCGCCGCCGGCCAGGCCGCCGCGCCGCCGGCGGTGTCGTACGCCTGCTGCATGGCCCGGACGACCACCTGGGTGCCGCCTCGGTACGCGGCCAGAACCGCGTCCTCCTTGCCGGTGAACAGCGTGTAGAACACCGGCCGAGTCACCCCCGCCGCACGGCAGATGTCGCTGATCCGGGCTCCGGCGTAGCCGTTGGCGGCGACGGTGCGGGCCACGCCGTCCAACAGCCGGTCCCGCTGCCGGGAGGCCACCTGTTCGGGCGTCAGCCGACGCGGCCCCGGGCGCAGTGAGCGTTCCGGCTCGCGGCCCGTACGGGCTCCCGGCAGGATCTGCCTCTCCTCGGCCGGGTGAGCACCCTTCATCGGCCACATCCTCCCAGGGCTGTTGACGTCACATACTCGACAGGTTTACAACCCTGATGGGTTTTCCTCTCACGTGTTCGATGGTGGGGCTCCCAGGGACGGGGCCCGAACCACCGCGCACGGCACCGAGTATCACGCTCATCAGTGTCCCGCGACACCGCTACCGCTGATCCGTGGCGCCGGATCGGCATCCCGGCGGTTGCGCACTGCATCGACACAGCGCGAGCCGTTCCCCGTTGTCATCAGCCCACCCCACGCCCGTCGACCCTCAGCGGCGGACGTCACTGGGTGCTGCCCGGGCGATGCGTCCCACATCACCGGGCCGAGTCGACCCCTCCCCACCCTCACCGCCGGACGAAAGGAACCCCCACCATGAACAAGCGTGCCCTCTTAACCACTGCCGGTGCCGCCCTCGCCGCCGTATTGGCGACCACGTCCTCGGCCACCGCCGCCGGCAGCGTCCTCACCACCGGCAGCGCGGGCGGCACCGCCGTCGGCGTCGGCGACGTGCTGACCGCCTCCCTGTCCTCGGGCAGTACGGCCAAGATCGCCACCACCTCCGGAGGCAGCACGGGCATCACCTGCAACTCGTCGGCGTTCTCGGCCACCGTCACCGCCAACCCGGCGTCGCCCGGCACCGCCACGGAGACGCTCACGTCCCACACGCTGAGCAACTGCACGACCAACATCCTGGGGGCGACCGGGGTGCAGAGCATCACGGTCAACAACCTCCCGTACTCCACGGCGGTCAGCTCCGGCGGCAGCCTCACGGTGACGGCGGGCAGCGCCGGCCCCATCCAGACCACGCTGAAGATCAGCACCATTCTGGGCGTGACGACCTGCGTCTACCGGGCCGGCAGCCTGACCGCCTCGGCGTCCAACGCGGACAACTCGGTCGCCTTCGCCAACCAGCTGTTCACCAAGGCCAGTGGCCCGGGCACCTGTCCGGCCAACGGCTACTTCACGGCGAAGTACGCCCCCGTGAAGGACTCCGCACAGGCCGCCAAGCCGGTCTTCGTCAACTGAGCGACTCCACCGCACGCGCTTCCCGGTCCCGGAACCGTGGAGCGCGTGCGGTGGACGGCTTCCTCACCTCGACAGCTCACCCCGCCGCCCCCGACGGAACGCCGCCCTCCGGAACCTCCGCCCCGTGTCAGGAACCGATCTCTCACGTTGGCACTCATGACCCATGGGTCCGGGGGGACGGCACGCAAGGGCGGCCGAGCCCTCCGGGGAGTCCTCACGGCGCACCACAGGCCTGTGCGCCGTGTCGAACCACTCGAGGAAGAAGTCGAGGAATCAACGTGTCCCTGTCGTCACACAGACGCCTGGCCGTGAGCGCGCTGCTGGTCGCCGCGCTCGCCAGTGGTGTCGCCCCCGCCACCAGTGCGTTCGCCGCCCCGGCCGGCCCCTCCGCCCCCGCCGGTCCTGTCGCCGCTTCCGCCCCCGCCCCGGACATGGAGGGCGTGACCGCCGCGCTGAACGCCGCCATGGCCAACGGCGCACCGGGCGCCATGGCCCGTTACTCCGGCCCCGGCGGCGTCCAGACGCGGGCCGTCGGAGTCCGCGACCGCGTCTCGGGAGCGGCGATGGACACCCGGGCCCGCTTCCGGATCGGCAGCGTCAGCAAGACCTTCTCCACCGTGGTGCTCCTCCAGCTCGTGCAGGAGGGCAAGGTGGAGCTCGACGCTCCGGTGAACCGCTACCTGCCCGGTCTGCTGCCCGACGACCGCATCACGGTGCGCCATCTGCTCACCCACCGCAGCGGGTTGGCGGACTACACCGACGCCATGTTCGCCCAGACGGTGCCCGGCTTCGAGGCCGTACGCAACCGCGTGTTCAGCTACCAGGAACTGGTGAAGCTCTCCCTGGGCGAGCCGCGTACGACCGAGCCCGGCGTGGCCTACAAGTACTCGAACGCCAACTTCGTGGTGGTCGGGATGCTCATCGAGAAGACCACCGGCAGGCCGGTGGCCAAGGAGTACCAGCGCCGCATCTTCAAGCCGCTGGGGCTGCGGAACACGTCGTACGTGCATCCCGACACCCGGATCAAGGGACTGCACGTACGCGGCTATCTGCACCCCGACGAGGCCGGCGCGCCGCTCGTGGACTCCACGGAGCAGACCGTGTCCTGGGCGCAGTCCGCCGGGGCCGTCATCTCCAGTCCCGCCGATCTGAACAAGTTCACGAGCGCGCTGATGCGGGGAAGGCTGCTGTCACCGGCGATGCTGGACGCCATGACCACGGTCACCCCGACGGACGCCACCAACACCCGCTTCTACGGGCTCGGCCTGCGCCGCTACAACCTGTCCTGCGGCACGCAGGTGTACGGTCACACCGGAACCGTGCAGGGGTTCTACACCTACACCTTCGCGACCCGGGACGGCCGGCGCAGCCTCTCCGCGATGGCGAACACCTCGAACCACGGTGCCGCCAACACGGCGCTCGGCGGAACGCTGGAGGCCGCGTTCTGCGGCAAGAAGCCCGCCGTGGCACCGTCGTCGCCCGCGGCACGCGGATTCTCGGCGCTGCCGGCGGAGGCCGACCTGCCCGAGCGCCGCTGAGAAACCCTGTGCAACGAGAGCCGGGTGAGGCTCGGCACCAGGAGCCTCACCCCCTCTCACGCCGCCCAACTGACCGCGCCCTCAGCGGGTACACGGGCGCCATGAGTGGCACTGGCGCGATGGGCGACATTCTGACCGGTACGTGTTCCTGGACCGACAAGGCACTTGTGAGCAGCGGGTGGTACCCGCCGGAGCGGCGCGACCCCGAGGGGCGCTTGCGGTACTACGCCGAGCGGTTCTCCGTCGTGGAGGTCGACGCGACCTACTACGCGCTCCCCAGCCTGCGGAACAGCTCGCTGTGGGTGGAACGCACCCCGCCCGGTTTCCGCTTCGACGTCAAGGCGTTCTCCGCGCTCACCGGCCACCCCACCCGGGCTGCCGCCCTGCCCGCCGACCTCCGGGGCCACGGCAGCGGCGACCCGGGCTTCCTCGACGAGGTCTGGCACCGTTTCAGCAGTGCGCTGCGGCCGCTGCGGGAGGCCGACCGGTTGGGCACCCTGCTGTTCCAGTTCCCTCCGTGGTTCGCCCCCGGCACCCGGGCGGAAACCCTCCTCCACCGCACCAGGAAACGTGCCACCGAGTGGCCCATGGCCGTGGAGTTCAGGCACCCGGACTGGTGGCGGGAGGACCGGCGGGACCGTACGACCGCCCTGTTGAGGGACCTGGACGCCACCGCCGTGGCCGTCGACATGACCCAGACGCTGCCGACCTCCATACCCCCGGTCACGCCGGTCGCCTCCGAAGAGCTCGCGGTGGTGCGCTTCCACGGTCGCAGCACCGCCTGGGGGACCGGAAGCAAGGAGGACCGCTTCCGTCACACGTATACGCAGGAGGAGTTGAAGGAGTGGCTGCCTCGTCTGGACTCCCTGGCGGAACGGGTCGAGCAGCTGCACGTCCTGTTCAACAACTGCTGTGCCGATGCCGCCGTACGCGCCGCCGAGACCATGAAGCACCTGATGGCCCCTGACGGACCTCGGCGGGGCGCGGCGTGAGAAGGCCCGCAGGCTGGTCGGCCGAACGCGCGGGCGCCGGTGGAGGAGCCGGATACCGGGCCACGGCGGGGAAAGCGGTCACGCGCCGGATCGAGCCGCTCTCCAGCGTGCGTACGCGGGGCTGGCGGCGCACGTCTCCCGGTACCCCTCCGCGACGCGGCGCAGGATCTCGCGGCTGTGAGGCGCCAGGGGTCCGTCCTGGTGCCAGGCCAGGATGTGGCGGTACCACAGGGGGTTTCCGGCCAGAGGGCGGACCGTGACGCCGGGGACCTCGATGAAGGTGGCCTGGCAGAGACTGACCGCCAGACCCGCCCGCACGACCTCGATCAGGGGGCGCCCCTCCGCTTCGTAGGGAGCGAACGGGCGGCGGTCCGCCACGGTGTCGCAGGCGGATGACCAGTATTCGCGGGTGCGGTCGGTGTCGGGCCGGGGGACCGCCCAGTCCTCGTCCAGGAGCCGCGCCAGGGACACCTGCTCCTGGGCGGCGAGCGGGTGGGTGGCGGGCAGCAGGGCGAACACCGGTTCCGTGGCGACCGGGTGAAGCACCAGACCCTTGGGCGGCGGCAGTTCCTGGTCCGGGTGGTCGCCCAGCACCGCCGCCTCCAGCCGGCCCGCCGCGAGGTCGTCGAGCAGGGTGGCGGGGGAGTACTGGCAGCGTGCGGTCACTTCGGCACCGGTCAGCGACTCCTTCACGGCCAGGAGGAGATGGCCGAGCAGGGGCGCGCCGACCGACCCGATCCGGATGTGGTCGGCGGCCGACGTCCGGCGGGCGGCCCGGGCGGTGTCGGCGAGCAGCTCGTCGATGCCCGGCAGGATCGCGCGGGCCCGCGCGAGGACCAGCTCACCGAAGGGTGTGGGCAGGGCGCCGGCCTGCCTGCGGTCGAACAGGACCCCGCCCAGCATGGTCTCGATACGGCGCAGTTGGGTGCTGAGCCCCGGCTGGGTCATGCCGAGCGAGGCGGCGGCGCGCGTGAGGCTGCCCGTCTCGGCGACCGCGCACACCACACGCAGGTGCCGTACCTCGAGGTCCATGCGCGGATGTTATGGACCGGTGACAGCTTTCGGCCAGAGCCCTGTGTCCGCGATCTTATGTGAAATGTCACACGCCACATAGGGAGAGGACATACTTCCGTGCTACCGCAACGCCGTCCATGGCCCATCCGACGCACGCTCCTGGTGCCACCCCTGCTCACCGCCCTGCTCCTGCTCCTGCTCGGCGCGCCTGCCGCCCGTGCGGCGGACGCCCCCTCCGCCTGTGCCCTGCGCGGCACCACCGGCTGGACGGACGAGGGACACGACACGGACTACTCCGTGTTCAAACGGCCCCTGGGAACCGTCAAGGTCGGCATGATCTTCGTGGACTTCCCCGACGCGCCCGCCACGGAGACCCCGGCCGACGACGCCGCGCAGATCACGCCCGGCGCGGACTGGCTCTGGCACGCCTCGTACGGCAAGACCTGGCTCGCCATCAGCCAGCACCGGCAGTGGATGCGGATGCCCCACCGGTCGACGGACTACGGCTTCGCCCGGGGCCTGACGCACGAGACGCACGAGGCGTACCTCAAGGACGCCGTCGCGGCTGCCGATCCGTACGTGGACTTCTCGCGGTACGACATGGTGTACGTCGTCGCGACCAGGAACGCGCCGGCGATCTCCTTCACACCCACCTATGTGTACGAGCCCGGAACGGCGGGCGTCGTCGCGGACGGCAGCCGGGTCAAGTGGGCCGTGACCTTCGGCCAGGACATGTGGCACTGGGGGCCCAAGCTGGTGGCCCATGAGACCGGGCACACCTTCGGACTGCCCGATCTCTACGCGTTCGACTCGGGAACCGACACCCACCGCTTCGTCGGCGGCTGGGACGTGATGGGCCTGATCGGCGGCGCCGGACCGCAGTACTTCGCCTGGCAGTCCTGGAAGCTCGGCTGGACGAGCGACAGCCAGGTCGTCTGCCGGGCCTCGAAGGGCAGCGACACCGTGTACCTGACCGCGGTCGAGTACGGCAGCGGCACCAAGATGGCGGTGGTACGCACCGGACCCACGACCGCCTACGTGGTCGAATCGAGACGGGCGGTCCAGGGGGACACGGGCCTCTGCTCGACCGGCGCGCTGATCTACCGGATCGACACGTCCACGGCGACCGGCCAGGGACCCGTCCGGGTGATGGACGCCAAGCCCTCCGCCGCGCCGGCCGGCGGCTGCCGCCCGCTGGACGACGGCCCCTACTGGGCCGGCGAGTCGTTCACCGACCCGGCGGCCGGTGTGCGGATCGACGTGCTGCGCGCCGACGGATACGGAGAGACCGTGCGGATCACCAAGTCATGACCCCCTGTGAACGGTTGCGCCCCGGATCCCGCCGCGGATCCGGGGCGCAACCCCGTTCAGGCGCTCTCGGGGAAGTGGCAGGCCACCTGCCGCGTCTCGCCGGGGGCCGCGATCCGCAGCAGCGGTGCCTCGGTGCGGCAGACCTCCTGCGCCCTGGGGCAGCGCGGGTGGAAGGTGCAGCCGGACGGCGGAGCCGCCGGACTCGGCGGATCGCCCAGCAGGGTGATCCGCTCCCGGGCCCGTTCCGCGGCCGGGTCGGGCAACGGGACGGCCGACAGCAGCGCGCGCGTGTAGGGGTGGGCGGGGGCCGCGTAGAGCCGTTCCTTCGGGCCCATCTCGACGATCCGGCCCAGGTACATCACGGCGACGCGGTCGCACACCCGCTTGACCACCGACAGGTCGTGGGCGATGAAGAGGTAGGCGAGGCCGAGTTCCCCCTGGAGGCGCTCCATCAGGTTGACGATCTGGGCCTGTACGGAGACGTCGAGCGCGGAGACCGGTTCGTCGGCCACGACGAGACGCGGGCCGGTGGCCAGCGAGCGGGCGATGCCGATGCGCTGGGCCTGTCCGCCGGAGAACTCGTGCGGATAGCGGTCGATGTGTTCGGGGATCAGCCCGACCAGATCCATGAGTTCGGCCGCCCGCTTGCGCGCCTCGGCGGCGGAACTCCCGCGCACCATCAGCGGGTCGGAGATGATCCGGGCCACCGTCTGGCGGGGGTTGAGGGAGGAGTGCGGATCCTGGAAGACCATGTGCAGGTCCTTGCGCAGCGGCTTCAGCTCCCGCTGCGACAGATGGCTGATGTCACGCCCGTCGAAGACGACGGAACCGGCGGTGGGCTCCAGCAGACGGACGATCGTGCGGCCCGTGGTGGACTTGCCGCAACCGGACTCTCCGACGAGGCCCAGGGTCTCGCCCGCCGCCACGTCGAAGCTGATGCCGTCGACGGCCCGCACGGGCGGCGCGGCGCGGCGTCTCCCGGGGAAGGTCATCGTCAGGTCGCGTACGGACAGCAGAGGTGCGGTGGTGGTCATGGGGCGATGCCTTCGCGCGTGGGGAAGTGGCAGGCGGCCGGGTGTCCGGCGGGCCCGCTGAGGAGGGGGCGCTCCGTCCGGCAGCGGGACCGCTCCTGGGCCGGTCCGGCGGACAGACGTGGGCAGCGCGGTGCGAACGCGCAGCCGGGAGCGGGCGTGAGCAGGGACGGAGGGCTGCCGGGAATCACCCGCAGCGGTTCGTCGTCGCTGTCGTCGAGCCGGGGCAGGGAGTCGAGCAGGGCCCGGGTGTAGGGGTGCGCCGGGGACGCGAACAAGGCGTCCACCGGTGCCTGTTCGGCGGCCCGGCCGCCGTACATCACCAGGACGTCGTGGGCGACCCGGGCGACCACCCCCAGATCATGCGTGATCATGATGACGGCGAGGCCGCGCTCCTGCTGGAGACGGGCGATCAGCTCCAGGATCTGGGCCTGGACGGTGACGTCCAGGGCCGTGGTCGGCTCGTCCGCGATGAGCAGGTCGGGTTCGCAGGCCAGGGCCATGGCGATCATGACGCGCTGGCGCATACCGCCGGAGAACTGGTGCGGGTACTCGCCCGCCCGGCGACGGGGCTCGGGTATGCCGACCTCGCCGAGCGCCTCGACGGCCCGCTCCCGGGCGGCCCTTCGGCCGCTGCCGATGTGCACCCGGTGGTGCTCGGCTATCTGCTCACCGACGGTGTAGTAGGGGTGGAGGCTGGAGAGCGGGTCCTGGAAGATCATCGCCATCCTCCGGCCGCGGAGCCGGTTCAGCTCGCGCTCGGGCATCGCGACCAGTTCGCGTCCGCCGAGGGCGATCGAGCCGGTGACCTCGGCGCCGGTGTGCAGACCCATCACGGCCATGGAGGTGACGGACTTGCCGGAGCCCGACTCGCCCACGATGCCGAGGGTCCGCCCCTGCCGCACCTCGAAGGCAAGGGAGTCCACGGCCCGCACGGGGCCGTGGCGGGTCGGGAAGGTCACGGTCAGATCCCGTACGGACAGCAGGGGCTGGGGGTCGGCCATCAGTACCTCACCCTCGGGTCGACGACGGCGTACAGAAGGTCGACCACCAGGTTGGCGACGACGATGAAGGCGGCGGCGAGCAGGGTGACACCGAGGATGACCGGCTGGTCGCCGGTGGCGAGCGCACCGTAGAAGAGCCGTCCCACGCCCGGGAGCCCGAAGATGGACTCGGTGATCACCGCGCCCGCGAGCAGTCCGCCCAGGTCCATCCCGAAGATCGTGAGAATCGGTGTCATGCCCGCGCGCAGCCCGTGTTTGACGACGACCGTACGACGCGGCAGGCCCTTCGCCCGGGCGGTGCGGATGTACGGCTCCGCCATCGTCTCGATCATCGAACTGCGGCTCTGCCGGGCGTACATGGCGGCGTACAGAATGGCCAGGGCGAGCCAGGGCAGCAACAGGTTCGAGGCCCACTCAACGGGGTTCGTCCCGAACGCCACGTACTGCGGATACGGCAGAAGTCCGGTCACCCGGATCAGACCGTAGATCAGCATCACCGAGGTGAAGTAGACGGGCAGGGACGCGCCGGCGACCGCGCCGACCATCAGGGCCCGGTCGGTGAGGGTGTCCTTGTGCAGGGCGGCCGCGACGCCCGTGGAGAGCCCGAGCGCCAGCCAGATCACCGCGGCGCCCAGCGCGAGGGAGGCGGAGACGGGCAACCGGTCCAGCAGCAGGTCCCAGACGGCGTTGCTGTTCTCGTAGGAGTAGCCCAGGCACGGGAAGTCGCAGTGCAGGGCGTACGGGCCGCTGCCCATGGTGCGGCCGGTGAAGACGCCGGTGACGAAGTCCGCGAACTGCCGCCACACCGGCTGGTCCAGGCCCATGTGCGCGCGGATCGCCTCCAGCCGTTCGGCGCTGCAGGACTTGCCGCAGGCCGCGGCGGCCGGGTCGGAGGGAAGGACGTAGAAGATCGTGAAGGTGACGGCGGCGATGGCGAGGAGGACGCCGGCGACGCCGAGCAGCCGGCGGCCGAGATGGAGCATCATGTGCGGCTGCCTCTCGGGTCGAGGACGTCGCGCAGGGCGTCGCCGAGGAGGGTGAAGGCGAGCACCGTGAGGAAGAGGCAGAGGCTCGGAATGAGGAAGTACATGGGGTCCGTGTCGTAGAAGGCGACGCTCTCGGCGATCATCTGGCCCCAGGACGGGGTGGGCGGGCGGACGCCGACGCCCAGGTAGCTGAGTGCCGCCTCGGTGGCGATCATCCCGGGGATGATCAGGGTGGTGTACGCGATGACGGGGCCGGCGACGCCCGGGAGGATGTCGCGGGTGAGGATGCGCCATGGCCCGGCGCCGCCCACCCGCGCGGCCTCGACGTACTCGCGGTGTTTGAGCGAGAGGGTCTGGCCCCGTACGACGCGGGCGATGCCGGGCCAGCCGAACAGCCCGATGACGGCCGTCATGAGCACGATCCGGTTGACGTCCCGGGACACCGACATCATCGCGATCATGAAGATGAGCGAGGGGAAGGACATGGTGAGATCCATCAGGCGGGAGAGCACGGTGTCCACTCGGCCGCCGAAGTAACCGGCCGCGACGCCCGCCGCCGTCCCGGCGGCGACGACGATCGCCGTCGCGGCGAAGGCGATGAGCAGGGACACCTGGGCGCCGTGCACCACCCGGGCGAACAGGTCCCGGCCCGTGACGGGTTCGACGCCGAGCCAGTGGTCGGCGCCGATGCCGCCGAGCGGGCCGATGGGCAGCCCGCCCAGATAGGGGTCGACGGCGGACTTGTCGAACTCGTCGGGCGCCCAGCCGCCCAGGGCGCCGAGCAGCGGGGCCGCCGCCGCCATGACCGCGAAGAGCGCGACCACGACGAGGGAGATTCTCACGGAGGGGCGACGGCGCAGTTCCGCGCGGGCGAGCTGCCACGGGCCGCTGCCGGAGGGAACGGATGTGGTGGTGGACATGAGGTGACGTTCCCTCAGCTTCCGCTCTTCGCAGGGTTCTTGAGGCCGACGGTCGCGTAGTCGATCTGGCCGCCGAAGGAGGTGTGCCCGAAGGCGCCCGCGATGTTGCCGCCGAGCAGCAGCGGCAGGCGCTCCACGACGGCGGGGGCCGTCGGGGCCTTGGCGAGGATCTGGCCGTCCAGTTCCCGCCACGCCGTGTTCGCCTGCCCGGCGTCGGTCATCGCCGCGATCTCGTCCATCCGCTTCATGGTCGCCTCGTCGCGGAAGAGCGAGTGGTTGCCGGAGTTGCCCTTCTCCTTGATGTAGCGGCCGTCGAAGACGAACGGCAGGAAGGTGGAACCGGAGGGATAGTCCGGGCACCAGCCGGTGTAGACGAGATCGGTACGGTTCTTGGTGTCGCCGATGGTGTCGTAGAAGGCCGACGGGTCGACGGTCTCGATGGTGACCTTGATGCCGGCCCGGCCGAGGGACTGCTGGACGGCCTCGCCGACTCCCTTGTCACCGTTGGAGACGGTGATGCTGGTGGAGAAGCCGGCCGCCTTCCCGGCCTCCTTCAGCAGCTGCTTCGCCTTCTCCACGTCACCGGTGGCCGGGATCCTCAGCGTGTCGGGCTGCTTGCCGCCGAAGAGCGGGCCGGGCATGAGGGCCGTGGCCACGTCGTTGAGGGCCGGGCCGCCGGAGGCGGTCAGGATCGCCTCCCGGTCGAGCGCGTACTGCACGGCCTGGCGGACCTTGACGTTGTCGAACGGAGCACGGCCCGTGTGCATCTGCACCATCTCGGTGCAGTTGGAGGACTCGGCGAGCAGTCGGGCCCTGACGTCCGCCCTGGTGAGCACCTTGGGCGTGCTCTCCGGGCGCAGCTTGCCCCAGGACACCGACGACGCGTCCCGGCCCGATCCGGCGATGAGCCGGTCGTCGATCTGGTTGGCCTTGAGGCCCATCGTCACGACCACCTTGTCGGGGTACGCCTTGCGGACGCCGTCCGTCCGCGCGTCCCAGTGGCTGTTGCGGACCAGCACGAGCTGCTTGTCCCGGGCGTAGCTCTCGATCTTGTACGGGCCCGAGGAGAACGGGCGGTTGTCGTACTGGGGTCCCTTGTCCCTGGCCTTGGGAACCGGGGCGAAGGTGGGCAGGACGGTCGCGTAGGGGAACTCGGCGAAGGGCTTGCGCAGTTCGAAGACGATCGTGTGGGCGTCGGGCGTCCTGACGGAGTCCAGGTGCTTGCCGTGGGCCGGGCCCTGATAGCCCTCGGCGCCGGCCAGATAGCGGGCCGCGTAGTCGGGGCCGCCCGGCAGGTCGGGTGAGAAGGACCGCTCGACGTTGTACTTGATGTCCTGGGCGGTGATGGGCGAGCCGTCCTCGAACTTGAGCCCCTTCTTGAGCGTGAAGGTCCAGGTCCGGGCTCCATTGGAGGAGGTGCCGAGGTTCTCGGCGAGGTCGGGGACCAGCTCCCCGCCCTTGGCGCCGGGTTCCGCCTTGTACGTGACGAGGGTGCGGTAGAGCAGTCGCGTCCCGAAGTCCATGTCGCCCATCACCCAGTTGCGGGCGGGGTCGAGATGGGTGAAGTCCTGGTTGGACAGGACGGTGAGGGTGCCGCCCCGCTGCGGAGTGCCGCCGACCACCGTTCCGTTGGTGGCCGCCATCGGGTTCTTCCCTCCCCGGTCGTCGCTCGTCTGCTTCCCGCCGGAACAGCCGGTCGCGCCAAGGGTCAGGGCCGCCGCCAGGGTGACGGCGAGGGCGAGGGTGGTGCGCTTGTTCATCAGGGGTCACTCCGAGAACGTCGGGCAGCCAGTGAGCTGACTGGAATGTGACCCGTAACATAGTAATGTGAAATTGCACTGACAAGAAGTCAGCAGGTCCGTTACCCAGCTGTGTCCCAGGGGCGGCATGAGGGGGTGGGGCAGGGGCGATCGCGGGCCTCTTGGCAGCCGCTGTGCAATGTGAAATATTACTGTCGTGCTCACGGGGTTGCTTCGTGCGCCACGAGCCATGCACCTGACGAAACACATCACAGAGAGGTCCCCTCGCGATGACCGTCCCCACCTGGAACAGTGCCCGCCCCTGGCGCGGCGTCATGGTCGCCACCACCCTGCCCCTGCGTGACGATCTGTCGGTCGACCACGACGCCTACGCCGAACACGTCCGCTGGCTGATCGACAACGGCTGCGACGGCGTCGTGCCCAACGGCTCGCTCGGCGAGTACCAGACCCTCACCGACGAGGAGCGGGCCCGTGTGGTGCGTACCGCCGTCGAGGCGGCGGGCGACGGGGCCAGGGTCATGCCGGGGGTCGCCGCCTACGGCAGCGCCGAGGCCCGCCGCTGGGCGGAGCAGGCCGCCGAGGCGGGCTGCGGCTCGGTACTGCTGCTGCCGCCCAACGCCTACCGGGCCGACGAGCCGGCCGTGCGCGCCCACTACGCCGAGGTGGCCGGGGCCGGGATTCCCGTCGTGGCGTACAACAACCCCATCGACACCAAGGTCGACCTCACCCCGTCCCTGCTCGCCGACCTGCACCGCAGCGGAAGCATCGTCGCCGTCAAGGAGTTCACCGGCGACGTACGCCGCGCCTACGAGATCGCGGAACTCGCTCCGGACCTCGACCTCCTGATCGGCGCGGACGACGTCCTGCTCGAGCTGGCCCTCGCGGGAGCGGTCGGCTGGATCGCCGGATACCCCAACGCCTTCCCCGCGACCTGCGCGGAGCTCTACCACGCGGCGGTCGCGGGCGATCTGGCCACCGCACTGCCGCTCTACCGGTCCCTTCACTCGCTGCTGCGCTGGGACTCGAAGACCGAGTTCGTCCAGTCCATCAAGCTGTCCATGGACATCGTGGGCCGCCGCGGCGGACCCACCCGGCCGCCGCGTCTGCCGCTCGGTGGAGAGATCGAGGCGGGGGTGCGGACGGCCACCGAGAAGGCCGTCGCCGACGGACACCACTGACCACGGTCCCGTCCACCCGGCCGCCGAGTTCACCACCCGGCCGGCACCCGGCCGGCACCCGGCCACCACCGGCCGTGACCGGCCGCCCCCGGGCCATCGTCGCCCGCCCGACCGCCCTCCCGGCCCGGCCATCGTCGGCCACCGGCTGCCCCGGGCCGTCGTCGGCCACCCCCGGCCGGTCCCACCCGGCCCCCGCCGCGACCATCGGCACCACCCCCGTACTTCCCCGAACCGGACGACCCCTTCCCGGAGGCTTCCTCCCATGACCACCGCCGTCGCGTCCGTCATCTCCCGAAATCCGGCCGACCCGGACGACGTACTCCTGCGCATCCCCGCGCCCGGGGCCTTCGTGGCGGCCGACGCCGTGGAGCGGACCCGGGCCGGACAGCCGGACTGGCTGCTCCGCGGGGCGGCCGCCCGCTCCGCCGCGCTCGACGCGGTCGCCACCGCCATCGACGCGGCCGCGGCCGAACTGGCCGCACTCGCCGTGCGTGAGGTGGGCAAGCCGCTCGCCGAGGCCAACGCCGAAGTCGCGCGTACCGCCGCGATCTGGCGCTACTACGCCCAGGCCCCCTACGAACCCACGGGCGCGGTCCATGAGACCGCCTCGGGACCGGGGCTGCTTCTGACCCGCCGCCGCCCGCACGGCGTGGCCGGGCTGATCACGCCCTGGAACTTCCCCTTCGCCATTCCGAGTTGGAAGGCCGCCCCGGCCCTCGCCGTCGGCAACACGGTCGTCCTCAAGCCGGCCCCCGAGGCCACCGCCTGCGCCCAGCGCCTGGCCGAGGTCGTGCGGCAGGCCCTGCCCGCCGGGGTGTTCACCGTCCTGCCCGGCGGAGCGACCGAGGGCAACGCCGTGGTCTCCGCCGTCGACGTCGTCTCCTTCACCGGTTCCACCGTCGTCGGCCGGGCCGTCGTCCGCACCGCCACGACCCGGGGCATCCCGGTCCAGGCCGAGATGGGCGGCCTGAACGCGGCGATCGTTCTGCCGGACGCCGGCATCGAGCAGGCGGCGGCCCACATCGCCGCCGCCATCGCCGGATACGCCGGCCAGAAGTGCACCGCCACCAGCCGCGTGATCGCGGTCGGGTCCGCCCTCGGGCCCCTGCGGGAGGCGCTCTCCGAGGCGCTTCGCGCGGTGCCGGTGGGCGACCCGGCCGACGCCGCCACCGTGTGCGGACCGCTCATCGACGAGCAGGCCCGCGACCGGGTGTGCGACGCCTGGCAGGGGCTGCCCACACTGGCGGGCGGCACCGTGCCACCGGGCCCCGGCTGGTACGCGGCCCCGACCCTGGTCGAGAAGGTCGCCCCGGAACACCGGCTGCTGCGGGAGGAGGTCTTCGGCCCCGTCGCCGCCCTGGTGCCCGCCGACGACCTCGCCCACGCGGTCCGGCTCACCAATTCCGTGCCGTACGGTCTCGTCACCTCGGTCCACACGGCCGATCTCGACACGGCCCTGCGCGGACTGGACGGGCTCGACACCGGAATGGTCCGGATCAACGCTCCGTCCACCGGCGTGGACTTCCATCTGCCGTTCGGGGGCGCCAAGGCGTCCAGCCACGGAGCGCGCGAACAGGGCCGAGCGGCTCTGGACTTCTATGCATCCGGGCGCACCTATACCCTGTCACCAGCTGAAACAACGTGACATTGTACGGTGGTGATCGAAACTTGAACGAAGGGATCACCACCGTCATGGGGCATCTGACCCGCCGCGACCTCAACGCCTCCCGGGAGCGGCTGCGCGACCAGGTCCTCCATGCCCTGCGGGCGGCCCTGATCTCCGGTGAGCTGCGGCCGGGCATGGTGTACTCCGCGCCGACGCTGGCCGAGGACTTCGGCATCTCCGCCACCCCGGTGCGCGAGGCGATGCTCGACCTGGTCCGGGAGGGCCTGGTCGAGCCCGTCCGCAACAAGGGGTTCCGCGTCACCGAGGTCGACGAGCGCGACCTCGACCAGTACAGCGAGATCCGCGCGCTCATCGAGATCCCCATGGTCGGCCGGATCACCCGCACCGCCTCTCGCGAGGAACTGGAGGCGCTGCGTCCGATCGCCGAGGAGATCGTGAGCGCGGCCCGTGAGCACGATCTCATCGGCTATCTGGAAGCCGATCGCAAGTTCCATCTCACGCTGCTCGGCCTCGGCGGGAACGACCGTCTCGTCGAGACCGTCGGCGAGCTGCGCAAGCGGTCCCGCCTCTACGGGCTCACCGCACTGGACGAGCGCGGCGAACTCCTCCCGTCGGCCGAGGAACACCTGGAGCTTCTCGACCTGATGATCGCGGGGGACCGCAGGGGCGCGGAGAAGTGCATGACCAAGCACCTGGGGCATGTGCGCTCCCTGTGGGCCAGGAACGACGCCTCCCGTGCGGCGGCCGCAGAGCGCGGCCGGGCGGCCGGCTCATAACGCGGCCTTATGCCGGGGCGAGGGCTCCCGGAGACACGGAAGCCCCAGCACACTGACCTTGTCATGTCACACCGCTCCTACGGCCCCCGCGGCACCACGCCCGCGCTGTCCCGCCCGGCCGCCGCGCCCGACGGCCGGACGGCCCCGACGGGCCGCACGGTCCGCCGGGCGCGAGGTGACCGGCGACCGCCGCCCCGACGTGAAAGGGATCCATGAATCCGGCGTACGCGACCGTCGACCACGTCTTCAGCGTTCCCCTCGATCACCAGGCCCCCGACGGCCCCACCATCGAGGTCTTCGCCCGTGAGGTCGCCGACCCCGCCCGCCGCGGCGAGCAACTGCCCTGGCTGCTCTATCTCCAGGGCGGCCCGGGCGGCAAGTCGCCGCGCCCGTCCGCCGGATCCCCGGGCTGGCTTCCGCAGGCGCTCAAGACCCACCGCGTACTGCTGCTCGACCAGCGCGGCACCGGTCGCTCCACCCCGGTCACCGCACGGTCCGTGTCCGGATTCTCCTCGGCGGCCCAACTCGCCCGCCATCTCGGTCACTTCCGTGCCGACGCCATCGTGCGAGACGCGGAACTGATCCGCCGGAGGCTGTGCGGTGACACCCCATGGGAGACCCTGGGGCAGAGCTACGGCGGCTTCATCACCCTCACCTATCTCTCCCAGGCCCCGCAGGGCGTTCGCGCCTGCTACGTGACCGGCGGCCTGCCCGGTCTCACCGCCACCGCCGACGACGTGTACGCCCGCACCTATCCCCGGGTTCGCGACCGGGTCCTCGACTTCTACGCCCGCTACCCCGAGGACGCCCCCCGCCTCCGTAAACTCGCCGACCTCCTCGCGGCCGGTGACATCCGACTGCCCAACGGCGATCGCTTCACCACCCGCCGGCTGCGCACCCTCGGGCTGGCCCTCGGCATGGGAGACGGGTTCGAGCGGATCCACTGGCTGCTCGACGAGGCCTTCGGCGCCGACGGCCAGCCGACCGACACCTTCCTCCACCAGGTGATGACGCTCACCGGGTTCATCGACAATCCGCTCTTCGCCGTGATGCAGGAGACGCTCTACGGCCAGGGCGCCGGTCCGTCCGACTGGGCCGCCGCACGCGCCCTCGCCCGCTTCCCGGAGTTCGCCGACGACGCGGACCCGCTCCTCCTCACCGGAGAAATGATCTACCCCTGGATGTTCCGGGAGATCGCGGGCCTGCGCCCCTTCGCGGACGCCGCGGACCTCCTGGCCGGGCGCGCCGACTGGCCTCCGCTGTACGACCTGGACCGCCTCGCCGCCAACGAGGTTCCGCTCGCCGCGATCGTCTACCACGACGACATGTACGTGGACGCCTCACTCTCGCTGCGTACCGCCCGCGCCGTCGGCGCCACCCGCACCTGGGTCACCAACGAGTGGGAGCACGACGGCGTCAGCGCCTCGGGCGGCCGTGTACTCGAACGCCTGATGGCAATGGCCGCGGGTCGCGCGTAGCCCCTCCCGCCGCATCCATGCGACGGTCAACGCCACGATCCGGACCGGAGAAGGACCGGTCCGGATCGTGAACGCCGACTGGTCGGTGCCTCAGTGCCTCAGTGCCTCAGTGCCTTGGTCCTCCTGGCTCCGCGTCAGGAGGAGGGGGAGGAGGGGGACGAGGGCGACGAGGAGGCCGGCGGGCCGGTCGGACGGGCGGGGACGACCGGCAGGTTGTAGACGTGGTCCGGAGTCACGATCTCGGTGATCGCCTGGCCGAACCTGGTACTCGGTTCGATCTCGTCCTGCAGGATGTCCGTGTTGAGCATCACGACCAGCGTCGCCTTCGACTCCGGCAGGTACATGGTCAGGGTCTCGTACCCGGGCAGCGAGCCGTTGTGGCCGATCCACCCCTGCACGTTGAAGATACCCAGTCCGTAGCCGGCGCCCGGAATGCCCGTCGGAAGGGTCTTGAGGCGCTGCGCCTGGGTTTCGGGCGTCAGCAGCGCGCCGGTGGCGAGAACGCGGGCCCACCTGCGCAGGTCCTGGAGGTTGGAGATCATCGCGCCGGCGGCCCAGCCCCAGGAGGGGTTCCAGTTCGTCGAGTCCTCGACCTTCCCGCTGAGCGTCTGGTTGGTGTAGCCGTGCGGGTGCGGGTTCGGGAACTCGGCGCCGGTGGGGAATATCGTGTTCCGCAGCCCGGCGGGCTTCGTGACGTTCTGCTCGATGAACTCGGGGAGCGGCATTCCGCCGGCCTTCTCCACGACCAGCCCCAGCAGGATCAGGTTGGTGTTGCAGTAGAAGAACTTCTCGCCCGGCTGGGACTGCACCGGGTGCTTGAAGGCGTAGTCCAGCAACTGCTGGGGAGTGAACGGCCGCTCGGGGTCGGTGAGCAGCGCCTTGAGGAAGCCGTCGTCCATCGTGTAGCTGAACAGCCCGCTGCGCATCTCCGCGAGGTTCCGCAGCGTGATCCGGTCGCCGTTGGGGACGCCGTCGATGTACTTCCCGATCGGGTCGTCCAGGCCGACCTTGCCCTGATCGACCAGTTCGAGCAGCGCGGTCACGGTGAAGGTCTTGGTCTCGCTGCCGATGCGTATGTTCATGTCGGGGGTCATCTCGGCGCCGTTGGCCTTGTCGGCGACACCGAACGACCGGACGTACGTGCCCTTGCCCGGCGCCGACAGCGCGACGACCACGCCCGGGTCCCCGGCGTCGCGCATGACCTTCTGGATCGCCGTGTCCAGGCGCGCGGTGACGGCGGGGCTGAGTTGGGTGAAGTCGTCGTCCGAGGAGGGTGACGACGTGAGGGTCGGTTCCGGAGAGGGAGCGCCGTAGACGCTTCCCGCGCTCACCGGTACCACCAGCAGAGTTCCCGCTGCCAGACCGATGCACGCCTTGCGCCAGGGGATCGAGTACCTCATGGCAGTCCTCCTGCCGGACGAGGAAAAAACTCCCGTCTCAGGCTAGGTCCGCACGGGTGATCCCGCATGGCGGCGTGGAGGGACCGCGGTGGACGGCGGCCGTCCCGGGGGTGACCACGCCGACGGCGCCGTCGACGACGTGCTGGTGTGCATTCCGCTGCCCGGCACGGGCCGGTACCGCATGTCGACGCGGGTGCCGCCCGAACTGTCCACCGCCCGGGGGCCGAGAGCGCCGGCGGGGGAGCGGAGGGGGTGGCCCACGGCCTGGAAGGGGGACGTGCCCCCGAGCTCGCGCACATCCAGGCGGTCCTGGACCGGCTCTCGCCGCGGCCGACCACCGCGTCCACCATGCGCTGGTCGTCGGTCTTCCGGATCAGCCACCGGCTGGTCGACCGGTACGGAGAGGGCCGGGTCTTCGTCGCCGGGGACGCGGCGCACATCCATCCGCCGACGGGAGCGCAGGGCATGAACACCGGTATCCAGGACGCCTTCAACCTGGCCTGGAAGCTCGCCCTCGCCGTCGGTGGCGCCGCACAGCCGAGCCTGCTCGCGAGTTACGACGCGGAGCGGCGGCCGGTGGGCGAGGAGGTCGTGGGCCGTACGGTCAGGCACGCCGCCGAGGGCGTCCAGGCCGATCCGGCGGACGCGGAGACCCTGATGCTGCGCGAGGCGCAGTTGCTGGTCGCCTACCCCGACAGTCCCATCGTGGGCCGCCCGGACCGGCGGAACGACGGCTCAGGCCCTCAGCCCGGGGAGCGGGCCCCGGACTGCGGCGGCCTCATCGGCGACATCGCCACCTACCCCCTGCGGCTGTACGACCTGTTGCGCAACCGTGGGCATGTGCTGCTGCTGTACGGAAACGGCACGGCGGACCAGAAGTCCGACCGCGGGTTCGTCGACGTCGCCACCGCGGCGCGCAAGTTGTCGGGGAACGAGGTGGGAGTCTGTGCCGTTCTCGCCGACGGAACACCGGCCGGCACCGGGGCGGACGGACACCCGCTGCCGGTGTACCGGGACAGCGGGGGCGAGTTCGCGCGGATCTACGGCGTCGACAGCGCCACCGCCTTCCTGGTGCGCCCCGACGGCTATCTGAGCGCCCGGTTCTGTCCGCCGTCCGCCCGGGAACTGACCACCCACCTCGAAAGCGTCTTCCGGACACCCGGGGTCGCTGCGACGGGCCCCCGAGTCTGAGCGCACGCGACCCTGCCACCGACCGGTCGCACGCCGGGCAGGCGTGCGACCGGCCCGACGGCGTCAGCGCCCGAGCAGCTTCTTCACGCGCTTGCCCTCGGGGGACTCGGCGAGCGTGTTCCACAGCTTGGCCGAGCTGGTCGACGCGTAGACACCGGGCGCGCCCTGCTCGGCGCAGCCCTCGCCGTACGACACGATGCCGATCTGGTACGTCCGGCCGGACACCTTGCGGAACAGCGGGCCACCGCTGTCACCCTGGCAGGAGTCCTTGCCCTCGACGCCCGCGCAGACGTTGACGGCCTTGTTGTAGCCCGGGTAGGTCGCCTTGCACTCGGTGTGCGACACGATCGGCACCTGCACGCCGCGCAGCCGGTCGGCGTAGTGGGGCAGCTCGGTGCCCGTGTTGCCCCAGCCGATGACCGTGGCCTTGGCGCCGGGCCGGAGCAGGGCGTCGGTGCCCATGGTCGGCAGCTTGACCGGGACGATGTCGGTGACCGGCTTGGCCAGCTCCAACAGTGCCAGGTCGTACGCGGAGTCACCGTTGAGGTAGCGCGGGTGCGTCACGATGCTGCGCACCGAACGAAGCTGACCCTGACTCTTGTTGGACAGCACGGTCCGGCCGACGGTGACTTCCAGCTGCTTCGCCTTGGCACCCGTCACACAGTGGGCGGCCGTCATGACGACATCGCTGCTGACCAGGCTCGCGCCGCAGAACTGGCGGTCCGTCGCGCTGCCCTTGCCCTTGGCCAGCAGGGCGGCCATCCACGGGTAGGCGGAGTCCGGCTGCTCCACGCCGCCGATGATGTTGACGACGGGCTTGCCGCGCTCATCGGGCGCCGCGGCGTGGGCGGTGGCGGCGGTGGCGGCCGACGCGACGAGCGCGAGGGCGGCACTCGAAGCCAGGCCGACGGAGGTTATCCGGCGTGCACGGCCGCGAAGGGTGAATCGCATGGGGGGTTGGTCTCCACTTCGTCGAGGGAGTGCCAAAGGTCCGGACCTTTCTGGTCGTTGGTCCTTCGGCACATGACGTGATACGAGACCGAGGATCAGCGCCGGAGGTTTACTCCTGGCTGGAAATGTGGCGCGGTCTCGCCATCCCGTCGCGCCTCGCGGCCGGGGGCACCCGGAGTTCACCTCCAGCGCCCTCCGCGTCCGTCCGGTGATCGGACGCGTGCCACCCGGATCGGCGGTAATGGCCGTCCTGCCCCTGCGGTGAGCCGGCGGGACCGCGCGCATCCGCGCGCCATGCCGACACCCCCCGGAGGACGCGTGCCCCCTGCCGTCGAGGCCGAGCCCGGACAGGGCGGGCGACCGGCCATCGCTGCCGTGCGCGCCCCCACAGTGAGCGCCGCCGTGCTGACCTGCGCGGTCCTCTGTCTTGGCGGACTGCTGGCCGGCAGCCACCCCTACGGGCCCACGACCCGCGACATCGTCGACCTGGGAAACCAGTACCTGCCGTACCACGCCTACTGGCGCAGGCTGCTGCTCGGCGAGGCGGACGGCGACATGTTCCCCCGGCCGCCGGGCCTGCGGCTGGGCGGCGCGGTCGGAGCCGTCGCTCTGCCGGCCCTGGAGGCCCTCGCGTTCCGGCACCGGCGCCCATGGCGACGGCCTCTACCGACCGGCGACCGATGAAGCCGCCCCCGGTTCGTCCGCACGACAGAAAGCGCGCGCGTCGGCACCGAGCGGGTCCTGGAGCGGCTCACGCCGTACGAGAACAGCAACCGGATACCGCTGATCGTGGTGGACCACCTGGTGCCCGACCTGGAAGGGGGAGCGGCCCCCGCCGTGCCCGGCGCCGCCCCGGACACGCTGGAGCCACTGGTCCGGGCAGTGGGCCACCGCATGCAGCCGAAGATCCATCCCGGCCTGCGGGAGGAGACCGACCGGGGGCTGGACCACCACGGCAGCGCGAGGCGGTATGTCCCGGCCGGCCTTCTGACCGAACTCGGCCTGCCCGTCGGGAGGGCCCCGGGCGCGGTGTTCCGGCTGCGCCGAAATCCGGTGCGGCGCCTGGGCCGGCGCCCGGACCGATGGAAATATCTCCCGCGGCCGATGGAGAAATAGCGATCGCGGTGGCAAAGAATTGTCCGGCCGCACTCTTCCGGAGCGCGGCCGCAGCAATGGGAATCCTGTACACCGCCGGCATCGCGTGCTACCTTCACTATCAGTTGCAGTTGTGGTTCCCAAAGACTTCAAGTGCCCCTATCGGCCCCCAGTGCCAGTAGGAGCACTTTTTTATTTCCGGTGTATTTCCGGACGGGGTAATCATCGCGGCGACGCCGGGTCCGCACAGTGCGGGCCCAGGGCACTGCCCCGTCAAAGGAGATATGACATGGCTACTGGCACCGTGAAGTGGTTCAACGCGGAAAAGGGCTTCGGCTTCATCGAGCAGGACGGCGGCGGCGCCGACGTCTTCGCCCACTACTCGAACATCGCCACCTCCGGCTTCCGTGAGCTCCAGGAAGGCCAGAAGGTGAGCTTCGACGTCACGCAGGGCCAGAAGGGCCCGCAGGCGGAGAACATCGTTCCCGCCTAAGGCTGACGCCGACGCGTTCCACGTAGCTGGGGCCCGCACCATGGGTGCGGGCCCCAGCTCGTTTTGTTTCCGGCTCGTTCTTGTGAAGCTCCGTGCGGCCCACCGCTGCCGGAATCCTCGATACGCGCCGCATCGAGGAGGTTCCGCATGAACCGCAGTACCCGTACGACCCGCACGGCCCCGAGTCGCACCACTCGGACGAACGACCGCTACTCCCGCACCCGCTCCGGCGGCAACGGCGGCTACGGGCGCCGCTCCAGCGCGCCGAAGGGCGAGTTCGCCCTGCCGGTGACCCACACGCCCGCCCTGCCCCCCGCCGCGGCCTTCGCGGACCTCGACATGCCCGCTCCGCTGCTGGCCGCCCTGGTGTCCGAGGGCATGAGCGTGCCGTTCCCGATCCAGGCGGCGACGCTGCCGAACTCCCTCGCCGGCCGTGACGTCCTGGGCCGGGGCCGTACCGGCTCCGGAAAGACCCTGGCCTTCGGTCTCGCCCTGCTGGCCCGCACCGCCGGACAGCGCGCGGAACCCCGTCAGCCGCTGGCCCTGGTCCTCGTACCCACCCGGGAACTGGCCCAGCAGGTCACCGACGCGCTCACCCCGTACGCCCGGTCGCTGATGCTGCGCCTGGCCACGGTGGTCGGCGGTATGTCGATCGGCCGCCAGGCGAGCGCGCTTCGCGGCGGCGCCGAAGTCGTCGTCGCCACGCCGGGACGGCTCAAGGACCTCATCGACCGAGGCGACTGCCGTCTGAACCAGGTTGCCATCACCGTCCTGGACGAGGCCGACCAGATGGCCGACATGGGCTTCATGCCGCAGGTCACGGCCCTGCTCGACCAGGTGCGCCCCGAGGGCCAGCGGATGCTGTTCTCCGCGACCCTGGACCGCAATGTCGACCTGCTCGTCCGCCGTTACCTGACCGATCCGGTGGTCCACTCGGTCGACCCCTCGGCGGGCGCGGTGACCACCATGGAGCACCACGTGCTCCACGTCCACGGCGCGGACAAGCACGCGGCGACCAAGGAGATCGCGGCACGCGACGGCCGGGTGATCATGTTCCTGGACACCAAGCATGCCGTCGACCGGCTGACCGAGGATCTCCTCGCCGTCGGTGTGCGCGCCTCGGCGCTGCATGGCGGAAAGTCCCAGCCGCAGCGCACCCGGACGCTCGCCCAGTTCAAGACCGGGCACGTGACCGTGCTGGTCGCCACCAACGTGGCGGCCCGGGGGATCCACGTCGACAACCTCGATCTCGTCGTGAACGTCGACCCGCCGAGCGACCACAAGGACTACCTCCACCGCGGCGGCCGCACCGCCCGGGCCGGCGAGTCCGGCAGCGTCGTCACCCTGGTCACCCCCAACCAGCGCCGCGACATGGCCCGGCTCATGGTGGACGCCGGAATCACGCCGCAGATCACCCAGGTCCGCTCCGGCGAGGCCGAGCTGAGCCGGATCACCGGCGCCCAGGCCCCGTCCGGGGTGCCCGTCATCATCACCGCGCCGGTGACCGACCGCCCCAAGCGCAGCGCGTCCTCGTCCCGTGGCCGCCGCAGCCGCCCCGCCCAGGCGCGGCGCTCCGGCGGTTCGGCGAGGACGGCGAGCCCGGCCTCGGGCCGACGGGGTCTTGACACCGTCGCGTAGCGCCCGGGCTGTGCGGCCAGTACTCATGCAGTGATCAGGGCCCGACCGGTATCCGGTCGGGCCCTTGGTGTTGTCCCCGTGCGGCACGGGGCTGCGGAACGGGGTCGCGGTCAGCTGTCGGAGTAGCTGACGTCTCCCACCGTCCAGGCGCTGACGTCCCTGAGGGAGATGCGGTACATGCCGCCGGTCTCGGGGATGCCCAGGCTGCCCTGGAGAATCCGCGCGACATGGAAGTGCAGATGTGTGGGTGGCTCGTGGTGCCGGCGCGCCCGACTCTCCGCCTCGGTGGGCATGAAGACGGTGGCGAAGGCCCCCAGCCGGTCGGAGTCCTTGAGGACCTCCGCCACACGCTGTCTCCAGAGGGCCTCGGGGGCCAGCCGTCCTGTGATGACAGCACCGGGCACGACCACGGTGAGGGACATCTGATTGCTGTGCTCCGACTCCACCCGTGCGGCGATGTCGACGAGCAGTTCATCAGGGTTCGACATGAGCGCTGAGTCTACTGCCGGGGCGGCCCTGGTGGGGCCCCGGGGCGGGCGGGCGCGGGCAGGCCGGGCCGCGCGTCGAACCCCGCCCATGTGCCGCCAGATATCTACCTTGGCGAAGGTAGACATTCGCCTCTTCGGTTACTAGAGTTCCTCACGTAGCCAAGAAGTCCGCACGACGGCACGGCAGCGGAGTCCTGGGGCCAGGAAGTGTGTGAAGGTCCCGTGGCTGGTTGCCGGGCCGGGCCGCCCGACGGGGCGGCCGCGCAGTACCGAAGAATGCAGTACCACCCGAGAAGTTGAGTGAGTGAGAGGAGTGCGCGCCATCAGGATCGCCCGAGCGAGGTCAGCTCCGCTCGGGTACCGCAGACCCCGGATTGGAAGGTGGTCCCCGGTCAAGCATCCACGAACCCCGCACCCCCGCCCGTTCGGGCGGCAGTGCGGAAGACGAAGCCCGGCGCGCGGCGCCGGTAGATGGTGTTGAAACCCCTCGGGGCCCCGGTGCCGTACGGCACCGGGGCCCCTCGACGCGTCCCAGAAGAGGTGCAAATGCCCCAAGAATCCACCCAGTCCGCCACCGACCGGTTCGACGATGACGACTACCCCGCCTACACCATGGGCCGGGCCGCCGAGATGATCGGCGCCACGCCCGGTTTCCTCCGGGCGATCGGCGAAGCCCGCCTCATCACCCCCCTGCGGTCCGAGGGCGGCCATCGCCGCTACTCCCGCTACCAGCTGCGCATCGCCGCCCGGGCGCGCGAACTCGTCGACCAGGGCACGCCGATCGACGCGGCCTGCCGGATCGTCATCCTGGAGGACCAGCTCGAAGAGGCCCTCGGTCTCAATGAGCGGCTGCGCCGTTCGGTGGCCGGGTCGAGCGGAGCGGCCGACTCCTGACCGCCCACGGTTCCGGCCGGAGGGGTGTGACTGTACGTGCCTGATCGATTGCGCCGTGCTACGGTTCGTCACAGTTGCAGTGTGGTTCCCAAAGACTTCATTCTTGTCGGCTTTTCTGCCGGGAAGTGCGTGTTTCTATCTCCGGTGCTGTTTCCGGACGGGGTAATCATCGCGGCGACGCGCGGTCCGCACAGTGCGGACCCAGGGCACTGCCCCGTTCAAGGAGAGACAAGACATGGCTACAGGCACCGTGAAGTGGTTCAACGCGGAAAAGGGCTTCGGCTTCATCGAGCAGGAGGGCGGCGGCGCGGACGTCTTCGCCCACTACTCCAACATCGCGACCTCCGGCTTCCGTGAGCTCCAGGAGGGCCAGAAGGTCACCTTCGACGTCACGCAGGGCCAGAAGGGCCCGCAGGCGGAGAACATCGTCCCCGCCTAGGGCCGGCGACGACACACACGCTCCACGCGGCTGGGGCCCGCACCTTCGGGTGCGGGCCCCAGCCCGTTGCATCGTACGGGGGACGTTGTCCCCCGAGGTCGTGTCCTCTCCCCGCCCACCGGGCGTTGAGGGGGACGTGAGTACTTCAAACACAAGCCCGATACTGCCCCGCACCGCCGAGCACGACAGCGGCGCCGCCGCGGCGCCCGGCGACCTGGTGGTCCACTCCTGCGTCCACCGTGGCGAGCACACGGTGGAAGTCCATCTGACCGGCGAGATCGACCACTTCAGCGCCCGTCCGCTGCGGTCCCTGCTCACGTCGGCGGCAGCCGCCGGCTGCACGGACCTCGTTCTGGACGCCTCCCGGGTCTCCTTCTGCGACTCCGGATTCCTCCATGTCCTGGAGTGGTGGTCATGCCGGGGCCGCCGGCTCCATCTGGGACACCGGTCGCCCTCGGTCGAGCGGCTCCTGCACGCGGCCGCCGCCGCGCGTCCGGCGGGCGCGGTGTAGGGACGCGGCCGGCGCTCCGGCTCCGGAGGACCGGAGCGGGAACGCTTCCGCCCGGGCAGCGGGGTGCTGCCCGGGCGGATATGCCGGTGGACGAGGAACGCCTGACGGTCAGACGCTGGTCGTCGCTCCGGCCGACTTCGTGCGTTGAGCCACGGCCGCGACCGCCAGGACGGCGACCACCACGGCGCTGATGAACACCACTGGCTTCGCCGCGCCGAACGAATCGCCGAGACTGCTGCCGAGCAGATCGACCCCGCGCGCACTCGCGACCGCGTGGACCGCGATGAGCGCGATGGCGAGTCCCGCGGCGGCCGCCCAGGCGAGCACGGTGTCGCGCAGGGCGAGCCATGCGCCGCACAGCAGGCAGAGCACGGTGACGGCGATGGACAGCGTCTCGGCGAAACCGCCCGAGCGCAGGCTCGCTGTCGGCAGGTGGAGGAGACCGCAGACGAAGAGCAGGAGCCCCGCCGGGAAGCGCAGCGTCGAGCCCAGCGCCGCCGAGACGGTGTGACTGCCGGGGCCGGCGGCCAGTGCGCCGTCCAGGGCCGACATGGGCCACGTCGCGGACCACTTCGAACGCTTCGGGGAGGCGGCGTCCTCCTTCTTCTCGACGCGGTTGCCGAGCAGGCGGTCCCCGTCGCCGGGCACGGGCTTGGGTTCCCGCAGTTCGATGGGGAGGGGACGCCAGTCGCTGCTGTCGGTGCCGAGGATGCTCACGAGCGCCACGACGTCGTCGATCGGCCGGCCCACGGCCGCGGCACGCAGCGTGGTCTCGGCCTGGTGGAGGTCGTAACCGGACTCGTTGAGCAGCGCGACCAGCTGCCGGACCTCGTCCAGCGGACGGGAGACGGCGGCGGCGCGCAGCGCCACGTCGGCGGGGCTGGACAGCTCGCCCGTCCGCTGGAGCCGGGCGACCAGGGCGGCCACCTCGGGCACCGGGCGCTCGGTGGCTGCCGTCCAGAGGAGGGTGTGTATCGGCTCCTCTCCGTTGTCCGCCACGGATGCGGCGATGAGGTCCGCCGTGATGCCGGCCTCGTCCTTCGGGGCGGCCGTGGTGTCGCTCGCCTCTTCGCGCGCCTCGGCCTTCTCGCGCTCCTTCTCGCGCTCCTCCTTCTCGCGCTTCTCCTGCTTCTCCCGCTCCTCGTGCTCAGAGACGCTCTTCCGGTCCGACTCCTTTGCCAGTTCCCTCTCCAGCTCCTGGTCCAGTTCCTGGTCCAGCTCCGGCTTGGTGTCCGCCTCCGTGTCCAGCTCCAGCTGGGTGACCTGGCTGGAGTCCGGGGTGCCGTACGGGGTGGAGTACGGAGACGTGCCCTGGGAGTACGGCGAGGGGTCCGCGGCGGGCTCCTGCCGCGCCGGGGTGTCGTTCCAGCTCTGCGGCGTCCACGCCGGGTACGTCTCGGCGGGCCGGTCGCGGACCAGCTCGTCCGGGCGGTCGGGTCCGGCCGGGGCGGCCGCCACCAGCGGGATGCGCGGCACGCCGGGGGGCGTGGCCGGCGGGGGAGGGGTGTACGGCGTGGGCGCGGCCGCCGTCGGGTCGACCGGAGCGCCGTACGCCGGGTCCGGCGGGGGCACCGGAGGCGCCGCCGCCGGGTAGGCGGGTACCGCGTGGGCCGGGTCCGGCGGCGGGACGGCGGGTGCCGACGCCGCGTACGGGTTGTACGCCGGGTCGGGCGGCGGGACGGGGGGCGCCGCCGCCGGGTAGCCGGGTACGGCGAACGCCGGGTCCTGCGGAGGGGCGGGCCTGGCGGGGTGCTCTGGGTCGTATTCGGCCGAGTCGGCCTTGAAGGGATCGGGGGTCATGGCGCGGGCTCCGTTCGTGGAACATCCGGTAGGCGTTCACCATGTGTCTGCCTTGTGCTGCGCCGGAAAGCGCACACTTGGGTACAACTAGTGCGCAGTTCGGAGCCGTGCGCACTCCGGAGACGTTCCCGATGGGCCGACGGGGCGACAAGGACGGTCCGGGCGCAGTAGTACGGGCCGCGCGTGGCGCCTTCCGCCCCGGCCTCCCGAGGTCACGAAGTGATCGGCGGTGAGCCGCCCTTCGCGCCAGGCGGGCCGAGCGGGGGACCGATCGCGAGCAGTGCGCCGGGTGTGCGGCCGTGGCCCCAGCCGATGTGGCGCCGGTAGCTGCCGAGCAGGCCGTCCCGATCCAGCCGCTCCTCGTCCCGCGCGGCCGGATCGTCGGGGAGCGGCCGGGTCAGCGGCGCGACGAACAGGGCGTCCACCGGACAGTTCGCCTCGCACTGGAAGCAGGTCTGGCAGTCCTCCTGCCGGGCGAGCACCGGAACGCCGTCCTCCCCCCGGTCGAAGACATTGGTCGGGCAGACCTTGACGCACTTGTCACAGGCGATGCAGCGCTCCGCCGAGACCAGTTCGATCACGACGCCACCGCCACCGGCCTGCTCCAGACACGGTCCAGCCCGCCTGTCACGATGCGGTGGTGCCGGCGCGGGTCCTGCGCCGGAAAGTCCAGGCGCCTGGCCATGCCCCGGGACTCGGTACGGGCGAGAGCCGAGTGGTACATCCAGCGGGCGTGCGCGGCCATGGCCGCCGCCTGCCTCGCCCGGACGACATCCCCGCCCTCGGCGTGCAGAGCCGCGCGCAGCCGGGACCAGGTCTCGTCCAGGGCCCGCAGGGACGCCGTCAGCACGTCGCCGTGCCGCAGGTAGTTCTTCTCGTAGGGCAGCACCTCGCCCTGCACGGCGGTGACGACCTCCCGGAAATCGCCCGTGGAGCCGGGTGTCCCGGTCGGCCGCAGGCCCGCCCCGCCCAGCGGCACGGTCCTGCGCGTTCCCGACAGGCCGCCCAGCGCGAGGGCGTGCCGAGCCGCGCCCCGACCCGCCCAGCTGCCCGAGGACATCGCCCAGGCCGCGTTGTGGCTGCCACCGCCGGTGAAGCCGCCGCAGATCTCCTCCCGGGTGGCGGCGTCCCCGGCCGCGTACAGGCCGGGCACGGTGGTGGCGCAGTCGTCGCCGATGACCCGGATCCCGCCGGTGCCGCGCACCGTTCCCTCGGCGAGCAGGGTGATCGCGAACCGCTGCCCGAAGGGGTCGATGCCGAGCCGGTCGAAGGTGAGGAAGAAGTTCGGCTGGGCCAGCCGCATGGCCCGCTGCGCCGCCTCGTCGGCGCGGTCCAGCCTGCAGTACACCTTCTCGCTCAGCAGCGCCCGGGCGATGACCGAGCGCCCTCCCTGACTCGCCGCTCCCTCCAGAACCGAGCCGTCCTCGTGGAAGAAGGTCGCGAAGCTGTAGAAGGCGGTCTTGGTGACCGAGGTGCCCTCGGGCGCGATGCCGTAGGCGTTGGAGAACTCCATGCCGGACAGTTCCGCGCCCGCCTCGGCGGCGAACAGCGCCCCGTCCCCGGTGTTCACATTGCAGCCGAGCGCCCCGCTGAGGAAGGCGCAGCCGCCGGTCGCGAGGACGACCGCGCCCGCACGCACCCGGTAGGAGTGCCCGGCCTGACGCCGGAATCCGGCCACCCCGGCGACCGCTCCCGCACCGTCGGTGAGGAGTTCGGTGACCGGACTGTGGTCGAGGACGCGCACACCCGCGCGCTGGACCCGTACGCGCATCCGGCGCATGTACTCAGGCCCCTGGAGACCATTGCGCAGCTGGGTGCCGTCGGGGCCGACGGGGAAGGGGTAACGGCCGTCGGCGGCCAGTTCGTTCATCCGGTCGTAGGTCTCGTCGAGGACCCGGCCCATCCAGCGCCGGTCGGCGAGATGGCCGCCGAGCGCCTCCCTGCTCGCCATGGCTGCCTCGCGTGCCGCGGGCTCCGGAGGGACGTACCAGACGCCGGTGCCGCCCGATGCCGTGGCGCCGCTGGTGCCGCAGTACCCCTTGTCGGCGAGGACGACATCGGCGCCGGCCCGTGCCGCCTCGAGAGCGGCCCAGGTGGCGGCCGGTCCGCCACCGGCCACGAGGACGTCCGTGGTGAGCGAGAGCGCGTTCACGCGGTCCGCCCTTCGGCGTCGGCGGGTCGGGCGAACCGGTTGGCGGGCCGGGGCAGGCCGTAGTGGTCGCGCAGGGTGCGCCCGCTGTACTCCGTACGGAACAGGCCCCGGCGCTGCAGTTCCGGCACCACCTGGTCGACGAAGTCCTCCAGGCCGCCCGGCAGGTGCGGCGGCATGATGTTGAAGCCGTCCGCCGCCCCCTGGGTGAACCACTCCTCCAGCTGGTCCGCGATCTGCTCCGGTGTGCCCGCGAACACGCGATGGCCACGGCCGCCGCCGAGCCGGGCTATCAGCTGCCGCAGGGTGAGGCCGTCGCGCCGGGCGAGCTCGGCGACCAGGGTGAAGCGGCTCTTGTTGCCGTTGATGTCCCGCTCCTCGGGCAGCTCCGGCAGCGGGCCGTCCAGGGGCAGCCCGCTCAGGTCCACGCCGACCATGCCGGACAGCTGAGCCAGCCCGTACTCGGGGACCTGAAGCTCCGTCAGCTGCTCCTCCAGGGCGCGGGCCTCCGCCTCGGTGGAGCCGATGACCGGGCAGATTCCGGGGAGGACCTTCAGCGCGTCCTCGGTCCTGCCGTACCTGACCAGCCGGGACTTGAGGTCCTTGTAGAAGGACTGCCCGTCGGCGAGGGTCTGCTGGGCGGTGAACACGGCCTCCGCGTACCGAGCGGCGAACTCCTTGCCGTCCTCCGACGAGCCGGCCTGGACGAGCAGCGGGTGGCCCTGCGGGGTGCGCGGCACATTGAGCGGCCCCTGGACGCCGAAGTGCTCGCCGCGGTGGTCGATCCGCCGCACCTTGTCGGTGTCGGCGTAGACCCCGCTCTCGCGGTCGAGGACGATGGCGTCGTCCTCCCAGCTGTCCCACAGCTTGGTCGCCACATCGACGAACTCCCGGGCCCGCTCGTAGCGCAGGCCGTGTTCCAGGTGCTCCTCCAGGCCGAAGTTGCGGGCCTCGTCGACACTGCCGGACGTGACGATGTTCCAGCCGGCCCTGCCGCCGCTCAGATGGTCGAGGGAAGCGAACTTCCGGGCGGTGTGGAACGGTTCGTTGAAGGTGGTGGAGACCGTGGCGATCAGGCCGACGCGTTCGGTCACCACCGCCAGCGCGGACAGCAGCGTGAGCGGCTCGAAGCCGCCGAGCGCGTTGTGCCGGACCTTGCCCCACAGGGCCAGACCGTCGGCGAAGAAGATCGAGTCGAGCTTGCCGCGCTCGGCGGTCTGCGCCAGCTGCTGGAAGTAGCGCAGATCGGTGACGCGTTCCGGCTGGGTGCGGGGGTGGCGCCAGGCCGCGTCGTGGTGGCCGGCGCCCATCAGAAAGGCGTTGAGGTGGAGTTGGCGGGGGTGCGACGTCATGACAGTCCTCAGGAGGATCAGTGGGAGCAGGAGAGACGGGAGAGGCGCGGGGGCCGCGGGTCAGTCCGCGGTCGGCACCCGCCAGGAGCTCAGCCGCCGCTCGAGGGAGACCAGCACCTGGTTGAAGATCACGCCGATGGCGGAGATCGTGACGATGCCCGCGTACATCTGCGGGATCGCGAAGTTGTACTGCGAGTTGTTGATCAAATAGCCGAGCCCTGCCTTGGCGCCGATCATCTCGGCGGCCACCAGCACCAGGATCGACACGGCGCCAGCCAGTCGGATGCCCGTGAAGATGGCCGGAACCGACGACGGCAGGATCACCTTCTGGAACAGCCGGGGGGCGGACAGGTCCATCGACCTGGCCAGCTTCACCAGGGTCGGGTCGGCGTTGCGGACCGCGCTGATCGTGTTGAGGAGGATCGGCCAGGCGCAGGCGTAGACCACGATGGAGATCTTGGAGGTCTCGCCGATCCCCAGCAGCAGGACGAAGACCGGCAGCAGGGCGAGCGCCGCGGTGTTGCGGAACACCTCCAGCAGTGGTCCGAGCAGGTCCGCGACGGGCCGGTACCAGCCGATCAGCAACCCGAGCGGTACGGCGGCGACGACCGCCAGACCGAATCCGCTGAACGAGCGCACCAAGCTCGCGGCGGTGTTGTCGGCGAGCTGCCCGTCGAGCACCAACTCCCACCAGGCACCGGCCACTTCACTGAACGGCGGTAGGAAGATCGCGTCGACCAGACCCAGCCGGGGCGCCGCTTCCCAGACGACCAGCAGCGCCACGATCGCGGCCGACCTGGTGGCCGCGGTCAGCAGGAAACGGGCCGTCCGGCGCAGTGCCCGCCGCAGCCGGTGCGCGGCCACCCGCGCGACCGGATGCCCGGCGCCGGGCGCGCCCCGGTGGTCCTCGCCCGGAGCCGGGGCGCCGCCCGCGCCCACCCTCCCAGGAGCGACGGTGTTCTCCTGAGCGCCGGCCCTCCCCGGCGCGCCGGCCTCTTGCGGGGCCGTGTTCTCCGGCCGGTCGGGACCCTTCTCCAGGGTCGGGACGGCCGCGGTGGCACGGCCGGCCGTCGTACTCGTATCCGTTCCGGTACTCATGCGGCGACGCCTTCCTTCTCCAACTGCTGGGCCCGTGCCACCTCGTCGTGCAACAGCCCCCAGATCCGGTGCCGGTATCGCGCGAATTCAGGGCTCGACCGCAGATCGTCCGTCTCGGTGCGGGAGGCGAACGTGATGGGCACGACCTCCTTGACACGGCCCGGCCGGGACGTCATGACTGCCACCCGCTGCCCCAGGTAGACCGCCTCCTCGATGCCGTGCGTGATGAAGACGATCGTCTTGCCCGTGCGCTGCCAGATCCGCAGGAGTTCGTCCTGCAGGGATTCCCGGGTCTGCGCGTCGAGCGCCGCGAAGGGCTCGTCCATGAGCAGCACGTCCGGGTCGTAGGCCAGGCTGCGGGCGATGGCGACCCGCTGGCGCATACCGCCCGACAGCTCGTGCGGATGCCGATCCTCGAAGCCGGACAGTCCGACCAGCTCCAGATGGGCCCTCGCCTGCTCGGCGCGTTCCCGGCGCGGCACACCGATCGCCTCGAGACCGAACTCGACGTTGCCCTGCGCCGTACGCCAGGGCAGCAGCGCGTACTGCTGGAAGACGATGCCGCGGTCGACGCCGGGCCCGGTGACCGGCTCGCCGTCCAGCAGGATCCGCCCCGACGTGACCCGGGTGAGACCGCCCAGGAGGTCGAGGAGGGTCGACTTGCCGCATCCGCTGGGCCCGACGACGACGACGAACTCGCCCGCCGTGATCGTCAGATCGATACCGTCGAGCGCGGTGAAGTCACCTCCCGACCGGGCGGCTCCGCGCTCCCTGACCGGGAACGTCTTGCGGACCCGCTCGAAAACGATCTTCGGTGTGGTGGTCTCGGCCATGGTTCAGCTCCCGCTTCCCTTGCCGTACCCGTTGAATTCGTTGGTGTAGAGGTCGGACGCCTTGATCCGGTCCTTCTTGATGTCGCCGCGCTCGTCCAGCCAGTCGATCCACAGCTGGAACTCCTTGTCCGTGATCCGGCCGGCCGTCTCGGCGACGCCGTAGGAACGCCAGTACTTGAGAGCCGCCGTGTCCTCGTTGCGCCCACGCTTGTGGACGATGTCGGTCATCCGGGCCACGACGTCCTTCTGCGGAGTCGTGCGGGCCCACTCGATCGCCTTCGCGACACCCGTGACGAAGGTGCGGGCCGTGTCCGGGTTGCGCTTGAGGAAGCGGTCGGTCATGAGATAGGTCCCCGCGCTGAACGCGCCGAGCAGCTGATGATCGGTGAACAGGGGCCTGATGCCGCCCGTCGCGAGGGCCTTGTCGCGCAGGATGCCGCTGAGTACCGCCACGTCGATCTGCTTGCGGCGCAGCGACTGCTCGGTGTTGACCGGGGGCACCACCAGGGACTGGACCTTGTCGATCTCCCCCCGGGACAGACCGTTTCGCTGGAGGTAGAGCGTGAGCATCGCCTCGGCATGGGCACCGAGGGTGTTCATCCCGACCTTCTTGCCGACGAGGTCACGGGCCGTGCGGATCGGGCTGTCCTCCCGTACGTAGTAGCCGCTGAAGGCGTACCGGTCGGAACCGTAGTAGCTGATGACGGCCTTGACGGGAGCCTTGCCGGCGGCCAGTTTGACCACCGCGCCGTTGAACGCGCCGCCGAAGTCCGTCTGGCCGGTGGCCGCGGACTGGATGTCCTGCGGCCCGCTGATCGTGTTGCCGATCCACTCCAGCTTCACGTCTCCGAAGTAGCCGAGGTTCTCGGCCAGTTCGGGAAGCGTGACCTGGCCCGCCCAGCCCTGGTACTTGAGGGTCTTCGTCTGCGCCGAAGGGGAGACGCTTCCCCCCGCTGAGGCCCGGCCGCAGCTCACCGCGGCCGCCGAGACTCCGAGCAGGGTGAGGAAATGGCGTCGGGATGTGCCTGTCAACGTGGACATGGTGGTGGTTCCTTCTCGGGAGGGGCAGGGGGCGCGGAAGCGCTAAGACCGTGGGGGCGGAGTGGGGGCGGAGGGTGAGGGGGGCGGCGTCCGGCTAGGACACGGCGCTGAGGACGGGAGGCGCGGGAAGGGCTCCGACGAAGTCCTCGACCGCGCGGAACAGTTCGTCCTCCACCTCGGCCGGCAGCCGGACCCCGCCGCCCGGCCGGCGCTCGATCGCCGTGTCGAGCAGGAACCGGCCGGCGACGACATGCCGCGCACCGAGCGCGGACAGCACCGGACGGAGGGCGTAGTCGAGGGTGAGGACATGCGCCAGGCTGCCGCCCGTGGCGATCGGCAGCACCGTCTTGCCCGCCAGGCCGGCCTGCGGCAGCAGATCGAGGAACGACTTCAACAGTCCCGTGTACGACGCCTTGTACACCGGCGTGGCGATGATGACGCCGTCGGCCGCCTCGACCCGGCTCAGTGCGTCGTGCAGTGCGGGATGGTCGGTGCGTCCGGCCAGCAGCTCCACCGGGGGAAGGTCCCGTACGGCCAAGTGCTGCGCGTCGAGCCCCGCGCGGGACAGCCGCCGGACGACGTGGTCCAGCAGCAGGGCGGTGCGGGACGTGGCGGCCGGGCTTCCGGATATCGCGACGAGGGTGGTCAACGCGGGCTCCTTCATGGGTCGTTCGTTCTTCGTGGTGCGGGGAAGCGGGGGAGCGGCGAGCCGCGGGGGCCACCCGGAGGTGGCATCCCGGGCGAGCCGGTCTCAGGAGCCGGTGGAGGCCCCCGAGGCGACACCGAACGCGGGTTCCGGCACGGTCTCCGGCGAGAGCAGTTCCGAGGCGCGGCCGTCCACCCCGACCGGCACGTCGCCGTCGACGGTCACGCGGCGCAGCTTGCGCTCGTGGTCGTCGGAGTCGTCCACGCCGTAGTGCTGGGTGGCGCGGTTGTCCCAGATCGCGACGTCACCGGTCTGCCACTGCCAGCGCACGGTGTTCTCCGGGCGCTCGATGTGGGACTGGAAGAGATCCACCAGCGCGCGGGAGTCGGCGCCGGACAGACCGCTGACGCGCTGCACGAAGTTGCCCAGCAGGAGGGCGCGTTCGTCGGTCTCCGGGTGGACGCGCACCACCGGGTGCTCGGTGCGGAACGCGGTGGACGTGAAGACCTCGCGGTAGTGGGCGACTGCCTCCGGCAGGGCGTCGGGGCGCAGCGCCACATAGTCGTACTCGTTGGAGTGCACGGCACGCAGGGCGTCGGCCAGGGTCCGCAGCGGCTGGGGAAGGTGTTCGTAGGCCGCGGCGGTGTTGGCCCACAGGGTGTCGCCGCCGTAGGGCGGGACGGTCACGGCGCGCAGCACGGAGAACGCGGGATATGCGGGCACGAAGGTGACGTCCGTGTGCCACTCGTTGGCCCGTACGCCGTGCTCCGAGTCGATGCCGAGCGAGTAACGCCCGTCCGCCGAGGGAACCGTGGGGTGGGCGACGGGGGTCCCCAGCAGCCGGGCGAACGCCTCGTGGCTGTCCTCGTCGAGGTGGTCCTGCCCCTGGAAGAAGACGACCTTGTGCTTCAGCAGCGCGGCGCGAAGGGCGGCCACGGTGTCGGCAGGGAGGTCGCCGCCGAGCCGGACGCCGGAGATCACGGCGCCGATCCGCCCCCCGATCCGCCGCACCGCCGGGCCGGTGCCGACGGATGCCTCGGTGGGGGCACGGTCGGCCGTCTCCTGCTCGGTGCGGACATGGTCGGTGGTCGAGAGCGTCGATGTCATGATGCTGGTCCTTTCGGCCGGCCTCCCGGCGGCCCGGCGCGTGGGCAACGGGACGGCGAGGAGGCGGCGCTCGTGAGCACGGCGGGATTTCATGTCGCAGCGGAAGTGATGCGTCCCGAGGTCACCCCGGGAGCCGGAGCGGTGACGGGCCCGGACGGGCAGGGCGTGCGTCAGGCGTACGGCAGCGCTGTACAGCGGCTCGTACACGCCTCCGGCGCGAGAGGCCGGTACCGGTCGTGGAGCCGCGCGGCGGAATCGCTCGTCACGGACATGGCCCGGAGCGTGGCAGTGTCCCGCCACCACGGTCAAGGCCGGTCCAACGCCTGTCGAGCAGGGGTTACCGGGGTGGATCGGGGGTGGCGAGGCGCACCTCGCAACACCGCCGCTGGGCCCTCGACACCGCCTGCGAACTGCGGCTTTCGACAGCCGTACGGTCATGCGCACCGATCGTTTCGAGCCATCGGCGGCTCCCCGCCCGGGCACCGGCGATTTCACGCCACCGAAACGTCCCGGCCATGGCACGTCATGGGGAGGAAGGAAGCCCGTGACACTCCGCCGACCCGGCCCTCGCGGGAGGGGCGACAGCCGGTGCGAGGCCGACCCGGCCCATGTCATCCGCACGCTCTGCGCACCGTCCTCGAACGGCGGCGGCCCGGCGACGACCCCTCGCCGCGCGCCAAAGGCGCCAGTGGCGTGCCGCAGCCACGCCCTTGTCGCTCCGGGAAGTTCGCCGGACAGTACCGGCATGGCGAACGTTGTGCTGGTGGGCACCCTGGACACCAAAGGGCTGGAGTACGGATGGCTGCGGGAGCGGTTGCTGCGGCGCGGCGTCCGCGTCCTGGTCGTCGACGCGGGGGTGATCGGCACGCCGCGGATACCCGCCGACGTGACGCGGGCCGAGGTGGCCCGCGCCGCCGGAGCCGACCTGGAGCGCTTACGGGCCGAGGGCGACCGGGGCGCGGCCGTGACGGCGATGGCCCGGGGCGCCGCCGAGACCGTGCTGCGCCTGCACCGGGAGGGCCGGCTGCACGGCGTTCTGGCGCTGGGCGGCAGCGGCGGCACCTCCATCGCGACCCGTGCGATGCGGGAACTGCCGCTCGGACTGCCGAAGGTGATGGTCTCCTCGATGGCCTCCGGTGACGTCTCGGCCTACGTCGGCTCCAGCGACATCACCATGATGTACAGCGTGGTCGACATCGCCGGAATCAATCGACTGTCGGCACCCGTCCTCGCCAACGCCGCCAACGCCGTCGCGGGGATGGCGAAGGGCTTTGCCGCCACGGCCCGCACACCCCGCCCGGCGAAACAGAGCGGCCCCGAGCGGCCATTGATCGCAGCCAGCATGGCGGGAGTGACGACACCCGGCGTCGACGCGGCCCGCGAGCGGATGACGGACCACGGGTACGAGGTCCTCGTCTTCCACGCCAGCGGCGCCGGCGGCCGCACCCTCGAAGCGCTCGCCGGGCAGGGGCTGTTCGCCGGCGTACTGGACCTGACCCTCAGCGAGCTCGCCGACGACCTCTGCGGCGGCATCCTCACCGCCGGGCCCGACCGGCTCCTCGCAGCCGGGCGCCGGGGTCTCCCGCAGGTCGTGAGCCCCGGCGCGCTGGACATGGTGAAGTTCGGTCCCGCCGACACCGTGCCCGTCCGGGTCCGTGACCGTCAGCCGCGCGTGCACAACCCCTCCATCACCGTCGTCCGCACCACGGCGAAGGAGTGCGCGGAGCTCGGCAGGCGCGTCGCGGCGAAGCTCCTGACCGCCATCGGACCAGCCGCCGTGTGCCTGCCCCTGCGCGGGCTTTCCACGCTGGGCGCGCCCGGCGGCCCGTACCACGACCCGGTCGCGGACGAGGCGCTGTTCACCGCCGTACGGGAGGGCCTGCGGGGCAGCGGCGTCGAGGTGGTCGAGATCGACACGCACATCAACGACCCCTCGTTCGGCCGCGCCGCTTCGGATCTGCTGCACCGGATGATCACCGGTCGATCACCGGTGGCGGACACCGGCAGGGCGCAGCGCAGAGGCCATGAGTGACCCGCTCCGGGGCGGGTACCCGCTCTTCGAGGCGCCGCCCGCGGAGTGACCCGAGGAACGCGGCCCCGCACGCGGCATGAACCGAGGAGATGTCGGCCGTGGACACGGTGACACACACAGAGCCGATGGAGCGTCAGATTCCGGAGCGGGAGCGTGTACGCACCTGCCGTCCGGCGATCGTGAGGAAGGGCGAGGGGCCCGGTGGTCCGCCCGAGGCGAACACCGAGGGGAACATCGTCCGCAGCGACGACTAGAAGTACAGCGGCGAGGAGGGGAACCCCAGCCCACGACCGGTGCGGCACCGGGGCGTCGCGCAGGACGCCCCCGCCGTACGCTCGCGGCCCGGTGAGGCCCGGCAGGGAGCCCTGCCGGGCCGCGAGGCTCTCAGTACGCGGCAACGGGCACCCGAGCCCCCGCACACGCGCGTGCGACCCGCGGGCGGGCGGGGGGCCCGTCCGGTGACCGTCAGGACCGGCTCACACGCGAACCCTCAGTCCCCGAGGGCCCGCGTGTAACGGATTCCCGGTCGGCCGTCCAGCACGATCTCGCCGACGGGCACGAACCCGGTCCTGGCCAGCACCGTCTGCGAACCGGGGTTGTCGGTCGTCGTCTCGGCCGTCAGCGTGCGCAGACCGTAGTCGGCGGCCGCCACCGCGCACACCTGACGCACCGCACGCGTGGCCAGCCCCCGGCCCGCGGCACTCTTGGCGATCCGGTACCCCAGCTCGGCCGAACCCGCTTCGACGTCGACCAGGTTGACCCGCCCGAGGATCTCGCCCTCGCTGTCCACCAGTACGTGGAAGTGACACACCCCGGCCTCCTGCTCCGCGAGCAGTGCGGCGTGCCGCTCGTCGAACGACGCGAAGTAGTCGTCCCCGCGGTCCGGAACCGACTCGGCGAAGTAGGCGCGGTTCGCCCGCTCGAAGGCGAGAAGAGCCGGGGCGTGGTCGGGACGGAGACGCTGAAGTTCAGGCATGGGGCCACCCTACGTACTGGGTGCCGCGCGGGACCGGTCACTGAGGAAGATCGGCCAGCCGTCGGCGGTCGAGAGGGGAGGCACGGCGGTCGAGGCGTTCCTCGAGGAGGTGGCGGGCGGTGTCGCTGTGACCCGCCTCCACCAGCGCGTACAGCAGGGTCTCCTCGACGATCTCGCGCTGTGCCGCGCTTCCGCCCACCCGCCGCAGCGTCGGCAGCAGCGCGCGCAGCCCCTGGACGGCGGTGGCCCACTGCTCTTCCAGTACGGCTTCGAGGGCATGGCAGAGCGGGACGACGACGTCCTGTTGCACGGCGTCGGCCCGGGCCGCGTGGGCGCGCAGGCGGCGCAGCGCCGGAAGGTCACCGGCCGCGGTGAGCGCGACGGCGCTGTGCAGGGCGGTGAACGCCGTCGCGGGCCGCTCGACCAGATCGCGGGCCACCGCGTCGAGGACACCCTCCACGGGCATCCGGCCCGTCCAGCTCTGGCAGATCCGCGCCCGCCACAGCAGCGAACCCGAGTCCACCAGCGCCCGCACACCATTGACCTGGCGCGGGGCGAGCTGCGCGAACCAGCGCCGGCGCACCGCCGCGGGATCGTCGAGGGCGAGTTCGTGCAGGGCGACGTGCCAGGAGAAGTGGGCGCGGTGGACCGCGCCGCGGCCGTGGCCGGTGATCCAGCCGTCGAGCCAGTCCCTGCCCACGTGGTGCCGGCCCGACTCGTAGTGGACATGGGCGAGCGCGTGGACGGCGTGACCGGAAGCGGGTTCGCAGGCCAGCGCCTGCTGTGCGAGCGCGCCCGCCTCGTCGACGCGGCCCTGCTCCTGGCGCAGGAAGGCCAGCAGGGAGGTGTGGAACCAGTGGCCTTCGTACGCGGGCGCCGTGCGCTCGACCAGCCGCTGCGCGAGCCGCCCGTCGAGATCGCCCACACCGGAGAAGGCGATGGTGGGCACCGCGGTACTGAGCGCGAGCGCGTCGCCGGGGAAGCGGTCGAGGTGTCCGACGAGCGCCTTGTCCCCGTCCCCGCCATTGCCGCCCGGGGCGTGGATCCGGCGGGTGACGACGTCCACGAAGGAGCGCTCACGCTCGTCGCCGCGTTCGGCGGCGCTGCGCTGGGCGTCGGCCAGCGCCCGGGGCACGTCGACGTCCGCGCCGCACTCGTGGCCCAGCAGGGCGAGGGCGGCGTGCCCGAGGGCGAAGCCGGGGTCGAGTTCGGTGGCCCGCGTGAACGCGTCGGCCGCCTTCGCCCGTACGGTGACGACCCGGGCGAGGCCGGTGCGGAACGAGGCCGCGGCCGCCGCGTGCGTGGACAGCGGCAGCCCGAACTGGTCCGTGGGGCGGCGGCGGGCGGTGCGGGGAGCGCCGGCGAGCGGGGCGAGGACCGCTTCGGCCACGGCCCTGGCCTGTGCCCGGATCTCCGGGATCGCGGTCGTCTCCCACAGTTCGCCCCGGCGGGGCGCACCCAGCGTGAACAGCGGCCGCTCGGCGCGCCCGCGGGCGTCGAGGAGCCGGCCGCCGTCGGTGGCGACGCCGATGCCCAGCGGACCCGGCACGGCGAGACCGTCGGCGAGCAGCCCGCTCCACAGAGGGTCGCCGCCGGAGTCGGTGCGCAGCCCGGGCCCGGTGCAGTCCACCACCCAGCCGACGCGCAGTTCCCGGCCGTCGGCGAGGGACACGGCGAGTCGGCCGTCGTCGAGGGGCCGGGCCGAGGCGACGCGGCCGGCGTGCACCCGCAGCCGGCGGGCGGACCGTGCCCGGCTCACGGCCTCGGAGGTGGCGGGCGCCATCCGGTGCCGGTGCACGTTCCACAGCGTGGCGTCCCGGCCCAGGAACTCGGTGCGTTCGTCGTCGCTGAGGCCCTGCCACAGCCTGGCGATGTGGGGCCGCAGTCCGTCGAGCGCGGGGCGCCAGTCACCGTGGTCGCGCACGGCGGCGGCCAGGTGCCGCCGCAGGACCGCACGGAGACGGGGGAGCGGCAGGTCCGTCAGGCCGGGCGGCGGGGGTACGGGCGGCAGCGGGGCGACCGCGTGGGGCTGCGGTACGAGCCCGCTGCGGGAGAGCGCGTGCACCGTGCGGCCGGGCCGGTCGAGGACGAGCGCCAGGTCGACGGCGGTGAGTCCGGTGCCGACCAGCAGGACGTCGTCGGCGTCCGGTACTCCGTCGAGCGCGCCCGGCGCCCAGGGCCGGGCGATGAACCGGTCGCTCGTACGCAGCTCCGCCGGTGCCCAGGCAGCGGTGCCGGCCGCCGGGCCGGTGGCGAGGACCACGCTGTCCGCCGTGACCTGCCCGCCGTCGGCGAGACCCAGGGCCGTCCGCCCGTCGGCCGTGGGCGCGCAGCTCGTCGCCATGGTGCGCAGCCGCCGCACGGCGACGGTGCCGTGGGCCGTGATGATGGCGCGCCCGAGAGTGTCGGCGAGGTAGGAACCGAAGCGGTACCGGGAGGCGAAGTCGGCCGCGGTGACCGTGGACTCGCCGTGGCGGCAGAGCCAGCGCTGGAAGTGACCGGGGTCGTCCGGGTAGCAACTCATCCCGCCGACCGGCACATTGAGCCGGTGCGCCGGGACCTCGGTGGAGTACGCCGTACCGCGTCCGGCCTCCGCCGCCGGATCGATCAGTACGAGATCGAGCGGGGTGCGGCGTCGCGCCGCCGTCTCGCAGAGCTGGACGGCGACCAGGGCGCCGGCCGCCCCCACGCCGACGACTGCGACGGTTGTACGGGGTTGAGGGGGCACCACGGCTACCTCCGGTTCGGGAGCGGGCGTTGCAGGTGAAGTTCACTATGTCGATGAACAATGTGAACGGACAATGCCGTTCTCGGACACCCCGATTCGGCCACCCGGCCCATGCCGTGGCCGTCCCCTCCTGGCCGTCCGCCCCGGATCCGTCCCTCGGCGACCCGGCCGCCCTCGCGCCACCCGTGAGACATTGAGGCCGTGAGGATCTCAGCGAGAACGGACTACGCCGTCCGGGCCATGGCCGAGCTGGCCTGCTCTTCGGACCGGCCGCTCAAGGCGGAGGACATCGCGGGCCGCCAGGACATCCCGGTCCGCTTTCTCTTCGTCGTCCTCAGTGAGTTGCGCCAGGCGCGGCTCGTGAGGAGCGTGCGCGGCCCCGACGGCGGCTACGCCCTGACCCGGCCGCCGGCGGAGATCACCCTCGCTGATGTCATCCGGGCGATGGACGGCCCTCTGGTCAGCGTGCGCGACCTGAAGCTGACGGGCCTCGAGTACCAGGGAGCGGCGGCGCCGATGCCGGATGTGTGGCGTGCCGTGCGGGCGAGTCTGCGTCACGTTCTCGAAGGCACCACATTGGCGGATCTGGCGTCGGGGCATCTTCCCGATCTGGTCAGGGAGCGGGCCCGCGAGTACAACGACGACGTCCGAACCTATCCCTCGCATCCGCCCCAGCAGTGAAACACCTTCGCCATGCGGTCATGTTTCCCTCCCGGGGCATCGGGCTTCTTTCCCCCGGAGACCGGGCGAATGCGACGTCCCGCTCCCGGCGCCCAATCTGCACACCGAATACGCAGGCGGCACACCGTCTCCCAAGGGCAGGGTCGACGACGGTCGTTGACCGGGCGAGGTCATGGCCCCTCTGCGCCGGAATGTCTTATTCCAGATCAGGGGCGTGCCCGTGCCGCGGAGTCGAGTCGGGTGATCGTGTGAAGAAGCTGGCACCCTCCTATGAACGCGTGTGCACACGAAGGTAATTCGGGGGCCGGGATGTGCCCGTGGAAGGAGTTGCCCGACTGGCTGCGCAATGCGCTGACGTGCTTTGATCCAGCGCACCGCGGAAATCCCGGCAAGGACGGGCAACGCCTGTCCGGCAAGGGAGTTCGCGGCTATTTCGTCATATCCATGTGAAGGGAAACTCACATCATGAACTTCATCCCCCAGGTTGAGACCCAGGAAATCTCCGACAGCGACCTGGACAACGTGTCCGGCGGTCTCCTCGGTGGCGTCGTCGGCCACACGACCGCCGCGGCCGACGGCATCGTCCCGCTGGCCGGCCCGCTGGCCGCCACCGCCATCGGCACCGTCGAGGGCGTCACCGGCCTCAACACCGCGCCGATCGCGGGCCTCGCTACCGCCACGGTTGCCGGCGTCTGAGTCGCTCGGGTGCCGCCCCGCGGCACCTGTCGAGTGGTGATCGCGGCCCGTCGGCGACCCCTCCTTGCCGACAAGGCAGCCGCGTCGTGTGCCCCGGAACCGTCCTGGTCCGGGGCACACGCCCCCCACCGCCTCCCTCGTGGAGGCCCAAGCGATCCATCTTTCATGGCAGTTGAGGGAAGAGTGTCGTGCAGTTCCGCCAACAGGCCCTTTCCAAACTGCAGTCCCCGGAGGACCTCGATCTTCCGGTGCGCTTCGCCCGCCCCCAGGGCTGGCTCGTTCTCACCGTCACGGTCCTCGTCATGATCGCCGCTTCGGCGTGGGCGGTCACCGGGACCGTGGCTTCCACCCTCTCCGCACCCGGCGTCCTCACTCACGCGCAGGGCAGCTACGTCCTGCAGAGCCCCGTGGCCGGGCAGGTCGTCGAGGTACTGGCCAAGGAGGGCGAGCGGGTGTCCGCAGGCATGCCGCTGCTGAAAGTCCGTACGGACAGGGGCAACGCCGTCGTCCGCACCATCGCTGCGGGCCGCCTGACGGCTCTGGTCGCCGGGATCGGCACCGTGGTCACCACCGGAGCGGAAGTCGCGGCCGTGGAAAGGATCGACGACGCCGACGACCCCCTGATGGCCGTGCTCTACGTGCCGGGCGACAGCGGGGCGACCGTGCCCGTGGGCGCGGCGGTCGACCTCACCGTGCAGTCGGTGGCGTCGCGGCAGTACGGAGTGCTGCGCGGGCGGGTCAAGGCCGTCGGCCGCGCCGCCGAGTCCCGCCGGCGCATCACGGACTTCCTGGGCAGCGGTGAGCTCGGTGAGCAGTTCTCACGGCAGGGCCGGCCCGTCGCGATCCTCGTCCGGCTGGAGGCCTCGCCGCGCACGAAGTCCGGGTACGTGTGGTCGTCCGTCGACGGGCCGCCGTACACCGTCGACTCCATGACCCCGGTCAGCGGCGCCGTACGCCTCGCCGAGCAGCACCCGATCGATTGGCTGCTTCCATGACCACACCGCAGCGCCAACTGCCCCCGGCCACCCGGGGAAGGCATCGCCCGGAGAACGCCCCCAGCCCCCGCCGGGCGGCCCGGGGGCGGCCCGCCCGTACCCCGGCGGCCAAGAAGCCCAGGGCCGTGCGCACCCCCACGACCCTCCAGATGGAGGCCGTGGAGTGCGGCGCCGCCGCCCTCGCCATGGTGCTCGCCCACTACGGCAGGCACGTACCGCTGGAGGAACTGCGGATCGCCTGCGGTGTCTCCCGCGACGGGTCGCGCGCGAGCAATGTCCTGAAGGCGGCGCGCGCCTACGGCCTGCAGGCCAAGGGAATGCAGATGGAACCGGCGGCGCTCGCCGAGGTGCGGCCGCCGGCCATCCTCTTCTGGGAGTTCAACCACTACGTCGTCTACGACGGCATGGGGCGCAAGCTCGGGCGCCGAGGTGTGCACATCAACGACCCCGACAAGGGCCGCCGCTTCGTCACCACGGAGGACTTCGACACCAGCTTCACCGGCGTCGCGCTGGTCTTCGAGCCCACCGCGTCCTTCCGGCCGGGCGGCCGCAAGCCGGGAGTGCTGCGCGCCATCCCCGCGCGCCTGCGGGGGACCACCGGGACCCTGCTCGCCACGCTCCTCGCCAGCCTCCTGCTCGTCGCCGTCGGCGCCGCGCTGCCGGCGCTCAGCCGCACGTACATCGACCTGTTCCTGATCGGCCGGCAGACCTCGCTGCTCGGGCCGCTCTTCGCCTCGATGGCCGCGCTCCTGGCCCTCACCGCCGTACTGACCGGGCTCCAGCAGGCGAACCTGCTGCGCGGACGGATCATCTCGTCCACCCTCAGCAGCGCGCGGTTCCTGCGCCACCTGATGAGGCTGCCCGTCACCTTCTTCGCCCAGCGGAGCCCGGCCGACCTGGTGCAGCGCCTCCAGTCCAACGACACCGTGGCCGAGACACTGGCACGCGACCTGGCCGCCGCGGGTGTGGACGGGGTCGTGGTGCTCCTCTACGCCGTGCTGCTGTGGACGTACGATCCGCAGCTGACCGTCGTCGGGGTGCTGATCGCCCTCCTCAACGTGGTGGCGATGCGCGTCGTGATCCGGCTGCGTGCCACCGGCACCCAGAAGCTGCGCGCGGACAGCGCCCGGCTGACCAACACGTCGTACACCGGCCTGCTGCTGATCGAGACGATGAAGGCCACCGGCGGCGAGAACGGCTTCTTCCGGCGCTGGGCCGGACAGCACGCCACCACGCTGGAGGAGCAGCAGAGGCTGGGCGTGCCGAGCGCCGTCCTGGCCGTGGTCGCCCCCACCCTCGCGACGGTCAACAGCGCCCTGATCCTCTGGATCGGCGGTCTGCGGGCCGTCGAGGGGCACATCTCCATCGGTCTGCTCGTGGCCTTCCAGGCCCTGGTGACCCGCTTCACCGCCCCGATCACCCGGCTCAACGGTGTGGCGGGCAGGATCCAGGACTTCGCCGCGGACGTGGCCCGTCTCAAGGACGTCGAGAGTTTCCCCGTCGACACGCTGTACGGACGCCCCCAACCCGACGCGGGCACCCGCAGGCTCAAGGGCCATGTGACCCTCGACAACATCACCTTCGGCTACAGCCCCCTGGACAAGCCGCTGCTCAGCGGCTTCTCCCTGACGGTCGGGCCGGGCCGGCAGATCGCGCTCGTCGGCGGGTCCGGCAGCGGCAAGTCCACGGTGTCACGGCTGATCTCCGGTCTCTACAGCCCCTGGGAAGGAACGATCCGCATCGACGGGCAGCGGCTGGAGGACATTCCCCGCAGCGCGCTGGCCGCCTCCGTCTCCTTCGTCGACCAGGACGTCTTCCTCTTCGAGGGCACGGTCCGCGACAACGTGGCGCTGTGGGACCCGTCCATCCCCGACGAGGCCGTCGTCGCCGCCCTCCAGGACGCCGCACTCCTCGACGTGATCGAGCGACGGCCCGAGGGCATCCACAGCAGGGTCGAGCAGGACGGCCGCAACTTCTCCGGCGGGCAGCGGCAGCGGCTGGAGATCGCGCGGGCGCTGGTGCGGTGGCCGAGCATCCTGGTCCTCGACGAGGTCACGAGCGCCCTGGACGCCGAGACCGAGCGCCTCATCATCGACAATCTGCGGCGGCGCGGCTGCGCGTGCGTCGTCATCGCCCACCGGCTGACCACGGTCCGCGACAGCGACGAGATCCTGGTCCTCGACCACGGCACGGTCGTCGAACGCGGCCGGCACGAGGAACTGATCGCCGCGGCCGGGCCGTACGCCGACCTGGTCAAGGAGCATTGACGTGTCCTCCGTACACCCTTCCGCGGTCGTCGCGCAGGTCGCAGCCGACGTGGTGACCGAGGCCCTCGGCGGTCTCGGCACGCCCGTCGAATGCGAGGGGCTGCGCAGCCTGTCGCTGGAGGGGCCGCACGTGCTGTGGCTCGTGACGGGCGGGACCCTGGACCTCTTCGCCGTGGACGCGGCGCAGCAGGGCGCGTGGCACTTCCTGGGCCGCCTGGAGACGGGCGCGCTGCTCCTCGGACCGGTCGAGGGACCTCAGCACACCCTGGTGGCCAGGCCCTCGCAGGACTGCCTGCTGCGGCGGATCGCCCTGCGGGAGCTGTACCGGCCCGAGTACGACGAGTACTCCGCGTACGGCGGCGCGTACCAGGACCCCTACGCCGGGCAGTACACGGGCCAGTACGCCACCCCGTACGGGGGCGGGCACGAAGCGGCGTACACCGTCCCGCCGACCCCGCTGGAGCACGCCTTCGCGCTCGGCGTCGGACGGGGCCTCGGGGTCCTGTTCGAGGCGCCCATGGACGGCAGGCCCGCTGGTGAGGAGTTCGTCGCCGACGACGACGTGCTCTGGATGGACGTGCCGTCGGGCAGTGTCCAGTACGGCGCGTCCGTCAGCGCCGAGGCGGCCGCCGACCTGCTGGTCGACGGCGCCATGTGGCAGGGGATGGTGAACCGGCAGCACCGCCTGTTGTCCGCCGTGGACCGCTGGGTCGAGCGCCTCGAACGCGCCCACGAGGACCGTACGGCCGAGGGCCTCAAGGCCGGCGCGGCCGTCCGGGCCCGCGCGGACGCCGCGTTGCTCGCCTCCATCGGCGGGCCCGACCGGTCCCGCCGGGGCGGCGGGGAGCGGGACCGGGACGCCGACGACGCGACCTACGCCGTCTGCCGTCAGGTGGCCGGGGCCGCCGGCATCACGCTCTGCGAGCCCCCGAGGAGCGGCGCCGTGGACGACCGGGTGAGCCCGGTCGAGCGCATCGCGCTCAGCTCCCGGATCCGCACCCGGGACGTCAGGCTCGACGGGCGCTGGTGGCGCACCGATTCCGGGCCGCTGGTGGGCCACCGGGCCGCCTCCGGAGCGCCGGTCGCCCTGCTGTGGCGCCGTGGGCGGTACGAGGCGGTGAACCCGTCCACCGGCCGGCGGACGCGCGTCGGCAAGGACAACGCGCAGGAGTTCGAGCCGCGAGCGGTGATGTTCTACCGGCCGCTGCCCGAGGGTCCCATGACCGCCCGGCGGCTGCTCCGCTTCAGCCTCCGCGGCACCGGCGCCGACCTGCGCAATCTTCTCCTCGGCACGCTGGTGACGGTCGGTCTCGGCGGGCTGGTGCCGATCGCCACCGGGCAGATCCTGGGCGTCTACGTACCGAACGCCGAGAGCGGTCTCATCGTCCAGGTCTCCCTTGCCGTCATGATCACGAGCGTGGTCACCGCCGCGTTCAGCCTGCTGCAGAACCTCACCATCCTGCGGATGGAGGGCCGCGTCGAGAGCGCGCTGCAACCCGCCGTGTGGGACCGGCTGCTGAGGCTGCCCACGGCGTTCTTCGCCCAGCGGTCCACCGGCGAGCTGGCGAGCGCCGCGCTCGGGATCGGCGCCGTCCGCAGGGTACTGTCGGGCCTCGGCCCCGTGGTCGTCCAGGCGTGCACGGTCGGAGCGATGAACGTCGTCCTGCTGTTCTGGTACAGCGTGCAGCTGGCCCTCGTGGCGATCGGCCTGCTGCTCGCCTTCGGGGCGGTGTTCCTGGGGATGGGCCTGTGGCAGCTGCGCTGGCAGCGACGGCTGGTGGAGCTCGCCAACAAACTCAACAACCAGGCCTTCCAGACCCTGCGCGGGCTGCCCAAACTGCGGGTCGCCGCGGCGGAGAGCTTCGCCTACGCCGCCTGGGCCCGCGAATTCGCCCGCTCGCGCGAACTGCAGCAGCGGGCCGGCCGCATCAGGAACCTCACGACGGTCCTCGACGCGCTCTGTCTGCCGCTCTGTTCGCTCCTGATGTTCATGCTGTTGGCGGGTCCGGCCAACGGGTCGATGTCCGCGGGCGCGTTCCTGACCTTCAGCACGGCCATGACCATGGTGCTGACCTCCGTCACCCAACTCACCGGGGCCCTGGTCTCCGCCGCCGCCGTCATGCCCATGTTCGAGCAGATCAAGCCGGTCCTCGACGAGGCGCCGGAGGTCCGCGGCTCCGGCGCGCAGCCGGGCGCGCTGTCCGGGTCCGTCGAGGCCCGGAAAGTCTCCTTCCGGTACAGCGAGGAGGGCCCGCTGGTCCTCGACGACGTGTCGCTCCAGGTCCGGCCGGGGGAGTTCGTGGCCGTCGTCGGCCCCAGCGGCTGCGGCAAGTCGACGCTGCTGCGGCTGCTCATCGGATTCGACCGGCCGGTCTCGGGCAGCGTGCTGTATGACGGCCAGGACCTCTCGGCGCTCGACCAGGCGGCCGTGCGCCGTCAGTGCGGGGTCGTCCTGCAGAACGCGCAGCCGCTGACCGGATCGATTCTGGACTGCATCTGCGGCGACGGGACCTTCACCCAGGACGAGGTGTGGGCGGCGGCCGAGATGGCAGGTCTGGCCGACGACATCAGGCGGATGCCGATGCAGCTGCACACCATGATCGCGGGAGGTGGCGCCGTCTCGGGCGGCCAGCGCCAGCGCCTGATGATCGCCCAGGCCCTGGTCCGGCGCCCCCGCATCCTCTTCTTCGACGAGGCGACCAGCGCACTGGACAACGAGACCCAGCGCGTCGTGATCGACAGCACGCGCGGGCTCAACGCGACCCGTGTGGTGATCGCGCACCGGCTGTCCACGGTCATGGACGCCGACCGGGTCCTGGTCATGGCGGACGGCCGGATCGTCGAGCAGGGGCCGCCGGCCGCCCTGCTCTCCGACCCCGCGGGCCGTCTTCACGAGCTGATGCGACGGCAGATGGAAGGCTGACCCGTCCGCAGTTGGTCCAGACCTATTGACGGATGGTCTGGACCACAGGGACGCTGAACTCCTTGGAGAGAGACGGGAGTTCACCATGGTCGTTCCAGGATGGGTTCGGACGTTACGGCGGCTCGGCGTGGGCGTTGCGGTCGCCTGCGTCGTCGCGCTGCTGACCGCCGCGCTTCCCGGCGCCCCTCGCGCCACTGCCGCCGCCAACGAGCCCAGGGCCGACGTCTGTGCCGTCAAGTCGCGGCCCTCGGGCAAGGTGCTCCAGGGCTACTGGGAGAACTGGGACGGCGCCTCGAACGGCGTCCACCCGCCGTTCGGCTGGACCCCGATCACCGACAGCCGCATCCGGGAACACGGCTACAACGTCGTCAACGCCGCCTTCCCGGTGATCCGTTCGGACGGCACCGTCCTGTGGGAGGACGGCATGGACTCCACCGTGAAGGTGCCGACCCCGGCCGAGATGTGCCAGGCCAAGGCCTCCGGGCTGACGCTGCTGATGTCCATCGGCGGCGCCGCGGCGGGCATCGACCTCAGCTCCCGCGCCGTCGCCGACCGCTTCGTCGCGACCGTCGTGCCCCTCCTCAAGAAGTACAACTTCGACGGCATCGACATCGACATCGAGACCGGTCTCGTCGGCAGCGGGTCCATCGCGCAGCTCTCCACCTCGCAGGCCAACCTGGTGCGCATCATCGACGGCGTACTCGCCCAGATGCCGGCGAACTTCGGCCTGACGATGGCTCCCGAGACGGCCTACGTCACCGGCGGCAGCGTGGCCTACGGCTCGATCTGGGGCGCGTACCTGCCCATCGTCAAGAAGTACGCGGACAACGGCCGGCTCTGGTGGCTCAACATGCAGTACTACAACGGCAGCATGTACGGCTGCTCCGGCGACGCGTACGAGGCCGGCACGGTGGCCGGGTTCACCGCGCAGACCGATTGCCTCAACCGGGGACTCGTGGTGCAGGGCACCACGATCAAGGTCCCCTACGACAAGCAGGTTCCCGGCCTTCCGGCGCAACCGGGCGCCGGGGGCGGCCATATGGCCCCGAGCCTGGTCGCGCAGGCCTGGAACACCTACCGCAACGGCCTCAAGGGGCTCATGACCTGGTCCCTCAACTGGGACGGGTCCAGGAACTGGACCTTCGGCGACAACGTCAAGGCGCTCCAGGGCCGCTGAGAGCGGACGCCGACCGCCCCCCTCGCGTGCCTATGATCAACACGACGGCACGCGAGGGTGAGGGCGAACGGCCATGAAGGACGAACGAGTTCTCCTCGTCACGGGCGGGGGAACGGGCATCGGAGCGGCCACCGCCCGGCTCCTGCGGGAGGGCGGACACCAGGTCGTCGTCTCGGGGCGCCGGGAGGAACCGCTGCGGCGCCTCGCCGAGGAGACCGGGGCGCTGGCCCACACCTCCGACATCGGCGACCCGGACGCCGTGCGCGACCTGGTGGACACGGCCGTGAGCGCGTACGGCCGGCTGGACGGTGTCGTCCTCAACGCGGGCGTGGGGCGCGGCGGCGGCGTGGGGGAGATGGCGCTCGAGGACTGGGAGCTGGTGATGCGGACCAATCTCACCGGTCCCTTCCATCTCCTTCGCGCCGCGCTCCCGCACCTCCTGGCGGCACGTGGGTCGGTCGTCGCCGTCGCCTCCGTGTCCGCCCTGCGCAATGGCGTCGGCAACGCCGCCTACGCGACGTCCAAGGCCGCGCTGCTCCAGCTGTGCCGCTCCCTCGCCGTCGACTACGGCGGCCGGGGCCTGCGCGCGAACACCGTGTGCCCCAGCTGGATCCGTACGGAGATGGCCGACCGGCGCATGGCGCGCTTCGCCGAGGAGGCGGGACTCGGGGACGCCGGAGTGGAGGGCGGCGGCCTCGACGCCGCGTACGAGGAGGCGACGCGGTTGATTCCGCAGGGCCGGGCCGGCGAGCCGCGCGAGGTCGCCGAGGCCATCGCCTGGCTGCTGTCGCCCGCCGCGTCCTTCGTCAACGGCGCGGTGCTCACGGTCGACGGCGGGGTGACGGCACTGGACCCCGGCACCGTCGCGTTCGACTTCCACCTGGAACCGCGAACCGCCCGCTCCTGAACTCCCGCGGCGAAAAAGGCCACAGCTCGTACCCTTGCGGTCCGATAAGATCACCGCAATGCCCGGACGTAGCGCAGAGGCAGGCGCACCGCCATGGCATGGCGGGGGACGCCGGTTCGAATCCGGCCGTCCGGGCAGTTCGGGGGCGAGGTCCCGTAGCGCAGAGGCAGGCGCGCCGCCTTCTCAGGGCGGGTACGCCGGTTCGAATCCGGCCGGGACCACCGCGCGGAGCGACGGGACGGGGCAGTGGAGCACATCAGCGAGGAAGAGCTCGCGGCCTTCGACCGCACGGTCGGCAAGCTGCGTGCGCTGCCCGTCGACGACCCGAGACGGCTGCGCGCCGAGCGCGTCGCCGGATCCTTCGCCCGCGACGGGCGGCTGCGCCGGCGCAGGACCCGCAACGACACACGTGCCAGGGCCGACGCGGCCGTGGTGGCGGCCACCGCCACCGGGGCGCTCACCCGGCGCGAGGACGCGCCGCTGGCCGAGGCCGGCCGTGGCGGAGTCTACGAACGTCCCAGACGCTGCTATGTCTGCAAGACCTTCTACCGCCAGGCCGACGCCTTCTACCACCTGCTCTGCCCCGCCTGCGCAGCCGACAACACCACACGGCGGAGCATGACCACGGACCTCTCCGGCCGCCGGGCGCTCCTCACCGGTGGCCGGGTGAAGATCGGCTTCCAGCTGGCGCTGATGATGCTCAGGGACGGCGCGGAACTCCTCGTCACGAGCCGCTTCCCGCACGACACCCTCAGCCGCTTCCGGGCCGCGCCCGGCAGCGAGAAGTGGCTCGACCGGCTCACCGTCGTCGCCGTCGACCTGCGGGACCCCCGGCAGGTGCTGGGGCTGTGCGAACGGCTCCGCGAGGAGGGCGAGCCGCTGGACATCCTCGTCAACAACGCAGCCCAGACCGTCCGCCGCCCGCCCGAGTCCTACGCCGTGCTCGCCGCCGGCGAGCGTGCGGCGCTGCCCGTCCGGACCTGGAGCGCACCCGGCTACGCGCCGATGCGGACCCTGGCCGGCTCCGCCGCCGGGGGAGCCCTCGCACTCGTGCTGTCCGGTCCCGGAGCGGGAGCCGGCGCCGACGTCGCACCCGGCGTCGACGAGGCGGGACTGCTCCCGGACACCGCGCCCGTCAACTCCTGGTCGGCGCAGATCGGCGAGCTGGACCCGGCCGAGCTCCTGGAGACCCAGCTCGTCAACGCGCTGGCCCCGGCCCTCCTCGTCGACCGGCTCCTGCCGCTGCTGCTCGCCTCGCCCCGCACCCGTCGTTACATCGTGAACGTGACCGCGGTGGAGGGCCGGTTCGAGGTACGGCACAAGATGGCGGGCCATCCGCACACCAACATGGCGAAGGCCGCCCTCAACATGCTCACCCGCACCAGCGGCCCCGAACTGGCCGCCCACGGCGTGCACATGTGCAGCGTCGACACCGGCTGGATCACCGACGAGAACCCGCTGCCCAAGAAGGAGCGGATCGCCGACCAGGGCTTCCGTACGCCGCTGGACATCATCGACGGCGCGGCCCGGGTGTACGACCCGATCGTCCGGGGCGAGGCCGGAGAGCCCCTGGCGGGCGTCTTCCTCAAGGACTACCGGGAAGCGGCATGGTGAGAGAATCGCACGGCGCCGCAGGGGCCGCCGAAGGAGCGTCCGCGGTGGATCCGGGCCACGCCCCCGACGCGCCGTTCGCGGGGGTACCCCGCGTCCTGCCGCGTTCGATCGCCGAACTCGCGCCCCTCATCGCCTGGTTGAGAGACGGCCGGGAAGCGCGTCGGCGGCTGGACTTTCCCTCCGGGACCGCGATGCCCGACGGGCGGCTCGATCTGTGCAAACAGGCGCTCGGCCCCGAGGGCGCCACGCTGATCGCCGACGCCCTGCGGGACAGCGCCGAGCGCGGCGACGGCACACGGGGCGGCCCCTCTCCGGTACGGCATCTTCTGCTCGGCACCGACGGACTGGGCGACGAGGGTGCCGCCGCCGTCGCCCGCAGGACCGTGGGCGCCGGCGTGGAGACGCTCTACCTGGGCTGCAACGGCATCACCGCCGGCGGTTTCTGCCGGATCGCCGACGATCTGCGGGCCTCCGAGCACGTCGTCACCGGAGTGTGGCTCAAGCGCAATCCGCTGGGTACGGGCGCCGGCCGGGCCGCCGCCGACCTCATCGAGGCCGCCTCCTCCCTGCGCACCCTCGACCTCGTCCAGACCGGGCTCGACCCGGCAGGCCTCGTCGTTCTCACCGAAGCGCTGCTGACGGCGGCCGCGGCCGGCCGGCGCCTGGAGCGGGTCTTCGTCGGAGGCAACCCGCTCGGCCCCGCCGGAGCCGTTCCGCTGGCCGCGCTGCTCGCCGCCGGAGCCGTCGGCGAGCTGTACGCGCCGGCCGCCCGGCTCGGGGACCGGGGTGCGCTGCTGCTGGCCGACGCCCTGGAACGGGCACCGCACGGGAGCACGGACAGGCTCTCCGTGGCCGCCAACGGCATCGGCCCCCGGGCCGCCGCGCGGCTGGTGGCCGCCGCGGTGGGCGCCGGCGTGGAGCTGCTGGACCTGGGCCGGGTCCGGGCCGCCCGTACCCTCGGCGCCGACGACAACCGCCTGGACCTCGACGCGGCCGGGGCCATCGGCGCGGCCCTCGCGGAGCGCGACCACCGGCTCACCCATCTGGTGCTCGCCCACACGGGGATGGGCAGCCGTGAGGCCCACCTCCTTCTCGACGCTGCGCCGCGCGCCACCACCCCCACCCGTTTCGTCCTCGGCAAGGGGATCGCGACGAGCGTCCGCCGTCGGCTGGACGCCTTCAGCGAGCGGCTGCCGCTGCCCGCGGTGGCCGCCGACGTCGCCGCCGTACGGAGTGTCCACCGCACCGCCCCGCCGGAGAACCGGCGGCATTAGGATCACGGGCAAGGGCGGGGCCGTAGCGCAGAGGCAGACGCGCCGGTCTCCAGAACCGGAACACGCTGGTTCGATTCCAGCCGCCCCGCCCCCTTCTGCCCGCGCCCTCTCCCCGGCGCCCCTTCTTCCTGGGCCCCTCCTCCTGGCCCCTCCTCCTGGCCCCTCCTCCTGGCCCCGCCCTCGCGACCCCTTTTCCCGGCCCCTTGCTGTCGGCAGACCACCCGTCGGCGACGGCTCGGCGTGCGACCCGCCCGACCAGGACGGACGATGAACTCGACGAGAACGAGTGGAGCCGCCGAGATCCAGGAAGGTGCCATGCCGGGCACGGACGACGCACTGGTCGTGCTGAAGAACGTCGACAAGCACTTCGGCGCGCTCCATGTGCTGCAGGCCATCGATCTGACCATCGGCCGAGGCGAGGTCGTCGTCGTCATCGGTCCCTCGGGCTCGGGCAAGTCGACGCTGTGCCGCGCCATCAACCGCCTGGAGTCCATCGACTCGGGCGAGATCGTCATCGACGGCAAGCCGCTCCCGGCCGAGGGCCGGGAACTGGCCGGGCTGCGGGCCGACGTCGGCATGGTCTTCCAGTCCTTCAACCTGTTCGCCCACAAGACCGTGCTGCAGAACGTGACGCTGGGCCAGATCAAGGTCCGTAAGAAGGACAAGAAGGCCGCCGAGGAACGGGCGCGCGCACTTCTGGAGCGGGTGGGGGTCGCCTCGCAGGCGGACAAGTACCCCGCGCAGCTCTCGGGCGGACAGCAGCAGCGCGTGGCGATCGCCCGTGCCCTGGCCATGGAACCGAAGGTGATGCTGTTCGACGAGCCGACCTCGGCGCTCGACCCGGAGATGATCAACGAGGTCCTGGAGGTCATGCAGCAGCTCGCCCGCGACGGCATGACGATGGTCGTCGTCACGCACGAGATGGGCTTCGCCCGTTCGGCCGCGAACCGGGTGGTGTTCATGTCGGACGGCAGGATCGTGGAGGAGACCACACCCGACGAGTTCTTCAGCAACCCGCGCAGCGACCGGGCCAAGGACTTCCTGTCGAAGATCCTTCACCACTGAGCCGCACTGGGCCTTACTGAGTACCGCTGAGTCCCGCCCGTCGGGATACCGCCCGACGAGAAGTACCGCCCCGAGAGACACCCCACCCCCCACAGAAATCCTCAGGGATGATCACCATGAACCCACGCAAGGCAGCCGCCGCGGCCGCCACCCTGCTCGCGCTGTCCCTGGCCGCCACCGCGTGCGGGTCCGACGACAGCAGTGACACGGCAAGTGATACCGACAAGGTCACCATCGGTATCAAGTTCGATCAGCCCGGCATCGGTCTGAAGACGCCGGACGGCAAGTACACGGGCTTCGACGTCGACGTGGCGACCTACATCGCCAAGGAACTCGGCCACGAGCCCGGCGACATCGTCTGGAAGGAAGCCAAGAGCGCCGACCGCGAGACGCTGCTCCAGCGCGGTGACGTCGACTTCATCGCGGCGTCCTACTCGATCAACCCGGAGCGGCAGAAGAAGGTCGACTTCGCCGGCCCCTACCTCCTGGCACACCAGGACGTACTGGTCCGTTCGGACGACAACTCCATCACCAAGCCCTCCGACCTGAACAACAAGAAGCTGTGCTCGGTCACCGGGTCCACCTCCGCGCAGAACGTCAAGACGAAGCTCGCGCCCAAGGCGCAGCTGCAGGAGTACGGCGGCTACTCCGAGTGCCTGACGGGTCTGGAGAACAAGGTCATCGACGCCGTCACCACCGACGACTCGATCCTCGCGGGCTACGCCGCGCAGGAGCAGTTCAAGGGCAAGTTCAAGCTCGGCGGCTTCAAGATGAGCAACGAGAACTACGGCATCGGGGTCCAGAAGGGCAGCGACCTCAAGGCGAAGATCAACACCGCCCTGACGAAGATGGTCGACGACGGCTCCTGGGACGCGTACGTGAAGAAGAACTTCGGCCCGGCCAACTACAAGAACGAGCCCGCGCCCAAGATCGGCGTCATCGTCAGCTGACCCGGGCGTCCGAGCGGCGCGCCGCCCACTCGGGGCGGCGCCCCGCCCTGTCGCCCCCGCGGAAATGAGGGAGATCGTGTTCGACTTCCTTGAGGGGTACGACCTGCTGGGGGCCTTCTGGGTGACGGTGCAGCTCACCGTCTTCTCCGCGATCGGGGCCCTGATCTGGGGGACCCTCCTGGCCGCGATGCGTGTCAGCCCCGTCCCACTGATGCGCGGCTTCGGCACGGCCTACGTGAACGTGGTCCGCAACATCCCTCTGACGGTGATCATCGTCTTCACCTCTCTGGGACTGTTCCAGACGCTCGGCGTGAGCCTCGGAGCGAAGGACTTCACCACCGTCAACTTCCGGCTCGCCGTGCTCGGCATGATGGCCTACACGGCGGCGTTCGTCTGCGAGGCCCTGCGCTCGGGCATCAACACCGTGCCGGTCGGCCAGACGGAGGCCGCACGGGCCATCGGCCTCAGCTTTCCCCAGGTGCTGACCCTCATCGTCCTGCCCCAGGCCTTCCGCTCCGTGGTGGGACCGCTGGCGAACGTTCTCATCGCGCTCACCAAGAACACCACCGTGGCCGCGGCGATCGGCGTCGCCGAGGCGGCGGCGCTCATGCGCGAAATGATCGAGAACGAAGCGCAGCTGATCCTCATCTCCGTTATCTTCGCGGTCGGCTTCATCTGCCTCACCCTGCCCACCGGTCTGATCCTCGGCTGGGTGAGCAAGAAGGTGGCGGTGAGGCGATGAGCACGGTCCTCTACGACCTCCCCGGCCCCCGCGCCCGGCGGCGCAACGTCCTGTTCACCGTGGTCTTCCTGGTCGCGCTCGCCGGCCTGATCTGGTGGGTCGTCGTGAGCCTCGCCGACAAGAACCAGCTCGAATGGTCCAAGTGGGCGCCGTTCTTCACCGACACCCGCACCTGGACCACGTACATCCTCCCGGCGCTGAAGAACACCCTCATCGGCGCCGCCCTCTCCATGGTCATCGCCCTGCCCCTGGGCGCGCTGTTCGGCATCGCCCGGCTGTCCGACCACTGGTGGGTGCGGGGTGTGGCCGGCATCGTCGTGGAGTTCTTCCGCGCCATCCCCGTACTGATCCTGATGCTCTTCGCCAACGCGGCGTACTCCGAGTTCACCGATGTCAGCCCCGACAACCGGCCGCTCTACGCGGTGGTCACCGGTCTCGTCCTCTACAACGCCTCCGTCCTGGCCGAGGTCGTGCGCGCCGGAATCCTGTCCCTGCCGCGGGGCCAGACCGACGCGGCCAAGGCGATCGGTATGCGCAAGGGCCAGACCATGTCGTACGTCCTGCTGCCACAGTCGGTCACCGCCATGCTGCCGGCGCTCGTCAGCCAATTGGTCGTCATCGTGAAGGACACCGCGCTCGGCGGCGCGATGCTCGGATTCTCCGAGCTCCTCGCGTCCGTACGCCCCATGAGCGCGAACTACGGCGCCAACACCATCGCCAGCTTCACCGTCGTCGCCGTGATCTTCGTGGTGCTGAACTTCGCGCTCACCACCTTCGCGAGCTGGCTGGAGCGCAGACTGCGGCGCGGCAAGAAGTCGACCGGCGCCGTCGTCGGGGTCGACGCGGTGGAGGAGCTCGCCACGCCGGGCGAGCACGTCGGCCCGGCCGACGGAAAGAAGTAGCCCCGGCGCCCGCGCGGGGTCAGACGCGCCGCGTCAGGCGGGGATGTGTGCCGTTCAGATAGTGCGCGCCGATGTCCCGCATCCGGTGGGTCGCCGAGTTCCGGGCCGTCAGTACCCGCGCGTTGCGCCAGAAGCGGTCGAACCCCGCGCCGCCGGCGTGGGTGGGGTCCATCCCGTCGGTGAGCTCGAGAATCCGGGTCGTGATCTGTACGGCGGACCAGCTGGTGACCGCCTCGGCCGCGGCGACCAGGACGGCGATGTCGGACCGCTCGTCGACGCTCAGCGTGTCCGCCGCGAGGAGCCCCCGCGCCAACGCGTCCGTCGCCCGGTCGACCACGGCCGCCGCCGTGTGCGCGGCCGTCGCCAGCTCCCCGTAGGCGAGCAGGAGGTAGGGGTCCGCGCTCGGCCGCTCGCCGTACTCGCCGTTCCTGCCGTCCGCGCGCAGCTGTGCCGCCTGCGCGGCGCGGCTGGTGTCCCGGGCCTCGGCCAGGGCTCCCTCGGCGATGCCGAGAGCGACATGGACCAGGATGAGGCGGAGCGCGAGCGGGGCCAGTGCGCTGAACGGCGCGATCGCGTGCTCGTCGCGGGGCACCGTGCCGAGTATGTCGTCCGTGCCGACCGGGACGCTGTCGAACACGACCACGCCCGCCCCGGTCAGCCGCTGGCCGACGCGGTCGTCCACCGGACAGGCGGACACGCCGGGATGCGCCGGGTCCACCAGCGCGATCAGCACGTCACCGGTGTCCTCGCAGCGCGCACCGACGACCAGCCGGTCGGCGACGGTCACCCCGGCGGCGAAGGAGCGGCTCCCGGTGAGCACATGGCCGCCGCCCTCGGTGGTGAGGGTGAGATCGGGCTCCGTGTCGGACTCGGGAGGCTCGATCCCCCCGGCCAGCAGCCACTGTTCCTCGGCGGCCCGCCGCTCGAACCGCGCGGCGTCCCCGGCCGCTCCGAAGAGGCGGGCGCTCCAGGACAGTACGTGGTGGCGGGCGAGGAGTTCGCCGACGGAGCTGTCCGCTTCGGCTATCTCCTTCACCACGGCGCACGCGGTGCGCCAGTCGGCGCCGCCGCGGTCCCCGAAGGGCGGGGTCAGCAGCGCCGGCAGTCCCGCCTCCCGGAGCCGGGCGACCTCGTCGAACGGCGGCTTGCCCGCCCGGTCGCGGGCCGGCGCGTCCACGGCGAGGTCGTCCGCGAGTTCGCGGGTGACGCGGGACCAGATCCCGGCGTCGGCGGTGTGCTCGGCCTCGACTGACATGGCGGTCGTCGCGGATCGCCGCGGCATGGTGTCGGTCACCGTCCAGTCACCTCCCTTTGAATCCCAGTATCCCCACTGGATTGGTAGGAATACTGTCAGGCCGGAGTCCCTTACCCCAAGGGGGTGTTCACCAGGTGGACGGCCGCGTGGACATGCGCACCCTGTCAGGGGGCGTGCGGCAGCAGGGACCGCTCAGGGGTTCGTCCACGCCTCCGGGTCCTCGGCCAGCGCCGTGACCCCTTCGGGCAGTGAGGCGGAGGCGACATCGGCCAGGGTGACGCCCTCCAGGATCTGCCGGACGTTGGCCCGCAGCGCGATCCACAGCGGCAGCAGCGACTCGGCCGGCCCCGTGTACGACAACTCCGGCGGGCGGACGCCCCGTACCGACACGAGCGGGCCGTCCACGACCCGTACGACATCGGCGATGGTGATCTCGTCCGCGGGCTTCGCCAGCCAGTAGCCGCCGTTGCCGCCGCGCTGACTGCGCACCAGCCGACCGCGGCGCAGGTCGTTGAGGATTCCTTCGAGGAACTTGTGGGAGATCCCCTGCGACTCCGCGATGGCCTCAGCCTTGACCGGACCGGCGTCCTGGGCTGCCGCGAGTTGCAGCGCGGCACGCACCGCGTAATCGGCCCTGGCTGAAATGCGCATGGGAGGCAGTATCGCGCACCACGCGGGCACCCTTGACGGGGCACGGGACCGATCCGACACTCGTCAACGGGTCATTCGAAGAGAACGGGACGGTCATGACGGGGCAATGGGCGGCGCGTACGGGCCGGAAGGTCCCGCTGCCGCACCTTCTGCTCACCTCCCGTCGGCACATCGATCTGCTGCGCGTCTGCAGCGCGGCCAGTCCAGCGCGCTAGGCGCCCCCGGCGCGGCCCTGCCCGCGGCCCAGCTCCGGCGTCACACGTCACTCCGCACCCGGCCGCCCGGCCCCGGCGTGCCCTCGCGCCGCCTGCCCGCCCCGCCGCCGTGTGCCCGCACTCAGCACCCCCGGGAGAAGCATGTCCTTCACATCCTCGACCGCCGTGCCCGCCTTCCGCGGAAGGATCGGCTGTGACGCCCGCAGCGGTCACTACGCCGTACCGCGCCGCTACCGCCTCCATCTCTCGCCGTCCCACCCCGACTGTCTGCGCATCGCGATCACCCACACCCTCCTCGGCCTCGAAGACGTGCTGCCGCTGACCCTGCTGCCCGAGACGCCCGACACCCCCGACGGCGGCTACCGGATCCTGCGCCCCCTCTACGAGGCGAGCGCGCACCTCCACCCCGGCCCGGCCGCGGCGCCGGTCCTCAGCGACGGCTGGACGGGCCGGATCGTGAGCACCAACACCCCGGACATCCTCAGTGACCTGGCCCTGCGCTTCGGCGGCGACGGCCCCGAACTCCACCCGACCGGCCGTGAGGGCGAGATCGAGGAACTGCGCCGGCTCTGCGACCTGAACGTCGACGAGGCCGCGCAGGGAGCCGGCGTGCAGGGCATCGACGGCGCCGGCCACCGGGCCCATCTCACCACCCTGCTGGACGCGTTGGGCTCCTTGGAGAAACGGCTCGGGCGCGACGCATACGTGCTCGGCCCGGAGCTCACCGCCGCCGACGTCCATGTCTGGGTCGCCCTGGTCCAGCTGGACACGGTGCACCGCCTGCACCTCGACGCCGCCGCGGTCCAGCAGGTCGCCGCCCATCCCGCCCTCTGGGGGTACGTCCGCCGGCTCGCCGCGCACCCCGCCTTCGGCCCCCTTCTCGACCCCGAGGGCATCGCCCGCCGGCACCACGCCGACTGCCGGGGAGTCGAGGCGGCCGGGGCGGCGCTGCCGATCGTCGACTGGAACGCCTGCCGCCTCGATCGCCGATGACGCCTTCGGATCAAAGGGACGTTGGCGCTTACACCAACTGAACATCTGTTAATGTGCCCGCTCCTGGATGTTCATCCACCAATCCGTCTCCCTCGGGCGCCGTGCGGCCGAGGGGTGCTGCGAGGTGTCTTGTACGTGTACAGCACTCCGTTCTCCCCGGCAGAAGCCAGGTCCGCGCGAGCCCGTATGGGTTTGAGCACGGCCCAGGTCGCCCACTCCATGGCGGCGTGCGGCGCACCGGTCCACCCCGACCTGGTCGCCGCCTGGGAGCAGGGCTCCCATGTGCCGACGGAGCAGCAACTCTTCTCGCTCGCCGATGTCCTGTGGTGCGACGCGACCACCCTGATGGGCGTGGAGCCGCGCACGCTGGCCGAGTACCGACTGGCGCGTCAGCTCAGCGTGGAGCGGCTCGCGTACCGCATCGGCATGGACGCGGGCGAGTACCGCGCGGCCGAGGCCGCGCAGACCTGGCACGGCGACTCGTGGCAGACCAGGGCGCTGGTGGATGCCCTGGGGCTGTCCCTGCGCAAGCTCATCGGAATCATGGGACGCGTCGACGAGTTGGCCGGCCATCTGCGCGCGGCCATCGACGGGCGCTGGAAGACGCATGTGGAACCGGTCGCGGAGATCGTCGTCGTCGACGAGACCAGCGTGAGCGACGCGCTGCGCACCATGCACGCGGAGTTCCAGGAGTTCTCCGAGCGGTACATGGGGCACCTGGTCGCCCGCAACGACGACGCGCGGCTCAAGGAGGTCACGGCGGAGCGGGCCGCCTATCTGCGCCGACTCGTCGACCACTTCTGGGAGCTGATCGGCGAGGTCGGCGAAGCGCCGCCCTCCCACACCGCCCACCCCTGACGCGGTACCCGAGGGCCGGGAAGGCACTGAGCCCTTCCCGGCCCTCGGCCGTCCCGGTCAGCGGGCGGCCGCACCCGCCTCGGAAGCCGCGGAGCCGTCCTCCTCCAGGACGTCCCAGTCGATCTCCACCGCGGCGCGCCTGGTGAAGACGTTGAACAGCAGATTCAGCGTGATGGCGGTGAGCCCGCCGAGGGTGATCCCGCTGTCCAGTACGGCTCGCACATCGTCCGGCATCCGGTCGAAGAACGGCTCGACGGCCGTCGGCAGCATCGCGGCGCCGAGACTGACCGCGAGGATCAGGGCGTTGCGCTCCTCGCGCAGATCCACCTTGCCCAGGATCTGGATGCCCACCGCGGCTACCATGCCGAACATCGAGATCGCCGCACCGCCGAGCACCGGATGCGGGATGGCGGCCACCAGGCTGCCCGCCTTCGGCAGCAGCCCCAGCAGGATCATGAAGACACCCGCGGCGACGACCACGAACCGGCTCATCACCCTCGACATCCGCACCAGGCCGATGTTCTCGGCGAAGGCCACGTACGGGAACGAGTTGAGGATTCCGCCCAGAACCGTCGCCGCGCCGTCGGCGCGCAGTGCCCGCGCGACCGTGTCGCTGTCGACTCTTCTGCGGGTGATCTCCCCGATGGCGTACACATCACCGGTGGTCTCGACCATGGTGATCAGCATGACGACGAGCATGGCGATGACGGGGAGCAGCTCGAACTTCGGCATGCCGTAGTGGAACGGCGTGCTGATCCCGAACCAGTCGGCGTCCTTCACCGCGTCGAACCGCGCGTCCCCGAAGAGCCAGGCGACCGCCGTGCCGACGACGAGACCGAGGAGGACGGCGAGGCTGCTGAGGAACGGCTTGCCGATCCTCACGACGGCCAGGATGAAGAGCAGCGTGCCGCCCGCGTAGGCGAGGTTCTTGGGGTCGCCGTATGAGGGGCCGCCCATCAGGTGCGCACCACCGGCCGCGTCCTGCAGGGCCACGGGTATCAACGTCATGCCGATGATGGTGAGCATCGTGCCGATGACGATCGGCGGGAAGTACTTCACGAGCTTGCTGAAGAAGGGCGCCAGCAGGAACGTCGCGATACCGGCGGTGATCACCGCGCCGTAGACCACGAGCAGGCCGGCGGTGCCGCCGCCCGCTCCCAGGCCGATGGCGACCATGGGGGAGACGGCGGTGAAGGTCACGCCCTGAACCAGCGGTAGCCGGGCGCCGATCTTCCAGATGCCGAGAGCCTGGATGATCGAGGCGATACCGCAGGTCAGGAGGTCCGCGTTGATGAGATGGACCAGATCCTGATCGGAGAGCCCCAGGGCGTTTCCGAGCAGGATCGGGACGATCACCGCGGCCGCGTAGAACGCGAGAATGTGCTGGAAACCGAAGAGGGCGAGCTGGGGGAGCGGCAGCAGCTCGTCGACCGGGTGGCGCTGGGAGCGCGAGGGCTGCCGGGAGGGTTGGGGGGACGGCTGCTGAGGGTGCTGCCAGGAGGGCTGTCGGGGGACCCGAGTCATCTCTGCCTTGCCTTCGCGAGGTAGGTGAATGAGAGAACGCCGCCGTCCTCGAGTCCCGGATGACAGGACGAGGCTGATCGGCTCATGCGGAGCCGACGTCGGGCGGTGTTGCCGTCACCACGTCGCTCTGTGCTACGGATTGCGCCCCGGATTGACAGGGCGTCCTTCGATCGATACAGCGAAGCCCGGATTGTTCATGGGATCCGAAGGGGGAGTCGATCGGGAGCGCTCACCATAGCCAAACGCCGTGTTTCCTCGCGAGTAACCGGACGGCCGGAAGCCGGACGGTGGAGAGGCCGGACGTCAGAAGACGGAAGGGCCGGACGGTCAGAAGATGGACAGGCCGGTCAGCGTCGTGAACCGGTCCAGTGCCTCCACCCCGGCCACCGAATTGCCCCGGGCGTCGAGCCCGGGACTCCAGACGCACAGCGTGCATCGTCCGGGCACCACGGCGATGATGCCTCCGCCGACACCGCTCTTGCCAGGCAGACCCACCCGGTACGCGAACTCCCCCGCCGCGTCGTAGGTGCCGCAGGTCAGCATCACCGCGTTGATCTGCTTCGCCTGGCTGCGGGTGAGCAGCCGCGACCCGTCGGCCCGCAGCCCGTGCCGTGCCAGAAAACCGGTGGCCCGGGCCAGATCGGCGCAGGACGCCTCGACCGAGCACTGGCGGAAGTACTGGGCCAGCAGCACGGGCACCGGGTTGGTGATGTTGCCGTACGAGGCCATGAAGTGCGCCAGCGCCGCGTTGCGGTCGCCATGCGCGGACTCCGAGTGGGCCACCTCCTCGTCGAAGGTGAGCAGGGGGTTGCCCGACTCGGCGCGCAGGAACTCCCGCAGCGTGTCGGCCGCGTTGCCGGTGAGCGCCTGGAGGCGGTCGGTGACGACGAGAGCGCCCGCGTTGATGAATGGATTGCGTGGAATGCCCCGTTCGTACTCCAGCTGGACCAGGGAGTTGAACGGATTGCCGGAGGGTTCGCGCCCGAGGTGCTCCCACAGCGTCTCGCCCTCCCGGGCGAGCGCGAGGGCGAGCGTGAAGACCTTGGTGATGGACTGCGCGGAGAACGGCTGCTGCCAGTCGCCGATCCCGTAGACCGTTCCGTCGAGCTCCGCCACGGCCATCCCGAAGCGGTGCGGGTCGGCCGAGGCGAGCGCCGGAATGTAGTCGGCAGGCCGGCCCCGGCCCAGCGAGCCGTGGATCTCGTCCTCGATGCGGTCCAGGACCGGTTGGAAGTGATGCATGGCGCAAGCCTGACTCAGGCGGGCAGCGGAGTGTCGCCGCGGGTGCCCGCGACACGTTCCGGCGTGAGCAGCGCGGCGAGCCGGTCGGCCGGCAGAAGGCCCTTCTCCAGGACCAGTTCGGCGACACCCCGGCCGGTGGTGAGGGCCTCCTGGGCAATGGCGGTGGCGGCCGTGTAGCCGATGTGCGGGTTCAGCGCGGTGACCAGACCGATGGAGTTCTCCACGCTCGCCCGCAGCACCTCGGTGTTGGCGGTGATGCCGGTGACACAGCGCTCGGCGAGCGTCAGGCAGGCGGCCCGCAGCGAGGTGATGCTCTTCGCGAGCGAGTGCAGGATGACCGGTTCGAAGGCGTTGAGCTGGAGCTGCCCCGCCTCGGCGGCCATGGTGATGGTGACGTCGTTGCCGATCACCTCGAAGGCCACCTGGTTGACGACTTCCGGGATGACCGGGTTGACCTTGCCCGGCATGATGCTCGAACCGGCCTGTACGGGCGGCAGGTTGATCTCGTTGAGCCCGGCGCGCGGCCCCGAGGACAGCAGCCGGAGGTCATTGCAGCTCTTGGAGAGCTTGACGGCGATGCGCTTCAGCACGCCCGACAGATGCACGAACGCGCCGCAGTCCTGGGTTGCCTCCACCAGATTCGCGGCGGTGACCAGGGGCAGTCCGGTGATCGCGGCGAGATGACGCCGGGCCGTCTCGGCGTAGCGGGGAGGCGCGTTGAGGCCGGTGCCGATGGCGGTCGCGCCGAGATTGATCTCATGGACCAGCTCGACGGCCTCCGCGAGCCGGCTGCGGTCCTCGTCCAGCATCACGGCGTACGCGGAGAACTCCTGGCCCAGCGTCATCGGCACCGCGTCCTGCAACTGCGTACGGCCCATCTTCAGGACGTCCCGGAACTCGACGGCCTTGTCCGCGAACGCCTTCTGCAGCACGGCCATCGCGTCCAGGAGGCCCCGTACGGCGGTGATCGTCGCCAGCTTCACGGCGGTCGGGTAGACGTCATTGGTGGACTGGCTGAGATTGACGTCCTCGTTGGGGTGCAGATGCTCGTACTCACCCTTGGCGCGTCCGAGGAGCTCCAGCGCGCGGTTGGCGACGACCTCGTTGGCGTTCATGTTGGTCGACGTTCCGGCGCCGCCCTGGATGACGTCGACGACGAACTGGTCGTGCAGGCGCCCGGCGCGGATCTCCTGGCAGGCCGCGATGATGGCTGCCGCCTTGGTGGCGGGCAGCAGCCCCAGCTCCTCGTTGGTGAGGGCCGCGGCTTCCTTGACCGCGGCGAGCGCGCCGATCAGCTGCGGATAGACAGAGATGGGCGTTCCCGTGATGGGGAAGTTCTCCCGGGCGCGCAGGGAGTGGATGCCCCAGTACGCCTCGGCGGGGACGTCTCGGTCCCCCAGCAGATCGTGTTCGCGGCGCACGGCGGCGGCATTCATGGAGCGAGGTCCTTCAGGCAGGGGGGATCGCGGAGTGAAAGGCGGAGAAGGGGAACGGCGGAGAAGGGGGACGGCGGAGGCGGCGGTCAGGCCGACATGGCCGCCGGCGCGTTGGCGCCGACGCGCTCGGCGCGCTGACCGAGCAGCCGGCGAAGCACCTCGGTGCGCTCCTCGGGGCCGGAGCCGGTGAGCAGGGCGGCGAGTACGGCGATCCGTGCCTGGCCCGCACGCAGGGTGCCCGTCAGGACCGCGCCGGCGGAGACGAGGTCCACGGCCCCGCCGAGGGTGTAGATCTCGGCAACGGGCCCGGCGGGTACGCGCGTGGTGAGCGCGACGAGGACACCCCGGTCGACGGCGGCGGCGACCGCGTCGACGAACTGCGGGGTCGCGTTGCCCGCGCCGGTGGCGACCAGCACGATGCCCTGGGCGCCCGCCTCGACGGCCGCGTTCAGGAGCAGAGGGTCGGCGTCGACATGGTGCATGACCATGTCGATGCGCGGCAGCCGGGTGGATCCGGCCGGCGTGGGCAGGTCGAGTGCGGCGGGGCGCTCGGGCCGACGGCGTATGGCGACCTTGCCGAACCCGACCTCGCCGACACGCGGCCCGGAGGGATCGGCGAACGCGTCCGCGTCCAGGGTCTGCGTCTTGATCGTGCCGCGCGCCGCGTGCACCTTGCCGTCGAAGACCACCAGGACCCCGAGGTCCCGGACGGTCGCGGCGGTGAGGAGGGCGTCGTAGAGATTGCCCGGCCCGTCGCCGTCCGTCGTGCCGAGCGGGCGCTGGGCACCGGTGAGGACGACCGGGCGCGTGTCGCGGTGGTAGAGGTCGAGCAGGAAGGCGGACTCCTCGAGGGTGTCGGTGCCGTGCGCGACGACGATGCCGTCGACGGAGGGGTCGGCGAGGACCTCGTGGACGGTCCGGAGCAGCGTCAGCTGCTGGGCGGAGGTCAACCGGGGGCTGTTGACGCTGAAGAGGTCGACCACGTCCACGGAGATGTCGGCGGGGAGGTCGGCCGTGGCCATGACGTCCCGGCCCGAGGCGTCGGCGGCGAAACCCGTACCCTGCCAGCGACTGGCGATCGTCCCGCCCGTGCTGATGACGACGATCCGCCGGGCGTGCCGCTCCGATGCCTGTATCCGCTCCACGTGTTCCCTCACAAGAAAAATCGTTCCGTTCAGCGGGTACGCGGTCCGGTGTCGCTCTTGGCCCTGCCGGCCCGCGTGCCCCGACGGCCGCGGATGGCGTCCCGTCTCACACGCAACGATAGGGTGATCCACGCGCAATTTGGTTGCCACTATCCGGCGGCTTTGTTTCATGTGTGGTGGATAATTGCGCCATGGATGGAATCGACCGCAGCATCTTGCGTGAGCTTCAGAACGACGGTCGGCTGACCAACCAGGAGCTCGCCCTGCGGGTGGGCCTGAGCCCCTCGCCCTGTATGCGCAGGGTGAGGCAACTGGAACAGGACGGAGTCATCCAGGGGTACCGCGCGGTCGTCGACCCCGACTCCGTCGGACGCGGCTTCGAGGTGCTCGTCTCGATCGAGGTGAAGCGGGACAGGGAGACGGTCGAGGCCTTCGAGTCGGCGCTCCAGGACATCCCCGATGTCATCGAGGCGTACCGGCTGTTCGGCAGCCCGGGCTGCCTGCTGCGCATCGCGGTCGCCGACCTCGCCGCGTACGAACGGCTCTGGATCGAACGGCTCACGACGCTTCCCGGCGTCTCGGAGGTCAACTCACAGATCATCATGAAGCGGATCAAGCAACCGGGCGGCCTGCCCGTCGAGCGGTGACCGACCGGGCCTTGGGCCTTCCTCCATGTGTTCCCGCAATTGCTGCCACCATCCGACGAACTTGATTGCACATGAGAGCCTGACAGTCCTAACGTGTCGCATATGCAGTCCTACACCATCGGGCAGGCGGCCCGTCTGCTCGGAGTCAGTCCCGACACGGCGCGCCGCTGGGCGGACGCCGGCCGGGTCGCGACCCATCGCGACGAAGGCGGCCGCCGTCTGATCGACGGCAGGGATCTGGCCGCCTTCTCGATCGAGGTCGCCCAGAGCGGCGGCCAGGGCGAGGAGGAGCCCTCGTACACCTCCGCCCGCAACGCCTTCCCCGGCATCGTCACCGGCATCAAGCTCGGCGACGTCGCGGCGCAGATCGAGATCCAGGCAGGACCGCACCGGCTCGTCTCCCTCCTCACCCGTGAGGCCGTGGAGGAGCTGGGACTGGAGGTCGGCATGCGGGCCACCGCCCGTGTGAAGTCGACCAGCGTGCACATCGACCGCACCTGACCGCTCCCGCGCACCACCACAGCGGCGTCGCCCGTCACCGGCGCGGCTCTTCACCATCCGCTCGGACCGGCACCCGCGGTCGGCCACCTTCCGCAAGGAGCACCACCCCCATGTCCCACGTGAGACGCCGCACCGCCGCCGTCGTACTGACGGCCGCGCTCCTCGTTCCCCTCGCCGCCTGCGGCGCGGACAGCACCGGGAAGGCGGAAGGCACCAGGAAGAACGACGGCGCCAGGGCGTCGGCCGGCGGCTCCGCTCCCGCGGCGAAGCTGACCGTGCTCGCGGCCGCCTCCCTCACCGACGTCTTCAAGACCGCCGGCGCGGCCTACGAGAAGTCCCACCCGGGCACCACGCTGACGTTCTCCTTCGCCGGCTCGCAGGAACTGGCCGCCCAGGTCGAGCAGGGCGCCCCCGCCGACGCCCTGGTCACCGCCGACACCAAGACGATGGACGGGCTGGGGGCCGACGTCGGTGCGCCGACGGTCATCGCCAAGAACCGGCTGGTCATCGCCACCGGCAAGGGAAATCCCTTCAAGGTGGACGAGCTCAAGGACCTCGCCGACACCCAGCTGAAGGTGGTCCTCGCCGCGCCCGAGGTGCCGGTCGGCCGCTACAGCAAGAAGATCCTCGACGCCCAGAAGATCGTCGTGAAGCCGGTCTCCGAGGAGCCGAACGTCCGCGCCGTCCTCAGCAAGGTCGAGCTGGGCGAGGCCGACGCCGGCCTCGTCTACAAGACGGACACCACGAAGGCGGCCGACAAGGTCGAGGCCGTCGAGATCCCCGACGCCCAGAACGCGGTCGCGTCCTACCCGGCGGCCACGCTCAAGACGTCCAAGAACGCCGACGCCGCGGCCGCGTTCGTCGCCTGGCTCTCCACTCCGGAGGCACAGAAGATCCTCCAGGATGCCGGCTTCCAGAAGCCGTAATCGCGCCCGTCGCGCACAGGAGCTGCCCGGCCGGGGGACCGGCAGCCCCTCACCCTTCCGACCGGGGTGCCTCAGGACCGCTGGGCTTCCGGCCGGAAGACACCCAGGACCGCGGGGCTTCCGACCGGAGGACCCGCAGGACCGCTGGGCCGACCGGCGAACGCCCAGGCCTGCCGCCCGACTTCCGCAAGGCGAACACCCAGGACCTTCCGATGAGACGACTCCGCACCCGCGCAACGGGCCCCCGCACCCCCCTCGCGCTCGCGATCCCCGCACTGCTCGCCATCGCGTTCCTGCTGCTGCCGCTGATCGGCGTGCTCGCCCGCACCTCCTGGGGCGAGCTGGGCGAGCACCTCACGAGTCCCGGCGTCACCGAAGCCCTGCGGCTCTCCCTCGTCGTCTCCTTCTGGGCTCTCGCGCTGTCGCTCCTGCTCGGGGTGCCGCTGGCCTGGCTGCTGGCCCGGGTCGACTTCCCCGGCAAGGCGTTCGTGCGCTCCCTGGTCCTGCTCCCGATGGTGCTGCCACCCACGGTCGGCGGCGTGGCCCTGCTGCTGGGCTTCGGCCGCCGGGGACTGCTCGGCCCGTTCCTGGAGAGCACCTTCGGCGTCACCCTGCCCTTCCACACGTCGGGGGCCGTGGTCGCCGCCACCTTCGTGTCGATGCCGTTCCTCGTGATCAGCCTCGAAGGAGCGCTCGGTGGGCTGCGGCCGCGCTACGAGGAGACCGCAGCCTCGCTCGGGGCCTCTCCGGTACGGGTGTTCCTCACCGTCACCCTGCCGATGGTCGCCCCCGGCCTGATCGCCGGAGCGGCCCTCACCTGGGCGCGGGCACTCGGCGAGTTCGGCGCCACCATCACCTTCGCGGGCAACCTCCCCGGCACCACCCAGACCCTTCCCCTCCAGGTGTACCTGCTCCTCCAGGACGAGCCGCAGGCCGCGACCTCCGTCTCCCTGCTGCTGCTCGCCATCGCCATGCTGGTCCTCGTCGCCCTGCGCGGCCGCTGGACCGGGGCACCGGCCGGCCGCTCGTACGCGCCCAAGGCGCCGGGGGGCGACCCGGACCCGGCCGGCAACGACGCGAAGGACGCGAAGGACACGGCAGACCGGTCGGGCGGGGCGGGCGTCCCGGACCCGGCCGAGCGCTGGGGTCTGTACGCCGAGGTCACCGGTTTCACCCGGCTCACCCTGGACGTGGAGCCGGGCACCACCATCGCCGTCGTGGGCCCCAACGGCGCGGGCAAGACCACCCTGTTGCGCGCTCTCCTGGGCCTCACCCCGCGCGCCCACGCGGACCTGCGGCTCGGCGACACCGACGTCACCGCCCTGCCGCCGCACCGCCGCGGCGTCGCCTGGGTGCCGCAGGACGGCGCCCTCTTCCCGCACATGACCGCCCTCGCCAACACCGCGTACGGATTGCGCGCCCACGGCGTCCCCCGCGCGCGGGCCCGCCGCAGCGCCCAGGAGTGGCTCGACCGGCTCGGCGTCGGCCCCCTCGCCCATCGCCGTCCGAGCCAGCTCTCCGGAGGTCAGGCCCAGCGCGTCGCCCTCGCCCGGGCGCTCGCGGCCCGTCCCCGGCTGCTGCTGCTCGACGAGCCGCTCGCCGCACTCGACCAGACCACCCGCGCCCATGTACGGCACACCCTGCGCACGCACCTCGACGGATTCGGCGGTGTCTGTCTGATCGTCACCCACGACCCGGTCGAGGCGGTCTCGCTGGCCGACCGGGTCCTCGTATTGGACGACGGCCGCGCCCTCCAGGACGCTCCGCCCGCCGAGGTGACCCGCCACCCCCGCTCGCCCTGGGTCGCGCGGATGCTCGGCCGCAACGCCTGGCCGGGCACGGCCACCGCCGACGGTCTCCAACTCGCCGCCGGCGGGCTGCTGGTGGCCGCCGATCCGCTGCCGGCCGGCACCGACGCCCTCGCGATCATCGCGCCCGAGGCCGTCTCCGTGCACCGCGAGAAGCCCGGCGGGAGTCCTCGCAACGTCTGGCCGGGCACCGTACGGGAGATCACCGCCAGCGGCAGCCGCCTGAGGGTTCTGGTCACCTCCGACCGGGCGCCCGACCTCGTCGCCGAGATCACCCCGCAGGCCGCCGTGGAACTGGGCCTGGTAGACGGCGCCGCCGTATGGACCAGCGTGAAGGCGACCGAGGTGACCGTCGTGAAGCTCTGACGCCGGAGCCCTCAACACCGGTCCCACGGGTCGGGATCGGACGGGCGGGTCGGTGCACGGCGCCACTGCCGGGCCGCGCCCCGCCCCTCGTCGCGTGAGTCGCATCCGCCGCCGTGGCCCTGCCGCCGATCGCCGCTGCGTCGCCCGTCGGCTGCCGCCGCCTTCCCGCTTTCCACGCATACGGACCGCACGCCCGGGTACGCGCCAGGCGGAGCAGCCGGGTCGTGCGCCGCCTCGTCGCATGAGTCGTATCCGCCGCATGAGCCGTATGACCGTATGAGCCGTACGGGTCGCGTGTGGCAGGCGCGCGGAGGCCGGTACGCCAGGCCAGGGACAGGACAGAGAACGGAGGTCGTCACTCGTGTGGTGACGGCCGAGGACGCGACAGGGGAGCCATGACCGAGCCGGAAGCCACGACCGTGCAGCCGACCGCAGTCCGCCCGCTATGGGAGTCCACCATGGGCACGCCTCCGAACGACCCCGTCCCGCCGAGTCCGACGCCCGCGCCCGGTCCCGGGCCCGGTCCGCAGCCCGGTCCCGTCCCGGGACCCGTGCCCGCGCCGGGCGGGCCCGACCCCGTACCGCCGGCGCCGCCCCAGCCCGAGCCCGACCCGCCGCCGCCCGCTCCTCGCCCGGATCCGCAGCCGAAGCCCGGCCCCCTGCCGGGGCCCCTTCCCGCGCCGGAACCGGCCACCTGAGCGGCGCCGATGACGACCACGAAGGATGTCACCGCGATCAAGGCAGGGCGGCGCACCGTCGAGATCAAGCGCCCGGACAAGGTGCTCTTCCCCGACGACGGGATCACCAAGGCCGACCTCGCCGACTACTACCGGAGGATCGCCCCGCGGATGCTGCCTCATCTGCGGCAGCGTCCGCTGATGCTGGAACGGCACCCCGACGGCATCGACGGCCCCGCCTTCATGCAGAAGGACGTGTCCGACCACTTTCCCGACTGGATCCACCGCGCCGAACTGCCCAAGGAGGGCGGGACGGTGACCCACGTCCTGTGCGACGACACGGCCACGCTCGTCTACCTGGCCGGTCAGGGGTGCGTCACACCCCACCGCTGGCTCTCGAAGGCGGACCGCCCCGACCACCCCGACCGGCTGGTCTTCGACCTCGACCCGCCCGGCGACAGCCCCGACAATGACCTCGCCGAGGTGCTGGCGGCCGCGCGGTGGCTCCACGAACTCCTGGATGAGCTGGAACTGCCGTCGACGGTGATGACCACCGGTTCACGCGGGCTGCACATCCTTGTGCCGCTGGACCGGAGTACCCCCTTCGACGAGGTCCGCGCCTTCGCCCGGCGCGCCGCGGACGTCCTCGCCGACCGCCATCCCGAGCGGCTCACCACCGAGGTGAGGAAGCAGGTCCGCCGGGGCCGTCTCTACCTCGATGTCCAGCGCAACGGCTATGCCCAGACCGCCGTCGTGCCGTACGCGGTCCGCGCCCGCCCGGGGGCGCCCGTGGCGACCCCGTTGACCTGGGACGCCCTCGACGACGCGGCGGCGGGCCCGCTGAGTGCCGCAATCGGGGACGTGGACCGGCTCCTCGCGGAGGACCCGTGGAGCGACGCGGTGTCCCGGGGCCGCTCGCTCGGCCCGGCCGTCCGCCGTCTGGAGGCACTGGAAACCTCGTCGAACGGCGATGATGACGGTCGGTGACGGTTCGAGATGCGAGCGTGACGGAGCCCTGCTTCGCTGAAGAAGTCCCGCTCTTCCCTCGTCACAAGGAGTGACTATGAGCGTCGCAGGTGAGTCCGGCAGCCGTGCCCAGCAGATGCGCGACAAGGCCCAGCAACTGAACGAGGCGGCCGAACGCGCGTCCGACCCCCAGGAGCGTCAGCGGCTCCAGGAAAAGGCCCGCAAGCTGCAGGAGCAGAGCGAGCAGAGCGAGAAGGGCGGCCGAAGCGACGAACGCTTCATGTAGCCCCCGCGCGACCGCGGTCGCGCCTGCTCGACCGGTGGCCTCCCACGCGACGGCGTGGGAGGCCACCGGCCTGTTCGTCACACAGCGTGTCCCTACAGCTCGCGGAGGAGCCCGACGCCGGGCAAGATGGGCTGGCTGGCCACATGTGCAGGGAGGACATGATGTTGCTGCCCGACAAGGCCACCGTCGACCGACTGCTCTCCCACTACCGGGCGCAGGAGCGTGCGGTGCTGTCGAACCCCCATGACCCGGCCGTCCGCCGACGATTCGAGGACACCGCGTACACGCTGTGCGTGCTGATGGGGGAGCGCACGGCGCGCGAAGCGGTGTGGGCGGCCGAGCGCTATCTCGGCCGCGGACGCCCGGTCGGGCGGCGGACCTCGCCGTTCGCGCCGGCCAGTCCGCCGTCTTCGCGATAGAACGCTCCCCGTGGGGTACGCGCCCCGCATGAGCATCACTCGGGCGCGTGCCGCGTATCCGGAGGACTGTCACCACGAGCGCACGCATCCCATGAAGGCGGGTGGACCCATGGCGTCGGACATGACCGGGGATTCGGAGGAACGGTTGACCGCCGGAAGGAGAAGATTCGCGGTCGCGACCCGGCGGGCGCCGAACGCCGCCGTGGTGACCCTCACCGGTGAGCTGGACCATGACACGGCCGCACCGCTGCGGACCGCCCTGGAGGAGCAGATCGGGACCGCGCCGGAACGGATCGTCGTCGACTGCGCCAACCTGAGCTTCTGCGACTCCACCGGCCTCAACGTCCTGCTCCGGGCCCGCCTGGCGGCCCAGGAGGCGGGAGGCCGGCTGGAGCTGGCCGCGTTGCAGCCGCCGGTGGCCCGGATGTTCGACATCACAGGCGCGCACGCGGTGTTCCGTGTCCACGCCGATCTTGACGAGGCGCTGGCAGGCCAGGCCCCGGGATAGCGGAGAGGCCCCATGGGCGAGAGCGTGACCGGGCGGAGCCAGATTCGTCGGCTGGAACTGTTCGGGACCAGAGGAGTGGTGACCCGCTGCCGGGACTTCACCGCCCGTGCACTGGCCGACTGGGGGTGGACGCCGCCGGTGGACGAGGAGGACGAGCAGCGCGTCGGGGACGTCCTGCTGCTCGTGTCGGAGGTCGTCACCAACGCCTGTCTGCACGCGGGCGGGCCCAGTGAGCTGGTCCTCAGACACACGGACGGCCACCTGCGGGTGGAGGTCGCCGACGGGAGTTCCGATGCCCCTGTGCCCCGGGCGCCCAGGAATCCGGCCCTGCCGGGCGGCCACGGCCTGATGGTCATGGAGCGGCTCGCCGGGAGCTGGGGGGCGGTGTCGCGGGACGCGGGCAAGGTCGTGTGGCTGGAGGTGACGCTGCCCTCGCGTACGGAGCGCACGGAGCGCACGGACGAGCCAAGGCCCACGTGAGCCTGCGCCTTTGGGGCGTTACGTGCCGGGCATGGCCCTCGGGCCGTGCGCCCTCGGGCCGTACGGTGTCGGGGCGCGCTCTCAGGCCGGGGGTTCGTCCTCCAGCAGGCCGTTGCGCAGCCGCCCGAGGATGTCCGCCAGAAGCCGGGAGATGTGCATCTGCGACAGGCCCAGCCGGGCGCCGATCTCGGACTGGGTCAGCTCCTCGCCGAAGCGCAGCGTCAGGATCGTCCGGTCCCGCTCGCTCAGGCGCGCGATGAGCGGCTTGAGGGATTCCAGGGACTCGATGACATCGAAGGAGTGCTCTTCGGCGCCGAGCCGCCGGGCGAAGCCGGTGTCGCCCGTCTCGTCGTCGAGGGGGGCGTCGAGCGAGCGCGCCACATACCCGTTGGCGGCCTGCTCGCCCTCGATGATCTCGGCCTCGGTGACGTGCAGATGTGCGGCGAGCTCGGCGGTGGTGGGCCGGCGGCCCAGCTGCTGCTCCAGTACGTCCAGGGCCTTCGCCAGGCCGATCCGCAGCTCCTGGAGCCGGCGGGGCACCTGGACGGCCCAGCTGGTGTCCCGGAAGAAGCGCTTCATCTCGCCGACGATGGTCGGCAGTGCGAACGACGCGAACTCGACCTCGCGCTCCACGTCGAACCGGTTGATCGCCTTGATCAGGCCGATCGTGCCGACCTGGATGATGTCCTCCAGGGGTTCGGCGCGGTTGCGGAACCGCCGCGCCGCGAACTTCACCAGGCTGAGATTCAGCTCGACCAGGGTGTTGCGGACGTAGGCGTGCTCGGGTGTGCCCTCCTCCAGCGCGGCGAGCCGGCGGAAAAGGGCCACCGAGAGCTTCTGGGCATCGCTGGTGGTGACGTCCTGGGGCTGTGAGATCTCGGGGAGACCGCCCAGGGCGCTGCGCCGTACCGCGGGCCTCGCGGGGGACCGTGTGGCGCGGACGGCTTGGTTCCGGGTACTGGACATGCGGCTCCTTCGACGGGGCGGGGCCTGCGCTGCCACGCGGCAGCGGGGGTCCGTCGTGAGCGTCCTGTCACGAAAGATGCCCGTTTGAGGGTATTAATAACCTTTCTGCCGGGAAGTCGCCTTCCATGGATCGCGTGAGTGCGGAGGGTCGTGTGGCGCACAGCCGCCGCTTTCCGCTGCGTGCCGGGCCCGGCGTCGTGGGGCAGTGCCGGGACCTGACGCGCCAGGTCCTGGACGAATGGCTCACCGCGCGTGGGCCGGGGGAGAGGACAGCCGTGCAGGACGTCCTCCTGCTGGTCTCCGAGGTCGTCACCAACGCCTGCACCCATGGCGGAGCCCCGTACGAGCTGCGCTTCGACCTGGCCGACGGGCGTCTGTTGGTCCAGGTGAGCGACAACAGTCCGGCACGCCCCCGGTCGCGCGCCCCGCACCGGCCCGCCCAGGCCTCCGGGCACGGCCTCTATCTGCTCCAGCGCCTCTCCGCGGGCTGGGGCTGGGTGCGCCGGGAGCGAGGGAAGGCCGTCTGGTTCGAGGTTCGCCTGCCCAGGGTCCCGCCGGCGCCTTCGTGAGCTGCGCGCCCTCGTGTCCGGGCCTCCTCCGCGGCAGGTGTGCGGCGCCCCGGCAATCCGTCCGCGTGAGGATGTCGGCGCCGTCCCCCCGTGCCAGAGTGGAAAACGCCGTTACGAGCGCGCCGACGCGGCGTGCCGTCACGGCGCCGTGCGTCCCGACAGCGCGAGGTTGCGATGGATGTGTCTTCCCGCACGCCCGGCCCCGACCCGTCGCGGCCCACCCCGGAGCTCGGGGAGGAAGGGCTCCGCAAACTGCTGGCCGGACTCACCGCCGTACGGGACGGTGACCTCTCCCAGCGACTCCCCGACGACGCCGGAGGGCTCCTCGGAGAGATCGCGACCATCTACAACGGCATGGTCGAGCAGCTTTCCCTGGTCACCTCGGAGGTCACCCGCGTCGCCCGCGAGGTCGGCGGGCAGGGCCTCCTCGGCGGTCACGCCCGCGAGCCGAGGGTGCGGGGCGTCTGGCTGGAGCTGACCTCGGGCGTCAACACCATGGCCGACAACCTCACGTCCCAGGTCAGGTCCATCGCGCAGGTCGCCACCGCCGTGGCGCGCGGCGACCTGACCCAGAAGATCAGAGTGGACGCGCGCGGCGAGATCCTGGAGCTCAAGGAGACCATCAACACCATGGTCGACCGGCTCTCCTCCTTCGCGGAGGAGGTCACCCGCGTCGCCCGTGAGGTGGGCACCGAGGGCAAGCTCGGCGGCCAGGCCACCGTGCGCGGCGTGTCGGGCACCTGGAAGGACCTCACCGACAACGTCAACTCCATGGCGAACAACCTGACCAACCAGGTCCGCAACATCGCGCAGGTCACCACGTCCGTCGCCAACGGTGACCTCACCCGCAAGATCGACGTGGACGCGCGCGGCGAGATCCTGGAACTGAAGACCACCATCAACACGATGGTGGACCAGCTGTCGTCCTTCGCTGCCGAAGTCACCAGAGTCGCCCGCGAGGTCGGCAGCGAAGGGCGGCTCGGGGCCCAGGCCGAAGTGGAAGGCGTCTCCGGAACCTGGAAACGGCTCACCGAGAACGTCAACGAACTGGCGGGCAACCTGACCCGGCAGGTCCGTGCCATCGCCGAGGTGACCAGCGCCGTCGCCGAAGGCGATCTGACCCGCTCCATCACGGTCGACGCCACCGGTGAGGTCGGCGACCTCAAGGACAACATCAACGCGATGGTGGAGTCCCTGCGCGCCACCATCCACGCCAACGAAGCCCAGGACTGGCTCAAGACGAACCTCGCACGCGTCTCCGGCCTCATGCAGGGCACCGGCAGCCTTCCCGCCCTGGCCGAACTGATCATGGCCGAGGTGCCACCACTCGTCTCCGCGCAGTACGGCGCCTTCTTCCTCGTCCAGGAGGGTGAACACGGCACCGAACTCGTCATGACCGCCGCCTATGCGTCCCCCGACGACCCGTCCTCCGAGCCCCGCCGCTTCCGCCTCGGCCAGTCCCTCGTCGGCCAGGCCGCCCGCGACGGGCGGACCATCGTCGTGGACCGGCTCCCGCACGGCTACGCCACCATCGCGTCGGCGGCCGGCTCGGCCGAACCCGGCCAGCTGATCATCCTGCCGGTCGTCGTCGAGGGACAGGTGCTGGGCGCCGTGGAACTGGCCGCGCTCCGCCCCTTCACCGACATCCACCGGGACTTCCTCGACCAGTTCATCGAAACCGTCGGTGTCAACGTCAGCTCGCTGATCGCCAGTGTGCGCACCGACGAACTCCTCGGGCAGTCCCAGCGCCTCACCTCCGAACTGCGCGCCCGTTCGAAGGAGTTGCAGGCCAGGCAGCGGGAACTGCAGCGCTCCAACGCCGAACTCAAGGAAAAGGCGGCCCTCCTCGCCGAACGCAACCGGGACATCGAGAGCAAGAACCTGGAGATCGAGCAGGCCCGGCAGGAGCTGGAGGCCCGCGCCCAGCAGCTCTCCCGGACCTCGATGTACAAGTCCGAGTTCCTGGCCAACATGAGCCATGAACTGCGCACCCCGCTCAACAGCCTGCTCATCCTTGCCCGGCTGCTCGCGCAGAACCCCGAGGGAAACCTGACGGACAAGCAGGTCGACTACGCGGAGGTCATCCACTCCGCCGGATCCGACCTGCTCCAGCTCATCAACGACATCCTCGACCTCTCCAAGGTCGAGGCGGGCAAGATGGACATCCACGCCGAGCCGTTCCCGCTGCACCAGCTGCTGGACCATCTGGAAGCGACCTTCCGGCCCGTGGCGGGCGAACGCGAACTGGACTTCCATGTCGTCACGGCACCCGACATCCCGGACGAACTCACCACCGACGAGGGGCGGCTGCGCCAGGTCCTGCGCAATCTGCTCTCCAACGCGCTGAAGTTCACCGACCGGGGAAGCGTCGAGCTCGGCGTCCACAACGCCACCGCCGAGGAACTCCCGCATGCCCTGCGGGACTCCGGCCCCACCCTCGCCTTCCAGGTCACCGACACGGGCGTCGGCATCCCCGCCGACCGCCTGGAGAGCGTGTTCGGGGCCTTCCAGCAGGGCGACGGCACGACCGCCCGTCGCTACGGAGGCACCGGTCTCGGCCTCTCCATCAGCCGCGAGGTCGCCCGGCTGCTGGGCGGTGTGATCGTCGCGGAGAGCTCGGTGGGCCGCGGGAGCAGGTTCACGCTCTACCTTCCCCTGCGTGAGCGGGCCGACCTCCACCCCGCGGCGGAGGACGACACCCGGCACGGGGCGGAGGCCGGCGACCGGGACGTACGCCCGTCCGGCGCCACGGTCCTCGTCGTCGACGACGACGCCCGCAACGTCTTCGCCCTGACGCAGGTGCTGCAACGCGAAGGACTGCACGTGCTCACCGCCGACAGCGGTCGGGCCGGAATCGAGCTGCTCGCCACCCACGAGGAGGTCGACCTCGTGGTGATGGACGTGATGATGGCCGGCCTGGACGGGTACGCCACCACGGCGGCGATCAGGGAGATTCCGCGCTTCGCCAAGCTGCCCATCATCGCCGTCACGGCCAAGGCGATGCCGGGCGACCGCGCCAAGGCGCTGGCGGCGGGAGTCAGCGACTACGTCGCCAAACCGGTCGACGCGGACCATCTGATGGGCATGATCCGCGGCTGGCTGACGGAAGAACACTGAACCCGCCGGGACGTGTGAACGTCCGCCGGTTCGCGGGGCGTCGGCCCCAGTACGGCGCGGAGGCCCGGGCTCGCGGGATCCCGGGACGGCGCGAGGCCCCGTCACTCCCGGATACGGATCGCGATGATGCTCGTATCGTCGTCCGTGTCCCCCGTCGCCGCCTCCAGCAGCCGCTCCACCTGCTCCTCCACCTCGCAGTCGCTCAGCCGCTCCGCGACCGCGAGCAGACTCGTCAGTCCCTCGTCCAGGCCGTCGTGCCGCCGCTCGACCAGCCCGTCCGTGTAGAGCAGAAGCGTGTCGCCCGGCCGCAGCGGAGTCCGTATCTCCCGGTACGTCACCGAGGCCACCGCGCCCAACAGCAGGTCACGCGGCGGGTCGAGCAACCGGGCGCGCCCCTCGCGCAGCAACAGCAGCGGCAGATGCCCGGCGCTCGACCACCAGAAGGAGCGGTCGTCCGGGTCGTAGAGTGCGCACACCGCGGTCGCCGTGGGGTGGCCGCTCGTCTGGAGAGTGACCTCGTTGAGCCACTCCATCAGCCGCCCGGGCGTGTGACCGGTGAAGGCGAGGCCGCGCAGCGCGTTGCGCAGGGCGACCATCCCGGTGGCCGACTCGATGCCGTGCCCCGCGATGTCGCCGACCGCGACCAGGACCCGGCCGCTGGGCAGCGGCAGAACGTCGTACCAGTCACCGCCCACCCGGTATTCCTCGACCGCCGGCCGGTAGCGGGCCGCGACGAGCAGTCCGGGCAGCTGCTGCAGATCGGGCGTCTCGGGCACGATCGCCTGCTGGAGCCGCAGCGCCAGCTCGTGCCGCACCGCCGCCTGCTTCTGCACGGCGGTGAGCTGGTCGAACGTCGCGGTCAGCGCCGCCTCCGTGTGCCGGTACGCCGAGACGTCCTGGTAGACGCCGGTGATACCGGTGACCACGCCCTCGTCCAGCAGGGGTTCGGCGGCGACGCGCACATGCCGCAGCGTGCCGTCGCCCCGCACGATCCGCAGCACCGACACGGCGCCCCGCTGGCGCTCTGTGAGCGTCGTGATCAGCTCGGTCAGGGCCTGGCCGTCGTCGGGGTGCACCCGTGAACGCATCGCCAGCAGCGGCACCGGCGAGGCGTCCGGGTCGATGCCGAAGATCCGGTACGCCGTCTCGGACCACACCGAGCCGCCGCCCGAGACACTGTCCCGGAAGGGCGCCACTCCCTGGAGATGGCCCACGGCCCGGGTGGCGGACATGCCCCGGTTGCTGCTGGCGTGCCACAGCACCACGGTCCGTTCGGTGCCCGCCGGAAGCACCCGTACGTCGAGCAGCGGGGCGGGCGCCTCGGCCCGCGCCACCCGGGGCAGCCGCGGGGCGATCTGGCGGCGCGCCGCGGCGTGGGCGCGCCTGGCCAGCCGCGTCAGTTCGACGTGAGCGAGCGGAAGGGCCAGCTCCAGCGGCTCGCCGACGGGAGGCGCCGTACCGCCGAGGGCTTCGACGGCCGGCTCGTTGAGGTGCTCCACCGACAGCGCCGAGGAGGCGGGCTCACCCCGCAGCATCATCGCCGGATGCGCGAGGGCGTCCAGTACGTCCACCAGCGCGGGCGCCCCCGACGGTACGGAGTCGTCCGCGTCGAGCACGGTCCCCGCCACCTGGATCAGTCCGGTGAGCGCCCGGCGTACGGGCTCCTCGAACTCCGTCCGCGCGGGCCACGCGGTGAGCGCGAGACCGACCGTCGTGCCCCTGATCCGCAGCGGGAGCAGGGCGCGGCCGGCGTGCGGCCCCGGCCCCGGGAGCACCTGGTCCGGCGCCGGACCGGCCGGCAGCCAGCGCGGGGTCCCGTCGGACACCACCGCGTGGAACAGCGCCGGCGCCCCCGGCGGGATCCACTGCCACACCGCCGCCTCCGCCGCGCTCACCCCGGCGTGCCCGGCGAGCCGCAGACAGCCGGAGTCCGTGCACCGCCACAGCCACAGGCTCTGCGCGCCCAGCGGGCGCAGACCGCCCTCCAGCAGCGCCTCGGCGGCCTCACTCACGGTGTCGTGCGCCTCGGCCTCCGCCGCCACGCGCCGGGCCCGCCTCGCCTCGACCGGGCTCGGACCCTCGGGGCCGACCTGCGGCGCGACATCCGGCGCGCCGGCGACCCCGTTCACGATGTCCGCGGCGAGATCCTCGGGGCTCAGACCGGTCACCTGGGAGAGGTTCCGCAGATGCTCACCCGCCTCGGAGGGCGGCGCGCCCAGCTGGGCCACCAGGATGCCGGTGGCCAGGTCGAGCAGCCGCCGACGCCTGGAGGCGTCACGGAGGCGGTTGATCTCGGCGGTCAGCCCCACGATCGTCGAAATCGTCTGGGCGTTGTCCACGCCCGAGGGCCCCGGCGCGGATGTGATCACGGCACCTCCCGTCCCGAGCGGTCGAAGGAGTGAGCGAGCGTGTCCCTCAGGATTTTACCCGCGCGTAGCTCCACAGGGAGGGGTGCGAGGCACGTGGACGACCGGTACGCCGGGGGGCGTCGAGGGCACGGCTCCGGTTGGGATCGGGCACGCTCCGCCAGTCGGATCACCGGCTCGCACGAGTCGCGAGCCAACCGGCCGGGCGCAGACGTCAACGCCGCCGCCCGGCCCGCCCGGTCACCGCAGCGGTCCCCACGGCCCCCGCACCACGCTCTGGCGGCGGTGTCGCCACCACAGTGCCACCGCGCCGGCGCAGGCCGCTCCGAGGAGCGACAGGGGAAGGCCCGCGTCGGGCGTGGTCGCGGCCTCGGCGGCGACGTCGCGGTCGCGCCCGTGCTCGGGCGGGCGGGGGGTGGCCGCCTTCTGCGCCCGGGTCGGGAGGGCGGCCCTGGCGGCTCCCGGCGCCGGGGCCCTGCGCCGCGGAGCCGGCGCGAGGGACCCCACGGGACGGACCCGCCCGGCCGCCTTGAACCCCCAGTCCAGGAGCGCGCGCGCCTCCTCGTACACCGCGTACCCGCCGCCGGACCGCGGGTTCATCACTGTCACCACCAGCGTCCGCTTCCCGCGCCGCGCCGCGGCGATGAGCGTGCTTCCCGCGCCGCTCGTGTAGCCGTTCTTGACGCCGATGACCCCCGGGTAGCGCAGGACGCCGTCGGCCCCGGTCAGCAGCCGGTTCGTGTTCTTGATGTCGTACGACCAGCGACCCGAGGGGAACCGCGCGTGCGCCGTCGACGCGTACCGGACGAAGTCCGGGTTCTGGAGGCCCACCCGGCCGAAGACCGCCAGGTCGTACGCGGACGAGACCTGCCCGTCCGCGTCGTAGCCGTCGGGGGAGACCACCCTCGTGTCGCGGGCGCCCAGCGCCCGGGCCTTGTCCTGCATCCGGCGGGCCATGCCCTCCCAGCCGCCGTTCATCGCCGCGAGCACATGCACGGCGTCGTTCCCGGAGCTGAGGAAGACGCCGTTCCACAGGTCCGACACCCGGTACGTGTACCCGGCCTGGACACCGACGAGGCTGGAGCCGGCGCCGATCCCCTCCAACTCGGCCTCACGGACCGTGTGCCGGAGCGAGGGGTCGAGACGGGGCATCGCCGTGACCGCGAACAGCGTCTTGAGGGTGCTGGCCGGAGGCAGCCGCCGATGGGCGTCACGGGCGGCGAGCACATCGCCCGTCACCGCATCCGCCACCAGCCAGGACAGGGCCGAGACGTCCTCCGGCGCTCCGGGACCGCCGGGAAGGGCGTCCACCTGCGTCCCGGGCCGGTGCAGCCGCCCTCGGTCGAAGGAGGACCCAGCGGGCGGCGTCGGCTCGGTGACACAGGCGGCCGCGGCCGGGGCGGGCGCCAGGAGCAACAGCGCTGCCGTACCGGCCGCGGCATGACGGACAGCTGACATGACGATCATTCAGCCACCGTAGGAACAGCTGGACTCCCGCGCAGGTGGAGTGCGCCGTCCGGACTAGGGCTTGTCCCCGTGACGCCGACCCGTGCCCGGCGGCCGGGGCGCGGCCCGAGCAGGGCATTCTTGGGGCGTGTCCTCACTTCCGCACCAGAGCCCACCGGCCGCCCCGAACCCCGAGGGCCCGCCCGGCAGGCAGCCCCCCGCCGAGCCGCCGGGGCACATGATCGTCTGCGGTGACGACGTCCTCGCCCACCGGCTGGCCGGGGAGCTGCGCGAGGTCTACGGGGAGCGGGTGACCCTCGTCGTACCCTCCCCGAACGAGTCGCCGCGGGCACCCGCCCAGCGCGCCGGCCGGGCCATGGCCCTCTTCGGGCGGGTGTCCGCCCTCGGCCGGGTGTCGGCGGCGATGACCCGCGCGCCCGCTGCCGACCAGCGCGCCTCCGGAGCCGTGCGGCCGGTGCGCGTCATGGAGGCGCCCGAACTGCACGACGGTGTACTCGCCGATGCCGGGGTGCAACGGGCCGCCGCCCTCGCGCTCGTCCACGACGACGACGAGACCAATATCCGTACCGCGCTGATCGCCCGCCGGCTCAACCCCCGCCTGCGGCTGGTCATCCGGCTCTACAACCGCAAGCTCGGCCAGCACCTCGAGGAGCTGCTCGACCAGGCCGCGGCCGTCGCCGAACCCGGGCTCGACCCCGCCGCCCTGGACGCCTCCACGACCGTCCTGTCCGACGCGGACACCGCCGCGCCCGCGCTGGCCGCCACCGCCGTCGCGGGCACCAGCAAGGTGGTCCAGGCGGACGGGCTGCTGCTGCGCGCGGTCGAGCGCACCCCGCCGGGGCGCGGCGAGGTCGCCGATCCCGGTCTGTGCACCCTGGCCCTGCTGTCCGCCACCACCAACGACCCGGCGGGCAGCGAGGGTTCGGAGCGCAGCGGCGACCTGGGGCCCCAACTGCTGCCCGACGACCGGGCCGTGGCCGCCGCCACCGGGCGCGGAATCGTGGCCCTGGAGGCGATCACCTACGCCGGGCCGACCCTCGCGTCCAACCGGCTCGGCGCCACCGCCCTGCCCGTCGGCTCCCTCTTCTCCCGCCGACTGCGCTGGTCGCTCGCCGGCGTGGTCGCCGCGGTCACCGGAATCACCGTGGCGACCTGGCTCTCCACCGACGACCATCCCCTGCACGCCGCCTATCTGACGCTGCTGGACATCTTCGCGATAGGCGACCCGGCCGTCGACGCGTCCGTCGGCCGGCAGATCCTGCAGATACTCGCCGGCTTCACGGGCCTGCTTCTGCTGCCCGTCCTCATCGCCGGCCTCCTGGAGGCGATGGGCACCTTCCGCACCGCGACCTCCCTGCGCCGGCCCCCGCGCAGCCTCTCCGGGCATGTGGTGCTGCTCGGACTCGGCAAGGTCGGCACCAGGGTCCTCGCCCGGCTGCGCAGGCTGAACATCCCCGTCGTCTGCGTGGAGTCCGACCCGGAGGCGCGCGGCGTCGCGCTCGCCCGCCGGCTGCGGGTGCCGACCGTGATCGGCGACGTCACCGAGGAAGGCGTCCTGGAGGCCGCCCGGGTCCACCGCGCCCACGCTCTGCTCGCGCTGACCAGCGTCGACATCACCAACCTCGAGGCGGCGCTGTACGCCCGCTCCCTCAAGCCCGGCCTCCGGGTGGCGCTGCGGCTGTACGACGACGACTTCGCGACGGCCGTCTACCGGACGCTCAGGGCCGCCCACCCCGACGCGCTCACCCGCAGTCGCAGCGTGTCCCACCTCGCCGCGCCCGCGTTCGCCGGAGCCATGATGGGGCGCCAGATCCTCGGCGCGATCCCGGTGGAGCGCCGGGTCCTGCTGTTCGCCGTCGTCGACGTGGCGGGCCATCCTCTGCTCGAGGGCCGCACGGTAGGGGAGGCCTTCCGCCCCGGCGCCTGGCGGCTGATCGCCCTCGACACGGCGGCCCCCACCGACCGCCGCCCGGACCTGGCGACCGTCCGCCCCCGCGCCGACGGCCGCGGCGAGCTCGTCTGGGACCTGCACCCCGGCTACGTACTGCGCCCCGACGACCGGGTCGTGGTCGCCGCCACTCGCCGCGGTCTGGCGGAACTCCTCGGCCGCAGACCGCTCCAGCCGACTCCGACGGAGTAACGGTGCCTCCGCTTGCGTCCCTGCCCCCGCCCCCCGCCGTCGCACGCCACCCACGGCGCCCCGCCTCGGAGCCGGGTGGGCCCCGGCGGCCCTGAGGGGGCGGTGGTTGCCTTCCCTGGCTGCCCCTGCCACTGCCCCGCCGTCACCTGGCCGGGCGAGGCAGGGGGACCTGGGCGGGCGGGCCGGTCGACGCCGCCGGTGTCGCCGGGTGCGTGACAGAAGGCCGAAACAACTGCGGTCCGCCGGTGCCCCGTTGGCCGTAGGATCCGAACGGCGTCGCCAACGGGGGCGGGTCGCCGTCGGGTCGCAGTCAGGAGACGCGCAGTTGACCACCTCGCCGTTCCCGCCCCACCGCATGGACCCGGCGGGCGGCTGCCCGCACGCGGACAACGCCCGGCTCCTCGCCCAGGGCGCCGTGGCCCCGGTCGTGCTGCCCGGGGAGGTGCCGGGCATGGTCGTCCTCGGCCACGAGGCCCTGCGCGAGTTCCTCTCACACCCGGAAGTCGCCAAGGGAGCACGGCACTTCACCGCGTTGACGGAGGGGCGCATACCCGACGGCTGGCCGCTGAGGACCTTCGCCACCGTCAAGGGCATGACCACCGCCGACGACACGGACCACCGGCGGCTGCGGTCCCCGGTGAGCCGTGCCTTCACCGTCCGACGGGTCGAGGCGCTTCGTCCCCGCATCGAGACGGTGACCGCCGAACTCCTCGACGCGCTCGCCGGAGCCGCCGCCGGCGACGGCACCGCCGATCTGCGCCGCCACTTCGCCCTGCCGCTGCCGATGGGTGTCATCTGCGAACTGCTCGGCGTCGATGCCGCCCACCAGGACCGGCTGCACCACCTCTCCAGCCAGGTCGTCTCCACCGACACCGGACCGGAGCAGGCCGTGGCCGCCAACCGGGAACTCGTCGCGACCCTCGCCGCGGTGACCGCCGCCCGTGCCGGGGATCCGGGCGACGACCTCACCAGCGCCCTGATCGCGGCCCGGGACGACGACGGCGACCGGCTCAGCCGGCAGGAGCTGATCGGCACCCTGCTCCTGCTGATCGTCGCCGGGCACGAGACCACCCTTAACCTGATCACCAACGCCGTACGGGCGCTGTGCACCCACCGCGACCAACTCGACCATGTGAGGTCCGGCCGTGCCGGCTGGTCGGACGTGGTCGAGGAGACCCTGCGCTGGGACAGCCCGGTGAGCTACTTCCCCTTCCGCTATCCCACCCGGGACCTGACCCTCGCCGGCACGGTGATCCCCAAGGGGACGCCCGTCCTTGCCGGTTACTCGGCCGCGGGCCGCGACAAGGCGGCCCACGGCCCCGACGCCGACCGCTTCGACGTCACCCGCGCCCCGGTCGCCCCGCACCTCTCCCTGGGACACGGACCGCACTACTGCCTGGGCGCCCCGCTGGCCCGTATGGAGGCGACGATCGCCCTGGAGCGGCTCTTCACCCGCTTCCCGGATCTGGACCTCGCGGTCGCGGAAGCGGACCTGGTCCGGCACGCCGGTTTCGTGGGCAACAGCGTGCGCGAGCTCCCGGTGCGACTCCACTCGGCCCGAGAACACCCCTGACTCGCCCTGAAACCGGCCAGGAGGCACGTGAATTCAGCCGAACCGCTGGTGCCCCGTGCGCCGTTGGTGGAGGCTGAGCGCGTCACTCGTTCTGCCCTCGGCGCACCGGCAGGACACTTGCGGGGCGGGGTCGAACAAGCGAGGGCGTAGTCCGAATGAGGCGCGCGTTCTCGCCCGAAGGAGTGGCAGCCAGGGGGCTGCCGACACTCCCTGTCGTCCGCGCCGTTGGAGGCTCCGGGGGAAGTTACGGCGTGCGGCGGGTCCGCCTTCGAGGTGCTCATACCTCGGGCGCGAGGCCGGCCGCACGTGCGCGATCCGCCCGATTTGCCCGAGGTGCTGCACTATGGGAGTGGGCGGGGCGCACAGTGATGGCAGGTTCGCGCCTGTCATATATCACTCATACTCGAAAGGCACTCCATGGCTACCACTCTCGTCTCCGCGGCCGCCAGGCCAGAGACCGTGTCCCGTCGGCACTCCACTCCCCGAGTGCCGCTGGCGAACCGGATCGCCGTCCGGAGTGGAGGGGATCCGAGTGCCCCCCTGAGCCGCCTGTTGCCGATCGCCGCTGCTTCAGCCGCCCAAGTGGACCGAGCTTTCCAGTCGGCGCTCTGAATCACTGAGAGTTTCCCACCGTGGACCGGCCTCCTCCCTCTCTGTCCCAGTTCGTCGTCAAAGTGCACAGCCGCTGTGATCTGGCATGTGATCACTGCTATGTGTACGAACACGCGGACACGAGCTGGCGAGGCCGGCCCAAGGCCATCAGCCGGGCCATCCTGGCCCGTACCGCCGACCGCATCGCCGACCACGCCCGTACGCACGGCCTGGACCAGGTCCATGTCGTCCTGCACGGCGGCGAACCACTCCTCGCCGGCCCCGCGGGACTGCGGATGGCCGCCCTCGAACTCCAGCGGGCCCTGCGCCCAGTGAGCGCCCTGGACCTGCGCATCCACACGAATGGCGTCCTGCTCAGCGAACGATTTCTGGACCTCTTCGCCGAACTGGACATCAAGGTCAGCGTCTCCCTCGACGGCGATCAGGTGTCCAACGACCGGCACCGCCGCTACGCCGACGGCCGCAGCAGCTACCGCCAGGTCCTGCGGGCCGTTGAGCTGCTCCAGCGCCCCGCCCGCCGTCACCTCTTCGGCGGGCTGCTGTGCACCATCGACATCGAGAACGACCCGGTCGCCGTGTACGACGCGCTGGTCGCCCTCGACCCTCCCCGGATCGACTTCCTGCTGCCGCACGCCACCTGGGACGAGCCGCCACCGCGGCCGGACGGATCCGCGACCCCGTACGCCGACTGGCTCGATGTCGTCTACGCCCGCTGGGACGCCGCGGGACGCCCGGTTCCCATCCGCATGTTCGAATCCGTTCAGCGCACCCTGCGCGGCGAGAGCAGCCTCATCGAATCCCTCGGCATCACCCCGGCGGACCTCGTCGTGATCGAGACCGACGGCACCTTCGAGCAGGCCGACAGCCTCAAGACGGCCTACGACGGAGCCCCGGCCACCGGCATGGACGTCTTCACCCACTCCCTCGACGACGTCATCGACCACCCCGGCATGGCGGCCCGCCGCCAGAGCGTCGACGAACTCAGCGCCCAGTGCCGCGCCTGCCCCGTCGTGACCTCCTGCGGGGGCGGCCTCTACGCCCACCGCTACCGCTCCGACAGCGGCGGAAGCGGATTCGACAACCCCTCCGTCTTCTGTCCCGACCTCTTGGCCTTGATCACTCGGATCCAGGACCGTGAGGTGGCCGCCGCCCGGGCGGCGGACGTCTGGCCGTCGGCCACCGGAGAGGACCTCGCCGCCTTCGACGAACTCGCCTCGGGCCGGGGCTCCGAGGACACCGTCGTGGCCCTCGCCACCGCCCGGCTCGAGGCCGACCGGGACCTGCTCGCGGCCGCACAGCGGCTCAGCGGCCCCGCCGACCGCGTCGCCGCGGCCGCCTGGGAGCTGGTCATCGCCCTCGACGCCGACGCCCCCGACGCGCTGGACACCGTACTGGCGCACCCCTGGACCCGCCCCTGGGCCGCGAGGGTCCTCGCCGGAGAAGCGTCCCCCACCACCGGCCTCGCGGAGATCGCCGCGGCCGCCGCCCTGCGCGCCCGCCGGGCCGACACCGTGACCGTCCCGCTGCGCGGCCGGATGCTGAGGCTGCCCGGACTGGGATCCGTCGAGCTCGACGAACCCGGAGGCGAGGCCCAAGTCACGGCGGGAGCCAGGGACTTCACGGTACGCGCGGGCAGTCAGGTCCTGCGCTTCGGCCGGGACGAGGGCATCGACGGCTGCTCGCCGTTCTGGAGCCCCGTGCGCGTCGTCGAACTGCACGGCTGGGCGCCGTCGTTGGAGGACACGGACCCCCTCCGCTCACACGGTGGCCGGCCGGTGGCAGGGCGACTGACGGAGAGCGACACCAAGGTCTGGGCCGAGGACCTCACCGCCGCCTGGGACCTGATTTCCAGTCAATTACCCTTACATGCACCAGGCATGGCGGCCGGATTGCGCGCTCTGGTGCCCCTCCTTCCGCCGGACGGGCTCGACGCCCCGGACGGCGGTCTCGTGGGCAGGGCCTCCCGGGAGGCCGCCGGGGCCGTGGGTGTCGCGCTGCCGTCCTCCCCCGAGCTGCTGGCCCTGCTGCTGGTGCGCGAGTTCCAGCGGGTCAAGCTCGGCCTGATCCTCGACCGGTGCCGGCTGTACGAGGGCGGGACCGTGCGCCCCGGGGAGTACGGGCCCATCGCGGACGCATACACCGCGATGGCCGTCACCGATTTCTGGCGCGTCCGGAGTCGGACGGACCGCACGGGGGTCGCGGAGGCCGAGTTCGACGCCTGGCGCGCGCGCACCACCGAGGCGCTGGCGCAGCTCGCGAGGGATGGTGGCCTGTCCCCGCTCGGGGCGCGGTTCGTGGCCGGAATGCGCGACGCGGCCACGGCGTGACATCCGTAAACTGATCAACTCGTTGGTTTATTCGGTCCGTTCACGCTATTCCATCAGCGAATTGGCGTTTCCTACACTGAGCTTCCATCTGCATGGACGGGGGGAGTCGTTCGTGTCCGGAAGCGTGTCGTCGGGCAGTGGTGGGCCCAAACCGTACTTCTTTCTCAGCTACGCGCATACACCAAAGAACCATCCCAAGGACCGCGACCCCAACATCTGGGTGGAGCGCTTCTACCGTGACCTGTGTGATCACGTCCTACAGATGACCTCGCTCCCGGCCGGAGTGCCCGCCGGGTTCATGGACCAGGAGATGCAGCCCGGCGAGGGATGGCAGGAGCGGCTCTCCGAAGCCCTCGCCTACTGTCGTGTCTTCGTGCCGCTCTACTCGCCGCGCTATTTCCTCAGCGAGCAGTGCGGCCGCGAATGGTTCGCGTTCTCCAAACGCGCGGTGCACCACCAGTCGCGCAGCAACAGCACCTCGGTGAGTGAGATCGTCCCGGCCCTGTGGGTGCCCGTACCGCTCAAGCAGCTGCCCCAGCCTGCCGAAAGGCTCCAGTTCAACCACGCCAGCTTCGGCGACGACTACGCCGACGAGGGCTTCTACGGACTGATCAAACTGAGATATCTGCGCGAGCAGTACGAGCGGGCCGTCTACCTCCTCGCCAAGCGCATCGTGAGCATCGCCGAGGAGACCCGGATAGCCGACGGCGATCCGCACCAGGACTATCTGTCCGTGCCCAGTGCCTTCGGGCCGCCGGGGCCGGTACGGGAAATGGACGTCTCGGTCCTCGCCTGCTCCCGCTCGGACCTGCCGAGCGACCGGGGTCCGGACTGCTACGGCACACACGCCCGCGACTGGAACCCCTACCAGGGTGAGTCGTCCCGGCCGCTCGTGGAGCACGCCGCCGACCTCGTACGCAACCTCGACTACCGGGTCCGTGTGGGGGAGTTCGACGCCGACGCGGCCCGGATGCTGGCCCCGGGACCGCCGCGCGCCCCCGGACTGCTGCTGCTCGACCGCTGGTCGCTCGCCACCCCGCACGGCCAGGAGCTCGTACGGCGGCTGAGCGCGGAGGACCGGCCCTGGATCAGCGTGATGGTGCCCTGGAACCGGGACGACCCCGAGTCAGGTCCGCGCGAGCACGAGTTACGGGCGGCCGTCGACGAGGTGCTGGCCCCCCGCCGGGAGGAGAGTTCCGGCCACCGCTCGCCCAGTGGCGGCCTCCATACCTTGGAGGCCTTCAGCCAGGAGCTCCCGGTCGCGGTGAAGGCCGCCGACAAGCACTACGCGGCCCACGCCCGCACCTACCCGCCCGAAGGATCGGGCGGCCCCATTCCACGGGTACTGCCTACGGGCATCGGCTACGGTGCCGATGCGCCCGTACTTCCCGCTCATGGCACGGACCACCCGAAGAGCAACGGTGAGAAGGCGGAGGGCTCATGACATGACCGAGAACCGTGAAGGAACCGTCGTCACCTTCTACTCCTACAAGGGCGGCACCGGGCGCACCATGGCCCTGGCCAACACCGCCTGGATCCTGGCGGCGAACGGCTACCGGGTCCTCGCCGTGGACTGGGACCTGGAGGCCCCCGGTCTGCACCGCTTCTTCCACCCCTTTCTCGATCTCGCCGACCTGGAAGCCACCCCCGGCCTGATCAACCTGATCACGGAATACCAGGAAGAGGCCCGCCGGCCCGCCGACCGCGAGCCGGACTGGCATCGCGACTACGCCCGGGTGCGGCCGCACGCGACATCGCTCAACTGGGCGTTCCCGTACGGGGGAAGCCTCGACTTTCTTTCGGCCGGCCGACGCAATCGTGACTACTCGTCGACCGTCGGACGCATGGACTGGGACGACTTCTACGAGCGGTTCGGCGGCGGGCAGTTCTTCGACGCCATGCGCTCCGATATGCGACGCCACTACGACTACACACTCATCGACAGCCGCACCGGCCTCAGCGACATCGCCGACATCTGCACCGTACAGATGCCCCAAGTGCTGGTCGTCTGCTTCACGCTCAGCGATCAGAGCATCGACGGCGCGTCCGCCGTGGCCCGCGATATCGAAGAGCGATTCCATGACCGGAACATTCGCATTCTGCCCGTACCGATGCGCATCGACGACGGAGAGAAGGAGAAGGCGGACGCCGGCCGCGCCCTGGCCAGAAAGAGCTTCCCGGGGCTGCCGAGCGGCATGAGCGGCGAGGAACTGGCGCACTACTGGGGCTCCGTGGAGATTCCCTACCGGCCGTTCTACGCCTATGAGGAGATTCTCGCCACCTTCGGTGACGCCCCCAATGTGTCGAGCTCCCTGCTCACCGCCTGCGAGCGGCTCACCTCCGTCCTCACCGACGGCACGGTCAACGCCCTCCCACCGATCGACGAGGCGGAACGGCTGACCTATGTGGCGGCCTACACCCGGCGCCGCCCGGTCCCGCCGTCCAATGTCGTTCTGTCCTATGTCGCCGAGGACCAGATGTGGGCCGACTGGCTCGGATCGGTCCTCACCAGGGCCGGATTCCATGTCGTCCCCGTCGACGTGCACACCACACCGCTGGCCGGAATCGAGTCGGAGTTCGCGGCCGCCGGCGGCTACCGGGTCGTCTCCGTCGTCTCCCAGGGTTACCTCAACTCCCACCGCGCCAGGGCCCTGTGGGAGTCCGTGGTCAGCCTCGACCCGTCCGGCGGCCGGCGCCAGCTCGTGCCCGTCAGGGTCGGTGACGTCCGGCTCGGTCTGCCGCTGACCAGCCGGGGCGTCGTCGACCTGGTGCGGCTCGACGCCGAGGACGCGGCCGCCGCGCTGCTGACCGCGCTCGACCGGGAGGAGGCGGTCGGCACGACCCAGGTCGCGGCGGGGAGCCCCCGCTTCCCCGGAGCCGTACCGCAGGTCTGGAACGTCCGCCCACGGCACGCCTGGTTCACCGGGCGCACCTCCATGCTGGAGCGCCTGCGCGACCAGCTGCGCGGCGACACCCGTGCGGGCCAGCGCTTCCCCCAGGTGCTGTACGGGCTCGGGGGAGTGGGCAAGACCCAGGTGGCGCGCGAGTACGCCCACCGCTTCCGGGCCGACTACGACCTCGTCTGGTGGGTCGAGGCGGAACAGCCCGACCGGGTCGTGTCCTCCCTGGCCGAACTGGCCGTGGAACTGGGACTCGCCGGCGGCGGTAATGTCGCCGAGGCGGCCACGGCGGCACTGCAGGCCCTGCGCTCGGGAGAGCCGTACTCCCGCTGGCTGTTGATCTTCGACAATGTCGAGGACCTCGACCGGACCCTGGAGATGCTGCCCGACGAGACCGGGCCGATCTCCCACGGCCTCTACGGACACATCCTCGCCACCTGCCGCAACAAGCCCGTCTCCACCCGGGTCGAGGCCATCGAGGTGGATGTCTTCACCCGCGCCGAGAGCGTGGAGCACCTGTGCCGGCGGGTGAACAAGCTTCCGGCCCAGGACGCCGACCGGGTCGCCGAGGCCGTCGGAGACCTGCCGCTCGCCGTGGAGGTGGCCGCCGCCTGGCTGGCCGAGACCGCCACTCCCGTGGACGCATATGTCGAGCAGCTCAGGGAGCAGAGCACCAAGGTCCTCTCGCTGGGCAAGCCAGAGGACTACGCCCAGCAGATCGGAGCCACCTGGAACATCTCCATCGCCCGGCTCCGCAACGAGTCCAAGGCGGCCGTACGCCTCCTGGAACTGTGCGCGTTCTTCTCCGCCGAGCCGATCTCCATGAGCCTCATCGGCAGCGACTCGATGCTGGAGTCCTTACTTCCCTACGACCCCGATCTGCGCGAGCGGTACATGCTGGGCAAGGTCATCCAGGCCCTCAACCGGTTCGCGCTCGCCAAGGTCGACCCGGCCGACAGCAGCATCCAGGTCCACCGCCTCGTCCAGGCGGCCGTCCGCTCCGGGCTCACACCGGAGGAGCGGGACAAAGCGATGCACGAGGTGCACCGCATCCTCGCCGAGGCACGCCCCTCGGACAGCATCGACAAGGACAACCCGGTCAACGACCCCAAGAGCTGGCCCAGTTTCGAACTGATCTGGCCGCACCTCGGGCCCTCCGGAATCGTCGACTGCTCGGAGGAGAAGGGCCGCCAGCTCCTGGTCGACCGCGTCCGCTACCTCCTCAAGCGCGGCGAGCTGGAGAGCGCCCGCGTGATGGGCGCCCAGCTCAACGAGACCTGGACCCGGGAGCTGGGCGAGAACGACCTGCAGACCCTCAACCTGCGCTTCGAACTGGCCAACGCGCTGCGCTCGCAGGGCAAGTACCAGGAAGCCCGGGCCATGGACGAGGACACCCTCGCCCGGCAGACCCAGGTCCTGCACACCGACCACCCGGACGACGACCACCCGAGCATCCTCATCACCTCCGGCAGTCTCGCGGCGGACCTGCGCGGACTCGGCCGGTTCGACGAGGCACTCGCCCTGGACCAGCGGATCTACCAGGGCTTCCGGCAGATCTTCGGCGAGAACCACCCGAGGACCCTGATCGCCGCCAACAACCTCGCCATCGACTACCGCCTCACCGGCGACAGCGAGGAGGCACGCCGGCTCGACGACGAGACGGTGGACCGGCGCAGCGCACTGCTGGGCGACGACCATCCGTACACCCTCACCACCAAGGGGCACCTGGCCCGCGATCTGCGCGACTCGGGCGACTACCGGTCGTCGGTGCAGGTCCTGCGGGAGGTCACGGCCTCCTTCGAACGCGTGCTCAACGCGGACGTGCCCGAGGTGCTGAGGACCGCCAAAAGCCTGGCCGTATCCCTTCGGAAGGCCGGATTCCCGCACGAGGCGAAACGCATCACCGAGAACACCTACAGCCGCTACCGGGAGCGCTACGGCGTCAAAGTGCCCGACGCGCTCGCCTGCGGGCTCAACCTGGCCGCCGACTACTCGGCGGCGGGGGACAAGCAGGCGGCCCTCGATCTCGCCCTGACCATCCTCGACGGTTACCGCGAACAGCTGGGGGAGAGTCATCCCTTCACCCTGGCCTGCCGCAACAACCTGGTCATCTACCGGCGCGGCGTGGGAGCCGCGTCCGAAGCCGCGGAGGAGGGAGAGGCGGTACGGGCCGAACTGGAGGAGGCCCTCGGACGGCAGCACCCCTACACCCTCTGTGCCGCGATCAACCTCGCCAACGCCTATGGCGACATCGGCCGCGCCGACCTGGCCGAGCGCTGGGAACGCGCCGCTCTCGAGGGTCTCCTGGAACGGTACGGACCCGCCCACCCGGACGTCCTGGTCTGCCAGTCCAATCTGGCGGTGACACTGCGCTCGACCGGACGCGAGGAGGAGGCGCAGAAACTCCGCTCGAGGGCCCTGGAGCTTTCCGCGAAGCAGCTGGGCGCGGACCATCCGATCACGGAGGCATCCCGGGCATGGCGGCGCATCAACCGGGATCTGGAACCGCAGCCCGTGTGAGGTTCCGGCGGGCCGGGGACCGAGGGGCGGGAAGCGAAAGGGGCGGGAGTCCACCGGCCGGTGGACTCCCGCCCCTCACGTCATCGGCGGCCCTGTCCTCACCCGCATGTCCTCACCTGGATGTCCTCACCAGGACGCCCAGCTCAGGACCCGGGTCAGCACCCGCAGCGCCCCGAAGTGGGCCGCGCCGCGCTCCACCACCATCTCGGCGCGGGGAATCCGCTCGGCCAGCCACCGGGTGTGCTGGACCGGGGCGAACACGTCCTTCTCGCCGTGCCAGAGCAGGACCGGGCCGTCGATGTCCTCGGGCCGGAAACCCCAGTCCGTGCTGAAGGCCATCACGTCGTCGACCCAGCCGCCGGCCGAACTGCGCAGTCCCTCCGCGAAGTTCCGTACGAGCATCTCCCGGATGCCGGTGTCCGCGACGATCACCTGGTCGGACACGGGAAGGCCCGCGCGCATGTCCGCGAGCAGCGCGGCCGGGTCGGCCCGGATCGCCAGCGTCCTGAACTCCAGCGCCGCCGTGAGCTGGTGGTGCCCGGCCGCCGCGTTGACGTACTCGCGGACATTGGACTCGGTCATGCCCTCGAACCAGTCGAGCCCCTTCGCGTCCCGTGGCGCGAGCCCGACCAGCGCCGCCGCGCGGACGGTCCGGTCCGGCAGCAGGGCCGCGCAGGCGAGAGCGTGCGGAGCGCCACCCGACCGGCCCACCACGGCGAACTCGGTTAACCCCAACTCGTCCGCGATGGCTTCCACGTCGGCTGCGGCGTCCGCCACCCGGCGCCCCGGGAGGCGGTCGGAATCGCCATAGCCGGGGCGGTCGAAGGTGATCAGATGGACGCCGAGGCGATAGAGCACGCCACCGCGCGGGGCGGGTCCGAGTCTGCTGCCGGGCGTTCCGTGCAGCAGGAAGACGGGTCTGCCCTGCGGATCGCCGTAGTGCTCGACGGCAAGAGCCCGGCCATCCGCGGTGTGTATCAGCTGCCCCAACTGGTGCCTCCCCGCGCCTCCCCGTATGACGGACACGCGGCAAGTATGCGGGCCGGATCGGGCGCCGGAACATACGTACACAAGCCGAAATACCAGCCGTCAGGGCGGGCTACGCATGGGTTTTCGGTGTGCTCCGCAGCGCTGACACGAGGCGGAGCAGATGGGCCTCGTTCCCGCAGAGGCCGGCCGCGCGCAGCGCTTCGTCCGCCTCGGCCATGGGATTGCTCAGCACCACCCCGGCCATGGGTGCGAGGCCCGGATCGGAGAGAACGGCCTGTGCGGTCTCCATCAGACGGATGTAGGCCTGGGCCGCGGCGCGCTCACGGGCGGTAATGGTCGTCATGTCGGGCTCCCTCTCGACAGGTTGGCGCCTCCCACCCTCTCGCACGGGTCTGACAATCAGCCGTCACCGGCCCCGGCGAGGTGTGCGGCGAGCCGTTCGAGGAACACACGCTGCCCCGCGACGAGCAGCGGCGCGGCGGCCTCCGGAGGGAACCAGCCGACCCGGTCCACCTCCGGGAACTCCCGCAGTGTCCCGGAGCCGCGCGGCCACTCCATGGTGAAGGTGCCCGGCACCACCGCGGCGGGGTCGAGGTCACCCTCGACCGCCCAGACCGTGACGGCTTTGCCGCCGGCCTGCCGGACCTCCCCCAGCGGCACGGCCTCCCCGTCGGGCGGCAAAAGCCCCAGCTCCTCCTGGAACTCACGGCGCGCGGCCGCCTCGGGCGTCTCGTCGGCCGCGTACTCACCCTTCGGGATCGACCAGGCGGCCGCGTCGCGCGACGACCAGAAGGGCCCGCCCATATGGGCGATGAGCACCTCGAATCCACCGTCCGTCTCGCGGTACAGGAGCAGGCCCGCGCTTCGCTTGTACGGCATGTCGTCAAGTCTCGGCGAGCACGGACGGGCGCGCCACCGGCCGCCCGCCCTCCCACGGACGGACCGGCGCGTCCCGCCCGGCGCACGGACGCTCAGACGACATCGACCACGACGGGTCCGCCCGACAGGTCCACTTCGCTCGCCCACCCGGCCGGTATCCGGACGGACCTGGACGGCGAAGCCGGGGCCCGGAGCCGGGCGCGGTGCAGCACACGGCCGTCCTGGCTGAACGTCACCGTTCCGCTCGCTCCCTGACGGCCGGCTCGCACCAGGAACGCTCCGGCGTCCGGCCCGGTGATCCGGTTCGGCGCCACCCAGGCCAGCGGGTCCCGTGCCACCAGCGCCACGCCCGGGGCGGGCCAGTCGGCGCCCCCCAGGTGACGCAGGACCGAGGCGGCGACCGCCCGGCCCTCGGCGGCCGCGGTGCCGGCCCGCTCGATGCCGTGGAGGGCGTTGCCGACCGCGAAGACGCCCGGGCCCGTCGTACGGAACGAGGCGTCGACGGACGGGCCGCGGGTGCCGGGATCGAGGGCGAGGCCGCCGTACCGGGCCAGCTCGTGGTCCGGGATCCAGTCGCCGGTGAAGACGACCGTGTCGCAGTCGAGGGTCCTGGTCCGGCCGTCACGGTGACGCACGCGCACCCCCGACAGACGGCCCCGGCCCACCAGTTCGCCGATGGTCGCGCCGGTCAGCACGGGGAACGGCAGACGCCGGAGCAAGGGAGTGCCGCGGTATTCGCTGATCACCGCCGCCACCGTGACACCCGCCCCGGCGAGCGTGTGGGCGGCCCGGTGCGCGACCGGCTCTCCGCCGACCACGACCGCGCGGTGACCGACGGCCATGCCGTGGAGGTGGACGGTGCGCTGGAGCTCGCCGGTGGTGAGCACACCCGCCGGGCGTGAGCCCGGCACCAGACGGGCGCTTCGGGGCCGCTCCCGGGCGCCGGTGGCCAGGACGACCGCGCGGGCGGTGATCCGCTCCAGACCGGCCGGGCTCGTGGTGTCCAGGGTCAGGGGGCCGGCCCACCCGGTGGCCGTGACACCGGTACGGACCGCCGCACCGGCCCGTACGGCCGCGTCCACGAGCCGACGGGCGTAGACGGGCCCCTGTCCCGTCCCGCCCAGCTCCCGCAGCCCGAAGCCGCCGTGGTGGCACTGGTGGGGCACGCCCCCGGCGACGGGGTCGCGTTCCAGGACCACCACCCGCCCGGCGCCCGCGGCCGAAAGGCGCGCGGCGGCCGAGAGCCCGGCCGGTCCGGCGCCGACGATCAGCACGTCGACGGTGACGGCACGGTTCACGGCGCACCCCCCTCGAACAGCGCCCGGACCGCCGCCCCGCAGGAGAACCCCTGGCAGCGTCCGCCGCGCGCGCGGGTACGGCGGCGCAGCCCCTCGAGCGAGCCGGGCGGGATCGTACTGGTGAGCGCGTCGCGGATCTCGCCACGCGACACGCGCTCGCAGTGGCAGACGAGCGTGCCGTACTCCGGGTCCTCGGCGATCAGTTCGGCGCTGCGGTACGGGCGGGGGAACGCCTCGCCGATGTTGGGCATCCGCACCGGGGCCAGCCGGCCCGGCGTACGTGCCTCCAGGCCGCCGTCGCGCAGCAGCTCGACCACATGCGCGGCGATCGCCATCGACGCCGTCAGCCCCGTCGAACGGATCCCGCCCACCGTCACGTACCTCTGCTCCGGGTGTCCGGTGATCCGGTAGTCCTCGTGTCCGGTGGCCGCCCGCAGTCCCGCGTACACCGCGGTGACCTCCTCGTCCAGCAGCTCGGGCACGATCCGCCCGCCCCTCTCCCGCAGCAGCGCCAGTCCTTCCGCGGTCGATCCGGTGGCCGTCCTGTCGTCCAGGTCCTCCGCGGTCGGCCCCAGCAGCACTTTGCCGTACACCGTCGGCGCCACCAGAACCCCCTTGCCGAGCGCCCCGGGCACCGGCAGCAGGATGTGATTCACCAGGGAGCGGGCGAACGCGTCGAAGACGATCAGCTGGCCGCGCCGGGGCGTCACGGTGAAGTCGTGATGGCCCAGCAGCCGGTCGAACACGTCCGCGTACAGCCCGGCCGCGTTGACGAGATGACGGGTCCGCAGCCGCCCCCGGCCGGTGACGAGGGTGTGCGGCTCACCGGCCACCACGGACTGCACCCGGCAGTTCAGATGGAGGTCGACACCGCTGCGGACGGCTTGGGTCGCGTAGGCGAGCGTCGTCGTCCACGGACAGATGACGGCCTCGCCCGGTACGTCCAGCGCGCCGAGGACGCCGGGACCGAGGTGCGGCTCGCGCGCCCGTACCTCCTGGGAGCCGATGATCCGGGCCTCCCGGTAGCCGTTGCGTCCGGCCTTCCGTGCCAGGCCGTCGAGCGCCGCGAGCTGTTCCTGGTCCCAGGCGACGAGCAGGGCGCCGAGCGGCTCGACCGGGATGCCCGCCTCGGAGGCGTACGCGGCAAGCCGCCGCTGTCCGTCCCGTACGAGACCGGCTTCGAGGGACCCGGGGACGGCGTCGAAACCCGTGTGCAGGATGGCGGTATTGGCCTTGGACGTCCCGTCACCGACGTCGTCGGACGCCTCGACGAGCGCCGTGCGCAGCGGGTACCGGGCCAGTTCACGGGCGATCGCCGAGCCCACCACTCCCGCGCCGACGACCGTGACGTCGTAGACCTCGCCGGGGAGGCCGCCGGCCGTGGTGAGGGTCATGCCGGGCCGGGGAAGACCGGGGCTTCGGCGGCGGGGCCCTCGACGAGCGTCGCGACCGCCGCCCTGAACCGCGCGAGCCGCTCCGCCGCCCGCTCCGCCGGGACACGTGGCTCGTAGACGGCCGAGGGCTTCCACTCGGGTACGGCCTCTTCCACGGCGAGCGAGGGGTCCTGCCCCAGCCGGGCGACCGCCGCCACGCCGAGCGCGGTGACATCCGGCAGCGCCGACACCTCCACCGGGATCTGGAGGAGGTCGGCCTGGGTCTGCATCAGCAGGGCGGACCGGGTCAGTCCGCCGTCGACCCTGAGCGTGGTGAGGGGCGCGCCGAGGTCGGCGGCGACCGCGTCGGCGAGCCCGACGACCTGCGCGGCGATTCCGTCGCACAGCGCGCGGACCAGATGTCCGGCGGTCGTGTCGAGCCCGAGGCCCGTCATCGATCCCCGCACGTCGCCCCGCCACCAGGGCGCGGCCAGACCGGCGAGCGCGGGTACGAACGTGACACCGCCCGCGTCCGGTACGGCCCCGCCCACGGCGTCGATGTCCTCGGCGCCCGACAGCACCCCGAGGTCGGTCAGCCAGCGGACGGCGGACGCGGCGGTGTACACCTGCCCGTCGAGGCAGTAGCGGGTCTCTCCCCGCAGCCGCCATGCCACACAGCCGACCAGCCCTGAGCCGCTGCGGCGGGGGAGCGGTCCGCTCTGCGCGAGCAGGAACGCCCCTGTTCCGTACGTGCACTTGGCCGTTCCGGGCTCCGTGACGCTCTGCGCGAGCAGCGCGGCCTGCTGGTCCACGAGCAGTCCGGTCAGCGGGATCTGGGGGCCGAACGCGGTCGTGGCACCGACGGGGGTGTCCGCGTCGACGACCTCCGGCAGCCGCTCGTCCGTCAGGCCGAAGACGTCCAGGGCGGCCCGCGACCAGGCTACGGTGTCCAGGTCGAGCAGCTGGGTGCGGCCGGCGGTGGCCGCGTCGGTGACGAACGCTCCGGTGAGGCGGTGGACGAGCCAGGCGTCGCTGGTCGTCACCACGCCCTCGCCGGTGAGATGGCGGCGGATCCAGGCCATCTTGGGCGCGGCGAAGTAGGGGTCGAGGGGCAGGCCGGTGAGGTCGCGCAACGCGTCCGCGTGCGGGGCGAGTTCGGCGCAGAGCGGTTCGGCCCGCCGGTCCTGCCAGACGATCGCGTCGGTCAGCGGCTCACCGGTGGCCGGGTCCCAGGCGAGCACGGTCTCGCCCTGGTTGGCCAGACCGAGGGCCGTCACGGGTTCCCCCGCGGCGGCGAGCGCCTCGCGCCCGGCGTCGACGACCGAGGCGAGCAGTTCCCGGGGTTCGACCTCGACACGGCCTCCCGGCAGGTAGCGGGGCCGTACCGGCGCGGAGCCCGAGCCGATCACCCCGCGCTCCGGACAGACGACCAGAGCCTTCGTCCCCGAGGTGCCCTGATCCACGGCCAGCACGGGACCCGCCATCGTCCACTCCTGTCCGGCCCCCGGGAATCCGTCGAGGCCTTGATCGTCGACCGAAGCCTTCATCAGCCGACTCTGCGGCGTCAAGGTTCCACCGGTGTCAACGCCGCCACTGACACCTAGTCAAATTCCGGCCGTGGCCGAATAGTTGTGTTCGAACAGAAAAATGGATCGCCGGCGTCCGGCGGCCTCTATAGTGATCGCCGATCAACGGCACGTGACCAGGCCGGGGGCCCAACGGCGGTTCTGCAGCGTCGCAGTCACCGCCGGGCCGCCCCACCCCAGTGATCGAGGACCCATGACCACGACCGTCGCAAGACCCGCGCCGCCGGGCCGCCCGCCCACCTGGGCGGGGTGATGGCGGGCAACGACTTCCGGCCCGTCTACCACCCGGCAGGACACGACAACGCGCTGCGCGTCGCCGTGCAGGACCTGCGGACCGGCCGCTGGGTGTCGATGGCCCAGCTGCTCGCCGACACCACCGACTGGGCGCAGTGGACCCAGCGCACCCAGGTGCTGGCCGCCGTCGCCGCCGGCTCCGACGTCGTGCAGGCCTGGCAGGCCGAGGAACCCGACAGCGTCGCCGCGACCGTGATGCACACCCGCGTCGCCGTCGAACGGGCCGTGCGCGCCCACCGCGCCGCGCACCCGCGCACCCGCGAGCTGTGGCAGGAGGCCTGGTCGGCCTGCCGCCTCGCCGCCCACACCTCGCCCGCCGACCCGGTGCCGTGGGTGTGTCTCCTCGCCCTCGCCGTACTCGACGAACGCCAGCGCATGGAGGAACACCGGCTGGCGCCTCCGGGGCCGATGCTGCCGCCGGGCCCCTGGGGCCTGCTCGCGGAGGCGGACAAGCGCGACCCGTACAACCGCGAGGCCTACCACCGGATGCTGCAGTTCGTGTACGGGCGCAGCGCCGGACCGCTCTCCGAAGCGGTCAACTTCGCCCAGTGGGCGGCTGGTTCGGCTCCCGTCGGCTCGGCCCTTCACGTCCTGCCGCTCTACGTCCGGGTCGAGCGCTACCGCCGCGAGGGCGGCCAGGAAAGGGCGCTCGATCTGCACTGGGTCGCGGAGGACGCCACCCGCGACGCCCACCGGGCCCTCGACACCTGGTTCGCGTACACCGACCTGTCGGAAGCGTCCCTGCTGGATCTGAACCATCTGGCCCACGCCCTGTGGGGGGCGCTCCACTTCGACGACGCGGCCCGGGTGTTCAAGGCCCTCGGACCCTACTGGGCCACTCTCCCCTGGGCGTACCGCACCCGTGACCCGGCCGACCAGGCGCTGGCAGAGGAGGTGTTCCTCCGGGCGCGCAGCCGCAGCCTGGGCAACGACCGGTACCGCTGAACCGCACCCCCCCCGGCACCACCCCCGCACCGCCGCACCGCCCCGTCCCCCTGCTCCACCGTCTTTCGGAGGTACCGCCTTGTCCCGTACCGCATGGGCCGCCGGTCAGGATCGGCACGTCCCCCAGCACGACGAGGAGGAACGGCTGAGGGAACTCGGCTACCAGCCCGTCCTCGCCCGCCGGATGGGAGGCTTCGGGAATTTCGCGATCAGCTTCTCCGTCATATCCGTCCTCTCCGGCTGCATGACGCTGTACGGCTTCGGTCTGGGTACGGGAGGCCCGGCCGTGATGATGTGGGGATGGGCCGGCGTCGGCCTGTTCGTCCTGTGCGTGGGTCTCGCGCTCGCCGAGGTGACCAGCGCCTATCCCACCTCCGGCGCGCTCTACTACATGGCCGACCGGCTCGGCGGGCGGCGCTGGGGCTGGTACACCGGATGGCTCAACCTGCTCGGCCTGCTCGGCGCGATCGCCGGAATCGACTACGGCGCGGCCCTCTTCACCGGTGCGTTCCTCAATCTCCAGTGGGGCTTCGAGCCCACGGCCGGCTCCACCTTCCTGATCTTCCTGTGCATCCTGCTGCTGCACGCCGTCCTCAACCTGTTCGGCGTCCGGCTCGTCAGCGTCCTCAACTCGATCAGCGTGTGGTGGCACCTGGCCGGTGTCGCCGTGATCGTCGGCGCGCTCGCGATCGTCCCGGACCACCACCAGACGCCGAGCTTCGTCTTCACCGAGTTCGTCAACGACACCGGGTGGGCGAACCCCTTCTACGTGGCGGCCGTCGGCCTCCTGCTCGCGCAGTACACCTTCTCCGGCTACGACGCCTCCGCCCACCTCTCGGAGGAGACGTCCAACGCCTCCGTCACCGCCGCCAAGGGCATCGTCCGCGCCATCTGGGTCTCCTGGATCGCCGGCTTCGCCCTGCTCGCCGGACTGACCTTCGCGATCCAGGACTATACGGCCACCCAGGGCAGTGCGACCGGCGTCCCGCCCGCCCAGATCTTCCTCGACGCGCTCGGCTCCGGCGGCGCCACCGCCCTGCTGCTCGTCGTGATCGTGGCGCAGCTCTTCTGCGGCAACGCCGAGGTCGCGGCCGCCAGCCGTATGGTCTTCGCCTTCAGCCGGGACAACGCGCTGCCCGGCTCCGCGCTGTGGCGGAAGGTCAGCAGCCGCACCCAGACACCCGTCCCGGCCGTCTGGCTGTCGGTCGTCGTCGCCGGTGTACTCGCCGTGCCGTCGCTGTACTCCGCCACCGCCTACGGCGCGGTGACCGCCATCAACGTCATCGGAATCACCCCCGCCTACGCCATCCCGATCTATCTGCGCCTGCGCGCCGGCGACCGCTTCCAGCCCGGCCCGTGGAGCCTGGGCCGCTGGAGCAGGCCCATCGGGTGGACGGCCGTGATCTGGGTGGCTCTCGTGACGGTCCTCTTCTGCCTGCCGCAGAAGTCACCGGTCACCATCGACTCCATGAACTACGCCGTGATCGCACTGGCCGTGGTGCTGGTCCTCGCCAGTGTGTGGTGGTACGTCGCCCGTCGCTCGTACGGAACTCCTTCGGCGTACGGCAACGTCCGGGAGCAGGCGGAGATCGCCGAGGGCATCGTCTGACCCGCCGCCCGCGCCGCGGGGGTGCTCAGCCGGAGAACTCGTAGGTCCAGTCGGCCGAGTGCCCGGCGAAGTCGATGTCCGTGATCTCCAGCGCGTGCCCGTGCTGGTCGCTCACCACACGGTGGACGGCCAGCCGGGCGGCCCCGTCCTGGTCGTAGGGCGCCGGCTGCTGGACCCCGATCGTCTCCCGCCGGGTCAGTCGCAGGCCGGCCTGGTGCATCCAGTGGTAGAGCAGCCGCAGATCGGGTTGCTGCCCGCAGTCGTTGCCCTGCCGGTAGCGGCGCAGTTCGGGGATCTCCGCCAGCGCGTGGGCGGAGAACCGGGAGACGGACCGCTGCACCGGAGTCCCGTTCGGCGTCAGGACCCGATGGTGGTGGACCAGGGTGGGCTCGTCGGGCGCGAGGGCGAGCCGTGCGGCGAGGTCGACGGCCGGGGCCTCCCAGGTGAGCCCCGCGCGGACCAGCGCGCCGGTCGCCTCCGTGCCGCCCGGGAAGTACTGCTGACCTGGCGTCAGCACCGGCGCCTGCGGTTCCTGTTCGCCCGAGGCGGCGAAGGTTCCGCGCCGGTCGGTGACGACGAGCCGCTGGTCGCGCAGGAGTTGCAGCGCGCTGCGGACCGTCTGCCGGTTGACGCGGAAGCGGTGCGCCATGGACCTTTCCGACGGGAGTCGGCTGCCCGGGGCGATACGCCGGTGGGTGAGGTCGTCCGTCAGTGCGGCGGCGACGCGGAGGTAGAGCGGAAGCTCGGTCAGGTCGCGATCGGGCTCAGCCATGATCAACCCTCTCTTCGGTCTCTTCGCTCAGTGTGACCGGATGGCCCGTATGGGTGATCAATCTCTATCATTGGTCTAAACCTATAGGGAAGAGAGGTCCCGGAGTCTGGCCGAAACGGGGTAGCGCCGCCGCGGCGGGGAGTCCTCGCGGCCCATGAACTCCGGGCCCGGCCCGTGCGCCCCGGGCCGGGGGCGCACGGAGATGGCCGGATCAGCGGGCCTCTTCCACCGGTTCGGGCTTCAGCGGCGGCTCGTGGGGCGTCCTCGGTGCCGGTCCGAACAGCACCGCGCGGGCCACCCTCGGCGCGAACAGCGAGGTCAGCGGAGCGCTCAGGGTCAGTACGGAGCGGAACGCCGCACCCACGACCGGGTCGCCGGAGTACCGCTCCTGGACCCGCTTGAGGTACCAGCCGGCCGGCTTGTCCGCCATCTTGACCCGCGCCGCGTCCCCCTGCGCGCCCGGCATGTTCTTGTCCGCTCCCGCGGAGATGTCCCACGCCTGTCTCGACGCGTCGAACAGGGCCCGCTGCACGCGGCGGGTGGTCGGGGTGCGCCGCGGGTCGGCCAGCGCCCGGCGCAGCGCGACGGCGCTGATCGCCGCGACCGCCATGCCCTGTCCGTAGATCGGGTTGAAGGCGCAGAGGGCGTCGCCCGTCGCCAGGAAGCCGGCGGGGCGACGGCCCGGACGGTCGTAGCGGCGGCGGATGTTGGCCGTGTTGCGGAAGCCGTGCACGGCCGAGTCGGGCTCGGCCCCGGCGATCCACTCCCGCAGGATGGGGTGCGGGAGCCTGCCGGCGAACTCCTCGAACCCGGCCGCGTCCGTGGGGGGTTCGCAGCCCCGGAGACCCGAGAGGGTCACGAGCACCCGGCCGTCCTCGATGGGCAGCGCCACACCGCCGTACACCTGCCGGGGGTTGGGGACGATGTAGTAGCCGCGCACGTCGGGGCCCAGGGTGCCCTTCGTGTCCTTGTAGACCCGGGTGGCGTAGGCGAGGCCGGTGTCCAGGGTCTCCTCGTGCGGCGCCTCGGCGCCGATGGCCGCAAGCCAGTCGGGCGCGCGGGTGCCCCGGCCGGAGGCGTCCACGACCAGATCGGCCTCCAGCGGGCGGGATCCCTTCGGGGCGTCCGCCCCCCGCTCGCGCAGCAGCACGCCCCGCACGCGGGAGGAGTCGCCCAGCAGGCCCACGACCTCCGAGCCCTCGACCGTCCCGATCCGCGGGTCCGCGAGCACCCGCCGGCGCACCAGCGCCTCGAACTGGGGGCGCGAGCCGGTGAAGAAGTGCGAGGTCGCGGGCATCCGGCGGAACCAGCGGCCGTTCTGCCACTGGATGACGTCCCGGGGCACGCCGACCCGGGGCGCGCCCTGTTCGCGCAGTTCGTCGACGAGGCCCGGGAGCAGCTCGTCGAGCGCGCTCTGGCCGCCCTCGAGCAGCACGTGGAGGTGGCGGCCCTGAGGGACGCCGGGCCGGGGGTCGGCGCCCTCGGGCAGACGGTCCCGCTCGACGATCGTCACGCGCTCCGCGTGCTCGGCGAGCACCCGGGCCGCGAGCAGCCCCGCCAGGCTTCCCCCCACGACCACCGCGTGCCGTGTCCGCATCCCCGCCCCGTGTGCCGTCCCCAACTGCTCGCCCATGCCCGCCCCTTCACGCTCTTGATCTAGGACTGACCAGTATCCACGGTCCGTGCGGGAACGTCGCGGGCGCCGAGCCGCAGATGCCCCATGGGTGGACGGCCTCGTCCAGGCGCTGGGCGACATGTTGCCGTGGAGGCCGTACTCGAACCGGCGGCCCGGGCGTACGCCGTTGACGCGGCTCGGGACGCGGCTCCCCGCCCGCCCGGCCTCGGGGACGCCACCCGCCCAGGCGCGGCCCCCGTCTACTCCACCTGCTCCAGCTCGTCCAGTTCCTTCAGCGCATGGGTCAGCCACTCGATCCAGAAGCGTTCCATGTCGATCCCGCCCCGCAGGACCACGTGGCGCAGCCGGTCCTCCGTGGTGTTCCGCTCCGGTGGGAAGTGCCGTTCCTCGATCGCCAGATACTCGTCCAGCTGGCGACGGTGCAGCCCGAGGTGCCGGTTCAGTTCGTTCCGGAGGCCCTGCGTGCCGACCACCGCCGCCGCGCGCATCCGCAGCAGCAGGGCGTCCCTCACCGGCTTGGGGTCCTCGCGGGCGGCCACCCACTCGGTCAGTTCGGCGCGCCCGGCCGGCAGGACCTCGTACTCCTTCTTCTGCCCACGGGCCGGTGCCTGGAACGGCAGGGCACGGATGTGCCCCGCCTGCTCCAGCTTTCCCAGCTCGCGATAGATCTGCTGATGCGTGGCCGACCAGAAGTAGCCGATCGACCGGTCGAAGCGACGCGTCAGTTCGAGACCCGACGAGGGCTTCTCGAGCAGGGCGGTCAGGATCGCGTGCGGGAGTGACATGACCCGCATCCTAGGGACAGCGGGTCACAGCGCCGCCGCCAGCCGGGTGCCCTGGTCGATCGCGCGCTTGGCGTCCAGCTCCGCGGCCACGTCGGCGCCGCCGATGAGGTGGACGGAGAGCCCGGCCGCCGACAGCTCGTCGAACAGCTCGCGGCGCGGCTCCTGGCCGGTGCAGAGCACGACGGTGTCCACCGGCACGGTCTGCCGCTCGCCGTCGACGGTGATGTGCAGGCCCTGGTCGTCGATCCGGTCGTAGGACGCGCCCGCGACCATCGTCACGCCCCGGTGCTTCAGCTCGGTGCGGTGGATCCAGCCGGTCGTCTTGCCGAGTCCGGCGCCGACCTTGGAGCTCTTGCGCTGGAGCAGGTGGACCGTGCGCGGCGGCTCGGGACGCTCGGGCGCGCGCAGTCCGCCGCGCGTCGCGTACTCCGTGTCGACGCCCCACAGCCGGAAGTACGTCTCGGGGTCCTGGCTCGCTCCCTCGCCGCCGTCGGTGAGGAATTCGGCGACGTCGAACCCGATGCCGCCCGCGCCGATGATGGCGACGCGCTCGCCGACCGGTGCCCCGTCGCGCAGGACGTCCAGATAGCTGACGACGCTCGGGTGGTCGATGCCCTCGATGGCGGGAGTCCGCGGGGTCACGCCGGTGGCGACGACGACCTCGTCGAAGCCGGCGAGCAGCTCGGCGGTGGCCACCGTGTTCAGCCGGACCTCGACGCCGCGCAGGCCGAGCTGCGTACGGAAGTAGCGCAGGGTCTCGTTGAACTCCTCCTTGCCCGGGACCCGCTTGGCGACGTTCAGCTGCCCGCCGATCTCCGCGGCGGCGTCGAACAGCGTCACGTCGTGGCCGCGCTCGGCCGCCGAGACGGCGCAGGCGAGCCCGGCCGGGCCGGCGCCGACGACGGCGACCCGCTTGGCCAGCCGGGTCGGGGAGAGGACGAGCTCGGTCTCGTGGCAGGCGCGCGGGTTGACCAGGCAGGAGGTGATCTTGCCGCTGAAGGTGTGGTCCAGGCAGGCCTGGTTGCAGCCGATGCAGGTGTTGATGGTGTCGGCGCGGTCCTCCCGCGCCTTGGCGACGAAGTCGGGGTCGGCCAGGAACGGCCGGGCCATCGACACCATGTCCGCGCGGCCCTCGGCGAGCAACCGCTCGGCGACCTCGGGGGTGTTGATGCGGTTGCTGGTGACCAGCGGCACGGACACCGCGCCCATCAGCTTCTTCGTCACCCAGCTGTACGCGCCGCGCGGCACCGACGTCGCGATGGTCGGGATGCGGGCCTCGTGCCAGCCGATGCCCGTATTGATGATCGTCGCGCCGGCCGCCTCGATCTCCTTGGCGAGCGCGACGACCTCGTCGAGGGTCGAGCCGCCGGGCACGAGGTCCAGCATCGACAGCCGGTAGATGACGATGAAGTCCTCGCCGACCCGCTCACGGATGCGGCGGACGATCTCCAGCGGGAAGCGGACGCGGTTCTCGTACGAGCCGCCCCAGCGGTCCTCGCGCCGGTTGGTCGCCGCCGCGATGAACTCGTTGATGAGATAGCCCTCGGAGCCCATGACCTCGACGCCGTCGTAGCCGGCGGACTTGGCGAGCTCCGCGCACCGGGCGTAGTCCTCGACCGTCTGCTCGACCTCGTCGTCGGTGAGGGCGTGGGGGACGAAGGGGCTGATGGGCGCCTGGACGGCGCTGGGCGCGACCAGGGCCGGGTGGTACGCGTACCGGCCGAAGTGCAGGATCTGCATCGCGATCCGGCCGCCCTCGGCGTGGACGGCTTCGGTGACGACCCGGTGCTGGGCCGCCTCCTCCTCGGTGGTGAGCTTGGCGCCGCCGTCGTAGGGCCGTCCCGCGTCGTTCGGGGCGATGCCGCCGGTCACCATGAGACCGACGCCGCCCCGGGCCCGGGCCGCGTAGAAGGCGGCCATCCGCTCGAAGCCGTTCTCGGCCTCCTCGAGACCGATGTGCATGGAGCCCATGAGCACCCGGTTCGGCAGGGTGGTGAACCCGAGATCGAGAGGGCTCAGCAGGTGCGGGTACGGGGTCATGGGGGCGCCTCCTCGCGCTGGTCGTCACCCTGTTCTAGACGACCGGGAAGCCGTTATGCAACTAGTTGCACAAAAGCGCGAGGCGCATCACACCGCGCCGTCACCCCTCCCGCGCCGCCGCGGCCCAGCGGCCCAGCTCCTCCGGCGTCCTCGGCCCCTCCTCGTCCGCGCCCAGCAGGCCCTGCGCCCGGAGCGCCGCGGTCACCGCCATCCCCCAGGGGCGGCGCAGCCGCGCCGCGTCGAGCAGCGCGTCGTCCGCGAGCAGCTCCGCGATCGGACCGGTGCGCAGCCCGGAGGGGGAGAGCACCGCGGCCTCGTCCGCCCAGCGCAGCGCCAGATCCACGTCGTGCGTCGCCATCACCACGGTCGTCCCGGAGTCCCGCAGCCGCCCGAGCACCTCGAGAAGCCGCTCCTGCCCGTGCGGATCCAGACCTGCCGTCGGCTCGTCCATGATCAGTACCCGGGGCCGCATGGCGACGGCGCCCGCGATGGCCGCGCGCTTGCGCTGCCCGTACGACAGCAGATGCGTCGGCCGGTCCTCCAGGGCCACGATGTCCAGCGCCTCCAGGGCCTCCCGCACCCGGACCCGTACCTCCTCCTCCGCGAGCCCCAGATTCATCGGGCCGAAGGAGACGTCCTGCCCCACCGAGGCCGCGAACAACTGGTCGTCGGGGTCCTGGACGACCAGCTGCACGGTCGTGCGCAGCCGGGTCAGGCCCTTCCGGTCGTACGACACGTCCTCGCCGTTCAGCCGCAGCCGGCCGCTGCCGCACTTCAGCCCCCCGCTCAGCAGCCGCAGCAGCGTCGTCTTGCCGCTGCCGTTGCGGCCGAGCAGCGCCATCGCCCGCCCCTCGGGAACGACGAAGTCGACGGACTCGAGGACGGGCGGCCCGTCCTCGTAGGCGAATCCCGCCCGGACGAGTTCCACGACGGGCGCCCCGGCGGCTCGGGCGGCCGACTCCGCGCCCGTTCCCGCCGCGGGGGGCGGGCTCATCGACGCGCTCATGGCAGAGACCTTTCGAGTACGAGAGTGAGGACGACGAGGCCCGCGAGCAGCGCCCCCGTCGCGGCGAGGAAACGACGGGACACGACGGCCTGCGGCACCAGCACCCGCAGCGTCCCGTCGTAGCCGCGTCCTGCCAGACCCGTCTGCAGCCGCTGGGCCCGGTCGAAGGCGCGGACGAACGCCGTCGCGCCCAGTCCGGCCAGCGAACGCCAGGTGGCCGACCGGGTGGTCAGACCCAGCCGCGCGGCCTGCGCCTGCCGGATCCGGGACATCGCGTCCAGCAGCAGAAAACTGATCCGGTACATCACCAGGGCCACGTCCACGACCGGTGCCGGGACACCCGCCCGCACCAGCCGGGGCAGGACATCGGAGACCGGAGTCGTGAAGGCGAACAACAGCACCCCGAGCGAGGCAGCCGACGTGCGCAACAGCAGCTCTCCCGCGTGCACCGGTCCGCCGGGCGCGAGCGTGACGAACCCGCCCTCCCCGCCGACCTGGAACAGCAGCGGTACCGCTCCCGTGACGCAGAAACCCAGGGGGATGCGGAACGCCCGCCACAACTGGCGCGGCGCGACCCCGGCGGGCCCGAGAAGCACGGCGAGCGTGGCGGCGGCGACCAGCACCGCGCCCGGCCAGGGCGGCAGGCACACGGCGCAGAGCGTCAGCCCGAAGCCCAGGACGGCCTTCTCGCACGGATGACGGCGGCGCCAGCGGCTGCTGTGCGCCGCGGCGTCGATCGGCAGCACCGGCGGTCAGGCGAGCGGATCGCCGGCGGCGGACGCGTCCGCGCGGGCGCTGCCGCTGTCTTCGGGGGCCTGGTCCTCGAGGGTCGGGCCTTCGAGAGCCTGGTCTTCGGGGGCCGGGGCGTCGTCTGCCGGCGTTTTCCCCTCGCCGGACCGGGTGGCGGCCCGGACGGCCGCGCGCTCCTCGCCCTGCCTGCGCCCCCTGTGCAGTCCGAAGTAGTACGCGAGGACTCCGGCGCCCAGGGCCGCCTGGAGCGAGAACAGCGCCGACTCGATCTCGCCCGACGGCGGCTCGTACAGCGGGCTGAACCAGGGCTCGTAGTCCGGCTCCATCTCGGTGATGGCCGCCTCGGCCTCACCGTCCGCTCCCGTGAACGGCTCCTGCTTGTGGTCGCCCAGGCCCAGGACCAGCGGCAGCACCGCGAGCGCCGCGACGACGACGAGGAGCAGGGTGTTGATTTTCGCGTTACGGGTCATCAGAGCGCCGCCTCCGCCTTCTCGTCGTTCTCGCGCCGGGCGCGCCCGCCCTGGAGCAGCACGCCGAGCCGGGTCAGTTCACCCTTGCTCGACTGGATGAGCAGCCGCATCACCAGCACGGTGAGCAGCCCCTCGCTGACCGCCAGCGGGATCTGGGTGACGGCGAAGATGCCCCCGAACTTCCCCAGCGCGCCGACGAATCCGCTGCTCGGGTCGGGGAACGCCAGCGCGAGCTGGATGCTGGTGACGCAGTACGTCGACAGGTCGGCGACGAACGCGCCGGAGAACACGCTGACCATCAGCGGCACATCGAACCGCCGGAGCAGCCAGTACACGCCGTACCCCGCCCAGGGCCCCACGATCGCCATGGAGAAGGCGTTGGCGCCCAGAGTGGTCAGTCCGCCGTGCGCGAGCAGCAGCGCCTGGAAGAGCAGGGTGATCGTGCCCAGGACCGCCATGATCGGCGGCCGGAACAGCATCGCCCCCAGCCCCGTCCCGGTCGGGTGGGAGCAACTCCCCGTCACCGAGGGGATCTTGAGCGCGGAGAGGACGAACGTGAATGCGCCGGAGGCGCCGAGCAGCAGAGTGGACTCCGGATTGGCCTTGACCTCCTTGGTCAGGGCCCGTACGCCGTGAACGACGAAGGGGGCGGAAGCGACGCCCCAGGCGGCGGCGTGCAACGGGGGCAGATACCCCTCGGCTATATGCATGGTTGGGAGACCCTCTCCAGCACCTCGTGGATGGACAGCGCACCTTGGCCGGTCTCCTGGCTTACGGGTGATGCCGTCCGGGCGCTCCGCCTTCCCGGAGACCGCGGTCCTCCGCGGCGTTCCAGTGGCTTCCCCGGGGGCGTTCCCCGAGTGGATGGAGCCGGACTTCCCGATCACAGTGGCGAGGGCCGCACCGGTACCGCACCGGTTTCCCGTACACCAAGGCGGTGTGACATTAGTGCTTTGACCAGGTACATCACAACCCGCGCACGGTCGCACCACCCGGCGCGACCCCTCACTGGTGTCACTGTTTGCGGTAGCCGTACGCCTCCGACGCCGCCGCCTCGACCGCGTCCAGGTCCCCGCCCGCCGACGCCGTCACCAGAGCCGCCACCGCGCCTTCGACGAACGGCGCGTCGACGAGCCGGGTCTTCTCCGGGAGTTCGTCGCCCTCGGCCAGCAGCGCCTTCACGGTCAGGACGGCGCTGCCCAGATCGACCAGGACCGCCACTCCCGCGCCCCGGTCGACCGAGGCGGCGGCGGCCGTGATCAGCTCGGAGCTGGTGCCCAGGCCGCCGTCGGGAGTGCCGCCGGCGGGAGCGATCGGGGCCGTCGCCGCGCCCGCGAGCCCCTGGGCCAGGGCGGCCACCGAGGCGGCGACGGCGGCGCTGTGCGACACGAGGACGATGCCCACCTGCTCGCTCACGCGGACACCCCCTGGTCCTGCGCGGTGTCGGCGAGCGTCGCGATCAGCAGCGCGGAGGAGGTGGCTCCCGGGTCCTGGTGGCCGATGCTGCGCGGACCGAGGTAACTGGCCCTGCCCTTGCGGGCCTGGAGGGGTACGGTCGCCACCGCGCCTTCCCGGGCCGCGTCCCTCGCCGCGGCGAACGACTCGGCGAGCCTCTCCGCGGCCGGCTCCAGGGCGTCCAGCATCGTCTTGTCCCCGACCGCCGCCCCACCCAGCTGGGCCACGGCCGCGACCCCGGCCCGCAGCGCGTCGGCCAGCTGAGCGCGGGTCACCTCGGGGGCGTCGCCGAGCGCCTTGCCCGTGCGTCGCAGCAGCGTTCCGTACAGCGGTCCGGACGCGCCGCCGACGGTCGAGATCAGCTGTCGTCCCGCCGCCGCCAGCACGGCTCCGGGCGTGCCGGGGCTCTCCTTCTCCAGGACGGCGACGACGGCGGTGAATCCGCGTCGGAGGTTGGTTCCGTGGTCGGCGTCGCCGATGGCGGAGTCCAGCTCGGTGAGGCGGTCGGCCTCGCGGTCCACGGCGGCCGCGGCGGTGGCGAGCCAGCGGCGGAAGAAGTCGGTGTCGAGCACAGTCACCGCGGTCATGTCCCCTCTCACCGGCCCCAGCGCAGGGCGGGGGTCTCCACCGGAGCGTCCCAGAGCCGCAGCAGCTGCTCGTCCACCTGGCACAGGGTGACCGAGCAGCCGGCCATGTCGAGTGAGGTCACATAGTTGCCGACGAGGGTGCGGGCCACCGGGACGCCCCGCTCGCGCAGGACGCGCTGCACCTCCGCGTTGAAGCCGTACAGCTCCAGCAGCGGGGTGGCGCCCATGCCGTTGACGAGGGCCAGCACGGGCCCGTCGGGGCGCAGATCCTCCAGAACGGCGTTGACCGCGAAGTCCGCGATCTCCCGCGAGGTCATCATGGCGCGCCGCTCCCGCCCGGGCTCGCCGTGGATGCCGATGCCCAACTCCAGTTCGCCGGGCGGAAGGTCGAAGGTGGGGCTGCCCTTCGCGGGCGTGGTGCAGGCGCTCAGCGCCACCCCGAAGCTCCGTGAACTCGTGTTCACCTGACGGGCGATGCTCTCCACCCGCTCCAGCGGCTGTCCCTCTTCGGCCGCCGCTCCCGCGATCTTCTCCACGAAGAGCGTGGCGCCCGTGCCGCGACGGCCCGCCGTGTAGAGGCTGTCCGTCACGGCGACGTCGTCGTTCACGAGCACCTTGGCGACCTGGACACCTTCGTCCTCGGCGAGCTCGGCGGCCATCTCGAAGTTGAGGACGTCACCGGTGTAGTTCTTGATGACGAAGAGCACCCCGGCCCCACTGTCGACGGCCGCGGCCGCGCGCACCATCTGGTCCGGCACGGGGGAGGTGAACACTTCGCCGGGGCAGGCGGCGGACAGCATTCCCGGCCCGACGAACCCGCCGTGCAGGGGCTCGTGCCCGGAGCCGCCCCCGGACACCAGGCCCACCTTCCCGGCGACAGGGGCGTCGCGGCGCAGCACGACCCGGTTCTCCACATCGACGACGAGCCCGGGGTGGGCGGCCGCCATTCCGCGCAGGGCGTCGGCGACGACGGTCTCCGGGACGTTGATCAGCATCCTCACGGGTATCTCCTCGGCCGGCGGGCTTGGGTCACTCTTCACGATACGGATCGTGGTGGAGGAATGTGCGGAAGCCGGCGCCGCTCCGGGCGGAGGGCAGTGCGCGCGGGCCGGCCCGGGTTGCGCTGCGCGCGTGGCGCTGCTGGCGCTGACCCCGCTCCGTCCGGACGCGCGGGTGGGGCGGACCCGCTCCGTCCCGACGTGCGGGTGGCCGGTGGCCGAACGAGAATGGGCCAGATCCCCCGTAGCCCGCCCGGCAGGAGACTTCCATGCTCGAACGCAAGCAGTGCCAGGACCGAGCCGAGATCACCTTCGTCCTCCCCGCGGACTCCCCGCCCGGGCCCGTCAGCGTGGTGGGCGATTTCAACGACTGGAAGCCCGGCGCCCACCCCTTGCGGACGAACGGTGACGGCACCCGCTCCGTCACCGTCGCACTGCCCGGAAAGGCCACGCACACGTTCCGCTATCTGGCCGCCGGGGACTACTGGTTCAACGAGGAGAGCGCGGACGGCCACGACGGCCCCAACAGCCGCCTCGAGACCTGAGGCGGCTGCAGGCGACGGCCACGGACGACAGCGCCGGAGGGGCCGGGGAGCACGTTCCCCGGCCCTCCGGCGCGCACGAACGGGCGCACGAGCGGGCGCGAGGACGGATGAGGGGCGGCGAGGGGCGGCGAGGGGACGGGGCGGCGGGACGCATGAGCCGGCGGTGTCGGGGGACCCGTAAGGCCGAGGGAGCCGGACGCATCGCTCACGCCGACCCGAGGAGGCCCCAATGCGCGCACTGACCTGGCACGGCAAGCGGGACGTGCGGGTGGAGACCGTGCCCGACCCCGTGCTGCGGGAGCCGACGGACGTCATCGTCGAGATCACGTCCACCGGGATCTGCGGCTCGGACCTCCATTTGTACGAGGTGCTCGGCCCCTTCATGGAACCGGGGGACATCCTGGGCCACGAGCCCATGGGCGTCGTGGCCGAGACGGGCCCGGCGGTCAGCTCGCTCAAGGCCGGGGACCGTGTCGTCGTGCCCTTCAACATCTCCTGCGGAACCTGTTTCATGTGCGCCCAGGGGCTGCAGTCGCAGTGCGAGACGACACAGGTCTCCGAGCAGGGAATGGGCGCCTCGCTCTTCGGATACACCAAGCTGTATGGCCAAGTACCCGGCGGCCAGGCGGAGTATCTCCGGGTTCCCTTCGGTAACACTCTCCCCGTCAAGGTCCCGCACGGCCCGTCCGACGACCGGTTCGTCTATCTCTCCGACGTCCTCCCCACGGCCTGGCAGGCCGTCGAATACGCGGCGATCCCGCCCGGCGGCAGCGTGACCGTGCTGGGCCTCGGCCCCATCGGCGAGATGGCGGCCCGGGTGGCCCTGCACCGAGGGGCCTCGCTGGTGGTGGGCGTCGACCTGGTGCCCGCCCGGCTGGCGCGGCCACGGGAGCGCGGTGTGACCGTGCTGGACCTCGGCGAATACGGCGACGAACTGGGTGACGCCATCCGTGACATGACCGACGGCCGGGGCACCGACGCCGTGATCGACGCCGTCGGCATGGAGGCGCACGGCGCGCCGCTGGCCAAGGCGGCCCAGTGGGCCACCGGTCTGCTGCCGGACGGCGTCGCCCAGTCGCTGATGGAACGGGCGGGCATCGACCGCCTCCAGGCCCTCTACACGGCGATCGACGTGGTGCGTCGGGGCGGCACGATCTCGCTGGCGGGCGTCTACGGCGGGATGACGGACCCGATGCCCCTGCTGACCATGTTCGACAAGCAGCTCCAGATGAGGATGGGCCAGGCGAACGTACGGCGGTGGGTGGACGACATCCTGCCGCTCCTCGTGGACGAGGACCCCCTGGGGGTGGAGGGGTTCGCCACGCACCACATGCCGCTGGAGCAGGGGCCGAAGGCGTACGAGATGTTCCAGTCCAAGGCGGACGGAATGATCAAGACTCTGCTGAAGCCCTGACGGCCGTCGCCGGTCAGCCCTCGGCGGCGCCGGCGGGGATCAGCGTGGTGACCAGCCGCCGCATCTGTCCGGCGGGGTCCGGCGCCCCGGTCCAGCGGGTCATCAGGAGGTGATGCACCGTGCCGACGAGGGCGAGCGCGACGGCCGCGGTGTCCGTGCCCTCCGGGAGGCGTCCGAGGCTCTGTTCGGCGTCCAGATAGGCGGTGATCCCGTTCTCGATGGTGGTGAAGCCGGGAGCGCCGGCCTCCAGGGCCTCGCGGATCCGCCGGGAGGCGTCGGGGCGGGTCAGGGCCAGTCCGGTGACCGTGGGGTCGAGGGAGTTCAGCAGCGCGAGCACGACCGTTTCCAGGTTGGCCGTCACGGTGGATCCCCCGGCCCGGGCGGGAAGCTCGTCGGCCTGCCGGGCGGTGCGCGCGAACCGGTTCAGGACCAGCTCGGCGACGAACTCGTCCAGGCCGTCGAAGTGGGCGTGCAACAGCCCTTTGGCGCAGCCCGCCTCGCCGGTGATCGCCCGGCTGGTCAAGGCCGAGGGCCCCTCCCGGGCGAGGACCCGCTCCGCGGCGTCGAACAGCCGCTCGTGGACGTCCGGTATGGCTACTCCGCGCGGTGACATGGGCCTCTCCTGGTACGGGATCGCGGCGCTCCCCGAGCCGGGGATTGCCAGTATGGGCGCGTGCCCATACTGTTTGGGCAGGCGCCCATACTATCGGCCGGGCGTCGCACCGGATCCAGTTGGGGGTATGCCGTGCAGCATGTCGTGAACACCGAACAGGCCCAGGCGTGGAACGGCTACGAGGGCACGCACTGGGCCGAGAACCAGGAGCGCTGGGACGCGGTGAACGCGGGCTTCAACGAGCCCCTCCTCGCCGCGGCGGCGATCCAGGAGCGCGACCGGGTCCTGGACATCGGCTGCGGCGCGGGGCGCACGACCCGGCTGGCCGCCGGGGCGGCAGTCCGTGGCCGCGCCGTGGGGCTGGACCTCTCGGCGCCGATGCTGGCCCGTGCGCGGGAGTCCGCCGTGCGCGAGGGTGTCGGCAACGTGACCTTCGCGCAGGGGGACGCCCAGGTCCACGCCTTCGAGCCGGACTCCTTCGACGTCGCGATCAGCCGCTTCGGGGTCATGTTCTTCGCGGATCCCGTCGCGGCCTTCACCAACGTCGCGCGAGCCCTGCGTCCCGGCGGGCGCGTGGCCTTCGTCGTCGCCGCCGAGGCCGGGGCGAACGAGTGGCTCCAGGCCCTGGCGTCCCTCGGCGGCATCCTGCCCATCGGTGACTTCGGTGCCCCGGGCAGCCCCGGAATGTTCTCCCTGGCTGCCCCGGACACGGCCGTCGCCGTGCTCTCGGCCGCCGGCCTCGAACACGCCACCGCCGAGCGGGTGGAGGCCGAAGGGATCTGGGGGCGGGACGCGGCCGACGCCGCCGACTTCCTGCTGGGATCCGGCCCAGGACGGCACCTGGCCGGTCAGGTCGACGAGGAGGCCCGGCACCGGGCACGCCTCACCCTCGTCGACGCCCTGCGCGGCCACGAGGCGGGCGGCGCGCTGCGACTGCGCGGCGCCGCCTGGCTGCTCAGCGCTCGGCGGCCGGAGTAGCGTTCCGCTGCGCGCGCGGGCCCGAGGGCCTGTCCGGGCGCGCCGTCATGAACGAGAAGGAGTGGCCGGCGGGGTCCGTGAAGACGCGGACGTCCCGCCGCCCGCCGGGGTCCTCGATGTGCACCGGCCGCGCCCCCAGGCTCACGGCCTCACGCTCCGCCTCGTCCAGGTCGCCCGGCTCGACGACGATGCACAGATGCGCCTGCTGGGAGTCCTCGGGCCGCGGCCAACTGGCGGGCGCGTAGCCGTTGTCCCGGCGGATCGCCACATGGACACCGCTCTGGCCGACCACTTCCACCAGATCGGGATCACTCACCCCCTGGATCTCCGCCCCGAGCAGATCGGCGTAGAACTCCGCCAGAGCCAGCGGCTCGGAGCAGTCCAGGACGAGCACGGCCGTCTTCGTCACAGTCATGCGATGCGGCTACCCGGTTGTGCCCAACCCATACGGCAAGCAGCGCACTTGACCACCTCGAAGACGGCACAAGACCCTCACGGCAAGGGGGTGCCGCCGGTGGCGTTGACGATCTCGCCGGTGATGTAACTCGCCTGCGGCGAGGCGAGAAAGACATAGGCCGGCGCCATCTCGGCCGGCTGCGCGGGGCGCCCCATCGGCGACTGCTTCCCGAACTCGGCCGTGTCCGGCATCGTCGCCGGGATGAGGGGAGTCCAGACCGGACCTGGCGCGACCGCGTTGACCCGGATGCCGTCGGACGCGACCATCTGGGCGAGCCCCTGCGTGAAGTTGACGATGGCGGCCTTCGTCATGGCGTAGTCGAGCAGATGAGGACTCGGCTTGTAGGCCTGCACGGAGGCGGAGTTGACGATCGACCCGCCCGCCGGAATGTGCGCAAGGGCCATCTTGGAGAGCCAGAACATGCCGTAGAGATTGGTGCGCATCACGCGGTCGAACTGTTCGGTGGTGATTTCCGAGATGCCGTCGGGCTGCGCCATCTGATACGCGGCGTTGTTGACCAGGATGTCGATCTTCCCGAACTCCGCGACCGCGCGCTCGATCAGCATCCGGCACTGTTCCTCCTCGCGGATGTCGCAGACCACCGCGAGGGCCCTGCGGCCCGCCTCCTCGACGAGCCGGGCGGTCTCCAGCGCCTCGCCCTCCTCGGACGGCAGATGGGTGAACACGATGTCCGCCCCCTCCCGCGCGTACGCGAGGGCGACCGCGCGCCCGATGCCGGAATCGCCGCCCGTCACCACCGCCTTGAGGCCGAGCAGCTGCCCGGTGCCCCGGTAGGACTCCTCACCGTGGTCCGGCGGCGGGTCCATGGGGCCCGTCCAGCCCGGGTGCGGCTGTTCCTGCGAGGGGAAATCGGGCTGCGGGTACTTGCTCACGGGGTTCTCGGTCCCGCGCTCCTCCTGTGCCATGACTCGCTCTCCCGGGTTGGGCGGCGCCTGACCGTCGCGCCGGCTCAGCGGCCGAGCGACTTCTTCAGCTCGTCCTTGTTCATCGAGGACCGGCCGTGGATGTTGCGGCGCTGTGCCTCCGCGTACAGCTGGTCGTACGTAGGGCCCTTGGCGCCGCTGTGCGAGCGCTGACCACCCCGCTTGGACGACGACATGTCGTCCAGGGAGCTCTTGCTCGCCGTGCGCGACTCGCCTGCTCGGGCCCGCTCCTTGTTCACCGTACGGGCCGCTATCTCCTCCGCCCGCTTCTTGGGCTCGCCCCTGTCCATCGCGCTGTCCTTGATGTGCTCGTACTGCCGTTCCCGCTTGGGACTCGAACCGCGAGGCATGACCGCTCCTTGTCCAAGTGATGTGTGAGGCATGTGGTGTGTGAGGTCTGTCTGTGGTGTCCGGTGGGGGAGAGGCGGGAGCGCGCCCCGGCGACCGCACGGCACATGTGCCCGCTGCGGCCACCGGGACGCGCCTCCCTGGGCCTCGGCCCTACCGGGTGGAGCGCTTGATGTGCTCCGTCGTCTTCTCTCCGACTTCCCGGGTCTTGCCCGAGATCTGCTCACTGCGGCCCTCGGCCTGCGTGCGCTCGTCGTTCATCGCCTTGCCGGCCGTTTCCTTGAGCTTGCCCTTGACCTGCTTGGCCTTCGCCTTCGCCTTGCTCATGCGCGTGTTCTCCTTCGAAAAGGGTGGAACGGACGTGACGTCTCCACGGTGCGTCGCTCACTCAGCGCTCGCAACCGGTGACGGAGAGCGGCACCCGTCGGCCCCCGGTCCCGGTCGCCCCGTCCGTGTCTGAAGCGGCACTGAGGGGGTAACCGCTCTGCACAGGCGCGAGTGGGAGGTGTCGGCAGTGGACGAGGGCCGGCTTTCGCCACGCGAGCGGCAGATACTCGCCGCCATCGAGAACGGCCTGCGCGAGGACGAGGCGCTGGACCGCAAACTCCGCTCCATGCACCGTGTCCCGCACGGCCCCGCCGATCTGGTCCGGGGAGTCCGCCGCCACACCCTCGCGCTGTGTGTCGCCCTGCTGGCCGTCCTGACGACCATCCTGCTCGTGGCCGCCGTTGCGACGAACTCCCCAGGCTTCATATGGGCGTTCGCCGCCGTCTGGGTGCTGACCCTGACCGGGCTGCTGCGGCTCGTCATCCGCTGGACCCAGCGCTGGTGCCAGGACACGCGGCGGCACGAAGACGACTGACCCACGCGCGCGGCCGCGTCGTCCCAGGGGCCGCGGCCCCTCACCGGTCGCTCCGCGACCCCGGCAGGAACTCCTGCACCTTGGCCTTGATCCCCTGCTTGAGCACATGGGCCCGGTTTCCGCCGTCCTTGCCCAGAGCCGCCGCCGTGGCCTCGATCTGCTCCCAGGTCGAGTGCGGCGGAATCGGCGGGACCTCAGGGTCGGTACGGAAGTCCAGTACCGCCGGCTCCTTCGCCGCCAGCGCCGCCCGCCAGGCGTCGGTCACATCGGCCGGGTCCTCCACGCGGATGCCCGTCAGTCCGAGCGAACGGGCGAAGCCCGCGTACGACAGATCGGGCAGGGACTGCGAGGCCTCGAACGGCGGGGCGCCGCCCAGCGCGCGCATCTCCCAGCTCACCTGATTGAGGTCGTGGTTGTTCCACACCGCGACCACCAGCCGCGGATCACGCCACTCGCCCCAGTACTTCGCCGCCGTGACCAGCTCCGCGAGGCCGTTCATCTGCATCGCCCCGTCGCCCACGAGCGCGATGGCGGGCCGGTCCGGATGGGCGAACTTGGCGCCGATCGCGTACGGGACGGCGCAGCCCATGGTGGCGAGCGTGCCCGACAGGGACCCCCGCATCGATCCGCGCATGGTCAGGTGCCGCGCGTACCAGTTGGTGACCGAGCCGGAGTCCGCCGTGATCACCGCGTCGTCGGGAAGGAGCCCGTCCAGGGCGTGGGCGACGTACTCGGGGTTCACCGGATCGGCGCTCAAAAGCGCCCGCCGCCTCATCACCGTCCGCCAGCGCTCGACACCGGAGATGATCCCCCGCTGCCAGGACCGGTCGTCCTCGCGCCGCAGCAGGGGCAGCAGCCGGCGCAGGGTCGCGGCCGCGTCGCCGACGAGATTCACCTCGTACGGATAGCGCATACCGATCAGTTGGGGGTCGATGTCGATCTGGACCGCCCGCGCCTGGTCGAACTCCGGCAGGAACTGGCTGTAGGGGAAGCTCGAGCCGACCGTCAGCAGCGTGTCGCAGTCGCGCATCATCTCGTACGAGGGGCGGGTGCCGAGCAGACCGATCGAACCGGTCACATAAGGGAGTTCATCGCTGAGCGCGTCCTTGCCGAGCAGGGCCTTGGCGACCCCCGCGCCGAGGACGTCGGCCACCTGCTCCACCTCGGCGCGGGCGCCCGCCGCGCCCTGGCCGATCAGGATCGCGACTCGCCGTCCCGCGTTGAGCACCTCCGCGGCCCGCTCGATCGCAGGGTCGTCCGGCACCGGCGCCCAGCCGCTGCGGTCGAGGCTGGACGGCACCATCTTGAACTCGTGGCCGGGCGGTTCGTAGTCCAGTTCCTGTACGTCCGCCGGGATGATGACGGCCGTGGGGGCCCGGCGCGCGTAGGCCGTACGGATGGCCCGGTCCAGCACATTGGGCAGCTGCTCCGGAACGGTGACCGTCTCCAGGAACGCGGACGCCACGTCCTTGAACAGGCTGTGCAGGTCCACTTCCTGCTGGTAGGAACCGCCCATCGCGGTGCGGTGGGTCTGCCCCACCAGAGCCACCACCGGGACATGGTCGAGCTTGGCGTCGTACAGGCCGTTGAGGAGATGGACGGCCCCGGGACCGGACGTCGCGACACACACTCCGACCCGGCCGGAGAACTTGGCGTATCCGACCGCCTCGAACGCGGCCATCTCCTCGTGCCGGGCCTGGATGAAACGGGGGTCGTTCTCGGCGCGGCCCCATGCAGACAGAAGACCGTTGATGCCGTCACCCGGGTAGCCGAAGACATGGCTCACCTCCCAGGCCCGCAGTCGCGCGAGGACATGGTCCGAGACCTTGACCGTCATAGGTTCCGCCTCCGTTTCGGCCGGGGTCGTACGCCTCAGTGGCTCGTGAGGTGCCTGCCCGGACGGAGTCGGATCATGTCGGTTCCTCTGCCGCCCACCATGGGCGAGCGGGATGCGCGGGGCCGGTACTCACCCGGCCGGCCAGGCGCCCTCACCGGCCAGGGCGAGGACCAGGGCGGCGATGTTCCACGCGTCGTCCTCGCCCCGGTGGTGACGGCCCTCCAGCGGCAGGCCCGCGATCCGGAGCGCCTGCGCCATCCCGGGGCGCTTGCGCAGCCCCCGGGCTTCGGTGAAGACGGCCTTGGCGTTGGTGTGCCGTGCGCCGAAGGGGTAAGGGGTGCCCGTCGCGCGGCACTGGCGGGTGAACTGATGCCGGTCGTAGTCGCCCCAGCTGGCCCACGGCCGCGCTCCCGCGCGATGGTCGGCGGCCAGGAGCCGGCACGCCTCGGCGAACCCCACCCCGGTGTCCACCTCCGCCTGGGTGAGTCCGGTCAGCTCGGTGCAGAAGGCGCTGACCTCCGACCGTGCCGGCCGTACGAGCACACGGTGACGGGCGATCCGCTCGCCCGCCCGGCGGTCGACGACGGTCAGGCCGATCTCGATGATCTCGCTGACGGCCCCGGCGGGAGGCTCCTTCTCCCAGCAGGTCGCTTCGACGTCGACGACGTTGAGGAGACGCTCCCCGGCGTACCCGTGTCCTGCGTCCCCCGTGTCCCCGTGGCTCATGGCGCCGAGCGTAGGGAGCCGGCTCCCGCCGGGCACCCGGTTTTCGGCGGAGGGCTCCGGTTTTCGGGGGAGAGCTCGTCGTCAGGCGAGGTCCAGGACGTCCCTGAGCGCGGTGACCGCGTGCGCTCGGTGCTCGTCGAGCCACCGCACGACGGCGTCCGCGTCGCCGTTCCGCAGGGCGTCGATGACCGCACGGTGTTCGGCCACCACACGGGCACGGTTGGGCTGCTGGGCGTAGTAGAGCGACCGGTAGGCGTCGGTGGAGTCCCACAGCGTGCCGATCAGCCGGACCAGACGGGGCATCCCGGACGCCTCGATCAGCGCGAAGTGGAACCGCCGGTTGGCCGCCGCCATGTCCCCGACGTCCCCGTCCGCGCCCGCGCGTTCGACCTCCGCCTGCGCCTCCTCCAGGACGGCGATCAGCTCGGGTCCCGTCCGGGTGACGGCCTGGCGGACGGCCTCCGTCTCCAGGAGCTCCCGGATGCGGTAGATCTCCTCCAGGTCCGCCAGGGACAGCTCGGTCACGAAGTAGCCCCGGTGGGCCAGGTGAACGACCAGGCCCTCGCCCTCCAGCATCTTGAGGGCCTCGCGCAGCGGCACCCGGCTCACGTCGAGCCGTGCGGCCAGGGCGTCCTGCCTGATCGGCTCGCCCGGACGGAGCTCCCCGCTGGTGATGGCGCGCCGCAGCTCCTCCAGGACGAACTGCTGAGCGGTCGGCGGGCGCCGCTTCTGCCGCACAGCGCTGCTCATCGCGTCATCGCCTCATCGCCCCTGACCTCTCCGTCTCGCCGGTGGGGTACATCTTCCTACGGGGCCGACCCGCGGGGCGCTGCCGGGAGGCCGAGTTCGGCGAGGAGGGCCTCGGTGTGTTCGCCGAGCCGTGGGGGAGCGGTCCGGTAGGTGGCCGGAGTGGCGGCGAGGGTGATGGGGTTGGCGACCTGGTCGACGGGCGTGTCGCGGGCCGGGTCGGTGATCCGCACCCTGGCGCCCAGCCCGAGACGCTCGGCGAGACCGAAGGCGGCGGCCAGGTCGTTGATCGGACCGCATGGCACCCCCGCCGCGGTGAGTTCGTCGAACCAGCGGTCGGCGGTCCGCTCCGACAGCGGGCCGGCCAGCTCGTCGATCAGCGGGCCCCGGTTGGCGACCCGGGCGGGGTTGGTCGCGAAGCGCTCGTCCATTGCGAGCTCCGGGCGTCCGATCCGCTCGCACAGGACCGCGAACTGCCGGTCGTTGCCGACCGCCAGCACCAGGGGCCGGTCCTCGGCGTCGAAGACCTCGTACGGCGCGATGCTCGGATGCCGGTTGCCCATCGCCCGCGGAACGACTCCGGCGCCGACGTACGCCGACGCCTGGTTGGTGAGCGCCGACAGGAGCGAGGTGAGCAGCGACACCTCGATCCGCTGGCCCTCGCCCGTACGGTCGCGGTGGCGCAGCGCGGCGAGCACTCCCAGGCCCGCGTGCAGACCGGTGATGACGTCGACGAGGGCGACCCCCGTCTTGGTCCCCGCGCCGCCGGGCTCGCCGGTCACGCTCATCAGCCCGCCCATCGCCTGGACCAGCAGGTCGTATCCGGGGAGGGCGGCCCCCTCGGCGGCGCCGAAACCGGTCACCGAGCAGTAGACGAGCCCGGGGTTGAGCGCCCGGGTCTCCTCGTACCCGAGGCCCAGCCGGTCCATGGTGCCGGGCCGGAAGTTCTCCACCAGGACGTCGGCCCGGGACACGATCGCCCGGGCGGCCTCCCGCCCCCGGTCGTCCGTCAGGTCGAGGGCGATGGAGCGCTTGTTGCGGTTGACGCCCAGGAAGTAGGTGGCCTCGCCGTCGGCGAAGGGCGGACCCCAGGCGCGGGTGTCGTCACCCGCCCCCGGTCGCTCGATCTTGATGACGTCGGCGCCGAGGTCGGCCAGCAGCATCGTCATGTACGGCCCGGCGAGCACCCGCCCGAAGTCGGCGACGACGATCCCGGAGAGCGCCCCGGCTCCCTGAGGAGCTCCCTGCTGGTCTGGCATCCCGATGTCCTTTCGCGGGTCGCGGGTCGCGGTCGCGGTCGCACGGCCGGTCCGTTCCCGGCCCCGGTCCGTTCCCAGGGAACCTACGCATCCCGCCGACCGAAATTCAATACTGGATCCAAAATCCGATCGGGGCCTAGGGTGCGGTTCGTGCCGGGTCGCCGTGGAACCCCGCACCGCCGAAGCCTGGAGGCCGCCATGAAGTCGTCGCCCGTCCACCCCTTCGACCTGCTCGCGATCGACGGGCTGCTGACCGACGAGGAGCGGGAGATCCGCCGGACCGTGCGGGCCATGGCGGAGCGTGAACTGCGCCCGCACGTCGCCGGCTGGTTCGAGCGGGGCGCCGTCCCCGCCCGCGAACTGGCCCTGCGCCTCGGTGGGATCGGTGTCCTCGGCATGCACCTGGAGGGCTACGGCTGCGCCGGCACCAACGCCGTCTCCTACGGGCTCGCCTGCCTGGAGCTGGAGGCGGTCGACTCCGGACTGCGCAGTCTCGTCTCCGTGCAGGGATCCCTCGCGATGTACGCCATCCGGGCGTACGGCTCCGAGGACCAGAAGCGGGAGTGGCTGCCCGGCATGGCCGCGGGCGAGAGGATCGGCTGCTTCGGGCTCACCGAGCCGGACGCCGGGTCCGACCCCGGCTCGATGCGCACCCATGCCCGGCGGGAGGGCTCCGACTGGGTGCTCAACGGCACCAAGATGTGGATCACCAACGGCTCGGTGGCGGATGTGGCGGTCGTCTGGGCCCGTACCGACGAGGGAGTTCGCGGCTTCCTGGTGCCGGCCGGCACCCCCGGCTTCAGCGCTCCCGAGATCAAGCAGAAGCTTTCCCTGCGGGCCAGCGTGACCAGCGAACTCGTCCTCGAAGGCGTCCGCTTGCCCGCCGACGCGATGCTGCCGGGCGCGCGCGGTCTCGCCGGTCCGCTCGGCTGTCTGAACGAGGCCCGGTTCGGCATCGTCTTCGGCGCCCTGGGAGCCGCCCGCGACTGCCTGGAGACGGCGATCTCGTACGCGGGGGACCGGGTCGTCTTCGCCCGCTCCCTCGCTTCGTACCAACTCACCCAGCAGAAGCTCGCCGACATGTCGCTGGAGCTCGGCAAGGGCATGCTGCTCGCCCTGCACCTCGGGCGCCTCAAGGACGCGGGCCGGCTCACCCCCGAACAGGTCAGCGCCGGCAAGCTCAACAACGTGCGCGAGGCGATCGGGATCGCCCGCCAGTGCCGCACGATCCTCGGCGCCAGCGGCGTCACGCTGGAGTACCCGGTGATGCGCCACGCCAACAACCTGGAGTCCGTCCTGACCTACGAGGGCACCAGCGAGGTCCACAGCCTCGTCGTCGGCAAGGCCCTCACGGGCGAGGCCGCGTTCCGCTGAGGACCCCACGACCGTCGCGACCCGGCCGGGGGAGTGAACCGCGGGACCCGGCCGGGGGAGTGAACCGCGGGACCCGGCCGGGCGAGTGAACCGCCACGAGCCTTTGTCGCCGCTCCCGGCGCGGCGCCGCGGCAAGGAGCCGCAGGGCCCGCAGGACGTGATCGCGCCCCGGGGTTAGCGTCGTCATCGTGCTCCGGTATGCCTTTCCCGCACCCCGGGGCCGCTCCCCGTCCGAGGCGCCCCAAGGAGTCGCGATGGCCGAGTTCACCGGCGACGACCATCCGCACCCCGACCCTCCGCCCCCCGACGCCGAGCACCCCGACCTCCTGCCCGTCGACGTCCCCAGGGCCGACGCCTCGCAGCCCTCTCGCCCGGCCCCCGCGGGGCCGCTGTACGTACCGGTCCGCGTGGGGCCCGCGGGCTGCGCCGTTCGGCTGTTCCGCACTCCCCTGGGCGAGCGGACGGTCGTCGGCTTCACCACCGAGCGGCTGCTGCTCGCGGTGCTCGGCGAGGAGCAGGCATGGATCCGGCTCTCGGAGCCCGCGCTGCGTTCCCTCGGCCGGCCCCTCGGCATCGACCGGGTGATGGTCGACGCCCACCCCGTCCTGGACGTACCTCCTTCCGGGTGACGCGGGCCCCCGGCAGCGGCCCCCACCGGGCGGAGGCCCGCCTCATGGACCCGAAGGCCACCTCGCGGCCGGAGCGAGACTTCCGCTTCCGCCGCGGCGGTTCCTCACCGCGGCAGCAGCCCCTGCCGCCGGGCCAGCAGGTCGAGTCGGTACCGCATGTTGTGCTTGTAGCTCGGGCAGGGGACCATCCCCTCCGTCCACAGCTTGGGGCAGGAGCCCCCGCACACGGGGAGCATCGGGCAGTCGGCGCACGGGACTTCGCGCTGTTGGATGCGGTCGTGCCAGCCGTCGTAGGGACCCGCGGGCCGTGTGCCGGCAAGGGACGGATCGGTGATGCGCGCCAGTGCCTGCTCCGCTTCGGCGAGGGGGACGAGCGGCTGCTCGCTGCACGAGAAGATGGCTCCGGTGCTGCTGATGATCTCCGACCTCGCGGAAACCGCCGCGCATACGACGGGCTTGGAGGCGGCGGGCAGCGCCATGAAACGCAGCCCGGCGTCCGACATCCTGGTCAGCCACGCCTCCTCACGCCTGGCGTAGGACGGTCCGTCCAGCTCGATGGACGACACGTCGTTGGACCAGGAGTGGACTCTCTCCAAGGTGAAGGAGACGCGCGGGTGCGCGAAGCCGTGACCGGCCATCCAGTCGAGGTACGCGTCCACGTGATCCGCGTTGCCGGTACTGACGTTGGTACGCAGTTCGAAGGCGAGCCCGTGCAGGTCCTCCGTGGCCAGTGCCCGCATCACGACATCGGTGATGTGGTGGAAGGAGCCGCCGCCGGACTTGAGTGGCCGGGACCCGTCGTGGATCTCGGGCGGACCGTCGAGAGTGATCACGATCTTTCCTATGCGGGCCTCGTGGTGCAGCCGGCGCAGCTTGGCCAGGGTGAGCAGGGACCCGTTCGTGATGATCGTCGCGCTGTAGGCCACACCGGCGCGCTGAGCGGCACTGACGAATCCCCGGCTGAGGGTGAGGATGACGGCGTATCCCATCAGGGGCTCGCCTCCGAACCACCGCACCGCGACCGCGTCCGTCGCCTCCGCGCCGATGGCGCCTTCCACGCGGGCGGCGATCGCCTCCCGGTGGGTCATGGGGAGCGCCCCCTTGGTGTGGGCCTGACCGCAGTAGGCGCATCCCATGTTGCAGTAGGACGTCGGCATGAGGGTGAAGGACCGGTGGGAATGGTCCGCCGCGGCTCGTCTGGAGCGGTCGAGCAACGTGTCGAGTTCCTCCACGGCGGCCGGGACGACGAGTTCCAGATCGACCAGGCGCTGGAAGAGGACGGGGTCACCGTACGGAACGACACCTGTCATCAGGCCCTCGGCGATGTCTTCGGGCAGGGCGACGGCCACGGCGCGGCGCGTTCCGTACACCACGCGCAGACGCTCACCCCGCGCGTTGACGTACGACCTGTCGCTGTGCACGCGGTAGCGGCTGGCCCGCCACTCAGTTGTAGGGGATTCGGGAGCCGCAGCAGTCACCGTCGATGTCCTCATCGTTCACATGGGTGGGGTGGGGCAGGCTGCTCGGGACGAGCAGACGGGAGTCGACGGGCACCGGGTCGCCATCGATGTGGACGACGGCGTCCGAGGTGATCAGGTCGATGTGCACGTCCGCCAAATAGTCCACCGCCTCGAGCAGTTGCCCGTGCTGGCCGAAGCCGACGTGGACGCCGGGATGCCGTTCGTTGATGTGCGAGTTCATGGGGATGAAGCCGTCGATGCCCGTGTTGGTGCCGAAGCCCAGTTCGCCCACGCGATCGCCGTACTCCATGCGGACGCAGCGGGCGAAGAGTTCGGCGACCCTCTCGTCGGCGCACCGATGGGAGACGGCCTTGCTGTCCTTGATCTCGACCGTCAACGGGTGCTCGGCCAGACGGGCGTCCAGATCGACCGCCTTGTTGACGTTGAAGGCGCCGTCCGCGACCAGTCGGCCGGTGACCGAGGCGGGGTAGGTCGCGACCTCACCGGCAGGCAGCACCACGAAGGACCCCGGCCGCCACACGCCCCTATTGCTGAGCCATCTGTAGCGGTCGTTGTCCAGACGTATCTCCAGCTCCGTGCCCGAGCTGGTGGTGACGGCCAGGTGCCGGGCCTCGAGGAACCGGTGCAGGAGTCCGGAGTTGATGGCACTGAGTTCGGCCGGTGAGGGTCCGAGGGCGAAGCGGAAGAAGTCCCAGCTGCCGTTGATGATGCGAATCGGCAGGACGCGGTCTCCGTAGCAGGCGATCTCCCTCCGTATGACGGCGGCGTGCGACATCGTGTCGCGTTCGATCGTGATCAGGACGAGCCGGCGACGGAGGGCACCCGGCGCGGGAAGCGCCGCCTTGATCCGCTGAGGGAGGTCACCGTCGGAAATGGCCGCCATGGCGACCACGAGGGGATCGAACCCCCGGTCCCGGGCCACCAGAAGGAGCAGTGACGCCTGTTCTCTGCAATCCGGGGTGTAGAACACGGCGAGAGTGTCGTCGGGATGAAGGGAGGCGTAGTCGTCGAGAAGGGTGTCGACGCCCCGCATGACGCGGTCGTCGATCTGGGATCCGGAAGAGGTCATGGGGATCTCCTGGTACGCGCGGAGGGAAGGGCGAGGAGGGGCGCCGGAGCAGGCAGCGCTCCGGCACCCGGTGAGTCGGCTACGCGCAGCCGGAGTTGAGGATGTTCCAGAGGCCGGGAAGGTCGTCGTCTGCGGACAGCAGGTCGCCTGCGGTGATGATCTCGCTGTCACGGATCATCACCGGCTCCCCCTGGAGGAGCTCTTCCTGTACGGAGTGCAGGCGGACGGACATGGCGTGCGACATGGTGTCTCCCTGTTCGGATCGGTTCGAGAAATGAGACGGGCCTGGGGTCGCGGCGGAGAACCGCCGCGACCCGATGGGGACCTCCGCCCCCCGTCGGGTCGAACGCGGTGCCCAAAACGGAGGTCCCGATCTGCTTACATGCAGCCGGCGTTGAGGATGTTCCAGAGGCCGGGAAGGTCGTCGTCTGCGGACAGCAGGTCGCCTGCGGTGATGATCTCGCTGTCACGGATCATCACCGGCTCCCCCTGGAGGAGCTCGTCCTGCACGGACTGCAGGCGGACGGACATCGCATGCGACATGGTTGTTCTTCCTTTCGTGGAGGTGGTGAATGCGGTGGAGCTGCTTACGGAGCGGTGCTCGTAAGCGGTGATCCGGCGTCGAAGGACAACGGATCAGATCGTGGGTGCGGACGACCCCGCCCCTGACGAGGGGTGCGGGGAGTCGCACATCGTGGTGGCCCATAGGCGAGGCCACCACCGCGTGGAGATCGGAAGCGCGGCAAGGACGACCAGCGCACCGGCAGCCGCGAAGAGGGCCTGCGGCGGGGCGGCGGTGCCGACGACGCCCGCGCTGCCGAGGGCTGCCACCGTGGCGGTGTTGGCCAGCGCGTTCCAGGCGGCGACCGCGCTGCCGCGGCTGCCGCGGGGCACGGAGAGCGCCAGGGCGGTTTGCCGGCCCACGCCGAAGCTGCCGTTGGCGATCCCGTAGAGCGCGGTCAGGGCGAAGAGGAAGAGCACGTGGTGGAGGAGGGCGATGCCGACCAGCGCGGATCCGATGACGAGAGCGCTCAGAGTGCCGAGGGGGCCCACCGGGTGCCGCGCCAGGAGATTCCCCGCCAGCCATGCGCCGAGCAGCTGGCCCGCGGCCACCACCACCGTCAGCATGCCGAAGACCGTCCCGCTGGCTCCGTACACATCACGGACCAGGTAGATCTCGGCGACGTTGGTGAACTGCAGGGCGAAGGTGATCGCCGAGCCGAGCAGGACCGTGCGCGCGGTGAGAGGTTGTGCCATCAGGGCCCGGAGCCCCGATGCGAGACCCGGCCCGTGGGAGCGTCGGGGTGAGCCTGCGTCCCCCGATGACGCCTTCGCCACCGGCGGCGCCGCACGAGGGAATCGTGCCAGGGCCGCGACCGCGGGTAGCGCGAGGTAGGTGACGGCGTTGACGAGGAGAACTCCGCGCAGTCCCACGCCGTCCAGCAGTGGTCCAGCGGCTGCCGGCCCGATGAGGTATCCGGCGCCGGATCCCATGGAGACCCGTGCCGCGGCCCGGTTGACCTGGTCGGACGCGGTGGCGTCCAGTACCGATCTGGTCAGCACCGGCCCGGTGACTGCCATCAGACACGACAACAGTGCCAGCAGGCCGACGAGAACCGGGACGGACTCGGTGCAGGCCATGATCGCGGAGACCACGACCATGGCGGAACCGGTCAGGGCGACAACGGGCCGGAAGGAGAGCCGGTCCGCAACGCGTCCCGCGGCACCCGCACATGCGATCCCCGGCACCGCGAGTGCGGCGAACAGAGCGGCCATCCCCGAACTGCCCACGCCACTTTGGTGAAAGTGCAGCATCAGGGCCGTGATGGCCACACCGTCCCCGAGGCAGGAGATCATGAGAGCGGCGGCTGTCGCACTGACCTCACGAGGTAGGGGCGGTGGCCCCGCGGGGTGATGGGCCGCCGCCGTCGCACCGATCACTGGAGTGACGGGTGGGACCGGATGAACCCCGGTTCCGGTGGTGGGCCGCCCGGCAGGACCGCTTGGTCGCCCGGCCCGGGCCGCGCTCCGCCGCCGGCTTCCAGCGTCCTCTTGAAGGCGATCAACGCCGTTTCCATGCGGGAGGCGAAGGGCCCGGCGAGTTCGTCGGGCAGGATGTCGTGGATCCACACGAACCGGCTTCGGCCCTGATCCAGAGGGACGACCTGCATCGACGAGCTGTCGTGCAGTGGCGTCACGGTCCCCCCGACGACCGAGAAGACGAGGCGGCGACCGACATGGTCGACGCCGACGAGTCTTTCGACCGCCACAGCGCCGTCTTCGAAGGTGACGACCCTGGTGTCCGGGGCCTCACCCCGGCTCTCCCGGACCAGACCGGGCGCGAGTCGCCGAGGGCCTGTGACGAAGTCCCGGACCACCTCCCACACCTCAGCGGCATCGGCTTCCATCATGATTTGTCTGCGTACAGTCGCCATTGGATGTTCCTCCTTTTCACCACGTGCGCCCGGTCGGGGCAGGTGAGATCCGGCCTGGCAGGCCGGGACCAGTGGGCCTGGGAGCCGCTCGCTGCGCTTGCGGCCCCGACCGGTGGCAAGAAGGTCGCACGACAGCCGGTGGGGCCGACACCATTTCGCTGTGGCTTAATCGGCACTAGCCTGGCGGCGTGATCGAGATTCTGCTGGGCCCGGCGGACCTGGCCGCCACACGATTCGCCTACTCGCCGATGGAAGAGCTCGTCCACAGCGTGCGCGTCGTCGCCGGACGGCAGGAACAGGCCCTGAACCGGCCGTGGTTGACGCGGATGAAGCCGCGACTGGCCGGCATCGATCTCGGTCTGCTGATCGCCCTGATGGCCGACGCGCGCTGCATCCCCGACTTCCTCGCGCCTCCCATGGAGCGGATGCGCGGAAACTTCGAGGAGGAACTCGAGGCCGTCCGCAGCGCATCGGACGACGCCGTCCGCGACGCCCTGGACGACCTGCGCGGCGACCGGCCCCTCCCGCGCGAGCTCGTGTCCCTCTACGAGCGCCCCCAGAAGGAACTCGGCACCCTGGCCGCCCGCATCTCGGCCTACTGGAAGGCCGTCATCGAGCCGGTGTGGCCGCGACTGCGTGCGGTGCTCGACGCCGACATCAGCCATCGCATGGACCAGCTCGCCACCGGCGGGTTCGCGAAGGTCTTCAGCGATCTGCACCAGGACGTCGAGTACGCGGGCGATCGCCTGCGCATCGACAAGCCGCACCGCAGCGCCGTCCGCAGCGGGGACGGGGGAGGCCTGCTGCTGGTCCCCTGTGTCTTCGCATGGCCCGGTATGGTCGTGCTGTACAACGAGCCGTACCAGCCGGCTCTGACCTATCCGCCGCGCGGCACCGGCCAGGTCTGGGCCGATTCCCAGGGCGCCGGCGGCGCGCCCATCGCGGAGCTCGTCGGTCGCAACCGGGCGCTCGTGCTCGCCCATCTCGACATGCCGCTGTCCACCAGCCAGCTCGCCGCCTACCTCGGGATGACGCCGCCGGCGGTCAGCCAGCACCTGGCGATTCTGCGACGGTGCCGTCTGGTGTCGTCGCGAAGGGCCGGAAGATGGGTGCTGTACCAGCGGACGCCGTTGGGGACGCATCTGTTGGAGGCGGCGCACGCCGCGTGACGCCGCCGTGCTTCGTGGCCGGGCCGCCGCCCGCGCTGCTCCTCCGGTCGGCGGCGGACTCCTAGCGGGGAGCAGCCAACTCGGCGCCCCGCACCAGCAGCTGGACGACATCGGCGGCCGCGATCACCATCGTGGCCCGGAACGGAATGTGCCCTCCGGCGAATGAGGCCGGCAGCGGGGCAGCCGCGAGGAGCGCGAGGAGCGCCGTCGCCGTCAGAACCACCCCTCCCGCCACGCCGACCGGGCCCGGCGGGCCGACGGCCAGGACGATCGAGGAACCGACGACGAGGAGCGCCGCCAGCGCCGCCGAGCGCCGTCGGCCCAGCCGCTGCGGCAGCCCGAGCACGCCCGTCGCGACATCGTCCTCGATGTCGGGAAGGACGTTGGCGAAGTGGGCCCCGGCGCCGAGCAGCGCGGCGGCGGCCGTCAGCCACGGCGGCGGCAGCGGCGCGCCCGGCAGGCCGAGGGTGACGACCGACGGAAGCAGTCCGAAGGCCAGGGCGTACGGGAGCCAGGAAGCGGCAGTGCTCTTCAGGCGGAGGTTGTACGCCCAGGCAGCCGCCACCGCCAACAGATGCGCGGCGCCCGGGAGCAGCCCATAGGCCAACGACAGCGGCACGCAGGCCGCGAGGGCCGCGACGGCGGCGCGGGTCACCGTGCCGGGCCGGACCTCGCCCGTCACCAGCGGCTTGTCACGACGCCCCGACGCCCGGTCCCTCCGCAGGTCGACCCGGTCATTGCACCAGCCGACCGACAACTGCCCGGCGGCCACCGCGCCGGCCACGAGGGCCACCGGGGCGAGGTCCAGCCCCATGGCGGCGGCGAGGGCGGTGGCGAGGACGGTGACGGCCGCGGCCGGGAGCGGGTGACAGGCCTTCAGGAGCCCCACCCCGCCCCTCAGTACCCCGCCCGGCGCGGCAGGCGTGGCGGGGGTGGCGTTCCGACGGCCGTCGGACGTGGTGCTCGGCACGGCGCCACGCTATGCCACGCCGCGCCCGGTATGACCAATTTCATGGGCTTGTGTCAAATATTTTCTATGTTGGGTCCATGACGCGTGTCCTGGCAGTGAGCATGGTGTTCCCACCCCACCGCTACCGGCAACGGGACATCACGGAAGCGCTCGTCCGCTGCCTGCCTCCGGGCATCGACCCGGGCCTGCTGCGCCGGGTGCACGCCTCCGTGCGGGTCGACACACGCCATCTCGCCCAGCCACTGGAGCGCTACGGCGAACCGGGCGGCTTCGGCCGCTCCAACACCACCTTCATCGAGACCGCGCTCGGGCTGGGGGAGCGGGCCGTCGCCCTCGCCGTCGCGGCCTCGGGCCTCGCCGCCGAAGGGATCGACCTCGTCATGTCGACGACGGTGACCGGTCTCGCGACTCCGTCCCTCGAAGCCCGCCTCGCCGACCGGGCCGGACTGCGTCCCGACATCAAGCGGGTCCCCCTCTTCGGCCTCGGATGCGCGGGCGGCGCGGCCGGCGTGGCCCGCCTCCACGACTACCTCACCGGCCGGCCCGCCCACGCCGCCCTCCTCCTGTCCACCGAACTGTGCTCGCTCACCCTGCAGCACGCCGATGTGTCAATGGCGAACCTCGTCGCCGGCGCCCTGTTCGGCGACGGCGCGGCGGCCCTGCTGGCCGTCGGCGAGGACCACCCGCTGCACGCCGGCGCGAGCGGCCCCACCGTGGTGGCGGCCCGCAGCCGCCTCTACCCGGGCACCGGACACCTCCTGGGCTGGGACATCGGCGACTGGGGATTCCGTATGGTCATGGGCCGCGAACTCCCCGAACTGGTCCGGCTCCACGTCGCCGAGGAGGTCGAGTCGTTCCTCTCCGACCACGACCTCAAACCGGCCGACGTGACGACCTGGATCTGCCACCCCGGCGGGCCGAAGATCCTCGACGTGCTGGCCGACGCGCTGGCCCTGCCCGCCGACGCGTTCCGGGCCAGCCGGCGTTCGCTCGCCGCCGCGGGGAACCTGTCCTCGGCATCCGTACTGCACATCCTCAGCGACTTCCACACCGCGGGCCCGCCCCCGCCCGGCTCGGTCGGCGTGATGCTCGCGCTGGGACCGGGCTTCTCCTCCGAACTCGTCCTCCTGCGCTGGTGAGCCACGACGTGATCCCCTACCTGGTCCTGATCCTCCTGGTCGCCCTCGAACGGCTCGCGGAACTGGTCACCGCCCGGCGCAACACGGCCTGGAGCCTGGCGCGCGGAGGCCGGGAGTACGGCCGCGGCCACTATCCGGCGATGGTCGCTCTCCACACCGCGCTGCTGGCCGGCTGCGCGCTCGAACCCTGGGCGGCGGACCGCCCGTTCATCCCCTTGCTCGGCTGGACCGCGCTCGCCCTGGCCCTGGCCGCCCAAGGGCTGCGCTGGTGGTGCATCGCCACCCTCGGCCCCCGCTGGAACACCCGGGTCGTCGTCGTCCCCGGCCTGCCGCTGGTCACGGCCGGGCCCTACCGGCTGATGCGCCACCCCAACTACGTGGCGGTCGTCGTCGAGGGAGCGGCCCTGCCGCTCGTCCACACGGCCTGGCTCACCGCCCTCACCTTCACCGCCCTGAACGCCGCGCTGCTGACCGTACGCATCCGCTGCGAGGAGACCGCTCTCGGCGAGCCCGGCCCGGCCGCCGGCCGTCTCCCCACCGCACCGGGGGTCACGCCGTGATCGACGTGCTCATCGCCGGCGGCGGTCCCGCCGGTCTCGCCACCGCCATCCACGGCGCCCTCGCCGGACTCGAGATGGTGGTCCTCGAACCGCGCCCCACCCCGATCGACAAGGCGTGCGGCGAGGGCCTGATGCCGGCCGGTGTACGAGAACTGCGGGAGCTGGGGGTGGCCGTCGACGGGCGGCCGTTCCACGGCATCCGCTACCTCGACGGCGCCGGGGGCCACCGCGCCGAAGCCCTCTTCCGCACCGGCTCCGGCCTCGGCGTCCGCCGCACCGCCCTCCACGCGGCGCTGGCGGCGCGCGCCGCCGACCTGGGCGTACGGGTCGTGCCGCGCCGCATCGACCACCTGAGCCAGGACGTCACCCGGGTCACCGCCGCCGGCCTGACCGCCCGGTACCTCGTCGCCGCCGACGGCCTGCACTCACCCGTGCGGCGCCTGCTCGGCCTGTGCGCGCCGGCGAGGCGCCGCACCGCGCGCTACGGCCTGCGGTGCCACTACGACATCGAGCCCTGGAGCGAGCTCGTCGAGGTGTACTGGTCGGCCCACTCGGAGGCGTACATCACCCCGCTCGCCCCCCACCGGGTCGGGGTCGCCGTCCTGACCAGCGAACACGCCCCCTTCGAGGAACAGCTTGCCCGCTTCCCGCACCTGATGGACCGGCTGCCGCCCAATGCCCGGCGCACACCGGTCCGCGGCGCCGGGCCCCTGCGGCAGCAGGCCCGCACGCGGGTCGTCGGCCGTGTGCTGTTCGTCGGTGACGCGGCCGGATACGTCGACGCCCTGACCGGCGAGGGCCTCACGCTCGCCCTGAACGGGGCCAGGGAACTGGTGCGTTGCGTGGGTGCGGGCAGGCCCGACACCTACGAGCAGGCCTGGCGCAAGGTCTCGCGCAGCTACCGCCTGCTCACCGGATCCCTGCTCTGGGCCCGCCACCAGCCACGCCTCGCGCCGCGCATCGTCCCCCTCGCCGCACGCCTGCCCGGCACCTTCACCCGGGCGGTGAACCTCCTGGCCTGACGCTCGACCCGGCCGGCTGGGCCCGGACGCCGCACGAGCGCGGCGCGGCCTCCGGCGCATCGAACGGCGATTTCTGGAAACCCGCCGTGTATGACGCCCCTTCCCGGCACGTACGCCTCGCACTGGATGGAAACCGCCCGGTCCGCGCCGTGGCCGCCGCTCGCCGACGACATCGAGGCCGATGTCGTCGTCATCGGCGCCGGCATCGCCGGGCTGAGCACCGCCTGGGAGCTGTCCCGCAAGGGCCACGCCGTCGTCGTGCTCGAAGCCGGCCGGGTCGCGGCGGGCGTCTCCGGCTACACCACGGCGAAGGTCAGCGCCCTGCACACCCTCGTCTACGCCCGGCTGCGGCGGACCAGGGGCGCCGAGGGGGCCGAACTGTACGCGCGGTCACAGAGCGACGCCGTCGCCCACGTCGCCGACGTCACCCGGGAGCTGGGCATCGACTGCGAACTGGAGCGTCGGCCGGCGTTCACCTACTGCGAGGACCCCGGCGCGGCCGACGGTCTGCGCGCCGAGGCGGACGCCGCCGCGCAGGCGGGACTCGCCGCCTCCTACGTCACCGACACGGGCCTGCCCTTCCCCGTCGCCGGTGCCGTGAGGGTCGAGGACCAGGCGCAGTTCCACCCCCGGAAGTACCTGCTCGCCCTCGCCCACGACATCGAGGCGCGCGGCGGCCGGATCCACGAGCAGACGCGCGTCACCGAACTCGATCACGGCGAGCCCTGCCGGATCGCCACGGCCGCGGGATTCACGGTCACCGCCCGGGACGTCGTCGTGGCCACGCACTACCCGATCTTCGACCGGGCGATGCTCTTCACCAGGCTCTCGCCGAGCCGTGAGCTCGTCGTCGCCGGTCCGCTTCCGGCCGAACGCGATCCCGCCGGGATGTACATCACAGCGGAGGGCAACAAGCGCTCGGTGCGCACCGCGCCCGACGCGGACGGCCGGCGCCTCCTGATCGTGACGGGTGAGTCGTTCACCCCCGGCACCGGCGACACGGCCGAACGCTACGAACGGCTCGCGTCCTGGGCCCGCGAACGCTTCCCCGGCATCGAGCTCACGCGCCGATGGGCGGCCCAGGACAACGGGCCCACCGACACCGTGCCGCTGGTGGGCCGGATGCACCCGGGCGCCGACCACCTCTTCGTCGCGACCGGCTTCGGAGGCTGGGGCATGAGCGGCGGAGTGATGTCGGGCCGGCTGCTCGCCACGCTCATCGACGGCGGCAGCTCCCCCTGGGCGGAGCTGTACGACCCGCGCAGGCTTCGCAGCACCGTGCGCGAGGCGACCGGGTTCCTCAAGCACCAGGCAGTCGTCGGCAAGCACTTCGTGGGCGACCGGCTGCGCACCCCCGGCCCCTCGTCGGCCGAGGAACTGGAGCCGGGCCAGGGCGCCGTCGTACAGGTCCGGGGCGAGCGCTGCGCGGTCTACCGCGACGACGAAGGCACCGCGCACGCCCTCTCGGCGCGCTGTACCCATCTGGGCTGCCTCGTCGCCTTCAACAACGCGGAGAGGACCTGGGAGTGCCCCTGCCACGGCTCGCGTTTCTCCGTGGACGGCGACGTCCTGCAGGGACCGGCGGTCCGTCCCCTCGACAAGAAGGACATCTGAGCGCCGTCGTCGGGCCGAAGGGAGCACGGATGCCCACCCAGCAGGCATCGAGCCGGGGACCGGCGCCGCGCCCCGGCCCGGCCCACGGGCAGGGCGGTCCCGGAGGGCGTCATGCGGCTGCGCACCAGTGAGCCCCTCCGCCCCGGCTTCACCAGGGTCAAAAGCGGCCGCGGTTTCCGCTACCGGGACGCCTCGGGCAACCCGCTCCCCGACACCGGGGAGCTCGCCCGCATCCGGTCGCTGGTCATCCCCCCGGCCTGGCGCGACGTGTGGATCTGCCCCTGGTCCAACGGGCATCTGCAGGCCGTCGGCACCGACGACGCCGGGCGGCGCCAGTACCTCTACCACGAGGAGTTCCGGGCCCGTCAGGACCGTGCGAAGCACGAGCACGTCCGAGAGGTGGCCGCGTCGCTGACCGGACTGCGCAAGCAGGTCACCAGGGACCTCGACAGCCGCGGGCTGAACCGCGAGCGCGTGACGGCCTGCGCGGTGCGCCTCCTCGATCTGGGCTTCTTCCGGGTCGGCTCGGAGAGCTACGCCAAGAAGAACCACACCTTCGGACTGACCACGATGCAGCGCGAGCACGCCTCCTGCGACGACGGCGAGATCACCTTCAGCTACCCGGCCAAGGGCGGCAAGCGGCTGGTCCGCGCGGTGGTGGACGACCCCGCGCAGGCCGTCGTCAGGGCGCTGCTGCGCAGGCCCCGCGGCGGGCCCCGGCTGTTCTCGTACTGGGAGGCCAAGGCCTGGCACGATCTGACCAGCCAGGACCTGAACGAGGCGCTGCGCCGTCTCTCGGGCGTGGACATCACGGCCAAGGACTTCCGCACCTGGCACGCGACCGTGCTCGCCGCGGTCGCGGTCGCCGTTCCCACCGACGAGGCGCGTGCCGCCCGTGCCGCGCGGCGCCGCATCGAGGCGCGGGCGGTGAAGGAGGTCAGCCGCTATCTCGGCAACACGCCGGCGGTGTGCCGTGCCTCCTACATCGACCCCCGCGTGTTCGAACTCTTCGAGGAGGGCGTCACGATCGCGCCCGCGCTCGGCCGCCTCGGCGAACACGGGACGTTCGGCCGCCCGGCGACCCAGGGACCCGTGGAAAAGGCCGTCCTGGACCTGCTGGACCGCTGAGCGGACCCGTGGCGTCCGCTGACCTCAAAGATCCTCGGGTCCGGATTGCCGAGGGCGAGCCGGGGAACCCGCCGGGTGCGGAACCGAGCCTTCGGCCCCCACGGGGCGCGGCCCCTATGAAAGGAGCGGATCATGTCCGAAGCACGCGGCGACGACGTCTACCAGCCCGAGAACTCCGACGTGGACAACCGGCCCACCGACGACCTCGACCTGGAGAACGCCATCGGCGAGGCCGAACTGGACGACATGCTGGACCAGGGCTACTCCCCGCCGGAACGGCCCCTCGGCGTCACCAAGTACGGCACCACGGGCCGGGAACAGCGCGAGGGCGAATCCCTCGACCAGAGGCTGGCTCAGGAGACGCCCGACACCGGGGCGCCGGAGGGCGACGGGATCGGAGATCTCCCCGACGGCGAGGGCGAGCCGGTGGACCAGCAGGCGGGCGCGACCCGTGCGGGGCGCCTGACCTCGGTGGACGAGCCGTCCCCGCCCCGGCACATCGACGTGCTGGCCCGGGACGTGGGCATCGACGGAGGGGCGGCGTCCGCCGAGGAGGCCGCGATGCACGTCGACTCCGCCGCCGACCTGCCCGACGAGACCGACATGGAGCCCGACGTCGAGCCCGACATCGACATGGACGACCTCGGCGGCGGTCGGGCGCGCCGCTGACGCATCCGCGAGGCCGGACGGGGCGCACCCACCGGGGCATGTGTGGGGGCGGACGCCATCGCGTCCGCCCCCACACGTGCCCCGCGGCCGCTACCGGCCCAGGACGGCGGTCATCCGGCCCCCGGTCCCGTCTCCGCATGCACCCGCACACTGCCCAGGCCCGGATCGGCGGCGTCCGGCACCAGCATCCCGGCGGCGACACCGCTGCGCAGATATTCGAGGACCGGCGCGGTCATCCGCTCGCCGGGCAGCACGGCGGGGATGCCGGGCGGGTACGGGGTGAGCATCTCGGCGGCGACGCGGCCGGCCGCCTTGTGCAGCGGTACCTGCTCGGTCGCGCCGAAGTACGCGTCCCGGGGCAGCATCGCCTGTTCCAGGCGGAGTTCCTCGGGTGAGGGCACATGGACCGTGGGCGCGGGACGCAGCTCGGGCGCGTGACGGACCAGGGCCCCGAGGGCGGTCAGCAGCCGCTCGGCCGTGTCCTCCCCGTCGGCGTACGTGATCTGGGTACTGATCCTGCGGTGATCGGCGAGATGCGCGTTGACGCGGTGGTGCTCCCGCAGCCAGTCGGCGGCCGTGTAGCCGCCCACGCCGAGCCCGTGGAGATCGATGACGACGGGCAGCGGGTCCAGGCCGGCCGCGCGGCCGGGGACCAGATACTCGGGACCGTCCACATGGAGCCCGTCGACGGCTTCGATCCGCTCGCGCACGTGCCGGGCCAGGCCGAGCGCGTTCCCCAGCAGGACTTCGCCGTGCTCGGCCATCTGCCTGCGCCAGGCGTCGAGCCCGGCGTAGATGAGGACGGACGGGCTGGTCGTACCGAGCAGATCCTCACGGGACTTGAGGACGGCGGGGTCGACGAGATCGCCTTGCAGATGGAAGACCGACCCCTGTTCGAGCCCGCCGCCCATCTTGTGGACCGAGGTGACACAGAGGTCCGCGCCCGCGTCCATGGCCCAGGTCGGCAGATCCGGGTGGAACGGCAGATGCGCCCCCCACGCCTCGTCGACGATCAGCGGACGGCCCCGGCGGTGGCAGACCTCCGCCAGACCGGCGATGTCGGCGCAGCTGCCGTACGGCGTCGGGCTGGTGACGAGCGCGCCCTTCGCGTCGGGATGGGCCTCGAACGCCTCCTCGAAGGCCGCCACCGAGGGCGGGTGGGCGAGATGCCGATCGGGGTCCCACTGCGGGTCGACCCACACGGGACTCATGCCGGACAGGATCAGCCCGGCGACCACCGACTTGTGGGCGTCCCGCCCGACGAGGAGCTTCTCGCCGGGACCGGCGACCGCCAGCATGGAGCTCTTGACGGACAGTGAGCTGCCGCAGGTGGAGAAGAAGGTGTGGTCGGCGCCGACCGCGTCGGCCATGAGTTCCTGGGCGCGTTCCAGGACGCGCCGGGAGGTCCTGCGGTCGTCCAGACCGGCGTTGGCGAGGACGTCGGAACCGTAGACGCCCGGACCCAGGACGGCCTCGGCGCGGGGGTCCGCTCCTCTGCCCTGTTTGTGGCCCGGCGGGGTGAACGGGGTCTGGCCCCGCCGGTGATAGGCGTCGAGTGCTTCCAGGACAGGTGCGCGGGAGTGGTCCCTCGCCGTGCCCATGCGGTACCTCCCGGTGGCCGGATGCGCGGGCCGTGTGCGGCATTGCTGGTGGGCCCCGAGATCATCTCGGGGCCCACCGATGCCTCTGCCCGCCGCCGCCCGGATCATGCGCTCCGGCGGGCCGGCTCCCGGGGCGCGATCACTCCTTGGCGCTCGGCACCCCGAGGGGGTGATCGGGCCGCTGGGACTTGGCGGCCTCCATCTGTTCCCCCAGCTCCTTGAGCCGGTTACGGCCCATCGCCTTGCGCACGTCGGGAAACCATTCCTTCTCCTCCTCCTCGACGTGGTGGCGCACGTTCTCGATGAGGACGGTCATCTTGGCGTCGAAGCGTTCGTCGGAGGCGGCCATGTTCGCGAGTTCGGCGCACATCCACACCACGACGTGGTGCTCCTCCACGCTCTCGAGGACGTGGTCCTTCATGTCGGAGTCCGCCTCCCGCGCCGCGGGATAGAAGATCTCCTCCTCGATGTACGTGTGGGTGGTGAGCTCTTCGATGATCTTGTCGGCGAGTTCACGCTTCTCCGCGACCGCGTCATCGCCTGCCTTCTCGAACTGCTTGAACAGTTTCTCGACCGTCTTGTGATCTTCCTTCAGCAGCACGATGCCGTCCATGCGTCCTCTTTCTCGTGTCCCCGGCAACAGTCTTGCGGCGCGCGCCCGCGGACGCACCAAGTGCGCGTCCATCCCGGCCGTTCGGGGCAGGGACGGACGCGGGGTCCTTGCGCAGCGGCTCAGCCGACCCGGTGGCCGGCCAGCGGCGCGGTCCGGTCCCCGCTGCCCTCGCGGACCCCGGTGAGGAACGCGGAGAGCGCATCGCGGGACGTCTTCTCCGGCCGCCAGCCGAGTTCGCGGTGAGCACGGCCGGCGTCGAGGATCGGCAGTCGCAGCACCGCGTCGAACAGATCCGGCGAGGCCGGTGCCACCCGCAGGTGCCAGGCCGCCGCCAGCGCGCCGTGCACGGCGCTCCGAGGCACCCGTACGACCCGGGCGTCGAGGAGTTCGGCGAGCTGCTCCGCGTCGATCACGGGGTCGGCGGCGAGGTTGAACGCGCCGCGCACATCGCTCAGTACGGCCATCACATAGGCCCGGGCCGCGTCGTCGGTGTGCAGCGCCTGGAAGCGCAGCCCTTCGAGATCGGGTACGACCGGCAGCAGGCCGGGCCGCAGCAGGGCGCCGGGGAAGAACCGTCCGGCGAAGATCCGGCGCTGCTCGCTCGCGGACTCCTCCTTGAAGAGGAAACCGGGCCGCATCCGCACCACCCGGATCCCGGGATGGTCGCGCTCGTAGGTGTCCAGTACCCGCTCCAGATAGGCCTTCTCGCGGCAGTACGCCGCCGCCGGCCAGCCGTTGGTCGGCCACGACTCGTCCACGCCGGGCTCCGTCTTGGGCCCGGGGGAGTACGCGCCGACGGACGAGGCGTGCACCAGGGCGGGTACCCCCGCCGTAGCGGCCGCGTCGAAGACCCGCAGCGACCCGAGCACGTTCGTCTCCCAGGTGACGGCGGGATCGTGGGTCGGCTGGAACCGCCACGCGAGATGCACGACGGCATCCGCCCCGCGGAAGCACTCCAGCAGGCGGTCACGGGCGGATTGCGCCGCGAGATCGACCTCCTCCCAGGTGGTCCGGGGCAGGACGAGATCGGGACGCCTGCGGGCGATGCCCAGGATCGAGCCGATCCCCGGCTCCTCGCCGAGCGCCCTGACGACGCTCGTGCCGACGTTTCCGGTGGCGCCGGTGACGACCACCCGAAGTTCCTGGTCCGCGGCCATGAAGTGCTCCCTGTGGGTGCCGGGCTCGGTCGGGCTGGATTCAGAGTTCGCGCAGAGCGGGCAGCAGGCTCTTCTCGGCCCAGTCGATGAAGGGCTGCTGCTGGTCGCCGCCGATCTGGACCAGGGCGACCTCCGAGAAGCCGGCGTCCACGAAGGGCCGCACGGCGTCGACGAAGGCGTCCACGTCGGAGCCGCAGGGGATGGCCTCCGCGACGTCCTCGGGCCGTACGAACTGCGTGGCTCCGGCGAATCCGGCCGGTCCCGGCAGCTCCGCGTTCACCTTCCAGCCGCCCCCGAACCAGCGGAACTGGTCGTGGGCACGCGCGACGGCCGCGTCCTTGTCGGTGTCGTAGCAGACGGGCAGCTGGCCGACGCGGGGCTTGCCCGTTCCGCCGTGCCGGTTGAAGGCGTCCAGCAGCTCGCTCTTCGGCTCCGTGGCGATGACCAGGTCGGCCAGCTTGCCGGCGAGCTCGCAGGACCGGTCCCCGGAGACCGCGACACCGATCGGCGGCGGCGCGTCGGGGAGATCCCAGAGCTTCGCGTTCTCGACGTCGAAATAGGTGCCGTGATGGCTCACGTCGCCGCCGTCGAAGAGCGCCCGGATGATCTCGACCGCCTCTTCCAGCATGTCCAGCCGGACGTGAGCGGCGGGCCAGCCGGCCCCCACGACGTGCTCGTTGAGGTTCTCGCCGGAGCCGAGGCCGAGCCGGAAGCGTCCCTCGGACAGGAGCTGCATCGTCGCGGCCTTCTGGGCGACGACCGCGGGGTGGTAGCGGACCGTCGGACAGGTCACGTACGTCATCAGCGGGATCCGCGAGGTGGCCTGCGCGGCGGCGCCGAGGACGCTCCAGGCGTACGGGGCGTGCCCCTGCGACTCCAGCCACGGAAAGTAGTGGTCGGACGTCACCGAGAAGTCGAAGCCGGCGTCCTCCGCCCGCACCACGTGCTCGACGAGCTCACGAGGGGCTGCCTGCTCGGTCATCATTGTGTATCCGATGTGCACCATGACCCGCGCGTTGCCGCTGCACGGGCCGCGAAACATGAGGCATGATCGCCTGCCGTGTTTCCACCCGTTCGGCCGGGGCAGCCGCACCAGTGGCCGGGGCGCTCCCGCGCGCGACGACGTGCGGGAGCAGGCGCCCGGGGACCGACGGGAGGCCACTGTGAGCGACCAGTACAGCGCACGCGACGGCGATCGCGCGCGGGCGGAGCATCAGCGGGACAAGTCCGAGCACCTGCTGCACCGGGCCCGGCTCTCCACGGATCCGGCGGAGTCCGAACGGCTCCGCGCCAAGGGCGAGCAGCTAAAGGAGCAGAGCGAACGGGCCCTGCGGGAGGAACCCGAGACGGAGCGGGGAGACCAGCACGAGGACTACCCCGGGTAGCCGCGCCAGGCGACGCGGTCCACGGTCGGAAGCCGGTTCGTACGATGAACGCGATCAAGGCAACACCCCTCACGGATCCCGGTGACGCCACCCTCGGCTTCACGCTCATCAGCGTGATCCTGCACGCCGAGGGCCATGCCGACGTCCCCGTCCCGCTGCCCGCGCCCCACACGGCGCCGTTCGACATGAAGGAAGGCGCGGAGATCCGTATCGAACTCAGTTTCCGGCTGCGGAGGGCCGTCGAGGGCCTCAGATTCGTGGATGTGAGAAAGCGGCAGGGTGTGGTGGTCGGGACCTCGGAGACCGTACTGGGGAGTTACCGCCCCGGCGGCCCGTACAGCGTCGTCCTGCCGCCCGAACGGCTGCCTACGGGCCATCTGGCCCGGGACACGTACACGGTGACCGGGACGTTCTTCGACGCGCACGGCACGATCCTCGGCGACGAGACCCACTACTTCAGGATCACCAAGGACTGGTGACGATGAACCGCACGGCCGAACGGACGGAAAGCCCGCGCAGCGGGGAGAGCGAGCACGGCGAGGCGTACGACGCGCGACCGTACCTGCCCTCGCGCGGAGGGCTTCCCGCGTACCGCCGTGCCGCCGCCGACTGCCGGGGGTGCCCCCTCTTCGAGGACGCCACCCGGACAGTCTTCGGCGCGGGTGACCCACGGGCAAGGGTCGTCCTGGTCGGGGAGCAGCCGGGGGACCAGGAGGACGTCCAGGGCGAGCCGTTCGTCGGGCCCGCCGGACGACTGCTGCGCAAGGCGCTGCACGAGGCCGGCATCGACGAGGAGACGGCGTATCTGACGAACGCGGTGAAGCATTTCAAGTTCACCGTGGCGGAACGGGGCAAGCGCCGCATTCACAAGGCCCCGAGCCTCCGGGAGATGACGGCCTGTCATCCGTGGCTGGAGGCGGAGCTGCGGCTGGTCGGCCCCGAACTGGTGGTGGCTCTGGGCGCGACCGCGGGCAAGGCCCTGCTGGGTCCGTCGTTCCAGGTGAGCAAGGAGCGCGGCGCGCTGCTCCCGTTGCCCGATGGGGAGCCCTACCAGCAGGTACTGGCCACCCTCCACCCCTCGGCGGTCCTGCGCTCCAAGGACCGGGAAGCGGCGTACGCGGGGCTCGTGGCCGATCTCAAGGTGGCCGCACGGGCCCTGGACGGGGACCGTGCGAAAAGAGCCGCCGATTGACGACGAACCGACTGACGACGAACCGACCGGGACTCCGGGGGAGAACGAGGTGGAGCCATGAGCCGAGCAGCTCTGTTCGACGTCGACGGAACGCTCGTCGACACCAACCATCTGCACGTGATGTGCTGGTGGGAGGCGTTCCGGCAGGCCGGACACCAGGTCGCGACTCATGCCATCCACCGTGCCGTGGGGCGTCCCAGTGAGGATCTGATCGCGCATCTTCTCGGCGAGGACCGGGACAAGGGCCACGACGCTTCCCTCAGTGCCGCGCACAAGACCCTCTACGCCCAGTACTTCGAGCGGCTCTGTGCCCTGGACTCCGCCGGAAAGCTGCTGGAGACCCTGGCGGGCAGCGGATGGAAGGTCGTGCTCGTCACCTCGGCGGGAGGCGCCGAACTCGCCGCTCTGCGCAAGGCCATCGACGCGGACGACGCCATCACCGCCGCCGGCAGCGCCGACGACGTGGAGGAGGGCAAGCCCGCCCCCGAGCCCGTGGAACGGGCCCTCGAACAGGTGGGGGTGGCCGCGGCGGACGCCGTGTTCGTCGGCGACACCGTGTGGGACATGAAGGCGGCGACCAGGGCCGGCGTCCGCTGTATCGGGCTGCTCTGCGGGGGCATCCCCCGCGCCGACCTGGAAGAGGCCGGCGCGTCGGTCGTGTTCGGCGATCCGGCCGATCTGCTGGAGCACCTCGACAAGAGCCCCCTGGGCGGCCGGTAGGGGAGCGGGGCCCCCGGACACCGGGGCCGTTGGGCCATCCGACGGTCGTGTCGTGGCAGCCGGGGGAACCCGAGTGTGCCCAGGAGTGAAAGGGGTATCGGGGGCATATGCCCTCATATATGCGCGACAGTACCGCGTCCCTGCTGATCAACGGCTACGCCTGGCTTCCGGACCTGCGCCGCCGCAGCGAAGGTGCCCCCGTGCGGACCCGGCTGCTGGGAAAGCCCGTGATTGCGCTCCACGGGCCGGAGGCAGTCGGGTTCTTCTACGACGAGCAGCATGTGCGGCGCGCCGGAGCGCTCCCCGGCCCGGTGCTGGACACCCTCTTCGGCAGGGGAGCGGTGCACACCCTGGACGGTGAGGCCCACCGGGCGCGCAAGGCGATGTTCATGTCGCGGCTCACCGACGCCGACGGCGTCGCCGCGCTGGTGGAGCGCGTACGGGCGGAATGGAAGCACCACCTGACGGGACGGCAGGGCAGGGAGATCGTCCTCTTCGACGAGGCGGCGCTCGTCCTGTCCCGTGCGGTCTGCGCCTGGGCGGGCATTCCGCTCTCCGACGCGCAGACACGGCGCATGGCCGAGGACGCGGTGGCCATGGTCGACGGATTCGCCACCCCCGGGCCCCGCCACCTGCGGGCCCGGCGGGCGCGGACCCGTCAGGAGGAGACGCTGCGGCGCCTGGTCGAGGACGAGCGCGCCGCCCACGGGGCGACCGGGCCCTCCGGCCCGACGGGCCTGGCCGGCGCGGCGACGGGGCACGGCCTGCCGGACGACGAGACCGCCTCGGGGCCGGTGATGGAGGCGGTGACCTGGCACCGCGAGGCGGACGGCGCGCTGCTCGATGCCCATACGGCCGCCGTGGAGCTGCTCAACGTCGTCCGGCCCACCGTCGCCATCGCCTGGTTCACGGCCTTCGCCGCCCACGCCATGCACCGCTGGCCCGAACACCGCGAGCGGCTCCGCGAGGGCGACTCCACCTACGCGGAGGCGTTCGCCCACGAGGTGCGCCGGTTCTATCCGTTCACTCCGTTCGTCGGCGGCCTCGCCGCCGGTGAACTCGAGTGGGACGGCGCGACCATTCCGGCCGGCGCCGTGGTGCTGCTGGACGTCTACGGCCAGAACCACGACCCGGACCTGTGGCCGGCTCCCTACCGTTTCGATCCGGGCCGCTTCGTCGGCAGTGCGCCCTCCCGCGACGAACTGATCCCGCAGGGCGGCGGTGACGCCCACACCGGCCACCGCTGCCCCGGCGAGGACATCACCGTCGCCGTGCTCGCCGCGCTGGCGACGGAACTGGCCCAGCTGGACTTCACCGTTCCGCAGCAGGACCTGCGGATCTCGCTGCGGCGGATTCCGGCCCGCCCGCGCAGCGGCTTCCGGCTGGTGCTCTGACGGACCCGCCGCCCGCCGCGGCAGGCCGGCCGCGACCGGCCGGGGGCTCACTCGCCCCCGGCCGGGCCCTGCCCGTCCATGGGAACCCGGTACACCGCGAAGGCGCGGTCGATCACGGGCTGGGCGACGTTGCGGACGCGCACACCACCGACGGTCATGCCGTGCTCGGCCCCCATATGGGCGTGGCCGTGCACGATCAGATCGGCTCCCGCCGTGTCCACGGCCTCCGCGAGCAGGTAACTGCCGAGGAACGGATAGATCTCCAGCGGCTCACCGGCCAGCGTGTCCGGCACCGGTGCGAAATGGGTGAGGGCGATCCGCACGGTGCAGCCGTCGTCGGCCAGGCCCTCCAGGGCCTTGCGCAGCCCTTCGGCGCAGCGCCGCGAGTAGCGGACGAACGACTTCATCTCCTCCTCGCCGAACTCGCCCCCCGAGCGCCCGGCGAACCCGCCGCCGAACCCCTTGGTGCCGGCGATGCCGACCCGGACTCCGCCGATGTCGAGCCGTACGCCCTCGCCCTCCAGGACCGTCGTCCCGGCATCGGACAGTACGGCCGTGATGGAGGCCTCCTGGCCGCTGTGGTAGTCGTGGTTGCCCAGCACGGCGACCACCGGCACGGGCAGGTCGGCCACCTCGGCGGCGACGACCCGGGCCTCCTCGACCGTTCCGTGGCGGGTGAGGTCACCGGCGAGCAGCAGCAGGTCGGCGCACTCCGCCAGGGTGTCGAACGCGGGCCTGAGCAGGCCTCCGTCGTTCTCACCGAGATGAATGTCCCCGACCGCGGCGACGCGGATCATGCCGCTCCCTCCGGCTGCTCGTGCCCCGGAGGGCTGTAGTGGACGACCAGCAGGTCGGACAGGACACGCAGGCCGTCGAGCTCGGCCCTCGCGAGCGCCAGGATCTCGTCCCGGCGCTGCGCCGTGGACACCGTGCCGGAGAGCAGCACCGCGTCGCCGTGCACCTCGATCCGGATCCCCATCTCGGCGATGTCGCCGCGGGCGAGCTTGTCCTCCAGATGGGCGATGCGGTACTCCGGGCTTTCCGCTCCGGTCACGGCTTCTCCTCACGGCGTTCGATGACTCCGAGGCGTTCGAGCAGATAGATGAACGCGTCGGGCATGGGCTTGTTCTCGTACATGTGCCTGAGCGCGTCCCAGTCGATCCGCTCCCGCAGCGTGCGCGCCACCGGGAGCAGGGCGCCGAAGTCGCAGTGGTGTTCGGAGAGGGAGGAGAGCAGCCCGCACATGAGGTCGTCGGGCGCCAGAACGGGCATGTGGACCGAGTCGACGGGCAGGGTGTGCGCCCGCCCGAGCATGTCCGAGGTGACGGGCCCCTGCGCGGGCTCGAAGATCAGGTCGATCTCCTCGCCGCCGCACCGGGCCTTGAAGAGCCAGTCCTCGGGCGGCTGGCGAATGTCCAGCCCGGCCTGCTTGAGGACGCCGGCGACCGCCTCGGCGTCCTCACGTCTGATGTAGAAGTCGGTGTCGTGCTGAAGGTGCGCGGGCACCCCGTACGCGTGCGCGGCCACACTTCCCGCCAGCGCGAACGGGCACTCGGCCTCCTTCAGGAGAGCCGCCACATGCTTCGTCGTCTCGAGGATGGCCTGGGTGTGGTCCACCGGCAGTGGATCGTCCGGCAGCGCCACACCGCGCCCGCGATCCCGGGCCACCTCGTCGGTCCGGTTATTCACAGAGCTTCTGGTACCCATTTCATCTGAAATGATCCCAATCTTGCCTGGACGGCCGCCGTCCTGGCTGTGCGTCTTGCCCGTCGCGGCCCTGTCATGCCTGGGCGTGCCGCGTGGCGGACGCGGCGGTGGGCGGGCGGCCCGGGGAGGGGCTCCCGGGCCGCCCCCGGCGCTCGATCAGGCCAGCCTCTTCAGGAGCTCCTGGGCGAGCGGCGCCGAGGAGGCGGGGTTCTGGCCGGTGATCAGGTTGCGGTCGACGACCACCTTCGGGGCCCACGGCTCGCCCTCCTGGTAGTCGGCGCCCATCTCCACCAGGCGGTCCTGGAGCAGCCACTTCGCCTTCCCGGCGAGACCGGCCAGGGTCTCCTCCGCGTTGCTGAAGCCGGTGAGCCGGTACCCGGCGAACGGCGACGTTCCGTCCTCCTCCCGCGCGGCCAGCAGGGCGGCGGGAGCGTGGCAGACCACGCCGAGCGGCTTGCCGGACCGCAGGGCCCGGGAGAGCAGGCGCCCCGACTCGGCGTGCACGGCCAGATCCTCCATCGGGCCGTGGCCGCCCGGGTAGAAGACGGCGTCGCAGGAGTCGAGGTGGACGTTCTCCAGGACGAGAGGCTTGCGGAGCTCGTCGATCGAGGCGAGGGCGGCCCCGATCCGGTCGGCCGCCTCCTGCCCGCCGTTGGCCTCGGGCGCCAGGCTCGCCGTGTCCACGGTCGGTACGACACCGCCGGGTGTCGCCACGACGACCTCGTGGTCCGCCGCCTTGAAGACCTCGTACGGCGCGACGACCTCCTCGGCCCAGAAGCCGGTGGGGTGCTTCGTGCCGTCGGCCAGCGTCCAGTGGTCGGCGCCGGTCACAACGAAAAGGATCCTTGCCATGTCACATCTCTCCGGGGGTGTGGGCGGTCATCGGCTTGGCGATGTCCTCGACCGTAGGACGGGTTGCCCAGGAGAATCCAATAGGATCGCCACTATGACCGATAGGGATCCCAATGGGTCGACGGGAATAGGCCGACCGGGTCAGGCCGCCGCCGGCCCGCCGGATCTCCAGCTGCTGCGCACGTTCCTCGCCGTTCACCGGTCCGGGTCCTTCACCGCCGGGGCGCGGCTGCTGGGCCTGTCGCAGCCCACCGTCACCACCCAGATCCGTGCCCTGGAGCGGCAGCTCGGGCGCGAGCTGTTCGAGCGCCTGCCGCGCGGCGTGGCCCCCTCGCCGTACGCGGACGAACTCGCCTCCAGGATCGCCGCGCCCCTCGACGCCCTGGCCGCCGTCGTGGGCCCGTCCGGACCCGGAGAGGGCGGTCCGGCCGACCCCGTCCACCTGGCCGGCCCCGCCGAGCTGCTCTGCGTACGCGCGCTGCCGGCCCTCGCCCCCCTGGTCGCCTCGGGCGTGCGCCTGCGCGTCACCACCGGCCTCACCGAGCCGCTCCTCGACGAGCTCCGCGCGGGCCGGCACGACCTGGTCATCGCCACGAACCGGCCGCGCGGCCGGGCCCTGGCCGCCGTCCCGCTGACCGACGAGGAGTTCGTCCTGGTCGCTTCCCCCGCCGTCGCCGAACGGATCGGCGGACCGGAGCGGGTCGCCGCCGACGGTCCCGCGGCCCTGCACGGCGTGCCTCTCGTCAGCTATGCCGAGGACCTGCCCATCGCCCGGCGCTACTGGCGGCACGTCTTCGGCCGCCGCCTCGGCGGCGAGGCCGCCGTCACCGTCCCGGACCTGCGGGGAGTGCTGTCCCTGGTCACGGCGGGCAGCGGTTTCACCGTGCTGCCCCGCTATCTGTGCCTCGACGGCCTCGCGTCGGGGGCGCTGGTGCTCCTCCACGACCCCGAGGACCCGCCGATCAACACCGGCTATCTCGTCCAGCGCCCCGGAGCGTCGGCCAATCCTCACTTCGCCGTCGTACGGGACCGGCTGCTGCGGGCCGCACGCGGCTGGTGAACCGCCCCCCGGCGCAGGGAGGCGAAGACTCGGGTGAAGAGGCGTGAACCGGTGCCCTTCGGGCAGACGCGCCACACAGTCAGGCAGACGGAGCGCCCACGAAAGGAGGCGAAGGCGATGACCACCGAGCCGACACCCGAAGGCCCCGGGCCCGTGCCCACCCGGCCGGACCCCGTCCCGCACGAGCCGCGGCCCCCGGAGCCCGCCACGGACCCGGCGCCGGCGCCGGACCCCGAGCCCGGGGACCGTCCGGAGCCCGAACCCCCGGACTGATCCGCGACCCGGTTGCCCCGGACCGCGCCGCGACCGCTGCCCCTCCGCGACGCGACCCGCGGTGACGGGCTGACACCCCGGCCCCGGCCGGGGCCCGAAAGCGGCCTCGGACCGGGCCCGCTCAGCGAGAGGGAGCCGTCAGTGCCGCGCGGTCGAAGCCCAGCTCCCGCGCGAGCGCGTCGTCCGTCCACTCGAGCATCCGCGCCCGGGTGAGACCGCCGGCGTAAGAGGTCATCTGTACGGCCAGTCCGTCGAGCAGGGCGGTGAGCCGCCAGGCCGCCGCGGCCGGATCCTCGCACCGGAACTCGCCCGTCGCCGCGCCCTCCGCGATGACGCCGGTCAGCGCCGCCTTCCACTGCTGGTCCAACTCCCGGGTCACTTCACGCAGTCCCGGTTCCCGCAGCGCCGCCGCCCAGCCCTCGATCCACAGGCGCCAGCCCTTGGCCTGACCGGTGGGGGCGTACCAGCGCACCGCGGCGTGCAGCCGCCGCACCGCGGTGGTGCGGCGGCCGAGCAGTTTGCGCAGATGGGCCAGGTCGCTCTCGGCGGCATGGGCGAAGGCCGCCGCGACGAGCTTCTCCTTGGACGAGAAGTGGTAGAGCACCAGCGCGTTGCTCACGCCGAGGGCGGACGCGACATCGGCGATACGCACGGCCGTCACCCCACGCGCCTCGATCTGTTCGACTGCGGCGCGCAGCATGTCCTCGCGCCGTTCCTCCACGCTCAACCGGACTCTTGCCACGCCGTCACCCTACACAGGGCTCCCAACGGGCGGTCGCCGAACTCTTGACACTGTCCTGTGGCCCGGGCCACAGTCGCTCTACTGACTGGCCATTCAGTCAGTTCCAGCGCTGCGTCCGTACGTCCCCGTGTCGTCACCCCGTGCCGCCGTAGGAGTCCGCCGTGACCCAAGCACCGCCCGATCAGGCCGCCCAGACCGCCCGACGGACCCCCGATCTGTCCAATGGATGGGGCGAACAGCGCACCCGGCTCCGCAAGGACCTGCGCCGCCTCGATGTGCTGTTCTTCCTCATCTGCACCCTGGTCGGCCTCGACACCATCGGCTCGGTCGCCGCGCACGGCCCCCAGGGCCTCACCTGGATGGCGATCCTCGCGCTCGCCTTCTTCCTGCCGTACGGGCTGCTCGTCGCCGAGCTGGGCTCCGCCTTCCCCGTGCAGGGCGGCCCCTACGCCTGGACCAGGCTGGCCTTCGGCCGGCTCACGGCCGGAATCAACCAGATCCTCTACTGGATATCCAATCCCGTCTGGGTCGGCGGCAGTCTGTGCATCATCGCCCTCACGACCTGGGAACAGTTCTTCACGCCGCTGCCGGGCCTGTGGAAGTACGCCGCCGGTCTCGTCTTCATCTGGGGCGGCGCGCTCGCCGTCGTCCAGTCCGTCAGGGTCGGCAAGTGGGTCCCCACAGCCGGGGCCGTCGCCAGGATCGTGCTGCTCGGCTTCTTCCTCGTCTCCGTCGTCCTGTTCGCCGTCCGGCACGGGGTCCACGCCCTCCCGGCCGGCGAGTTCGCCCCCACCTATGCCGGGTTCATCGCCCTCGTACCCGTACTGATCTTCAACTACGTCGGCTTCGAACTGCCGAGCTCGGCCGCCGAGGAGATGACCAACCCCCGCCGCGACATCCCCCTCGCCATCCTCCGCTCGGGCCTCGCCTCGCTCGTCCTGTACGGCGGCCCCATCCTCGGCATCCTCTTCGTCCTCCCCGCCGACAGGATCGGCAGCCTCGGCGGGTTCATCGACGCCTGCAAGGCCGTGTTCACCGTCTACGGAGGCCATGTCGCCGCAGACGGCACCGTCACCCTCAGCGGGGCGGGCACCGTCTTCGGCGGCGTCGCCGCGGCCGGTCTGATCGTCGGGCTGCTGACGTCAGGGGTCACCTGGGCCATGGGAGCCCACCGTGCCCAGGCGGTGGCCTGCGCGGACGGCGCGGGACCCACCTGGCTCGGCGCCATCTCGGAGAAGCACGGCACGCCGGTCCGCGTCAATGTGCTCTCGGCGGTGCTCGCGTCCCTCCTCTTCGTCGTCGCGCTCAACCTGACCGGGGGTGACGGGGAGAAGTACTTCGCCGCGGGGCTCGGCCTGACGATCTGCACGACCTTCATCTCGTACGTGATCACCTTTCCGAGCCTGGTGGTCCTGCGCCGCAAGTACCCCGACGCGCCGCGCCCGTACGCCGTCCCCGGCGGCCGCGCGGGCGCTTGGACGGTCACCGTCCTCGCCACCGGGCTGGTCGCGTTCACCGTGGTCGTCCTCATCTGGCCGGGCTTCGGCGTCGGCTGGTTCGGCACCGGGGGATCGGCGGCCGACTCCCTCCCCGAGTCCTTCGCCGGCCAGCGCCTCGCGTACACACTGAGCCAGGTCGTACCACTGGCGCTGTTCCTGGTCATCGGGCTGGTCTTCTACGGCCTCGGGACCAAGACGCGCCGCGCCAAGGGGTAGGCACGCGAAGGGGAAGGGGGAGGCGGCCGAGGCCGCCTCCCCCTTCCCCTTCGCGCCGGGGGATTCCGCGTGCTTCACACGGACATGGGCGGCCTCTCCCGGCCGGCCGAGCCGAGCAGCCTTGTCGCGGCCACGGTCGTCCCGTCGGTGCGGATCGTGCCGGCCACGGCCTGCGCGCGGACGCGGGTCTCGGGGGTCAGGGCCGTCTTGAGCGCGATCGACAGGGACTCGGTGGTCGCGGTCGGACCGTCGTGTGCCACACCGATGCCCAGGTCGGTTACCCGGCCGGCCCAGTAGGGCTGGTCCGCCCCCTGGGGGAGCACCACTTGGGGCGCACCGGCCCGGGCGGCCGTCGTCGTGGTGCCCGCGCTGCCGTGGTGCACGACGGCAGCCACCCGGGAGAACAGTGCCTGGTGGTTGGCCTCGCCGACAGAGAAGCAGTCGTCCCGGTCGTCGATCAGGTCCAAGTCGGCCCAGCCGCGGGAGACGATCGCACGGTGGCCCTGCGTGCGGATCGCCTCGACGGCCACCCGGGCCACGTCCTTCGAGGCCGTCATGGGCATGCTGCCGAAGCCCACGTACACCGGCGGTGTGCCGGCGTCCAGGAACGCCACCAGCTCGGGCGCGAGCGGGCGTTCGTCCGGCCGGAACCACGCGCCGGTCTGCACGACGTCGAGGTCCGTCGGCTGCCACGGGCTCAGGGACGGGTCCGTCGCCAGCCACGGCTGGTCGGTGAAGGCGTAGTCGCGGACGTTGTCCACCGGCGGCAGGCCGATCGACGCCCGCTGGGTGTTGAGCAGCTCGCCGAACATCTCGTTCGCGTTCCGGGCGTCCACGTCCCACAGCTCCCGGTTGTCGGTCACCCCCGGGGGCAAGGGCCGGCCCCGCCGCGCGGGCGGCGGCTGGTGCGGCGACGGCAGGCTGATCGGCTGATGGCTCACGTGCACGAAGCGGATGCCCAGCTTCTCGGCCACCGAGCGTCCTCCGGCCGTGACCGGCAACGGGCCGGTCGCCACCAGCGCGTCACATCCCTCGGCCGTCGCGGCGACGGTGCCGAACTGCGCGGCGATCAAGTCGGCCGCACGCTGCGCCAGGCCCGCTGCCGACCCCGGCGTCACCGATTTCACCAGCGGTCGCACCGGCTCACCGACCGGCACCAGCGGCACACCGACACCGGCGAGCAGCTCCGCGAACTCCTCGTCCGGCGGCGCGCATACGCGCACCTCCGCGCCGAGTTCCCGCAATCGCACCGCGAGTCCGACCATCGGTTCGACGCTCCCGCGCGCCCCATACGTCGACAACAGCACACGCATTTCGCGGCTCCCGTTATTCCAGGTTCTGGTTCAGGCCGGTCATTCTGCGGCACGACCCGGATCTTGCCGCAAGCCCCCCGTGGGCCATAAGTTGATCATGGACAGGGGGGAGGCGCCGACCTCGCCCTTCATCGTCGTCGCGCCTCTCCCAGTGGATGCGCAAGCGGCGGAACCCAGTGCGGGTGGTTGAACACCCTCTCCACGGCGAGGCGTTGGGCGTCCGGACCGGGGCCCTGCTCGGTACGTACCCCTGATCGCGATCGCCGGCCTCACACCGTTGTGCGGCCGTACACCTGCTTCCCCAGCCACTGGCCGCCGTCGACCGTCAGGCATTCACCGGTCAGGTACGAGGCCCGCTCGCCGAGCAGGAACAGCGACGCGTCGGCGATCTCCGCCGGGTCGGCGAACCGGCCCGCCGGCACCGTCGCCAGCACCTCGGCGCGGGCTTCGTCCGTCGCCCACAGCGCCGCGCCCGCGCCCTCCGTCTCGGTCGGGCCCGGGGCGACGCAGTTCAACCGGATCCCCAGCGGCGCGAGTTCGACGGCGAGCGTACGCGTCATGGCGAGCACGCCCGCCTTGGCGGCCGCCGAGTGGACCGTGCCGGGGTGCCCGTGCCACGCGTAGGTGGCGATCACGGAGAGGATCGAGCCGCCGGCGCCCTGGGCGCGCAGCTGCCGGGCCACGGCCCTGGTGCAGTAGTACGAACCATTGAGGACGATGTCGATGACGGCGCGCCAGCCGCCCGGGCTGAGGTCGACACCCGGGACGACGAAGTTGCCCGCCGCGTTGTTGACCAGCCCGTCGAGCCGCCCGAAGCGGTCCACCGCGGCGGCCACCAGGGCGTCGACGGCCTCAGGGTCCCGTACGTCCGTCGGTACGGCGAGCGCCTGCGCGCCGTCCCTCCGGAGGAGGACGACCGTCTCGTCCAGCCGCTCGGGCGTACGGCCCGCGACGACGACCCGCGCGCCCTCCGCGCCCAGGGCCCGCGCGATGGCGCGGCCGATGCCGCTGCCCCCGCCCGTCACGATGTAGGTGCGACCGGTGAACTGCTTGGTCATATGAGGACTCCATGGGCGTCGAGGGCGAGGGCGCCACCCGGGTGGACGAGCAGCGGGTTGACTTCGAGCTCGGCGAGCTCGGGGTGTTCGGCAGCGGCTCCGGCGAGGGCGCACAGGGCGGCCGCAGCGGCTTCGAGATGGGCGCCGGGAGCGCCCCGCCATCCGGTCAGCAGCGGCGCGTGCCGTAGGGAGAGCAACAGGTCGTGCGCGCGCCCGGGGGTGAGCGGGGCCGCGGACAGGGCCGTGTCGGCGAGGAGTTCGGCGGTGACCCCGCCGATGCCGACCATGGCCACGGGCCCGAACGCCCGGTCGCGCCGCACGCCCGCGATGAGTTCCACGGCGTACGGGGGAGTGGCCATCGCCTCCACCGCGTAGCGGGCGGCTCCGGTCGACCCCTTCATCCGGCCGAACGCGGCCCGCAGAGCCGCCTCGTCGGAGAGACCCAGTGCGACCCCGCCCGCCTCCGTCTTGTGCGCCAGGCCCATCGCCTTGAGGACGAGCGGGTACCCGACGCGGCCGGCCGCCGCCACGGCCTCGTCCGCCGTGGTGACGAACGCGGCGGCGGGAAAGCCGAGTCCGTACGAAAACAGCAGCTCACGAACCGTCTCGTAGCCGCCGTCGGTGAGCCGGGGCGAGGCGGCGGGCGGCAACGCGGCGGGCTCGGACGGCCGGGCCCTTCGGACGGCGTCCGCCGCCGCCAGGGCGCCCGCCGCCTGCTCGATCCGCTCGTACACGGGGATCCCCCGGTCGCGCAGGACCGCGAGCGCGGGAGTGTCCCTCGCCATGGTGTGCACGACAAGGACGCGGCCGGACTCCCGCGCGGTGTCCGCCAGTTCGCGGGCCACCTCGCACTCACGCGGCCCCTGTGCCGGATGCGCGGTCGCGTAGTCCCCGAAGTAGCCGGTGAGGAGGGTGGCGTCGGTGTCCCCGGACAGGAGCATCGTCCGCGCGATCCGGGCGTACGTACCGAGGTCCGCCTCGCCTGCCCCGGCGAGGTCGACCGGGTTGCCGTACCCGCCCCCGGCGGGCAACTGGCCTCCGAGGGCCACCCGCGTCGCCTCCCCGAGCACCGGCACGTCGACCCCGCGCCCGGCCAGCGCGTCGGCGGCGAGCGCCCCCTGCCCGCCGCTGTCCCCGACGACGGCGACCCGCAGGGGGCGCTCGCCCGACGGTCCGGACACCGAAGGGGTGCCCCGGGGGGCCAGGAGGCACAGGGCCGTGTCCACCAGTTCGCCCGCCGTGTCCAGGAGGAGCCCACCCGCGTCGCGGCAGATCGCCGCCACCACCGCCCGGGCGCTCACCAGGGCACCGGTGTGGGAGGCGGCCGCGCGGCCGGAGGCCTCGCCGCGGCCCACCGTGAGCAGCAGGACCGGCTTGCCGGCCGCGTGGGCCGCGGCGAGGGTGCGCGCGAACCGGCGCCCGTCCCGGAAGTCCTCGACGTACGCGGCGATCACGCGGGTCGCCTCGTGGGCGACCAGCGCGTCGAGGGCGTCCACCGCGTCGATGTCCCGCTGGTTGCCCAGGGAGACGAAGCGGGAGAAGCCCTGCCCCGCGCGCGACAGCAGCCGTCCGATCTCCAGCGCGAGATTGCCGCTCTGGGACACCAGCCCCACCGACCCGGCGGGGAAGTCCCCCCAGCTCAGGCGCAGTTGCGTGGTGGTGTCGACGACACCCATGCAGTTGGGGCCGAGCAGCCGGGCCCCGTGCGCGGTGACCAGCGAGGCCAGTTCGCGCTCGGCACCGGCGCCCTCGCCTCCGGAGGTGATGACCGTGAAGCAGCGGGCGCCGGCCGCGAGGCCTTCGGCGACGACGGGCCGGACGTGCGGGGGCGGGACGGCGACCACGATGTGCTCGGGGGCATCGGGCAGGGCGGCGAGACTCGGACGGAACGGGACGCCGTCGAGTTCCCCGCCGCGCCGGTTGACCAGGTGCACGGTGCGGCGGTGGCGCCCGGCGAGAGCGCCGGAGGCCAGCCAGTACCCCCACTTCTCCGGATTGCCGGACGCGCCGACGACAGCGACCGACGCCGGGTCGAACAGCGCGTCCAGGCTCATCCGTACCACCCGAAGCGCTCGGCGATCACGGGCAGCCGGTCGGCGACGAGGGCGTGCGCCGCCGCCCGGGGGGTCGACGCGTCGGCCTCGGCGCGCGCGAGCATCTCGTCGATGAGGGACCGCATCGACCGCCGGATGTGCGCGAACGCCTCCTCCGCGTCGGCGCCGATGTCCCCGAAGAGGGTCCACCACCACCACGCGTTGGTCGCGGAGTTGACGACGACGTCCGGCAGGACGGTGATCCCTCGCGCCGCCAGCAGCTCCTCCGCCTCGGCCAGTACCGGCATATTGGCGGCCTCGACGATCCAACGGGCCGTCACCGAAGCCTGGTTGGCGGCGTCGATCGCGTACGAAACGGCCGCCGGCACCAGTACGTCGGCGTCGGCGGACAGCCAGGCGTCGCCGGGCAGTTCGCGGTCGCCCTCGCGCAGGACGGACCGGTCCACCGTGCCGTAGGCGTCGCGGGCGCCGAGCAGCGCCTCGACGTCCAGGCCGTCCGGGTTGGCGACGGTGCCCTTGACGTCGGCCACGGCGACCACCTTCAGCCCGGCCGAAGCCAGGAACCGGGCGGTCGCGCCGCCCATGGTGCCCAGGCCCTGTACGGAGACCCGCGTGCCCCGGTACGCCACCCCGGCCCGGTCCAGTGCCGCGAGGACGGACTCGGCGACTCCGCAGCCGCCGGCCAGTTCGTCGAGGCCGATGCCGTCGACGTCGACGGCGAACGCGTCGGCGAGCCGGCTGCGCGCGGCCGCCTCGTCGTCGAGGAGCCGATAGACGGCCTGGACCGACGAGACCAGACCCGCCTCGGCGGCGGCCCGGTCGACGACGTCCTGGGTGAGACCCAGGTCCTCCCCGGTGGTCCAGAAGTGCTCGATGTACGGCCGCATCGCCCGCAGATAGCGGACGAGGAGCCCGTACGCCCCGGGGTCGCGGGGGTCGCAGTCGATACCGCCCTTGGCTCCCCCGAGCGGGATGTACCGCGCGTCGGGGCTGTAGTGCAGGGCCTCCTTCATCGTCATGCCGCGCGCCAGCCCGGCGACCTCGTCGAGGGTGCACCCCTCGCGCATCCGCAGCCCGCCGCTGGCCACGCCGCGTACGAGCCGGTCGATCACCAAGTGCCCCTGGCGACCGGTGACATGGTCCGTCCAGGTGAGGGAGACCAGGGGAGTGGCCGGCGGAGAAGTGGTCGTCATCAGGAGGTCTCCTCGGGAACGGTGATGAGGGTGGGGCCAGGGGTGGCCAGTGCCCGCGCGAAGGCCTCGCCGAACTGCCTCGCGGAGCGCACCCGCTCCCCGCCGCCGCCGTAGGCGCGGGCGAGCCCGGGCAGGTCGACGGGCGCCAGGTCCACGGCGGCCGGGACGTCCCCGCGTGCCGTCATCTCGTCGCGGATCTCGCCGTAGCCGCCGTTGTCGAAGACCACGACGGGCAGCGGCAGCCGCAGCTGCGCGGCCGTCGCCAGCTCCTGCACGGAGAACTGCAGCCCGCCGTCTCCGCTGAGCGCGACGACCTGCCGGTCGGGGAACGCGGCCTTGGCGCCGATCGCGGCGGGCAGGGCGTAGCCGAGTGTGCCGAAGCCGGTGGGGTGCAGATACCGGCCGCCCGGACCGACGGGCAGATGCGGAAGCGCGCCGTAGTAGCAGCACTGGGCGCTGTCCGAGGTGATGACGGCGTCCTCGGCGAGCAGGGACCGCATGACCCGCAGATACGGAATCCAGCGCGCGTCCCGTTCGCGGGTCTCGGCGTCCCGCGCGGCGACCAGCGCGGCGGCCTCCTCCCCGGCTCCGGGGGCGTCGCCCCCCGCGGCCGGTCCGAGCGCCGCCAGCAGCCCCCACAGCGCCCCGAGCGCTTCCCGCGCGTCACCCACGAGTCCCACATCGGCGGGACGCGGCCCCGCGTAGATCTGCGCCGGGTCCACATCGACCCGTATCAGCGCGCCGTTCAGCTCCGGCAGGGGCGCCCACAGGTCCGACTCGGCCAGTTCCGTGCCGACGGCGAGCACGGCGTCGCGGTCCACGAGCCACTTCTGGACGGCGGGGCTGTGCAGCGACACCCCGACGGAGAGCGGATGGGTCTCCGCGACCACACCCTTGCCGTTCGCCGTGGTGACCACCGGCGCGCCCACCAGTTCGGCGACGGCGAGGCATTCGGCGGCCGCTCCCCGGGCGCCCCCGCCGAGCACAAGGGCGGGGCGTCGCGCTCTGCGCAGGACGTCCGCGGCGCGCCGCACATCGGTGGGGTGGGGCGCCGGTACGACGGGGGACGGGGCGTGCCGCGCCGGGCCCACCGGTTCCGCGGCCTCCAGCAGGTCGAGCGGCACCTCGATGTGCGCCGGGCGGGGCCGGCCCGTACGGAACAGGGTGAACGCCCGGGCCACCGCCTCACCGATCTCCCCGACCGACGACACCCGGTGACTGAACGCGGCGACCGAGCGCATCGCCTCCGTCTGACCGCGCGTCTCGTGCAGCAGCCCGGTGGACAGCCGGGGATGCCGCAGCGGCATACCGGGCGAGACGACCAGCATCGGCACACTGTCCGAGTACGCCTGCCCCACCGCCGCCGCGATGTTCAGCAGGGCGGGCCCGGTGGTGGTGAGGGCGACTCCGGGACGACCGCTCACCCGTGCGTAGGCGTCGGCCGCGTACCCCGCGCCCTGTTCATGACGGGGTGTCACATGACCTATGCCGTAAGGCCGCAGATGCCGGTAGATCTCAAGATTGTGCGTACCCGGAATGCCGAAGGCGGTCGTGACGCCGTGCGCCGCCAGGGCGCGGACCACCGCCTCGCCACCCGTCGCGGCTCCCGTGCGCGCGGACCGGCTCATCACATGCTCCGCGAGATCAGGAGGCGCATGATGTCCGAGGTGCCTTCCTCGATCTCCTCCAGCTTCGCGTCCCGCATCCACTGCTCCACCGGGTACTCCCGTGAGTACCCCCAGCCGCCCAGTGTCTGCACGGCCGCCCAGGTGCAGTACGCCGCCGTCTCCGACGCCGTCAGCTTGGCCATCGCCGCCTCGGTCGTCGCGTCGAGGCCCGCGTCGAGCCGCTTGGCCGCGCGCCAGGTCATCAGCCGCGCCTGCTCGACGCGGGTGCGCATGTCGGCCAGGCGGAAGGCCACCGCCTGGTGCTCGACGATCGGCCTGCCGAACTGCTGACGGGTCTTGGCGTAGTCGCGGGCGTACTCGTACGCGGCCCTGGCCACCCCGGTCGCCGCCGCGCCCAGCACCGCGCGCGAGATGTCGAAGGTCCGCATGAGGCCGTGGAAGCCCTGGCCCTCGTCGCCGAGCCGATCGGCCTCCGGGACGAAGGCGTCGGTGAAGAAGATCTCCCGGCAGACGATCGCCCGCTGGCCCATCTTGCGCATCGGTTCCCCGAAGGTGACCCCGCTCGCGCCCTTGCGGAAAAGGAACGCCGTCACGCCCCGGGAGCGCAGCGCCGGATCCGTCTTCGCGAAGACGACGTACTGCTCGGCCTCTCCCGCGTTGGAGATCCAGGCCTTCTGGCCGTTCAGCAGATAGCCGCCGTCCGTGCGGGTCGCCGTCGTCACGATGGACGCGGCGTCGGAGCCCGCGCCCGGCTCGGTGGTGGCGAGCGAGGTCATCGGGGTGTCCGGACCGGTCAGCGGGGCGAGCCAGGCCTCCTGCTGCTCCTTGGTGCCGAGCGCCAGCAGCGGGTCGGCGTAGAAGCCGTTGGAGCACAGGAGGTTGCCGATGCCGAGGTCACCGACGCACAGCTCCTCCTGCACCAGGCACTGGGTGAAGACATCGGTGAAGCCGCCGCCTCCGTACTCCTCGGGAAGCATGAAGCCGGTGATGCCGACCCGCGCCGCCTTGCGCCACAGATCCCAGGGGGTCTCGATGTCGGCCTCGTCCACGGCGCGCGCTCGCGGGCGAATCTCGTCGCGTGCGAAGGCGCGGGTGAGCTCGATGATGTCGCGCTGCTCGGGGGCGAGCGGGACCAGCTCGGTGGGGAGGTCGGACATGGTGCCTCCAGATACGGCGACGGCGTCAATCAACTGAACCGTCAGTCAGTATCTGGAGGCGCGGCGGAGCCTGTCAACGACTCGGGCTACTGAATCGTGAATCAGTATGTGTGGGTGGTTGTCACCCCGCCGGAGAGGCGGGCGGGGGCGGCGGTTCCGGCACTCCGTGCGGCGAGACCTCCGCGGAGCTCAGGGACTCCGACGGAGGCGATCCGTCCTCCGTCCGCGGCTCGTTTCCCGTCTCGTTCCCGGGCCCGGTCGGCGTGCCGGTGTCCGGCGACGTCTCGGGGGCGGGTGACTCGGGCGATTCGGAGCGGGCCGACGGGCAGGCGCTCGGACCACCGGGCGGGACGGCCCCACCCGTCACCGTGACGCAGGGCAGCGGCGACCTCGGGCCCGTGGAGTCGGACTTCGACGCGGGCTTCGACGGCGATCCCGAGGGCGAGTCGGAGAATGAGGCCGACGGAGGGTGCTTCGGAGGGGCGGTCACCTTGTCCTTCTTGCCCTCCGTGTCGCCGCGCCGGCGTGCGATCCAGTCGCCGTTCTTGGGGTCGAAGATGACGAAGACGTTGACGACCTTCACCGACGGCGCGACCAACACGACGTTCGACGCCCGGAAGCCGGGCCACGGGTCACCGGTCGTCCGGGGCGGAGTCCGCTGGGCCACCGGCGGCGTCAGCGGATTCCCGCAGGCGCAGCGCACCCTGGGCACTCCCCGGTTGTCGACGAGCACGGCCGTGCCCGTCTGGAGGATGGCCTGGTAGGTGGTGGCGGAGCCGTCGCGGTACCCGTGGTTGGTGACCTGGGTGTCCACGCGCAGCTGAAGCGGTGTGAGCGAGCGCAGATACCCGGCGACGGTGTTCGGCTGGATGCCGAGGACCGACGCGAAGGACGCGTTCTTGGCCGGTACCGCGCTCAGGTAGTCGATCTGCTTCTCGACATCGCAGCTGGCGACCTTCATGGTCCCCCCGTACAGACCCGGCGCCGAACCGTTCACACTGCGGGTGGCATTGGTCGGGCCGGGGGTGGTCGGGCTCGGCAGCGCGGCCGGGGACTGGGGCGCCGCGGTCTTCGCGGCCGTGGACGGTGTGAACGGATTGGGGCCCGTGGCGGCCGCGGGCTGGAGGGTCACCTCGCCGCCCGCGCCGCTGCCGCCCCCGTCCGGACGGGTGAGGACGATGGTCAGCGCCACCGCAGCGACGACCACCGCGGTGAGGGCCGCGATCTTCGGGACCGAGCGCCACCAAGGGCCGCCGGCTCCTCCCTCCCGGCCACCGCGGCCGCGGCCTCCGCCACCGCCCGTACCGCCGGGTGGCCCGGGCGGGGGCGGCGGACCGCCCGACTCCGGGCTGGAGGAGGGCCCTGAGAGGGGACCCGAAGGGGGGCCTGTGGGCGGGCCGGAGGGCGGGTGCGAAGTCACGGTTTGTCCCTTCTTCCGTTCCGCGCCCCATTGTGTGGGCCGCACGGTGACTCCGCACCGCGACCGGGGGGCCGTCGGGCGGTCGCGGTCGCCGTCGCGGCCCCGGTCTCCGGCTCCCGGCGGACTCCGGCACCCGACAGTCCGACCGTCTTCGTCGCCGGGTACGTCCCCCCAACCGGACCGCCGCCCCCGGCTTCGAGTACCTCTCTTCCGACACCGGACCGCCGCCCCCGCTTCGAGTACCCGTCTCCGACCCCGGACCGCCGCCCCCGCTTCGAGTACCCGTCTCCGACCCCGGACCGCCCCCGACCGGACCCTCCAGGGGGGCGCGCGCCCGGGGTCCGGCCTAGCGTGGCAGCGTGAGCCGTCAGGGACCCACCGCGCGCAGCGGCGCCCAGCGCGCCCTTCACGACTGGGGCGACGCTCTCCTCGCCGTCGTGGCAGGACTGGCCGCCATGGTCGTCGTCGCCGCCCTCGGGCTGTGGGCGGCCGGCGCCGGAGACCTGCCCGGCGGCGGCTTCCCGAGCGTCGTCGCGGCCGTCGTCGTGATGGCGGCCGGCGGCGACGTGGGCATCGCCGGAGACGCCGGCCCCCTCGCCGGAACCGACGCCGAACTCACCGCGATGCCGCTCTCGGTGGCCCTTGCGGGAGCGCTCACCACCGGCGTCTGCTTCCTGCGGCCGCTGCGCCACCGGGCTGTCGCCGGCACCGGCGAACTCCTCGGCAGGGTCGCTCGTACGACCGTGCTCTGGCTGGCCGCCCTCGCGGGCCTGACCGCCCTCGCCCGGCACACCTTCGACGTCACTCCGGACCTCGGGCAGGACGCGGCGGCGGACATCTTCGGCGAGCTCCTGGGGGGCGCCGTCACCGTCGGCTTCCGCGCCGATCTCGGCCCCACCCTGCTCTACGGCCTGCTCTGGATCCTCGGCGTGCTCGCCATGGCCCTGCTGGTCTCGCGCCGGGCCCCGCTCCCGGCCCGGCTGGTCCGCTATCAGGAACCCGTGCGGCCCGCGGCGTTCGCGATGCTGCTCCTGTTGCTGGTGTACGTCGTGCTCGCCCTGGTCGTCGGCGTCGTGGTGGCGGCGACCCGGGGCCACGCCGCCTCCACCTTCGCCGTCATCCTCCTGGGCCTGCCGAACGTCGCCTGGCTGGCCCTCGGGCTCGGTATCGGCGGCTCCTGGGAGGGGAAGATCGAGGGGCCCTTCGGGCTGCCGATGCCGCATGTCCTCGACGAGGTCCTGCGAGGCCGCGAGACCACGACCCTCGATGTGTCCGCCCTCGCCTCCGCCGACGAGCGTGCCTGGTGGCTCGTACCGGTCGCCGCCCTTCTGCTCCTGGCGGCGGCGTTCGCCATGGCGGTCCGCTCCCCGGCCCGGATGCGGCTTTGGCAACACGCCCTCCACATGGGCGTCGCCTTCGCCCTGACCATGCTGGTCGTCTGCCCCATCACCCGGCTCTTCGCCCGCTACGGCCTGTCGCTCCTGGGAATCGGGGACGTCGGCGCGCTCGGCGGCCAGGTCGCCCTCCGGCCGCATCTGTGGACCACGGTCGGCCTGGCCCTGCTGTGGGGCCTGGTCGCGGGTCTCATCGGCGGCCTGCTCGCCTCGCACGTCCACCGGCGGGGCGAGGTCGACCAGGCGGACGGCGCCGGTCCCGCCTAGGACGGCGCCCTTGAGGAGACGGGAGACGCGCCCGTGTGGAACGGCCGCATCCGGCGATCGAGGTGCACTGGTTCCGCGCCGCTAGTTCTTCTGCAGGGCGCGAGTGACACCCGCGATGACGGCAGTCGTCAGCACCCAGCCCAAGGCGATCAACAGGTAGGCCAACCCCTGAAGGCTGTCGTTCGACCAGTACCAGGACGTGCGCTGACCCAGACCACCGATGGGAATCAGGAGGTCGAGTGTGTAGACGAGGGGCTGGAACGGGGCGCCTTCGCCTGGTTTGACCTGGGTGGGGGAGTGAGTGCCGAAGGACAGGGTGCCCAGTAAGGTCAGCGCGAGGAGCCATACGCCGGCCTGCCAGGGGCGGTAGCCGTACCCGACGGTCGCGTCGAGCAGGTGCCCCCACACGCGCGCGGCCGGGTGAAGGGTTTGACGCCGATGGCGCTGTTTGGCCAGGAGTACGCGGCGGGCGTCGTCGTCGTGGCCGGCCTTCCGGTACCAGCTCGCCAACTGCTCATAGGGCTGGGGGCTGTAGCCGGGACTGCGCCGTATCCATGCCAGGCGGTGGACGACGGAGTTCCGCCGCCCCACTGCTTCCCGCCGCTCGCCTGCTTCGTCCATCTTGATGGAGCCGTAGGTGAAGCCGTCCAGCTCCACCACGTCCGGCCAGCTGTGCTCGCTGTCGTGGAGGTAGGACACCTGCGCGCCCCGCAGGTCAACGGTGCCGGACGGTGGCCGGGCGAGGGTGAAGTCGAAGTCGACGGCCTGCATGAGCAAGGCGACCAAAGACGGGCCGTGGCCGTCGGCCGCCCCGTTCAGGACGGCTCCTTCAAAGGTCAGGTTGTCCGTGATCCGGGCGCCCCTCAGCCGTACGGTGCCGTTCGCGATGAACCCGTCGGACAAGTCGAGCGTCGAGGCCACGGCGTTGTCCAGGGTGAGCGTCACCCCGTGCCGGCCGGGGCCCACCAGGTGTGCGCCCCGCATGAACAAACCTCCCGGCAACTGCGCACCCAGTAGCCGTACTTGACCGCGCGCGATGAACCCGTCGTTACAGAACACACCGCCTTCCATGACCAGGCCGCCGGCGGCCACGGCCCATCCTCCGGGCGCTCTGATCTCGGCCCCGTTGAGGAGCAGGCCGCCGGTCACCCGGGCGTCGCTCAGCGACAGGGCGGTGCTCACGTGGTTGAAGGGTGAGGAAGCGAGGCTGTCGACGACGGAGCCCCGCAGGTCGAGGATTCCCTCGATGCGGGCCGAATCGGCTTCGATGCCCGGCACTTGGCTGCCCGTCATCACGAGCGTCCGGGTCGACGCTCCGAGAAGGTCCACCGACTCCTCGAACCAGCAGTCCTCGAGCCACAGGGCGTGAGCGATCTGCGCGCCGGCCAGGTTGAGGCCCCCCGATATCCGCGCCCCGGCGAGCCTCAGGCATGCGACGGCGCCCGGTTGCGTGGTGTTCGCGCCCAGGAGGAGTGTCATGATCACGGCGGCCCGAACCGTCCGTCCGGGGCCCCACTGCCCACCCTCGGCCACCCGGTCGTCCTCGGGCACGCCTGTGCGCAGGTCCACGCGGCGTCCCTCGGGGAACGCATCCCACAGCTCACGTTCCGGAGAAGTCAACTCGTCGTATGAGAGCACTCGTGCAGGGTAGTGCTCAGCCGCAGGCGGACCAGCGTGGCCGCGAGACGATCGGTGAATACCAGGCGCTGCTCGGGCCCCGCCCCGGCGGCCCGCCGACGGTCCCGGCCGCGGCGCTCGTGGAGTGCCGACTCCCGGGCCGCTTTCCGCTTCGGAGCGAGTCCTTCGAGCAACTCGCCGAAGTTGTGCGCGAGAGATGCCGGACAGGGCCGGATGGGAACGGGCCGCACGGGCCAAGGCTTGCGTCACGACTTGCCAAGCCGTGTGCGGCCCTTCTCACGTCACCGCCCGGGACCAGGCGCGATACTCGACCAGTGGACTCGATCTACCGCGGTACGACGGGCAAGGAGCTCATCCGAGGCTGGTGCCTCGACCAGCTCGCCGCGTGGCCGGTGCCGCACGAACCATGCCCCCATGGGGTAGCCGACCTCCGAGTGCCGTGTCCGCCGACCACCCAGGACCCGGGCCCACACGCGGCGGGGCGGGGCACGCCTATCGCTCCCCAAGTCGTCAGTCGCGGTGCGCGATCTGGATCAGATTGCCGCAGGTGTCGTCCAGGACCGCCGTGGTGACCGGCCCCATCTCCCGTGGCTCCTGCGTGAAGCGCACCCCGAGCCCGCTCAGCCGGTTGAATTCCGCCTGTACGTCCTCCACGGCGAAGGAGGCGGCCGGGATGCCGTCCCGGACCAGCGCCGCCTTGTACGGCTTCACCGCGGGATGGCTGTCGGGCTCCAGCAGCAGCTCGGTCCCGTCGGGATCCTCCGGCGAAACCACGGTCAGCCACCGGTCCTTGCCCAACGGAACCTCGGTCTTCTTCACGAAGCCCAGCGTGTCCGTGTAGAAGCGCAGAGCCTTGTCCTGGTCATCGACGAAGACGCTGGACAGGTGGATTCTCATGAGGTGCTCTCCCATGCGTTCGGATGGCCGGTAGGGCCGGGTGCCGGCTGATCGCCCTGCGGGACAGCCCAGACCATGCTCGGCCACCAGTCGTACGGACAAAACTCGATTCAGCCACCTGGCTCAGGTGAACGGACGCCGCGTTCGACGCCGGGGAGGTGCCCGCAGTGATGCGCACTTACCGAAGCCGCTTGCGCCCCTGCATTCTGGATGTCTAATATCCAGGATCATGAGGATGAGCGAGGGCGTGGAGTGGGCGCTGCACAGCTGCCTCAACCTGGCCTGGATCGGCGGGGAGCGGGCGGTCACCGCCGCCCGGCTCGCGGCGTACCACGAGCTGCCCGCCGCCTATCTGAACAAGCAGCTCCAGGCGCTCTCCCGGGCCGGGATCGTCTCCTCGGTCTCCGGCCCCAAGGGTGGGTTCCGGCTGGCCAGGCCGCTGGACCGGATCACGCTGATGGATGTGGTCGCGGCGATCGAGGGCCCGGAGGACGCCTTCCGCTGCACCGAGATCCGGCAGCAGGGGCCGGGTGCGGCGCCGGCCGGTCCCGGGCTCGCCGACTGTGCGATCGCCGCGGCGATGAGCCGGGCCGAACTGGCCTGGCGCCGCGAACTGGCCGCGCAGACGCTTGACACCGTACGGAAGCGGGCGGAGGAGCAGGCGCCGGGGGCGCCCGATCGTATCCGCCGCTGGTTCGCGAACAACTGACCGAAAGCCCCGCGGGGCCATTTCCAAGGAGGTGATTCTGGATGTTAGATGTCCAGATTGAGGGAGGGGGAGTCCGGCCCTCCACGGGGGGACGGCCGGCCGTCGCCGCCGTCACGCTGGGCATCTTCACCGTGATGACCGCCGAGCTGCTGCCCGTGGGGCTGCTCACCCCGGTCGGCTCCGCGCTCGGCGTCTCCGCCGGCACGGCGGGCCTCATGGTCACCGTCCCCGGCCTCGTCGCGGCGGCCGCCGCGCCGCTGATCGCCGCCCGCGCCCGGTCCGTCGACCGCCGGACGGTCCTCGGCGTGCTGATGGCCCTGGTCGTCGCCGCGCAACTGGCCTCGGCCGTGGCCGGACACTTCGCGGTCGTCCTCGGCGCGCGGGTCCTCCTCGGAATCGCCATCGGCGGCTTCTGGGCCGTCGCGGGCGGGCTCGCCCCGCGTCTCGTCGCGGCCGACCGGGTGGGGCGGGCCACCGCCGTGATCTTCGGAGGGGTCTCGGCCGCCTCGGTCCTCGGCGTCCCGGCGGCCACGGTCGCCGCCGACATCGGGGGCTGGCGCTGGGCGTTCGCCGGGGTGGGCGCGCTGGGGGCGCTCGCGCTGGCGGGGCTGGCCGTGCTGCTGCCCCCACTGCCCGGGACCCCCGGCCCGGCGCGTGTGTTCGGGCCGGTGGGGCGCAACAGCCGAGTACGGGCCGGGCTCGCGCTGACGTTCCTGCTGGTCACCGGGCACTTCGCCGCGTACACCTTCGTACGCCCGATCCTCGCCGAACTCTCCGGTGTGTCCGCCGGACTGATCGGCCCGCTGCTCCTCGGATACGGACTCGCGGGCCTCGTCGGCAACTTCCTCGCAGGACACCGCGCCTCGCGCGCTCCCCGCCGCACCCTCGTCCTCATCGGCGGCGCGCTCACCCTCGCCCTCACCGCCCTCGCCCTGCTGGGCGGCGCCACTCTCCCCGGGGCCGGACTGGTCCTGGCCTGGGGGCTCGCCTACGGCGGGGTCTCGGTCGGCCTCCAGTCCTGGTTCCTGGCCGCCGCCCCGGACGCGGTCGAGGCCGCCACCGGGCTCTACGTCAGCGTCTTCTGCCTCTCCCTCGCGCTGGGCGCCCTCCTCGGCGGGCTGCTCGTCGACACGTACGCCGTCGCCGCCGTCCTGTGGGCCGGCGCGGCACTCACCCTGGCCGCCGCCCTGGTGGCCGCCCTCTCGGGAAGGACACGTTCATGACCGACCACCGCACCCTCACCAACCCCGCCGGGCTGCACGACCCCGCGCCCTTCGGCTACAGCCACGCGGCCTCCCTCCCCGGCGAACTCGTCTTCATCGCCGGGCAGTACGCCTCCGACGGGACCGGCCAGGTCGTCTCGGACGACTTCGCGACCCAGGTCGAGCGGTCCCTCGCGAACCTGCGGACCGCGCTGGAGGCCGTCGGTCTCGGCTTCGAGGACGTCGTACGCCTCGGTTCCTTCATCGTCGACCACGATCTGACGAAGCTGGAGATCCTCGGCAAGGCGCTCCACGCGGCCTGGGGCGAACGCCTGCCGGCGCAGACGCTGAGCGGAGTGGCCGCGCTCGCCCTGCCCGACATGCTCTTCGAGATCGACGCGATCGCCGTCCGCCGCCCGGTCTCCGGCTGATCCACTTGCGCGGGCGCCGTCGGCTCAGTGCCGTGGAGAGACGAGAAGGAGCGGGAGTCCCGGCGAGGTGTCGTCAAGGCGACGAGTGGCAACGCCCGTCATTGAGGAGCCACTTCTTCGCGACCGGGCGGGAGCAGCGACGCGCTCAGCTGCTTCATGCACTCGTCGCTCCAGCCGCGAACCGCGAGTCCACATCCTCTGGTTCCTGATCGCCCGACATTCCCTAGTACCGGGGTGCCCGTACGGACGGAGGGGGCCACCGGACCCCGGCGGCGCGGGTGAACACCGGGAGCGCCCAGGCGGGCGGCTCGGGCGGCGGCCCCGGCTCGGGGTCCGGATCACGGGGCGGCGCCGGTTCCGGACCCCGCTTCCACGGCCTCTCCATCGCCACGCGCAGCCTCGCCACGAACTCCAGACAGGTGCCGTACCGCTCGTCGGGCGTCTTCGCGAGCGCCTTGCCCATCACCTCGTCGACCGCGCCCGGCAGATCGGGCCGTTCACCGGTGAGGGGAGGCGGCGGATCGTACTGATGGGCCCAGAGCAGCGCCATGTCGTCGTCCCGGCGGAAGGGCGGTACGCCCGCCAGCGTCTCGTAGACCACGCAGGCCAGGCTGTAGACGTCGCAGCGGGCGTCCACCGGCTTGCCCGAGATCTGCTCCGGCGCCACGTAGTCGAGTGTGCCGACGAACTGTCCGACCGTCGTGAACCCGGTCAGGGACAGCGACTTCTTCGTCAGACCGAAGTCGGTGAGATACACATGCTCCGGGTGGTCGCTGTCGGTGCCCTCGGCGACCAGGATGTTGCCCGGCTTGACGTCCCGGTGCACCAGATCGTGCGCGTGCGCCGCGTCGAGCGCGGAGGCCACCTGCACGGCGATCCGACCCGCCTTGTCGGGCGGCAGCGGGCCCTCCCGGTCCAGCAGCGCCCGCAGGTCCTGCCCGGCGACGAACCGCATGGCGATGTACAGCACGCCCTCCGTCTCGCCGGCCTCGAAGACCGGGACGATGTGCGGATGGTCGATCGCGGCGGCCACCCGCGACTCATGGGCGAAACGCTTGCGGAAGGTGTCGTTGCGCGCCAGCTCCGGCGCGAGCAGCTTCAGCGCGACCGTGCGGTCGAGGCGCAGGTCCCTCGCCCGGTAGACGACGGCCATTCCGCCGCGTCCGATCTCGCTCTCGACGAGATAATCCGCGATCTGCTTGCCGAGCAGGCCCGAAGGCCGGCCGATGGGCAGGTCCGTGTCACCGGCGCCGGGCGCGGCCATCATCCCTCACCCGTCGCGGCGGACGGCCGCCCGTCCTCGTCGCGTTCCACCAGCCGGGTGGCCTCGGGCCGGGGGCCCTCGTCGTCCCGCTCCACCAGCCGGGTGGCTTCCGGTCCGGGTTCCTGCCGAGCGCTTTCGTGGTCCCGCTCCACCAGCCGGGTGGCTTCCGGCCCGGGTTCCTCCCGAGCGTCCTCGTCGTCCCGCTCCACCAGCCGGGTGGCTTCGGGCGGGCCCTTCGGTGGCTGGAGGCCCACCACCTGCGTCGGTTCGCGCCGCACCGCGCCGGGGCCCGCAGCCGCGGGCGCGACCGGTGCCGGCGGCTCGACGGCGGAGACCGGAGCCGCTGCCGACGGCCCCGCCGACGCGGCGTACGTACTCAGCCGGGTGCCGTCGCAGTGCACCCAGCGCTCGTGCTCGGCGTCGTACAGCCACATCGCCTCGCCGTCCACGACCATCCCGACGCGCAGACCGCGCGTCGCCGCGCGGAACCCCTCGCCGTCCATGCGCCCCGCCGCGAGATCCTCCGCGGACCGCCGGTACCTGGCCAGCGACTCCTCCGCACGCGCGAGCAGCGGACGGGGATCGGCCGCCCTGGCCGGTGGCTGGCCGGCGGCGGGCGGGTCCGGAGGTACGGAGACGAGCAGCCGCCCGTCCACCCACGCGGACCAGCCGTTGGAGCACAGGATCCGCCCCCAGTCGCCGACCCGGTCCAGCAGCTGCACCGGCAGGAACGGATCGAGCGGTTCCGTCGGGCGGTTCGGGTCGGGGGCCTCCCACGCCGGCATCCCCCCGCGCGGCACCACGTGGGTCGGCCGGAAGTCCGGGTCGAAGGAGCTGGCTGGACTGACGGGAAGGACCATGGGCGGCGCCTACTTTCGCTACTTACGCATGATCACAGGCTCGTGCCGGCGGAGCAGCTTCGCGACCACGAACCCGAGAACCAGACAGAGCACCACCAGCATCCCCATGTCGAGCAGCCACGCGCTGACCGTGTGCGCGAAGAGCGGATCCGCCGTCTTCTCGTTCGGGGCGATCTTCCCGAGGTCGACGGTCGATCCCATCGCCCCGAACGCCCAACGGGACGGAACCAGCCAGGCCAGCTGCTCGATGACCGGCGAGCCCTTGATGGTCAGCAGTCCGCCGCAGAACACGACCTGGACGATCGCGAGGAGCACCAGGAGAGGCATGGTGACCTCCTCCTTGCGCACCAGCGCGGAGACGAACAGCCCGAGCATCATCGCCGTGAACGCCAGCAGTGCCACCGCGAGGGTGATCTCCACCAGCGGCGGGAGCAGCACACCCTTGCCGCCGGGGGCGTTCAGCGGGACCCCGATCAGGGCCACCAGGGTCAGAACCACGGCCTGCACGACGGTTATCAGGCCCAGTACCACGATCTTGGACATCAGATACGCGGACCGGGACAGACCCACGGCTCTCTCCCGGCGGTAGATGGTCCGCTCCTTGACGAGCTCGCGCACCGCGTTGGCGGCGCCCGTCAGCACTCCGCCGACGCAGAGGATGAGCAGCACGTTCATCGTCGACTCGGGCCCGAACTCGCCCTCGGAGAGCGCCCTGGCCATCGCGCCCATCACGAACGGCAGCGCGATCATGATCGCCAGGAAGGTCCGGTCGGCGCCGAGCGCGGCCGCGTACCGACGCACCAGTGTCCGCAGTTGAGCACCCCAGCTCTGCGCCTTCGGCGGCGGCTCAGGGGGACCCACCTGCGCCCGCCCGGCCGCCACACCCGGTCGCTGCCTGGCGCTTTCGCTGTCGATGTACCGCTGCTGGAAGGCCGACTGCCGGTACAGCCCCGCCCAGTCACGGCCCCGGTCGTTCTCGAACGCCTCGAACGCCTCCGGCCACTGCGAGAAGCCGAAGAAGGAGAGGGAGTCCTCGGGCGGGCCGAAGTAGGCGATCTTGCCACCCGGGGCGAGGACGAGCAGCCGGTCGCACACGTCCAGGCTGAGCACACTGTGGGTGACGACGATGACCGTACGGCCGTCGTCGGCGAGGCCGCGCAGCATGTGCATCACCGAGCGGTCCATCCCGGGGTCGAGGCCGGACGTCGGCTCGTCCAGGAACAGCAGCGACGGCTTGGTCAGCAGCTCGAGAGCCACGCTGACGCGCTTGCGCTGGCCGCCGGAGAGGCTGTGGATCGCCTGGTCCGCGCGCTGTTCCAGACCCAGCTCGCGGATGACCTCGTCCACCCGGTCCCGGCGCTCCGCCTTGGCCGTGTCCTCGGGGAAGCGCAGCTCGGCGGCGTACGTGAGCGCGCGCTTGACGGTCAGTTGCAGATGGAGGATGTCGTCCTGCGGTACGAGGCCGATGCGCCGGCGCAGTTCCGCGTAGTCCCGGTAGAGGTCGCGGCCGTCGTAGAGGACCGTTCCCCGGTCGGCGGGGCGCAGTCCCGTCAGCGCGTTGAGCAGCGTCGACTTGCCGGCGCCGCTGGGGCCGACGACCGCGAGCAGGCACTTCTGCCCCACGGGGAACGACACCTGGTCCAGGAGCGTCTTGCGGCCCTGGTCGACGGTGACCGCCAAGTCCTGCACATCGAGCGAGACCTCGCCGGTGTCGGTGAACTCCACCAGTTGGTCGCCGATGAGACAGAACGCGGAGTGACCGATGCCGACGATGTCATCGGGGGTGACGCGCGCGTGGTCGACGGGGCGGCCGTTGAGGAAGGTGCCGTTGTGACTGCCAAGGTCGTGGATCCAGTACGTGCCGTCCGGCTCCGCGCGCAGCTCGGCGTGGAGCCGCGAGACCGTCAGATCGTCGATGACCAGGTCGTTGTCGGGGCCGCGCCCGATCCGGACGGTTCTGACCGGCAGCGGACGGACCGAGGTCGGCCGGCGGAAGGTGCCGGTGGCGGCGGGCATCGAGACGGAGGACGGGCGGGGCGTGGGGGGCGGGCCCTGCCCCGGCGAAGCCGGTGCGGGCGCGGGCCCGGGTTCGGCCTGGGGGTAGGGCTTCGGTTCGGGTGGTCCGGGTTCATATGCTCCCGGGAGTTGGGGTTCGGGCGGCGGTTCCCGCACGGGTTCTACGGGCGGTTCCGGCACGGGTTCTACGGGCGGTTCCGGCGACGGCGCCGCCGGTTGCTGCACCGGCGCCCCGAAGAGAACGCCCAACGGACCGTCCTCGGGATGCCCGAAGCGGATGACGGTTCCGGGCCCCACACCCCGGGCCTCGATGCGCCGTCCCTCCGCGAACGTACCGTTGGTGCTGCCCTCGTCCCGCAGCGTCCAATGGTCACCCTCGGGGCGCAGCACCGCGTGATGCCACGAGATGCGCGCATCCACCAGCACGATGTCGCTCAATGGGTCGCGCCCGATGCGGTATGCCCGGCTCGGACTCATCACCGTGGTGTCCCCGTCGATCTCGAGGACCAGCTCGGGCGCGGCGGGCACGACGGGCCGCTTTCCCATACATGGAGTTTAACTTTCCGGGCTCCGCCGCGCTCGGGGGCGCCTCCCGGCCAGTGGGGCGGCCCCCCGCGCGGCCGAGCCCGGCTCGGTGGGCCGAAGGTATCGTGGTCGCCCCGGTTCACGTCGGCGAAGGAGGGGCCCGTGCCCAAGGGTGTGACCAAGCGCCGGCCCCGGACCCGCGCCGCGCTGCTGGCGGCCGCACTCGAGACCTTCGCCGAGTACGGCTTCCACGCCACCTCCATCGAGCAGATCTGCGAGCGCGCCGGCTATACCAGGGGCGCTTTCTACTCCAACTTCAGCAGCAAGGAAGAGCTCTTCCTCGCGCTGTTCGACGCCCACAGCGAACGCACCCTCAACCGGCTCGCTGCGGCGGTCGACGCGGTCGACGCCGAGGACTTCACCCTGGAGCGGCTCGCCGAACTCGCTTCCCGGGTAGAGCCGGACGAGCGCGACTGGTATCTGGTCACCACCGAGTTCACCCTGCACGCCATCCGTGACCCGCAGGCCGCCTGGGTGCTGGCCCAGCACGACGCGCGGCTGCGGGCGGAGATCGCGCGCGGCCTGACGACCGTACTGCGCCGGGCCGGACGCGAACTGACCGTGGACGCCGACGAGTTCGCGAGGCTCCTCATCGCCGTCCGGGAGGGCGGCCTCGCGCAGAGCTATGTGGAGCCCGACAAGCTGCCGCCCGGCACCCTCGAACGGACCTTCCTGGCCGCCCTGCTGTCGGCCGTCACCACCGGGCGCTGAGCGCCGCTCCACGGACGACGGCGAGCCGACGGCCGCGTCGGTCTCACAACCGCTTCAGCCGCTCAGCCGCTCAGTCGTCCGGTCGTCCGGTCAGCCCCGTCGCGTCAGTCGAAGAGTTCCGGGTCGGACGCCGTGATCTGGTCCCACAGCGGGCGCGCCTGGAACCATCCCGCCAGATGCGTCCCCACCTGGGAGCGGGTGATCAGAGCCGTCTCCCGGTCGATCAACTGCGGTGTCCCTGCGGCCATGGCGAGGAGCTGTGCCTGGCACGAGCGCTCCATGGTGATGAACCACCACACCGCCTCGGCCACCGAGTGACCCACCGTCAGCAGACCGTGGTTCTTCAGGATCACCGCCTTGTGCTCGCCGAGCGCGCGGGCCACCCGCTTGCCCTCCTCGACCTCGTTCACCACGCCCCTGTAGTCGTCGTAGATCCCGTGGTCCTCGAAGAACGCGCAGGCGTCCTGGGTGATCGGGTCCAGCGGGATGCCCAGGCTGGAGAACGCCTTTCCGTGCAGTGAGTGGGAGTGCGCGGCCGCGATCGCGTCCGGACGGGCGGCGTGCACCTGGGAGTGGATGACGAAGGCCGCCCGGTTCACGGGGCGCCGGCCCTCGAGCAGCGTGCCCTGGTGGTCGACCAGGATCAGGTCGGACGCCTTGATCTGCTGGAAGCTCATGCCGAACGGATTGACCCAGAAGGCGTCCGGGTTCTCCGGATCGCGGACGGTGATGTGCCCGGCGACCCCCTCGGAGAACCCGAACTTCCCGAACAGACGGAACCCCGCCGCCAGTTGCTCCTTGCGGTACTGGCGTTCCTCCTCGACCGAGTCGAAGGTGGGCGGCATCGGCAGGGTGACGCCCTCGGGCATCGGACCGACCGCCGCGGCGAGGGCGGAGGGGAGTTCGGTGCGCGCATCGGTGCTCATGAGGAACTCCAGGGGAGGAGGGGAGAAGCGGGAGTGAGCCAAAAAGATACAGTCGTGTATCCGTTTGAACAATGGCCGGGCTCCGCGTGAGTCCGGGCGTCGGCGGGGTAGGGGCCTTGTGTCCCGGGGAGGCGGTGGCTACGGTCGCAGAAAGCGCTTACTCCGATGCTTGCGACTTGCGACTTGCGACTCATGACGACGATGACGATGACTTCCCGCTGCATGTGAACGTCAGCCGACGACCTCGCCAGGAGCCCCTGTGCCGACCACGCCCCACCCGCCGTCCCGCACAGACCTGCTCATCTATACCCGCACCCACGGCTACCGACATGACTCCATCCCGGCCGGCGCCACCGCCCTCGCCGAACTCGCCAAGGACCACGGCCTCGACCCCGAGACCACCGAGGACCCCGCCACCCTCGCTCCCGACCGCCTCGCCCGCTGCGCCGCGGTCGTCTTCCTCTCCACCACCGGCCCGGTCCTCACCGACCGGTCCCGCGCCGCCCTGGAGACGTATGTACGCGGCGGCGGCGGCTTCCTCGGGGTGCACGCGGCCGCCAACGCCGAACCCGACTGGCCGTTCTACGGAGAGCTCCTCGGCACCCGCTTCGACGGCCACCCCGAGATCCAGCGCGCCGAGGTCCACGTCGAGGACCCGCACCACCCCGCCACCGCCCATCTCCCGGCCCGCTGGAGCTGGACGGACGAGTGGTACAACTTCACGGCCAACCCGCGCGCGGCCCCCGTACACGTCCTGGTCCGCGTCGACGAATCCACCTACCGCGGCGGCACGCTCGGCGCCGACCATCCCCTGGCCTGGTGCCACGCCGTCGGGCGGGGCCGCTCCTGCTTCACCGCGCTCGGCCACAGCGCGGAGGCGTACGCCGATCCCGACTTCCGCGCCCACCTGGCCGGAGCCCTGCGCTGGGCGGCCCGCTCACCCTGACACGCCGGCGCACCCCGCCCGGCACTCCCGCCCCATCCCGCCGCTCGGACCCCGCCCCCGGCCCGCCTTGCGAGGCCGGTCCCGAGGCGTCAGGGTCGAGTAGGCGACCGACCCCGAGGAGGACGGACCCATGCCTATCGCCACGGTGAACCCCGCGACCGGCGAGACACTCAAGTCCTACGAAGCGCTCGGCCCCGACGGCATCGAACGGTGTCTGGCCGACGCCGACGCCGCCTTCCGGGCCTATCGCACCACGGGGTTCGCCGAACGCGCCGAGCTGCTCGAACGCGCCGCCGACCTGCTGGAGCAGGACCAGGAGGACATCGCCCGGACGATGACCCTCGAGATGGGCAAGCCGCTCGCGGCGGCGCGCGCCGAGGCCGCCAAGTGTGTGAAGGCGATGCGCTGGTACGCCAAGAAGGCTCCGGAGCTGCTCGCCGACGAACACCCGGCGGAGTCGGACGTCCGCGATTCCGGCGCCTCCGCCGCGCGTACGCACTACCGGCCCCTCGGTGTAATCCTGGCCGTCATGCCCTGGAACTTCCCGCTCTGGCAGGTCGTACGATTCGCGGCGCCCGCGCTCATGGCCGGCAACGTCGGGCTCCTCAAGCACGCCTCCAACGTGCCGCAGACGGCGCTGTACCTGGGCGACCTCTTCCACCGGGCCGGCTATCCCCGCGGCTGCTTCCAGACCCTGCTCATCGGGTCCGGAGCTGTCGAGTCGGTCCTGCGCGACCCCCGCGTCGCCGCCGCGACGCTGACCGGCAGCGAGCCGGCCGGCCGGGCGGTCGCGTCCGTCGCCGGTGACGAGGTCAAGAAGACCGTGCTGGAGCTGGGCGGCAGCGACCCCTATGTGGTGATGCCGTCGGCCGACATCGACAAGGCCGCGGCGACAGCGGTGACCGCCCGGGTGCAGAACAACGGCCAGTCGTGCATCGCGGCCAAGCGGTTCATCGTCCACACCGACGTGTACGACGCCTTCGCGGAACGGTTCGCCGCCGGGATGGCGGCGCTGACCGTCGGCGACCCGCTGGACGAGTCCACCGACGTGGGGCCGCTCGCCACCGAGCAGGGCCGCGCGGATCTGGAGGAGCTGGTCGACGACGCCGTGCACCACGGGGCCACCGTGCTGTGCGGCGGGGGCCGCCCGGAGGAACACGACCGTGGCTGGTTCTACCGGCCCACCGTCCTGGCCGACGTCACCCCGAAGATGCGGATCGACCAGGAGGAGACCTTCGGGCCCGTCGCCACGCTCTACCGTGTGGCGAACCTGGACGAGGCCGTCGAGCGCGCCAACGCCACGCCGTTCGGGCTCAGTTCCAATGTGTGGACCCGTGAGGACGAGGACGTCGAACGGTTCGTCCGCGATGTGCAGGCGGGCGGGGTCTTCGTCAACGGCATGACGGCTTCCCACCCCGCCCTGCCCTTCGGCGGCGTGAAGCGCTCCGGCTACGGACGCGAGCTGTCGGGCCACGGCATCCGCGAGTTCTGCAACGTCACCACGGTGTGGCAGGCGGCGGACAAGGGCTGACGCCGGGAAGCCCGGTGGGGCGAGCTCAGAGCGGAGGGAGCGGCGGCGTCGGGATTTCGGCCGACGGGCCCGGTGCCGTCCCCTCGCCGAACGGGCTCCCGGCCAGCTTCTCCCGGTGGTGCGGCGTCAGCCAGCCCGCCGGGTCCGGGCCCGCCGGCACGATCCTGGTCGGATTGATGTGCTTGTGCACCTGGTAGTAGTGGCGCTTGATGTGATCGAAGTCGACCGTGTCGCCGAATCCCGGCGTCTGGTACAGATCGCGTGCGTACGCCCACAGCACACGGTCCTCGGCCAGCTTGTTCCGGTTGCACTTGAAATGACCGTGGTAGACGGCGTCGAAGCGGACGAGCGTCGTGAACAGCCGGATGTCCGCCTCCGTGATCGTGTCGCCCATCAGGTACCGCCGGTCCGCGAGGCGTCGCGACAACGCGTCCAGGCGGGCGAAGAGCTTGCCGTACGCCTCCTCGTACACCGCCTGCGAGCGGGCGAATCCGGCCTCGTACACGCCGTTGTTGACGTCGCGGAAGACGTCCTCCATCAGCGCGTCCATCTCGTCGCGCAGCGGCTCCGGATAGAGGTCCGGGGCCCCCTCCCGGTGCAGGGCGGTCCACTCGGTCGCGAAGTCCAGGGTGATGCGCTGGTAGTCGTTCGTCACCAGCGCCCGGGTCGGGATGTCGACGATCGCCGGAACGCTCACCCCGCCCGGATAGTTTTTCTCTCGCGCGTCATAGGCCTCCTTCAGGAAGCCGATCCCGAGCACCGGGTCCCGGCCGTCCGGATCGAGGGTGAAGCGCCAGCTGCGCTCGTCCTGGATCGGGTCGGCCACGGCGACGGAGACGGCGTGCTCCAGGCCGAGCAGCCGCCGCGAGACCAGCGCGCGGCTCGCCCAGGGACAGGCGCGGCTGACGACCAGCCGGTAGCGGCCCGGCTCCACGGACCAGCCGTCGCGGCCGTCGGCCGTGATCCGGTCCGTGAAGTGGCTGGGAGAACGCATGAAAGCGTCACTGTCGCCCGCCGAAGCGGCGCGTGTACGGGTCTTGCTGTTCACGAGGACGCTCCCTCCGGTCGATGCGCGGGTACCCGACGGGTGCGTGTCCACTCCACGAGCTCGTCGGCCGTCCAGGTGTTGATCACCCGCTCCACCGGCACTCCGCACTCCTCGGCCCGCGCGCAGCCGAAGATCTGCCAGTCCAGCTGGCCGGGCGCGTGCGCGTCCGTGTCGATCGCGAAGAAGACCCCGGCGGCGACCGCCTGGCGCAGCAGTCTGCGCGGCGGGTCGAGCCGCTCGGGACGGCTGTTGATCTCCACCGCCGTCCCCGCCTCGGCGCACGCCGCGAACACCTGCTCCGCGTCGAACTGCGACTCGGGCCTGCCACGCCCGGTGACGAGCCGTCCCGTGCAGTGCCCGAGGACGTCCATCAGCGGGTTGCGCACGGCCTTCACCATGCGCCGGGTCATCGCGGGGGCGTCCATCCTGAGCTTGGAGTGGACCGAGCCCACGACGAGATCGAGCCGGTCGAGCAGCTCCGGTTCCTGGTCGAGCGAACCGTCCAGCAGAATGTCGCACTCGATCCCCGTCAGCAGGCGGAAGGGCGCCCACCGCTCGTTGAGCCCGGCCACCACGTCCAGCTGCTCCCGCAGCCGCTCCGGGGAGAGTCCGCGCGCGACGGTCAGCCGCGGCGAGTGATCGGTGAGGACGGCCCACTCATGGCCGAGGGCCTCTGCCGCCCGGCCCATCTCGTCGATGGGGCTCCCGCCGTCCGACCAGTCCGAGTGCAGATGGCAGTCGCCTCGCAGGGCGGCCCGCATCGCCTCTCCGCCCCCGGTCCGGGGAAGCCCGCTCTCCTCCTCCAGATGAACGAGATAGGAGGGAGCCTCACCGGCCAGTGCCTCCCGCACGACCTGGGCCGTCTTCGGGCCGATGCCCTTGACGGCCTCCAGTGTGCCGGCGGCGGCCCGCTGGGCGGCCTCGCCGTCGGCCATGGCGGCGACCGCCGCCGACGCCGTACGGAAGGCCTTGACGCGGTACGTGGGCGCCTGCGAGCGCTCCAGCAGAAAGGCGATCCTGTCCAGGGCCGCAACGGGATCCATCGCCGCGTCTCCTTCCGTCGCCCCCTGCCGCCCCGTCGGTCCGGGCTTCTCGCGGCGCCTGGGCGGTCACGCCGGCCCGCTCTCGCCTCACGCCGGCCGGCTCACGCCGGTTCGCTCACCCCGTCGCGGTCCGGTCGGCCCGAGCCGGCCGGCGGGCCGATCTCGCACCACACCGCCTTTCCCTCGCCCCGGGGCTCCACACCCCAGCGCGTGGCAAGCGCGTCCAGAAGGAGCAGCCCCCGCCCGGAGGTCGCCGCCTCACCGGGCGTACGCCGCCGGGGCCAGGCACTCGAACGGTCCTGCACCGACAGCCGCACCCGCCGCACCGGCTCAGGCAGCACCTCCAGTGTCAGCACCGCGCCGCCCTCGGTGTGCAGCAGCACATTGACCAGCAGCTCCCCGGTGATCAGCTCGGCGTCGTCGGCCAGCGCGCCCATGTCCCAGTCGCGCAGCGCCTCGCTCACGGCCGCCCGGGCGTCGGAGAGACCCTGCGGATCCGCCTGGTGGATGTACTGGTGTATGCGCGGCGCGCGCGGCGTGCCCGGGTCCGGGCTGCGCCGCAGTACGAGCAGCGCCACGTCGTCCCCGGCACCCCAGCGCTCCCACAGCTGCTCCGACAGATGGTCGGCGAGCGCCTCCGCCTGCGGCGGGCCGGTACTGATCGCCTCCGCCAGGGCGTCGAGCCCGGCGTCGATGTCGGACCCCGGCTGCTCGACCAGACCGTCCGTGTACAACACCAGCGTCTCGCCCGGCACCAGGTCGAGCCGGGTCTCCGGGAACTCCTCGTCCCCGAAGACGGAGGCGAGCCCCAGGGGCAGCCCGCCGCGGAGCTTGGGAAGACCCACGCGGCCGTCCGTGTGGCGGATCATCGGCCCGAGATGGCCCGCGCGGACCGCCCGAACCGTGCCCCCGTCAAGGTCCACCTGCGCGTACGTACAGGTCGCGAACCGCGCGGTGTCCAGTTCGGCGAGAAAGCGCGAGGCCCGGGCGAGCACGGTCGACGGGGCGTGCCCCTCACCGGCGTAGGCCCGCAGCGCGATCCGCAGCTGGCCCATGATCGCCGCGGCGTGGGTGTCATGCCCCTGCACGTCCCCGACGACGATGCCGACCCGTCCCCGCGGCAGCGAGATCACGTCGTACCAGTCGCCGCCGACCTGCCGGCCGCTCCACGCCGCGTGATAGCGCACCGCGATCTCGCCGCCCGTGATCTCCGGGATCCGGCGCGGCAGCATCGTCGACTGCAGACCCGTCGCCAGCTCCCGCTCCTCGTCGAAGAGGATGGCCCGCTGGAGCGACTGCGCGACGATCGCGGCCAGTCCGAGGCAGAGGTTGCGCTCATCGGCGGTGAACGCCGTACGGCCCCGGTAGAACAGCGCCATACCGCCGAGCGAACGCGCCTGGGCGATCAGCGGCAGATAGGCGGCGGCCTTGAACTTCAACCGGCCGATGTAGGGCGCGAGAACGGGAAAGTCCCGGCCCAGCGTGGAGAACTTGCTCACGAACAGCGGCCGGCCGTCCATCACCGTCTCGGCCAGCGGCAGCCCGCGCTCCAGCCGTCGCGCCCTGAGCCCGTCGAGCACCTCCAGCGAATCGCCGCTGAGCGCGATGATGTTCAGCGACCCGTTCTCGACGAGTCCGAGCGCGAGGCCGTCCGCTCCCAGCCGCGCGAGCCCGCCGGGGCCGGTGAGGGCCGCCGTCACATCGTCGACCGTCACCGCCCGGGACAGCGCGTGCGTGGTGCGCTCGACGATGCTCGTCTGCACCTGCCGGCGCTTCTCCAGTTCCAGCAGGAAGGCCGAATGGGTGACCTCGGCGGTCGTGTCCCGGACGATCCCGACGATCCGGTGCCCTCTGCCGGTCGCGTCCCGCAGGATCCGGGCCTGCACATGCGTCCACTGCTCCGCGCCGTCCTCCGCCGACATCCGGAAATGCGCCGTGTACGAGGAACGGCCGCTGCTCAGGGCCTCTCGGATGACGGAGTCCAGCTGGTCGCGCTCTTCCGTGTCGAGGTTGTGGACGAGCGCCGTCGGCCGGCCGTCGAAGGTGGCGGGGTCCAGGCCGAAGACAAGCAGGCCCGCCTCGTCGACATCGATGGTTCCTGAGTCGAGATCCCAGTCGAAACTGCCGGTGCGGTTCATGGCGAGCCGCTCCATTGGCCCGATCTCGCCGCTGAGCTGCCCGTCCGGTGCCGGGCGTGGCGGCGAGCCGGTGAGCTGTCCCCGGTCGTCGTCGGTCATCCCACCCATTGTCGAACCCACCGCCCGGGAATGCCATGGCGGCGACACAGGCAACCGTGCGCCGATCGAGTGGCCTTCCGCCCGCACCGGTGGGCCCGGACGGCTCGCCGCGGACGCGTCAGGTGTGCTGCGGCGCGGGCTGCAGAACGGCGAACACGGCCCCGGAGGGATCCGCGAGCCACGCGATCCTGCCCACATCGGGGACGTCGGCGGCGGGCATCAGGACCGTTCCGCCGGCCGCCCGGGTCCTGGCGGCGATGGCGTCCGCGTCCTCCGCGGTGAAGTACGGGACCCAGCGCGCCTCCTGGGCATCGCCCTGGAGCGGGGCGATCCCGCCGAACGAGGCGTCCTGCTGATCCCCGTCGGCCGTCGAGAGCACCCTGTACGTCATGCCCGGCGCCGGCATCTCCCGCGAGCGCCAGCCGAAGAGCGAGCGGTAGAACGCGAGGGCGGCCTCCGGATCGCCCACGTGCAGTTCCGCCCAGCACAGCGTGTGGGTGTCCGAGGCCGTCTCGAGACCCTTGACGGCGGCCGGCTGCCACACGGCGAACTCGGCACCGCCCGGGTCGGTGAGGCAGGCCATCCGGCCGGCGTCCATGACGTCGAGCGCGTCGACACGGACGGTCCCGCCGCTCTGCTCGGCCGCCCGCGCGGTGGCGTCGGCGTCGGGCGTCTGGAAGTACACCGTCCAGGCGGGACGGGCCCCTTCCTCGGTGAGCGGCCCGAGCGCGCCGAGCGTCTTGCCGTCCCTCTTGAAGAAGCCGTAGCCGCCCGCGTCGGGTCCCGCCGACTCGAAGTCCCAGCCGAAGACCGCCCGGTAGAAGTCCGCGGAGGCCGTGGTGTCGGGGCTGCCGAGATCGAGCCAGCTGGGGGAGCCGGTGGTGAAGTCCGTACCGAGCATGGGGCGGTTCCTGCCTTTCTGAGGGTGTCTGCTGCCACGATTGCCCATTGCCCGCTCGGGGCCCGGTTCGCGGCAGCCGTAAGGCCCGGGGTTCATCCGCACGGACCACCACCCCTGCGGAACCGCCGTCCGGGAGGCCGCCCCGCTCACCAGCCGTCTCGGTGCACCACGCTGCGCACCGGCTTGCGGCTGAGCGGCCCGAACCGGCCCATCGGCCAGCCCACGGGTATCACCGCGAACGTCCGCACGTCCTGGGGGATCCCCAGGGCCCGCTTCCACTCCCGCTCAAGCATCAGGTGCCAGATGGTGATGTTGGCGCCGAGCCCCAGGCCTCGCGCCGCGAGCAGCAGGTTCTGGACGCCCGGGTAGACGCTGGCGGCCTCCGCCAGTACCCCGAAGCGGGCCCGGCCGCGCATGAGACGGGCGAGACCGCCCGCGCCGAGGGCGGCCGCCGATGCCTTCGTACCGGCGAGGTCGGGCCGTACGGACGGATGGCGGTAGCAGGGGATGACCAGCGCCGGGGTCTCGGCGAAGTTGTCGCGCTGGTAGCGGATGGCCTTGATCAGGCGCTCGAACGCGGTGTCGTCCATGCCAGGAGGCGCGGACCGGCCCGCCGTGGCCAGATAGGCGTCCACGCACCTCTCCCAGAGCGGCGCCAGCCGGGCCATCACCGCCCGGTCGGTGACGACCACGTACTGGTAGCGCTGGGCGTTGGAACCGCTGGGCCCCCAGACCGCGGCCTGTATCAGCCGGTCCAGCAGCTCATCGGGCACCGGGTCGGGCCGCAGGCGTCGCATCGCCCGCGCGGTGGACATGATGTCGAAGAGACCCGGGTCCTCGTGATCGTCGCTCATGACCGCGGAGCATAGGGCTCCGGCGCCCTCGCCGGTCGCCCGGATGCGGTACGGGTGGACGGCCAGGAGAATGACGTCATCCGGACTAACGAGGAGGCGGCATGAACGCTGAGTCCGATTCGACCTCGAAGACGCAGGGCCCGACCCCGGACAGTCTTCTGCACACAGGCTCGGAAGGTGAGATCGCGGCCGAGGACCTGGTGCTGGCCTCGGGGCGGGATGTGACACCCGCGAGTCTCGCGTGGGCGGAGCGGCGACTGGCCGCGAAGGGGCGGGCGTCCCTCGACGAACTGCTGCCCTGACGCGCGGGGCCCGGACGGGCCCGGAGCACGGGAGCGGGCCGGCCCCGGCTGAGGGCGGGCCCGCGTCCCGGTGGGTCGGCACGCAGCCCCGTGAACCGGCGCCGGCCCCAGTACCGCAACCGACCTCAGGGGTTGCGTGCGCCGGCCTGGTGAGAGCCGCAGGGGACAGAACCACGCGGCGCGCATTCCGGGATTCTGGAACGCTCGGGCAGCGCGGATGGTCAAGGAATCCACTGAGGTGATGTGGGACCGGATTGCGCCGCTGCTGTCGGCCGATCCGGTCCGCGGCAGGCGGTGGGCCGATCACCGCCGCGCTTTTGAGGCCATCGCGTGGACGTACCGCACCAGCCGCCCCGGAGCGACCGTGAGCCTGCCGACCACGCTCTCGGACGCTCGCGTGGCGGGCTGAGCACCAAGGCCCTCTCGGTTCGCCGCCGTGGCCCACCCGACGTTCGACTCGCGGGCCCGCAAGACGGTCAAGCAGGCGTGGGCGGCGGCCATGGCGAGGGCGGTGTGGCGGTCCAGCCGACATAGCGGTGAGTGGCCGGCTTTTCCGCAGGCGTCCAGCCGTTCTCCCGCTCCAGCGGAGTTATCAACCCCCGCTTGTACGCCGGCGCCGGCTCCCGGGGCTCCACCCAGGCGAACCGTGCACGAACCATCCACGCAGCTCAGCCGGCCTCACCGACCAGCCTGGGCAGCCGCCCGCACCGCTTCCTGCGCCGTAAACCGCCACCACGCCGGCAACCGCCAAGCAGTCACACGAAGAACCGTTGCGGCACCAGGTCTTGCTCTTTTCCGTCCCCCTCCTGTGCAATGTCACACACTACAAGGAGGCTTGCTTTGAGACATCAGAGACGTACCAGTGCGCCCGCTACCTTGCTCACTGCCGCGGCCGTGCTGGCCGGATTGGCCCTGGTCGCCGTACCTTCCACGGCCGGCGCCGGCCCCACCGAGCGTGCTTCCGATGCCATGGCAGCCACGGTCGACCCCGGCGCGGAACTCGGCCCCGACCAGCACGACCTGCCTGGCCCCTTCACCAAGAAGAACCGGGCCCAGCGCAAAGAAGCCCTCGAGCAGGTTCTCTCCGGCAAGGCGTCCGCCAAGAAGCACGGCGCCTCCCAGGTAGTGCGCCTGGGCAAGGGAAAATACGCCGAGCTTGGCCGCCAGAAGACCGACAAGATACTCGTCATCCTCGCCGAGTTCGGTGACACGGTCGACAACACGACCACCTACGACCCGGACGGCACCGGTCCCAAGCCGCCGCTGGTCAAGTACGGCGGCGAGCCCGGGCCGGCGCACAACCGGATCGCGAAGCCGGACCCGACCATGGACAACTCCACCGCCTGGCAGGCCGACTACAACCGCGACCACTTCCAGGACCTGTACTTCTCGCACGACGCCGGCAAGGAGTCGGTGGCCAAGTACTACGAGCGGCAGTCCTCGGGCCGTTACTCCGTGAACGGCACAGTCGTCGACTGGGTGAAGGTCCCCTACAACGAGGCTCGCTACGGCTCCGACTTCTGCGGCGCCCACATCTGCGACAACGCCCAGGACCTGGTCCGCGACTCCGTCCACGCCTGGGTGACTGACCAGAAGACCAAGGGCCGTACCGACCAGCAGATCAAGGCCGACCTCGCCTCCTACGACCAGTGGGACCGCAACGACTACGACGGCGACGGCGACTTCAACGAGCCCGACGGCTACATCGACCACTTTCAGATCGTCCACGCCGGTGAGGACCAGTCCGCCGGCGGGGGCACCCAGGGGAGCAGCGCCATCTGGGCCCATCGCAGTTACGTCTATGGCCAGAACGCCGGGAACACCGGGCCGGCGGGCAACAAGGCCGGCGGCACCCCCGTCGGCGACACCGGCCTGTGGGTCGGCGACTACACCATGCAGCCCGAGAACGGCGGCCTCGGCATCTACGCACACGAGTACGGTCACGACCTCGGCCTGCCCGACCACTACGACACCAGCGGCACCGGCGAATCCTCCTCCGGTTCCTGGAGCGTGATGTCACAGGGCTCCTGGCTCGGCCGAGGCAAGAGCACCATCGGTGACCTGCCAGGCGACCTGAACGCTTGGGACAAGCTCCAGCTGGGCTGGCTCGACTACGCCACCACCAAGGCCGCCACCAAGGGCACCTACAAGCTCGGCTACGCCGAGTTCAACAGCAAAGACCCGCAGGCCCTGCTCGTCGACCTGCCCGACAAGCAGATCGCGACTCCCATCACCACCCCCGCCCAGGGCAGCAGACAGTGGTGGTCGGGCATGGGCGACAAGCTGACCAACACCCTCACCCGCTCCCTCGATCTCACCGGGAAGGCCACCGCCACCCTCGCCCTCAAGGGCTGGTGGGACATCGAGCAGGACTGGGACTTCCTCTACACCGAGGTCTCCACCGACGGCGGCACCACCTGGACCGCCCTGACCGGCACCACCGACGGCGCGCCCATCGGCCACGACGGCGCCGGCAGGCCCGCCCTGACCGGCACCGCCGGCGCCTACAAGAACCTGGCCTACGACCTCTCCGCCCACGCCGGCCAGAGGATCGACGTCAGGTTCCGCTACGCCACCGACGAAGCCGTCCAGAACAAGGGCTTCGCAGCCGACGCGATCACCATCACCGCCGACGGCGCCACCCTGCTCTCCGACGACGCCGAGGGCGGCGACAACGGCTGGACCGCGGGCGGCTTCTCCCGCATCGGCGAGGCATTCGTCAGCCGGTACCCGCAGTACTACATCGCTGAAAACCGTCAGTACGTCTCCTATGACGCCACTCTGCAGACCGGCCCGTACAACTTCGGCTGGCGGTCCACCCGGCCCCGGTGGGTGGAGCACTACCCCTTCCAGAACGGCCTGCTCATCTCGCTGTGGGACACCTCCCAGCCGGACAACAACGTGGGCCTGCACCCCGGCCACGGCCAGATCCTGCCCGTCGATGCCCACCCCACCCCGCTGCGCTGGCCCGACGGCACACCGATGACGAACCTGATCCAGGCCTTCGACGCCCCCTTCGGCCTTCAGCCGACCGACGCCTTCACCCTGCACCGCAACGACGTCGAGGTACGGGTGCCCACGGCGCCTGGCTTGCCGGTCTTCGACGACAACCACCGTGACCGCTACTACGACCCGGCCAACCCCACCGGCGGTGTGATCGTCCCGGACACCAACACCAGGATCACCGTCCTGAACGAAGCCGGCGACGGCCACCACGTCGTCCTGCGGGTCGAACCCTCCAACGGATGACGATGATCGGTCCGGCCGCCCGCGGGCACAGCCCCTTCACGCCGCACCACCTGACGGCGTGCCAGGCGGTGCCCGCGGGCCCGGCCGAGCAGGACCGGGCGACTCCGTCGAGAGTCCACACGGCCTCCGTCGATCTGGGCGATACCCCGTCATGAGCCTTTGCGGGCCAGGACGTCGTGGATGCCCTGCCTCGTGGCTCCCAGCTTCTTGAGTGTGCGGGCGACGTGGTGTTCGACTGTCCGGGGAGAGAGGAACAACGCCTCCGCGATCTCCCGGTTCGTCGCGCCTTCGGCGAGCATGCGGGCGACTTCCTGCTCGCGCGGTGAGAGTCGGTCCCCGTAGCCACGGCGGCCGGGCAGGGAAGGACGAGCCAGTCCCAGTTCCCGCAGTGCGTGCCGACATCGTGCCGCGTCGAGCGTGGCGTCGAGACGACAGTAGATCTCCATGGCCGTCGAGAGACCTTCGGCGAACTCGTCCGGGTCGCTGTGGGCGAGCGCCCGCGCCCGCAGCTCCGTGGCGCGAGCGACATCGTACGGACGGTTCATGCGGTCCCACAGGCGGCGGGCGGACTCGAAGTGCCGGGCACCTGCGGCGGGATCGGTGTCCTGCAGCAGGAAGCCGCGGGCGAGGTGGATGTCAGCGGTGGCGGCGGGTGCGTCCCGGCCCTGCATGCCGCGTTCGGCATCGTCGGCGAGGCGCTGGGCATCCCGGCGCCGGCCGCAGGCCAGAGCCGTCGCGACCGCGGTGGGAATCAGGCCGTTGCTCCTGGCCCATGCACAGGCTCGGCGCATGGCATCCACAGCGGGCGCAGCGGTTGACCAGGCCGCCTCCGGTTCTCCTTCGGCGAGCCGGATCGAGGCGATCCCGGCAGCCGCGCGGACCGCCGAGGTGACCTGGCACTCCCTGTCTCCGTAGGCAGCAGCGGCACTGAACAGCTCCAGCGCGCGGGCGCGTTGCCCGGCAGCGGCCGCCAGCAGGCCGCAGGTCAGGGCCTGTTCCGCCGTGACCATCGCGATGTAGGGGAACTCCGCGCCGAGGGTCGAGAACCGCTCATCGAGACCGGCCCAGTGCCCGGCGAGCCCCTCCAGGCGCAGTTGGGCGGTGCGGCTGTAGCACTCCGCCCGCGGGTACCCGACGTTCCGGGCGAGTTTCCGGCTCTCCTCCAGCAGAGCGGCGGCCTTCTCGGTGTGCCCGAGCTCGATGGCGATTTCGCCGACGTTGAAGAGGGCCCGCGTGGTCTGTCGCAGCATTGCCGGATCGTCCGAGTGGCGCGGCAGTTCTTCCACGGGCCCCCACACGGCAGGGCTGCCGTTCCTGGCCATGAGGGTGAACCGGGTGACGTCGAGCGCCGCCCGGGCGGCCGCGTCGGAGCTGCCCCGCAGCGCGTCGTGCGCACGCTCCATCCACGTAGCGGCCTGCTCGGAGGCTCCGTCCTGCTCGTTGGTGGCCAGCAGGGCCATGGCGCGGCAGGCGGCTTCCGGATTGCCGGCCAACTCGTCGACGGCCTTCTCCAGTTCCCGGAAACCGGCACGGTCGCCGGCGTGATGGACCATGAGGATCCCGAGGCTGAGTCGGACCTCGCCGCGCACCGAGGCCGGCAGCTGCGGATCGGCGAGGATGCGGCGCAGGACTGCGGCGCTCTCGGTGTAGTCCACCGCGTTGACGGCTATGCGGGCCAGGGCGAGAGCGGCCCGGCCCCGCAGGCCGGAGTCGACCCGCTCCTCGGTGAGGATCTGTTGCAGCAGGGTTGCCGCAGTACCTTCGTCACCCAGAGTGACGGCCTGGTCGGCGGCTGCCTCCGCCTGTTGGAGCCAGCCCTCGCGGTCGCCGAGTGACAGGGTGTGGTGCGCGATCTGAACCAGCGGAGGCGGCGACAGTGCCCGCAGGGCCTGGATCGCCCGCAGGTGCAGTCTGTTCCGCCGGGGACCAGGGATGTGCTGGTAGACGACCTGCTGGGCGAGGACATGCCGGAACACGTAGCGGGTGGAGCCCGCCTCGTGCAGTACGCGCGATCCCAACGCCTCGGTAAGACCTCGGACACCCTGCTCGGTGTCGAGTCCGCTGACCTGGGAGAGAATGGCCTCCGTCGCGGGAACCGCGACCACGGCCGCCGCCTCCAAGACCGCCACTCCGGGCGGTGACAGCCCCGTCAGGCGCTCGGTGACCGCTTCCCGGAGTTCCCTGGGCACCTCGGCGTGCTGGAGTTCGGTGACGTAGTCGCCGGCGGTGGCGAAGTCGGCGTAGCGGCCGTGCCCGGCGAGGGTGATCAGGTCCTCCTCGGCGACCAGCGGCATGCCCGCGCTGCGTTCGTACAGCACCCTGCCCACTGCGGCGGCGGCCTGCGGGCCGAGGGCAGCGGCGGCCAACTGCCGGACTTCGGACTCGGACAGCGGGGACAGGTGGATCTCGGCACCGCCGGTGCCGGGCGGACGGCGATAGGCGACACCCAGCACGGGCATGGGGTCGGGCAGGTCCTCGCCGCGGTAGGTGACGACGAGAGCGAGCTGCTCGGGCAGGTCGCGGGCGAGGAGCAGGAGCAGCTCCCGGGTCGCCTGGTCGATCCAGTGCACGTCCTCGATGACCAGCACCACCGGGCCCAACGCTCCGAGTACCGTGCGCGCTGCCTGGACGAGTTGGTGCTTCTCGCCACTGAGGTCGGGAGGGCGTGGGAGCGGGGGCGGCAGCCGGTCCGCCAGGTCCGGCAGCAGCGGAACCAGGGCGCCCGCGGTCGGAGGGATCTTGCCGGCGGGCGGGAGCCATGGGCCGACGCGGCGCAGGGCATCCACCACGGGTCCGAAGGGGAAGGGTTCACGCAGCGGGTGACAGAGCCCCGTCAGTACCCGCCCACCCTCGGCGGACAGTGCGGCGGCGGCTTCGTGGACCAGACGGGACTTGCCCATGCCGGCCTCTCCCTCGATCATGACGACCGCAGGGGGACGGCGCACGGCGTCGAGCAGGAGCTCCAGCTCCCGTCGGCGACCAACGAAGGGCAACTCTCCGCCGGAGTTCGTCTCCGGGTGATCGGAACGTAGCGCCATGGAAGACCGCCTACCTCGCGGACTCGCGGCACCGCGACGGACTCATCGGCGGTACCCAGTCCCCGGTCGCAGCCACGGTATCGCCACCTCTCGCACCTGGGCAAACCCCTACATCCCGTACCAGGGCGTCGCCCGTGACAGGTCCGAGCAGCGTCATCCCACCAGCCGTGGCACGCCCGCTTCGACGGCATGGTCGCCGTCGCGGGGGAGGGGCAGGACCGGTTCGGCCGCGGGATGGTCTTCGCCCTCGGCCTCCCCGAGGGGGTCGGCCGGCAGCTCCAGCACCTCGCACCGATGTGTCCTGATCCAGCGGATCGTCTCCCGGGCGGCCGCGTCGTCAAGGGAAAGGACGAACGGTCCGGGAATGATCAGGACCTGGTAGTAACCGTATGAGATCAGATCGAGCAGCCGCGTCTGCTGCGGCAGCGGTCCGCGCGACCGACTGCCGTTGTCCACGTAGATGAGCGGCTCCGGCAGGCCGGAGCGCGCGGCGTGCTGCATCAGCGCCTGGCGGTGGACCGCCATCTCCCACATGTCGCGGGGGTAGCAGCGAAGGTAGCCCGCCACCGTGGTCCGCCCGCTTCGAAGATCGCAAAGGTGCATTTCTGCCTCCATCTCCAGGGATGCCGGAGAACGGTCTGCGTAAGCCCGGCTCTGCCTTCAGCACACACGGTCGATCACCGCGGTATCAATGCGTACCGGCCCCCATCCCGGTGGCCGAAGCATGGGTATGACCGGACGGCCCTGCGGGAAAGGGCCGGCTTTCCGGCCCGTCGGAGCCACGGCACCGCGGGGTGGTGCCGTGGTGCGAGCCGCACCACCACACCACCCTGGGTGATCAGGAGGTTCCCTAACCGTGCGGTCACCACTTGACGGCGTTCACCGTGTCACCGTAGGCACCCGCGGACTGGATGTTGAACGTCACGTTGCTGGCGGCGTCGTAGTAGCTCTGACCCGCTGTCCAGGTCATGTCCATGGCGGTGCAGCCCGCCGGGGGTGCGGCGGCGTTGGGGTTGGTCACCACCTGAACGGGGCCGTTGCCGGACGCTACGGAGGTGTTGACCTTGTAGATGACCACGCCCGTGGCGCAGGGGTTGGGGTCGTTGTGGGCGGCCCGTCTGGACTCGGCGACGATGGCGGTGGTGGCGCTGGTGCGGACGACCAGGAGCTTGCTGCCCCCGGTGTACTCCACCGCGGTCAGCGCGACGGTGTTCTGGGTGTTCGACTGGTGGACGCAGGTGACCTGGCCGTCCGTGATCCAGCCGTTCTTCCAGCCCATCCAGCCGAAGAACTGCGGCCCCCGGCCGTTGATGTCGCCCATGACGTCCCAGCCGCCCACGAATCGGTGCTGGGTACCGCTGGAGGCGTAGAGGTCGGGCCAACCGAAGGTGTGGGAGGTCTCGTGGGCTGCGACCAGGTAGCGGGTGTTCCAGGTCCACATGTCCGTACCGAAGGTGACGGCCCACTTGATCGTGGTGCCGTTGATACGGACGTTGGCGGGGTTGCTGGGCCACCAGTCCCAGGCGGTGGAGCGATTGATCCACGAGTTGCTGGTCGGGATGACGTAGAACATGTCGTACGCAGCCAGGTTGGCGCCGGCATTGGCGGCTGCCTGGAGTGCGTCCCTCACGTACTGGCTGTGCTGCGCGTAGGTCGGGCTGTTCGGGAAGCCGTAGCTGTTGGAGTTCAACGGCATCCGTACCCACTGGTTCAGCGGCGCCTGCATGCTCAGCCAGGTGCGGCCGTAGGAGGCGTTCCACATCCAGTTGGCCGCTGGGGACAGGGTGTTGTAGTAGTCGGCGACATTTCCTGCTCCGGCGGCATCGGGGAAGTCGACGTAGACCACACCCACGTCGATTTGCTGCCCGGGCTGCTGGTACTGGGTGTAGTCGGTCTGCTGCCCCACGTGCCGCCCCGCGATGGTCCCTTGCAGTGCGCAGGACGAGGCGCTCCCGTTGTACGCAACGGCGCGGTCGGCGGGGACGACGAGCAGCGTGAGTATCGCGAGCAGGGTGGCCAGGACCACCAGGGGCAGTGCAGGCAGCGGGCGCGACCTTCGTCCGCTGCCGACGGGCATGCTTGGGATGCGCATGGAGGACCCCTCCGGGGAGATATGGGATCGGGATGTTCCGTCCGGGCCCCACGCGCTCCGGGGGCCGCGCGCGGTCCTGCGCTGGGCACGGTCGCCAGAGGACGGGGGCGGACAGGACCCGGCCTGTCGTGGAGCGTCGCCGCTGAGACGGCAGGCGGGGAAACCAAGTTGAGCTCGGCGTTCGACTCAAGGGAAGGCCGGCCGCAGCCGCCCTCCGGTTCACGAGACGGTTGTTGCTGCGGGTGGCGTCCGCGCGTGTGATGAGTGGCGCACGTGTACCGCTGCGGTCCTCGTCGTGAGGCTGCCCGGCGGACAGCGGGGACGAAGGGTAGGGGTGAATCGACTCAAGGGATCGTCCCGGAGATGTCCAGGCCCGTGGTTGAGTGGACGCACCGTACTACCGGGCCCAGGTCACGGCAATACACCTCCGGGATTTCCATGGGCCGATACGAGGGTCCGTGTGGTCGGCGCTCCCAAAGCACGTGGTCCCAGGCCCGCTTGGCGGCCTTTTCGCAGACACGCAGACACCTGAACTGCCGTAGGCCGGCGCCGTGCCGCTGCGGACGGGCCCATGCGGTGGCCGGTCTGTGAAGCCACCGCCGGGGTCTTTCATGTGGCGAGCAGTCAGCCGGTGCCAATCGCCACTCGGATCGGTGGCCGATGGACCCGGGCATGGGCGAGCCGCCGCCGTCGTCAACTCCGCTTCATGGCAGGAGTGTGACGGCGACGGCGACGGCGGCGGGGAGCCGCGCCCATGACGTCGTCGGGCCCCGCACCCAGCTCACACCTGTGATCACCGGGAATCAATGCGGAGGATCCCCTGTCCGAGGGGTCGAAGCGTAGGTACGGGGGAGAGGGCAAAGCGTGGGGTGGGCGGGCATCCCGCCGGCCGGGTGGGGCTTCGCGGGCGCAGTCGGCGCCGTGGTCGGTACGCCGGCCACCCAGGGCTGCGCTCGGCGCGACGGATCACGTTCGCATCTCGCCTATTGACCAACCGGGTACAGCACAGTGCAATATCACACATCACATGAGACAAGTGCTCGCCGCCTGGCTTTCGGCCGGCCTGCCCCCGCATCCCCGGCGCCGCCTCTCCCCGGCAATGACTCCCACAGGAGCAACCGTGAACAGACACGTCACCGCTCGGTCCTCCGCTTTCCGTAGATCCCGCCTCCCGGCACTGGCCGTGGTCCTCACGACGGTCGCCCTGTCCACCACCGCCTGCAACGGACTGCTCGGAGGTGGAGCGACAGGCGGACACGAAGGCCCACTCGTCCTGGGCATGCACGTCCCCCTGTCGGGGAACAGCGCGGACATCGGTCCCTATATGAAGAACGGCGCGCAGCTCGCCGTCGACGAGATCAACGCCGCGGGCGGCGTGCTCGGCCGGAAGCTGCGTCTGCAGGTGGAGGACGACGCCTGCGATCCCAAGACAGCGGTTGCGGCAGCCAACAAGCTCGTCGCGGCCGGAGCGACGGTCTCGGTCGGCGGCTACTGTTCCGGAGCGACGCTGCCCGCGCTGCCGATCTTCGACAAGCGGAAGATCCCCATGATCATCCCGGCGGCCAACTCCAACGAGCTCGTCGCCCAGCGCCTGAAGCACGTCTTCCTCATCAACGGGACCGGCAGCCAGCAGGCCGCCGCCGCCGTCGACTGGCTGACCAAGGACGGGGCCAAGAGGGTCGCCGTCATCGACGACAACACCAGCTACTCCAAGGACATCGCCGACCTCACGGCCGCCCGCCTGGGCACGGCGGGCGCACCGGCAAAGGCCACCGAGCAGACGGTCAACCCCGGCGAGAGCGACTACAGCCCGAACGTCACCAGCGTGCTGAAGTCGAACCCCGACTACATCTACTGGACCGGCTACTACCAAGAGGGCGGTCTGCTCATCCGTCAGTTCCGCCAGGCCGGCTACAAGGGGAAGTTCCTCGTCGCGGACGGATCGGTCGACCCCAAGCTCGTCAAGATCGCGGGTGCCGCCGACAGCCAGGGCGTCTACGCCACCATGACACAGACACCGCAGACCACCCCGGGCGCCGAAGGCTGGATCGCCTCCTACAAGAAGAAGTTCGGCTCCGCGCCGGGCCCGTACTCCACCCAGTCCTACGACGCCGTGCGAGTCGCCGCCGAGGCCGTCAAGAAGGCCGGCAGCACCGACGGGGACAAGATCACTACGGCGCTCGAAGGCCTGAACGGCTTCGACATCTTCTCGGGCCCCCTGAAGTTCACCCCCGAACACACCCTGAGCAACGGTGGCTTCGTGATCCTCTCCGTCAAGGACGGCGATTTCGTCCTGCGGGACTCGCTCAAGTAGCCCGGAGCTCTCATGGCACAGCTCATCTGGAACGGACTGTTCGTCGGCTCGTTCTACGCACTGGTCGCCCTCGGCTACAGCATGGTGTACGGGATCATCAAGCTGCTCAACTTCGCCCATGGCGACCTCTACATGCTCGGAGCGTTCACCGGGTACGCGATGGTCGGCGCACTGGCCGCAGCCGTCCCGGGCGGCTCGCTCATCACCCTGTTGGTCGTGCTCGCCCTGGCGATGCTGACGACGGGCCTCAGCGGCGTCATGCTGGAGCGGGTGGCGTACCGGCCGCTTCGCGGAGCGCCACGACTTTCCCTCCTGATCACCGCGGTCGGCGCGTCCTTCGCGCTGGAGTACGGCGTCCGCATCGTCGCCGGCCCCAACCCGCAGGTCTATCCGGTGCGCCTGGAGGGCACGAGGGTGTCACTGCTCGGCGCCGAGGTCACCGTGCAGCAGATCGTCTTCATGACCGTCGCCGCCGGGCTGATGGTCGCCCTCAACGCCTTGGTCATGCACAGCCGGCAGGGCCGGGCGATGCGCGCCATCGCACTCGATCCCAAAGCGTGCCTGATGATGGGGGTGGACGTCGACGCGGTCATCTCCCGCACCTTCTTCATCGGGTCGGCCCTGGCAGGCGCCGCGGGTGTCATGTCCGGCGCCTACTACGGGAAGATCGACTTTCTGATGGGCTTCATCATCGGGCTCAAGGCATTCACCGCCGCCGTGATCGGCGGAATCGGCAACATGAAGGGCACCATGCTGGGCGCCTTGGCCCTCGGTCTCCTGGAGTCCTTCAGCACCGACTGGTTCGGCGGCCAATGGCGGGACGTGTTCGCCTTCGGATTCCTCATCCTCTTCCTGACCGTGCGGCCGACCGGCCTGCTCGGCGATCGTGTGACGGAGCGAGTGTGATGGCAGTCGTTCAGGACCCACCGGTCAAGCCCGTCCGGGGCAGGGGCCCCTCGTTCGTCACCCGACTGCTGGAGAGCAGAAGGGCCGGCTGGGGCGGGCTGGCGATCGCCGTCCTCGCTCCGTTCGCCACCGCCACGCCCTACGCGCTCAACGTGATGACCAGCGCCGCCGTCTTCGTGATGCTCGCCGTCGGTCTGAACATAGTCGTCGGCTACTGCGGGCTGCTCGACCTCGGCTTCGCGGCCTTCCTCGCCGTGGGCGCGTACACGAGCGGCATCCTCGCCACACAGCTGGGAACCCCGCTCGTGGCCACCGTGCCGGTCGTCATCGTGGTGACCGTGCTGGCAGGGGTGGTGATCGGAGGCCCGACCCTGCGGTTGCGCAGCGACTACCTGGCCATCGTGACCCTCGGCTTCGGCGAGATCATCCGGATCGTCGCCAACAACCTGCACGTCACCGGCGGTCCTTCGGGCATCTACGGCATCCCGGGCCTCTTCGGCGACAGCCTCTCAGGGCCGGTCGCCTTCTACTACGCCACCGTAGTGATCGTTTCCGCCGCGGTACTGTTCGCCGCGCGGCTCGGCCGCTCCCGCATCGGCCGCGCGTGGCGGTTCATTCGTGAGGACGAGGACGCGGCCGAGGCGAGTGGGATCAACACCTACCGGGCCAAGCTGGCCGCCTACATCGCTGGCGCGGTGTGGGGTGGACTCTCGGGAGTGTTGTTCGCTGCCCAGCTGTCGGCGGTCTCCCCTGCAAGCTTCAGCTTCCTCCAGTCAGCCCTCGTCCTGATGGCGGTCGTTCTGGGCGGCATGGGCTCGACCCGCGGCGTCGTCATCGGTGCCGTCTTCATCAGCCTGCTGCCGGAGCTGCTGCGGGACTTGGCCGACTACCGCTTCTTCGTGTTCGGAGTGCTGCTCATCGCCGTGATGCTGATCCGCCCACAGGGCCTGTGGCCGCACCGCTCACGTGAACCGGCAACGCCGGCGCCGGCGAGTACGGCTGGTCTCCGCGACGCCGCGGCGAAGGAGGAAGGGTGATGCTCGAAGTACAGGCACTCCAACTGGCCTTCGGCGGGGTCCGCGCCGTCGACGGCCTCAGCTTCTCGGTCGGCGAGGGCGAGATCGTCTCCGTCATCGGCCCCAACGGAGCCGGAAAGACATCGGCGTTCAACTGCGTCAGCGGGTTCTACCGGCCCAGTGGGGGCACCGTCCGGCTCGCGGGTCAGGAGGTGACCGGTCTGCGTCCCTCGGCGATAGCCGCTCGCGGGCTGGCCCGGACGTTCCAGAACCTGCGGCTGTTCGGCGAGTTGTCCGTGCTGGACAACGTGCGGGCCGGCACCCACCTGTGGTCGAAGCAGAGCTTCCTCGACGCGCTGCTGCACACGCCTCGCTACCGGAGGAGCGAGGGCGAGAGCACCGACGAGGCCCACAAGTGGCTGGACTTCGTCGAGCTCCGCGGTGACCGGACGGGCCTCGTACGCCACCTGCCTTACGGCGAACAGCGACGGGTGGAGATCGCCCGGGCGCTGGCCCGGCGGCCGAAGCTGTTGCTGCTCGACGAGCCGGCCGCCGGGCTCAACCACGGAGAGAAGGACGAACTCCGCGACCTGATCCGCCGGATACAGCAACTGGGCACAGCGATCGCGCTCATCGAACACGACATGGGCCTGGTCATGGAGGTGTCCGAGCGGATCGTCGTACTGAACTTCGGCCGGGAGATCGCGGACGGCGCTCCGGCCGACGTACGGCACAACCCCGCGGTCATCGAGGCCTATCTCGGCCGGGACACCGACGACGAAGTCCGGGACGCTCGCACCGGACTCTCAGAGAAAGGGGCGGACCATGCTTGAGATCCACGGCCTCCACGTCAAGTACGGGGGAGTGCGTGCACTGCGAGGCCTCGACCTGACGGTGGGCGAAGGAGAGATCGTCGCCCTGCTCGGCAACAACGGCGCAGGAAAGACCACCACCCTGTCGGCCGTGTCCGCACTGGTGAGGCCCGCCGCCGGCCGCATCGTGCACGCCGGTGAGGACATCACCAGGACGGCTCCCCCTGCGATCGTCGACCGGGGAGTGGTGCACGTTCCGGAGGGACGGCGCATCTTCAGCACCCTGACCGTGCACGAGAACCTGCTGATCGGCGGGTATCTGGTGCGCAACCGCGCCGATCTCGCACGCAGGGTGGACGAGGTCTACGAGCTGCTGCCCCGGCTGGCCGAGCGTCGCGACCAGCAGGGCGGGACGCTGTCCGGCGGCGAGCAGCAGATGCTCGCCATAGGCCGCTCCCTGGTCGCCCGCCCTCGCCTGCTGATGCTGGACGAGCCCTCCATGGGCTTGGCGCCCCTCATGGTCGCCGCGGTGATGCAGGTGATCAGCGACATCAATCTCAGCGGCACGGCTGTGCTCCTCGTCGAACAGAACGCCGCCGCTGCGCTGAGAATCGCTCACCGGGGATATGTGATCGAGAACGGCAGGACCGTACTGGAGGGCGGGGCGGCCGACCTGGCGCGGGACCCACGGGTTGCCGAAGCCTATCTGGGCGTGGCGTCGTGACCGGGACCCGGTCCGGATCAGGTCCACGGTCGCGCGAGGTGGTGATCCGCGGCAGCGTCTCCGACGGCTGATCCGCGTCAGCCGGCACGAACACCGGCGCCGCCGGCCGCACGGAGAACTGCCGGATCGGCACCTTCCTCGCCCACGCATCCGCTTGAGGGTCACCATCTGCGCGGGTTACGTTTCCGGCGACCCGGCAAAGCCCGAGCCGGCCGCTGCCACTACCGACGCCGAGGCCACGACCCCCACATGCGGTGACAGTGCTAGTGGGGGGCCGGCGCGGGGACGAGGCCGTCGGCGACCAGGCCGGTCAGGACCGCCTCGCCCAGCGCCTGTACCGCGGAGTGAGGGCGGACCATCACGGTGATCTCCTTGATCCGATCGTCGGGGTCGAGGTGCAGCAGGTCGATGCCGTGTATCTGCTTGCCGTTCACGGTGGCCCGGAAGAGCAGGACGCCCGCCGGCGCCTCGGTGCCGTCGGCGCCCGTCTGGGCGTCGCCGTCGAACTCCCCGATGTACCGGAAGTCCTCGAAGGTCCGCAGGAGGACTCCGAAGAGCCCCATCACCAGGGGCTTTCCTTCGAACGGCGTGAACTTCACGGGGCTGTAGAGCCGGATGTCGTCGGTGAGCAGGTCACCGAGAGCGGCGAGGTCGCGGCTGTCCACGGCGGCACGGAAGCGGTCCACGGCGGTCATGGATTCTCCTCATAGTCATATTTCTGAGTAGTCAGTTTCATGACTATCATGGGCGCGGGTTCATGAACAGGGGAACTCCGTAAGTGGAGCGGCAAGGGGAAGGGGCGGTTCCATGGCGCTGCGGCACGCCGTACTGGCGGCGCTGCTCGACGAGGAGTTGAGCGGCTATCAGCTGGCCAAGGCCTTCGACATGGGTGTGGCGAACTTCTGGCACGCGCTGCCCCAGCAGCTCTACGCCGAGCTGGCCAGGCTGGAGAAGGAAGGGCTCGTCGCCGGCCGCGAGGTGGTTCAGGACACCCGTCCCAACAAGCGCCTGTTCCAGGTCACCGACGCCGGACTTGCCGAGCTGGAACGGTTCGCCGCGGAGACCACCAAGCCCTCCTTCATTCGTGAGGATCTGCTCGTCAAGGTCCAGGCCGCCGATCATGTCGACACCGAGGCACTGATCGCGCAGCTCACGGAACGGGCCTCCTTCGCCGCGGCGAAGGTCGAGCTGTTCGAGGTGCTGCTGCGGAAGATGCGCGGGGACCTGGACGAGGAGGCCTTCCTGCGCCACGGCGACCGGATCGGTCCCTATCTGACCTGTCTGCGCGGTCTGGAGTTCGAGCGGGGCAACCGCGACTGGTGCGCGCGGGCCGTCGCGATCCTGACGGAAAGGCGGGCGGCCCGTGCCCAGAGATGAGTACACGCGCTTCGTCGCCCTGGGCGACAGCCAGACCGAGGGGCTCGGCGACGGCGACGACACCGTGGGTCTGCGGGGGTTCGCCGACCGGCTCGCCGAACGCCTCGCGCCGCATCACCCCGGCATCCGGTACGCCAACCTCGGCGTGCGCGGCCGCCTCGCCGGACAGGTCCGCGAGGAACAGCTCGCACCCGCGCTCGCCCTGAACCCGGACCTGGCCACCGTCGTCGCCGGGGTCAACGACCTGCTGCGGCCCCGCTTCGACGCGGACGAGGTCGCCGGTCACCTGGAGGCGATGTTCGCGGCGCTCACCGCCCAGGGAGCCGTCGTCGTGAGCCTCACCTTCCCGGACGTCACTCGCATCACCCCGCTGGCCCGGCCTCTCGGCTCACGGGTCGTCGCACTGAACGACCGGATCCGGCAGGCGGCGCGGCGGCATGACGTCGTCCTCGCCGAGACCTCCCGCCACCCCGTGGTCACCGACCCCCGCCTGTGGAGCCCGGACCGGCTCCACGCCAGTCCGCTCGGGCACGACCGCATCGCAGCCGCCCTGGCCCACGCCCTCGGGCTGCCCGGCAGCGACGACTCCTGGACGCACCCGCTGCCGGAGCCGTCGGCAACCGCCGCCGGATGGCGCGCAACGCCCGGCGAACTGCGCTGGGCCGCCTCCTTCCTCGGGCCCTGGCTCGGACGACGCCTGCGCGGCCGCTCGTCCGGCGACGGCCGCACGGCCAAACGCCCGGACCTGCTCCCCGTACTCCCCGCTCCGGCGCTCGGCACGGCGAAGGGCAACGGTGGATCCCCGGGCGAGGCCCCGCCCCGGCCGTGACTCTTCCGCGGAGAAGCCCTCTTCCAGATTCTTGGAACACGTTCTACTCTGGCGCGGCCGCAGTCGCGGGCCAGCGAGCGCGAGACGCCTGGAGGGGCCGTGCACCTCGAATACACGCCTGAACAGCAGCAGTTGCGCGCCGAACTGCGCGCCTACTTCGCCGAGCTCGTCCCGGACAACGTCTACGCCCGCTATGCCGATCCCGCGGCCCAGAAGCGCTTCTACCGCGAGACCATCCGCCGCCTCGGAACCGACGGCTGGCTCGGCGTCGGCTGGCCGGAGCAGTACGGCGGGCGCGGGCTCAGCCCCATGGAGCAGTTCATCTTCTTCGACGAGGCCGCCCAGGCGGGCGTTCCGTTGCCCCTCATGGCGCTCAACACCGTCGGCCCCACGATCATGCAGTTCGGCACCGACGAGCAGAAGGCGTACTTCCTCCCCAGGATCCTCGCCGGCGAGATCGACTTCGCCATCGGCTACAGCGAGCCCGACGCCGGCACCGACCTCGCGGCGCTGAAGACCCGCGCGGTCAGGGAGGGCGACGAGACCACCGGCCATTACACGGTGAACGGACAGAAGATCTGGACCACCAACGGCGACACCGCCGACTGGGTGTGGCTCGCCGTCCGCACCGACCCGGACGCCCCGCCCCACAAGGGCATCACCATGCTCCTCGTCCCGACCGGCGACCCCGGCTACTCCTGCACCCTGATCAACACCCTCGCCTCGCACGACACCACGGCGAGCTACTACGAGAACATCCGCGTCCCGGCCTCCCGTCGGGTCGGCGAGGAGAACAAGGGCTGGCGCCTCATCACCAACCAGCTCAACCACGAGCGCGTCACCCTCGCCGCCCACGGCACCATGGCCATCCGCGCCCTGCGCGACGTCCAGCGCTGGGCCGCCGACACCAAACTCACCGACGGGCGCAGGGTCATCGACCTCGGATGGGTCAGGAAGCGCCTCGCGCAGACCCACACCAAGCTCGACGCGATGAAGCTCCTCAACTGGCAGATGGTCAACGCCGTCCAGGAGTCCACCCTCACCCCGCAGGACGCCTCCGCCGTCAAGGTCTACGGCTCCGAGGCACGCCGCGACGCCTACGCCTGGCTCATGGAGGTCGTCGGATCCGCCGGCGCCCTGAAGGAGGGCTCGGCGGGAGCGGTGCTCCACGGCGAGCTGGAGCGGGGCTACCGCTCCGCCGTCATCTTCACCTTCGGCGGCGGCAACAACGAGATCCAGCGCGAGATCATCTCCTGGATCGGCCTGGGCATGCCGCGCGTGCGGCGCTAGCGCCGGGCGACGAGGATTTTTCGTTGGTACAAAAGAGGGATAGCCGGCACCAAGATCACGGGTGTTTTCAGAGGTGCCGGCGCATCACCTCGATACATGTGGCTCGGGCCGCGTTCGATCGGTCCCGGGGGTACGGGATTCCGAGGTTCATGCCGCTGTCGGTGGTTGCTGCCAGGCGAGGCTCATCTGCGCACCGGCTGACGCTCTTGCCGTGGCCACGAGGGTCGCGTAGGGGCCCGCGACGGTTGTGGCCTCGATCTGGAGCCATGCCATCTCGATGAGGTCCAGAAGGCCCTTAGGGCTGGTCCAGCGCCGCTCTTCAGGGTCGAGCGGGTGCCAGAGGCAGAGGGCGCGCGGCGGCGCCTCGCCTCGTCATGGCTTCAAGGCTGAAGCCAACCGCCTGGCAGTGCAGATGCGGAGGGAGTTGGGGCTCGGCCCCGCCTCACCGATCGCGCTTTCGCAGCGGGAAGCCGTGAGTGCTCTCACCGTGCACGCTGCCCCGGCGACAGATCTGGGTGAACGACTCGCACGACATGGGGCGGCAGAACAGCTCGGCCAGCCATGCGATCGCCCGTGCTCTCCTGATGCATCCGCCCGGCCCGGCTCAATGGCGACCGACGGAACCGGCTTCGCATGCTCAACCCCCGCTGCGATCGCAATCCCCCCAATTACCTTGGTCTTTCTCGGCCTCGCCGCCGCCCTGTACTGCTACAAGCGCCTCCTCCGCCTCACGACATGACACAGTCCAAGGTTCGAGTTCCACGGCGCGGAGGAACCGCTCGGAGCAGGACACTTGCGGTGTGTGCGGCAGGCCATCGCCTTCGAACCGCTGCCGGCGGCCTGCGTGATGCCTGACGAGCCATTTCGGCGGAGCGCAGCCTGCTCCCCACCGTGATGGGGACAGCGGAGCCGGCCCCGCGGTGCGTGGGCGCCTCAACCGGGTCCGCCCAGCATGATCTTCAATACCCGGGTCGCGACCTGCAGGTTGAGGCGGTCCTCCACGCTCGTGAGGTCATGGCCGCTGATCTCGCGGATGCGCTGGAGCCGGTAGCGCAGCGTGCTGCGGTGGATCGCGAGGGATTCGGCGGTCTCGGCGTAGTTGCCGCCGCAGTCGAAGTACCGGGAAAGGGTCTCCACGAGCGCCGTACGGTGCCGGCCGTCGTAGTCGACGAGCTGTCCGAGCCATTCCCGAACGAACGCCTCCAGCTCCTGGTGTTCGTTTCCAGGCCCCAGGATGCGGTAGAGGCCCAGATCGTCGAAGAACGTCGTGCCGTAACGCCTTCGGGACCGGCGGCGTACCTCCAGGGCACGCAGTGCTTCCTGGTAGCGGCCGGGGATACCGTCCGGGGTGTCGCAGCGGGCGCTCACCCCGATCGTCCCGTCCGGTGTTCCGGTCTCCCGGGCGAGCGTCTCGTACAAGGCGTGGTCGTGGGGGCTGCCCTCGGCGACCAGGACCACGTGGCCGGAACGTCGGGTCAACAGCGAGCGCATGCCCAGGGCAGAGGCCGCCCGGGCCACGGTCTGCGCGAAGGAATCGTCCGCAGTCCGAATCGACCACTGCACCACGACGACGTAGTGGCTGCGGTGCAGGTCGTGTCCGACCGCCTCGGACCGGGCGTAGGCGCTCGCCGCGTCCGTCCCCGCCAGGAGATCGTCGACCAGCTCGCGGCGCAGCCTCAGCTCCAATTCGGCCACATTACGAAGGTGCGCCAGCTCCAGGGCGAGCGAGGCGGCGGCATGTTCCAGCGCGAGCACGGTGTGCTCGTCGGCCTCGCCCCGGGCATCGACCAGGGCCAGCAGGCCCAGGATCTCGCCGTGCGGGCGGACCAGGGTGATCAGCCGGTCCTTTAGCCGCACCGGCCCGACCTCCCGGGCGACGACGTGCAGCATTTCGTCCTGGCGCACGGGGTCCGGTTCCGGATAGGGGTCGGGGCGGCTAGGACCGGTCCAGGACCTCAGCCGACCGAAGCGGTCCTCGACCAGCGCGGGGAGTCCAGTGAGCCCGTACAGTGCGCGGGTGACGGCCTCCTCGCCGCCGCCCGCGGCAACGACGTCGGCCATGAGCGCGTGAACGGCCCGCTGGTACCCCAGCTCAGCCACGGCGGAGATCAGCTGTCGTTGGAGGGCGGTGCGTTCCCCCCTGAGCCGGTGCAGCTTCAGCGCGTCCTCGCGTTGGCGGTGGTGTGCGAAGGCGACTGACAGAGCAGCAGCGGTGTGCTGGACGAGCGTGGCGAGCAGGGAGCGCTCGGCCTCGGTGGGCCGGGAGGGGGACGTCACCACGAGGTAGCCGTGGAGTCTCTCAAGTCCGCGCAGTCCCAGGGCCCGGCCCCAGGCCCTGCCGGGTACGGTCACAGGGCCGTCTTGCCCGGCCAGCTCCCGCACTCTCCGGTCCACAGCCGAGGCATGGATCTGCCCGTTCCTCGGGCTGGGGGCCAGGTCGCCGTCCACTTTGAGGTATCCGGCCTCGGCGCTGTATGGCCCTGTGGCGGCTATGTAGTCCATGGCCAGGCGCAGGATCTCGCCTTCGTCCGGGGTGTCGAACAGGGCGCGGGAGAGCACCATCAGTTCGCGGAGGGCATGGTCGGCTGGTGTGGGAGCGGGTGGGCGGGGCTCTCTCCGCCCGTCCGTGGGGTGCCGCCCGGCGCTGCCCCGCGGAAGGCTGCCCTCCCGGTCAGAGCAGCGGCCGTACAGGTTGTGCGCCCGGCTGCCGGCCATGGGATCACTCCGTTCTCCCCAAGCCTATAGAGGACAGCGTTGTTCCGGGTACCCGCTCTCGGGCCGGTTATCCGAGATTCTTCCTCTCGTACTCGTAGGGCGACCGGACCCATGCATTTCTGACTCGCCAGGCGCAGGCGTGGAGCCACTCGGCTCGCCACCCTGGGTGTGTTCAACCTCCGTGCGCACCGGCAGAAAGGGCAGGGCGATGACCGAGCAGCATCGCAGGCCGGTTGCCTCGTACAAGGAGTACTGGGAAGCCGAACGCACCGTTGACCACCTCTCTGACCATGGGTTTCCCGTGGAGAGGGTGGCGATCATCGGCCAGGACGTGCGCCTCGTCGAGCAGGTGATCGGCCGGATGGACTATGGCAGGGCTGCCCTTCACGGAGCGGCGAGCGGTGCGCTCCCCGGTGTCCTGATCGGCTGGCTCTTCGGCCTTGTGAACTGGCTCGACCCCGTCGTCTCCGCCCTGCTCCTCGCCGTTTACGGGCTGATCTTCGGAGCGATCGTCGGTGCGCTGTTCGGCGTGCTGCTGCACGCCCTGCAGGGCGGGCGCCGGGATTTCGCCTCGCTCCGCTCGATGCAGCCGAGCCGGTACGAGGTCGTCGTGGACGAAGCGGTCGCCGACGAGGCCGTACGGCTGATCGGAGGGCTGCAGACCACCGACGGTGGTCCCACCCGTACCTGAACGAACGTGATCCGGAGAGTCGGCGCGGGCCGCCGCACCGGGAGGAGTTCCTCATGGCCAAGGCAGTGGGCATCGACCTGGGCACCACCAACTCGGTGATCGCCGTGTGGGAGGGCGGCGAGCCGTCCGTCGTGCCCAACAGCGAGGGCAACCGCACGACACCGTCCGTGGTGGCCTTCACCGACACCGGCGAGCGCCTGGTGGGCCAGCTGGCCCGGCGCCAGGCGATCCTCAACCCCAAGGGCACCATCTACTCGTCCAAGCGGTTCATCGGCCGGCACTTCGACGAGATCTCCGAAGAGGCCAGGGCGGTGGCGTACGACGTCGTCGAGGGCGACGGCGGGGCGGCCCGCTTCAAGGTGCGCGACAAGCTGTACGCGCCCGAGGAGATCAGCGCGCAGGTGTTGCGCAAACTCGCCGACGACGCCTCCAAGCAGCTGGGGGAACGGGTCACGGAGGCGGTCATCACGGTGCCCGCCTACTTCAACGACGCTCAGCGCACCGCCACCAAGGACGCCGGACGGATCGCGGGACTGGAAGTGCTGCGGATCATCAACGAGCCGACGGCGGCCGCCCTCGCGTACGGCATGGACAAGAAGCAGCACGAGACCGTCCTCGTCTTCGACCTGGGCGGCGGCACCTTCGACGTGAGCATCCTCGACGTCGGCGACGGCGTGGTGGAAGTGCGCTCCACCGCCGGCGACAGCCACCTGGGCGGCGACGACTTCGACCGGCGTCTGGTGGATTACCTCGCGGACGACTTCCAGAAGGAGAACGGCATCGACCTGCGCAAGGACCCGCAGGCGCTGCAACGACTGTTCGAGGCGGCGGAGAAGGCCAAGACCGAGCTGAGTTCGGTGACGCAGACGCAGGTCAGCCTGCCGTTCATCACCGCAGACGCCTCGGGCCCCAAGCACCTCACCGACTCGATCATGCGGTCCACGTTCGAGCAGATCACCGGCGACCTGGTGGAGCGCTGCCTGGGACCGGTCCAGCAGGCCATGGCCGACGCCAAGGTCGGCGAGAGCGACATCGACGAGGTCATCCTCGTCGGCGGTTCCACCCGCATTCCCGCCGTCCAGGCCCTCGTGCGCCGGCTGACCGGCGGCAAGGAACCCAACATGAGCGTCAACCCCGATGAGGTCGTGGCCCTGGGCGCCGCGATCCAGGCCGGGGTACTCAAGGGCGAGGTCAAGGACGTCCTGCTGCTCGACGTCACGCCCCTGTCGCTGGGCGTCGAGACACGCGGCGGAGTGATGACGAAGATCATCGAGCGGAACACCACCATCCCCGTGCGCCGCAGCGAGACCTTCTCCACCGCCGAGGACAACCAGCCCGCCGTCGACATCGTCGTCCTCCAGGGCGAGCGCGAGCTGGCCGCCGACAACCGGGTGCTGGGCCGGTTCCAGCTCACCGACATCCGGCCGGCGCCGCGGGGCGAACCGCAGATCGAGGTCACCTTCGACATCGACGCCAACGGCATCCTCAACGTCAGGGCCCGCGACCGGGACACCGGCAAGGAACAGGGCATCACCATCAGCGAGAGCTCCAACCTGGACCGCAGCGAGGTCGAACGCATGGTCCAGGAGGCCGAGCGCAACCAGGGCCAGGACCGGGAACTCCGCGAGGCCGTCGACGCCCGCAACGAGCTCGACGCCGTCGCGTACCAGGTCGAGAAGCGCCTCGCCGAACTGGGCGACGCAGCCCCCGCGCACGAGAAGGCACGCGCCGAGATGCTCGTGTCCGACGCCCGGGCGGCGGTCAAGGAAGAGGCGGGCATGGAGCGCGTGCGGCCCCTGACCTCCGAACTCCAACAGGTCCTCGCCGGGCTGGCGGCCCAGCAGGGCGCCGCCGCCACGGGCGGCCCCGGCCAGGACGCCGCCACCGGTGGTGGTCCCACGAGTGGCGGTGGCGATGACGACGACGTCATCGACGCCGAGTTCGACAAGGACTGAGGCGCGCCATGCCCAGCTACCCCCAGGAACCCGGCCGTTCCGCGTCGGATCCGGTGCAACCGCTCCCGGAAGGCGCCCTACGCCCTCCTCGCGGCGATTTGCCGCAACCGGGCCCGCCGCCCCAGCCGGAAGCGGCGAACGACGAACCGGGACCCGACGCCGCCGGCCCCGCATCTGGCGAGGACGAGTACACGACCGCGATCCAGGAACTGGAGGACCGCTGGCGGCGCGCCCTCGCCGACCTCGACAACCTCCGCAAGCGCCACGCCAGGGAACTGGAGCGGGAGCGTACGGCCGAGCGTTCCCGTACGGCCGCCGCCTTCCTGCCCGTCCTGGACAACCTCGAACTCGCCCTGACCCATGCCGGGGCCGACCCCGGCGCGATCGTGGAGGGCGTCCGGGCGGTCCGCGACCAGGCGGTGAACGTCCTCGAACTGCTCGGCTATCCGCGGCACGCGGAGACCGGCGCCGCCTTCGACCCGGCCCGGCACGAGGTGGTCGGCGTCGTCGAGGACCCGGATGCCCCACCGGGCACCGTCGTCGACGTGCTGCGCCCGGGCTACGGGGACGGCGAACGGCAGCTCAGACCCGCCGCCGTGACTGTCGCGAAGCGGGAGTGACCGGCGATGGCACAGGACTTCTACGAGGTGCTGGGCGTGTCGCGAACCGCGAGCCAGGACGAGATCCAGCAGGCATATCGCAAGCTCGCCCGGAAGTACCACCCCGACGTCAACAAGGACCCGGGGGCGGAGGAACGCTTCAAGGACCTCAACGAGGCGTACAGCGTCCTGTCGGACCCGAAGACACGGGCCCGTTACGACCGCTTCGGCGAGGACTTCCGCAAGATCCCCGAGGACTTCGACGAACGGGTCGCGGCCGGAGCGGGCGGCGGCTTCCGCGCTCGGAGGACCGCGGGCGCGGGCGGCCCCCGTGTCCGGTACGCCACCGGCTTCGGCGACGACTTCGCAGCGGACGGTGTCGACATCGAGGACCTGCTCGGCTCGCTCTTCGGAGCAGGCGCCGCCCGCGGCGGTGTACCGGGAGCCGACCAGGAGGCCGAACTGCCGCTCACCGTCGAGGAGGCGTACAGGGGCGGCGGTCGCACCGTCACGCTCGCCGGTCCCACCGGGCAGCCGCGGCGGTACGAGGTCGACGTGCCGCCGGGCGTCACCGACGGGCAGCGCATCCGGCTGGCGGGCGAGGGCGGCCGGGGAAGTGGTGACGCCCCCGGAGGCGACCTCTACCTGCGGGTGCGTATCCAGCCCCACCCCCGGTTCCGGCTGGACGGCCGCGACGTGCACGTCCAGCTTCCGGTCGCCCCCTGGGAGGCGGCCCTGGGTGCGACCGTGCCGGTGCCCACCCCTGGCGGTGGCACGGCCAAGGTCACGGTGCCCGCCGGCTCGTCCAGCGGCCGGCGGCTGCGGCTGCGCGGCGAGGGCATGCCGAACCCGCGCGGCGCGAACGGCGACCTGTACGCCGAACTCCGCGTCATGGTGCCGCCTACCTTCGGCAACCGGGAGCGCGAACTGTTCGAGGAGCTCGCCGCCACCTCCTCGTTCGACCCCAGGAGGACGCGATGAACGACCGACCCACGGGCGCGGCAGGCATCGGCCGGGCCGGCATGGGCGACCGTCCGGTACGAACGGGCCCCGACGCCACCGCCTCGACGACTGTCCGGTACACGCTCGTGCCCGCCCCCAGGCTCACCCTGGACGCCGTGGCACGTCGCTCGGGTCTCCACCCCGATCTGGTCCGCCGGTTCGTCGCCCTCGGCCTGGTCGACGCCGAACGCGACGCCGCCGGGCACCTGGTGTTCGACCCCACGGCCCCGGCGGTCCTCGCCCGCATCCAGCGACTGCGCTCCGGACTCTGCCTCAACTACGCATCCATCGGCCTGGTACTCGACCTGCTCGACCGCATCAGCCTGCTCGAAGCCGCCCTGCGCGGCCGCGGCACGAGGAGTGAAACACCCCCATGGACATGAACCGTCTCACCCAGAAGTCCCAGGAAGCCCTCCAGGAGGCCCAGACCGCGGCCGTCCGCATGGGCCAGACCGAGGTCGACGGGGAACACCTGCTGCTCGCACTTCTCGATCAGGAGGACGGTCTGATCCCGCGGTTGCTGCAACAGGCCGGCACCGAGCCGAAGGAACTGCGTGCGGCCGTGCGCGAGGAACTCTCCCGCCGCCCGAAGGTCACCGGCCCCGGCGCGCCACCCGGCCAGGTCTTCGTCACTCAGCGCCTCGCCCGCCTGCTCGATGTCGCCGAACGGGAGGCAAAACGCCTCAAGGACGAGTACGTGTCCGTGGAGCACCTCCTGCTCGCCCTGGCTGAAGAGGGCTCTTCCACCGCCGCCGGGCGCCTGCTCAACCAGGCCGGCGTCACCAGGGACTCGTTCCTGAGCGCGCTCACCCGGATCCGCGGCAACCAGCGCGTCACCTCGGCCAACCCCGAAGTGGCCTACGAGGCTCTGGAGAAATACGGCCGCGATCTCGTCACCGAGGCCAGGGACGGCAGGCTCGACCCGGTCATCGGCCGGGACGCCGAAATCCGCCGCGTCACCCAGATCCTCAGCCGCAAGACCAAGAACAACCCCGTCCTCATCGGCGACCCCGGCGTCGGCAAGACCGCCATCGTCGAGGGCCTCGCCCAGCGCATCGTCCGCGGCGACGTGCCCGAAGGACTCCGCGACAAGATCGTGTTCGCCCTCGACATGGGCTCCCTGGTCGCCGGCGCCAAGTACCGCGGTGAGTTCGAGGAACGCCTCAAGGCCGTGCTGTCCGAGGTGACGGCCGCCCAGGGGCGCATCCTGCTCTTCGTCGACGAACTGCACACCGTCGTCGGCGCGGGCGCCGCCGAAGGGGCCATGGACGCGGGCAACATGCTCAAGCCCATGCTCGCCCGCGGCGAACTCCACATGATCGGCGCCACCACCCTCGACGAGTACCGCAAGCACATCGAGAAGGACGCCGCCCTCGAACGCCGCTTCCAGCAGGTCCTGGTCGACGAGCCGAGCGTGGAGGACACCATCTCCATCCTGCGCGGCCTGCGCGAACGCCTGGAGGTCTTCCACGGCGTCAAGATCCAGGACACGGCGCTGGTCTCCGCGGCCACCCTCAGCCACCGCTACATCACCGACCGGTTCCTGCCCGACAAGGCCATCGACCTCGTCGACGAGGCGTGCGCCCGGCTGCGTACCGAGATCGACTCGATGCCCGCCGAACTCGACGAGATCACCCGCCGCGTCACCCGCCTGGAGATCGAGGACGCGGCCCTCTCCAAGGAGACCGACCCCGCCAGCAAAGCCCGCCTGGAGGAGCTGCGCAGGGAACTGGCCGACCTGCGCGGCGAAGCCGACGCCAAACACGCCCAGTGGGAGGCCGAACGGCAGGCGATCCGCCGCGTGCAGGAACTGCGCCAAGAACTGGAGCAGGTCCGCCACGAAGCGGAGGAGGCCGAACGCGCCTACGACCTCAACCGCGCCGCCGAACTCCGCTACGGCCGCCTCCAGGACCTGGAGCGCCGACTCGCCGCAGAGGAGGACCAACTGGCCGCCAAACAAGGACAGAACCGGCTGCTGCGCGAGGTCGTCACCGAGGAGGAGATCTCCGAGATCGTCGCCGCCTGGACCGGCATCCCCGTCGCCCGCCTCCAGGAGGGCGAACGCGAGAAACTGCTGCGCCTCGACGAGATCCTGCGCGAGCGCGTCATCGGCCAGGACGAAGCCGTCAAACTCGTCGCCGACGCCATCATCCGCGCCCGCTCCGGCATCCGCGACCCTCGCCGCCCCATCGGCTCGTTCATCTTCCTCGGCCCCACCGGCGTCGGGAAGACCGAGCTGGCCAAGACCCTCGCCCGGAGCCTGTTCGACTCTGAGGAGAACATGGTCCGCCTCGACATGAGCGAGTACCAGGAGCGCCACACCGTCAGCCGGCTCATGGGCGCACCGCCCGGATACGTCGGCTACGAGGAAGGCGGCCAGCTCACCGAGGCCGTACGCCGCAAGCCGTACTCGGTCGTGCTGTTCGACGAGATCGAGAAGGCGCACACCGATGTCTTCAACACCCTGCTGCAGATCCTCGATGACGGTCGCATCACCGATGCTCAGGGCCGCACCGTCGACTTCCGCAACACCGTGATCATCATGACGTCCAACATCGGCTCCGAGCACCTCCTCGACGGCGCCACCGCCGAGGGTGAGATCAAGCCGGACGCCCGCGCCCTGGTGATGGGCGAGCTGCGCGGGCACTTCCGCCCGGAGTTCCTCAACCGCGTCGACGACATCGTGCTGTTCAAGCCGCTCGGTGAGCGGCAGATCGAGCGGATCGTGGAGCTGCAGTTCGACGAGCTGCGGCGGCGGCTCGCCGAACGCCGCATCACCGTCGAACTCACCGAGGCCGCTCGGGAACTGATCGCCCACCAGGGATACGACCCGGTGTACGGGGCGCGGCCGCTGCGGCGTTACATCTCCCACGAGGTCGAGACACTGGTCGGGCGCGCCCTGTTGCGCGGCGACGTCCAGGACGGTGCGAGGGTCCGCGTCGACGCCGAGCACGGGGAACTGGTGGTCGCCTACGACCAGCATGAGGGGGCCCGGGAAGCGAGGGCGGCGTGAACACCACCCGGACGACGACGGTGACCTGCTCGCACTGCGGGCGCACCAACCGGGTAGCCGTGGCCGCCGAGGGCCGCCCCAGGTGCGGCAACTGCAAGCAGCCTCTGTCGTGGACGGCCGACGCGGGCGACGACGACTTCACCGAGGTTGTCGAGCAGGCCACCGTGCCCCTCGTCGTCGACCTGTGGGCCACCTGGTGCGGCCCCTGCCGCATGGTGAGCCCCGCGCTGGAGAAGGTCGCCGCCGATCTCGCGGGAACGATCAAACTGGTCAAGGTCGACATCGACAAGAACCCGCGCCTGGCGCGACGGTTCGAGGTCCAGGCCGTACCGACGCTGCTGGTCCTCGACAAAGGACGGACCATCGCCCGGCAGGCGGGTGCCGCACCGGCCCCTGCCCTGCGGCGGTGGGTGGAGCAGTCGATCGCCGGCCGCGAACCGGCCGGGAAAGGATGATCGGCCATGACCGTACGAACCGACCCCCACCTCGCCCTCGTACGCCCCGTCACCCCGCGCGCTCCAGGATGCGAGGAATGCCTCGCCATGCATTCCCCCTGGGTCCACCTCAGGCTCTGCCTGACTTGCGGCCACGTCGGCTGCTGTGATTCCTCGCCGAACCGACACGCCCGCCGTCACGCCGCCGCCGACGGCCACCCGATCGTGGGGTCAATGGAGCCCGGCGAGGACTGGCGATGGTGCTTCGCCCACGAGGCGCTCGTGTGATGCCCGGCGACGAGACGCGGCCGGGTGCAGCGCCGGTGCCGGACGAGGCGCATGAGAGCGTCCCCTTCGAGACCCCCGACATCTACGGCGCCTATCCCCGCCTGTCGGACGACCAGATGGCCCGCCTGGCGCAGCATGGCCGGCGGCACGTGGTTGACGCCGGTGACGTCCTGATCCGGGAGGGGGAGCGGTGCGAGGCGTTCTACGTCGTCCTCAGCGGTTCGGTCGCCATCGTCGAGGGCTTCGGAACGCCCGGCGAACGCCTGCTGCGTGTGCACGGCCCTGGCCGCTTCATCGGCGAACTCGGCCTCCTGAACGGACAGGTGGCCTTCTACACCGCCGCGGTCAGGGACCCCGGCGAGATCCTCGCCCTGTCTATGGATCAGCTGCGCGACCTGGTGACCCGGGACTCCCTCCTTGGTGATGTGGTGCTGCGCGCCTGCCTGGGCCGCCGTGCCCTGCTCGTCGGGCAGGGCGCCGGTTTCCGCATCATCGGCTCGCGCTATTCGCCCGATACCCGGCGGCTGCGCGAGTTCGCCGCCCGCAACCGGCTGCCGTACCGCTGGATCGATCTGGAGACGGACGAGGAGGCCGAGGCGCTGCTGCGCCGCTTCGCGGTCGGTCCGGAGCAGACGCCGCTGGTGATCTGGCGTGACAGGACCCTGCTGCGCAATCCGAGCAACGCCGAACTGGCCCGGTTGATCGGCTTGCCGCCCCTGCCGTCGGGCAACGGCCGCGGCGATCTCCTGATCGTCGGTTCCGGTCCGGCCGGTCTCGCCGCCGCGGTGAACGCCGCCTCGGAGGGCCTCGGCACGACCGTGGTCGAGGCGATGGCCACCGGCGGCCAGGCCGGGACGTCCTCCCGCATCGACAACTGCTTCGGCTTCCCCTCCGGCATCTCCGGCGCCGAACTCACCGAGCGCGGGGTGCTCCAGGCGGGCAAGTTCGGCGCCCGGATCAGCCTCCCGGCGGAGGCGGCCCGGCTCGAACCGCGGGACGGTCACTACGCCGTCGGGTTCGCCGACGGCAGCGAGATCACCGTCCGTACCGTCGTCCTGGCCACCGGCGCCCGCTACCGCCGCCTCCATGTGCCCGGCATCGAACTGTTGGAGGGCGCGAGCGTCCACTACTCGGCGACCGTCTATGAGGCCCAGCAGTGCCGTACCGACCCGGTGGCGGTGGTCGGCGGCGGCAACTCCGCGGGTCAGGCCGTGCTCTTCCTGGCCGGGTACGCACCACAGGTGTATCTGCTCGTCCGTGGGCCGAGCCTCGAGGCGCACATGTCCCGGTACCTGATCGATCAGGTCGAGCGCCACCCGCGGGTGCGCGTGCTGCTGCACACCGAGATGACCGAGGCACTCGGCGACAAGGTGCTGGAGGCGGTCACCGTGGTCGACCACCGTACGGGCGAGCACCGCCACCTCGCGGTGCGGGCCCTGTTCGTCTTCACCGGCGCAGACCCCCACACCGAGTGGCTGTCCGGCGCGCTCGCCCTCGACGCGCGCGGCTACGTGCTCACCGGCGCGGAGGCGCAGGCGTGCTCCGTTCCCGAGCTGTGGCAGAGCCAGGGCCGCGACTGCCTGACGTTGGAGACCAGCCTGCCTGGCGTCTTCGCCGCCGGCGACATCCGCAGCGGCTCGGTGAAGCGCGTGGCCTCCGCGGTCGGCGAAGGCGCGATGAGCATCCACTTCGTGCACCGCTACCTGGGCCACACGTCCGCGCCCGGCGGCACCGACAGCTCCCCGCACACCCGTCCGAAGGAGTCCGCTTGGCTCGCATGACACCCAGCGGGCGACGAGATCACAAGAAGGAGAAGGAGGCGATGGAATGACCACGCCCGTCCGGCGCCACCGCGGTGGCGCGATGCAGGACAGGCCCCTTGGCTGGGCACGCAATCCGCTGACGGAGTTCGACCAACTGCTCAGCGAGATGAGCGGACTGATCGAATCCACGGTGGGAGGCGCTGCGCCCGCAGTCGCGTGGACACCCCTGGCGGATGTCACGGAGTCCGACGACGCCTTCCACGTCGAGATCGAACTCCCCGGCGTCAAGAGCAAGGACATCAACGTCGAAGCCAATGGCCAGGAGCTGGTGGTCACCGGAGAGATCAAGGAAAAGGAGCGCAAAGGCGTCCTGCGCCGGAGCACCCGCCGCACCGGAGCCTTCGAGTACCGGCTGCGGCTGCCCGGAGAGGTCGACACCGAAAAGATCAATGCTCAGATGTCGGACGGGGTGCTCACCATCACCGTCCCCAAGGCCGAGGTCGCAAAACCCCGGCACATCGAGATCAGTGAAACGAGTGAAGGCGCCGAGAGCAGCGGCTGAGACGCGAACGCCGCGGTCCCGGACACCCATCCGGCACCGCGGCCGGGCCGGCGAGGCTCAACACCCGGGGTGACTCATGAACGACGTCCCGTATCACAACCCCTCACGGCGGCGGCTCGGCACGCGGCTCCCCACCGGCTTCCTTTCGGCGCCGCAGACGCCAGGCGCGCAGCAGCCGAAGGGGGAGCAGACCCAGCGGTGCTCGCCGACCCATGTCCGCCTGGTCCTCGCGGTCGAATGCCCGGGCGTAACGCTCGGCGTCCTGGGCCGTCGGATATCGCTTGATTCCCTCCGCTCCGCACCCACGCGCGCAGTGCCAGAGCATCGTGTCGCCCTCATGGAGAAAGCGAAAACGGTGTCCCAGAAGGTGGCAGCGCAGCACAGAAGACCACCCTAGGCGGACCGGCCCATTCCGGCCTGTTCTGGCCCTCTCCAGGCAACAGCCCATGGCCCTGAACGAGGAGGCATGGCATGACCACCACCGCCGAGATCGGTGTCGTCACGACCAAGGTCCCCGCCCGGCTTGACCGGCTGCCGTGGTCCCGATTCCATTGGCGGATCGTCATCGGTCTGGGAACCGTCTGGATTCTGGACGGACTCGAAGTGACGATCGTCGGGGCGGTTGCCGCCCGTATGACCGAGCCGGGCAGCGGCATCAACCTGACCAGCGCCGACATAGGCACCGCCGCCGCCATCTACGTGGCAGGCGCATGCGCGGGCGCTCTCCTGTTCGGGAGGCTCACCGACCGCTACGGGCGCAAGAAGCTGTTCATGCTCACGCTCGGCATCTACATCCTCGCCACCGTCGCGACCGCGTTCGCCCACGATGCGTGGTACCTCTACCTCGCCCGCTTCGTCACGGGCATGGGCATAGGCGGAGAGTATGCCGCGATCAACTCGGCCATCGACGAGCTGATTCCTGCCCGCAACCGCGGGCAGGTGGATCTGGCCATCAACGGCAGCTACTGGGTCGGTGCGGCGCTCGGCAGCCTGGTCGCCGTGCTGCTTCTCAACGAGAGTCTGCTGGCAGCCGACCTCGGCTGGCGGCTGGCCTTCGGCCTGGGCGGCATCCTGGGCCTGGGCATCATGCTGGTACGCCGCCATGTGCCGGAGAGTCCGCGCTGGCTGTTCATCCACGGGCATGAAGCCGAGGCTGAACGCATCGTCGACCGGATCGAGGCCGAGGTGCGCCAAGAGACCGGCAGCGAGCTGCCGGAACCGGGCGAGGCGGTCACCGTACGGCAGCGCGACGTCATCCCGTTCACGGAGATCGCCGGCGCGGCTCTGCGGCGGTATCCGCGTCGCGCCGTTCTCGGTCTGGCGCTCTTCGTCGGACAGGCGTTCCTGTACAACGCGATCGTCTTCGACCTGGGCACGATCCTGAACGGCTTCTTCGACATCGGCTCCGGCTCGATCCCCTACTTCCTTGTCCTCTTCGCGATCGCCAACTTCCTCGGACCACTCCTTCTCGGCCGACTGTTCGACACCGTTGGCAGAAAGCCGATGATCGCGGGCACCTACTTCGGCTCGGCGGTCGTGGCCGCCGTCCTCGCCGTCCTGCTGATCAACGGCTCCCTGACGACATGGTGGTTCTTCCTGTTGGTCTCGCTGACCTTCTTCGTGGCGTCCGCGGGAGCGAGCTCGGCCTACCTGACGGTGAGCGAGGTCTTCCCCATGGAGACCCGAGCCCTGTCCATCTCGCTGTTCTTCGCGATCGGCACGGCCGTGGGCGGAATCACCGGCCCGCTGCTGTTCGGCCACTTGATTCACAGTGGCGATGCCGACCTGGTGGCCATCGGCTTCCTCGTCGGAGCGGCAGCCATGGCGCTGGGCGGGCTGGCAGAGGTCTTCTTCGGTGTCCGGGCCGAACAACAGTCCCTGGAGAACATCGCCCGGCCGCTCACCGCCGAGGAAACTGAGGCAGCCCGCCGCAACGAGCCCGCGCCACAGGACGCACGAGACCGCCTCCGCACCTCGCCTGTCCGGCAGGCCGCGCACGAGCGGGAACTGCGGATCGCCGACCGCACCGCCCGCCGCCGGGAGCGGGAGCGCGCCGGAGCCCGCCGCTACCGCCCGGGCACCGGACCGGGCAGCACCCTGTACTCGCCGGGCATGGCCGGCACCGCGGGCACGGCAAGCCGTACGTCCGCCATGGCCGAACAACGCCTCGACGACGAGATCGAACAGATCACCCACGCGCTCCAAGAGGCCGGTCCGACGAGCCGCGACCGACTCGAACAGGCCGTGGGCGGCCGTTCCTGGGGCCCCGGTCGCTTCCGCCGTGCCCTGCGTGAGTCCGAGCGGGAGTCCCGGGCCAAGAGCCTTGCGAACGGCAGCTACGCGCCGGCGGACGGACCCGGCCGGCCCGACAGCGCACCGGGCGACCCCCCATGACCAGCGGTGACCGGGGCAGAAGGAGGCAGCGATGAAGTACGACGGATTCCTCGCCCGTGTACGCGAGCGAGGCGAATACAACGACCAGGACGAAGCCGCGGACGTCACCAACGCCGTGCTGGAAGTGCTGGCCCAACGGATCAGCCCGGGAGAGGTCAAGGACCTCGCATCCCAGCTGCCCGGCCCACTGGGACAAGTTCTGGACCATGCCACGCCGCAGCAGGCGCGGAGCTTCGGGATCGAAGAGTTCTACCGCCGGGTCGCCGAGCGCACCCATGCCCGGCCGCGTACGGCGCAATGGGACGCCAGCGCGGTCCTGACCACCGTTGCCGACGTTGTCACCGGCGGAGAGCTGAATCAGATCATCAGTCAACTCCCCTCCAGTTACGCGGTCCTCTTCGGCAAGGCCGACCTCGCGGACTGAGCCCGTGAGGGCTCAGAACGCAAGGCCCACGAAAAATGGTTGAGACAGGTTCCTCCTCGTTCGACACCATGGTGGACAAGGCCAATCGCCTCCTCAAGGACGTCGAGGAGGCCTTCGAATGGCCCAAAGAACGGCGCAAGCAGTCGTACGCGGCACTTCGGGCCGTGCTGCACCCGCTCGGGGATCGTCTCCCGGTCGAGACGGCCGTACAGTTCGGCGCCCAGCTGCCGACCATCGTCAGGGGCGTCTATTACGACGGCTGGAAACCGGCCGAGACGCCCGGGAAGATGAGCAACGAGGAGTTCTCCGCACGGGTCCGGAGCGAATTCCCGTAGGCGGTCGAGGGCGGCAGCGAGAAGCTGGTGCGCACCGTACTGAAAATCTCTGGAGCGCCATGTGAGCGCCGGCGAACGGCAGCACCTCAAATCCCGGGTGCCGAACTCGTTTGCCGCGCTCCTGCCGTGATTCGGGCGGAGGAGATCACGAGCGCATCCCAGCGCGCCGAGCAGGCCTGCGGGCGTCCCGGCCGTCCCCAACCTCACAGGGCAATACACCTAGGTCGCGGGTGGTTGCCGAACATCCACCGTGGTGGCGAACACGCCAGGGAGCGCTCGGGAGCGGCCGGTGAACAGCAACCAGGGCCGGTTGACGGGACCATCACGCCTAGCAGCCGCAAACCGCTCGCGGCCGCGGGCAGGACGTGGTGCGTGCGGTGCCTCGCAGGCGTTCTGGCTCCTCCCGGGTGGCAGGGCTTTGCCGGACTCCGGGATCAGCGCTCCGATCACGCCTATGGTCGTTGGCGCGGCGTGCGGTGCGGGACAAGGCGGGCCGGAGCGGGTGTTCGCGGTGGCGCACGCGATCGTGGCCTGGTGGTGAGAGCAGGCCACGTGCTGGGAGGACGAGGAGATCTGCCGTACCGCCTGCAGCTGCTGGCGGAGGCCAGCGTGTGAGGTGGCGCCGCCGTCCCTTCGAAGGCATCCTGTGGGCACTTGCGATCGCGGGGGCAGCCGACGAGAAGGGTCCAGCGATGCGGGTGTCGTCTCAGGGAGTGACGGTCGTGGCTCTCCTGGCGGATCCGGATGCGCCGACGGAGATCGCGCAGCGCATGGCCCGGATACTTCCAACTCGGCTCGCCGACAAGGCAGGCTCGGGGCGACGGTTCGACGTGAAGGTGGTCAGTGAGCCCTTCACCGCGGGAACGGAGGACCCGCCCACCTTGATGCGCCGGATCGTGGACCGTGGAAGTGCGGAGAATTGGGACATCGTGGTGGCCCTCACCGACCTTCCGTTGCACTTACACGGGCGCAAGCTCGTTGTGGATCTGAGTCACGAACACGGCTTGGCGCTGCTGTCTCTTCCTTCGCTGGGGGGCTTGCGGCTGCAGACGAGGGCCCGGCGGGCCGTGGAAGAAGCTGTGCTCGGCTTGATGGGTCCGCAGGCCACTGGTGCTGAGGGATCTCCGGGAAGTCAGCCGCTGCGGGGGCCCTTCATCGGTCGTCTCGCGCCTGTCCATCCGGGCCACGTAGGTGAGGAGGAGATCGCCGATCTTCGGTACGTCGTCAGCGGGCCGCGCGGTTACCTGAGGGTGCTCGTCGGTATGGTCCGCGCCAACCGGCCGTGGCGGTTGGTGCCGGGCTTGTCGAAAGCCCTGGCGGCCGCACTCGCCACGGGAGCGGTCGCCACTGTGAACTCCACCGTCTGGAGCCTGGCTGAGGCCCTGGGCGTGCCTCGCCTCGGGATCGCCATGGTCGGATCTGTCGCGATCATGATCGGCTGGCTGATCGTAGACGCGCAGCTATGGCATCGATCAGCAGAGGGCTCGCCGGAGGCGAGGCAGAGGGCGCGGCTCTACAACGCCTCGACGGTCGTGACCGTAGGTATCGGGGTGCTCGTCTGCTACGTGGGTTTGATGGTCATCAACTTGGTGTGGGCTCTGTTCATCCTCAACGACCGAGTGTTCGCTTCCATGACACGAACCCCGCTGCATGCCACGGAGTACTGGACGTTGTCCTGGTTCGTCGCTTCGGTCGCCACCGTGGGCGGCGCGCTGGGATCAGGCTTGGAGAGCGATGAGGCGATCCGGGCAGCCGCCTACTCCAAGCGCGAACAGGAACGTCGCAGCGTGCTGCAGGACGACCACGGTGACCAGCCCTCGAAGTGAACCGATACCGGCGCAAACGGCTCCCGGGCGCGCGTGTGGCATCGCCGCTCACCGACTAGCAGGCCTACCGGGAGTTTCGGCTACACGCGGCGGTCCTTCGGGCCAGCCCACGCCCGCTGAACCAGGGCCGTCCCTCAGTCGGCGGGCGACGCGCACCAGGCCAAGCATGGCAGCGGCAGCAGCGCGATGTGCTACGGCGAATTGATGATGGCGATGACGGGGCGGGTGTTGTCCCGGTCGGACAGGTCTGTCACCCTTCTGCAACCGGCTTGGTGACCTCCGTCGGCCATCCCGGATCACGAGGACGACGCCGAGCCGTGGCCGCTGGGCTGGCCAGGCGGCGCTGGGGTGTGGTCATCGATTGGCCTGTACGCGAGGGTGCCGGTTTGTGAGTGTAGGTCGCGGCCCGGGCGCGCCCGCCGAGCGCGGTGCCGTCAGGAGGCGACGGCGCGGCCGAGGCGACCCGGCAGGCGTTCCGGCTAGGCTCACACGCGTGACGTGGCTGCGGTCCTTCGGGGAGGTCGTGCGATCCGGGCTCACGATCGAGGAGACGCGGCTGGAGCCCCTGCTCGCGCTGCGCACGGCCGCTGGGGTGGCGATCGTCATCGGGCCGGCGCTGTGGCTGGCCTCGCCCGAGTACGCCGCGTCCGCCGCCCTCGGTGCCTATTCCGCGGGTGGGGCCACCTTCCAGCGCACCTGGCGTCCGCGCAAGGTGATCGCGCTCGGCGCGGGCGCGGGTCTGGCGCTCAGCACCTTTGTGGGCTACCTGGCGGCGGGGCGACTCGTGACGTTCCTCCCCCTGCTGGCCGTATGGGCCTTTGTCGCGGGGATGGCGTGGGCCGTCGGATCGACCGCTGGGATCGTCGCGGCGACGACCGTCGGCAGCATGCTCGTGACCATCACCCTGCCCACGAGCGTCGGGCGAGCCCTGGAGCACGCCGGGGTCATCGCACTCGGGGGCGTGGCGCAGGCCGTGCTGATCTTCCTGTTCCCGATCCGCCGTTGGGGGGCGCATCGTGAAGCGCTCGCCGACGCCCTGGCCGCCCTGGCGGACTACGCCCGCCGGCTGCGGCACGACCCGACCGCCCCGTTCGACCCGGAGCCGTTGATGACGGCCCGGGACGCGGCCGCCGTGACGCCATCACAGGCGCGCACCCGTCCTCCCGTCCTCCACGGCCCCCGGGGACTCGCCGAGCGCATTCTGCCGGTCGTCGCCGCGCTCTCCGACCCGGACGTCGGCGCCCCGGCGGAGGGACCCGGGCGGGACCGCGCGCGGGAGTTGCTCGACGTGGCCGCCGACGTCCTGGATGCGGCCGCCCGCTCGATCCGCCGCGGCACTCCCGCCGAGGTGCCGCCCGGCAGCGCGAGCGTTCTGCGCGTCGACGAGGAGCACGAGGTGCTGGAGGGGCCAGCGCGGCAGGCCGCCGAGCGGCTCGTCGAACTGCTCGGCGAGGCTTTGGAGATCGCCGGGAGCGGCGACGCGGGCGGGAAGACGCCCCCGCCGCTCGACCCCGTGAGCGCCCAGTTCCGGGTGCGCCCGACAATGCTCCGACTGGTCCCGGGGGTCGTCCGGGCGGTCCGCCGTGAGCTCCGCCGTGACTCTCCCGTGTTCCGGCACGCCGTCCGCCTGGCGGCGGTGGCCACGCTCGGCTATCTGATTGCTGCCCGGCTTCCCCTGGATCACGGCTACTGGGCGCCCATCGCCTCGGTGATGGTGATGCGGCCGGACTTCCACCGGACGTACGCGCGTGCGGTTGCCCGTCTCACCGGGACCCTGGCGGGGGTCGCGCTCGCCACCGGGATGGTGCAGGCCCTGGGCCCGGACATCCATGTGTTCGGCGCGCTGGCGGCGGTCTCGGCGGGCCTTTCGTACACGCTGATCCGCACCGGCTACGCCTACTCCCAGTGCTTCACTGCCGCGTACGTCGTGTTCCTACTCGGCATGGGCGGCCAGGCATGGGAGCAGACGGTCCCGGAGCGGGTGGTGCTCACCCTGCTCGGCGGGGCCCTGGCAATGCTGGCCTATGCGGTGTTCCCCGCGTGGGAGACGCCCCGACTGCCGGGCCGGCTTGCGGACTGGCTCGCCGCCGACGGCCGCTACGCGGCCGCGGTGCTCCGCAACTACGCCGAACCGACCCGGGAGCATCACGTCGACATGCGCAGGGCCCTGCTGGCGAGCAGGGAGGCACGTGCCGCGTGGCAGGAGGCATACGACCGGGCAAGGCAGGAACCGGTCCGCCCCAGGGGTTTGACGTCGCGCGAGGCGGAGGAGGCGCAGGAGGCTCTCAAGGGGTTCGGCCGGGCGGCGATGCTCATGGAGAGCCACGTCCCGCGGGCCGACAGCAGTTTCGTCCCCGAGGCGGAGCGGTTCGCCGAGGCCCTGGAGGCGGACACCGCGCAGGCGGCAGTCGACGTGCGCGAGCACAGGAATCCGGACTGGGGACGCGTGGAGGAGGCGCTCCACGCGTGGGAGGGCGCCGCCGCCGGGGACCGGAGCCCGGTGGCGCGGCGCGGGGCGGAACTGCAGAAGCAGGCCTTGGAGGACCTGACGACGGCCGTGAGCCGCACCCCCCTGGAAAGGGACGTCGGCTCTGCTCGCGAGGAGCAGCGGGTGCGGGCGGCGGAAGGTGATGGATCAGGACCCGCGCACCGGGGTGGGTGACGAAGTCGGCGAGGGGGAGCGGCGCGCCTCCTGGAGCGGGAAGTAGTCTCCCGGCCGCGTCGAGCGCCGCCACACGTACGCAGCTGTCGCCATCACGAGGATCAGCCCCGCCAGGATGAGCAGTTCGATCCCCTCGACGTTCCACCGGAAGGACTTCTCCGCCTCGGCCGTCACGATGAGCACCTTGCGGATGCCGGCAATCACGCCGACGACGAGGAACGGCTCCGCGTCGAGGGTCTGGTTCCTGATGGTGAGGCGGACGGTGTGGAGCAGCTCGGCCACGATGAACAGCACAAGGCTGTTGTCCAGGGCGGAGAGAACGACCGTCTCCTCGCGGTACGGGCCCTGAATCGACGTGATGACGTCGTGGGCGACCCCGACGGTCAGGAGCCCCGCGAGCAGTACAAGGAGTGCCGCGACGACGAGGTGGATGCCGTCCTCGATGAGCTGCAGGAGGCCCTGTACCCGGCCGCCCTCGATCTTCGGGAGAATAGGTCGCACAGTCCGCATGCTAGGCGTGCCGCGCCCCGCAGGCGCGGCGTGCTGCCGAACGGGTGGACGCGCGGATGCCTCCCTGTTCGACGGCGCCCCTGGCGGCGCACCAACTGCTGGGCGAAGGTCGAGCGCGGGCGCGGGAGGGCGGGAAGGGACCAGGCCGCCGCTCGACGATCCGGACCCGTGCCCCGTTGTCTTGGGCCTCCAGTACCAGGGCGAGGCCGAGACGTACCCCACCGCCGTCGTGAAGGAAGAGTTCTACGAGGGATGGCAGGCGCACGTCCTCGTCCGGGCCGCCGCCGGTGCGGGGCTGCGCGTCGTCGGCAGCCGCAGGCGCCGTGCCGTGTCCGGCCCGCACACCGGGCCGGTCGGACACGCGTACGAGTCTCACATCGCCCCGATCATCCCTGACCTTCCGCCCCTGGGGCGGAGGGCCGCCCGACTACTGAGTCGGGCCGTGTCGATCCGGCTGGCGCAACTCGCCACCGGCGGCACCTGGCATGCCAGCGCCGAGTTCCTGAGATGGCGATGATCCCGACGAGCCGTACCTGCCCGAGGCTTTCGTGCGCGGAGCTACGGCGCCTGTCGGCATCGACCTGGGCATCGGGACCTGACCGCCGTCGGACGCACACGGGATCTCCGCCCGCAGGCAGGTGACGAACGTTCCCTGGTGCCAACTAGCGATCCTGGTCACAGTCGGGCGACGAGGGGCGAGGGTTGGCACGCACAGGGGACAGTCGTCACCGGATGCGCTGATCAGGACTCCTTCCGTCCCGTCCTGGTCGTCCTCGGTGGAAGTGCCGTCCGCGCCTTCACGGGGCATGTCACCGCAAGAATCGTCGCGACGAGTGAAAGGGCGGCAAGGGCGGCGAAGAGATGCGCGTAGCCGCCGAGGGGACCAGCGAGGGCAGCTCCGGCCCAGGGAGCGAGCGCTGCGGCGCTGCGACCGGGGGAGCCGAGGAGCCCGGAGAGGCGGCCGTAGTGCGTGGTACCCCAACGATCGGTGACCGCGGTGGCCTGGAGGAGTGTGAGGTTTCCCCGGACGACCCCTGCCGCGACCGCGACGATGACCAGCAGCGGAATGGGGCCCGGGATGAGACCGAGGGCTCCTGTCGTGGCGCAGCCGAGGGCGATGAGCGTGGTCGTACGGGTCGTGACGGACGTGCGGGCGGACAGGCTCGCGTACAAGGTGCGCCCAAGGGTCTGGCCCGCACCGCCGAGTCCCAGGGCCCAGGCGGCCGTTGACGGACTGGCCCCGCGTTCGGCGAGGAGGGGGATCAGGCCCATGACGACGGCGTACATGGCGAAGTTGGAGAGGGTGAAGGACGCGGCCAGCAGGATGAAGGACCTGCTGCGGGGGATCGGGGTGCGGTCCGTGCTGGGTGGTGATGGCGGGGCGGCAGGCCAGGGTGCCCGCAGGGCAAGCCCGTGTGCCGGGATGGTGATGGCAGCCAGGATCACGGCCAGTACGGCGTACGTCTGCCGCCAGCTGAGGTGTTCGGCGAGAGTGGCGGTCAGCGGGGCGAAGACGGTGGACGCGAGTCCGCCGGCGAGGGTGACGATCGTCAGGGCGCGGACGCGGTCCGGCCCCCACCAGCGGGTGACGGCGGCGAACGCGGGCGGGTAGAAGGTGGCTGCCATCGAGACTCCGGCAAGCAGCCAACCGAGAACGAACACACCCAGGTTGGGGGCGGCGGCGATGAGCAGGATCGCGAGTACCCCGAGAGCGGAGCCCGCGGTCATCACAGTCCTGGGGCCTCGGCGGTCGAGGGTGCGGCCGACCGGGATGCCGACGACGGCCGAGACGAGCAGGGCAAGGGAGAAGGCGGCGGTCGCGGCGTTGACGGACCAGCCGGTGTCCGCCGTCACGCGGGGGAGGAGCACCGGGAAGGCGTAGTAGACGACGCCCCAGCTCGTGATCTGCGTGGCGCAGAGGGCGGGCAGTACGGCGCGTGGCCGCGACCGGGTCCCTGTTCCGGTCGCGGACGCGCCGGCCCGGGTGTTGATCACGCCGCTCAGCAGCCGCCGGAGGCGGTGGCGGAGGCGCCGATGGTGAGGGCGGCCGGGGCGGCGCAGCAGCCGCCGTCGTTCTGCTCGGCCGCGTCGGGCTCGTCGAAGAGGCCCGCGCCGCCGCAGACTCCGGTTTCGGGAAGGGTGAGTTCGACGCGCTCGGCTGCCTCGCGGTCGCCGGCGAGGTGGGCTGCGATGGAGCGGACCTGCTCGTAGCCGGTCATGGCGAGGAAGGTGGGGGCGCGGCCGTAGGACTTCATGCCGACGATGTAGACGTCCTTCTCCGGGTGGGTGAGCTCGTTCACGCCGTGCGGGTAGACGGTGCCGCAGGAGTGCTGGTTGGGGTCGATCAGCGGGGCCAGCACGGTAGGCGCCTGGAGGCGCTCGTCCAGGCCGAGGCGGAGCTCGTCGAGGAAGGTGAGGTCGGGGCGGAAACCGGTCAGGACGACGACCTCGTCGACGGGATCGAGACGGCGGCCGTCCTCTCCGACGAGGACGAGGCGGCCGTCGGTGTCGCGGTCGACGGCCTCCGTGCGGAAGCCGGTGACCGCGTCGGCGTACCCGTCGTCGACGGCTGCCTTCGCGGCCAGGCCGAGGGCGCCCCGGGCGGGAAGCTGGTCGGCCTCGCCTCCGCCGAAGGTGGAGCCGGAGATGCCACGCCGCAGGATCCACAGTGCGTGGGTGCCCTGTTCGTCCTTCGCGAGGCCGGCGAGGTGGGCGAGGGCGGTGAAGGCCGAGGCTCCGGAGCCGATGACGGCGGTGCGCTTGCCGGCGTAGCGGGCGCGGACGGCGGAGTCCTTGAGGTCCGGGACGCGGTAGGCGACGTGGTCGGCTGCGCTCTTCTCACCCAGGGCGGGGAGTCCGCTGCCGCCGGCCGGGCCGGGGGAGGACCAGGTGCCGGAGGCGTCGATCACGGCGCGGGCGAAGACGCGCGCCTCGCCGCCGTCGCCACCGGTGTAGTGGATGACGAAGGGCTGGGCGTCGCGGTCGGCGTCGACGACGCGGTCGCGGCCGGTGCGCGAGACGCCCGTGACGGTCGCGTCGTAACGGACCGTGTCGCCGAGCGCGTCGGCCAGGGGCTGGAGGTAGCGCTCGGCCCAGTCGCCGCCGGAGGGGTACGTGGTGGCATCGGGCTTGACCCAGCCTGTGGGCGCGAGGAGTTTCTCTGCGGCCGGGTCGACGACCTCGCCCCAGGTGGAGAACAGACGCACGTGAGACCACTCGCGTACGGCAGCGCCGGCTGCCGGACCGGCCTCCAGGACCAGCGGTTCGATGCCGCGGTCGAGCAGATGGGCGGCGGCCGCGAGGCCGGCGGGGCCGGCCCCGATGACGACGACGGGCAGGTCGGTGGTGGCGGGCGCGTCCACGGCAGGCTCCTCGTTGTTTCGACATCTGTCGATGGCTTGCCCGATCAGCATGGCACTTGCTTCGATGAGCGTCAACATAGACATCCATCGAATTCAAGGTCTCGCGGGGTCGGCCAAGAAGTCGAACGCATCGCACGCCACCTGGCGGTCCGTCTCATCCGCTCCTGGGCCCCTGCCCTCCTGCTTCGACGTGTGTCAACATAGACACATGTCGAATGTGAAGGCTCTGTCGCTCCTGGAAGCCGATCAGGCCGTCGCACCGTGCTGCCCGCCGCTGACCGAGCGCCCCATCTCCGCGAGCGAGGCGGAGGTGGCGGCGAGGATGTTCAAGGCCCTGGGAGACCCTGTCCGCCTGCGCCTGTTCTCCTCCGTCGCCTCCCACGAGGGCGGCGAGGCGTGCGTGTGCGACATCTCCGACGTCGGCGTTTCCCAGCCGACCGTCTCCCACCACCTGAAGAAGCTGAAGGAAGCCGGGCTGCTGACCTCCGAACGACGCGGGACCTGGGTGTACTACCGCGTCGATCCCTCGGTACTCGCCGCCATGAGCGCACTCCTGGCCGGCGCGGTGAAGGCGGCATGACCGGGATGTGCGCCACCGCATCGCTGCCCGGGCGCGCCGGCAGGGCGCCGGCGATCTGTCAGGCCGGCATCGGCGAGGACAACGCCACCTTCGAGACCACCGCCCGGACGCGGGAGGCGTCCGATGCCGCCGGGCTGCCGGACCACCCCTTTGCCGCGGTGGACGAGGGCGGCCCGGTCCTGGGTCGGGTCGCGGCCACCGCGCGCGCGTACGCCGGCGTGGTCGAGCATTCCGTGGACCGTCGAAAGGCAGGTCCTCCTCTGGCAGGTGAGACGAAGCGCGAAAGGCTATGGGCAGGACCGCTTGAGGTTCGCTTCGGCGGTGGCCCGCGCGGTCCGGGCGAGGTCGGCGAACTGACCGGCGAGGGCTTCGATGACTTCCGGGCGCAGCCGGTAGTAGGTGAACCTTCCGCACGGCTCCGTGTCCACGGGCCCCGCCTCCCGCAACACCTTGAGGTGGTTGGAAAGGTTCGTCTGCTTGGCGCCCGTTTCTTCCACCAGGTGGGTGGTGCAGAGCGTTTCGCGCGCGAGCAGGGTCACGATCCGGAGCCTGAGCGGGTCGGCCAAGACGCGGATCAAGTGTCGACTGACGTCACCATGGGCCGATACTGTCACATCACTTGAGGCTGATATGAGCCCAAGCTGACCTATTGGCTCCTTTGGCCGGGATCGCCGTGCCCGCGCTCTCCTCGCCCCTCCTGCCGGACGACCGCCGGCCGCCGGGGCCGCCGGTCCGGGTGAGCGCGTCGCCGTCCCGTCGGGGGGTACCCACCCGCCGACGAGGTGGAACCTCCATGGATCCCCACCGCAGTCGCCCACTTCAAGGAAGAACCGATGTCCTCCGTTCCTGCCGCCTCCGTCCTGTTCGTCTGCATCCACAACGCGGGCCGCTCCCAGATGGCGGCCGGTTTCCTGCGCCACCTCGCCGGCGACCGCGTCGAGGTCCGCTCCGCCGGTTCCATGCCCGGCGAGCAGATCAACCCCTCGGCCGTCGCCGCCATGGCCGAGCTGGGCATCGACATCTCCGACCAGAAGCCCAAGGTCCTCACCCCCGAGGCCGCTCAGGCGTCCGACTACATCATCACGATGGGCTGCGGCGACGCCTGCCCGTACTTCCCCGGCAAGACGTACCTCGACTGGCAGCTGGAGGACCCGGCCGGCCAGGGCGTCGAGGCCGTCCGCCCCATCCGCGACGAGATCAAGGGCCTCATCGAGGGCCTGATCGCCGAAATCGACGCCACGCACCAGGCGTGACCGACGTGACCGACGTGACCGGCAGGACCGCCACTGACGGCATGTGCGACGTGACCGGCAGGACCGCGACTGACGGCATGTGCGACGTCATCGTCATCGGCTCCGGCCCCGACGGGTACACCGGCGCGCGCACCGCCCCGGCGGCGCGTGGCAGCTCGCGCGTACGTCTCCTCGCCCCCTCACGTCCATGAGCCGTACGACAGCCGGCGCCGCCCCCGGCGGCCCTCCCACCCCCGCCCACCGCTGCCGGCACGGCACCGCGCCGCGATCCCAGGAGCCCCGCAGGTCCACCAGCGCCCCTTCCGGCCCACCCGCCCAGGTCACGACTCGGGGCCGCCGCCCCCCGCCCCGTACAAACTCCGCAGACAGGCGGCCATACTGTTCGGGCCGGGGAGGGCGCAGCGAAATGACGGGGGCGACAGCACGCGATGGCGGACAGGCTGATCCAGGGCCGGTACCGGTTGATCGAACGAATCGGGCGCGGCGGCATGGGCGAGGTGTGGAGCGCCACCGACGAGGCGCTCGGCCGGCGTGTCGCCGTCAAGTGCCTCAAACCGCTGGGACCGCAGCAGGACAAGGACTTCATGCGGATCCTGCGCGAGCGTTTCCGCCGCGAGGCCCGCGTGGCCGCCGCGCTCCAGCACCGCGGCGTCACCGTCGTCCATGACTTCGGCGAGGACGACGGCGTGCTCTATCTGGTGATGGAGCTCCTCGACGGCCGCAACCTCAGCCAGCTCCTGGAGGAGAACAAGCAGCACCCGCTGCCCGTCGACGACGTCGTGGACATCGCCGAACAGGTCGCCGACGCCCTCGACTACACCCACCGCCAGGGCATCGTCCACCGCGACCTCAAGCCCGCCAACATCATGCGGCTCGGCGACGGCGCCGTGAAGATCTGCGACTTCGGGATAGCGCGCCTCGCCGCCGACATCGGCTTCACCTCGCGGCTCACCGGCACCGGCATCGCCATGGGAACCCCCCACTACATGTCGCCCGAGCAGATCAGCGGCGGCGAAGTGGACCACCGCAGCGATCTGTACTCACTCGGCTGCGTCCTGTACGAGATCGCCACCGGCGTCCCGCCCTTCGACCTCGACGACGCCTGGGCCGTCCTCGTCGGACACCGCGACACCTCGCCCGAGCCGCTGCGCGCCCACCGCGCCGAACTGCCCGGCTATCTCGACCGGATCGTCCTCGACCTACTCGCCAAGAAGCCGGAAGGGCGGCCGGACGACGCCGCCGACCTGCGCCGCAGGATCCTCTCGGGCCGCTCCGGCCCCGTCCTGGTCGAACCGTCCGCCCGCCCGCCGCAGCCGCCTTCGCGCGCCCCCCGACTGCCGTCGTGGACGCGGGGCATGACCACCGGACACAAGGCCGCCGGAACGTCCGGACTGCGCACCACCCCGCACGACCCTTCCGCGGGCCTGACGGGGGAGTGGACCGCCCCCGCGCCGATCGTGCCGGGTGTACCCACGGACCCCTCGCTCCCGGTGCCGCACGTCGCCGCGCACCCGCTGCACGCGTCGCCGCGCCCCGACCGCCCCACCCCCTCGCCGGAACAGACCTCGGTCCTGCACAGCCGGCACAGCGCGGGCCTCAGCCTCGGCCGCCTCGGCCGCTGGGAGGAGGCCGGCGAGGTGCACCGCGCGGTCGCCGTCGAGCGCGAGCAACTCCTCGGCCCCGACCACCCCGACACCCTCGCCAGCCGGTACGAGGTCGGCTTCACCCTCAGCAGGACCGGGCGCGACGCCGACGCGTTGCGGGAGTTCGGCGGCGTCGCCGACGGCCGCGCCCGGACCCTCGGCCCCGACCACCCCGACACGCTCGCCGCCCGCCAGGAGATGGCGTACGTACTGGGCCGGCTCGGACGCCACTTCGACGCCCACCAGGTGTACGCGGCGGTGCTCGCGTCCCGGGAGCACACCATGGGCCCCGACCATCCCGACACCCTGCGCTGCCGCCACAACCTGGCCTTCAACCTCAGCCGGCTGGGCCGCCTCGAGGAGTCCTACCGGATGGCGCACGACGTGGCCGAGGCGCGCGCCCGCCTGCTGGGCCCCGGACACCCAGACACCCTGGTCACCCGCTACGAAGTCGCCTACACCCTGGGGCAGCTGGGACGCTGGCCGGAGGCGCTGGCCACCTACCGCGAAGTCGCCGAGGCCCGCGCCGGCGTCCTCGGGGCCGACCACCCCGACACCCTCGCCGCCCGCTACGAGGTCGGCATCAGCCTCGGCCGGCTCGGCCGCAGCGCCGAAGCGCTGACCCTCTACCGGGACCTCGTCGAGGCCCGCACCCGCGTCCACGGCCCCGCCGACCCCGAGACCCTGCGCGCCCGCCACGGCCTCGGCGTCAACCTCGGCCGGCTCGCCCGCTGGGAGGAGGCCCTGGCGGAGGCCCGTGACGTGTGCGCGCTCCGCGAGCGCGTCCTCGGCGCCGACCACCCCGACACGCTGGTCAGCCGCCGCGAGATCGCGGTCGGCCTCGGCTGGCTCGGCCGCTGGGGCGACGCCCTCGGTGTGTACCGGCAGGTCGCCGAATCCCGTGAACGCGCCCTGGGCGGTGACCACCCCGACACCCTCGCCAGCCGCAACGACGAGGCGCACTGCCTGGAGCAGCTCGGCCGCCACGCCGAGGCCGTCGAGGTGTACCGGCGGGTGGCGGCGCTGCGCCGCCGGCTCGACAGCGCCACCTCCTGACCCCTCGCGCACACCGCACGACGCGTGTTACGAAGAGCCATGCCAGCAGAGCGTTCGTACGACGCCGTCATCGTGGGCGGCGGCCACAACGGACTGGTCGCCGCCGCCTACCTCGCCCGCGCGGGTCACACCGTCCTCGTCCTGGAACGGCTCGGCACCACCGGCGGGGCCGCCATCTCGACCCGGCCGTTCGCGGGCGTGGACGCCCGCCTCTCGCGCTACTCGTACCTGGTCTCGCTGCTTCCCGACACGATCGTGCGCGAGCTGGGCCTGCGGTTCGCCGTCCGCAAGCGGACCGTCTCCTCGTACACGCCCAAGGGCGACGGCGGCCTGCTGGTCGGCGGCGGACCCGAGCGCACCCGCGCCTCCTTCGGCGCCCTGACCGGCTCGGACCGGGAGTACGCGTCCTGGGAGCGCTTCTACGGAAGGACCCGGCAGGTCGCCGAGCGCGTCTTCCCGACCCTGACCGAGCCGCTGCCCACGCGAGAGGAGCTGCGCGCCAGGATCGACGACGACGAGACCTGGCGGACGCTCTTCGAGGAGCCCATCGGGGTCGCCATCGAGCGGGAGTTCAGCGACGACCTCGTCCGCGGAGTCGTCCTCACCGACGCGCTGATCGGCACCTTCGCCGACGCCCACGACCCCTCCCTCGTTCAGAACCGCTGCTTCCTCTATCACGTCGTCGGCGGTGGCACCGGCGACTGGGACGTCCCCGTCGGCGGGATGGGCGCGCTCACCGACGCCCTCGCGGACGCGGCACGCGCGGCGGGCGCCGAGATCGTCACCGGCCACGAGGCCACTCGGATCGAGACCGACGGGCGGTCCGCCGAGGTCTCGTACCGCACCGACGTCGGCGAGGGACGCGTCGCGGCGCGGCACGTCCTGGTCAACGCCTCGCCCCAGACCCTCGCCGCCCTCCTCGACGCGCCCGCGCCCGAGCCCGCGGAAGGAGCCCAGCTCAAGGTCAACATGCTCCTGACCCGGCTCCCGAAGCTCAAGGACACCTCCGTCGACCCGCGCGAGGCGTTCGCCGGCACCTTCCACATCGCCGAGGGGTACGGGCAGTTGGGCACCGCGTATCGTGAGGCGGCCGGGGGACGGCTGCCGGGCGCGCCGCCGTCCGAGATCTACTGCCACTCCCTCACCGATCCGTCGATCCTCGGACCGGAACTGGCCGCCCGTGGCCACCAGACCCTGACCCTCTTCGGCCTGCACACCCCGGCCCGGCTGTTCACCGAGGACAACGACACGGCCCGCGCGGCCCTCCTCGAGGCCACCCTCGCCGAACTCGACACCCACCTCGCCGAGCCGATCACCGACTGCCTGGCCCTCGACGCCGAAGGCCGCCCCTGCATCGAGGCGAAGACCCCGCTCGACCTGGAACGGGACCTGCGCCTGCCCGGTGGCCACATCTTCCACCGCGACCTCGCGTTCCCGTACGCGAGTGAGTCGACCGGCCGCTGGGGAGTGGAGACCGCCCACGCCAATGTCCTGCTCTGCGGAGCGGGCGCGGTCAGGGGCGGCGGGGTCAGCGGCATCCCCGGCCACAATGCGGCGATGGCGGTGCTCGGCCGTTGACGCGACACGCCGCCCGGGCTCGGGCATGAAGCCAAGCTGTGGCAGCGGTTAAGAAAACCTCGATGGACCGCAGGGCCGACGTACGGAAGATTTCAGCCAGGGATCTTGGATGCCATCAGGCGTGCCCACCCTCCTTGTCACAGGACTCGTACGTCAGGAGCCATTGCATTGAAGGCGCTGGTCAAGCAGAAGGCGGAGCCGGGCCTCTGGCTCACGGACGTACCCGAGCCGGAGATCGGGGCGCGAGACGTCCTCATCAAGGTGCTCCGCACCGGAATCTGCGGCACGGATCTGCACATCCGCGCCTGGGACGGCTGGGCCCAGAAGTCCATCGCGACGCCGCTGACCATCGGCCACGAGTTCGTCGGCGAGGTCGTGGAGACCGGCCGGGACGTGGCGGACATCAAGGCCGGTGACCTGGTCAGCGGCGAGGGCCACCTCGTCTGCGGCAAGTGCCGGAACTGTCTGGCCGGCCGCCGCCACCTGTGCCGCGCCACGGTCGGCCTCGGCGTCGGCCGCGACGGCGCCTTCGCCGAGTACGTCGCCCTGCCCGCCGCCAACGTGTGGGTCCACCGGGTCCCCGTCGACCTCGACATCGCCGCCGTCTTCGACCCCTTCGGCAATGCCGTGCATACCGCCCTGTCCTTCCCGCTGGTCGGCGAGGACGTCCTGATCACCGGCGCCGGACCGATCGGCATCATGGCCGCGGCCGTCGCCAAGCACGCCGGCGCCCGGAACGTCGTGATCACCGACGTCAGCGAGGCGCGCCTGGCGCTGGCACGGAAGGTCGGGGTGAGCCTCGCCCTCAATGTCGCCGAGACCTCCATCGCCGAGGGCCAGCGGGCCATGGGCCTGCGCGAGGGGTTCGACATCGGCCTGGAGATGTCGGGCCGCCCCGAGGCCATGCGCGACATGATCGCCAACATGACCAACGGCGGCCGGATCGCGATGCTGGGCCTGCCCTCTCAGGAGTTCCCCGTCGACTGGTCCCGGATCGTCACCTCGATGATCACGATCAAGGGCATCTACGGCCGCGAGATGTTCGAGACCTGGTACGCGATGTCGGTGCTCCTGGAAGGCGGCCTCGACCTCAGTCCGGTGATCACCGGCCGCTACTCCTACCGGGACCACGACGCCGCCTTCGACGATGCCGCGAGCGGCCTCGGCGGCAAGATCATCCTCGACTGGACTGTCTGATGTGAGGCTCGGTTCACCTCCGGGGCGCTGAAGCGTGCGTCGACGGTAGATGGTGCTCGGTCCTTCGTTCCTCAGGACCTCCGCGCTCCCCTACCTTCGGCGGGGGGACCCCCATCCCTTTCGACGCCCGCGCGCCCCTTCGGCCCACTCGCCCTCGACCCCGAAGGTAATTCATGTTCTCCTCCGTACGCGACGACCTGCGCACCACCCTCGACAAGATCCGCGCCGCCGGTCTGCACAAGCCCGAGCGCGTCATCGGGACCCCCCAGTCGGCCACCGTCGCCGTCACCGCGGGCGGCCGACCCGGTGAGGTGCTCAACTTCTGCGCCAACAACTACCTGGGCCTCGCCGACCACCCCGAGGTGATCGCCGCCGCCCACGAGGCGCTCGACCGGTGGGGCTACGGCATGGCCTCCGTCCGCTTCATCTGCGGCACGCAGGAGGTCCACAAGGAGCTGGAGCAGCGGCTCTCCTCCTTCCTCGGCCAGGAGGACACGATCCTCTACTCCTCCTGCTTCGACGCCAACGGCGGCGTCTTCGAGACCCTCCTCGGCGCCGAGGACGCGGTGATCTCCGACGCCCTCAACCACGCCTCGATCATCGACGGCATCCGTCTGTCCAAGGCCCGCCGCTTCCGCTACGCCAACCGCGACATGGCCGACCTGGAGCAGCAGCTGAAGGAGGCCACCGAGGGCGGGGCGCGGCGCAAGCTCGTCGTCACCGACGGTGTGTTCTCCATGGACGGCTACGTCGCCCCGCTCGCCGAGATCTGCGACCTCGCCGAGCGGTACGACGCCATGGTCATGGTCGACGACTCCCACGCCGTCGGCTTCGTCGGCCCCGGCGGCCGCGGCACCCCCGAGCTGCACGGCGTCATGGACCGTGTCGACATCATCACCGGCACCCTCGGCAAGGCACTGGGCGGCGCCTCCGGCGGCTATGTCGCCGCCCGCGCCGAGATCGTCGCGCTGCTGCGTCAGCGCTCTCGCCCGTACCTCTTCTCCAACACCCTCGCCCCGGTCATCGCGGCCGCCTCCCTCAAGGTCATCGACCTGTTGGAGTCGGCGGGCGACCTGCGCGAGCGGCTGGCCGAGAACACCAAGCTGTTCCGCACCCGGATGACCGAGGAGGGCTTCGACGTCCTGCCCGGCGACCACGCCATCGCCCCGGTGATGATCGGGGACGCGGCCGAGGCGGCGATGATGGCCGAGCTCCTCCTCGAGCGCGGCGTGTACGTCATCGGCTTCTCGTACCCGGTGGTCCCGCAGGACCAGGCCCGTATCCGCGTCCAGCTGTCGGCGGCGCACTCCACCGACGACGTGCACCGCGCGGTGGCCGCGTTCGTCGAGGCGAGGTCCGCGCTGTAGACCTGCGAGACTGGGCGCATGATCGAAGCGCGGCGGCTGCACATCCTCCGTGCGGTGGCCGACCACCGCACGGTCACCGCGGCCGCCGCCGCGCTCTATCTCACGCCCTCGGCGGTCTCGCAGCAGCTGGCCGCCCTGGAGCAGGAGACCGGGCACCGGCTGGTCGAGCGCAGCGCGAGGGGCGCCCGGCTGACCCCCGCCGGGGAGATCCTGCTCAGCCACGCCAACGCCGTACTGGCCCAGCTGGAGCGGGCCGAGTCCGAGCTCGCCGCCTACGGCTCCGGGGAGGCGGGCACGGTGACCGTGGCGGCCTTCGCGACGGGAATCGGCCTGGTCGTGGCACCCGCGATCACGGAACTCGCCCGCTCCTCGCCCGGCATCCGGGTCCGCGTCCGGGACGCCGAGGGCGACGCGAGCCTGATCATGGTCCTGGACCGGCAGGTCGACATGGCCGTGGCCGTCGAGTACCGGGGCGCGCCCGGCGAGGACGACGCCAGGCTGACCCGGGTTCCGCTCTACGCCGAGCCCTTCGACGCGGTCCTGCCGGTCGGCCACGCGCTGGCCGGCCGTGAGCAGGTGGCGGTCGCCGACCTCGCGAAGGACCCGTGGATCGGCCCGTACCCCGGCAACCCCTGCCATGACGTGGTGGTCCTGGCCTGCGAGTACGCCGGCTTCGAACCCCGCCTGGAACACTCCTCCGACGATTTCCGCGCCGTCGTCTCGCTGGCCTCGGCCGCGGCCGGAGTGGCGCTCGTCCCGCGCTCGGCGCTGCGCGGCATGGACCTCTCGGAGGTCGTGATCCGGCCGGTCGACGGTGTGGCGCCCACCCGCCGCGTCTTCGCGGCGGTCCGGCGGGGCGCGGAGAACCACCCCCTGATCCGCCCGGTCCTGACGGCGCTGGAATCGGCTGCGGCGCTCCAGCCCCTCAGGTGACCAGGGCCGGACAGCGCGGGCGGACCGGCGCGGGGTGCTCCCGGTGCGGGCCGTGCGTGAAGCCCGTGGGCGCGCCGGATCCGGCTCAGTCCGCCGAGGGCGTCCAGCCGTCCGCCTCGATCAGGGCCCGGTCCGCCGGGCGGGACTCGTCGAAGAGGACGCGGCGGCCGCCTCGGACCCGCAGACCGTCCACGTACACCCCCCGGCCCACGTAGAGCTGGTCGGTCGTGTACCGCCAGCGCAGCCGGACGGGGACGCCGCGCCGGCCGGCGAGGTCCGCCTCCACGCGGTGCCAGACCCGGCCCGACCAGCCCGTCACCGAACCCTTCGGGTGGTACGTGGGCTCCTCGCCCTCGCGCACGGTCGTGAACGGCACCGGCGTCCAGGTGGTCCCGGAGTCGTCCGAGGCCTCGAGGAACAGCGCGTCCGCCCCCGGCTCGGTGTCCCACCACAGGGCGCAGCGCAGCCGCGCCCCGGCGGAGCCGGGGCAGAGGACCGGCAGGGTGAGCGTCGCCGTCGTGCCGCCGGAGAGGCCCGCGAACCAGGCGGCGCGGCCGCGCGGCGGGCGTACCGGGACGGCGCGGGCCAGGTGGTTGGCGGAGGCCACCCTGGGGGCGGAGCCGGAGCGCCAGGTGCGCACCGGGTGGACGGAGTTGCCCAGGACGATCAGGAACGAGTCGGTCGTCGGGTCGAGGACCAGGCTGGTGCCGGTGAAGCCGGTGTGCCCCGCCGTGCGCGGGGTGGCCATCGCGCCCATGTACCAGTGCTGGTAGAGCTCGAAGCCGAGGCCGTGTTCGTCCCCGGGGAAGGCCGTGTTGAAGTCGGTGAACATCAGTTCCACGGACTCGGGCCGAAGGATGCGGGCGGGTCCGTACGAGCCGCCGTTGAGGAGCGTACGGGCGAGGACGGCCAGGTCCCAGGCGCAGGAGAAGACCCCCGCGTGCCCGGCGACACCGCCGAGGCCGTACGCGTTCTCGTCGTGGACCTCGCCCCACACGAGGCCGCGTTCGAGGCCCGACCAGGGGAGCCGGGCATCCTCGGTGGCGGCGATCCCGGGCTGCCAGGAGGCGGGCGGGTTGAAACGCGTGCGCCGCATACCGAGTGGAGCGGTGATCTCGTTTCGGAGCAGTACATCCAATGAGTGACCGGTGATCTCCTCCAGGACGAGCTGGAGCGAGATGAGGTTGAGGTCGGAGTAGAGGTACGCGCTGCCGGGCGGGTTCGCCGGGCGCTCGTTCCACAGCAGTCGGAGCTTCCCCTCCCGCGTCGGCTCCTTGTAGAGCGGAACCCACGGGCGGAACCCCGAGGTGTGGGTCAGCAGCTGACGAATCGTGATGTCCTGCTTGCCACCACCCCCGAACAGCGGCAGATACTCCGTCACCTTGTCCTCGAGGGCCAGCGCACCCCGCTCGATCCGACGCACCGCCAGGATGGAGGTGAAGAGCTTGGTGACGGAGGCGAGGTCGAAGACCGTGTCCTCGGTCATCGCGATCTGCCGCTCGGCCGGCAACTCCACGCCGGTGTCGGTCTTCTCGTCGTACGCCGCGTAGCGCACCGCCTTGCCGATCGGCCGGTGCAGGGCTACGGTCCCGCCGCGTCCGGCGAGCAGGACGGCGCCCGCGTACCAGGGATGCGCGGGGGAGGGGGAGAGGAACCTTTCGGCATCGGCGACGAGGGCGTCCAGGTGCTCCTGGAGGAGCCCGGCCCGTGCGGCCGAGCCGCGGCGCAGCGTCGTCGCGGGGTGGGCGCCGGGGCCCACCGCCGTACGCGCGTCGCCGCTCATGCCCGCCGCCGCGGCCCCCGGAACCGAACCGATCACCAGCGCACCTCCCAGGGCCAGGGCCCCGCCCCAGAACAGGCGCCGGCTGATCCCTCCGGTCGCCGGGCCCGCCGTGTCCTCCGTCATCCGCACCCTCCCTGAAAGATTCCTTCGGCCCTCCCTGCAACACCTGAAACTTTCTTACCAGGGTGAGGGGCCGTCAAGGCGGCCAAAGAATCTGACACAGCATCAGGAAATCTCTTCCCTCGTCCGGCGCACTGCGGCATCCTGCCGCCCATGAAGACGGAGCTGAGCAGAAAACTGGGGATCGAGCACGCCATCTTCGGCTTCACTCCCTTCCCCGCGGTGGCCGCCGCCATCACCCGGGCCGGCGGATTCGGCGTCCTCGGCGCGGTCCGCTACACGGCCCCCGACGACCTCGCGCGCGACCTCGACTGGATGCAGGACCACACCGACGGCCTGCCCTACGGCCTCGACGTCGTCATGCCCGCCAAGAAGGTGGAAGGGGTGACCGAGGCGGACGTGGAGGCGATGATCCCCGAGGGACACCGCCAGTTCGTCCACGACACCCTTGCCAAGCACGGCGTCCCGGAACTCGCCGACGGCGAGGCGTCGGGCTGGCGCATCACCGGCTGGATGGAACAGGTCGCCCGCAACCAGCTCGACGTCGCCTTCGACTACCCCATCAAACTCCTCGCCAACGCCCTGGGCTCGCCCCCCGCAGACGTCGTCGCGCGCGCCCACGACCACGGTGTGCTCGTCGCCGCCCTGGCCGGCAGCGCCAAACACGCCCGCCACCACGCCGAGGCCGGCATCGACATCGTCGTCGCCCAGGGCTATGAGGCGGGCGGCCACACCGGCGAGATCGCCTCCATGGTCCTCACGCCCGAAGTGGTCGACGCCGTCGGTCCGCTGCCCGTACTCGCCGCCGGCGGTATCGGCAGCGGTGAACAGATCGCCGCCGGACTGGCCCTCGGCGCGCAGGGTGTGTGGCTCGGCTCCCTCTGGCTCACCACCACCGAGGCCGACCTCCATTCCCGTGCCCTGACCGCCAAGCTGCTCGCAGCCGGATCCGGCGACACCGTCCGCTCCCGCGCGCTCACCGGCAAACCCGCCCGGCAGCTGCGCACCGAGTGGACCGACGCCTGGGACGACCCGGCCGGCCCCGGAACCCTGCCGATGCCGCTGCAGGGGCTGCTGGTCGCCGAGGCCGTCTCCCGTATCCAGAAGTACGAGGTCGAGCCGCTGCTCGGCACTCCGGTCGGCCAGATCGTCGGCCGGATGAACTCCGAGCGCAGCGTGCGGCAGGTGTTCGACGAGCTGACCCGCGGCTTCGAGCGGGCCGTGGACCGGATCACTCGCATCGCGGGAAGGAGCCAGTCATGAACCAGCCCCCGAACGGGTTCTGGGCGCAGGCGGCCGCCGACCCGGAGCGTACGGTCCTGATCGCGCCGGACGGACAGGAGTGGACGGCCGGCCGGCTGCACGCCGACGTCAACCGGCTCGTCCACGCCCTGCGCGCGGCCGGCCTGCGCCACGGTGACGCCTTCGCGGTCGTGCTTCCCAACGGCGTCGAGTTCCTCACCGCCTACCTCGCCGCGTCCCAGGCCGGCTTCTATCTCGTCCCGGTCAACCATCACCTGGTCGGCCCGGAGATCGCCTGGATCGTCTCCGACTCCGGCGCCAAGGTCCTCATCGCCCACGAGCGGTTCGCCGCCGCGGCGCGGGCCGCCGCCGACGAGGCGAAGCTGGCCGCCTCGCGGCGCTACGCGGTGGGAGCCGTCGAGGGGTTCCGGCCGTACGCCGAGCTCCTCGCGGGGCAGCCCACGTCCGCGCCGGACGACCGCACGCTCGGCTGGGTGATGAACTACACCTCGGGCACCACCGGCCGCCCGCGCGGCATCCGGCGTCCGCTGCCCGGCAAGCCTCCGGAGGAGACGTACCTCGGCGGATTCCTCGGAATCTTCGGCATCAAGCCGTTCGACGGCAACGTCCATCTGGTCTGCTCGCCGCTCTATCACACGGCGGTGCTCCAGTTCGCGGGCGCGGCGCTGCACATCGGCCATCCCCTCGTCCTGATGGACAAGTGGTCGCCCGAGGAGATGCTGCGGGTCATCGACGCCCACGACTGCACGCACACGCACATGGTCCCGACGCAGTTCCACCGCCTCCTCTCGCTCCCGGAGGAGGTGCGCCGCCGCTACGACGTCTCCTCGATGCGCCATGCCATCCACGGCGCCGCGCCCTGCCCCGACCACGTGAAGCGGGCGATGATCGACTGGTGGGGCCACTGCGTCGAGGAGTACTACGCCGCGAGCGAGGGCGGCGGAGCCTTCGCCACCGCCGAGGACTGGCTGAAGAAGCCGGGCACGGTCGGCAAGGCGTGGCCCATCAGCGAACTCGCCGTCTTCGACGACGACGGAAACCGGCTGCCGCCCGGCGAACTCGGCACGGTCTACATGAAGATGTCCACCGGCGGCTTCAGCTACCACAAGGACGAGGCGAAGACCGCGAAGAACCGGATCGGTGACTTCTTCACCGTCGGCGACCTCGGCGTCCTCGACGAGGACGGCTATCTCTTCCTGCGCGACCGCAAGATCGACATGATCATCTCCGGGGGCGTGAACATCTACCCCGCCGAGATCGAGGCCGCGCTCCTCAGCCACCCCGCCGTCGCCGACGCCGCCGCTTTCGGCATCCCGCACGCGGACTGGGGCGAGGAGGTCAAGGCCGTCGTGGAACCGGCCGACGGCCATGAACCCGGCCCCGACCTGGCCGCGTCCCTCCTCGCCCACTGCGAGGAGCGTCTGGCCGGCTACAAGCGCCCCAAGTCGGTCGACTTCATCGAGACCATGCCCCGCGACCCGAACGGAAAGCTCTACAAGCGGCGACTGCGGGACCCGTACTGGGAGGGTCATCAACGCGCGATGTGACACGGGGGCGTGACGCTGGACTGCCCCCGCGACGCGGCCGGCCGGACGACCGGCGACCCGGGGACATCCCCGGGCCGCGTCCCCCAGGTCGGTCCCCGATCCGGTCCTCGCGCGCCCGGCCCACGAGCCCGTCCCATCGGCGGAGCACGCCGTGCGGCCCCTCGGCGCCTCTGGCAGCGTGGCCGCATGAGCACCGGCGCGGCAGGCCTGACACGTCAGTGGACCACCTGGGTGCCGGCGATCGCGGCGGTGGCCCTCGGCGTGGCCTGGGGCCGCGACCTGCCCGGGTTCGCCGTCGGCCTTGTCGCTCTCTGTCTCGTCGGCGCCGTCCTGGCCGCCGTCCACCACGCCGAGGTCGTCGCCCACCGGGTCGGCGAACCGTTCGGCTCGCTCGTGCTCGCCGTCGCCGTCACCGTCATCGAGGTCGGACTGATCGTCACCCTGATGGCGGGCGGCGGCGAGAAGACCTCGACCTATGCCAGGGACACCGTCTTCGCCGCCGTCATGATCACCTGTAACGGCATCGTGGGGCTGTCCGTCCTGGTGGGCGCCCTGCGCAACCGCGTCGCCGTCTTCAACGCGGAAGGCTCCGGCGGCGCGCTCGCCACCGTCTGCACCCTCGCCACCATGACGCTGGTCCTCCCGACGTTCACGACGAGCCGCCCCGGCCCCGAGTTCACCGGCGCCCAGCTCACCTTCGCCGCCGTCGCCTCGCTGTGTCTGTACGGGGTGTTCGTCACCGTACAGACCGTGCGGCACCGGGACTACTTCCTGCCCGCCGCCCCCGACGGGAAGGCGGCCGATCCCGCGGAACACGCTCCTCCGCCGACCGTCCGCGAGACCTGGTGGAGCGTAGGCCTGCTGCTCGTGGCGCTCGTCGCCGTCGTCGGCAACGCCAAACTCGTCTCCCCGACCATCGAGGACGGCGTCGAATCGGCCGGACTGCCGAAGGCCGTCGTCGGTGTCGTCATCGCCCTCATGGTGCTCGCCCCCGAGACCCTCGCCGCCGTCCGCGCCGCCCGCAACGACCGGATGCAGACCAGCCTCAACCTCGCCTACGGCTCCGCCATCGCCAGTATCGGCCTGACCATCCCGGCGATCGCTCTCGCCTCGGTCTGGCTCTCCGGTCCGCTCGTCCTTGGCCTGGGCGCCCTCCACATGGTCCTGCTCGCGCTCACCGCCGTGGTCAGCGCGCTCACCGTGGTGCCGGGCCGCGCGACCCTGCTGCAGGGCGGCGTCCATCTGGCGATCTTCGCGGCCTTCGTCTTTCTGTCGTTCACCCCCTGACGGCGGCCCCGACCCCGGGGGGGGGGGGGGGGGGGGGGGAGGGGGGGAGGGGGGGGGGGGGGGGGGGGGGGAGAACACCAACACCACCGAAAC
>NZ_JBVIPQ010000003.1:518443-739451 GCF_055577795.1 Streptomyces sp. NPDC033174
GTCCCCTCTTCCTCCCTTCTCTTCCTTCCCCCCCCCCCCCCCCCCCCCCCCCCCCCCCCCCCCCCCCCCCCCCCCCCCCCCCCCCCCCCCGCGGTGGGGTCAGCCCCGCACCCTCACCACCCTCAGCGCCGGCGAGCGGGCGATGTCCTTCTCGCAGAAGCGGGACGTCACCCAGCGTTCACCCGAGAACAGCTCGGTCTGGTCGCTGTAATGGCGAGAGGTGGGGTCGGACGACTGGGAGTACGTCAGCAGCGTCCGCGCGACCGGGCAGCGGCCGCCGTCCCAGCCCACGGCCTGCACATGGCTGGTGCCGTGCGCCACCTCCGTGTAGCCACCGGCCGCCGCGTTCCACACGGGCTCGGCCTTGTTCCAGATGCCCAGCGATTCCGTACCGCCGGAGACCGGAAGGCGCGTGCCGTTGCGGACGACGAACTGGTGGGCTCCGAGCGGCGCGTCGAGCGCGATCCCCGCCGCGCGCAACTCGGCCACCGCGTCGGTGAGCGCCTTCGCGAACGCCGGCGACGCGGTGTTGAGCGTGCGCGGCGTACGGACCGGATCGGCCGCGTCGAACGGCACCTTCCACTGCTCGGCGATCGGCGCGGCGCCGGTGAACTTCCGCCAGAACCGGTCGAAGAGCAACGCGCCCCGGCTGTCCGTGTTCACCGTCCTGTCCCAGGCACCGATGACCCGGCACGCCTCCGGGTCACCCGGCAGCGCGGCCGGGCACGCCCTCGCCGCGTCGGCGGCGGCCAGATCCCCGGCCGGCGCGCGGTTGGCGAACTGCTGGCGCTGCAGATCGGCCACCGTCAGCCCACCCTTCGCCGCCATCGCCGCGACATCCTCGACACCGCCCCGGGTCCGCAGCGAGCGCGGCGTGCCGATGGTGCCGAAGACCCGCTCGTAGCCGGTCAGCGGCCGGTCCGCGTTGGTCAGCCACGCGCTGTCGTTGGAGTTCTCCGCGTACGGCGCGTCCCGCAGCACCGGCATCCTCGACGGTCCGAAGACGCCCGGCTGCAGCGCGTCCGGGTCGGAGCCCGGTGCGCAGTCCGCGCGAGACCCGTCGAGAACCGCCACGCCCGACGCCGGATAGGTGACCTTCCCTAGCGGCGTGGAGCAGCGCTGCGCGAGCTCGTCGGTGATCCGGGGCAGGACCTGCGACTGGGTGAAGAGGGAGTGCCCGGCCGAGTCCGCCGCGACCGTGTTCACCCACGGCAGGCCCTGCGTGCGGCGCAGCGCGTCCAGGATGTCCCCGGTCGAGTGGGACTTGCCGAAGGCCAGAGCGGTGTCCGAGCCGCGCAGATTGGCGGCGTTGGGGTCATTGAGGGCGTACGCCGTCGTCGTCGACCAGGGGAGCGGCAGCTGGGCGCCGAGCCCGGTGACGACCGGACCGTACCGCGTCCACCACTGCGTACGGGTCACCTGGCCACCGTCCTTGAGGGGCACGGTCACCGCACGCCTCACCATCCGCTCCGGCTTTCCGTCCACCAGATACGCGGTCGGGTCGGCCGGGTCCAGCGTGAGCTGGTGCAGATTGAGGGTGACACCCGTAGCGACGGTGTGACTCCAGGCGACCTTGTCGTTGAAGCCGATGTTGACGACGGTGGTGCCGAGCAACGAGGCTCCGGAGACGTTGAGTTCGCCGGGTATGGTCTGCTGCGACTGCCAGAAGCGGCGGCCGCCCTGCCACGGGTAGTGCGGGTTGCCGAGCAGCAGCCCTCGCCCGTTCGCAGTCGTGCGCCCGCTGAACGCCACCGCGTTGGACCCCATGGTCGCGTTCTCGGCGGCGAACAGGGCGCGCGCCGCCTCCGCCGTACGGGCCGGGTCCGGCGCCGCGTCGGAGGCGCCGGCGCCGGAGGGGGCCTCGGGGGGCCGGGCGGCGGTGATCCCGTCGATGCCCCGGCCCTGTCCGCCCAGCACCGACACCGCGAACCCGCGCCGTGCGACATCCAGTTGGGTGACGGGCCGTACCCAGTCGGCGTCCTTGCAGGCGGGGTCGGTGACGCGGTTCTGCCGCAGCCATGCGTTGTATCCGGCCGCCCAGCCGCGCATCAGCTCCTTCAGCCGACGGCTCGGGCCCACCGGGGCGGTCCGGCCCAGAAGTGCCTCGACGGTGCCCGCGTCCCTTACACCCTTGAAGTACAGGTCGCTGGAGAGGTTCTTCGTCGCGGACGACAGCGAACCGTCGGGGGCTCCGTCGGGACCGAAGTACCGCGAGCGTTCGCCTCGCACGGTCACGAAGCCGTCGGCGAGCGTGCACACCTGGTCGGCGGCCTGGGCCCAGCCGGTACCGAAGCCCAGATTCGCGTAGTCCTTCGCCACGATGTGCGGGATGCCGTACTCGGTGTAGCGGATGACGGCGGACAGACCGCCGCCCGACGGATGGCGGCGGCCAGCGGAGTCGGCGTCCGCGACGGCGGTCTGTGGCAGCGCGGCGGTGACGGTGGCCAGGGCAGCGACGGCCAGGACCAGATGTCTCGCACGGGTCCGGAAGAGCAACATGCCTCCCAACGGGACTGGAGTGAAGGGCGGTTGGACCATGCACGCACCCAGCGGGCCCGGTGTCAACGTCCCGTTCGGTATCCGAGGTACGGACCCGTGTCGCGCCGCCATGAAGGGCGACCCGCCCGCAACCCGTCCGCAGTCTTGACCCACCCCGTCCCGCCCCCGAGGATCCAGCCATGGAACGCCTCCTCACCAGCACCGTCGACGGCATCCTGCGCCACAGCGCGCAGCGCACCCCCGACCGGACCGCCGTGCGGTACGCGGACCGGTCCTGGACCTACGCCGAGCTGGACGCGGCCGTGTCCACGGCGGCCGCCGTGCTGAGCGGGCAGGCGCTCGCCCCGCGGAGCCGGGTCGCCACCTACGGGCACAACTCCGACGCGTATCTGATCGCCTTCCTCGCCTGCTCCCGCGCCGGGCTCGTCCATGTGCCGGTCAACCACCACCTCACCGGGGACGACCTGGCCTACATCCTGCGCCAGTCCGGCAGCTCACTCGTCCTCGCCGACCCGGACCTCGCGCCCCGCGTCCCTGACGGGTTTCCCGTCCTCGCGCTGCGCGACACCGCCGACTCCCTGTTGACCGCCCTCGCGGACCCGCTCGCCCACGAACCGCTCGGCGACCCCGGCGACCTCGTCCAGCTTCTGTACACCTCCGGCACCACCGCCCTGCCCAAGGGCGCGATGATGACGCACCGCGCCCTGGTCCACGAATACGTCAGCGCCATCACGGCCCTCGACCTCCAGGAGACCGACCGGCCCGTCCACTCGCTGCCGCTCTACCACTCGGCGCAGATGCACGTGTTCCTGCTGCCGTATCTCGCGGTCGGCGCGGAGAACACCATCCTCGACGCGCCCGATCCCGCGCGGATCTTCGAGCTGATCGAGTCCGGGCGGGCCGACAGCCTCTTCGCTCCGCCGACCGTCTGGATCGGCCTCGCGAACCACCCGGACTTCGCGACCCGGGAACTGGGCGCCCTGCGCAAGGCGTACTACGGCGCCTCGATCATGCCCGTGCCCGTACTGGAGCGGATGCGCGACCGGCTGCCCGGGCTGCGCTTCCACAACTGCTTCGGCCAGAGCGAGATCGGCCCCCTGGCCACCGTCCTCGGACCCGACGAGCACGAGGGCCGCATGGACTCCTGCGGCCGGCCGGTGCGCTTCGTCGAGGCCCGGGTGGTCGACGAGGAGGGCAAGGACGTCCCCGACGGCACCCCCGGCGAGGTCGTCTACCGTTCCCCGCAGTTGTGCGAGGGGTACTGGGACAAGCCCGCCGAGACGGCGGAGGCGTTCCGCGACGGCTGGTTCCGCTCCGGCGACCTCGCCGTGCGCGACACCGAGGGGTACTACACCGTCGTCGACCGGGTGAAGGACGTCATCAACTCCGGGGGCGTCCTGATCGCCTCCCGCCAGGTGGAGGACGCCCTCTACACGCACCCGGCCGTCGCCGAGGCCGCCGTCGTGGGCCTCCCCGACGAGCGCTGGATCGAGGCAGTCACCGCCGTGGTCGTACCGCGTGAAGAGGTCACCGAGGCCGAACTGATCGCCCACGCACGGGAGAAGCTCGCCCCCTTCAAGGCCCCGAAGAAGATCTTGTTCATGGACGAGCTGCCGCGCAACGCCAGCGGGAAGATCCTCAAGCGGGAGCTGCGGGACCGGTTCACCGAGCGCCCCGCCCCCTGAACGGGCCACCACAAGGGGCGGCTCCCGGCCGACCGTGGTCAAGTCGAAACCACGGACCGGTGAAGGAGACGGCGCATGGCAAAGGAACAGGACCCGGGGAAGATCGAGGTCAATGCCCTGGTCTCCCAACTACTGCAGGCAGGCGTCGAGGACGCGATCACACTGACGGGCTTCCTCGCCCCGTCGGACCGCGAGGGTTACGTCCGGCTCTTCCCAGGGCTTCACACCATGGCGCGGAGTGTCGAGATCGCCGAAGGCGACATCGTCGCCACGGTCGACCTGCCGAAATCACGTCTCGGTGCGGTGGCCATCTGGGTGAAACGGGATGCCTCGCTCCACCACCACATCGTCGAGACGGCGCAGGCGTGCGCGGCCCGGGCCCCGGCCGGTGAGCTCTCGAACCTGCAGCGCGGAGGGTTGCGGATGAAGGTCCGCTCCCAGCCGCGTGACACCTGCACGTGCGTGATCATCTGTGACGGGACGCAGTGTGTCCCCTGCACCTGCAATTGCCTGCCGCGATGACGACGACCGTGCCGGAAACGGCGGAACGGTGGGCCGAGGCCCTGGCCTTCGACGCCCCCTACCTCGTCGAGAAACTCATGAAGGATCACGTCGTCGAGTCTGCCGAGGAGGCAGAGGCGCTGTTCCGCGAGGTGAAGCGTTACCTGGTCATGGTCGCCGCCGACCGTTCGGTCCTCTGGTCGATGTACTCCCTGAGGGTGGACCAGATCTGGCATCAGTTCATCCTGTTCACCCGCCAGTACATGGAGTACTGCCGCGAGCATTTCGACAGGTACATCCAGCACGCGCCGAGCACGTCACCGGCGGTCGAAGACCTGGAACGACGTACGCCCTCGACATTCCCCCGGTTCGCCGAGGCGTACGAGCAGCTCTTCGGCGAGCCCCTGCCCGACGTGTGGTACGACGAGAACAACGTCACGCTGGGCCGGTGCATCATCAACTCCCGTGCGGCCACGTACAGCCTGCATGAGGAGGGCGAAATGGTCGAATGGCTGAACGGGCTGGGTGAACCGGTCTTCGCAGTCGATCGCATCGCCCGTGCGGCCTTGGAGTTCATCGCCGCCACGGGGTCGTTCTTCGTCCGCGAACTCCCGGGAGATCTCGTCGATGAGCAGAAGGTCGCTCTGATCTCCGCCCTGGTGGAGCACAGGCTCCTCGACCTGGCCTCGTGAGGTACCCGCTCGAGCGGTACGGAGGGATTTTTCGGGCCGTCGGCTTCGTGGTTGTCCATGGCTCCGTGGCATTCCGGGCGCGCCGCCGGATGATGGGTCAGCGTCCTCGTCGAAGTCGCCTGGGTCCCGTTGGCCCCACGGCTACCGCAGGTCCACGATCCGTTTGATCTTCCCCACCGACCGCTCCAGCGTCTCGGGGTCGACCACCTCGACCCCGACCGACACCCCGATGCCGTCCTTGACGGCCGACGCGATCGCCCGAGCCGCCTGCGCGCGCTGTTCGGGCGTCGCCCCGGCCCGCGCCTCGGCCCGTACCGTCAGCGCGTCGAGCCGGCCCTCACGCGTCAGCTTCAGCTGGAAGTGCGGTGCCACCCCCGGCGTGCGCAGCACGATCTCCTCGATCTGGGTGGGGAAGAGGTTCACCCCGCGCAGGATCACCATGTCGTCGCTGCGCCCGGTGACCTTCTCCATGCGGCGGAACACCCGTGCCGTACCCGGAAGCAGCCGGGTCAGGTCCCGGGTGCGGTAGCGGATCACCGGCATCGCCTCCTTGGTCAGGGAGGTGAAGACCAGCTCGCCCTGCTCCCCGTCCGGCAGCACTTCGCCGGTGAAGGGGTCGACGACCTCCGGATAGAAGTGGTCCTCCCAGATGTGCAGTCCGTCCTTGGTCTCCACGCACTCCTGCGCGACACCCGGTCCCATCACCTCCGACAGGCCGTAGATGTCGACGGCGTCGATCGCGAACCGCTCCTCGATCTCCCGGCGCATCTCCTCGGTCCACGGCTCGGCGCCGAATATGCCGACCTTCAGTGAGGTGGTACGGGGGTCGACGCCCTGCCGTTCGAACTCGTCGAGGAGGGTGAGCATGTACGACGGGGTGACCATGATGATCTCGGGACGGAAGTCCTGGATCAGCTGCACCTGACGGGCGGTCATTCCTCCGGAGGCGGGGATGACGGTGCAGCCGAGCCGCTCGGCGCCGTAGTGGGCGCCCAGACCACCGGTGAACAGGCCGTATCCATAGGCCACATGGACCTTGTGCCCGGGCCGGCCGCCCGCCGCGCGGATCGAGCGGGCCACCACGTCCGCCCAGATGTCCAGGTCGCGGTCGGTGTAGCCGACGACCGTGGGACGTCCCGTCGTGCCGCTCGAGGCGTGGATGCGACGGATCTCGGACTGGTCCACGGCGAACATGCCGAACGGGTAGTGGTCGCGCAGATCCGTCTTGGACGTGAAGGGGAAGCGGGCGAGATCGGCGAGCGTGCGGCAGTCCTCGGGGCGCAGGCCCGCCTTGTCGAAGGCCTGCCGGTAGAAGCCGACGTTCTCGTACGCGTGCCGCAGCGTGCCACGCAGGCGCTCCAGCTGAAGCGCCCGGAGCTCCTCGCGGCCGAGCCGCTCCCCGCTGTCCAGCAGATCCGTCATTCGCCGCTCTCCCGTCCCGACCCAACCCAAAACGGACAACCGATCATTCGGTCTGTGCCTCCGGGTCAGTAATTCAGCAGGTCGCGCCCCCTGGCAAGGGGCGTGCGCGATTTTCTGCCGGGGAAATCCGATTGCCCCGCCGCTCCGCGCGGTGCTGGAGTGGGCCGCATGGATCATGAAGAGGTGCGGGCGCTGTACGACCGGCAGATGCGACGCGACGCCCGGCCCGACGGCCCCGGGGCGCGGGTGGAGCGGGACGGCCCGGTGGTCCGGCAGATGGGGCCCGCGCACGCCTGGAACGGCGTCCTGTGGTCGAGCCTCGGCGCCGTCGACGCCGACGCGGCCATCGCCGAGCAGATCCGGTACTTCACCTCACTGGGCCGCGCCTTCGAGTGGAAGGCGTACGGGCACGACGGCCCCGCCGATCTCGGCGCCCGGCTCCTCGCCGCCGGGTTCACCGCCGAACCGGACGAGACCCTGATGGTCGGCGAGACGCGACAGTTGTCCTCCGCCGTCGAGGTGCCCGACGGCATCGAGCTGCGCCCGGTCACCGACGCGGCCGGTGTGAAGCTGGTGACGGACGTCCACGACCGGGCCTTCGGGACGGACGGCTCCCACCTCGGGCGGCAGCTCCTCGACCGGCTGGCGGCCGCCCCCGACGCCGTCGCGGCCGTCGTCGCCATGGCCGGGAGCACCCCGGTGAGCGCCGCCCGCCTGGAGCTGAACCCCGGCAAGGACTTCGCCGGTCTGTGGGGCGGCGGCACGGTCGAGGCCTGGCGCGGGCGCGGGCTCTACCGCGCGCTGATCGCCTTCCGTGCCCGCATCGCCGCCCACTGCGGCTACCGCTACCTCCAGGTCGACGCGTCCGACCAGAGCCGGCCGATCCTGCAGCGGCTCGGCTTCGCGGCGCTCACGACCACGACTCCGTACCTCTACACGCCCTGATCAGCGCGACCAGTGCGCCGGGCGGGTCAGACCGGTCGGCAGGCTGGTGGCCGCGTCCCCCTTGGCCGCGTTGACCTGCGGCTGAGTGAGGAAGAGGGCGCCCGTCAGATCGGCGCCGGAGAGGTCGGCGTCGCGCAGATCGGCGCCAATCAGATCGGCGAGCGTGAGGTCGGCGCCGGTGAGGTCGGCGGCGATCAGCAGGGAGCCGCGCAGATCGGCGCCCCGAAGGTCCGCGCCGCGCAGCCGGGCGCCGACGAGGTCGGCGCCCCGGCGGTTCTTCGTCCTGCGCCCCGCCGTGGCCCGTACGAGAGAACTGGTCTTCAGCAGGAGCGTGTTCACCTCGCCCCGTACCGCCGCCACGTCCACCGCCTGGAGCTCCTCGGCGCTACCCCGCGTCAGCCGCTCCACCTTCTCCAGCGCCCGCCGGAGATCGTCGTGGATCGAGCGGGTGGCGTGCAGCGCGAGCGCCTCGGTGAGATAGCGAATCAGCTCATGGAGCTGGCGCATCACCGGAAAGACGTCGAACATCTGCTGAGCGGTGCCCGGCGCCTCCCGCCAGTCCCGGCCGCCGAAGGTGATCTGGGAGACCTTCTGGCCGGCGCCGAAGCAGTCGTACACCGTGCAGCCGGAGAAGCCGGTGGCGCGCAGCTCGGTGTGGATACCGCAGCGGAAGTCGGTCCGCAGGTTCCGGCACGGCTTCCCCGCGGGCTTGTCGATCGCGAAGTCGGCCGACGCGGCGAAGGGCAGAGCGACGCAGCAGAGCCCGAAACAGTTCGCGCAGTCGCCGCTCAGTGCGGCGACCGCGGGGGCGGTGGTCTCGGGGTGTTCGGGCACGGGGTGCGCTTCCTCGGTGTTCGACGGTGATCGATCCCCAGGATTACATCCCGCCCCGGTACGACGGGACAAATCGTTTCCTCCCCCGTCCGCTGTCCGTTTCCCGCTCTTCGGCGAACTCGGTCGCCCGGAGCCGGGCGGGCGGTGAAGATCAACGCCATGCCCACGTTCAGCGCGTACGACGGAATCGAACTCTCCTCCCGGATACGAGGGGAGGGCGAGCCGCTGATCTGCCTGCCGGGCGGCCCGATGCGCGCCTCCCGCTACCTCGGTGACCTCGGCGGGCTCGACGCCCACCGCAGCCTCGTCCTGCTCGATCTGCGCGGCACCGGAGACTCCGCGGCGCCCGCCGACCCCGCCACCTACCGCTGCGACCGGCAGGTCGCCGACGTCGAGGCGCTGCGCGAGCACCTCGGCCTGAGGCGGATCGATCTGCTGGGCCACTCCGCGTCGGGCAACCTCGCGGCCACTCGACGGGCGGCGGGGCCGCTGCCTGCTCGCCCAGGAGTCGCCGCGCTCGTGGGACACCTGGTCCTCGAGGAGGCGCCACCGCTCTTCCCGCGGACCCGTCCCGCGCGGTCGACCAGGACGATCCGGCCCGGATGGCCGAGCGGATCCCCGACAGCCGGCTGGCCACCCCGGACAGGGGCGGACTACCGGCCGCCGTCGTGGGCGGCGGCCACCGACCGCGCCCAGCGGTAGTCCGCCTTGCCGCTGGGCGAGCGCTGGATGTGGTCGGTGATCACCAGCTGGCGAGGCACCTTGTACCCGGCGAGCCGGGTCCGGCAGTGCGCCTGCAGGGAATCCAGGTCCAGCGCCCCCGCCCCGTTCCTCAGCTGGACGACCGCCGCCACATGGTTGCCCCACTTCGCGTCGGGCACCCCGGCGACCAGCGCGTCGTACACGTCCGGATGGGACTTGAGTGCCTGCTCGACCTCTTCCGGGTAGACCTTCTCGCCGCCCGTGTTGATGCACTGGGAGCCCCGGCCGAGGACCGTGACGACGCCCTCGTCGTCGACCGTCGCCATGTCGCCGAGCAGGACCCAGCGCTCACCGCCCTTCTGGAAGAAGGTCTCGGCGGTCTTCTCCGGGTCGTTGTAGTAGCCGAGCGGAACATGACCGCGCTGGGCGATACGGCCGGGTTCACCCACGGGCGTGGGCTCGTGCGTCGCGGGGTCGACCACCTGCGTACGGTCGTTGACGAGCAGCCGGAAGCCCTTCTCCGGGCCCGAGTCCTCCGTCGCCCTTCCGTTGGAACCGGACTCCGACGAACCGAAGTTGTTCAGCAGCAGCACGTGCGGCACGAGCTCCTGGAGCTCGGCCCGCACCGTCTCCGACATGATCGCCCCGGAAGAGGAAATGCTGAACAGAGAGGACAGGTCGGTGCCCCTGAGCGGCCCCTTCAGCGCGTCGATGAGCGGACGCAGCATCGCGTCACCCACCAGTGACACGCTGGACACCTTCTCCTTCTCGATCGTGCGGAGCACCTCTTCGGGCACGTACTTGCGGTGCAGGGCCACCCGCTGGCCGTAGTTGAAGGCGACGAACGAGGTCAGTGTCGACGTGCCGTGCATCAGCGGGGGAGCCGGGAAGAAGGTGAGCCCGGGGGCGCCTGCCGCGACCCGCTCGGCCAGTTCCTCGGGGCGCTTCACGGGCTCGCCCGCCGGCTCGCCACCGAAGAGGCCCGCGAAGAACAGGTCCTCCTGCCGCCACATGACGCCCTTGGGCATCCCCGTCGTACCGCCGGTGTAGATGATGAACAGGTCGTCCGCGGAGCGGGGCCCGAAGCCCCGCTCCGGTGAGCCGGCCGCCTCCGCCTCGGTGAACGCCACACAGCCGAGCGGGGGCGCGCCCTCCGGCGGGGTCCCCACCCGCACCAGGTGCCGCAGCTTCTCCGTCTGCGGCAGCGCGGCCGCGACCCGATCGGTGAACTCGGCGTCGAAGACGAGCGCCGCCAGGTCCGCGTCGCGGTAGAGGTAGACGAGCTCCTCCTCCACATAGCGGTAGTTGACGTTGACCGGCACGATCCTTGCCTTCAGACACGCGAGGACGGTCTGCAGGTACTCGACGCCGTTGTAGAGGTGCAGACCGAGATGCTCGCCCGGCCGGATTCCGGAGTCGATCAGATGGTGGGCGATGCGGTTGGCGGCGGCGTCGAGTCCGGCGTAGGTCAGCCGGTGCTCCGCTCCCGTGCCGGGGTGGTCGATGTACACGAGCGCCTCGCGGTCGGGGACCACGTCGACCACCGACTCGAACAGGTCGGCAAGGTTGTACTCCACCATTCCTCCTGACCCCGGGCCCTCACTGGCTCGGCGGCCATTAGAGCGCCGACGGCCACAACTGGGAAGGGCCGCCGTAGAAGAATCTGACTGGGTGTCAGAAAACTATTGAACTGGGCCCCCGCCTACTGCAACCTGTTCTAGGTCTTGAGACGGGAGGACGGCAATGGGTGGGACAGAACACCTCACCGTGCAGCGCGAAGGCGCCACGCTGGTGCTCACTTTGAACAGGCCCGAGGCGAAGAACGCGCTCTCGCTGCCGATGCTGGTCGGCCTGTACGACGGCTGGCTGGAGGCGGACGCCGACGACGGGATCCGCAGCGTCGTGCTCACCGGTGCGGGCGGCTCGTTCTGCGCGGGCATGGATCTCAAGGCCCTGGCGGGAAAGGGCATGGAGGGTGAGCAGTACCGGGACCGGATGAAGGCCGACCCCGATCTGCACTGGAAGGCGATGCTGCGCCACCACCGCCCCCGCAAGCCGGTGATCGCCGCGGTCGAGGGCTACTGCGTCGCCGGCGGTACGGAGATCCTGCAGGGCACGGACGTCCGCGTCGCCGCCGCGTCGGCCACCTTCGGTCTGTTCGAGGTCAGGCGCGGTCTCTTCCCCATCGGCGGCTCCACCGTCCGCCTGCCCCGGCAGATCGCCCGGACCCACGCGCTGGAAATGCTCCTCACCGGGCGCCCCTACACCGCCGAGGAGGCCGCTCGCATCGGGCTCGTCGGCCAGGTCGTCCCCGACGGCACCGCACTGGACAAGGCCCTGGCCATCGCCGAGCAGATCAACGCCTGCGGGCCGCTCGCCGTCGAGGCGGTCAAGGCGTCGGTGTACGAGACGGCCGAGATGACCGAGACCGAGGGGCTCGCCGCGGAACTGGTGCGCGGCTGGCCGGTGTTCGACACGGCCGACGCGAAGGAGGGCGCCCGCGCCTTCGCGGAGAAACGGGCCCCGGTCTACCGCCGCGCGTGACTTCCCGGCGGCACACGTATGCACGCCCCGCCCGGCCGCTGGAGCCGCCGAGATGGCAGCCCGGTGCCCGCCGGCCCTCGAGCCCTCAGAGAAAACGGAGCCGCACATGACCGCCGCACCCCCACCGGAGGTGCTCCGCGCCCCTCTCGTCGTGGAGTTCCCCTTCACCCGCTCCCTCGGCCCTGTCCAGTCCGCCTTCCTGACCGGCCTGCGCGAGCGCACCGTCCTCGGCGTCCGCACCGAGGCAGGACGGGTCCTCGTCCCGCCCGTCGAGTACGACCCCCAGACCGCGGCGGAACTCCGCGACCTCGTGGAGGTCGGCGCCACCGGCACCGTCACCACCTGGGCGTGGAACCCGGCTCCGCGCCGGGGACAGCCTCTCGACACGCCGTTCGCATGGGTGCTCGTACGTCTCGACGGGGCCGACACCGCTCTCCTGCACGCCCTCGACGCGCCCGGGCCCGACGCCATGCGTACGGGGATGCGGGTGCGCGTTCGCTGGGCCGCCGAACGCGTGGGCGCCATCACCGACATCGCCTGCTTCGAGCCCGACGAGAGCGGGCCGGGCGGCAGCGAGCCGGCCGGGAGCGCGCCGGGCATGGAGGCGCGGGACCACGACGGCCGGTTCGCCGACCCGGTCACGGGGATCGTCGCGCCCGCCCGCCTCGACTACACCTACGCCCCCGGCCGCGCCCAGACCGCCTACATCCACGCCCTCGCCGACCGCAGGACCGTCGGCGAACGCTGCCCGTCCTGCCGGAAGGTGTACGTCCCGCCCCGGGGCGCCTGCCCGACCTGCGGAGTCGCCACCTCGGAGCAGGTCGAGGTCGGGCCGCGCGGCACGGTCACGACGTACTGCATCGTCAACATCAAGGCGAAGAACCTCGACATCGAGGTGCCGTACGTCTACGCGCACATCGCGCTCGACGGAGCCGACCTCGCCCTGCACGGACGCATCGGCGGCATCCCGTACGACCAGGTCCGCATGGGGCTGCGCGTCGAGCCCGTCTGGACCGACGGCGGCCGCCACCCCGACCACTACCGGCCCACCGGCGAGCCCGACGCCGACTACGACACGTACAAGGAGCTGCTCTGATGCGAGACGTGGCGATCGTCGCCTTCGCGCAGACCGACCATCTGCGGCGTACGGACGAGCTCTCCGAGGTCGAGATGGTCATGCCGGTCCTCCACGAGGTGTTGGCGCGGACCGGCCTGAAGACGGGGGACATCGGCTTCACCTGCTCCGGATCGAGCGACTACCTCGCCGGGCGGGCCTTCTCGTTCACCATGGCGCTGGACGGCGTCGGCGCCTGGCCGCCGATCTCCGAGTCCCATGTGGAGATGGACGGCGCCTGGGCGCTGTACGAGGCCTGGATCAAGCTGCTGACCGGCGAGTGCGACACCGCGCTGGTCTACGCGTACGGCAAGTCGTCCCCCGGATCCGTACGCGACGTGCTCACCCGCCAGCTCGACCCGTACTATCTCGCCCCCCTCTGGCCCGACTCGGTCGCGCTCGCCGCGCTCCAGGTCCAGGCGCTGATCGACACGGGGGAGACCGACGAACCGGCGCTCGCCACCATCGCCGCCCGCAGCCGTGAGGACGCCGCGCGCAATCCCCACGCCCAGCTCCCCGGCGCCCGCCCGCAGGGCGACTACCTGGTACGGCCGCTGCGGACCGGGGACTGCCCGCCCATCGGCGACGGCGCCGCCGCCGTGATCCTGGCCGCCGGCGACAGGGCCCGCGAGCTGTGTGAACGGCCCGCCTGGATCCGGGGCATGGACCACCGCGTCGAACCCCACGCCCTCGGCGTGCGCGACCTCACCGACTCACCGTCCACCCGGCTGGCCGCCGAGCGGGCCGGCGCCTTCGAGCGGCCCGTCGACACCGCCGAACTGCACGCCCCCTTCACGTCCCAGGAGGTCGTCCTGCGCAAGGCCCTCAGCCTCGACGAGACGGTGAGGGTCAACCCGTCCGGCGGAGCCCTCGCCGCCAACCCGATCATGGCCGCCGGGCTCATCCGCCTCGGAGAGGCCGCCGCGCGCATCCACCGGGGCGCGTCCGACCGCGCCCTGGCCCACGCCACATCCGGCCCCTGCCTCCAGCAGAACCTGGTCGCCGTCCTGGAAGGGGAGTCCCGTGCCTGAGGCCGTGGCATCGAAGGAGCCCGTCGCCGTCATCGGCATCGGGCAGACCAAGCACGTCGCCGCCCGCCATGACGTCTCCATCGCCGGACTGGTCCGCGAGGCCGCCCTGCGCGCCCTGGAGGACGCGGAGCTCACCTGGGCGGACATCGACGCGGTCGTCATCGGCAAGGCCCCCGACTTCTTCGAGGGCGTGATGATGCCCGAGCTCTACCTCGCCGACGCGCTCGGCGCCGTCGGCAAGCCGATGATGCGCGTCCACACGGCCGGCTCGGTCGGCGGCTCCACCGCCCTGGTCGCCACCAATCTGGTGGCGGCCCGCGCCCACCGGACCGTACTGACCCTCGCCTTCGAGAAGCAGTCCGAGTCCAACGCCATGTGGGGGCTGTCCCTGCCCATCCCGTTCCAGCAGCCTCTCCTCGCGGGCGCGGGCGGCTTCTTCGCCCCGCACGTCCGCGCCTACATGCGCCGCACCGGCGCCCCCGACACCGTGGGCTCCCTCGTCGCGTACAAGGACCGCCGCAACGCCCTGAAGAATCCGTACGCCCACCTCCACGAGCACGACATCACCCTGGAGAAGGTGCAGGCGTCGCCGATGCTCTGGGATCCGATCCGCTACTCGGAGACGTGCCCGTCCTCCGACGGTGCCTGCGCAATGGTCCTGACCGACCGCGCGGGCGCGGCCCGTTCACCGCGACCGCCCGCATGGGTGCACGGTGGCGCGATGCGCAGCGAGCCGACGCTCTTCGCAGGCAAGGACTTCGTGTCGCCGCAGGCCGGCAAGGACTGTGCCGCCGACGTGTACCGGCAGGCCGGCATCGCCGACCCTCGACGCGAGATCGACGCCGTCGAAATGTATGTGCCCTTCTCCTGGTACGAGCCGATGTGGCTGGAGAACCTGGGCTTCGCCGCCGAGGGCGAGGGCTGGAAGCTCACCGAGTCCGGAGTCACCGAACTCGACGGGGACCTGCCGGTGAACCCCTCCGGCGGTGTCCTTTCCACCAACCCGATCGGCGCGTCCGGGATGATCCGCTTCGCCGAGGCGGCGCTCCAGGTTCGGGGTACGGCGGGCGAACATCAGGTGGACGGGGCGCGCAGGGCGCTCGGTCACGCGTACGGCGGCGGGGCGCAGTTCTTCTCGATGTGGCTGGTCGGCGCGGAGCCGCCCACCACCTGACCCCGGACTCCCGGCGGGCCGTGCGAAGCCGCCCGCCGGACGGGCCGCGGACCTTCCGTCGCGGCCTGTCGGCGGCCGACCTCGATCGCTAGGCTGACCGGACGACGACAGGGGAGGAGCACAGACGTGACGGAGAGCATCACCACGCAGCACACCTTCGCGGGCTGGGACAAGCCGGACCTCGACCTCACCAACGCCGACTGGCGCTCGGGCAGCCAGGGCGCCGGCGACGTCCAGATCGCCTTCGTCGAGGGGTTCATCGCGATGCGCAACGGCGGGCGGCCGGAGGCGCCGTCGCTCATCTTCACCCCGGCCGAGTGGCGTGCCTTCGTCCTCAACGCCCGGGACGGCGAGTTCGATCTGACGTGACCGGCGCGGCGGGCGCGTGGCGGACCCGCGCCGCCTGCGTGACCGGGTCGCCGTCGGCCCTGCCGATGGCAGGCGCCCTCGGTTCCTGGCGTTCCCGCGGACCTGACCGGACGGAGGCGCGCCCTGGGTTCAGGGCGGTCTCCAGGGCGAACCTGTCGATCCCGGCCGGTGGGCGCGCGGTGTCCGGCGCCGTTTCCTCGCGTCGGACGGCCGCCCAGCGGAGGCCAAGGAGAAGCAGGAGACCCCGGGCCACCCTCGGTCGGCCTCGTCGTGCGGCTTGCCGGACTCGGTGCCCGCGGTGCCCCGGGCGCGGCGGACGAGCCCGGCGCCGCGCGTCCGTCCCGATCGGCCGGCCCCGCGCCGCGCGGGCCCCGCATGTCACCGGTCCGGCCGTCAGGGCCGCCGCCTCGGCACCGGGGGCTTCGGTCCCCGGGCTCTTGCGTCACTCCCTTGCCACGGGGCGGCGCGGAGGGCCCCAGGTGGGCCGGTGACCGGCCGTCCGCCTATCGTGGTGATCATGAGTGGAGAACGTGACCTCGCGCGTCTGGTCTCCGGAATGCGCCCGGAGCTCAACCCCGGAAGCTTCGTCTTCACCACGGTCCAGGGGCCCTCGGCCCCGGCGGGCGTGCATCCGGTCGTCACCGTCGCGGAGAGCGAGGGGCTCACCCTCGTCGTACGCCAGGACGAGGCCGACGCCGCGTCGCTGCCGTACGACTACGTCGCCGCGTGGATCACCCTGCGCATTCACTCCGCCCTTGACGCCGTCGGTCTGACCGGCGCCTTCGCGGCGGCCCTCGCCGAGGCCGGGATCAGCTGCAATGTGGTCGCCGGCTTCCACCACGACCACCTCTTCGTGCCGTACGACCGGGCCGGTGACGCGCTCGCCGCACTGCGGAGGCTCGCGGAAAGTGCCACCTAGAGCCTCTCCTTCGGATGTTGCCGGGCTCCCTGGTCCCGGCGCTCCCACTGACCCGGCCCGCTCCGAAAGACAGGCCCCAGCCCGGCGCCGCCCGCCCCGCCCGGACACGTACCATGGCGGCATGTCCTTCCTCCGCCGCCGCAGCGCCGCCACACCCGCGGGCCCGGACTTCGACGTCCTGGCCATGGACCCGGGGGACTGGCCCGGCAACCTCGGCGCCGGTCTGCTGCCCGCCCCCGACGGCACGTGTCAGGGCGTCTTCCTGCGCTACGACCTCTTCGGCGGCCGCGGCCCCGCGATGATCATCGGCAATCTGCCGGAGGGCTCGCCCGCCCGCGAGCTCGCCGAGGGGCAGATCCCCTTCGAGGTGGCCCAGCTGCTCGCCGCGCTGGAGAACGACGAGCCGGTAGAGGTCGTCGACACCGAGGACATGCCGGTCATGCAGGGCGACAACCTGCTCATCGTGCGCCGCCTCAAGCTCTCCGAAAGCCGGATCTCCTGCGTGCAGTTCGACCGCAGCGACAATGTCCTGGTGACGATCGCCAGCTGGGACCGGCCCATCACCGACGACCTGTACGCGCTGCTGAAGCCGCTCCCCGCCGAGCTCTTCCAGCAGGGCTGACACCGGACGCCCGCGCGCGACTGGGCCTAGAGTCGGTCCATGGCTTCAGAGTCTTCATCGCACCAGGGGAGCGCGACCGCGCGCGTCGACGCCTGGATCTGGGCGGTACGCCTCACCAAGACCCGGTCCCAGGCCGCCACCGCCTGCCGGGCCGGGCACGTCCGCGTCAACGGGGAACGTGCCAAGCCCGCCCAGACCGTCAAGGTGGGGGACGAGGTCCGGCTCTTCCACGCCGGCCGTGAGCGCATCGTCGAAGTACGGCGGATCATCGCCAAGCGCGTCGGCCCGCCCGTCGCCGCCGAGGCATACGTGGACAACAGCCCGCCCCCGCCGCCGCGTGAGCACGTCGCGCTGGCCGGTGTCCGCGACCGGGGCGCCGGACGCCCGACCAAGCGCGAGCGCCGTGAACTCGACCAGCTCCGCGGCCACCGCCCTCCGGACCACGACCGGTAGCACCGGCGGGCAGCGTCCGGGCCGGGACGACGCCGGCTCCCACGACCGCGACCAGGTCGTGGGAGCCGCGGTACGACATGGCCTAGGAGGTCAGCAACGCGTGGATCCGGGCCGCCGACGTCCCAAGCCCCGTCGGTCCGGCCGGCAGCAGCGGCGTACCACTGCCGCTGTGGACGTCCTGCGCTCCGTAACGGCGCACCTTCCGGTGCCAGTTCAGGATCCCCGCGAGCCAGTCCTCCAGCTCCCGCACATACGCGTCGAGCGCGTCCCTGCCCCGCTGGTTCAGGCCGAAGTCCTCGCACAGCAGCGGCAGTTCATGCTCCTTCACATGGAGGAACTGGCGCAGCCGGCCCCGGATCAGATCGTCGATGATCGCGACGCCGGTCGGATAGTCGCAGTCGAAGAACTTCTGCACCACCAGAACGCCGTTGTGCACCTCGCCCTCGACCTCGATCTCCTTCTGGTACGAGAAGAGGTCGTTGAGGAGCGAGGCATAGTCGGACGCCGAGTTCTCCAGGCTCCGGATCGTTCCGGTGCGATAGATCTCCGGTGGCAGGTCCCGCTCGTGCCGCAGCCGGCACAGCAGCATCGTCAGCTCGGAGCCGAAGGTGTGGTGCCGCATCTCGATGTAGTCGACCGGGTCGGGAACCCGGTGCTGCGCCTGGTTCTGCAGCTCCCACATCCAGCTGTCCAGCATGGTGTCCAGCGCCTCCCGCAGCGCCTGCCTCGCCAGCGGCCCCATCGGTCCCGCCGTGCGCGCCCACAGATCGGCGAGGCTCCGCTCCAGCGGGCTGACCGCGAGCGCCGCGCCGGCCCCCGGCTCGTCGACCGGCATGCAGGTCTTGAGCCGCTCGGTGCACTCCTTCGCGCCCACGAGATTGCGTGACCTGCCGAAGACCTGCGGGTAGTAGTCGTCCCCGTACGTCCCCCAGGTCAGCCACTCGGCGCTGAGCTCCAGCTCCTCCAGGGTCGCGTCCGGATCGAGCCCGGCCGAGCACAGCGCGAAGTCGAAACCGACCAGCATGGGCTCGTCCCAGATGTCGTCCAGCAGACCCATCCGGGACGCCCACGCCACCGATCTGTCGCGGGCCTCGGCATGATGCGGGCTGAGTGTCAGCGGGAACGGCAGATCGAACTGGGGCAGCAGTGATGGTCCCACCCGCTGGTGGGGTACATGGGTGAGGCCGCGCAGCCGTGCGGCGGCCGGACGCCCGAAGAGCGTCCTGATGTCGAGCGCCGACGTGCCCAGCACCCCGCTCGACCAGGTGGGACCGGTGTCCGCACCCTCGTTCATGTAGCGGCTTGAGCGCATGTGCCACTCATGGCCGCCGGACTGCCAGTCCTGAAGCCCCTTGATGTACGCGGCGACCGCGGCGCACTCCGCCGGGTTCAGCCCCTTTTCCACGCACAGCCCCGGGACTTCGGTCAGGGCGGTGTTCTCGAACTGCTGCAGCCGCGAGGTCAGCAGGTCGTTGACCGCCTCGGCGGCCTCCTGCGTCGTACAGCCGAGGAAGGTCTCCAGGACCAGGATGCCGTTGCTGTTCTCGCCCTCGTCCTCCACCTCCCGCTGGTACGAGAAGATGTCGTTGCGCAGATGCACGGCGTCGGAGAAGGCGTCGGTCAGGACCCGCAGCGGACGTGAACCGGCCACCGCCTCCGGGACCTCCGCGCCGGCCGCGTACTCCACGAGCCCCGCCGACCACGGCGCGCCGCCGACCTTGCGGCGCATCTCGATGTACTCGACCGGGTTGGCGATCCGGCCCTCGTTGATGTTGGACAGCTCCCACATCGACTCGTTGAGGAGGTTCTCGGTCGCCTCCGCGAACCGGGTCCGCCACGCGGTGGACATCGAGGGGACGGTCCGCGCCCACAGATCCGCGAGGCCCGCCTCCACCGGATTGGTCGGCTCGGGCGTCCCGGCCGTCGGGTCCATCGGCATGAACAGCGGCAGCCGGTCCAGATACGCCTTGCCGCCCTCCCGGTCCTGGGTGCGCTTGAAGACCTCCAGGAAGTGGTCGTCGAAGAAGAACACCCAGACGTACCAGTCGGTGACCAGCGACAGGGCCTCGGCGTCGCAGTCGGGGTGGGTGTAGGAGCACAGCAGCGCGTAGTCGTGGGACTCGAGGTCGTGCAACTCCCACACCCCCGATCCCTCCAGCATCCCCATCCGGCGCGCCCACTCCCTGGTGTGTGAACGTGCCGCCTCCACATGGGGGTTGAGCCGCGCCGGATACGGGACATAGAAATCCGGCAGTACGAAGGGCTGTGCCATGCGTGCCAGGCCTTTCGGTGAGCGTCGGGGCTACGCGCCCGATCTACCCCCCGTTCGGACGATCCACGCGACTACCGAATTAGTCGTACAAACCCGCCGTTCGTGTCCCCCGTCCCACGTCACCCGCGGGACACCCGCACATCCGCCGCCTTCACGAAGGCGACCCGGTGCCCGAACTGGATCTCGTAGTACAGCTCCTTGCCGCGCACCACGGTGTGACCCGTCGTGTCGTACACCGGGGCGAAGAAGTACTCGCCGGGTGTACGGTCACCGACCACATAAGACTGTCCCGCGAGCAGCTTGTACGGCAGTGGCGCGATCGTCTGCACCGGCACCCCCGCCGGATACGCCGACGCCTCCGGATAGGCGCGCCCGTACACCGGAATCTCGCTCAGGCCGTCCCTCGGGGTCAGCACCCGGCCCCGCGCGCCGACCGCCGTCGGCTCCCTCCACGGGTTGTGGAACCAGGCCTTCTGCCCCAGATACCAGATCGCCGTCCAGTCGCCGAGCCGCTCCGCCACCGCGTACTGCTGGCCCGTCGACGCCCGCGCGCCCGTGTCGTTGACCCCGGTCGTGGAGTCCTGGCCGCCCGGGCGCAGACCGATGTCCTTGACCAGCGGACTCGTCTCGCTCGGCCCGGTGTGCAGCCGCACCGCGCCACTGCCGTGCGGGGCGCACGCCTCGCCGGCCTTCACGCAGTCCGTGTACACGGGCTGGTGGGCGGTGTACTCGGGGCGGATCGTCACCACGCCGCTGTGCGGGCCGGCGCTCGGCGTCAACGGCCTGCCGAGCAGGGCGAAGTAGTGGGCCCAGTCCCAGTAGGGCCCGGGGTCGGTGTGCATGCCCCGGATCGTCGCCGGCGTCGTGCCCGGCACATTGTCATGACCGAGGATGTGCTGCCGGTTCAGCGGGATGTCGTACCGCTGGGCGAGATACCGCACCAGCCGCGCCGATGTCCGGTACATCGCCTCCGTGTACCAGGCGTCCGGCGCGACCAGGAAGCCCTCGTGCTCCAGACCCACCGACTTGGCGTTGATGAACCAGTTGCCCGCGTGCCAGCCGACGTCCTTCAGCGACAGATGCTGGGCGATGTGCCCGTCCGAGGAGCGCAGCGAGTACTGCCACGACACATAGGTCGGGTCCTGGACCAGCTTCAGAGTGATGTCCCAGGTCGCCTCCGTGTCATGGATGACGATGTAGTCGATGTCCTGGCTCTCGGGCCGGTTCCCCTTGTCGTGGTTGCCGTAGTCCCCGTCACCGAACTCCTCGTAGGGCGCGGGGATCCACTCGCACGCCACCGTCCTCGGGCACTCCGTCTTCCCGGCGTCGGCGGTACGCAGCCCCAGCCCGGCTGCCTGCGCGGTGTCCGGTGCGACATCCGCGTGGGCCGGCAGGGACACGACCTGACCGCTGTCCGTCACCCGCTCCTCGCCGGCGCGGATCACGTCGAACACGTCGTTGGCGTACGTCGTCGCCGTCGCCGTGTCGTCGGCGCCCGAGTAGCGCGCCACCGCGCCGTACCAGGCGGCAGGGTCGGCGCTGAGCGGCTTGCCGAGTTCCCGCTGCGCCGCCGCGAGCAGCGCGGCGCCGCCCTGGATGTTCGCGGAGGTGCTGGTTCGCAGCGCGTCGGCGGAGAGCCCTGACAACGCGGCCGCCCGCTCCAGCGTTCTCAGCCGGGAGGGCAGCTCGGCCGGGGCGGGCAGCCCGGCCTCTGTGCCGTACTTCGCCGCACGGGTCTCGTCGCCCCGCGCGTCCTCCGCGCCGTGCGAATGATGCGGCGCCTGCGCGAGCGCGGTCCTCGCGTCCGTCAGATGCATGGGGCCGTAGCCGCCCGTGACACTCGGCGCACCACCGTGCGTGTCCCAGCGGGACTGCAGATAGGAGACCGCGAGCAGCACACTGCGGGGCACGTCGTACCGGTCGGCGGCCACGGCGAAATCCCGCTGCAGGGAGTCGGGAGCGGGCGGCGGCCCCGCCGTCGCGGGCTGGGCGGCCGAGAGAAGGGGGAGCAGCAGGGCGGCGGCCGCCACGGCGCCGCCCGCTCCGCGTGCATGTCGACGAGCGGGACCGTGCAAGGCAGCCTCCTGAGACGGGTGGTGCGCGGCAGGACCCGTACAGGGGTACCGGCTGCCGGACCATCCGTCAATCAGGCGGCAGCAGAAGGGTATTGGCATGTCAGCGCGGTGGGAGACCCGATCCCGCGGAGTTTCGCGTTGGTGGCGCGCAGGCCAGCGGCGCGTCACTGGAATGGACCAATGGACGCCCGGCCGCCGCTGCGGAACTAGTCGACCCGGACGGCCAGCAGACAGGCGTCGTCGTCATGGGCGGAGCGTTCGTACTCCTCGGTGAGCCGGTCGATGATCCGCTGCGGCGGCAGGCCGCTCGTCGCCGTCAAGGCCCGCGTCAGGGCGGTGATGCCGTCCGTGATGTCCTCACCCCGCCGCTCCACGACCCCGTCCGTGTACAGCAGCAGCACATCGCCCCGCTCCAGCGGGAACTCCGCCGTCTCGTACTCATGCCCGGGGAGCACGCCCAGCAGCGGCCCCCGGTGATCCGTCGGCAGGGCGAACGCGTGCCCCCCGCGCAGCAGCAGGGGAGCCGGGTGGCCCGCACACGTCCACCGGAACACCCTGTCGTCGCCGATGTGTCCCACCGCCATGGTCGCCGTTGACGCCATGGGGTCACTGCACACCAGCTCATTGAGCCAGGTGGTGATGTCCCCGGCGGACGACCCCGTCTGGGCCAGCCCCGCCACCGCATGGCGCTGCTGCGCCATCCGGGCGACCGCCTCGAGACCATGACCGCTCGCGTCCCCGATGGCGATCAGCGCCCGGCCGCTCGGCAGCGGCCGGCACTTGTACCAGTCGCCGCCGACGGCGGCGTCCGGCTCGGCCGGCAGATAGGCGGCAGCGACTCCCAGGCCCTGCTCGGCGAGCCCCTCCGAATACGTGGGCAGCAGCGCTTCACGCAGCGCCGAGGCGACATGCCGTTCGGCCGCCGCCTGCTGCCGCAGCTGCTCCGTCTCGACCTGCTTCTCCACCAGGCGGCGCCGGCTGCGCATCTGCGGGGTGAGGTCGCGGGCGACGATCTGCACGGCCCACGGCCGACCATCCGTGCCGGCCACCGGCCGTCCCAGCAGATCGACCGTGCGCACCTCGCCGAGGACCAGGAACCGGATCCGCGTCCAGGCGGGTTCCTCACCGGCCAGCACCGAGGCGATGAATTCACCGAACGGCCCCACGTCGTCGGTCACCAGCGCGTCGCACAGCTCCAGCAGCGACCACCGCAGCGCCGGATCCGTACGGAAGATCCGCTGCAAGCCCTCCGACCACGTCACCGAACCCGACAGCAGGTCCCAGCGGCCCCACCCCATCGAAGCCAGATGCTGGGCGTCGATGGTCAGGAGCTCGGCCTGACTGCGCACCGGGCGCCAGGTCGTGAGTACCTGATCGCCGCACGACGACGCATAGTGGACCAGCTGGACACGCTTGAGTCTGCCGTACCTCTCCTCGGTGTAGTCCACGACCAGGCCGTTCAGCGCACGGCCGGTGGTCAGGACGTCGGCGAGCGCCGTCAGCAGCCCGCTGGAGGCGGCCCCGGGCCGGGCCGTTCTGAAAGGCTGGCCCGCCTGCTGGTCCGGCGAGGCCAGCCAGTCCGCGGAGCGGATGTGGTTGCCGGCCCGGATGACGAAGTCCGTGATCTCGCCGGAGTCGTCCCGTACCGGTGCCAGCAGCGCCGCCGACACCGGGATGGCCGGCAGCGTGGCGCACAGACACGTCCACGGATCATGTTCCCCGCCGGCCTCGTGACAGCTGTGCGGTGCTCCATTGCCCTGACCGCACGGGCACTGTTCGGAGGGGTCCGCGACGGCGGAGGCCACGTCGGCCGCCGCGGGGGCCGGAGGTCCGGCCACCTCCGTCCCCCGGCGTACCTCGGCCCGCAGCGTCGCGATCTCCCGCTCGATGTAGGCCTTGAGCGAGCCCACGTCCTTCGGCTGAGCCCGATTCATGACGGCACCACGCCTCCAGCACCGGGGGAGAACCATCCAGCCGGAACGATCTTGGTCATGGTCTCCCTTGTCGTGCTGGGCGTGGTGCCGCCGAACGGATCAGGCGTGTGCCCGGTGACGCCTCCCGGCGACGAGCCGGTAGAGGACGAGAACGATGACCGATCCGACGATCGCGGCAATCCAGGTGGACAGCTCGAAGAAGCCGTCGATGGACTCCACACCGAATATGACCTTGCCGAGCCAGCCTCCGAGGAGACCGCCGACGATCCCGATGAGCATGGTCACGAGAATGCCGCCCGGGTCCTTGCCAGGCAGCAGTGCCTTGGCGATCGCTCCGGCGAGCAGTCCGATGATGATCCACGCGATGATTCCCATTCTCGACCTCCACGAGGGTTCCACATGTCCTGCGGGAAGCAAGGACATTTCACGAGTAACCGGGCGAGGGGTCAGTAAACCTGGAGAGCGTCCTCCACATGGGCGCAGGGGCCGAAGGTCCCGGCGAGGACGAGCCCGAGGTCTCCGATCGGACAGGCCGCTCGGCGTGCTTGCCGTGGCGCGCCACCGGCAACACCATCGTCAGCCCGTCGCCGGCGACACCCTCTCGAGGACGCCCAGGGACACGTCTACCCCGCGGACACGCGTACCCACGAAGGAATCAAGGATGAAGTGGATCGCCCGCACCGGGGCGCGGTTGCTGCACGTCACCGACCTGCTCTGCCCGCCGCGCGAAACTCACGGCCCACAGGCCGAGGCGCTGCAGGTGAGCGCCCCCGGCGGAGGCACCCGCTGGACCTGCGCCGAACGCCGCCACGTCAGCCGGCAGTTCACCGGCGCCCTGTGGCACCCGTGCGACGTGCTGCTGGAGCGGCGGACCGACGAGGGCTGGTCGCCCGCCGGACTGCTCGTGGCGGAGGTCGACCCGCTCACTTGGGACGTCGGTGGTCGTGCTCCGGCTCCCCACGGGCTCCTACCGCGTACGGATCACCTCGCCGGAGCTTCCCGCCGCCGCGTGCAGCGCGCCGTTCGTGATCAGCCCGGCGTAGGCCACGGTCGTTCGCAGCCCCCACGGCCAGCGGCGCAGGCACACACAACAGCGCGCTGCGCGCCCGGTGTGTCGGCACCGGGTGCGCAGCGCGCTTCCCCCTCGTCGTCGGTCAGCGAGTGCCGACCGCAGCGCGCACGGCCCGCCGTGCCAGCGCGCAGTCGTCGTGCAGCCGCCTGAGCAGCAGCCGCTGTTCCTCCCCGGTGGAGACCGCACCGGGCGGAGCCGGGACCGAACCGGCCGGCGGGGCCTCCCGGATCGTCCGCTGAACCGCGGTCTCGTACGTACGGATCTCCCGCGTCAGCACCAGCATCAGGTTCACCAGGAACGCGTCCCGCGAGGCGGTGCCGGCCGACTGAGCCAGCCCGCTGATCTGCCGGCGCGCCATGGGGGCGTCGGCGAGGACGGCCCACAGGGTGGCCAGGTCGTAGCCCGGCAGGTACCAGCCCGCGTGTTCCCAGTCGACCAGGACCGGGCCCGTCGGCGACAACAGGATGTTCGACAGGAGCGCGTCACCGTGACAGAACTGGCCCATGCCCTGCCGGCCCCCGGCGTGCGCCACCCCGCGCAGCAGCTTCTGCAGATCGTCACGGTCGCGGTCGGTGAAGAGCCCCAGCTCGTGGTAGCGCGCGATCCGCGACGCGTAGTCCAGCGGAGCGTCGAAGGTGCCGGCCGGCGGCCGCCACGCGTTCAGCCGTGCGATCGCGCCCAGCGCCGCACGGACATCCGCCCGCGGCGGCGCCTCGACGGGGTGCCGGGTCAGGGCCGCGGGGCGTCCCGGCATCCGCTCGATCACCAGCGTGCAGTTCTCCGGGTCCGCGGCGATGAGCCGGGGGGCGCGCACCGGTGGCCGGTGCCGGACGAAGGCGCGATAAGCAGCTATTTCGTGCCTGAACCGCTCGGACCAGGCGGGCGAGTGGTCCAGTAAACACTTGGCTACGGCCGTCGCACGGCCGGTGGTGCCGACGAGCAGGACGGACCGGCCGCTGCGCCGCAGTACCTGCACCGGGTTGAACTCAGGACAGATGCGGTGCACGGAGGCGATGGCCATCCGCAGCTGCGCGCCCTGGGGGCCGGACAAGTCGATTCTCCCGCTGAGCGGCTGGGTCACGTTCCCCGGCCAGCGCCGGGCCCGTCCCGCCTGGGTGGGATCGAGATACGGTCCGCTGCCGACCGGGAGGGTGCGCTGGGGCCGGGGCGGGGCGGACACGGAGGACGATGCTGTGTACATGGGCGAGACAGATCCCTTCGTGTGCCGACGAGTTGCGTGCGCTGCCCCGACCCGGCCACCGGTCGACACCCTGGGGAATGAGGGCCGGTAACCGGGGCGGGGTGGCGCTTTCCTACCTGACACCCGGCCGCGGGTGGCACACCATCTGGCGAACCCTGGCGAACCCTGGCGAATAGTCGCCAGCCCTATGACAGGGGGTTACTGTCAACTCAGCCGAGAACCTGGGGGCTTGACGTGACCGGAGAATCCAACACCCGCCTTGCAGACCTGTTCGGCCTCGCCGGCTGGTCCAAGGGCGAACTCGCGCGGCTGGTGAACCGGCAGGCGGCGGCCATGGGCCATCCGCAGCTGGCGACCGACACCTCGCGGGTCCGGCGTTGGATCGACATGGGGGAGACCCCGCGCGATCCCGTGCCCAAAGTGCTGGCTGCCCTGTTCACCGAGCGACTCGGCCGTGTCGTGACCATCGAGGACCTCGGGTTCGTACGACACGGGCGCGCCGGAAAACGGCGGGACGTCAGGAACAACGACAACCCTGACGGGCTGCCCTGGGCGCCCGAGCGTACGGCAGCGGTCCTCACCGAATTCACGGGAATGGACCTCATGCTCAACCGACGCGGCCTGGTGGGCGCGGGCGCCGCGCTCGCCGCAGGCTCCGCACTCAGCAGCGCCATGCACGACTGGCTCCACAACGACCCCGCACTGGCAGCCGACGCTCCCCGGACCACCGATACCCTGCACGCCGACCCCGCTGGGTTCGACCGCTACGAGGCGGCCCCCATCGGGTCCCAGGAGATCGAGGCGCTGGAACGATCCGTTGAAGTGTTCCGCGCCTGGGACGCCGCCCGCGGCGGCGGGCTCCAGCGCAAGGCCGTCGTGGGCCAGCTCAACGAAGTGGGCGGCATGCTCGCCTACCACCACCCCGACCACCTCCAGCGGCGTCTGTGGGGCGTCGCCGCCAACCTGGCGGTCCTCGCCGGGTGGATGTCCCACGACGTCGGACTCGAACCCACCGCCCAGAAGTACTTCATCATCGCCGCCCATGCGGCGCGCGAGGGCGGCGACCGGCCGCGCGCGGGCGAGGCGCTCTCCCGCGCCGCCCGCCAGATGGTCCACCTGGGGCGACCCGACGAGGCCCTGGACCTGATGAAGCTCGCCAAGTCCGGCTCGGGCGACGAAGTCCTGCCGCGCACCAGGGCGATGCTGCACACGATCGAGGCCTGGGCGCAGGCGTCGATGGGCCACGGACAGGCCATGCGCCGCACCCTCGGAGAGGCCGAGGAACTCTTCGTCTCCGACAAGGGTGATGTGCCACCGCCCAGTTGGATGCAGATGTTCCATGAGGCGGACATGTACGGCATGCAGGCCCTGGCCTACCGCACGCTCGCCGACCATGACCCCTCCGCGGCGGTCACCGCGCAACGCCACGCCCGGCGGGCGCTGGAGCTGCGGCTGGGCAGCCAGCAACGCTCCAAGATCTTCGACTACATCTCCCTGGCGTCGGCCTGCTTCATCGCCGACGACCCGGAGGAGGCGGACCGCTACGCACGACTCGCGCTGGTGTCGATGGGGGAGACCTCGTCGCACCGCACCTGGGACCGGCTGCGGCAGATGTACCGGCTGACGGGGCAGTACGCCGGCCACGCCAAGATCGAGGACCTTCGCGAGGAGATCCAGCTCGCGCTCCCCAAGAAGTCCCGCAACAAGGACGTCTGAGCGGGGGATGTCCGAGCGGGAGGAAAGCCCGGGCAGCCAAGAGCCGCGCAGCCAAAGGGCAGCGCAGTCGAAGGGCCGAGCGGCCGAAAGGCCGAGCGGCCAGGAAGTATGAGCGTGGGCGGTGGGCCCTGTCCGGGCCCGCCCCGTCGGCCGGTCCTGAGGCCTAGCGGGCCTGTCCGCCGACCCTGACCACCATCACGCAGGCGTCGTCCTCACGAGGCGCCTCACCGAACTCCTCGACCACCGACCGCAGGCACTCCTGTGCGTCGCGCGCTCCGGCGAACCGCGGCGCGAGGGCCAGCAGCCTCTCCGTACCCGACTCGTCCCGACCGCTGCGCCGGGTCAGACCGTCCGTGTGCAGTACCAGCAGATCACCGGGGATCAGCCGCACCTCGGCCTGCTCGTACACCGCGCCGGACGTCGCCCCGAGCAGCACCCCGTCGGGGCGCGTCAGGGCATGCCCCGTCCCGCCGCGGAACAGCAGCGGGGCGGGGTGACCCGCTTGGGCCCAGGTCAGCGTCTGAGACACCGGGTTGTACCGGCAGCACACCGCACTGCCCAGCGCCGGCTGCGCCGAGGACTCCAGCATCTGGTTGAGATGGCTCATCAGCGCGCCCGGCCGGATGCCGGCCACGGCCATGCCGCGGAGCGCGCCCAGCAGCATCGCCATGGAGGAGGTCGCGGCGACGCCATGTCCGGTCAGGTCCCCGACCGTCAGCAGCGCCTCACCGTCGGGGAGCGCCAGCGCGTCGAACCAGTCGCCGCCGATCAGGCCCGTGGAGGCGGCGGGAAGATAGTGCCCCGCCAGGTCGAGCGAGGTAGGCCCGCCATGTGCGAAGCGCAACGAGCCGCGCCATGGAGGCAGTACGGCCTCCTGCAGTTCGACCGCGAGCCTGCGCTCGGTCTGCTCGATGTGCTGCCGGCGCTGCAGTGAGTCGCTCGTCTCGCGCACCGTCCGCTCGCTGCGCCGAAGTTCACTGACGTCCCGTAAAACGGCCCACATCGACGCCGTGCAGCCGTCCGCGTCGAGGACCGGCTCGCCCATCATGTGCAGCGTGCGTACCCGTCCGTCGGTCCGCACGATCCGGAACTCCCCGTCGATCGGCTTTCCGTCGATCAGACAGTCCGTCACCATCGCCTGAAGCAAGCCCTGGTCCTCGGCGAAGACCATCGTCGGGATCTCGTCGAGCGACATGGGGCCGCTCTCCGGGGCGCGCCCGAAGATCTGGAAGAGCTCGTCGGACCAGCTCACTTCGTCGCTGAGGAGATTCCATTCGGCGCTGCCGACGCGGCTGAGCAGCGAACCGGTGCGCTGGGCGCTCATCTCGTCGTAGGTGGGCGTGTCGGACGCCTCCGGCGACTCCGTGAGCTGGTCCGGCACGCCGGCGCGCAACTGGTCCAGGTGCGCGCCGAGGTCGTCGAGCTGATGCACCGCCAGGTCGCACAGGGCGCGCTGCCAGCGCAGCCGGGGGTCGTCCTCGTCCATGACGGCGTCCCGGCGCACGGCGTCCACGTCACCACGCAGCCGACGCGTCTGCGAGATCAGCGCGTCCACCGTCCCGCGCTCGGGCGGCTGCGGGGCGGGACGGTCCGCGAACAGATGGGACGGCATGTCGTACTCCGATACAGGCGCGGCACGGCCAAATCTGAAAAGGTGGGCCAGTTACGACTGTTGCACAGGCGGCGACACCCCGTAAGGGATTTGGCAACACTCGATACGGTGGTGCTTCTGGCATATGTCAACGGCTCACCGATTATCGGCCAAGGATCCGGGACATGGACAAGCCGCCGGGGGACTACGGTGCTGTTGTGGTGATCAACGAGGTGGTCGAGGGGCCCGCAGGACCGGCGTGCGCGGCCGGTACGGCGCTGCTGCTCGCCGCCGCCCCGGCCGGCAGGAGTCGTGTCGTCGACGCGACGTCCGTGCTGCACGCCTTCGCGGCAGTGCCGCCGAGCGCCCTGACGGGTACGGAGGCGGCCACGGTGATCGAGCTGGCGGATCCGCTCGATCCGCAGACCGTCCTGACCCGGCTGCGGGCCGCGGCGGCCTCGCCCGGTCCGCTCTCCCTCTACATCGCGGGCCAGCTCCATCTGGACCGCCGCCAGCACCTGCCCCATCTCGCCCTCGCCCGTACGGCACCGGCGACACTGCGCTACAGCGCGCTGCCCTGGCACTGGCTCGCGGGAGAGCTGAAGCTCCGCAGACCGGGCACCACGCGGGCCGTCGTCGACCTGGTCGCCGACGACGAGGTCTGGCAGCAGCTGACGGAGCACAGCACCCTCCTCTCCCTGGGGCACGGCACCAGTCTGTACGGTCGGGTCGCCCCGCCGCCACCACGCCGTACGGTCGCGGCTCCCGTCTACCTGAAGGCTTGCGCCGCGATCTGGCGCAGCGGCGCCCGGCCGCCCCTGCCCGTCCTGCATGAACAGGCCGTGATCCGGGCCGGAACGGACGACGACGCGCTGTTCCTGGAGACGGACGCCCCGGCCACCCCTCAAGCCGCACCCGGGCCGGCCGCACCCGGGCAAGCCGCACCCGGGCCGGCCGGGACGAAGGCAGCCGCATCCCGTACGGTCCCTGCCCCGGGCGTCGCTCCGACCACGCCCGCCCCAGCCGCCCCAGCCGCCCCGGTCACCTCGCCGGCACCGCCGGCTCCCGTACCCGATCCGCCCCTCGACACCGATCCGCACCCGGCGATCCTCGCGGCGGCCCGCGCGGGCCGGCACGACGAGGCGACGGGGGCGGCGGCCGCGTGGGAGCAGCACGCGCTGCGGACATACGGCCCCGGCTCACCGCAGGCGATCCACTGGCTGGAAGTACGCGCCGACCTGGCCCGGCTCGCCCATGCCCCCTACCGGAGCTGCGAGTTGTGGCTCGCCGCGGCTCGCGCGCGGCTGGGCGCGGGCCTGCCCCCGGCCGACGCCGACGTCGAGGCGGCCGTCGACCGCGCCCACCACCAGTGGGAACACCTGCAGAACGCCGACGCCGACGCCGCCCGCGCCCTGGCGCCCGCTCTTCTCGAGCTGCGCCGACGGGTGCCGGGCCGCCGTCCCGGCGCACTCGAATCACTTATGCGACGGATCAACTGAGGCCGCATGCACCGGACATCGAGGAGCCGACCCTGAACAGCCCCGCCGGCACCGCCGGGTACGCCCAGGACGCCGAAGCGCTCGCCGAGCAGTACGAGAGCGTGTCCTTCACCGACGTCCACCGTGAGATGCTGCATCTCTTCCCCGCGGCGCCCGCCCGCGTCCTCGACATCGGAGCGGGAAGTGGCCGGGACGCCGCCGCCCTCGCGGCCCTGGGCCACCATGTGGTCGCCGTGGAACCCACCGCCGAGCTGCGCGCCCTGGGCCGGCGCATCCACTCCGGCCGTGCCGTCGAGTGGAGGGACGACGCGCTCCCCGGCCTCACCGCGCTGCGCGACCGGGAGGAGCGGTTCGACCTCATCCTGCTGACCGCCGTCTGGATGCACCTCGACGCACACGAGCGCGCGTCGGCGCTCCCGCGCGTGGCCGGACTCCTCGCCCCCGGCGGCCGGGTGTCCATGACCCTGCGGCACGGTCCCGTTTCGGCCGGTCGGCGGATGTTCGACGTCGGCGCGGCGGAGACGATCGGCCTGGCCGAGGGCCATGGCCTCCACCCCGTCCACCTCAGCCGCCGCCGGGACCTGCACGGACGCGGTGGCGTGAGCTGGACCGGGCTGGTCCTGGAACGCGACAGGCCCGGAACCCTCCGCACCCCCCGCCTCCTGCTCCGCCCGGTCGAGACCGCGGACGTCCCCGCGGTCCGCCGCCTCTGGACCGACCCCGACGTCCGCCGCCATCTCGGAGGCCCGGTCGCCGCGGACAAGGTGCGCGTGTGGGAGCGCGCCTGCGTCGGCGCAACGGGGGTCTTCTGCGTCGTCCGCGCGTCCGACGGTGTGGTGACCGGTGTGGTGACGCTGAAGCCGCGGGCGCGCGACGACGGCGCCACCGAGGTGTCGTACCAGTTCCTGCCGGAGCACTGGGGCAGCGGCTACGCACGCGAGGCCGTGGCGGCCGCCGTGTCGCTGGCGTCGGCGACGGCCCCCGTCTTCGCGGTCACGCAGGAGGTGAACAGCCGCTCCCGCCACCTGTTGGAATCCCTCGGCATGACCCCCGCCGACAGCTTCGTGGAATGGGACGCCCGTCAGGTGCTGTACCGCACGCCCTGAGCTGCCGGCCCATCCGCGCGTCGGCTCAGGGGTGGGCCACCAACTGGGCGACGTTCGTGGCGGAGTTGGACGGACCTCCCCGGTCGTTGATGACATGGCGGATCGTTCCGGTGCCCCCCAGCGAGACGGTCACCATGTTCCGGAAACGGACGTTCGGCGTGTTGGGCACCTGGAAGGCACGCTCGGCGGTCACGCTCGGATTCGCGTTGAAGAAGCAGTAGCTGCCCAGACCGAAGGCCTGATGGCTGGTGACGGACGGCGCGATCTTGTACGCCGCGTAGCCCTGGGTCGAACCGTCCATCCACGCGGCCTGGTTGGGCGGGTCGTAGGGCATTTCGCTCTGGTAGAAGTACGTCCTTCCGCCGTTGCCGTTCCAGACCGTCTGATGCTTCTGGTAGTGCTCGGCGAAGAGGCCGTACATGGTGACGTCGTCGCCGTTGACGACGAGTCCCGTGTCCGCGGTGTTGCTGTTCCAGCCGATGCCGCTTCCGTGGTCGCCGCGCCACAGCCACAGATGGTCGCCGATGACATGGTCGCTGTTGACGACCAGGCTGGTGGTGGCCCTGCCGACGCCCGCGCCGCCGATGCGGAAGAAGACATCGTGCAGCGAGCTGGGGTTGGCGGCGTGGCCGGCGGAGGGGCCGGAGGGGCCCATCTGCATCAGCGTGGTCGAATTGGTGGGGCCCGCGTCGATGAGCAGTCCGGCGACCTTGACGCCGTCGACATCGGCGACCGACACGGCGGTGATGCCGTTGTCGGGCACGAGCGTCGCGAGGCCGAGGCCCAGAACGACGGTGTCCGGCCGGGACACCCGAAGGGTTTCGCTCAGATGGTGCACCCCCGGTGTGACCAGGAGGTGCTTGCCCTGCGCCAGCGCCGCGTTCATCCGGGCCGCCGTCGCTCCCGGCTTCACGATGAAGAAGTCGTCGAGGGGAAGGGACGTCCCGGCGGGCATGGTGCCGTTGCCCCAGGTCGTGCCCCGTGAGGAGGTGCGCAGGGCGGGCACGAAGACCTTGTAGGCGCCTGCCTGGTCGACGTACAGGAAGGGCTTCTCGCGGACCACGGGGGTCTGGTCGACCGTGGTGTAGGGCGGGTTGGGGAAGCTGTTGGCGGGCGCGTTCTGCGCGCCGACGAAGACCATGTTCCAGTTGGAGCCGTTCCAGCCGGTCCACTGGGTGTTGCGGGACAGCCACTGCTGCTGGGTACCCGAGCGGACCTGGCCGTCGACCCTGGTGTCCGCCATGAACCCGCCGCTGGACCAGCCGCCGTCGTCGAGTTGGAGGTGTCCGCGCACGTGCATCCGCCGGTACGGCGCCGCCTGGGACACGGCCCAGCGGTCCGTGCCGGCCGTCGGCGTGACGGAGAGGTTCTCGGCCGCGCGCCAGAAGTTGTGCGTGGCGTTGCCCTGGAACCAGTCCGCCTCCGCATGGACGGCGCCGCGGACATGGACGTCGTCGGGGGAGAGGCCGAGGCCGGACACCTGCGTGTAGTAGCCGACGTTGACATCGACGTCATAGGTGCCGGGCTTGAAGAGGAAGGCGGTGCGGCCGGCCCCGAACTGGTCGGTCTCCATCTGCCGGAAGGTGGCGTCGACGCGGCTCTGGATCGTCGCCGTGGGGGTCGAGGGGTCGAAGACGACGACGTTCGGGCCGAAGTCGGGTGTTCCGGGCGGCTGCGGGGCGTCGACCGGGGTGATGCGGAACGACTGTGCGGCGGTGCCATTGCACGACCACTGCTGCAGCTGCACGCTGTCACCGGTGGAGGCGCCCGGCACGTCGAGGCACTTGCCGCTGTGCCGGTTGACGAAGCGGAACGTACCGCCGGGCTCCTCATCGGGCTGCCACTGCTGGTTCGCCCCTCCGCCGTACGTCCACAGCTGGACGGGTGCGGCGTCCGCGGCGGAGACGTCCTTGATGTCCCACACCTTGGATCCGTCCGTGCGGTTCGCGGCCCGGACGGACCCGTCAGAGGTGGCCTGGAGCTGCCAGTGCTGGGCCTGGCTGCCATTGCAGGCGTACTGCTGGACCGCGGTGCCGTCGGCGGTCGCCGCCGCGCGGGCGTCCACGCACTTGCCGCTCGCGGCGCTGACGACGGTGGCCCAGCCGGCCGGTGGGGCGGCGGCGCGCGGAGCGGCCGGGGGCGCGGCCTGCGACGGGGAGAGCGCGACCAGGGTGGAACACAGTGATGCCGCCACCACGAGCGCGGCGGTCAGCGGCCGCCGACGGGGGCGGCGGTGCCGATGACGGGTGGGAGTCATCCCGTCACCGTCCACTTCTGGTTGGCGGCCCCGGTGCAGGTCCAGATCTGCAGCCGCGTGCCGTTGGCCGCGTTGTTGCCGGTGACATCCAGGCACTTGTCGGCCTGGGGGTTGACGATGTCGCGGGCGGCGGTGACGACCCAGCGCTGCGCTGCGGTGCCATTGCAGTCCCACAGCTGTACGGCTGTCCCGGCGGCCGTCCCACTGGAGGCGACATCGAGGCACTTTCCCAGCGCGCGGAGGGTACCGTCCGAGCCGACGGCCCAGCGCTGGGCCGCGGTGCCATTGCAGTCGTAGAGCTGTACGGGCGTCCCGTTGGCCGGATTGGCGCCTGCGACGTCCACGCACTTGCCCGCCAGGCCCGTGACCGGACCGCCGCCCGCGGGAGGGCTGTCGCCCGTGGTGACCCGTACGTGGTCGACGACGAGCTGCTGCGGGAAGACGGTGCCGCCGTCGGGGTCGCCCGGCCAGTACCCGCCGACCGCGAGATTGAGGATCAGGAAGAAGGGCTTGTCGAAGACCCACTGCCTCCCAGCCAGATCCGCCGGGGTGCGCCGCTGGTAGACCGTGCCGTCGACGGACCAGGTGATCGAGCCCGGCGACCAGTCCACGGCGAAGGTGTGGAAGGCATCGGCGAACGCCTGACCGCCGGGCAGGCCGTACGCGGCGCCGATGCCGCCGGAGCCCGAGTAGCCGGGGCCGTGCAAAGTGCCGTGGACGGTGGACGGTTCGAAGCCGACGTTCTCCATCACGTCGATCTCGCCGGAGGCGGGCCAGCCGACCTGGCCGATGTCGTTCCCCAGCATCCAGAAGGCGGGCCACATGCCCTGCCCGCGGGGCACCTTGAGCCGGGCCTCCACATGTCCGTAGGTGGTCGTGAAGCGGCCGGCGGTGTTGAGGCGCGCCGAGGTGTACTCACACCGTCCGTACCAGCACTGGTAGTTGGCGGGGTTCTCCCGGCGGGCGGTGATCACCAGATGGCCCTGGCCGTCGAGTGCGGCGTTGCGGTTGCCGGCGGTGTAGTACTGACGCTCGTGGTTGCTGACGTTGTCGCCGGTCTCGGTCTGCCACTTGGCGGGGTCGACGGCCGACCCCTGGGGTCCGTCGAACTCGTCGGCGAACGCCACGGCGGCGGCGGAGGCCGCGGCCGAAGCGGACGTCGTGGCGGCGGTGTCGGTGGTGGTGAGCCGGGGAGCCGTGAGAGCCGAGGCGAGGGTCAGTGCGGAGACCGCGCAGAGCATCAGGCGGTGTGCGAGGCGTGGGGGGTTCATGGCGTTCCCTTCCGGAAGACGGAGGGTGGATGTCATGCATATGACAGACCTAGACTTACTTCACCACGTGATTTAAGAAGTGAACCAATCGGCTGTCAAGAGTCTGGTCTGGACCAGACTCGAGCCCCGCCCGCCACTGCCACGCGGGCGTGCGCCATGCTCGGTACATGACGGACAGCTCGGGCCGACAGGTCAGGCACGCCACCGCGCGCGACGCCGGCCTACGGATCAGGCGTGCCACCGCACGCGACGCCAAGCGGCTCACCAAGCTCGTGCGCTCCTCCCGCGCCTATGAGGGTCCGTACGCGCCGATGGTCGCTCAGTACCGCGTCGGTCCCGACTACATCGAGGCGCACAGGGTTTTCGTCGCCCTCGGCCCCGACGGCGTGGTGCTCGGCTTCTACTCCCTGGTCCTCGACCCGCCCGAGCTGGACCTGCTGTTCGTCTCCGACGCGGCGCAGGGGCTCGGGATCGGCCGCCGGCTCATCGCCCATATGAAGGGCGAGGCTCGCGAGGCGGACATCGCGGAGGTCCGCGTCGTCTCGCACCCGCCCGCCGAGGGCTTCTATCTCGGCGTGGGCGCGCGCCGCGTGTCCACCGTCGCGGCGCGGCCGCCCGCGGTGATGTGGGACCGCCCGGACATGATGCTGTCCACTCATCCACCTGCCGAGCCGACCGCTGACTGCCGCTCGGGGGTCACGCGCCCCTGAGCGGCGTCCGGTCCGGTCGGTCAGGGCGCCCGTACCAGCAGGTCGACGGCGAGTCCGGTGATCAGCAGGCTGGAGGCCACGGCGGTGAGGAGCCGCCCCCGGTGCCCGGTGAGGGTCCGGCCGAGCAGCGCTCCGCCGCAGGCGAGAAGCAGCTGCCAGCCGGCGGAGGCCGCGAACGCGGCCACGACGAAGACGGTCTGTTCCAGGTGGTCCGGGGCGGCCGCGCTCCGGCTGCCCAGAACGAGCGCGGCAAAGTAGATCACCGTCAGGGGGTTCAGCATCGTGAGGCCCAGCAGGCTCAGACAGGCGCGCAGAGAGCTCGGCGATGTCTCGTCGGGCGGGGCGTCCCTTCGGCCCTTTTCGCGGTGGCGCCTGACGGCCGCGACCGTGCCGTGGAGCGCGAGGACGACGAGGACCGCGACCGAGACCCAGCGCAACGGCCTCACCAGCGGCTCGACGAGGTGAGTGAGCCAGGAGCCGCCGACCGTGGCGAGCAGTGCGTAGAGCCCGTCCGCGGTCGCGACGCCCAGAGCCGCCGCGGCGCCCGTCCTCAGGGACGTACGAGCGGTGAGGGCCACCAGATAGGTCGCGACCGCCCCGACCGGCATGGCGATGCCGAAGCCGGCGAGCAGGCCCGCGACCAGCGCGGCGCTCACGCCACGGCGGGTGTCGGCTTCCGGCGGAGGCCCGGCTGCTGCTGCCCGCGCGCCGGTCGGGCGACGGGGGCGAACGGCAGCGAGGCGGTGAAGGTGGGGCTCATGCCGCAGATCGTGCGGCACGCGCGCGGGCGGCGGCAACAGAATTACGGCGACGGCGGGCGCCGGTAATCGCGGCGGGCACGGTAAATCACGGCCGGCGCGGGGCATCGCGGGGGGCACGGTCATTGCGCAGGCACGGGACAGCACGGGCTCGGACATGCGCGGGCATGGGAACGGTGCCGCACCCCGCTCCGCGTCAGGGGTGCGGCACCGTCACTCGTGGGGTCAGGTGGTGTTCCTCCTGCCCTTGCTCATGAGCAGGCCACCCGCAACCAGCGCGAACAGGCACACGCAGGCTCCCGTGATCACGTTGCTGAGGGTCGCTCCGGTGCCGGCGTCACGCGAGACCACCCACGGGGAGACGATCAGCCAGGCACCCATGAGCAGGACGACGAAGTTGAGGTCCTGCGACCTCTCGGGGGCCATGGACATCGCCAGTCCTACGACTGCGAGGGCGATACCGACGATGAGGTTGCTGATGGCCAGTTCCGGCTTGGTGGCCGCGAAGTGAACCGTCCAGGCGGAGATCGCGGCGTAGATTCCGGCGAGGATCACCAGCTCCTCGACCGCTGCCGCCCCTCGGGTTCCCAGCATGCGGTCGTAGCGCTCCCGCATTTCGGATGCGTCCGGGTGTCCCCTGAGGTCGCCACGACGGTGAGAGACGTCGGCCATGCGACTCGCCTCCTTCTAGCGTGTACACGTCTGACCGAACACGACCTGAGGCCGCGATCCCATTGTGCTCTTATCTGCCCCTTATGTGTAGATAAATCGGCCCGGTTGTTTCGACGGCGACCATCCAGGCTTCCGGGACGCGCGCCACAGTGGCCGTACGAGGCCCCACGAGGCGGCTCAGGGTCCGAACTCGCACCCACCGTGACCGGGAAGAACTTTCTGTGATGGGCGCCCCCGGCTGAATGGGGCGTCGCAAAGGGGTACTTGGGCTCACGCCGCCGGCGCCGGCTGGTGCGCCCGTGCCAGCTCCCGGCGTACCCGCGCGAAGGGGCGCGGGCGGTCGACGGCCAGCGCCGCCGTCGTACGGCCGTCCCGTTCGTACACGGCGAGGAAGCCGCCCTCCTCCGTGGACCCCTCGGAGATCCGGACGCTGTCGCCGTCGCGCCGCCGCCCCGCGAACTGGATCCGCGAGCCGTACTGGTCCGACCAGAAGTAGGGAAGCGGGCGCACGGCGGCGACGGTCCGCCCGGCCAGCAGATTGCGGACGGCCACGGCCGGCTGCTCGGTCGCGCTCGTCCAGTGCTCGGTCCGCACCCCGCTCACCCGCGCGACGTCCCCCACGGCCACGACCTGCGGCAGCGCGGTGACGCACCCGTCGTCGCACAGCACGCCGTCGCCGAGCGCGAGCGTCGAGCCCGCGAGCCAGTCGGTCGCGGGTACGGCTCCGATGCCGACGACCACGACATCCGCGGGCAGCACGCGTCCGTCACGGAGTTCGACGGACGTGACCGCGGTCGCCCCGTGCAGCGCGGCAACGCCCGCACCCGCGATCAGTTCACTCCCGCCGCGAGCGTGCAGCCCCGCGCACACCGCCGCCATCTCCGGGCCGAGTTGCCCGGCGAGCGGCAGCGGCGCGGCCTCGACGACGGTGACGTCATGACCGAGCCCGGCGCAGGTCGAGGCGGTCTCGGCGCCGATGAAGCCACCGCCGACGACCACGACCCGCCGTGCGCCGCCGGTCAGCACGGCGCGCAGCGCACGCGCGTCGTCGAGGGTGCGAAGGGTGTGGACGCCCGCGAGTCCGCGGCTTCCGGGGAGCCGGCGGGCGGTCGCCCCGGTGGCGATCACCACGCCGTCCGTGGCGAGGGTGCGCCCGTCGTCCAGGAGTAGAGTGCGGCCGCGCGGGTCGAGCCCACGCGCGCGTGTCCCCAGCAACCACTCCGCGGCGAGCTCCTTCTCCTCCTCCGGGTCGGTGAGGGCGAGCCGCGGTTCACCGGCCGTCCCCGCGAGGAACTCCTTGGACAACGGCGGGCGGTCGTACGGGCGGTGGGGTTCCTCGCCGACGATCACCAGTCGTCCGGCGAAGCCCTGGGCGCGGAGTTCACGCGCCGCGTACAGCCCGGCGAGCGACGCTCCGACCACGGTCACGGTCCTCATGCGGCGGTGCCCTCCTCGGCGGCGGGGCTCACATGGATCACGCCGTCGGCGACGGTGACCCGGTGGGTGCGGACGGGGCGGCGGGCGGGCAGACAGGTCGGCTGCCCGGTGCGGAGGTCGAACGAGGCGGCGTGGAGCGGGCATTCGACCAGGCAGCCTTCGAGCCATCCCTCGGAGAGGGAGGCGTCCTGGTGGCTGCACGTGTCGTCGATGGCGAAGAGCTCGCCGTCGGCGTTGAACACCGCGATGGGCGGAGTGGTGTCGATGCGGACGGATTCGCCCGCAGGGAGGTCTTCAAGGCGGCAGACGGGAATCACGGGCCCCCCTCGTGGTCCAGGACTCTTGGGTAACATGATGTTTCGTATGGCGCATGAGGGAGCGCTATGCGCAACAGAATCCGGTCGGGATGCCCACGGCGTCAAGGGCTTCCCGAAGATGCGGCCCCAACCGGCCGCAAGGTGGTGAGAGTTGAGCTATGTCCCGCAACCAGACAGTGGCTGATCAGACGCAGGAGACGCTGGAGCGCACACCCAAGGGCGCCGCAGGGGCCATCCAGTCAGTGGACCGGGCGGTCAGCGTCCTGGAGATCCTCGCCCGGCACGGCGAGGCCGGGGTCACCGACATCGCCGACGAACTGGCCGTGCACAAGTCCACGGCCTTCCGCCTGCTCGGTGTCCTGGAGAACCGGGGACTGGTGTCCCAGGCAGAGGACCGCGGCAAGTACTTCCTCGGGGCGGGTGTACTGCGCCTGGCGGGGGCGGCCGCAGTGCGCATGGACATCTCGCAGGAGGGCGCGCCGGTCTGCCGTGAACTCGCGGACGAGCTGGGCGAGACCGTCAACATCGCGGTCCTCGACGACGACGCGGCGGTCAACATCATGCAGGCGCGCGGCTCGGCGTCGGTCACCGCGCAGAACTGGCTCGGCCGGCGGACGCCCCTGCACGCCACCTCCAGTGGCAAGGTGCTGCTGGCCTACATGCCGCTCGCGCTGCGCGAGGGACTGCTCGCCCGGACGCTGCCCAGATTCACCGAGCACACGGTGACCGGCGCGGGCGTGCTGCGCGCCGAGCTCGACACCGTGCACCAGCGCGGATACGCGGTCGTCACCGAGGAGCTGGAGATCGGCCTCAACGCCGTCGCCGCCCCCGTCCGGGCCCACGACGGCCGGGTCATCGGCGCGATCAGCGTGTCGGGCCCCGCCTATCGGCTGGAACGCGACCGGCTGCCCGACCTGGCGAGGCGCACCGTGGCCGCGGCCGACGGCCTCTCGCGGCGGATGGGCTACGGCATCTGACCCTTCGTGGAAGGCGGTGTCGCGAGGCACACACACCGCCGCGACAGAAGCGGGGCCGGGGAGAACCCGGCCCCGCTTCGTCGTGTCGGGAACGGATCCCACGGCGCACCGCCTTTTGCGCGCCTTTAACTCTGCCCTCTTGACGTTCACTTCACCGGCTTCCCAGTATGTTCCCCATCGCGCAACCCATCGTGCAATGCGCAACAGAGGAGTGTCGCCGTGCCCCATGAGGTCCGTGCCGTCGTCGCTGTGAAGAAGAGCGCGCCCGTCGAGGTGCGGACGATCCTCGTGCCCGACCCCGGCCCCGGTGAGGTGCTCGTCTCCGTCCAGGCATGCGGGGTCTGCCACACGGACCTGCACTACCGGGAAGGCGCCGTCAACGACGAATTCCCCTTCCTGCTGGGCCATGAGGCGGCCGGTGTCGTCGAGGCCGTCGGAGGTGACGTCACCGACCTCGCCTCCGGCGACTATGTCGTCCTCGCCTGGCGCGCCCCCTGCGGGTCCTGTCGCTCCTGTCGCCGCGGCCGCCCCTGGTACTGCTTCGACTCCCGCAACGCCACGCAGCGGATGACACTCGGCGACGGCACACCGCTCTCGCCCGCCCTCGGCATCGGCGCGTTCGCCGAGAAGACCCTCGTCGCCGCAGGACAGGCGGTACGGATCGATCCCGCCGCCCGGCCGGAGGCGGCCGGTCTCATCGGGTGCGGGGTGATGGCAGGATACGGCGCCGCGGTCCACACGGGAGGCGTCGGCCGGGGCGACACCGTCGCCGTCATCGGCTGCGGCGGCGTCGGCAACGCCGCCATCGCGGGCGCCTCACTGGCAGGAGCACGACGCGTCATCGCCGTCGACATCGACGACAGGAAGCTCGACAGCGGGACCCGCTTCGGAGCCACGCACACCGTCAACCCGACCGGCACGGACGCCGTCGAGGCCGTACGCGCCCTCACCGGCGGCTTCGGCGTCGACGTCGCCATCGACGCCGTCGGCCGCCCGGAGACGTACAAGCAGGCCTTCTACATGCGCGACCACGCCGGGGTACTCGTCCAGGTCGGCGTCCCCGACCCCGACATGCGCGTCGACCTGCCCCTGATCGACCTCTTCTCCCGGGGCGGCGCCATCAAGTCGTCCTGGTACGGGGACTGTTTGCCCAGCCGCGACTTCCCCGTCCTCATCGACCAGTACCTCAGCGGGAGACTCGACCTCGGCGCCTTCGTCACCGAGACGATCGCGCTCGACCAGGTCGAGGACGCCTTCGAGAAGATGCACAGGGGCGAGGTGCTGCGCTCGGTGGTGGTCTTCTGATGGGCGTACGCGACAACGCGGCGTCCGCCGACCGGGAGCGACAGGCCGTACGAGCCGAACGCGTCGTCACCCGCGGGACGTTCAGCCTCGACGGCGAGACGCACGACGTCGACAACAACGTCTGGGTCATCGGCGACGACCGCGAGGTGCTCGTCGTCGACGCCGCGCACGACGTCACCGCCATCGCGGCAGCCGTCGCGGACCGCCGGGTCACCGCCATCGTCTGCACCCACGGGCACGACGACCACATCGGCGCGGCCGTCGACCTGGCCACGCTCACCGGCGCACCGATCCTCCTCCACCCGGCCGACCACGCCCTGTGGAAGAACGTCCACCACGACCGCGACCCGGAAGGCGGACTCGTCGACGGCCGGCGCCTGTCCGTCGCCGGAATCGACCTGCGGATCCTGCACACTCCCGGCCACACCTGGGGGAGTTGCAGCCTCTACGCCCCCTTCCTCGACGCCGTTTTCACCGGCGACACGCTGTTCCAGGGCGGCCCCGGCGCCACCGGTCGCTCGTACTCGGATCGTCCGGCCCTCATGGCGTCCCTACGGCGGCGGCTGCTCCCGCTGCCCGGTGCCACCGCCGTGCACACGGGGCACGGCCCCGACACGACGATCGCCGCCGAGCGGCCGCACGTGCCGGCCGCCTCACCTCACGGAACCGTCCTGATCCCCACCCGACTCAAGGAGGGGCATGTCAAGCACGCCCGAACCCGGCACGCCCGCACCTCGCACGCCCGAACCCAACGAACCCGCGCCCCGCGCGTCCGCCCACGCCGCTCCCCGTGTCGTCGTCATCGGCGCGGGCATCGTCGGCTGCTCCCTCGCCGACGAACTGACCGCCCGCGGCTGGACCGACGTCACCGTCCTCGACCAGGGGCCCCTGCCGGCCCCCGGCGGCTCCACCTCCCACGCGCCCGGTCTCGTCTTCCGTACCAGCCCGTCCAAGACCCTCAGCGAGTTCGCGGCCTATACCGTCGAGAAGTTCAGCGCGCTCGAAGTCGACGGTCTGCCGTGCTTCAACCGCGTCGGCGGCCTGGAACTCGCCACCACCGAAGAACGCTGGGCCGATCTGCACCGCCGGGCCGGCTACGCCGCCTCCTGGGGCATCCGGGGCGAACTCGTCTCCCCGGAGCGCTGCAAGCAACTGTGGCCGCTCCTCGACGAAACCCGGCTCCTCGGTGGATTCCACACCCCCGACGACGGGCTCGCCCGCGCCGTCGACGCCTGCCGCGCCCAGATGGAGCGGGCCACCGCGCGCGGCGCCCGCTTCCTCGGCCGGCACACCGTCACCGGCATCGAACAGGACGGCGGTCGTGTCACCGCCGTCCTCACCGACCGGGGCACCTTCCCGGCCGACCACGTCGTCTCGGCGGCCGGTTTCTGGGGCCCGGTGATCGGCCGTATGGCCGGCTTCGACATCCCCCTGCTGCCGCTCGCGCACCAGTACGTGAAAACAGCACCTCTGCCCGCTCTCGCTGGGACGAACGACCCGCGCACCGAGGCGTCCAAGCCGATCCTGCGGTTCCAGGACCGCGATCTGTACTTCCGCGAGCACACCGACCGGCTCGGCATCGGCAGCTACGCCCACAAACTCCTGCCAGTCGACCCCTTGGGCGTCCTCCCCTTCGACGACGCCCCCGTCATGCCGTCCTCGCTGCCCTTCACCGAGGGGGACTTCGCGCCGAGCTGGGAGGACTGCCGCCGCCTGCTCCCCGACCTGCGCGTGTCCGAGGTGGAGGAGGGCTTCAACGGGGTCTTCTCGTTCACCCCGGACGGGATGCCCGTCCTGGGGGAGACGCGGACCCTGCGCGGCTTCTGGCTCGCCGAAGCCGTGTGGGTCACCCACTCCGCGGGCGTCGCCCGAGCCGTCTCCGAGTGGATGGTCGACGGACGCCCCTCCACCGACGTCCACGAGTGCGACCTCACCCGGTTCGAGGACGCTCAGCGGTCCCCGGCCTACGTCGCCGACCGGGGCGCCCAGCAGTTCGTCGAGGTGTACGACGTCCTGCATCCGCTGCAACCCATGGACCAGCCGCGTCCGCTGCGCGTCAGCCCCTTCCACGCACGCCAGCAGCAGCTCGGCGCGTACTTCCTGGAGGGCGGCGGCTGGGAGCGCCCGCACTGGTACGAAGCGAACGCGCCCCTCGCCGAGGACCTGGACCTGCCGCCGCGCGACGGCTGGTCCGCCCGCCACTGGTCCCCGATCGCCGCCGCCGAGGCGAAGGCCACCCGCGAGAGGGTCGCCCTCTACGACATGACCCCGCTGCGGAGAATTGAGGTCACAGGCCCGGGCGCGCTCGCCTTCCTCCAGCGGATGACCACCAACAACCTCGCCAAGAAGCCCGGCGCCGTCACCTACACCCTCCTCCTCGACGAGACCGGCGGCATCCGTTCCGACCTCACCGTCGCGCGCCTCGCCCCGGACCACTTCCAGATCGGCGCGAACTCCCCGGCCGACGAGGACTGGCTGCTGCGCCACGCCCCCGACGACGTCCACATCCGCGACACCACCTCCGGCACCTGCTGCATCGGCGTCTGGGGGCCGCTCGCCCGCGACCTCGTACAGCCGCTGACCCGGGACGACTTCTCGCACAAGGCCTTCGGATACTTCCGCGCCAGGCGGACGCACCTCGGGCACGTTCCGGTGACCGCGATGCGGCTCAGTTATGTCGGCGAGCTCGGCTGGGAGCTGTACACCACCGCTGACATGGGCCTGCGGCTCTGGGACACCCTCTGGGAGGCCGGGCAGGAACACGGCGTCATCGCCGCCGGCCGGTCCGCCTTCAACAGCCTGCGCCTGGAGAAGGGCTACCGCTCCTGGGGCCACGACATGACCTCCGAGCACACGCCAGAGGAGGCGGGCCTCGGCTTCGCCGTCCGGATGGACAAGGGCGACTTCCTGGGCCGCGACGCGCTGGAGAAGGCGCCGCCACCGGGTCGGCGGCTCACCGCGCTGCTCCTCGACGACCCGGCGGCCGTCGTCCTCGGCAAGGAGCCGGTCCACGTCGACGGCACCCCGGTGGGCTACGTCACCAGCGCCTCCTACGGATACACGCTCGGACGCTGCGTCGCCTACGCCTGGCTGCCGCCGCTTCCGGCGGGCACGGGCGTCCACGTGGAGTACTTCGGTGAGAAGGTCCCGGCCACCGTCGCCGACGAGCCGCTGTTTGACCCCGGCATGAGCCGCATCCGACGCTAGGGAGGCCCTCCATGTCCCCCACCTTCGACGTGATCGTCATCGGTCTCGGCGGGATGGGCAGCGCCGCCGCCCACCATCTGTCCGCGCGAGGAGCCCGCGTCCTCGGCCTGGAGAAGTTCGGTCCCGTCCACAATCGCGGCTCCAGCCACGGCGGTTCACGCATCACCCGCCAGTCCTACTTCGAGGACCCGGCGTACGTACCGCTGCTGCTGCGCTCCTACGAACTGTACGAGGGCCTGGAGCGCGACACCGGCCGCGACGTCGCCACCCTGTGCGGAGGCGTCATGCTCGGCCGCCCGGAATCCCGTACGGTCGCCGGCTCGCTGCTGTCCGCGGAGCAGTGGGACCTGCCCCACGAGATGCTCGACGCCAAGGAGATCCGCCGACGCTTCCCCACCCTCACCCCGCGCGACGACGAAGTGGCGCTCTACGAGGCGCGCGCCGGACTCGTCCGACCGGAGAACACCGTCGCCGCCCACCTCCAGCTCGCCACCCGGTCCGGCGCCGACCTCCACTTCGAGGAGCCCATGCTGCGCTGGGAGCCCTACCGCGACGGCGTGCGTGTCCACACCGCCGAGAACACCTACACCGCGGGACAGCTCGTGATCTGCCCCGGTGCGTGGGCGCCCCAGCTGCTCACCGACCTGGGTGTTCCCTTCACCATCGAGCGCCAGGTCATGTACTGGTTCCAGCCCGACGGCGGCACCGCCCCCTTCGTGCCCGAGAACCACCCGATCTACATCTGGGAGAACGCGGACGACGTCCAGATCTACGGCTTCCCCGCCATCGACGGACCGGAGCACGGCGCGAAGGTCGCCTTCTTCCGCAAGGGCACCGAGTGCACCCCGGAGACCATCGAACGGACCGTGCACGACCACGAGGTGGCGGCCATGGCCGACCACCTCTCCCACCAGATCCCGACCCTTCCGGGGCGCTTCCTGAAGGCGGCGACCTGCATGTACTCCAACACACCCGACGAGCACTTCGTCATCGCTCGCCACCCCGCGCACCCCGAGTCGGTGACCGTGGCCTGCGGCTTCTCCGGGCACGGCTTCAAGTTCGTGCCGGTCGTCGGCGAGATCCTCGCCGACCTGGCGCTGACCGGCACCACCGAGCACCCCATCGAGCTCTTCGACCCCCGCCGGCTGTCCGCCGCCACGACCGCCTGAGGAGGAGCACGCCGTGACGACCACCCCCCTCTCACCCAGTCTGATCGCGACCCTGCCCGGCCACTTCTACACCGACCCCGAGATCTTCCGGCGGGAACAGGAGCGGCTCTTCGAGTCCATGTGGTTCTGCGCGGTCCGCAGCGCCGACCTCGAGGGGCCCGGGGCCTTCCGTACCGTCCAGGCCGGCCGGGAGAGCGTGATCATCACCCGCGACCGGGCCGGAGAGCTGCGCGCCTTCCTGAACATCTGCCGCCACCGGGGCGCCCGGCTCTGCACCGAGGAGCAGGGCCAGGTGCGCCGCACGCTCCAATGCCCGTACCACGCCTGGACCTACGACCTCGACGGCAGGCTCGTCGCCGCGCCGAACCTGGTGAAGATGCCCGACGTGGACCGCAGCGCCTACGGCCTGGTCACCGTCGCCCTGCGCGAGTGGCTCGGTTACGCCTGGGTGTGCCTGGCCGACCGGCCGCCGTCGTTCGAGGAGACGGTGATCGGCGCGGCCGCGGAGCGCCTCGGCGACGCCGCGTCGATCGAGCGGTACCGCACCGAGGACCTCGCGCTCGGCAGGCGTATCACCTATGACGTGAAGGCCAACTGGAAGCTCATCGTCGAGAACTTCATGGAGTGCTACCACTGCGCGACGATCCACCCCGAACTCACCGATGTGCTGCCCGAGTTCGCCGAGGGGTACGCGGCGCAGTACTACGTGGGCCACGGCGCCGAGTTCGGCGAGGACGTCAAGGGCTTCACGGTCGACGGCAGCGAGGGCTTCCCGAAACTGCCCGGAGTCGCGGCCGAACAGGACCGGCGGTACTACGCGATCACCGTCAAGCCGACCGTCTTCATCAACCTCGTCCCCGACCATGTGATCGTGCACCGCATGTTCCCGCTGGCTCACGACCGCACCGTCGTCGAGTGCGACTGGCTGTACGCCCCCGAGGTCGTGGCCGCCGGCGCGGATGTGTCGAAATCGGTGGAGTTGTTCCACCGGGTGAACGCGCAGGACTTCGACGCGTGCGAGCGGACACAGCCCGCGATGGCGTCCCGGGCGTACCGACGCGGGGGAGTACTGGTGCCGACCGAGCACCACATCGGGATATTTCACACCTGGCTCACGGAGCAACTGGGGGTTGCTGGTGCCTGACCTGTTCATCGACGGAACGTGGGTACGGGCCCGCGACGAACGTACCCGCGAGATCCGCTGCCCCGCCGACGGCTCCTTCGTCGGCGAGGTCGACGAGGCCGGGGGCAAGGACACCGCGGACGCGATCGCCGCCGCGCGGCGCGCCTTCGACGAGGGCCCCTGGCCGCACACCCCGGCCGCCGAACGCGGCGACCTGCTGCTCCGGGTCGCCGGCCTGCTCGCCCGCGACAAGGAGGCCCTGGCCCGCGCCGAATCCCTCGACACCGGCAAACGGCTCGTGGAGAGCGCGTACGACATCGACGACATCGTCGCCTGCTTCCGCTACTTCGCACGGCTCGCCCCCGCCGAGACCGGCCGCGTCGTCGACACCGGAGACGCGGACACGGACAGCAGGGTCGTGTACGAGCCGGTCGGGGTGTGCGCCCTGATCACGCCCTGGAACTACCCCCTGCTCCAGACGGCCTGGAAGGTCGCCCCCGCCCTCGCCGCGGGCAACACCTTCGTCCTGAAGCCCAGCGAGCTGACCCCGCACACCGCCATCCATCTGATGAAGCTGCTCCAGGAGGCCGGCCTGCCGGACGGGGTCGCCAACCTCGTCCTCGGCGCCGGCCCGGAGGCCGGGGCGCCCCTCGCCGACCACCCGGACGTCGACCTCCTGTCCTTCACGGGCGGGCTGCAGACGGGACGCCGGCTGATGGCCGCGGCAGCGGGCACGGTGAAGAAGGTCGCCCTCGAACTGGGCGGCAAGAACCCCAACATCGTCTTCACGGACGCCGACTTCGACACGGCCGTCGACATGGCGCTCACCGCCGTCTTCCTGCACTCCGGGCAGGTCTGCTCGGCGGGCGCGCGGCTGCTCGTCGAGGACTCGCTCCACGACCGGTTCGTCGACGAGGTCGTCCGCCGGGCGCGCGGGATCCGGCTCGGCGGGCCCTTCGACGAGCAGGCCCGGACCGGCCCGCTCATCTCCGCCGCGCACCGCGCGAAGGTCGAGGCCTATGTGGCCGCCGGCCTCGCCGAAGGCGCCGTCCTGCGCTGCGGCGGCGCGCGTCCCGACGACCCCGCGCTCGCGAGCGGCTTCTACTACCTGCCCACCGTCCTCGACGCCTGCGACGCGCGGATGTCCGTCGTCCGGGAGGAGTCCTTCGGGCCGGTCCTGACGGTGGAACGATTCTCCAGCGAGGACGAGGCCGTCCGCCTCGCGAACGACACCATCTACGGCCTCGCCGGCGCCGTCTGGACCTCCGACGAGGGCCGAGCACGCCGGGTCGCGTCACGGCTGCGGCTGGGCACCGTGTGGATCAACGACTACCACCCGTACCTCCCCCAGGCCGAGTGGGGCGGCTTCAAGCAGTCCGGCACCGGCCGCGAGCTCGGCCCGGCCGGCCTCGCCGAGTACCGCGAGGCCAAACACATCTGGCGCAACACCAGCCCCGCGCCGCAGGGTTGGTTCGCCTGACCTGACCTGACCTGACCTGACCTGACCCGACCCGACCCGACCCGAAGGATCCTCCGCCCCCGTCCCAGGAGCTGCTCATGACCTCAGCGCCACCCGGCCCCCCGCAGGCCGACGACGACGCCGAACTCGCCGAGTTCGGCTACCGCCCCGAGCTCAAGCGCACCCTCGGCAACTTCCACACCTTCGCCGCCGGCATCAGCTACATATCCATCCTCACCGGCACCTTCCAGCTCTTCTACTTCGGCTACGCGAGCGGTGGGCCGGCCTACTGGTGGTCCTGGCCCCTGGTCTTCGTCGGCCAGTTCATGGTCGCGCTGTGCTTCGCCGAGCTCGCCGCCCGCTATCCGGTCGCCGGTTCGATCTACAACTGGGCCAAGAAGCTGGGCAATCCGCACATCGGCTGGTTCGCCGGCTGGATGATGCTGATCGCCTCGATCGTGTCGATCGCGGCCGTGGCCCTCGCCTACCAGCTGACGCTCCCGCAGATCTCCTCCTTCTTCCAGTTCGTGGGAGACGGCACCGGCCCCTACGACGTGGCGACGAACGCCGTCCTCCTCGCCGCGGTCCTCATCCTCTTCACCACCGTGGTCAACGCCTTCGGTGTGAAGCTCATGGCGAGGATCAACACCGCCGGTGTCTTCCTCGAACTCATCGCCACCGTCGTCCTCATCGTCCTGCTCGCCATCAACGTCGTCCGCGGCCCCGAGGTCGTCACCGACACCGCCGGCACCGGCCAGGGCCAGCCGTTCGGCTACCTCGGAGCCTTTCTGATCGCCTCGCTGGCGTCCGCGTACGTCATGTACGGCTTCGACACCGCGGCGTCCCTCGGCGAGGAGTCGCTCGACCCGTCGCGCAACGCCCCGCGCGCCATCATCCGGGCCATCGTCGCCTCCTTCTTCCTCGGCGGGCTGATCCTCCTCCTCGCGCTGATGAGCGTCTCCGATCTGCGCGGCGAGAAGCTGTCCACCGACGGACTGCAGTACGTGGTGCTCGACGTGCTCGGGCCGACCGCCGGCAAGGCGATGCTGTGGTGCGTGCTCATCGCGGTGACCGTGTGCGCGCTGGCCGTGCACACCGCCGCCATCCGGCTCGCGTTCGCGATGTCCCGCGACAACAACCTGCCGGGCTCCTCCCGCCTGGCCAAGGTCAGTACTCGCTTCAGCACACCCGTCCTGCCCACCGTGATCATCGGTGTACTGGCGCTCGCCATTCTCCTGGTGAACATCCGTCAGCCACAGATCTTCACCGTCGTCACCAGCATCGGCATCATCCTGATCTACGTGGCCTATCTGACGGTCACCGCCCCGATGCTGGTCGCCCGGCTGCGCGGCAGGTGGCAGCCGGCCGAGGGCAAGTTCTCGCTCGGGCGCTGGGGCCTTCCCGTCAACATCGTCGCCGTGCTGTGGGGCGGGTTCATGACCCTGAACCTGATCTGGCCCCGCTCGGCCGTCTACAACGCCGCCGCCCCCTACCACTGGTACCTGCGCTGGGGAGCGGTCCTGTTCGTCGGCGTGATCGCGGGCGGCGGCTTCGCCTACTACTGGTTCGTGCAGCGTCACCGTACGGGCGTCCTCGCCGACCACGCCCTGTCCGCGACCCCGGAACCCGCTGCGCTCAAGGAGGCCACCACCTCATGAGGGAACTCGGCTACACCGACACCTTTGACTATGTCGTTGTCGGTGGTGGGACGGCCGGCAATGTGGTGGCGGCCCGGCTCAGCGAGGACCCGTCGGTCACCGTCTGCGTCCTGGAGGCCGGCCCGTCCGACGTCGGTGACGACAACATCCTGCGCCTGGAGCGGTGGATGGGCCTGCTGGACTCCGGCTACGACTGGGACTACCCGGTCGAGCCGCAGGCGAGCGGCAACAGCTTCATGCGCCACGCCCGCGCCAAGGTCCTCGGCGGCTGCTCCTCCCACAACTCCTGCATCGCCTTCTGGGCCCCGGCCGAGGACCTCGACGACTGGGCGGCCGCCGGCTGCACCGGCTGGAGCGCCGCCGACCTCTTCCCGCTCTACCAGCGCCTGGAGAACAACGACGCCCCCGGCGAACACCACGGCCGCACCGGCCCGGTGAAAATACGGACCCTCAAGGGCGCCGACCCCTGCGGCACGGCTCTCCTGGAGGCCTGCGCCCAACAAGGCATCCCCACCGCCCCCTTCAACGCCGCAAAGACCGTGATCCGGGGCGCGAACTGGTTCCAGATCAACTCCGACGAGAACAACACCCGCCAGTCCTCCTCGGTCGCCTATCTCCACCCCGTCATGGGCAAACGCCCCAACCTCGTCATACGCACCGGCGTACGGGCCAAGCAGCTCCTCATCGACACCGACCGCCGCTGCGTGGGCGCCGAATACCTCGACCCCGACCTCATCCACACCCGCACCGTCCGCGCCCGCCGCGAAGTCATCGTCTCCTGCGGCTCCATCGACACCCCCAAACTCCTCATGCTCTCCGGCATCGGCCCCGCCGCCCACCTGCGCGACGTCGGCGTCGACGTCGTCCTGGACGCCCCCGGCGTCGGCGAAAACCTCCAGGACCACCCCGAAGGCGTGATCATGTGGCAGGCCAGACAGCCCATGACCACCACCTCCAGCCAATGGTGGGAAGCCGGCATCTTCTACGACACCCAGCCCGGCCTGGACCGGCCCGACCTGATGTTCCACTACGGCCAGGTCCCCTTCGACATGAACACCGCCCGCCACGGCTACCCCACCACCGACAACGCCTTCTGCCTCACCCCCAACGTCACCCGCGCCAAATCACGCGGCACCGTCCGCCTGCGCACCCGCGACTACCGCGACAAGCCCATGGTCGACCCCCGCTACTTCACCCACGAACACGACGAACGCGTCATGACCCACGGCCTCAGACTCGCCCGCCGGATCGCCGCACAACCCGCCCTCGCCGGCTGGGCCGGCGCCGAACTCGCCCCCGGACCCGACGTCCACACCGACGACGAACTCCTCGACTACATCCGCAAAACCCACAACACCGTCTACCACCCCGCCTCGACAGTGAAAATGGGCGCCGACCACGACACCATGGCACCACTCGACGCACGCCTGCGCGTCAAGGGCATCACGGGCCTGCGCGTCTGCGACGGCTCGGTCATGCCCGACCTCGTCACCGTCAACCCCTGCATCACCACCATGGCCATCGGCGAGAAATGCGCGGACATCCTCAAGGAAGACGCCCGACGATAGGAAGCGGGGGCGCGCCAACGGCCGCGCCCCCGCCTGGCCGCTAGCGGTACTCCACCGTCAGCGTCGCCCGGCTGTCCCGGTTGACGAAGAGGTACGCGGTCGCGCTCTGGTTCGTCTCGAATCGCAGCCGCAGCTGGGTGGTTCCGGCCCGGTCGATGGCCGCCAGCCCGGCCGGTGACAGATCCGCCGACGCGCTGCCGGACGCGAACGCGGGAACGGCGCCGACGCCCGGCGCCGTGGCGGCGGCGCCCCAGTCAGACGCCTCGACCGCGCATCCGCCGAAGCAGCCCGTCCGGGCGTCGACCAGCAGCCTGTTACCCGGCGGGACCGCCCAGGGGTCCCCGGACCCGCCCGCGCGTGTCACCGTCACATACGCCCGGGTGATCTCCTTGTCCGCGGGGATCCGGGAGGTGTCGAACGACAGCAGGGCCCGGTTGAACCTGCCGTCGCTGCCCCGGCCGATCGCCAGGCCGTACGAAGCCTCCAGCGTCCCGACCGAGGCCCCGGAACCGTCCCCGGCGGCTTTCACATAGCCGTCCTGGCCGTCCGTGCTCGCCAGGGTCAGCACGTTCTGCGAGGGAGGCGTCCCGCGGCCGCCGAGCGCCCCGACCATCCCCATGATGGTCTCGATCTGCTGGCCCCCGTGGCGCGAGTAGTTCCCGTCGCCCAGATAACCCCACCAGTTCCAGCAGCCATTGGGATTGTCGAGCGTGGCCGTGGGGACGGCCTGCGGGTAGAGGACGACCAGCCCGTTGGTGTCCGCGTACTCGTTGAGATGGGCGTTGTCGATGAACCGGCTGCCGAAGCCCTGGTACGAGTACCCCTGCTTGCAGCCGTGCAAGGCCACGACCAGCCGGCAGGACGCCCCGGCCGCGCAGCTGCGCGGCACGTACACATACCCTGTGTCGTCCATGGAGATCTGACGGGCCTGACCGCCAGGGGCGTAGCGGTTCTGGTCGAACGCGATCAGCGACCCGCCGGGAGCGGCGCTCGGTGCGCCGGCGGCGCCGAGCAGATGGGTGAGCAGCTCCCGCTCGGCGTCGAACCCGCAGTCGTTGATCCACGGAGTGGCCGTGACCGTGCACGAGTTGGGGCCGAGCGGGCTGATCCAGGCGTGCCCCGCCGCCGTGCTCCGGTTGTGCCGCACCCGGGCGCCGAAGCGTCCGTAGTACGCGGCCAGCGCGTCGGCCACCGGGCGCTTGACGGTCGTGTCCCCGGAACCGCTGAAGACATAGACCGGGTCACCGGACAACTGGGCCACCGGGTCGACGAGTCCGCGCGCCGACCAGTCCCGGGTCGTCTGTTCCAGCGTGTCGAGCCGGAGGTCCTGGGTGGTGTCCATACAGGCGTTGAGCGCGGTGGAGAGGGTGTTCTGTGCGCAGTGGTACGGGCCCGAGGCGAAGACCGCGGATCCGCTGAAGGTCCCCGAGTACGCCACATGGAGCTGGGTGGCCATGTATCCCCCGGAGGACACCCCCGCGCTGTACACGCCGTCGATGGCGTACGGCGTCAGCTCTCCCGCGACCGGCGCCGGCGCGGACGCGGACACCGGCGTGGGCGCGGGTGGGGCCGCGCCGGCGGACGGCGCGAGGGGGACCAACTGGGCCGCTCCCACCAGGAGGAGGACGGCCGCCGGTCGACGGAACCGGGCAAGGGGCGACGTTCTCATGAGTCCTCCGGAATGCTGCGGCGTACGGGATTCCGGGGAGGTTAGGGCCGCCGCGCCGGGGTCGCCTATGGGCCCGGACGCCACAAGGCAAGGGCCCGGCTATGGGGCGGTGAGGGGTGCCGGCCCCGGCGGACGGCGCGAGAGCGGCGTGCCGGGTCGGCCGTGGAGGGTCCGGGCGGTCGTCCGCTCAGTGAAGGCGACCAGACCGGGCAGGTGTACGTGCTCCAGCGGTCGGCCCCGCGCGCCGGTGCCGACCGCGCGGCCGACTCGCCGCTATCCGGACCGCGTTCCGGCGCGCGCAGCGATGTGCGGCGGTGCGGGGATGCCGTCGTCGAGCGCCGGGTCCGGCTCCGGGGCGCCGAAGACCGTCGTCAGGGGCAGCACGCCCGCCCAGAGTCCCAGCGCGGCGTCCGGGCCGTCGCCGTCGTCCGGGGCCCCGGTGCGGATCTTCACCGACGCCTCCTCCAGGGAGAGCGCAAGCAGGGCCGTCGCCGCCAGCTCCTTGGCGCTGGGCCGGCGCGCGTACTCCCACTGGCCCGGCGACGACTGCTCGGTCAGGCAGCGCAGACCCGCCAGTTTCTCCTCCGGGTCGGTAACCAGCCGGGGGACGCCGTAAACCATGGCGCTGCGGTAGTTGATGCCGTGCTCGAACACCGAGCGCGCCAGGAGCAGCCCGTCCACATGCGTGACCGTGACACACACGGTCGCCCCGGGCGAGGCGACCAGGCTGCGGCTCGCGACCGAGCCGTGGAAGTAGAGCGTGTGGCCGTCACTTCCGTACACGGTCGGCACGACCATAGGGTGGCCGTCGACGACGACCCCGAAGTGGCAGAGGAAGCCGGCGCCCAGAACGGCGTCGAGGTCGGCGCGCTGGACGCTTCCCCGCTCCCGCAGGCGGCGGTGCCGGGTGCGGTCGGAGGTGGGCAGGGTGGATGGCAGAGGAGGATTGCTCACCGAGCGAACGCTACCGATCCAGTCAGTCAAACGCTAGATTTCGACGAAATCAGTGGATCGCATTCCGCATTTCGACTGATTCGCGCGTAGCGACGATTTCCCTCGGCCTGGCGGCGGCCCTGAGCAGGAAGACTCCCACCAGCACGACGACCCCTGCCCCCGTGAGGATCGGCCGCACTTCGAGCGGCCGCCCGTGCGGAGTGTCCCGCCGGACGGATCGCGGCCCGGGGCTACGGTGATCCGATGCAGCCTGCCGCAGACCGGGTGGCGCTCGCCTCCTTCGCCGCCTGCTCGGTCCTCGCGGGCGGGAACGCGGTCGGCGTGCGGTTCAGCAACCGTGAACTCGACCCGCTGTGGGGCGCGGCACTGCGCTTCGGGGCGGCCGCGCTGATCCTCCTCGCCGTCATGGCTCTGCGGCGCATGCCCCTCCCGCGCGGCCGTGCCATGGCCGGATCGGTGCTCTTCGGCATCCTCAACTTCGGTGTCACCTTCGCGCTGGCCTACTACGCCCTGGTCCGCGTCCACGCCGGACTCGGTCAGACGGTCCTGTCGCTGGTGCCCCTGGCTACCCTGCTGCTCGCGGTGGCCCAGGGCATGGAACGGTTCCGCGTGGGCGCGGCGATCGGCACGCTCTTCGCGGCGGCGGGCGTCGCCGTGGTCTCCCGCGCTCCCCTCCAGGGCACCGTCCCCGTGCTGACCCTCCTGGCACTCCTCGGCAGCGTCCTCTCCTTCGCCCAGGCCACCGTTCTCGTACGCCGCATCCCCAAGGTGCACCCCGTCGTCATGAACGCCGTCGGTATGACGGCCGCCGCCGTGCTGCTCTTCGCCGGCTCCCTCGCGGCCGGCGACGCGTGGGTCCTGCCCGAGCGCGCCGTGACCTGGTGGGCGCTGGCCTACCTGGTGGTGGCCGGATCCGTACTGACCTTCGTCTTCTACCTCGTCGTCATCCAGCACTGGGGCTCGTCCCGAGCCGCCTACGTCTTCGTCGTCATCCCCGTCATCACGATCGTGCTCTCGGCCTGGCTCGACGACGAACCCCTCACCCTCTCCCTGCTGTTGGGCACGCCCTTGATCGTCGTCGGCGTCTACCTCGGGGCCCTGCGCAGACGTGCGTGAGGCAGCCGGACTCCGGCCACCGGCCCCGCGCCCACCGGCGTCCGCCCCACATCGGGTCCGCCTCCGCCGCAGGGCGGACCCTCGTCGATCCCAGGGGACGGGTGAACTCGCCCCGCCATTCGTAGCTCAGGCGCTGCTCGGCCCCGGCACGTCGGCTCCCCGCTCCCGCGGTGCCGGCTCCAGTCCGGCCGCCTGCGACCGCAGCCAGCCGAGGAGGAGCGAGATCCGCTCGTCCTGATCGGGTGACCGGCCGCTGAGGAGGTAGTAGCGCGTTCCGTCGGGGACGAAGCCGAACGGGGCGGCGAGCCGGCCCCCTTCGATGTCGTCGCGCACCAGCGCGTACGGTCCGATCGCCACACCGACACCGGCCGTCGCGGCCTGCAGGGTCAGATAGAAGTGCTCCAGAGTCTGACTGCCGGTGCCCCGGGCGTCCGTAGCGTCCAGGGCGTCCCTGCCGAACTCGGCGTAGAGGCGCCGCCAGTCGTCCCACGCCTGTGGCCGGGTACGGGTGTGCAGCAGGACGCTGCCCGTGAGCCGGCCGGGATCGGTGAGACGAGCGGCGAGATCCGGCCGGCAGACGGGTCCGACATGTTCGGCGAAGAGCGGGGAGCGGCTGACCGCCTCGGGGAAGGGGAAATCGTCGCGCCTGATCGCGACATCGATGCCGTCCCGTTCGAAGGAGACCGCGCCGCCGCCCGCGGACAGGTGCACGGTGAGGTCCGGTGCCCGTCCGGACAGGTCCGGCAGACGGGGGATGAGCCACCGCATCAGCAGCGTCGGCTCGCACGACAGGGCAAGCGGACCGGTGTCCGCACGGCGGGACACCTCCCGCGCGGCCGCGTCGACCTGGTCGAGTGCGTCGCGGACGACCGCCGCCAGCCGACGGGCCTCCGCCGTGGGGTGCAGCGAGCGCCCGCCCCGCTCGAAAAGCCGCACGCCCAGGGCGTGTTCGAGGTTCCGGATCTGTCGGCTCACCGCTCCATGCGTGACATGGAGCTCCTGCGCCGCCGCGGTCATGCTCGCGTGCCGGACGGTCGCCTCGAAGGGAAGCAGGGTGTTCACAGGGGGCAGGTCCGGCCAACGCACTTGTGAAGTCTACTCACAGCTGGGGTGAGAAGGATTCGATTGTCCTGCGCTTTTGCCTGGCCCACCATTGATCTCATCACCGATCACAAGGGCAGGGGCCATGGATTGCCTAGACACCGACTCGCCGGGCATCGTCGTGCTGGCGGACGACCTCACCAGCGCGGGGGACGGCGCGGCTCCCTTCCGCGCGGCCGGACACCAGGCCCGGATCCTGCTGTCCGTCCCGGCGGACAGACGACCCGCGGCGGCCGGCGTGATCGCGGTCGACCTCGGAAGCCGCCTCCTGGACGAGGCCGACGCCGCCGCCCGTACACGGGCCGCGGCCCGTGCGTTCGCGGGGGCCGGCCTCCTGCTCAAGACCATGGACTCCACGCTGCGCGGCCATGTCGCCGCGGAGATCCGGGCGGCGCGGGCGGGGTCACAGCGGCGCGCGGTCGTCATCGCTCCCGCGTTCCCCGCCGAGGGCAGGACCACCGTGGGCGGCATCCAGCTGGTCCACGGAGTCCCCGTCGACGCCGGCGAGTTCGCCCGTGACCCCGTCCATCCCGTCCGCTGCGCGGACCTGGCGGTCATGCTCCCGGAAGCCGTCCTGACCGACGCGTGCCGGGCGGACGAACTGCCCCGGCTGGTCCGCGGGGGAGGCCTGATCGTCTGCTCCGCCGCGCAGGACGGTGACCTGGACCGGCTGGTGGGGGCGATCGCGCGCCCGGAGGAGGTCCTCTGGGTCGGCTCTCCGGGGCTGGCCGCCGCGCTCGCCAGACGGTACGCGCACCCCGCCGCCGCGCCCGCCGCCGGGCCGGCCCCCGCCCGCCGCCCGCTGGTGGTCGCCGGCAGCGCCCACCCCGCCACCCGCCGCCAGCTCGCGCTGCTCGCCGGGGAGCCGCACGTCCACAGCGTCACGATCGGCGAGGACCCGGCCCGGGCCGTCGCATCGCTGCGCCACGCGTCGCCGTCGGACGTCCTGACCCTGCGCCTGCCCGACGAGCGATGCGCGCCGGACACGGCACGAGCGCTGGGCCGCAGCGCGGCAGTGGCGGCCAGGACGCTGGTCGACGAGGGCCGTGTGGACGCGCTCCTCGTCACCGGCGGGGAAACGGCGGCGACCGTGCTCCACGCGCTCGGTGGCGGCGGTATCGCCCTGGTGGACGAACCCGAGCCGGGCGTGGCCCGGGGGACGCTGCTCGACCGGCCCGGAACCTCCGTACTGATCAAGGCCGGTGGGTTCGGGGACGACCGCACACTGCTGCGCCTGTGCCGGATCCTGACCCGGCCGGACGGCGACTTCTCGTACACCGGACCCGGGGGAGGCCGGGCGTGATCCCGATCGCCGTCACCATGGGGGACCCGTGCGGGATCGGGCCCGAGATCATTGTCAAGGCCTGCGCCGACCCTTCCCGTACCGCGCCCCTCGTCGTCATCGGCGACCCGCACGTCCTCGATCGTGCGTGCCGCCTCACGGGCACCCCGCTGACCATCCGGCCGATCACCTCCGTGGACCGGGCCGTACACCTCCCGGGCACCGTGGACGTCATCGCCGAGGGCGAACTGCCCCGGCAGCTGCCCTGGGGGAGCCTGGACGCCCGCGCCGGGGCGGCCTCCTTCCGGTACGTGCGCCGGGGCATCGAACTCGCCCTCGCGGGCGACGTACGCGCCCTGACGACCGCGCCGGTCAACAAGGAGGCCCTACGCCTCGCCGGGGTGCCCCACCCCGGGCACACCGAGATCCTGGCCGAGCTGTCCGGCACCACGGACTACGCCATGATGATGGCCAACGAGCAGCTCCGTATCGTCCTGGTGACCGTCCACCAGTCGCTGCGCACCGCGATCGACGCGCTCACGACCGCCCGCGAACTCGACATCATCCGCCTCACCCACCACACACTCCGACGCGGCGGCCATCCCGCTCCGCGCATCGCGGTCGCCGGTCTGAACCCGCACGCCGGGGAGAACGGCCTGTTCGGCCGGGAAGACCTCGACATCATCGCCCCGGCCGTCGAGGCCGCGCGGCGGGAAGGCATCCGGGCCAGTGGCCCCTGGCCCGCCGACACCGTGTTCATGCGCGCCCGCGCCGGGGAGTTCGACGTCGTCGTCGCGCAGTACCACGACCAGGGCCTCATCCCCGTCAAGTACCTGGGGCTGGAACACGGCGTCAACATCACCATCGGTCTGCCCTTCGTCCGCACCAGCGTCGACCACGGAACGGCCTTCGACATCGCGGGCCTCGGCACGGCCGACCACACCAGCCTGCTCACCGCCCTGCGGTACGCGGACGCCCTCTCCGGGCCCGCCCCCACCCGCCCCTGACCGGCCCGCCGGTCATCACCCGAGGAAGCCGAGACCCCATGGACTTCATCTTCATGCTCACCCGCGACGACCGGACCGTCTGCGACGCCCTCGACGTCCTCGACAGCGTCCAGCACCTCGGCATCCGCCACATCGGCTTCAAGGACATCGGCACCGACCGCGCCACCCTCACCCAACTCCACGACCGGGTCAGACAGATGGGGGCCACCACCTACCTCGAAGTGGTGAGCACCGACCGCGCGCAGGCCCTCACTTCAGTGCGCACCGCCCTCGACCTCGGCGTCGACTGGCTCATGGGCGGCACCTGGATCGACGAGACCGTCGAGCTGCTGCGCGGCACACCCGTCCGCTATCTGCCCTTCGCCGGGCGGCCGCACGGGCACCCGACCAGTCTCGGCGGCGGCCCGGAGCGGATCGCCGACGACTGCCGTCGTGCCGGGGAAGCGGGCTGTGCCGGGGTCGACCTGCTGGCCTACCGCGCCACCGACGCCGCCCCCCTCGACCTCGTCCGCGCGGCCCGCGCCGCGACGACCGGTCGTCTGGTCGTGGCGGGCAGCATCACCGGCACCGACCAGATCCAGGCCCTGGCAGCCGCCGGAGCCGATGCCTTCACCATCGGCTCGGCCGCGTTCGCCGGGGCGCTCCAGCCGGACGCCGGCACCCTCGCCGCGCAGCTCGCGCCCGTCCTAGCGGCCGTCGGCGCCTGAACTCCCGTACGCGGAAAGGGGCGGCCACGATGCGGGACGATGAAGACGACCGCGCGACCCGCGCCATCCACGACCGACCAGGAGAACGCGTGACCACCAGCCCCGGCCCCCAGGACACCCACGGACCCGTGACCAGCCGCCACCGCGGCCCGCGCCCGCCGGAGCCGCAGGCCGCGCTGGGCGTCGGTGTCGTCGTCACCGACGGGCGCGGGCAGGTGCTGCTCGGCCTGCATCCCTCGGGCGTGTGGGAGCTACCCGGCGGGAAGGTCGACGCCGGCGAGTCCATCGAGGACGCCGCCGTGCGGGAGCTGGCGGAGGAGACCACGCTGCGCGCCGACGCCCGGCAGGCCGACATCCTCGCGATCCTGCTCGACAGCGTCGAGGGGGTGAACCGGCTGACCGCCGTCGCCCTCGTCTCCGCCCACGACGGCACCCCGGCGGTGGCCGAGCCCGACAAGATCGACCGCTGGGAGTGGCACGACCCCCAGCGTCTGCCCAGCCCTCTGTTCACGCCGTCGGCCCAGGCCCTGACGACCTGGCGGCCCGGTCTCGTCATCGATCACGCGCCCGCCCACCGCTACCACCTCGCGCCCGGTGCCCCACGACGGGAGTCCTGACGGGGTGGGCCGCCCCGCCGGCCCACCCCTCCGACGGCCGTGTCCGATTACCGCCGGCCGGGCGCCGTCGCCTGCCGCTCCACGCCGCGCCTGGTCGTCGGACGCCCAGGGCAAGGACGACGTCAGCCACGGCTGCACCGGCATGAGCCCCGAAGACGCCGCCTGGCTCTTCCGGACCCTCCGTGAAGGCGATGTCGTCGAGGTCGTCAAGGGCTACGGCGAGGAGATGGCCCCTTTCGACAACGGCTACGGCGACCGGAACCTCTGCTGGGCGGCCTGGCTGGACGGAAGCGCCCTGGAACGCGAGGAGAGCGGGCAGAGCGCCGGACAGAGCCGCCCGGGCAGGCTGCGCCCCACCTCTGACTCGGCCCGCCCCCGGCGGTCGCGGTCGGTAGGATCACGCCGCCCGCTCCTCATCCGCGCGCCGACCTCAGCGGCGGCGACGCGACCGAGCCAGGGAGAACACGATGCTCAAGGCATTCGAGGACCTGACCACCCCCCTCATCGCCGACGCCTGCGTCCGCGCGGGGATCCCTCTGCGCGCCGCGCCGCCCGGAATCACCGCGGTCGTACCGGGTCACCGGATCGCGGGCAGGGTCCTGCCGGTGCGGCACTACGGCAGCGTCGACGTGTTCCTGGAGGCCTTCGCGAGCAGCCGGCCGGGAGACGTCCTGGTCATCGACAACGGCGGCCGGGAGGACGAGGCCTGCGTCGGCGACCTCGCGGCGCTGGAGGCCAAGGCGGCCGGTCTCACCGGCCTCGTCGTCTGGGGCCTGCACCGCGACACACCCGAGCTGGTGGAGATCGGCCTTCCCGTCTTCTCGTACGGCCGCTACGCCCCCGGCCCCGTACGGCTCGACGAGCGCGAGCCCGAGGCGCTGGTCACGGCCAGGATCGGCACGCATCGGGTGAGCGGGGACGACATCGTCTTCGGTGACGACGACGGTGTGCTGTTCGTCGCCGCCGACCTGGTCGACGACGTGCTCGCCACGGCTGACCGGATCGGCCGGACCGAACGCGAACAGGCACGCCGGATCCGCGGCGGGGAGACGCTGCGCGACCAGGTCTCCTTCGACGACTTCCTGAACCGGCGGGCGGCCGACCCGTCGTACACCTTCCGGCAGCATCTGCGGCGCGTGGGCGGGGCGGTGGAGGAGTAGCCCGTCCGGTCCCCGACTGGCGGGGAACCGCACCCCGCCGGTCGGCCGTTCAGCGCTGCCGTACGCCCGCCCGCGGAGGGTGGGACGGGCCGGTCGGCTCGGCCGCCGCCGGCTCGGGCAGCGCGCGGGCGAGCAGCCGGGCGAGGCCGGGCATCACGATCAGCGGGATGAGCGCCGTCCGCAGCGATGTGGCGTCCGCGACCGCGCCGATCAGCGGCCCCGCGAGACCTCCGACGCTGACGGTCAGCCCCAGGGTGAGGCCACTGGCGGTGCCCACCCGGACCGGCAGATAGTCCTGAGCGCGCGTCACCTGCAAGGAGAATCGGCTCGTCCGGCGGCTACAAGACGGTGGACACCGGCACGTACAGCCCCACCGCCGCCAGGGCCACCCCGGCGTACAGCGCGGGACCCGGCAGGAACACCACGCCCGCGACGGCGGGAACCGCCGCCGCGTAGGCCCAGCACGTGACGCGCACGCGCCCCCAGCGCGCGGCGAGCCGGCCGCCGAGGACCGTGCCGAGCGCGCTGCCCGCGAACAGGACGAACAGCGCCACCGCACCGGCGGTGTCACCGCCTGCCGGCCCCGAACGGCCCCCGGCTCGAAACGGTCTGCGCGCTCCTGCGCAAGGATCCCTCCTACGCCCGCACGCCGGCCGAGCTGGCCGCGCACGCCGGAGCGGGCGAGCGCGGGTGAAGCCGCGCTCACCTCGAACGGGGCGTGCCGGGGCCGTTCACCGGTGCTCGGGATTCGGGAAGTCGTAGCGGCAGCCGGCATCCCATTCGGACCGCTGGTTACCGTGCGCGGGGACGCCGCCCGCCTGCTTGAGCATCGCCGCCAGATGCATGAGGTTCCAGGACATGAAGGCCGTGTTGCGGTTGGTGAAGTCGTTCTCGGGACCGCCCGAGCCCGCGTCGAGATAGGAGGGCCCGGGGCCCGCCTCGCCGATCCAGCCGGCGTCGGCCTGGGGCGGAATCGTGTAGCCGAGGTGCTGGAGGCTGTAGAGGACGTTCATGGCACAGTGCTTGACGCCGTCCTCGTTCCCGGTGATCAGACAGCCGCCGACCCGGCCGTAGTAGGCGTACTGGCCCCGGTCGTTGAGCAGGCTGGAACAGGCGTAGAGGCGCTCGACGACCTGCTTCATGACGGAGCTGTTGTCGCCGAGCCAAATGGGCCCGCACAGCACCAGGATGTCGGACGCCATGACCTGCTCGTAGAGCCGGGGCCAGGCGTCGGACTCCCAGCCGTGCTCGGTCATGTCCGGCCACACCCCGGTCGCGATGTCATGGTCGACGGCCCGGACCACCTCGGTCGTGACACCGTTCCTCTCCATCACACCGCGGCTCCTGTCGATGAGACCCTCGGTATTGCTGGTCTCCGGTGAGCGCTTGAGCGTGCAGTTGATGTACAGCGCGCGCAGCGTGTCGTAGCGGTACGGAGTCTCGGGCATCGGCCGTCTCCTCAGGAGGGGGAGTACGCCCCCACCCTCCTCCGCACCCGCCGGGGCGAGCCACCGCAGGCACCCGAACGTATGAGAGGCCGGCCCACGAACAGGCGGCTGGTCTCACATCAGGGTCACCACGAGCATCGCCGACACCACTGTGCACACGGCCATGGACAGCATCACCATCCGCGCCGGGTCGGCCAGCCGTTCCGCCGCCGAGGCGAGGGACCCCTCCGGCACCGGGCCGGCCTTCGGCCCCCCGGGCCGCCGCGGCGTTTGCGCGCCGACCGACACGGCGTCCCGCGGGGCGCCGGGGCCGGCCTGGCCCAGTTGGACACACCACACGCACTTGTCCGCGGCGTGCAGCGGAGAGTTCAGCCAGTACGCGCCCAGCAGGGAGGCGCCGGGCGTCGGGATGGGGGATTCGATTGCCGCCATGCACGGTTCAACGGCCGTCCCCGCGCGGGGGAGCGCGGAGCACCCGTTCTGCAACCCCACCGTCACCGAGCCGTTAGACAATCCCGGCCGCGCCGTCGAACAGGGTGCGGCGACAGCCGCCTTCACAGCAGCGGGCCCAGGGGGCCGAGGTCCAGGTTCAGGTCCTCCGGCTCAAGGCCGAATCGTGAGCGGAGGACTTCCATGCGGTCCTCCAGCAGCATCAGCGTGAGGCCGATCCGCTCCTCCTGGTCCTCGGTGAGCTGTCCGTCCTCGACGCGGCGCAGGGCCTGGCGTTCCATCAGCTGGCGCAGCAGCTCGACAACGGTGAGAACCAGCCGGGCGAGGTCGCGTTCGACGGTGTCCGGGTCGAGTTCGACGCGGCGCCGGGGCTCGCCGCCGGTCATCGCTGCTCCCAGGGGGAGGGCAGGTTCGTACTCACCGAGCTGATCAGCGCCTTGAGGTCCACGCGGACGAGGTCGACGTCGGCGATGGACAGGGTCAGGTCGCCGGTGATGACCACACCACCGGCCAGCAGCCGGTCCAGGAGGTCGACGAGGGCGACACGCCGCTCGGCCAGGGCATTCGGCGGGGTGGTCATCGGACCGCCCCCCGCGCGTCGCCATCGACGCCGGCACCCGCGTCCTCCGTGAAGGCACCGGTGAAGGAGTACGGCGCCCAGGGTCCCGTCAGCTCCACCCGCACCCCCGGCAGCGAGGTCCTCTCGACCAGCTGGACGAAGCCCTCGCCGCGCCGCCGGTCCACCAGATAGGCGGCGTTGAGGACGTTCACCGCGTCGACGCCCGACAGCCGGGCGTCCTGCGGGCGGTGCAGGGTGGCGGCCTCGGCGTAGGAGGAGAGTTCGTCGTGCAGCTGTCGGCACAGCGTGCTCACCCGCTCCCAGTCGCTGTCGCGGCTGCGGCGGTCGTTGAGCCTGCGGCGCAGATAGTCACGGCCGCCACCGGAGGCGGGGGTGGCGGCGGGCTGGGGCGCGGACGCCGGTTCCACCGGCTGCGCGTACACCTTCACACCCCACTCGACCCGCCCGTCCAGCCGATCGAGGGCCGTGACGAAACGGTCGTGCCCGTCCTCCAGCAGGCGCCGCAGCCCGCTGTCGTCCCGGCAGATCGTCGCCAGGCGCAGCGGGAGCGGAGTCGTGACGGTGGAGAGCGCGGCGATCACCGCGTCATGGGCCCGGGCCGTGGCGGCGAGCCAGTCGAGGTCCTCCAGCCGCGCGCGCAGCGGGGCCTCGTCGAAGTCGGCGGCCGGTACGGAGCTCACGACGGCGACCAGGTCGTGGTGGCGCACCAGCCGCGGCGGTTCGCCGCCGATGCCCTGCGCGCCGTCGGGCAGCACGCCGTCGAACGGCCGGCTGACGGCGTACACATAGCGCAGTCGGTCGGTGTCGGTCATGCGGTCCGCTCCTCCAGTTCCGCGATTCGGCGCTGCAACTCCTCGTTCTCCCGCGCCAGTTCGCGGTGGCGCGCGCCGGAGGAGAGAGCCGGGTCGCTCTCCCACCAGTCGATGCCCATCTCCTTGGCGCGGTCGACGGACGCGACGACGAGGCGCAGCTTGATGGTCAGCAGCTCGATGTCGAGAAGGTTGATGCGAATGTCACCGGCGATGACGATGCCCTTGTCCAGGACACGCTCGAGGATGTCGGCGAGATTGGCGCTGCTGCCTTCGGAGGCGTACGGGCTCGGAAGCCGGCCGGCCGGGCTGGTCATCGGCTGCTCCGCTCGCTCGAGAGGTCGCGGGCGAAGTCCCGCAGGTCGCGACGGGCCCGGCGGGCCCGGGTCCGCCAGAGACCGGCCGCCCTCGCCGTCAGGTTGTTCGAGGGGTACTCGGCGACCAGCAGCACCCGTGTGAGGTCGTCGGCCATCGCGTGGAAGGAGACGGCGCAGGCGGCTTCGTCCCCGGTCGACCGGGCGATCCGGTACTCCGGCCCGTCGCCGTCACTGTGACCGGCGGTGGTGTCGCCCTTGCCGTGCAGCTCCGCCCACCGGTCGTACGCGAGACGCGGGGAAACGGGGACGTCGACGGATTCGATGACGACGGTCGGACTCGCGTCGTACGTGATGACTCTCTCCTTGAGACGGGAGGCGCCGATCTCGACGGCTCCGCGGACCAGGCCCTTGCCCTGGGTGATCTTCCGGCCGCTCTCCAGGGCGAGCTGGGCGAAGCCGGTGCTGCGGCCGTCGGCGATGTCCCTGAGCACCACCGTGGAGCGCCCCAGGGCGCGGCCTGCGCGGACGAGGACGCGTTCGGCCTGGGCGGCGAGGTATCCGTGGAACTCGTCCTTGAGCCTCTCGGTCGCCTCACTCATCGCCATGGCCTCCCTTCGCATCGGGCTTCCGGGCCGGGCTCGGCCCGGCCGCACTCCGCTTGGCGGTCGTCGTGCGCCTCGCGGCCGTCTTCCTGGCCGGCGCCTTCCGCGCGGCGGTCTTCGCCGCCGTCTTCCCGGCGGCTTTCCTGGTGGTCTTCGCGGGCTGCTTCCTGGCGGGCTGCTTCTTCGCCGGCGCTCCACCCGTCGTCGGCGACTCGCCCGCCGCGCGCCCGGCGGCGGCCTTCCGCGCCGGCGCCTTCTTCGCCGCCTTCTTCGCGGGCGCGGTCCTCGCGGCAGTCCGCCGGGGACCGCGCCCACCGCCGGACGGCGGCCCGTCCTCGTCCTCCCTCTCGCCCTCTCCTTCGGCGTCGGCCTCGTCAAGGGCCGGGGGACGGGACGGAGCCGAGAGCATGTCCGCGGTCCGGTCGCGCACCGCCAGAGCGCGCGTCTGGAGGTGGTCGGCCAGCCAGTGCACCTGCCGGTCGGCCAGAGAACGGGCCGCCGCCCTGCCGACTCCCCGCAGGTCCTCCCGGAGCTGATCGCCGATCTCCTTGATCTCCGGGTGCTCCCGCAGCCGGCTCGCCGTGTACTCGGCGACGGCGCGGGGCCCGAGCCGCAGCTTCACGCCCACCACCGCGGCCCCGATCGCGAAGACCAGCCGGGCCTTCCTCGTACGGCCGAGGGCGTAGCCCGCACCGAACGCGAGCCCCATGCCCCAGCGGGGATCGTTCATTGCAGCCGCGCTCCGTTCTCCAGCCGGGCGAGCAACTCGTCCTCCTGGCGGTCGAATTCCGCTTCGTCGATCTCTCCCGCGTCCAGCCGCGCCGCGAGTCGGGAGAGTTCGCGCTGAACGGTGGCGGGGTCGTAGTACTGCCGCTCGGCCTCCGCCACCACCTGCCGCAGCACCCAGGCGGTGCCGCGCACGGGGGCCGCCGGCAGGAGCAGCAGTTCTGTCAGCAGGCCCATCCGCTCACTCCACGAAGCTGTACGGCGGAAGCGGCCCGTTCGCCTGAAGGACGAGGTGGGGCTGCTCCTGCGCGAAACGGTCGAAGGTGTTCACGAACGAGGCGGCCTTGTCCCGGTCCACCAGGAACGAGACGTTCGCCACCCAGCCGGCGCTCTGCGGTCCGGGGCAGACGTCCGTGGCCGAGCCCTCCAGGGCCTGCTGGATCAGCTCCGCGTCGCGCGCCTCGCGCTGCTTCACGGCCGCCACGACACGCTCACCGAGGGCGATCTTCTGCTCGTGCGTTCCGCCGCCCGCGGCCCGGTTCGCCTCGCTGAGGGCCCGGAGCTCCGGATCGTCGGTGAGGACCTTGTGGAGGATGGCTTCCTCGTTGTGCGTGGCCTTCACGTTGTACTCGACCTTGCCGTCGAGCGCGTCGAGCCGCTCCATGTAGTGGTCCTCGCGCTCGGCGAGTACGGCCACCACCGCGTCGTCGTCCGGCGATATCCCGCCGAACCGCATCGGCAGGACCGTGCCGTCCGCGCCGGCGGCCGCCAGCACGTTCTGGTGCGCGAGGAGATCGCGCCGCTTCGGCTTCAAATCCTCAGGGGCGTCGCTGACCAGCGCGACGAGCTTGCCCTGTTCCAGGACGCGTACGGCCTGCGGCGGTTCGCCGACCCCGCTCAGCTTCTCGGGCAGGTGCGGATGCGTGGCCCGGGCGATCCCGTAGACGTACGTACTCACTCCTGCTCCTCCTTACGGCGCGACGAGGTGCTGCGGCTGCGCGACTTGGACTCGGGCTGCGCCTCGTCACGTGCCTGGCTGAACGCGTCGGAAATGGTCTGGGCGGCGCCGCTGAGCGCGCCCTTGGACTTGCCTCGCGCTCCGGACTCGGTGATCTCGCCGACCAGGTCGGGCAGTCCGGGGCTCTTGCGGGGACCTGCCTCCAGGTCGAGGCGGTTGCAGGCCTCGGCGAAGCGCAGATAGGTGTCGACGCTGGCGACGACGACCCGGACGTCGATCTTGAGGATCTCGATGCCGACCAGGGAGACGCGGACGAACGCGTCGATCACGATTCCACGGTCGAGGACGAGTTCCAGGACGTCGTACAGGCCGCTGGTGCCGCCGGAGCCGCCACCGCCTTGCTGTGCCGGGACAACGGTCATTGCCTGGTGCCTCCCTCATGATTGCGAGCGCGGACGAACAGGGCGGGAAAGCCGCTCCTAGGAGCGGTCCGCCCTGCCGCGCTCATAGCGGCGGATGCGTCGGTAGCCGGTGAGCTCGCCGTGCGGGTCGACTTCGACCTCGTACGAAGCGAGAAGACTCATGGTGTCCGGGACTCGGGCGAGTTCGAGGACCTCGATGTGCAAGGCCCATCCGTTGTCCGTCCGTTCGAAGGACGACACCGACTCGGCCTCCATGCCGGTGAGTTCCTGGAGTTGGGCGCGAGCCGCGCGCAACACCTCTATGGATCCGGGTAGTTGGTCCGACGCTTCCTCTGACTGGTTGGTCTTCTGGGTGTTCTCTGATGTGTTTCCCATGTCTGCCTCGGGGTTCGGCTTGCCGCAACTCGGCCAGGTAAACCCGTGGCCCGGGGCCGGTGCCGTCGCGGACGTCCCGCACCTGGCGCCCCGGGCCGCGCGAGGAGCGTCCCCCGGACTCCCGGAAGCGGTGTGGACGCCAGTGCGAAGGCGGGGCTGTCCCACTCCCCGCTTTCGTGTTCCACTGGAGGCGAGGTGCAGGCCGATGGTTGTGACGCGCAAGACGAATCCGGCCGGCGCGATCGTCGCCGCGGTGGCCTGCGGAGCGCTGGCCGCCGGGCTCTTCGGCTGCTCGTCCTCCGACGGGGAGACGAAGCGTTCGTCCACCACCAGTCCGCCGAGCGGGACGTCCCCCTTCACCGGGCTTCCCGCCCGCGAGAGCCGAGTCCTCGCCGTCAAGATCGACAATGTGGTCCCCGCGCGGCCGCACACGGGTCTCGGCGCGGCGGACATCATCTACGTCGAACAGGTCGAAGGCGGACAGAGCCGGATACTCGCGGTCTTCTCGTCACGGCTGCCGCCGAAGGTGGGACCGGTGCGCAGCGCGCGCGAGTCGGACATGGAACTGCTGCGGCAGTTCGGCCGCCCGGCCCTCGCCTACTCCGGCTCGCAGTCGGCACTGAAGCCGCTCATCGACGCGGCCCCGCTGTTCCCCCTGCTGCCGGACGACGCGCCCCGGGCCTTCTTCCGGGACTCCGCCCGCGCCGCCCCGCACAACCTCTACGTGCGCCCGGGGGCCGCCCTGGCCGCCGCGCCGAAGGCGGACAAGGCCCGGGACATCGGCTTCCGTTTCGGCGCCGCGCCGGCGGGCGGGGAACGGCTCAACGAGTACACCGTGCGGTTCCCGGCGGCCCGTTTCTCCTTCACCTGGTCGGCCCCCGGGAAGCGGTGGCTCGTCAGCATGGACGGCAAGGCCGCGCGGACGACGGACGGCGGACGGATGGGGACCCCGACCGTGGTGGTCCAGAAGGTCGACGTCCACGCCTCCAAGTTCCACGACCGGTGGGGAAGCGTGTCGCCGTTCACCGAGACCGTCGGCTCCGGCACGGCGCTCGTCCTGCGCGACGGCAGAAGCCACGACGCCCGCTGGAGCCGGGCCACCGCGGAGCGCGGCACCTCCTTCACCACTCCCGACGGCAAACCGATGACCTTTGCGCCCGGTCAGGTCTGGGTCCTTCTCACCGCCAAGTGATCACATCCCGGCGTGGAGAGGTCCTCGCTGGTGTGCGGCCGGGCGGGCCCGGGAGGATCCTGGTAACAGGCACAGGCCGCACCGCAAACGCGGCAGGGTACGGCCGGGAACATGGGCAAGGAGGCAGGCCATGACACGGACGGTGGAGTGGACGGTCGGCCTGAAACTCGTCGAGGAGGACGGCCGGACGAAGGCGGAGGCGGTCCTGGAGACGGGCACGGCCACGCTCAAGGGCCGGGGCACCGCGCGGTGCAACCCGGCGGACGTGGACGTACCGGCGATCGGCGACGAACTGGCCGCGAGCAGGGCCATGCGGGATCTCGCCGGACAGCTGATGCGGGTCGCCGACCGCGACCTGGAAGCCGTGGGCGCGGCGACCGTACCCACGCACACCGGCCCCGGATACGGCTGGCCGGAGGCGCTGACCTGACCGGACCCGCGAAAGGGCGGCGCGCCTCTCCCCGGTGGGGGAGGAGGCGCGCCCGCACGGCTGCCCCCGGCTTCGAGGAGTTCACGCGCCGCCTCCGGGGGCGGAGGACGGGCGGCTTCACCCGGCGGCCGGTGGGACCGGCCGCTCGAAGAAGGTCTCCAGCGCGACGGTCGCCTGCGTGCCGCTGACGCCGTCGATCGCGTACAGCCGCCGCAGAACGTCCTGGAGCCGCTCCGCCGTGGCCGTGCGCACCTTGACCAGTACCGAGGCGCTGCCCGCGATGACGTGGGCCTCCTGGATCTCGGGGATGGCGGCGAAATCGGCGGCGGATTCACCCATCCACGCCGACGACTCGACCATGACGAAGGCGAGAACGCCCTGCCCCAGTGCCGCCGGGTCGACATCGACCGATGTGCGGCGGATGACGCCCCGCTCGCGCAGTTTGCGCACCCGTTCGTGTGCCGCGCCGGCCGACAGGCCGACCGCCTTGCCCAGGGCGGCATACGCCTGGGTCGCGTCCTTCTGGAGTTCCGCGATCAGCGCGCGGTCCATCTCATCCACCATCGCCATACCGCGACCATATCTTGTTCTGGCATAGTGCTGCTGAACCAAATGGCATTCGGGAAACAGGTGATGGGGGAGACCATGTCCGGTGAGATCGTGGACGGTCGCTATGAGATTCTGGACGAGCGATTCCGTACGGGGCGCTGCGTCAGCGGGGACATCCGGCTCGAGCAGCTTCATGGCGACTGCCGCTGGGCCGAGGGGCCGCTCTACCTGCCCGCGTGGCGCCAGGTGATCTGGAGCGACATCCCCAACGACCGCCTGCTGCGGTGGGACGAGCAGACGGGCGCCGTCGGCGTCTTCCGCTCCGCCGCCGGGCACGTCAACGGCAACACCCTCGACCGGGAAGGCCGCTTGATCAGCTGCGAGCAGGGCAACCGCCGCGTCACCCGCACCGAGCACGACGGCCGGATCACGGTGCTCGCCGACCGCTTCGACGGAAAACGGCTGAACAGCCCCAATGACGCGGTCGTCCGCTCCGACGGCTCCATATGGTTCTCCGACCCCGACTTCGGAATCACCACCGACTACGAGGGCCACCGCGCCGAGAGTGAGATCGGCGCCTGCAACGTCTACCGGATCGACCCGGCGACGGGAGGCGTCACGCTGGTCGCCGACGGATTCGAGACACCGAACGGACTGGTCTTCTCGCAGGACGAGACACGGCTGTACGTCGCCGACACCCGCGCCCGCGCCATCCGGGTCTTCGACGTCCACGACGACGGCACGCTCTCGGGCGGGAAGGTGTTCGCCGAGCGTGTGGACGGCGGTTTCGACAACATCCGGTTCGACGACAGGGGCCGCCTGTGGGCGGCGGCGTTCCACGACGGCGTGCACTGTTACGACCCGGACGGCACGCTGCTCGGACGCCTGCTCGTCCCCGAGCCCGTGTCCAACATCGCGTTCGGCGGCCCGAAGAACAACCGCCTGTTCATCACGGCCACCCACTCGCTGTACTCGCTGGTGATGTCCGTGACCGGCGCGCCACGCGTGCCTCAGAAGGCGTTGTGACGCCGCAGCCGCAGCGGTCGCCCGTCCGGGTCCACGAGCAGGCGGTAGAGCGGTGTGGACAGTCTCTTCGCCGCGCGGGACACCTCGGGCGGACGGTACGTGCGCAGGCGACCGGGCGGGCGCGGCCCGGACCGGCCGCCGTCGTGCCAGGCGTCCAGCGCGGCGGCCGCCGCCGCGAAGGCGTCGAAGGCGGCCACCGGGTCGCACAGGTCGTCCGGCGCCTGAGGGGCGGAGGGCTCGGGGCCCGGCGCCGGGTCGAGGTCCAGGTGCTCGCGTGAGAGCTCGAGCCGCAGGTCCCGGGCGAAGCGGCGGGCGCCGTCCCCCAGTCCGCCCGGGTCGAGCGGCGGGCGCGGATCCACGCTCTCGTCCAGTACGGCGCAGTTCAGCTCCGAATCGTGCGTCCAGGAGCGCAGGTTGATGTTGTCGGACCCGACCGACACCCACACGTCGTCGATCACGCAGACCTTGGCGTGGACGTACACCGGCGTTCCCGCGTGATTCTCCAGCCCGTACACGGCGACGCGGTCCCCGCCCGCCGCGCGCAGCCTGTCCAGGGCCGACATCCGGCCGACCAGGTTCATCGGCAGCGTCAGCCGGCCGCTCTGCTCGGGCAGGGAGGGGATCACTGCGATCAGGCGCAGCCGCGGGTGGGCGGCCAGCGCCTCGGCGAAGTAGCCGACGACGTGCGGGGACCAGAGGTACTGGTCCTCGAGGTAGATGAGAGACCTGGCCCGCCGCAGCGCCTTCAGATAGCTGCGGGCGATGCTGCGCTCGCCGTCGGGTGCGAAGTCGTAGCCCTCCAGCAGCCGATTGGGGTACGTGCGCAGCACCTGCACGGTGTGCGTGCCGCACGGCGCGGGGTCCGGCAGCTGGGGCGGCAGCGGGTTCGCGCGGGTGTCCTCCCGGTGGAAGAGCTCCCGGAGGCGGGTGACGGGGCTGCGGCTGAGTGGAGCCGGGTCGTCCCAGCGTTCGCGGAAGCCCGCCTCGATGTCGCCGACGGCCGGTCCGCGGATCGCCAGCTGGATGTCGTGCCACGGCGGATGCGGCCCGTACTCCTCGGTGATCTGTTGCGACTGCGGGTCACCGCGGTGGGTGGCGTCGTCGCGGCGGTTGTGGCAGAGGTCGGTGCCGCCGACGAAGGCGATGTCCCGCTCGGGGCGGCCCGGGTGCCGTAGGACCACGAACTTCTGGTGGTGGGAGCCGCCGGGGCGCACCCGCATGTCGAGCAGGCACTCGCCGCCCGCCGCTTCGATCTCCTCGCCGAGGTGGCGGTTCTCGGACTCGCTGAACTGGAAGCGGTCGAGGTGGGAGCGCCACACCAGCCCCTTGACGATCACTCCCCGTGCGGCCGCCTCGCACAGCACGGTGCCCACTTCGCTGCCCCGGCCGTCCAGCCGTTCGTCGGGATCGCCGCGCCAGTCGGTGAAGAGCAGCAGGTCTCCGGCGCGCTGGGCGCGCACCGCGGCGAGCAGCTCCGTGAAGTAGGTCGCGCCATGGACGAGCGGTCGTACGTGATTGCCGTTCGACCAGGCCGTCCCGCCGGGCCGACGGCTGTCCAGGCGGGTCGCGGGATTCCCGCGCTGCCGTGACGTCAGCAGCCAGTCGGTGAGTTCCACAGCACGCGTCCTTCCGCCCGCACGTCACCTGCCACCCTCGCGGGTACCCGCTGCGGGCCCGCTCATCCGAAGAGGCCCGGGTACGGGACTGCCGCGTCCCGCACGCCGGAATCAGCGCTTCGGGCTCAGCGCGTCGGCAGACGCGGCAGCAGCTTGTCCGGCGTCAGCGGCAGGTCCCGCAGCCGCACCCCCACCGCGTGATGAACGGCGTTCGCGACGGCCGCCGCCGTGCCGACGATGCCGATCTCGCCGATGCCCTTGCTGCCCATCGGGTTCAGGTGCGGATCGTCCTCGTGGATCCAGTGCGCCTCGACGGCCGGCACGTCCGCGCAGGCGGGCACGTGGTACGACGCGAGATCGTGTTCCGCGTAGTCACCGAAGGCCAGGTCCATGGTGCTGCCCTCCGTCAGGGCCATGCCGATGCCCATGACCATGCCGCCGATGAACTGGGAGCGAGCGGTACGGGGATTGAGGATGCGGCCGGCCGCGAAGACGCCGAGGAGGCGGCGTACGCGCACCTCGCCCGTCACGGTGTCCACCTGCACTTCCGCGAAGTGCGCGCCGAACGCGTGCCGCGCGTACGGCGATTCCTCGCCCGTCTCCTCCTCGGTGTCCGCCAGCGCGAACAGACCCTCCGCCGGCAGGGGACCGGACTGCGCACGAAGACGCCCGGCCAGCGCCGTACAGGCCTTGTGCACGGACCAGCCCCACGACGCCGTGCCCGAAGAGCCGCCGGCCAGCGGGGCGTCGGGCAGCTCGGTGCTGCCGATCTCCACGCGGACCGACTCCAGGGGCGCGTCCAGGGCGTCGGCGGCGATCTGCGCGAGCACGGTCCTGGCCCCCGTGCCGATGTCGGTGGCATTGACCTGGACCACACACGTGCCGTCGGGCAGGGCATGGGCGCGGGCGCTCGACGGGCTGATGAGGACGGGATAGGTGGCGCACGCCACGCCGGTGCCCAACAGCAGGTCGCCTTCGCGGCGGACGCCGGGCGCCGGGTCGCGCCGCTCCCAGCCGAAGCGCCGCGCCCCGTCCCGGAGACACTCGGCGAGGTGCCTGCTGCTGAAGGCACGGCCGCTGTCGGGTTCGGTGTCGGGCTCGTTGCGCAGCCGCAGTTCCACCGGGTCCACCCCGGCGGCGACGGCGAGTTCGTCCATCGCCGACTCCAGCGCGTACATCCCGGACGCCTCGCCCGGGGCGCGCATCCACGACGGAGTGGGCACGTCCAGCGCGGCCACCCGGTGGCTGGTGCGGCTGTGGGGGGAGACGTACATGGTGCGGGCCGGAACCGCCGCCTGCTCGACGAACTCCCTGACCGTGGAGGTCTGGGTGACGACCTCATGGGCGAGCGCGGTGATGACACCGTCGACGCCCGCGCCCAGCCGGACGCGCTGCACGGTGGGGGAGCGGTGGCCGACGACCGCCGCCAGCTGGCGGCGGGGCAGGGCCAGTTTGACGGGCCGGCCGGTGTGCCGCGCGGCCATGGCGGCCAGTACGACCTGCGGACGGGGGGTGCCCTTGGAGCCGAATCCGCCGCCGACGTGTTCCGAGACGACCGTGATCTGTTCCTTGTTCAGCCCGAAGATCTGGGCGAGGGTGTCGCGTACGGTACCGGCGCCCTGACTCGAGTCGTGCACCGTCAGACGCCCGTCGTCCCACCGGGCGGTCGAGGCGTGCGGTTCCATCGGATGGTTGTGCAGCGCGCTCAGCGTGTAGGTGGCGTCGACCCGGACGGTGGCGCTTGCATACGCCGCGTCGAAGTCGCCGCGTTCACGGACGGCGGGATGACCGCCGTTCGCCTCCTCCGGTGTGTAGAGCCCCGGATGGTCGCCGGTCAGCTGGACGTCGTGCCGCTCGCTCGCGTACTCGACCCGCAGGGCGTCGGCGGCGGCACAGGCGTTCTCGGGTGTGTCGGCCACGACCAGGGCGACGTACCAGCCGCGGTGCGGGACGCGGTCGTTCTGGAGGAGCGCGAGCGTCGGGTCGTCCGGTTCCTTGAGACGGGGGGCATTCTCGTGACTGAGCACCGCGAGGACGCCGGGTCGCGCCAGCACCTCCTCGGCGTGCACGGCGGTGACCCGTCCGCGGCCGACGGTGGCGGGAACGGGCCAGGCGTGGGCGCAGCCCGGCGGGGTGTGCTCGGCCGCGTAGCGCGCGGCGCCGGTGACCTTGTCCCGTGCCTCGCGGCGGACGGCGGGGGTGCCCAGCGGGGCCTGTGCATCCGTCATGACGGGGTCTCACGTCCTCGGGTACGCGAAGCCAGCTCGGCCAGCACGCTGATGGTGAGGTTGCGCGCGAGCGGCACCTTGAAGCCGTTGTCGCGCAGCGGCTCGGCCGCGGCGAGCTCGGCGTCGGCCGCCCGGGCGAAGGTCTCCTCCGTGGCGGGCGCTCCCCGCAGCACCTCTTCCGCCGCCCGGGCCCGCCACGGCCGGTGGGCGAGCCCGCCGAAGGCGAGCGCCGCGTCCCGGACGACACCGTCGTCGACCCGGAGCACGGCGGCGACGGAAGCGAGCGCGAAGGCGTAGGAGGCACGGTCACGGGCCTTGCGGTAGCCCTGCGCGCCGGGCGCGGAGGCCGGGAGCGTCACACTGGTGATCAGCTCGCCCGTACGGATGACCGTGTCCTGGTCGGGGCGGTCGCCGGGCAGCCGGTGGAAGTCCGTGACCGGGACGCCGCGCGGCCCGTCGGCGCCGAGCAGGTCGACCGTGGCGTCGAGGGCGGCCAGCGCGACCGCCATGTCGGAGGGGTTGGTGGCGACGCAGTGCGGGGAGTGGCCGAGCACCGCGAGATCGCGGTGCACGCCCTCGCGGGCGGGGCAACCGCTGCCCGGCACACGCTTGTTGCAGGGCTTCGAGATGTCCTGGAAGTACCCGCAGCGGGTGCGCTGGAGCAGATTTCCGCCCGTGGTCGCGGTGTTGCGCAGCTGCCCCGAGGCGCCCGAGAGCAGGGCCTGCGACAGGGCGGCGTAGCGGGTCCGCACCACCGGGTGGGCCGCCAGGTCGCTGTTGCGCACGGTCGCGCCGATGCGCAGACCGCCCTCCGGGGTCTCCTCGATCTCGTTCAGCGGCAGACGGCTGACGTCGATGAGCAGTTCCGGTGCGGCGACCCCGAGCTTCATGAGGTCGACGAGATTGGTGCCGCCGGCCAGGAACTGGGCGCCGGGGCGGGCGGCGCAGGCGCCGACCGCGTCCTCGGCGCTTTCGGCGCGGACGTACGCGAAGGGTTTCACGGCGCCACCTCCCCGATCGCGCCCACGATGTTCGGATAGGCGCCGCAGCGGCAGATGTTGCCGCTCATTCGTTCCCGGATCTCGTCGGGCGTCAGCTCGGCGGGACCGTCGGCGATGTGCTGGTGCGGTGTCGCATGGGAGGGGTGGCCGGCGGAGGCTTCGGCCAGCATGCCGACGGCCGAGCAGATCTGGCCCGGAGTGCAGTAGCCGCACTGCAGGGCGTCCCGCGCCACGAACGCCTCCTGCACCGGATGGAGCCGCTCACCGTCGGCGAGCCCTTCCACGGTGGTGATCCGCGCCCCGTCGTGCGCGGCGGCGAGCAGCAGACAACTGTTGGCGCGCCGGCCGTCCACGAGAACCGTGCACGCGCCGCACTGGCCGTGGTCGCAGCCCTTCTTGGCGCCGGTGAGATCCAGGTGCTCGCGCAGGGCGTCCAGGACGGTGGTGCGGTGGTCGAGCGTCAGCGTGCGTGGCTCGCCGTTGACGTGGAGGGTGAGGACGGAGCTGTGCGCGTTCTCCTGCTGGCTGGTGGGCTCCACGCGGTCACACCTTTCCGGTCCGGAGACATCGCTTCCTCTCCTTCCTATCAAAAGGTGACACTTCGCGCGGTTTCAGCGACTGTCCCGGGTCGGCGGGGGAGGGGTCAGCGCCCAGCGGATGGTGTGGGTGAGCGCGTGCCCGGTCAGCCGGACGCAGGTCTCCTCCACGCCGGGAACGTACGGCAGCCGAAGGGGCGTCCTCGCCCACCTCGGCAGGGTGGAGACGGCGTTCGCGGCGAGGACGGCGTAGGGCGCTCGCGCCAGGAGCGGCAGCGGCGGGTGGAGGAGGATGAAACGCGCCGCCTCCCTGGCCTCCTGCGTCGCACGGAGTTCGGGCCGGTAGGCGGCGATCCGCGCCGCGAGGGCCGCCCGGTCGCGCGGCGGGTCGACGACCCCGAGAGCGGCGGCCACCCTGGCCGCGTCCGCGATGTACGCGTCGCAGCCCGCGGGGTCGAGCGGATGGGCGCCGTAGCGCTGATGCGCGCGCAGGAAGCTGTCGACCTCGGCGACGTGGACCCAGCCGAGGAGATGGGGGTCGGCGGCGTGGTAGGGCTCGCCGGCGGCCGTCGTGCCCCGGACGCGCTCATGGACGGCCCGTACGCGGTCGACGGCCCGCTGAGCGTCGTCCGCGGTGCCGTAGGTGGTCGTGGCGAGGAAGGTGCTGGTGCGCTGGAGCCGTCCCCAGGGGTCTCCGCGATAGCCGGAGTGGGCCGCCACAGCCGCCATGGCCAGCGGGTGCAGGGACTGCAGCAGCAGCGCGGTCAGTCCGCCGATGAACATCGCGGCGTCGCCGTGGACGGTACGGATGGGCCGCTCGGGGCCGAACCAGCGGGGCCCCGGGGTGCCGTGGATCCGGGCACGGTTCTCCGGTCCGGTGGGACCGGCGACCCGGGTGAACAGGCTTGCTCCGAGTCGCTCCCGCAGGCCGGACACCCGAGGCGCGGAGAGGTTCATCCTTTAATCATCCCGCTTCGGGCGCCTGATCATCCCTCTTCCGGCGGCCCGGTATGCCTTCCCGGCCCCGGACCCGCCCCCGCGCGCCTCACGGCCGGGGATCGATCCGCTGCCAGGGGGCGCGCGCATCGCCGCCCCGGCGCCCCGCGACCGAGGCGCACCGGGGGCACACACGCCGCACCCGGTCCGCCGCGCCTCCCGACTCCGGGAGGATGTCCGGCCAGGTGAGGTGGGGGAACCGGCCGAGCTCCGAGCGGCTGAGGGCCAGCCCGCAGACGGTCTGGTTCATCCCCGGCTCCCAGGCGTGCACCTCCCCGGCCGGTAGCCGGCGACGCCCTTGCTCCTCGTCGACCCACTGTCCGGACGCGGCGACCGCGTAGCGCTTCCTCCGTGCCATGCGCCGCGGGTTCCCCAACGGCCAGGGGTCATGCCCGGTGGCGGGTTCAGGACCGGCCGCAAGGACCGGCCGCCGGGGCCTGGCGCCGGGGCGTGTCGCCGGGACTGGCCCCCGGGGTGCGCCGTGCCCCGTGCCTCGATCGCCGGGCGCCGCGACCTCCTGCCTCAGTCCTCCCGCGAGGACCTGGCCCTCAGGAGCGCGCGGACACCCCTCCGTACCATCTCCCAGTCCGTGCCCGGATCGCGCTCCCGCGCCCGCCGCAGCCAGGTCGCCCGGTCCCGGTGCTGCCGCTGCAGCTCCTCCAGATGGGTTTCGCTGCCCGGCGGGGCGACCGCGCCCAGCTCGTCGATGCGCCGCTCCATCGCGGCGAACAGGTCCCGGTCGAAGGCGGTCACCGCCGCGAGGAACTCGCTCGTCGGCAAGGTGACCCGTCCCCTGGGCGGACCGGCGAACTCGATCACACCCTCCGGGTCCGCCTGGTGCTCCCACAGAAGCGTGGTCATGTCGTCCTCGCCGGCGACGGTGCGCAGACACCGGACGGACGGGGCGACGCGCAGATAGCCGGTGTAGAGGTAGCCCGCACCGCGCCAGTTCGACGCCGCGTCGGCCTCCGGCGTGTCCACCCAGCCCCAGTCCGAGCTGTCCTGCGCCAGGTCCACCAGGTCCGGGGGTACCGGTTCCAACGCGTCCGACACCAGCGCGAGCACGTCCTCCCACAGGCGGACGACGTAGTAGTCGACATACGGGTGGGACGGCCGGCCCCGGGCGCCGTGCCGCAGGGCCCGGACGGTGCTCTCCGCGTAACGCAGCACCTCATGACCGCCGAGGTCGACGCAGTACCAGCCGTCGGTCAGCGCGAACCAGTGCGGCAGGGGGCGGTCGGCGTCCCACGGTCCGAGCCGCTCCACCGGGGTCAGCCCGAAGCGGAAGCGGATCGCGGGCGGCCCGGCGGGAATCACGGCTCAGTGCCCGGGGCTGTGCCCGGGCTACGCCGGGCCGAGCTGGGGGCGGGTCGGCTGCTGTCGGCCGAAGTTCTCCTGCGGGTAGCTCCCGGACGCGAGCCCCGGGCCCCAGTTGAGCACGCGCTCCACGTCCCGCAGGGTTTCCTCGGCGGTCCTGCGGACGTCGGTGGGTACGTCACCGCGTTCCCGTATGAGCTGGGCGTAGATCGGCGCATCGGCCGGTGGCGCGTTCACGAACGGGTCCTTCCCTGGACGGCAGGCAGACGACCCGTGCACGCGGAGCCGCAGCGGATCACGAGTGTACGGGTCCTGCCGCACCGGGGCCGAGGCCAGCCCCGTCAGAACCAGTTGATGGTGAGGGGGAAGGTGGTGCTTGCGGTGGCTGTGGTGGAGTCGGTGGCTGTGGCGGTGATCTGGAGGGTTCCGGTCTGCCAGGGCTTGCCGGTGATCTTTCCGGTGGTGCTGTCGATGGAGAGGCCGAAGGGGAGACCGGTGGCGCTGTATTTCAAGGGGGCTTTTCCGCCGGTCGCGGTGAGCTGGATCGTGCAGCTCTGGTTGAACTTGCACGTCTGGCTGCCGGGGTTAGTCACCTTCAGGTCACCGCCCGGCGGTGGAGTCGTCCCGCAGCCCGGGGCCGCCTCAGGTGGCAGCGGGACGCGCCACAGCTGGGTGTCGTTCTCCGAACCCACCAGCAGCGTCGAGCAGTCGGCGTACGTCAGGGTCTCCCCCTGGGGTTGGGACGGCAGGGGCACCTCGGCGAGTTTCGTGCCCGCCGCGTCGTACACGTAGGCGGTGTTGGCGCCGAGCGGGCCGCCGCTGCGCAGCGCGTAGGACATGCCCGTGGGAGAGAAGGCGCCGTCGGTGGCGAAGACCGGTCCCGGACGGACGGGAGTGAGGGTGTTCACCTGGCCGGGCTGGGGCTCGGCCGGGGCCCTGTAGAGCTGCCCGGCAGCGCCGATCACCTTGCTGGCGATGTGGAGCCGGCCCGTCTTCGGGTCCGCGAGGAGGGACTCGGCGTCGTGCCGTCCGTCGGAGTAGGCGAAGCGTGTGGAGGAGGGTGTGACCGCCCCGCTGACGAGCTGGTCGGGCTCGGGGAAGCCGTAGACGATGAGTTCGGCGCGGCCGCTGAAGTTGTCGCCGATGTCACCGACCTGGACTACGGGCCGGCCCTGCCCGTCCCTGCCGACGGTCAGCCCCTCCCAGTCGGTGTTCGTGGCCCCGCCGAGGGTGAACGTCGCCTTGAGCACACCGGCGGCGCCGTTGCAGTCGACGGCGAACACCTGATTGGTGTTCCCGCTGTCGTTGACCGCGTAGAAGACACCGACGTGCTTGGTGCTCATGGCCAGGCCGCTCAGTTCGGCCAGACCGGACGGCAGGGTGCAGGCGCGCTCGGCCGCCGCGGCCGGCGCCGCCGACGGACTCGCCAGGGCCGTCGCCGGCGCCACTGTGAGAAGGGTGGCCGTCAGTGCGGCGGTCGTGGCCGCCGCGGCCGTGCCCGTGCGGGCTTGGCGGCGTCCGGGCCGGGCGCCGTGCCCTCGGATCAGGAATCGAGACATGCGCACAATGTGACGGTGCACGCGCCAAGGACCAAGCGTGCACCGCACACCTTCTGCGCATCACCCGATGCCCGCACGGTATGACGGCCCGGCCGTGTCACCGGACCGACTCCCACACGGGGGCGTTGTGCTGAGCATGCGAGAGGAAGGCCCGCGCCGCCCGGCTGAGCGGGCGGCGCCGGTGCACGATGCCGACGGAGCGCAGCAGCGGCGGCGTGAAGGAGCGGACCTCGACCCGGGGACCGAAGACACGTAACACCATGTCCCGGTACCAGATCAGCGAACCGCGCCCCTCCGACACGCTGGTCACCCAGGCCAGACGTTCGTTCACCTCCACGGCCGCCACCGGGCGTACGCCGAGCCGCCCGAACATCGCCTCCAGCTCGGTGCGCCGGCCGGTCCCCGGGTTCGGCAGCACCATCGGCAGGCCGCTCAGATACCGGTACGGGAGCGGGTCCGGCAACCCGGAGCCGTGCGGGGAGATCAGGACGACCTCACGGTCCTGGAGATGATGGGCCGACAGCTCCTTGTCCACCGGCAGATCCACCAGCCCGAGCTCCGCGGCCCCGTCGGCCAGGGCGCGAACGAGCGCCTCGCGGCTGTCGTGCTGCAACAGACGCACCTCGGTGCCGGGGTGGCGTTCGGTGAAGGCAGGCACGAGCTCGGCGGCCAGATCGAGCGACAGCGTGGGGGTGACGGCCACCGTCAGAGCCGTGCGCGAACTGCCCACGTGCGCCGCCCCGATGTCCTCGATCTTCTCCACCGCGTCGAGGACGGTACGGGCCAGACGCACGACACGGGCGCCCTCGGGGGTGAGGGTCGAGCCCCGGCCCCTGCGGTCCAGGAGCTCCACGCCGAGATCCCGCTCCAGCGCCTGGATGGACCGGGAAAGGGCGGGCTGGGCGATGTAGACGGAGGACGCCGCGGCCGTGATGGAGCGGCAGTCCGCGACGGCGACGAGGTGGCGCAGCTGCTGCAGTGTGGGGGACATGAGCGGACGGTAGCCGCTGCGCCCTGAGGGTGTAAGGGGCATTCGAGCGCGCAAATGATCGAACGTTCAACGGGGTGGTGCACCGGATAGGCAGCACTCCATACCGCGTCGGCATGGGCCGGAAATGTGCGTTGACTCCACCGGTCGGCCGCCCCACGATGCAACGCGGCACGGCGGTGTTACCGGACAGTCACCTCAGGGGGGCGCCGGTGGCGCGGATCCCGCCGGGCCGGTCGCCGTGGCCCGACCAGCCGCGACAGGGGCGCCCCGCCGGAGTCCCGCGGCCACGCACACCGCTCCCGCTCCCTCGCCCGGTGCTGCCGGAAGTAAAAGGAGTGCCCGTGATCTCTCAGTCCACCCGGTCCTTCCGTCGGGACCTCGTCGTCGTGGTCAGCCCCTTCGAGGAACCCAACTCCCCGATGGTGACGGCCGCGCGACGAGCCGGCGCGCTCGGTCTGCTCGACCTCGGCAGGGACCGCGACCGGGCGCGCACCGCGCTGGCCGGACTCCGCGGGCCGCACGGAGTGCGGGTGGCGGCCGGCTGCCCGCTCGCCCCGGACGAACTGCCCGCCACCGTCGACACCGTCCTGCTCGCCGAGCGGGTGTGGCGGGCCGGCGTGCGGCCGTGGACCGCCGAGGGCCGGCGCCGGGTGTGGGCGGAGGTCGTCAGCCCCGGCGAGGCCCGTGCCGCCGTCGCCGCGGGAGCGGCCGGACTCGTCGCCCGTGGACACGAAGCGGGTGGCCGGGTCGGCGAGCTGACCACCTTCGTCCTTCTGCAACGCCTGCTCGCCGACCCGGACATCACCGTCCCCGTCTTCGCGGCCGGAGGAATCGGCCCCCACACGGCCGCCGCCGCGATCGCGGGCGGCGCCGCCGGCGTCGTCCTCGACACCCAGCTCGCGCTCACCACGGAGGGCCTCGCCCCACTCCCCGCCGATGTGGCGTCCGCCGTCCGGGCCATGGACGGCAGCGAAACCACGGTCGTCGCGGGCCACCGCGTCTACACCCGCCCCGACCTCGCCCCTCCCGAGGGGGACATCGCCGAGCGGCTCGGCGCCCGGGGGCTGGCGGCCCAGCCGCTGCCCATCGGCCAGGAAGGGGCGACGGCCGCCCGCCTCGCCGCGCGCCACCGCACCACCGGCTCCGTCGTCCAGGCCGTACGCGAGGCCATCACGAGCCACCTCGAAGCCGCCGAACGGGCCCGTCCCCTCGCGCCCCGCCCCGGCGGGGAACCCCTGCCCGTGGCCCAGGGCCCCATGACCCGCGTCAGTGACCGGCCCGCCTTCGCCGCCGCCGTGGCCGACGCGGGGGGACTGCCCTTCGTCGCCCTGGCCGTGATGGACGGCCCGGAGGTGCGCGACCTGCTCACCGAGACGGCCGAACGCCTGGCCGGACGGCCCTGGGGAGTCGGGCTGCTCGGCTTCGCCCCCGAGGAGCTGCGCCGCGAACAGCTCGCCGCCGTCGCCGAGGCCCGCCCGCCCTATGCGATCATCGCCGGCGGCCGTCCCGCCCAGGCCGCCCCGCTCGAAGCCGCCGGAACCAGGACCTATCTGCACGTCCCCTCGCCGGGACTGCTCGAACAGTTCCTCGCCGAGGGCGCGCGGAGGTTCGTCTTCGAAGGCCTCGAATGCGGCGGCCACATCGGTCCACGCGCCTCCTTCCCGCTCTGGGAGGAACAGATCGAGCGCCTGCTCTCCTCCCCGTACACCGCCGAACTCGACGTGCTCCTCGCCGGAGGCATCCACGACGAGCGCTCCGCCGCGATGGCGGCGGCCGCCGCCGGAACGCTCGCCGGACGCGGCGCCCGCACCGGCATCCTCATGGGCACCGCCTACCTGTTCACCGAGGAGGCCGTCACCGCCGGGGCCGTCCTGCCGGGCTTCCAGCGCGCGGCGCTCGACTGTGACGCCACCACCCTTCTCCGGACGGCGCCCGGCCACGCCACACGCTGCGCGCCCACTCCGTACGCCGACACCTTCACCGACACCGCGCTGCGGCTGCGTGAGGACGGAGCGAGCCCCGGCGAGGTCTGGGAGGAGTTGGAGAAGCTCAATCTCGGGCGACTGCGGATCGCCAGCAAGGGCCTGCGGCACACCGCCGCCGGAAGGACGCCCGTGAGCGAGGAGGAACAGCGCGTCGAGGGCCTCTACATGCTCGGCCAGAGCGCCACCGCACGCACCGCCACCACCACCGTCGCCGCCCTGCACACCCAGGTCACCGAGGGCGCGACCGCCCTGCTCGCCGAACGCGCCGAGGAGCTGCGGCGCCTCGTGCCCCCCACCGCCCCCGACGAGGAGGCTCCGCTCGACATCGCCGTGGTCGGCATGGCCTGCCGCTACCCCGGCGCCCGGGACCTCGCGGAGTACTGGGCGAACATCGTCGCGGGAGCCGACTCCGTCACCGAGGTGCCGGCCGACCGGTGGGACACGGCAGTCCACCACGACCCCGACCCGGCACGAGCGGGGGAGCGGACCCCGTCACGCTGGGGCGGCTTCCTGACCCCGGCCCCCTTCGACGCCCTGGCCCACGGCATCGCCCCCGCCTCGCTCGGCAGCATCGAACCGGTGCAGCTGCTCGCCCTCGACATCGCCGCCCGCGCGCTGGCCGACGCCGGATACGCGGGCGAGCGCCTCTTCGACCGCTCCCGGACCTCCGTCGTCTTCGGCGCCGAAGCGGGCACCGACCTCGCCGGGGCCTACGGCTTCCGGGCGCTGCACCCCGGCTACCTCGGCGAGCTGCCACCCGAACTGGACGCCCAACTGCCCCGGCTGACCGAGGACTCCTTCCCGGGGGTGCTCGCCAACGTCATCGCCGGACGCGTCGCCAACCGCCTCGACCTCGGCGGCGCGAACTGCACGATCGACGCCGCCTGCGCCTCCTCGCTCGCCGCCCTCGACCTGGCCTGCCGCCAACTGCGCGACCGGGACAGCGACATGGTGCTGTGCGGCGGCGCGGACGTGCACAACGGCATCAACGACTACCTGATGTTCGCCTCCGTGCGCGCCCTGTCGCCCACGGGCCGGTGCCACCCCTTCGACGCCGACGCCGACGGCATCGCCCTCGGCGAAGGTGTCGCCTGCCTCGTCCTCAAGCGCCTCGAGGACGCCGAACGCGACGGCGACCGGATCTACGCCGTCGTCAAGGCCGTCGGCGCCTCGAGCGATGGCCGCTCCCTCGGCCTCACCGCGCCCCGCCCCGAGGGGCAGCGGCGCGCCCTGGAACGTGCCTACCGCAGGTCCGGCGTCGCACCGGCCGAGATCGGTCTGGTGGAGGCGCACGGCACCGGAACCGTCGTCGGTGACAGCACCGAACTGGCCGTACTGACCGAAGTGTTCGCCGGAGCGGACGCCGCTTCCTGCGCGCTCGGCTCGGTCAAGTCACAGCTCGGGCACACCAAGTGCGCGGCGGGCCTGGCCGGACTCATCAAAGCGGCACGCGCCCTGCACGGCGGCGTACGCCCGCCGACCCTGCACATGAACGCACCCAATCCGCAGTGGCGGCCGGACACCAGCCCCTTCTTCTTCGACACCGAGGCAAGGCCGTGGGCCGCACCCGCCGGACAGCGCCGCGCCGCGGTCAGCGCCTTCGGTTTCGGCGGCACCAACTACCATGCCGTCCTCACCGGTTACGGCGACGCGCCCGAGCCCGCCCACGGCCTGGAGGCCTGGCCCGCCGAGCTGTTCTGCTTCCGGGGCGCCGACCGCGCGGCGGCGCTGAGCGCGATGGACCGCCTCGCCGCCCGACTGGAACAGAACGACGCGGCAGGACGCCCCTGGCCGCTGCGCGACCTCGCCGCCGAGACGTCCGCCGCCGGGGCCCGGGACGGGGAGGACACGATCCAGGTCGCGGTGGTCGCGACCGACCTCGACGACCTGGCCGCCCGGCTGCGCCCGGCCCGTGACTTCGCGCCCGGCGCCGGCGTCCACGTCCGCGGCGATGCCGAGCCCGGCCAGGTCGCCTTCCTCTTCCCCGGACAGGGCAGCCAGCGCCCCGGCATGATGGGCGACCTCTTCATCGCCTTCCCCCGGCTGCGCGCCCTCCTCGACGAGGCGGATCCCGGGGACGTCGCCGCGATGTTCCCGCCCGCCGCCTTCACCCCCGAGGAGCGCGCCGCCCAGCGCGCCGCCATCACCGACACACGGACCGCCCAGCCCGCCCTCGGGCTCACCGGCGCCGCCGCGCACCTCCTTCTCACCTCCCTCGGCGTACGCCCCGACAGCACGGCCGGACACTCCTACGGCGAACTCGTGGCCCTCTGGGCGGCCGGGGTCTACGACACGCCGACCCTCCTCAGGCTCAGCCACTGCCGGGCGGAGGCCATCCTCGCCGCGGCCGGGGACGACCCCGGCGCGATGGCCGCCGTGTCCGCCGCCCCGCAGGACCTTCCCGCACTGCCCCCCGGATGTGTCCTCGCCAACCACAACGGCCCCGCCCAGAGCGTGATCTCCGGCCCCACCCCGGCCGTCGACGCCGCCGTCGCCGCACTGCGCGAGGCGGGCATCGTCGCCGAACGCCTCCCGGTCGCCTGCGCGTTCCACAGCGACGTCGTCGCCGGCGCCGCCGGCGCGCTCGCCGCAGAGCTGGCCGGGACGGCGGTGTCCGAGCCCTCCGTCCCGGCCTGGTCCAACACCACCGGGCGGCTCTACCCCTCCGAACCGGCCGCCGTACGCGACCTGCTCGCCCACCAGCTCGCCGAACCGGTGCGTTTCGTGGAACAGATCGAAGCCATGTACGCGGCCGGGGTGCGCACCTTCGTGGAGGCAGGCGCCGGACGGGTCCTCACCGGTCTCGTCGGGCGCATCCTGGGGGACCGGCCGCACACCGCCGTACCCCTCGACCTCCCGGGTGAGCACGGTCTGACCCGGCTGGTCACCGCGCTGGCCGAACTCGCCGCGGCGGGCGTCCCCATCGACCCCGAGCCCCTCTTCAAGGGCCGGACCTCCACCCTGCCCGACGCGGCGCCCCGGCGCCCCGGATGGCTCGTGGACGGCCACCTCGTCCGTACCGCCGACGGCGAGCCCGTCGCGGGCGGCCTGGTCCCGGCCAGGCGCGTGACGGCGCCCCGCCCCGCCGCGGCGGCGGACCGGCGCGAGGGCGCCGTACTGGAGTACCTGCGCGGCGCGCGTGAACTCGTCGCGGCCCAGCGGGAGGTCCTGCTGGGCTATTTGGGGGCGCAGCCGGCCCCGGCGGCTTCGCCGGCGGAGTGGACGGACCCGCGCCCGGCGCCCGTGGCACGCCCCGCGCCCGAGGAGGCCGACAGCCGGCCGCTGACGCCCGGCCAACTCACCGACGTGGTACTGGAGATCGTCCACACGCGCACCGGCTACCCGAAGGACATGCTCGACCCCGCGCTGGACCTGGAGGCCGATCTGTCGGTGGACTCAATCAAACGCGTGGAGATCATCGGCGCGCTCGCCGACCGGATCGGGCTGCCACGCGGCTCGGACGGACCGGCCGAATCGTCCGTCGAGGAGCTGTCCCGGCTGAAGACCGTCAACGGCATCGTCGACTGGATCGTCGCGCACAGCCCCACGGGGGAAGCCGCCCACGAACCCGGCGCACCGGCGGACCCGGACACGAGCGCGGACGAGAGCGCCTCAAGCAGCAGCGCCGCCCGGCCGCTCGTCGAGGCGGACGACGGAGCGTCGTTCATCCCGGGCAGCCGCGGCGCGAGGCCGCTCGAGGAGGCGGACCAGGGTGCGCCGCGCGCGACCGGCGGGCCCGCCGCCCGGGTTCCCGTCGAGGCGGACGAGGGTGCCCGGCGCGCGGTCGGTCGCGCCGCCGCCCGGCTCCGCGTCGAGGTCACCCCCGTGGGGCCGCCCTCGCCCAGCGACCCCGCCGAGGTACTGGCCGGCCGCCGGTTCGCCGTCGTCGACGACGGCCTCGGCGTGGCCGTCGCCCTCGCCGCCGCACTCGAATCGCACGGCGCCGAGGTCCGCACCCTCCACCAGGACCGCCTGGCGGAGACGGCAGGAGCCGACGGCGTCCTCTACCTGGGCGCGCTGCGCCCCGCCCCCCACCCCGTGCTGCCGGACGCCTTCCCGGCACTGCGCGAGGTGCTGGTCGGCGGCGCGCGCCGCCTGCTGCTCGTCACCGGCTGCGGCGGAGCATTCGGCCGCGGCGCACCCTCGCCGTCCGGACCGGACGCGGTCGACCCGATCCCCGGTGCCGGGCTGTACGGCTTCGCCCGCACCGCCGCGATCGAGTACCCCGGGACCGCCGTACGCGCCGTGGACGTCGACCCCAAGGACCCGCCCGAGCGGATCACCGCCCATCTCATCGCCGAACTGTGCGCCCCCGCCGAACCGGTGGCCGTCGGCTACACCAACGGCACCCGCAACGTCCTGCGCACCGTCGACGCGCCCCTGCCCGCCACCGAGCCCGCGCCGCCGCTTCCGATCGGCCGCGACGCGGTGGTGCTCCTCACCGGAGGCGCCCGGGGGATCACCGCCCGCACGGGCCTGGCTCTCGCCGAGGCCACCGGTTGCCACATCGAACTCATCGGCCGCACGCCGTACGCCGACGACACGGAGGACCCCGCCGTCGCCCACGCCCACGACCGTGTCACCCTGCGCGCCGCCCTCGTCGGCCGGGGGCTGCGCAACCCCGCCGAGATCGAGGCGGCGGCGTCCCGGATCCTCGCCGCACGCGAGATCCGCGCCACTCTCCGCTCGCTCTCCGGCGTCGCCGCGTCGGTGCGCTACCACGCCGCCGACGTCACCGACCCCCGCGCCGTACGCGCCGTCGTCGCCGGCATACGCGCCCGCCACGGCCGGATCGACGGCATCGTCCACGGCGCCGGAACCATCCAGGACAAGCTGCTGCGCGACAAGGACCCCGCCTCCTTCCAGCGGGTGTACGCCACCAAGGTCGACGGCGCCCGCAACCTCGCCGACGCCCTCGCGGACCACGCCGGCACACCGGCCCCCGCCTTCCTCGCCGTCTTCGGCAGCGTCGCGGGAGTCTTCGGCAACCGCGGCCAGGCCGACTACGCCGCCGCCAACGACGCCCTGGACAGCTTCGCCTCCACGCCCGCCTGGGCACGCCGCTTCCCCGGCCGGGTCCTGGCCGTCGACTGGGGACCCTGGGCGGCCGAGGCCGGCGGCATGGTCACCCCCGAACTGGAGCGCGTGTACGAGAGCCGGGGCATCCCGCTCCTGGATCCGAAGGCGGGCACCGCCGCGTTCCTCGCCGAGCTGGCACACGGCACGGAGGGCCAGGTCGTCCTCCTCGCGGAGGGCACCCCGGCGCCGCAGGAGGCCCCCCATGGCTGACCGGCGCCACGGCCCCCGCCCCACCGACGCGGCCGTCGTCGGCATGGGCGCCGTCTTTCCCGGCGCCCCCGACCTCGACACCTACCGCGCCAACCTCGTCTCGGGCGCCGACGCCATCGGCGACGTACCGGCCGACCGCTGGGACCCCGGCGTCTACTACGACCCGGACGGCCACGCCGGGCCCGCGCGCAGCGACCGCTTCTACTGCCGGCGCGGCGGCTTCATCGACGACCTCACCGCCTTCGACCCCACGCGCTTCGGCATCATGCCCGCCGCCGTCGCCGGTGCGGAGCCCGACCAACTGCTCGCCCTGCGCGTCATCGCCGAGGCCGTCGCAGACGCCGGGGGAGAGGAGCGGCTGCCCGCCGACCGCTCACGCATCGGCGTCATCCTGGGCCGGGGCGGCTTCATGGGCGTCGCCACCGCCCGCCTCGACCAACGCGTGCGCACCGCCCACCAACTCGCCCTGACCCTGCGCGAACTCGCCCCCGAACTGGGCGAGGACCGGATCGGCGCGGTACGCGAGGCCTTCCAGGCGAGCCTCGGCCCCGAACAGCCGGAGGCGTCCATCGGCCTCGTCCCGAGCTTCACCGCCGCCAGGACCGCGAACCGGCTCGACTTCCGGGGCCCCGCCTACACCCTCGACGCCGCCTGCGCCTCCTCCCTGCTCGCCGTCGACCAGGCCGTCGGCCTGCTGGCGAGCGGCAGCTGCGACGTGGTGGTCGCGGGAGCGGTCCACCACTGCCACATCGCCACCCTGTGGAGCGTCTTCACCCAGCTGCGCGCGCTCAGTCCGAGCCAGTCCATCCGTCCCTTCGACCGCCGCGCCGACGGCACGCTGCTCTCCGAAGGCACGGGAGTCGTCCTCCTCAAACGCCTCGCCGACGCCGAGCGCGACGGCGACCGGGTGTACGCCGTCGTGCGCGGCGTGGGCGTGGCCGGGGACGGCCGGGCCGCGAGTCTGATGAGCCCGCTCGTGGACGGCCAGGTCCGCGCCCTTACCCGGGCATGGGGCCGGGCCGGCCTCGACCCCGCGGCACCCGACGCGCTCGGGCTGCTGGAGGCGCACGGCACGGGGACGCCCGTCGGGGACCGGACCGAACTCGCCACCCTGGCCGACGTGTTCGGCCCCCGTACCGCGAACGCCGAACCGGTCGCGATGGGCTCGGTGAAGTCCATGCTGGGCCACACCATGCAGGCCTCCGGCATGGCCGGCCTGATCAAGGCCGCCCTCGCCGTCCACGACGGCGTCCTCCCCCCGACCCTTCACCTTGACGAGCCCCACGAGGACTTCGCCAGCACGCGCATGCGCCCGGTGACATCGGCCGAACCATGGGCACGGGGCCGGACGCCACGCCGGGCGGGCGTGAACGCCTTCGGCTTCGGCGGCATCAACGCACACGTGGTCCTGGAGGAGGCCCCAGGGACACGGGCGGGGGCCGCAGCCGGGGCGGCGGGGCCGGTGGGGGCCCTTCGGGCGGAGTCGCAGAGCCTCCCGGCCCCGGCGCCGGGGGGCGTGGGGGCCGGGACCGGCCCGGACAGCGGCCACGTGGAACGCCGGAGCGGGCTCGATGACCGGGCAGCCGAGCAGGCGTTCACCGGCGGTGAGCCGCCACCGGCCCCCGGGGAGGGGCAGCACTCTCTCGCCTCCGACGCTCCGGAGGAGCGGCGGACCCAGGAGGCGGCCGCCGCTTCCGTGCCGGACGGCCGGTCGCCCGCGGGCGGCGCCGGCGACGGGAAGGAGCCGGCGTCCGGCCTGCCTTCACCGGCCATGGCCTCGGTCGCGCGCCCCGGGACCGCTGTTCCCGCCACCCCCTCCTCCGTGCAGGACGGTCCGTCGCCTGCGGGCAGCGGTAGTGGCGCGGGCCGGGGCGCCGCGGGCCTCCACGGCGACGTGCTCCTGCTCGGCGCGGACACGCCGGGGGAGCTCGCCCTGCTCCTCGACGCCGTGCGGGCCTCCGGTACGGCTGGCGCACCGACCCCCGGGCCCGGACCCTGTCGGCTCGCCGTCGTGGGGCCGTCGCCCAAGCGCCTGGCCCTGGCTGCCAAGGTCGTGGCCCGGGGCGCTCCGTGGCGCGGGCGCGGCGATGTGTGGTTCACCCCCCGCCCGCTGCTCGCGCACGGCGCCCGGCTCGCGTTCGTCTTCCCGGGACTGGAACCGGAAGCCACACCCCGAGTGGACGCCGTCGCCGGCCACTTCGGCCTGCCACGGCCCGCCCTGACCGGGGGCGACACGCTGGTGGAGCGAGCGGTCGACGCGATCGCCGCCGGCCGGTTCTTCGCCCGCGTCCTTGCCGAACTGGACGTCCGGCCCGATCTGTTGGCCGGACACAGCCTCGGCGAGTGGACCGCCATGGTCGTCGCCGGCATGTATCCGCGCCGGGCCGTCGACACCTTCCTCGACGCGCTCCGCCCCGGCGATCTCGACGTCCCGGACCTCGTGTACGCGGCCGTCGGCTGCGGGGCACGCCAGACCGCGAACGCCCTGGACGGCCTGGACCGGATCACCGTCAGCCACGACAACTGCCCGCACCAGTCGGTCCTGTGCGGTGAACCGTCCGCCGTGGCGGAGGCGCTCACCCGCCTGGCCGCGCAGGGCGTGCTCGCCCAGGAGCTGCCCTTCCGCTCGGGCTTCCACACGCCCATGTGGGCGCCGTACCTGCAACAGGTCCGCGCAGCCTTCGCCCGGCTTCCGCTGCGCGCTCCGGCCGTCCCCGTCTGGTCCGCGACCACCGGCGCCGCGTACCCGACGGCGGAGTCGGAAGTCCGCGACGTGGTGGTGCGCCATCTGCTGGAGCCGGTGCGCTTCCGGGAGCTGACGGCCGAGCTGTACGCGGAGGGCGTGCGCGGTTTCGTACAGATGGGCGCGGGCAGCCTGCCCGGCTTCATCACGGACACCCTCCACGGGCGAGACCACTTGGCCGCCGCGGCCGGCGCCGGCCCGGCGGCCAGCGGCCTGGAGCAACTCCGGCGGCTGGCGGCCGGACTGTGGACGGAGGGCCTGAACCCGCGCTGGGAACGGCTGACACGTCAGCGTGTCGAGCCCGCCCCGCAGTCTGCGCGGGCCGCCCACCCGGCAAGTACCCCCGAGCCGGCGCGCCCCGCCCCCGCCCGCCTGCCCCATCCCGCCCCCGCCCGCCTGCCCGATGCCGCCGCCCCGCGCCCCCGCGGAGGGACCGCCCCCGACCCCCTGCGCCTCGATCTCGGCTCCCCGCTCGTGCGCCTGGGCGAGGCCGCGTCCACTCTCCGTGTGAGTGGTTCGCCCCCACGGTCCCCCGGGGCCGGGGCCGGGGCCGGCACACCGGCGCTGGTCGCTGCGCTGGACGCCGTGCTCGAAGAGACCGAATCGGCGGTGCGCAGCGTCACCGAGGCGTGGCGCGTCGCGGCGGAGCAGGGGGCGCGGCGCCCCGCGGCCGTGACGGCGCAGCCCGCCCCGTACGAGCCCCCGCCCCCACCGCGAACCCGTCGCTTCCGGCGCCGGCTCTCCCTGGAGACCATGCCGTACGTCGTCGACCACTGCGTCTATCTCCAGCCCGAGGACTGGCCCGACCCTTCCGACCGCTTCCCCGTCGTGCCCATGACCACGCTGTTGGAGCTGGCTGCCGACGCGGCGCGCCAGGAGGTCCCCGGGCGTGTGGTGACCGGCTACGACCAGGTACGGGCCCTGCGCTGGCTGCCCGTGGCGCCGCCCGTCGAGGTGGAGTTCGAGGTGACTCCCGCCGACGACGGCAGCCGGGTACGGGTGACGATCGGCGAGTACGCGGCCGTCACCGTACTCCTCGCCGCTCCCGGCACCGCCCCCGGCCGCCATCCCACCTACCCCGGCCGCCCGGACCCCGACACCTCGCCGCTGACCCGCGAAGGGACGCCTCCCGTCAGCGCCGAGGCCCTCTACCGCGACCGCTGGATGTTTCACGGTCCGGCCTTCGCCGGAGTCCAGGAGGTGACCGCAGTCGGCGACGACGGCATCCGCGGTGTCCTGCGCGCGCTGCCCGCTCCGGGCGCGTTGCTCGACGCCGCCGGTCAACTCCTCGGCCACTGGATGCAGTTGAGACTTCCGGCCGACCGGTTGGTGTTCCCCGCGTCCCTGGAGCGGGTCCGTATCCACGCACCCGCCCCACCGGACGGCTCTCCGCTGCGCGCCACCGCCCGCATCCGCGCCGTGCGGCCCGGGTCCGTCGAGGGAGACGTGGAGCTCCTGGCCGCCGACGGGACCGTCTGGGCCCGCCTCGAAGGCTGGACGTACCGCCGCTTCGCCGCCGACGAGCGGGTCTGGCCGATGAAGTTCACCCCAGAGGTGTGCGGCATAGGCGAACCCCAGCCCGGCGGCTGGTGCCTCGCCCGCCGCCGCTGGACCGACCCCGCCTCGCAGGAACTGGTCATGCGGCGCTATCTGGACGCCGCCGAGCGGGCGGCGTACGAGCTGAAGCCGCCCCGCGCCCGCGCGCCCTGGCTGCTCGGCAGGATCGCCGCCAAGGACGCGCTGCGCCACCTCCTCTGGGACGCCGGGGCGGGCCCCCTCTTCCCGGTGGAGGTGCCGGTCGGCAACGACGACCTGGGCCGCCCCCGTCCCGAAGGGCCGCTCACGGCCGGACTCCGGCTCTCCCTGGCCCACAAGGACCGGCTGGCGGTCGCCTACGCCCACCCCACCGCGGCCGTGGGCGTCGACATCGAGGCGGTTCCCGACGACCCGGGCGCACTGAGCCGTATCGCGCTCACGGCGGAGGAACGGCAGCTCGCCGAGGAACTCGCCGTACGGGAGCGGACCGGTCTGGCGCAGGCGCTCACCACCTTGTGGTGCGCCAAGGAGGCCGCCGCCAAGGCGGAGGGTTCCGGCCTGGGTGGGCGCCTGCGCCAGTGGACGGTCACCCAGGGGCCCGCGGGGCTCCGGGTGACCACGCCCGAGGGCCGCGCGCACACCGTCCGGACCAGCACCGTCCACGACGCGGCCGCGCCCCACGTCGTGGCCTGGACCCTTCCCAGCACCGAAGCCCATCCGAATCCGCACCCCCACTCGACCCCGACGGAGGCCCGCCATGGCATCTGACACCACGGCCGAACGGATACTCGCCGAGATCACCGCCATGCTCGTCGCGACCGTCGGCGACGAGTTCCTCCTCATGGAGGAGGTCGGCATGAAGACCACGTTCAACGAGGACCTGGCGCTGGAGAGCGTCGAGTTCGTGGCGCTCGCGGAACTGCTGCAGGAGCGGTACGGGGCGCGGGTGGACCTGATCGCCTTCCTGGCCGAGAAGGACATGGAGGAGATCCTGGCCATGACGGTGGGCGACCTCGTGTTCCACATCGCCACCAGCACCGCCCCGGCGCCCGGGACCGCCCCGGCGCCCACCACTGCCTCGGCCCCGGCCGCCTGAGCCCGCCATGGCCGACATCCTCGCCAACTCCGTACGCTTCCACGTCCACCGGATCCCCGGCACGGGCACCGGCGCCACGACCGGCACCACCGCCGTCTTCCTGCACGGGATGGTCGTCGACAACCTCTCCAGCTTCTACGCCACGCTCGCCGTCCCGGTCGCCCAGGCCGGCCACGACGTCGTCCTCTACGACCTGCGCGGCCACGGCCGCACCGAGCGCCCGCCCACCGGCTACGACACCGACACCGCCGTACGGGACCTCGTCGCCCTGCTCGCCGCCCTCGGCCTCGACGAACGCCCCGTCCACCTCGTCGGAAACAGCTACGGCGGCACCCTCGCCCTGCACACCGCGCTGGCCCGCCCCGACCTCGTCGCCGGGCTCGTCCTGCTCGAAGCGCCCCTGAACGGTCCCTGGATCGACAACATGCTCGACACCCTCTCCGTCGCCGCCCTCGACCTGGAGGGCAGCCAGGTGCCGCGCGAACTCGCCTCGCTCGGCGCGCGCAAAGCCGCCCGGCTGGCCGCGGCGGCCGACGAGCTCCTCAACCGCACCACCCTGATCGAGGACATCGCGGCGAGCCGGCCCTTCACCCCGGCTGACTTCGCCCAGATCCACTGTCCCGTACTGGCCGTCTGCGGCGAGCACTCCGAACTGGTCCCAGGCGCCGGGGAACTGGCCCGCCACGCACCGGACTGCACCGTCCGCATCCTGCCCGGCCTCGGCCATGACGTACTGAAGGGCGGCACCGAGGAACTGCGCCGAGCGGTACTGGACCGGCTGGCGGAGGCCGCGGCCAGGCCCCGGCCCGAGGCGGTGAGGGCATGAAGGCGCTGTTCGTCGTCCCGCCGCTCGCCGGCCACGTCAACCCCACCATCGCCGTCGCCGCCGAACTCACCGCACGCGGCCACCGGTGCGCCTGGACCGGTCCCGCCGAAGTCCTTCCCCGGCTGCTCCCCGACGGCGCGCACATCCTGCCCGCCGGAGACTCGCCGGGGGAGGAACTCGGAGGGTATGCCGCGCTGCACGCGCACTGGCGCGATCTGCGCGGTGTCGCGGCCCTCCGCTTCCTGTGGGAAGAGGCGCTCGTCCCCCTCGCCCACGCGATGCTGCCCGGCGTCGAAGCGGCCATCGCCGCCTACGCCCCCGATGTGCTGATCGTGGACCAGCAGGCCCTGGCGGGGGCCGTCGCCGCCGAGCGGCACGGGCTGCCCTGGGTGACCTCAGCGACGACCACCGCCGAATTCACCCGGCCGTTCGCCGGCTTCCCGCGCGTGGGGGAGTGGGTGGACGAGCGGATCGCCGGGCTGCTCACCGCATGTGGCGCGCCCGGCGGCCGGGACCCGCGCTTCTCCGACCGCCTGGTCCTGATCTTCTCCACTCCGGAACTCGTCGGCGCCGACGCGGCCGGCCCCGGCCGCCCCGCGCACCACGCCTTCGTCGGACCCGCGCTGAGCACCCGTCCCAGCGGGGCATCGTTCCCCTGGCGGCGCCTCGATCCGCTGCGACGCCGGGTCCTGGTCTCCCTCGGCACGCTCAACCGCGAGGCGGGAAGCCGCTTCTACGCGACGGTCCTCGGGGCCGCGGAGGACCTCGCCGAGAACGTCCAGATGATTCTGGCCGCGCCCGCTGACGTCGTCGGCGCCGTCCCCGACAACGTCCTGCTCCAGGAGTACGTTCCGCAGCTGCGGCTGCTGCCCCACCTCGACGCCGTGGTCTGTCACGGCGGCCACAACACCGTCTGCGAGGCGCTCGCCCACGGCCTGCCCCTGGTCGTCGCCCCGATCCGCGACGACCAGCCGATCGTCGCCCAGCAGGTCACCGAGGCCGGAGCCGGTCTCCGCGTCCGCTTCGGACGGCCCCGGGCGGCCGACCTCCGGGACGCCCTCACCGCAGTCCTGGACGACCCCGCCCACCGCCAGGCCGCCCGCCGCCTCCAGGCATCCTTCGCCGCGGCCGGCGGCGCGGAGGCCGCGGCAGACAGGTTGGAGAAGCTGATATGACACAGCACCGTCACCGTACGCGCGTCCCCTGGACCGCCGTCGTGTGCCTGGCCGGCCTCACCGCGGGCACCGTGCGCGCCCGTCGCCGGCTGGCCGCCCTTCCCGTACTGGAGCCGGCCGCACCCGAGAGCGAGCCGGCGCGGGGGCCATGGCAGCTGATCAGCGCCCGGGGAGTCGACGTCGACGAGGACACCCTGCGCGCCGCCGTCGCCCACGCCGAACGCGCCGGCCTGCGGATCCTCGACCTGCTCCCGGCCGCTCTCGACACCGAACACGCACTGGGCCTGCTGCGCGTCCTCGACGTCCCCGCCTCGCCCTTCGCCCGTACCAGCCCGGGTCATGGCGCGGGCCACGCCGTCCTCGTCGACGAGGACGTCCTGCGCCGCGCCGGCGTGAAGAGCGCGCCCTCCGCCCCGGAGGCGGCCGAACTGCTCGCCCTGCTGCGGCGCCTGAAGGAGTACTCCCCCGACGCGACCGGCCTCGCCATCGCTCCCGGGCTGGCCGCCCCGGCCCCGGAGCCCACCTCGCGGACGGCGGAACTCCGGGCCCGGGGACTTCCCCCCGGTCTCGTGACCGCCGCCCAACTGGCCGGGCTCGCACTGCTCCTGCGGTCCGCCGCCGTCGACCGCCGCTGGGGCGCCGCGGCGCTCGCCCTCTACTGCCTCCAGCCCGCCCTGGTCCTCGGCGGACCGAAGAGCCCGCTGCGCCCGGCCGACCTGCCCCGCGCCGCCGTGGCGCGCCCTCTCCACTCTGCCGGCGCCGCGCTGCGCACTGCTCTGAGCGCCCGCCCCGCCGGGACCGGACCGTCACCCGAACTGGAAGCACTCAGGCCGTCCTACGCGGCCGAACTCAAGGAGGGCACCGAGCGGTTCTTCGAGCCGCGCCGAGGTGACTGCCCCTGGTGCGGCTCCACCGATCTCTCCGTACGCGTCCGTGTCCCCGATCTGCTCCAGGGCAAGCCGGGCCGCTTCGCCCTCGAACAGTGCGGCGGCTGCGGGCACATCTTCCAGAACCCCCGCCTCTCCCTCGACGGCCTCGACTTCTACTACCGGGACTTCTACGAAGGCCTCGGCGTCGACGGTGCCGCCCAGGTGTTCGGCGGCATGGGCCGCTCGTACCGCGCCCGCGCGACCATGCTCGAACCCTTCGGCACACCCGCCCACTGGCTCGACGTGGGCACCGGACACGGCCACTTCTGCGACAGCGCCCGCGACGTCTGGCCGGCCACCCGCTTCGACGGACTGGACATGTCGTCCGCCGTGCGCGGGGCGGAGGCGCGCGGCTGGGTCGACACCGCCCACCACGGCCAGTTCCCCGACCTCGCCGCCGGGCTGGTCCACCGTTACGACACCGTCAGCATGTACCACTACCTGGAGCACACCCGGGACCCGCTCGCCGAGCTCGACGCGGCCGCCGTGGTGCTGCCGCCCGGCGGACATCTGCTCATCGAGCTGCCCGACCCCGCGTCTCGCCTCGCCCATGTCCTCGGGCCGCACTGGCTGCCCTGGTTCCAGCCCCAGCACCAGCACCTCATCCCGATCGGCAACCTCCGGCAGGCGCTGACCGAGCGCGGCTTCACCGTCCTGGCCGAGGAGCACGGCGCCGCCCACCAGTCCTGCGACTTCACCGGCGCGGTCGTCCTCACCGCCAACCGTCTCGCCCCCGATCCGTACGCCCCCTGGGGCCCCGGCACCGCCGGGCTGCCCCGGCGCGCGGCCCGCGCCGCCGTGCGCGCCGCGGCGCTTCCGTGCCTGGGCGTCGCGGCCGCCCTCGACGCCCTGCGCTCGGCGGTGGCCCGCGCCACCGACGGCGGCAACGCCTACCGCGTGCTGGCCCGCCGGACACCCCTCGGCACGGAAAAGGGGTGAGCACATGTTGGACATCGCCCGCCGCCACACCGCCGACCCGCTCTTCCGGCTCGTCGCCTACGCACTCGAGTCGGCCCACGACCGCCCCCCGGCCACGGTGTGGAGCGCCCCGCACGCCTTCCACCTCGGATCCCCGCATCTGGTCGCCGCCGCCGACTGGCCCGTGGCCGCGGCCGCCGCGCCGCGCGACGACGGTCTCGTCCGCCTCAGCTCCCTCGCCCACCCCGCACAGAGCTGCGAACTCCCGCTCACCGGGCCTCCACCGCCCCACCCCGCCTGGGCCGCCCGCACCTACGCCCTGCTGCGCACCCTGGCGCGTACCGGGTACGGACGCGGCGGAATCGACCTTCACATCCACTCCACGCTGACGGACGCCGCCGGGCTGTCGAGCGCGGAGCCGCTGGAGTGCGCCGTGGCACTCGCGGTCGCCGACCTGCACGCCGGGGGCGGTGGGCCGGCCCCCTCGCACACCCGGCGCGCCAGGGCACGTCCGCCGCGCGGCCGGCTGCTCGCCCTCGCCCGGGCGGCCGCACCCACCGGCGACGAAGCGCTGCGCCAGGCCGCCCTTTTCGCCCGCCCGGGCCAGGCGCTGGTGGTGGGCGACGGCACGCCACGCCGTATCCGCTTCGACCCGGCCGAGTACGGCGCGCGGCTGATGCTGCTGGTCACCCGGGGCGCGCAGACCGGCCCCGGCGACATCCGGCGCGCGGCGGACATCGCCCGGTGCGCGGGGGCGACGGCCGCCTGGTGGCCCGGGCGTCAGCCGGAACGCAGCGCCCTGGTGCTGCTGCCGCACGACCGTCCGGCAAGCGTACGGACCGCCCTGGCGGAGGAGTTCCGCGGCGGCGGACGGCTCGTCCCGCGCCTCGTGAACATCACCGTGGCGGGCGCGGCCCGCCGCGAGGAATGACAAGGAGGGAACAACGCATGACACTCAGAGCCCTGCCTGACCGGATGCCGGTCCGCCTGCCGGAGCACACCAGGAGCCGCCTGCGAGATCTCATCGGGGGCCGCCTCGGTGGCCGCACCTCGGGCCCTGCCGCGGGCGCCGGTCGCGGCAGGCGCCGACGGGCCATGGCCGCCGGCATCTTCAGCACGCTCTGCCTGGTCGCCACCATGGGCGCGGCCGACTCCCAGGCCGCCGCCCAGGCGCCCTCGCCCCTCGCGCTGCCCACCTATGACCACGTGGTCGTCGTCGTCTTCGAGAACAAGCAGTACGGCGAGATCATCGGCAGCGCCAACGCGCCCTACATCAACCAGCTGGCGAACGCCGGCGCGAGCCTGACCGGTATGAAGGCGCTGACCCACCCCAGCCAGCCGAACTACTTCAACCTCTTCTCCGGCGCCACCCAGGGCATCACCGGAGACGGCTGCTACACCCCTCAGTCGATGAGCGCGGCCAACCTCGGACAGGAACTCATCGCCGCCGGCAAGACCTTCGCCACGTACAACGAGGACCTGCCGAGCGAGGGTTCCACCGCCTGTACCAACGGACAGTACGCGCAGAAGCACAACCCCTGGTTCGCGTTCAAGAACGTGCCCCTCACCACCGGCAAGACGTGGACGCAGTTCCCCAAGAGCGACTTCGGCCAGCTGCCGCATCTGTCGTTCGTCGTCCCGAACCAGTGCAACGACATGCACTCGTGCTCGGTCAGCACCGGCGACACCTGGACCAGGAACAACCTCGACGCCTACGCCCAGTGGGCCAAGGCCAACAACAGCCTGCTCGTCCTCACCTGGGACGAGGACAACTTCCTCGGCTCCAACCAGATCGCGACCGTGTTCTCCGGAGCCAAGGTCAAGCAGGGCAAGTACACCTCGGCGTACAACCACTACAACCTGCTGCGCACCTTCGAGGACCTCTTCGGCACCGGCCACGCGGGCAACGCGGCGAGCGCCACTCCCATCGGCGAGGTGTTCGGGGACGGCACCACTCCGCCGGGCGGTGACCTGAGCTTGACCAACCCCGGCAGCCAGACGTGCAAGTTCAACCAGAGCTGCACGATCCAGCTCACCGCGACCGGCGGAAAAGCCCCGCTGAAGTACAGCGCCACCGGCCTCCCCTTCGGCCTCTCCATCGACAGCACCACCGGAAAGATCACCGGCAAGCCCTGGCAGACCGGAACCCTCCAGATCACCGCCACAGCCACCGACTCCACCACAGCCACCGCAAGCACCACCTTCCCCCTCACCATCAACTGGTTCTGACCGGCCCCGCGCGGCCAACGGAAGGGAGAGTCCGTGTACTTGTCGGCAAGCCGGGCCGCCGACAGCACGGCGGGCGTGCGCCGCACCCGGCCACGCCCGCCGCGCGGCGCCTCTCGTACCAGGACCCGTCGCGCGGTCGCCGGCAATGTCCTCGCGCTCGGCACGGTCAGTCTCTTCACGGACGTCTCCGCCGAGATGGTCACCGCCGTCCTGCCGCTCTACCTCGTCGTCGGTCTCGGCATGTCCCCGCTCGCCTTCGGCGCGCTCGACGGCCTCTACCAGGGCGCCACCGTCCTTTCCCGGCTGGTCGGCGGCCATCTCGCCGACCGCGCCCAGCGCCGCAAACTCGTCGCCGTCGCCGGCTACGCGCTGTCCGCCGCATGCAAACTGGCCCTGCTCGCGGCCACGGCCCCCTGGTCGATCGGCGCCGTCCTCGCCGCCGACCGCACCGGCAAAGGGCTGCGGACCGCGCCGCGCGACGCGCTCATCTCGCTGTCCTGCGCGCCCGGGGAACAGGGCCGGGCCTTCGGTGTGCACCGGGCGATGGACACCGCGGGGGCCCTCCTCGGTCCGCTGGCCGCCTTCGCCGTGCTGTGGGCCGCGCACGACGGCTACGACGCCGTGTTCGTGGTCGGCTTCTGCGCCGCGGCACTCGGCGTCATGGTGCTCGTCCTCTTCGTACGCGACCCCCGCGCCGAGCCGGTCGAGCGCCCGCGGGAGCGGCGGCGCCCCGGCGCGCTGCGCACCCTCGCCCGCACCCCCGGGCTGCCCCGGCTGTGCCTGATCGCCGCGCTCCTCGGCGTGGTGACCGTGAGCGACTCGTTCCTCTATCTGCTGCTCCAGCGCCGACTGGACCTGCCCGCCGTGTACTTCCCGCTCCTGCCGGTCGGAGCCGCCACCGGCTTCCTGCTGCTGGCCGTGCCGCTCGGCCGGCTGGCCGACCGGATCGGCCGGGGCCGGGTCTTCCTCGCAGGCCACGGCGCACTTCTCGCCGCTTACGGAGCCCTGCTCGTCCCCGGCGGCGGCGGAGTGGCGGTCACCGTGTGCGTACTGGTTCTCCTCGGCGCGTTCTACGCGGCGACCGACGGCGTCCTGATGGCCGCCGCGGGCCCGCTACTGCCCCCGCGGCTCAAGGCCACCGGCCTGGGGCTGGTGCAGACGGCCGGAGCACTCGCCCGCCTCCTGGGCTCGCTGCTCTTCGGCGCCGGCTGGATGTACCTCGGACCCCACGGCGCCCTGACCGCTGCCGCCGTCGCCCTGGCCCTCGCCCTGCCGGTGGCCGCCGCCCTCCACGGACGGAGCCGTCCATGACCCCCCGTGACCCGAGCCCGCGCACCAGGCTGCTCGTTCTCGCCGTCGCCGCCGCGCTGCTCGCCGCGGTCGCCGCCGTCGCCATCGGACGGGCCGCGGACCGGGCCGCCCAGGGCGAGCGGGCCAGGCCCGGCGATCCGGTCGCGCGGTCCGGCGCGGTGACACTGCACCAGCACGGGCGCCTGCTCTTCCGCAATCTCGCCTGGGGCGCCCAGCGCGATCACATCTCCTCGATACCGTCCGCGGTCCCGCCCGCCGGTCAGGCGCCCCGCACGTCCGCGCCCCAGCGCTGTCTGCGCTTCCACGCCGCCGCGGGTACGGCCATCTGTCTGCGGGCCACCGGGGGAGTGGTCCCCGGCCACGAAGCCGCCCTGCTGGACGCCCGGCTCCAGCCACTGCGCGCCTTCCCGGTGCCGGGGACGCCCACCCGGGCCCGGGTCTCGCCCAGCGGACGACTGGTCGCCTGGACCGTCTTCGTCAGCGGGGACACGTACGCCGGTGGCGCGTTCTCCACCCGCACCGCCCTCTACGACACGCGCACCGGCACGCTCCACCCCGACCTCGAACGCTTCACCGTCCTCAAGGACGGCCGCCGCCACGACGCGGCCGACCACAACGTCTGGGGTGTCACCTTCGCCGCCGACGACAACCGCTTCTACGCGACCCTTGCCACGGGAGGCCGCACCCACCTCGTCCAGGGCGACCTGGCCCGGCGCACCCTGCGCGTCCTCCGTGACAACGTGGAGTGCCCGTCCCTGTCCCCGGACGGCACGCGCGTCGCCTTCAAGAAGCGCGTCGCCGGGGCCTCCTTCGCAGCCCCCTGGCGCCTGCACGTCCTGGACCTGCGCACCGGCCGGGAGACCCCGCTCGCCGAGCGGCGAAGCGTGGACGACCAGCTCCTGTGGCTGACCGGCGACACCGTCCTCTACGCCCTCCCCGGCGACTTCGGGTCCGATCTGTGGTCGGTCCCGGCGGACGGCGGCGGCGCACCACGGAAGGCCGTCGCGTCCGCGACCTCCCCGGCCCTGATCACCTGACACACCGCCGCCCCGCACCGGGACTCCTTGCCGGCCGTGACCCCAGACCGCCGGGAGCCGCGCGCTCCTCACCGGCCCGCGGTCCACGCCGCTGAGGAAATTCCGTCGAGGTCAGACGCATCGATCCTTACGCTGACCACATGCCTCCCGCCAAGACCTCGTACGTCTGCCTGCCGTGCCGTGCCTCCTACAAGCAGCCCTACGCCGGCGATCACGACCGGATCTGCCCCCGCTGCGCGAAGCCGCTCATCCATGTGGGATCGGCCTTCGCCGCGCCCCGGCGCAGGGACACCGCCGCCTGGCGGACCCTGTCCGTGCTGCTGAACGCGGGTGTGCGATTCCACAAGAGCTGCTGCGGCGGACCGGGATACCGGCCGCGCACCCTGCACGAGGTGCGCGAGCGGATGACGTACGCACGCAGGACGGGCGAGCCCTTCGCCCGGGCGCTCGTGCGCCGCGAGGTGCCGTAGGTGCGAACCCGTGGGCGTCAGCCTCAAGTTACCTAGAGGTATCTAGTGACTTAACAAGCAAGCAACAGTAGAACCAGTTCTCACTCCGTCAAGAGTGAGGAAGGTCACATGGACGCAACTCCCAGGAGAGAACGCGAATCCAAGGGCGTCTCACGTCGTGGATTCATCACAGGAACAAGTTCTATTATTGGCGCCGCCGTTCTCGCGGGCCACACCACCGCGGCCGACGCCAGGGCCGTCACGGCGACCGGCCCCATCACCCCGGGGGCACATGTCCCCGCCCTCGTCATCGGCACCGGATACGGCGGTTCCGTCGCCGCCCTGCGTCTCGCGCAGGCCGGCGTCGACGTGCACATGATCGAGATGGGCATGGCCTGGGACACCCCGGGCGCGGACGGCAAGATCTTCGCCAACACCACCAAGCCGGACCAGCGGTCCTACTGGCTCCGCACCAGGACCAAACAGCCCCTCAGCAACTTCCTCGGCTTCCCGATCGACAAGGACATCCCCCGCTACACCGGGATCCTCGACGCCGAGGAGATGGGCGGCATCATCGTCTACCAGGGCCGCGGCGTCGGCGGCGGCTCGCTGGTGAACGGCGGCATGGCCGTCACCCCGAGACGGGAGAACTTCGGCGCCATCCTCCCGTCGGTGAACGCCGACGAGATGTACAGCACCTATTATCCGCGCGCCAACAGCGGACTGGGGGTCGGCCTCATCGACCCGGGGTGGTTCGACACCGTGGACTGCTACCAGTTCGCCCGCGTCGGCCGCAAGCACGCCCAGCGCTCGGGGTTCCCTTTCGTTTTCGTACCGGACGTGTACGACTGGGACTACATGAAGCAGGAGGCGGCCGGAGCGGTCCCGAAGTCCGCGGTCGACGGCGAGATCCTGTACGGCAACAACTACGGCAAGAAGTCCCTGCAGAAGACCTACCTCGCTCAGGCGAGGGCCACCGGCAGGGTCACCATCTCGCCCCTGCACAAGGTCACTTCGGTCTCCCCGGCGTCCGGCGGCGGCTACACGGTCCTCATCGAGCAGATCAACACCACCGGCGGTGTCACGGCCACCAAGACGGTGACCGCGGACAGGGTGTTCTTCGCGGCCGGCAGCGTCGGCACCAGCAAACTCCTGGTGAGACTCAAGGCCACGGGCGCGCTGCCCCGGCTCAGCGACGAGATCGGCCAGGGCTGGGGCGACAACGGCAACGTCATGTGCGGCCGCGCCAACCACATGTGGGACCCGACCGGCAAGGTCCAGGCCTCCATCCCCTGCGGCGGCATCGACAACTGGGCCGCCGGCGGCGCCTTCGCCGAGGTCGCACCGCTGCCCACCGGGATCGAGACCTACGCCTCGTTCTATCTGTCGATCACCAAGAACCCCCACCGCGCCGCGTTCTCCTGGAACGCCGCCGCGGGCAGGATCGACCTGAACTGGCAGACGGCGTGGAAGCAGCCGTCGATCGACATGGCCAAGACCATCTTCGACAAGATCAACGCCAAGGAAGGGACGATCTACCGGACCGACCTCTTCGGCACCAACAAGATCTGGGGCGACCACCTCACCTACCACCCCCTCGGCGGCGCGGTCCTCGGCAGGGCCACCGACAACTACGGCCGCCTCCACGGCCACCCGGGCCTCTACGCCATCGACGGCTCGCTGATCCCCGGCAACACCAGCGTCAACCCGTTCGTCACCATCACGGCACTCGCCGAACGCAACATCGAGAAGATCATCGCCACCGACCTCTAGCGAGGGCCGGCACGGCCCGCCAGGCGGAGACCTGACCACCCCGTCTCCCGCAGGGCGAGCCCGACACCCGGGGCCGGCCGAACGCACCGGCGGCGGCCCCGGACCGCCTCAGCGCCCCGGCAGTACGCACACGGTGTCGAGGCCCAGCACATGGTTGAGCCGGCCGAACGCCAGCCATGAACCGATGCTCATACTCAGCTCCACGATCTGCACCTGGCTGTAGTGCGCCGTCATCCTGGCCCAGAACTCGTCGTCGAGCCCATGGTGGTCCAGGGCGTACCGTTCCGCGTACTCCGCCGCAAGCCGGGTCCGGTCGTCGAACGCGTCCGTGGTGCGCCACTCGGTCACCGCGTCGGCGAACTCCTCCTCGACCTTCTCCCCGTCCCGCTCGGTCCGCCAGTCGAGGCAGAAGGTGCATCCGTTGATCTGCGCGATCCGCAGCCTCGCCGCCTCGAACTCACGGAGCCCCAGGGTCGTATGGGCGTACACCGCCAGCGAGAAGTTCGCGGCGGCCATCCCGATGCCGGGCACCATGTCGCCCCACACGTACGGGATCGCGTCCTCCCCCTCGGGGATGTCGATCTTCATGGCTGCTTCCTTCCGAGTTTGCCGACTGCGGGCCGCAGCGGGACATCCAGCGCGTCATAGAGGCCGGGCTTCGCGTCGACGAGCCAGTCCACGGCACCCACCAGGCGGCCCACGGCCGTGGCGTTGCCGCCGGCCGAGCGGTTCTCGCCCTCGTCGGTGGCCTCGACCGTGACCACGATGCGCGGGCGGCCCTCGACGATCACACGGTGGGCCCCGTCACCGTCGGGCGGCGCGGGCCAGTCAGGGGCACAGGAGGAGTGGATGCGGGTGACGTGCTCGATGACGAGCCGGGGTTCCCCCTCGACGATCCCCTGCACCTCGAAGCGCACCGCTCCCTGGGTTCCGGCCCGGAACTCGCCCATCGTCCGCGTGCTCACGGTGGCGTCGAGCGCGCGCCGCTCCATGGTCTCCCGGATCTCGTCGAGTTCGACGCCCAGGGCCCTGGCCATCAGACGTATCTGCCCGCCCCACACCATGGTGGGCACGGACGGCGCGAGCATCAGCGGCTCGAAGTCCATCGGCCGGCCCATGCCGACCAGGTCGCGAACCGACTCCTCCTGGTCGTACGTGGAGTAGTCGAAGATCTCCTGGCAGCGGATCGCGTCCACCCGGGAGCCCAGCCCGCTGATCAGCAACGGCAGTACGTCGTTGCCCCAGCCGGGGTCGACGCCGGAGACGAACAGCGAGCCGCCGCCCTCCGCGATGGCGGCCAGTACCGGCTCCCGGAACTCCGGCGGGGCGCTCCGGTGGTCGTAGAGCGCGTACATCGAGGGCGTGACGACCACCGCTCCGGCCCGGATAGCGCGGGTGATGTCGGTGAGGGCCTCGTCGGGCCGGACGTCGCCGGACGCCGCGTACACCACGGCGCGCGGGCCGCGGGCCAGCACGGCCTCGATGTCGTCGGTCGCCGCGACGCCCAGGTCACGGTCGAGCCCGCCGAGCGCGCCCGCGTCGCGTCCGACCTTGTCGGGGTCGTGGACGATGACGGAAGAGAGTCCGAGCGCCGGATGGGCCTCTACGGCACGGATGGCCAAGCGGCCGACGTTGCCGGTACCCCAGACAACCGTGGAAATCATGCGCGGAGGGTAGCGAGGGGACCTATCGGTTCATAGGGCCGTGCCTGGAAAAGATTGCCTGAGCGCGGCCTGCGCGACGATGTGCGATCCCAACCTGCTTCTCGCCGAGATCGACAAGCGGCACCGTCAGGCCCTGGGCACCGCCCCGCCCGGAGTGCGGGAGGGGACGGGCTGTGTGAATCTGGCGGCGACCGCGACGTGCGACCAGGAGACGGAGCCAGTCGTGAACCAGCTCGGAGAGAAGCCCGAAGAAGTCCGCAAGGAGCTCGAGGAGGAGAAGCGCCGGGCCCGCCGGAAGCAGGAGCGGAAGTCCCCGCCCGACTCCGACAAGGCCGCGGAGCCCTCGCGGCCGTCCGAGTCCGAGGGCACGTCACCCGACGACAGGGCCTACCCCGGCACCGAAGGCCGCCCCTGAGGTGGGGCCCCTGCCGCCGGAGAGGAGCGAGACCGATGTGGCGACCCGACGGTTGGGACGTACGTGTCCGACTGGGCATCCTCACCCCCCAGGCCGACGTCGGCCCCGAGTCTGAGCTGCGCGCGATGGCCCCGCCCGGCATCGGCCTGCACGCCGCCCGGGTGCCGTTCAGCGCGATGCGGCAGGGCGGCGTGATGGACCCGACGGTCGCCCTCGGCCCCGTGGGGGCGTTCGCCGAGCCGCCGCACGTCGACGAGGCCACCGAGCGCCTCGCGGATGCGCCCGTGGCCGCGATCGCCTACGCGTTCACCAGTTCCGCGTACGTCATCGGCGCGCGCGGTGAGACGTCGATGCTCGCCCGGCTCGCGGACCGCGCCCGCGGCCTGCCGGTGGTCGCCACCTGCGCGGCGACGGTCGAGGCGCTGCGCGCCCTGGGCGTCGGCCGCCCCTGTCTCGTCGACCCGCCGTGGTTCGACAGCACACTCAACGACCTCGGGCGGGCGTACTACGAGGACGCCGGATTCGACGTCCCTTTCGCCGCCCCCTGTGGTCTCCCGAGCGACCAGAAGCTCATCACCCCACAGGGGTTGTACGACTGGGTGTCCACGCACATCCCGGACGAGGCCGACGCGGTCGTCATCGGAGGCAACGGGTTCCGGGCCGTCGGCGTGATCGACCGACTCGAGGCCGCCCTGGGCCGCCCCGTCCTCACGGCCAACCAGGCCCTCCTCTGGGCGGCTCTGCGCGCGACCCGCACCACCGCCGATGACATCACCGGCTACGGCCGCCTCTTCGCGACCCCGTGAGCGCCGTGGCCTGGAGTGCAGGTGTGCCGTCGTACGGCGTTGGGCAGGCAGCGGGGCTGCTGGAGGTAGGCGTGACCGTCACGGCCCGGGCGAAGTCGCCCAACGTACATGTCGACCTTCCTGACACCCCTCCTGGCGAGTGGCGGGACCTCCTGGTTCCGCCCGTCCCCGACAACCTCCGGGTCAGTACGCCGTAGCCGCCCGGCAGGCTCATTGCTCCCACCCGTCACGGGGCCACGCCCTGCCCGACTCCCGGGCCGCGGCCCCCGCGGGCACTCGCCGCGCCCGCGGCCCGGACTCGGTCCGCCATGGATGGCGGACCGTCGACCCTGGCAACGGCGTTGCGGACCGCCACGCGTCCTGCCGTGCGGAACGCGCGCGGGTGGGAGTCCACTTCGTGGATACGGACGCTCCGCAGGACGACGGCCACCGCGAGGGTGGTACGAGCGCCGAGCTCGGCCAGCTCCTCACGCACTCCCGTCTCCACCGCCGCGTGCAGCTCGGCCAGCTCCTCGGAGGAGTAGCCCTTGACGGCCGCCGTTTCGGCGGTCTCGAACGAGACCCCTTCCTCCCAGGGCTCGAAGTCCACGGTGACGTCCGCGAAGTCGGAAGGGCACCCCGCCTGACGGACGAACAGCGCCCGGACGCCTCTGAGCGGGTGGGGCGGAAACGTTGTCGTGGCTTCGGTGTCCATGGCAGCACGGTAGTCCGCGCGTGTTCCCGGGGAGCGGGGCAGGGCCCGCTCCGGGATCCGCTCGCCGGCCGCCCCATCTGCTGCGGGCCGGGCCGAGCGTCCCCCCGGGCGGGTCGTACAGCCGTTGGTGTGAACCGCGCTCCCCTCGCTGGCGGTGGTCCCGCGACGCCGTGGGCCGGTGGTTACGGTCTGCTTGCCGCCGGGGCCGCAACGGGAGCCGGCGGCCGGCGGGCCGTTCGTTCGCCGCCCTCCAGTACGCAGACATGTCCGAGCACGGAGGAAGGAACACACGCATGAGCAGCAGCGAGACCGGCGGGATCACGGGCACGAAGGACAAGCACTACAACCTGATCTGGTACATCGAGGCGTGCCTGAGCAACGCGCTGCGGATGGAGACGTACATCAAGGACGCGGAGCGCGACAACGACACCGAGATCGTGGAGCTGTTCCGCAAAGCCCAGGCCGACAGCCGTAAGGGCGCCGAGCTCGGAAAGCAGCTGCTGCGTACGCGACTCGGCAGCTGACAGCGTCACCGGTCTCCAGGAGGCCGGTGCCGGTCATCCCTCCATCGCCCTTGAATTTTCCCTGCTCCAGCGCCCGCGCCCACCGCTCGGGCGCCCGTTCGCACGCCCGGCCGACGGGTGGACGCCCACCTTCGGGGCACAAGCCCAGGGCGCGCGGATGGCCCGTCCCCGCCCCGCATGAGGCGGCGCCACGGGCCACCCCGATACTGAGTCACCGTGCCGCACGAGTGCCGTGCGGCGTGATGACTGTCGGGGCTTGTGCGCAGGGCGGAGTCGGAAGGATTGATGGGGGACATGAAGGACACGAGCGATCTGGCAGTGCCGGAAGTGGTGGAGAGCCCGGCCATGCCGGACCAGCCGAGCGGAAGCCTGGCGCGCTGGCTGCTGCGCCACCGCGTACAGCCGGTCGGGCCCGCCGCCGGCGGGGGGCACACCGAGCCGCACGCCTGGTGGAAGGTGATGTGCCTGACGGGGGTGGACTACTTCTCCAGCCTCGCCTACGTGCCCGCGATCGCCGCCCTCGCGGCGGGGGCGGTCTCCCCGCTGGCGACGCTGCTGATCGTGGCGCTGACCCTGCTGGGCATGCTGCCGATGTACCGGAGGGTGGCCCGCGAGAGCCCGCACGGCGCGGGGTCGGTGGCCATGCTGGCGGACCTGCTGCCCTTCTGGTGGGGCAAGTTGTTCGTGCTCGTCCTCCTCGGTTTCGTGGCCACGTCGTGGATCATCACGATCACCCTCTCCGCGGCGGACGCCTCGGTGCACGTCGTCGAGAACCCCTACTTCCCCCACGCGTTGCACGGCCACGAAGTCGCCATCACCATCGCCCTGCTGCTCGTGCTCGGCGGTGTGTTCCTGCTCGGGTTCAGCGAAGCGGTCAGCGTCGCCATCCCTCTGGTCGCGGTCTTCCTGCTGCTCAACGCGGTGACCATCGCCGTCGGCGTGACGGAGGTGATCACCACACCGGGTGCCTGGTCGGCGTGGACGGGCTCGCTCCTCGACGGCGGAGGAGGCCTCGGCGATCTGGCGGGGCCCGCCCTGCTGGCGTTCCCCCTGCTGGTGCTGGGTTTGTCGGGTTTCGAGACAGGGGTGAGCATGATGCCCCTGATAGCCGCCGACGGCGCGAACGACGAAGAGCGGCTGCGAGCCCGGATCCGCAACACCCGCAAACTGCTGACCTCCGCCGCGGCCATCATGAGCGTCTATCTGCTGGCCGCCAGCTTCGTCACGACCGTTCTCATCCCCCACAAGGAGTTCGAGCCGGGCGGCGCGGCCAACGGCCGGGCCCTCGCCTGGCTGGCTCACGAGAAGGTGGGGGAGGCGTTCGGCACCGCCTACGACATCAGCACCATCCTGATTCTCTGGTTCGCGGGCGCCTCGGCCATGGCAGGGCTCGTCAACATCGTCCCCCGCTACCTGCCCGACTACGGCATGGCGCCGGAATGGGGACGAGCGGTACGCCCTGTCGTCCTGGTCTACACCGCCCTGTGCGTGATCATCACCTTCGCCTTCGACGCCGACGTCAACGCCCAGGCCGGTGCCTACGCCACCGGGATCCTCGCCATGATGGTGTCCGGCGCCTTCGCCGTCACCATCTCGGCTCTGCGCCGACGGCAGCGCGCGACCACGGCGGGGTTCGCGGTCCTCACCGCGGTCCTGCTCTACGCCCTGGTGGCCAACGTCGTCGACAAGCCCGACGGCATGACCATCTCCGGAATGTTCATCGCGGGCATCATCGTGGTCTCCCTCATCTCCCGGGTCGCGCGGACCACCGAACTGCGCGCCGACCGCATCGTCTTCGACCCGGCCGTTCGCCGCTTCATCACCGACACCCTCGCCCACGACAACGCGATCAACATCATCGCCAACCGCCGCCAGGCCGGTGACGGCGCCGAGTACGCGGGCAAGGAGCGCGAACAGCGCGGGAACAACCCGGTGCCCGGGCCCGCCGACGTACTGTTCCTCGAAATCGACGTGGTCGACCCGTCCGACTTCAGCGAAACCCTCGTCGTCCACGGTGTCGAGGTCGACGGACACCGGATCCTGCGCGCCGAGGCCCCGGCGGCGCCGAACGCCATCGCCGCGATCCTTCTCGCCCTGCGCAACACCACCGGGGTCCTGCCCCACTGCTACTTCGCCTGGGCGGAAGGCAGCCCCCTGCGTCACATGTTCCGCTACTTCCTGCTGGGCCGCGGCGACACGGCGCCCGTCACCCGAGAGATCATCCGGAAACAGGAGCCCGACCCGGAACGCCGTCCCGGTATCCACGTCGGCGGCTGACGGCCCCGGCGCGCTCCGGCCCCCGCGCCCACGCCTTGCCGCCACCCTGGAACAGCGGGACCCTGGTGAGAGAGGCGGCCGGGTGTTTCCGGCGTGCCGGAAGAGGTGTGCCCGCCCGGTGGGGAAGGGGTGACCCAATGCGGATGTTGATGAAGGTCCAGTTCGACACGCCGACGTCCAACCAAGCCATCAGGAACGGCACGCTGCAGAAGACGATGGAGTCCGCCCTCGAGGCCATGCGCCCAGAGGCCGCCTACTTCACCACCGAGGAGGGCTGCCGTACCGCGTACATCTTCTTCGATCTGGAGGAAACGTCGCGGATGCCGGCCATCTCCGAACCGTTCTTCCTGGAGCTCGGCGCCAAGGTTCTCTACGCGCCGGTCATGAACCGGGAGGAACTGGGAGCGGGCCTGGCGGCTCTGAGGTCCGGCGGATAGCGGGCAGCGGCCCGCACCGAACTCGACGCACCGGACGGCGACTTCGACGCCCTGCCCGGCAGGGCTCGTGTGTGCGAACGACGACGACGACCCGCGAGTCAACGACGACGACCCGCGGATCCGTGTCCCGCTCGGGCGTCTCCTTCCTGCGCCGGTGCCAAGTCATGACCCCGGCCGGCTCACCACGCCACGGCCGGCGCCCCTTTTTCCGTCCTCTCCTCTCCCGGTCGACCCGCCGCGTCCCCCGCGCGGCGGGTCGACCGGCGCGTCGTACAGGTCGATGCGCCTACCGGCCTGCTCCGAATGCAACGATTCATCGGCATTCGTAAGCCTGTCCGCAGTCTGTCCGCAGTCTGTCCGCGCGGCGCCGCGCTCGGCGAGGAGATCCCATGCTCACCCAGGTGACCCCGACCGCGGAGCCTCTCGCGTCTCCGTCCGGAGAGGCGTCTTCGAGCGTTCAGCCGGCCGAGGGGGAGGCGCCCATCAGCGAAGCCCCGCTGCCCGCGGGCCCGATCCCTCCGCGCCGCGGCTCCTCCGCCCCGGGCCGATCGATCCCTGCATGGAGCGGTTGGTGACCGAGGCGTACGGCGCGTTCCCGCGCCTCGCGGACGACGCCGGGGCCACCGGGCGGCTCGCGGCGCGGGTCGGCCTCCCACCCACGGCGCCGCCCGCAGGACGGCCACCCACCGGCGGGCGGCGGTAGTGCTCGCCGTACATGGCCAGGCCCGCCCCACCGGAACTGGTCCCACGGCTGCCGGCGAAGGAGACCGATGACCGACACCGCACTTCTGGCGACCGCCCAGCGGTGGTCCTCACGCGCCCTGCACTGGTTGCACAACCTGCACGAACAGGGGCACGGCAACCTTCCGCCGGACGTCACCGTCGACCTCGCGGACCCCAACAGCGCCTACAAGCCGCTCGGCGAGACCGCGCTCGCCGCCTCGCTGGTCCTGCGCGACGGCGTCGCCGGATCGAGCGACATCGAGGCGGCCCGCGCGCTGATCGAGTTCTGCTGGCACCAACTGCACGACGGCAACCTGCTGTACGAGCGGCAACTGCGCTACATGATGCTCACCGATCCGCTCGAGATGTACGCCCACTTCGCCCGGGCCGGATACCGCCACCGGCCCTTGGACGACCTGCTCGACTCGTACAGCGCCCTGCACGGCCCGCACGCCGTGGACCTGATCCCCAATCGCAGACTCGCGGTGGCCAACGCCCGCAGGGTGGCGGGCCTCGGCCCCGAGCCGGACTGGGCCGCGCTCGTCGCGGGCACCTGGGTCGGGGCCACGCCGGAGCCCTGGGCCATCGACTGGAGCACGGGCTACGACATCACCCACACCGTCTTCCACCTGACCGACTGGGGCGCCAGGCCCGAGGCCGTACCGGATCCGATGCGGGACTATCTCCGCGACTGGCTGCCGGCGTGGGTGGCCATTTGGCTGGAGGTCGGCCAGTTGGACCTCGTCGGAGAACTGCTGATCGTGGACGCGTCCATCGGGGATCCCGTTTGCGGCGCCGAGGCCTGGAACCGTCTCGCGGCCGTCCAGCACGCGGACGGGCTGACCCCACGGGACAGCGAGCCGGTCACCGAGGACGTGGGGCGGGCGTTCGCGGACCACGCGCACGCGGCCGTGGTCGCCGTCGTCGCGGGCACGGTCATGCTGTCCCGGATGCTCGGTTCGTCCCCCGTGGTGGCGTGACCGCGCCCGCCCCGCGAGCTGTCGTACGGGCGGCGGTCGTACGGGCGTTCCGGGCACCACGGCCGCGTCGATGGCGACGGATGCGGTGCGGGCCATGTCCCGGCGGTCCGGCCGGGGGCGGCCCCCGCAGGGACATGATGTGCCGGTGATCGAGCCGGCCCGCACCACAGCCGAGGTCAGTTCGGCTGCCGGCGCGCCCGCTTCACCTCCCGATCGATCGCCCAGGCGTCGGCGACCGGTCCGAGGTGGCCGAGCTTGTCGGGATTGTTCACCGCTCGGATGGTCTGGATCTGTCCGTCGAGCACCTCGAGAACCATGGTGTGCAGGATCTTGCCGTCCCGGTCGCGGGAGATCGCGCCGGGCCGGCCGTTGACCTCGTGCGGCTCGAGGGTCACGCCGATCCGGATCAGCCAGGGGAAGACCGCGCCCAGCACCCGGGCCACGTTGTCCGCGCCCATGACGGCCTTGGCCAGCTGCGGGGCCCTGCCGCCGCCGTCACCGGCCAGTTGCACGTCGGCGGACAACAGACTCCGCAGCCCGCCCACATCGCCGTCCTTCAGTGCGTCGAAGAACCGCCTCGCCAGCTCCTGCCGCTCCTGACGGTCCGCCTCGAACCGCGGCCGCCCGGCCTCCATGTGCCGCCGAGCCCGCACCAACAGCTGTCGGCACGCCGCCTCCGAACGCCCCACCGAGGCGGCGACCTCGTCGAACCCGAAGGCGAACACCTCCCTCAGCACGAACACCGACCGCTCCAGCGGGCTGAGCCGCTCGAGCAGCAGCAGCGCCGCCATCGACACCGAGTCGGCCAACTCCGTGGCCCGTGCCGGATCCTGGTAAGGATCGCTCAGCAGCGGCTCGGGGAACCACGGCCCGACGTACTCCTCCCGCCGCACCCGCGCGGAACGCAGCACATCGATCGAGATCCGTGTGACGGTGGCCGACAGAAAGGCCTTGGTCGACGTGGGCCGGGTCGCCGAGCCGTCGAAGCGCAGCCACGTCTCCTGCACCGCGTCCTCGGCCTCACTCACGCTGCCCAGAATCCGGTAGGCGATCGAGAACAGCAGCGGTCTCAGCTCCTCGAAGTCCTCAACCTTGCTCACGCCGGCTCTCCTCCCCCTGAAGGCCTCCCACCTGGCCGTACTCTCCGGCGCGGGAAGCTCCTTGTGATCGGCCGGGCCACCGGCAGGTCAGAGTAACTCCTCCGAACCCGGGGTCCGTTGGCCCGCAGCCGGGCACGGGCCAGTTGCCCGTGCCCCGTCCCCGGCTCGTGGAGCTCAGTGGAACTGCCCGGGCTCGTAGTCACCGGCCGGCTGCTGGGTGATGACGTTCATCCGGTTGAAGGCGTTCATGATGGCGATCAGGGACACCAGGGCGGTGAGCTGCTCCTCGTCGTAGTGCTTGGCGGCACGCGCCCACACCTCGTCACCGACTCCGCCGGCCCCGTCCGCGATCCGGGTCCCCTGCTCCGCCAGCTCCAGTGCGGCACGCTCGGCCTCGGTGTAGACCGTGGCCTCCCGCCACGCCGCCACCAGGTTCAGTCGCACCGAGCTCTCACCGGCGGCGGCGGCGTCCTTGGTGTGCATGTCGATGCAGATGGCGCAGCCGTTGATCTGGCTCACGCGCAGCGCCACCAGCTCCTGCGTCGCGGCCGGCAGCGGTGAGTTCTTCAGTGCCTTGCCCGCCGCCATGAAGTGCTTGATGATCTCGCCCGTGGTCGGGCCGGCGAAGTAGTTCAGTCGCGCGTCCATGGTGTGCTCCTCCGTGGTCGTCAGTGCCTACATCCCCTGAGACGGGGTAGCCCGACGCCCTGTGACATGGACGGATGTGACCTGCGTCTCCCATCCGTCAGCCGCGCATCACGCGCGGAGGGTGCGCACGGTGCGACACGCGAGCGCCGCCCGCTCAGCGAGGCACCGACGGCCGTCTGCGCACGGTGGCCACCAAGGGCGTCGCGGGCTGCAGGAGCAGACCGACCCGTGGGGCCGTCGCCGTGGCGGGGATGTCGAGGTGGTCGCGCTGGGCGAGCGTGGCGAGCAGCAGGGCGGCTTCCACCTGTGCGAACCGGGCTCCCAGACAGGTCCGCTGGCCTCCGCCGAAGGGGTACCAGGCATGGTCGGGTACGGCGTCGGGCGCGTCGGCGTCCCAGCGTTCCGGACGGAAGTCGTCGGGCGAGGGGAACCAGCGAGGGTCGCGGTGCGTGGTGAACGGGCTGCACCAGACGATGGTTCCGGCGGGGACGGGGGTGCCGGCGAGAGTGGCGCCCTGCCGGGCCGACGCCCCGATGAGCCAGGCGGGCGGGAAGAGCCTCATGGCCTCTTTGACGACCTGTTGGGTCCAGACCAGGTCGTCGTAGTCGTCGATGGTCGGCGCCCGGCCGCCCAGGACCCGGTCCAGTTCGAGGTCGAGCCGCGCCCGCGCCCCGGGCGACGCGGACAGCAGGTACCACGTCCACGTCAGGGCGGTCGAGGTCGTCTCGTGGCCGGCGGCCCACAGAGTCACCGCCTCGTCGCGGACCTCCCTGGCCGTCAGGGGCCGCCCGTCCTCGTCGCGTGCCGCGAGAAGCCTGCTCAACAGGTCGTCGCGGTCCTCGCCGTCGGCGGCGGAGCCCTGCCGCCCGGCGATGAGCCGGTGCACCTCGCTGTCGATCGTGGCCACTGCCCTCAGGAGGCGAAGGCGCTCGGGGGTGCGCACCCAGCCGGGCAGGAAGAGGCCGATGCCCCGCAGTTCGGCGCCGACGGCATGGCCGCCCACCGCCATCGCGTCAGCCAGCGCGCGCGTCTGGTCCCCCAGGTCGTTCCCGAACAGCGTCCGCAGGACGACCCGCTGGGTGATGAGCGCCATCTGCTCGTGCACCTCGATCCGCTCGCCGTCCCGCCACCCGCGGGCGGCCGTCGACGCGCAGTCGACCATGGTGGCCGCGTAGGCGCGGACCTGACGCGGGCGGACGGTGGGCTGGACCAGGGACCGCTTGCGTCGCCAGTCGGCGCCCTTGCTGAGGATGACGCTGTTCCCGGTGATCTGCCGGAAGGCCCACCCGATCTCCAGGATGTCGAAGGTCCGTTCGCGGGCCGCCAGGAACTCGGCGATGTGCTGGGGATGGGAGAGGAACATGCTGCGCCTCGGGCCCAGGGACCAGGTCACGGCGTCACCGAAGTCGTCGCGCAGACGCGTCAGAAACGCCAGGGGGTCCTTGCCGAACGCGTGCAGGTTCCCGAGCACAGGAAGACCGCGCGGCCCCGGGACCGGACGCAGTGGGACGGAGGACATGGACGTGGACACGGACACAGCGGCTCCCGGCCTCGACGATCACGGTTCTGGTCAACCGGGCCCGCTGGGCAGGCCCTCATCGAGGTGAAGCTCCCCCCTGCGTACGACGCCTAGCCGCAGCGTCCCCCGAATGGGTTGCCCCGCGGGATCGGCCGGCCCCGGGCGTTCGGCGCGCGCGCCGTGCGGAGACGAAAAAGCACCGTTGCGCGCCCCGGAGTGCGGGACGCGCAACGGTGTGGGGGGTGGCGGTCAGAAGGTCAGGTTCCAGGCGTCGATCCTGCCGGTGTCCTGCGACGCGATGTCGCGGACGCGGAGCTTCCAGATGCCGTTGGCGACTTCGGCGGACGCGTTGACCGTGTAGGTCTTGGCCACGTTGTCCGTGCCGTCGTTGTCGGCGAAGTCCTCCAGGAGGTACACCGTGCCGTCCGGGGCGACCAGGGAGACGACCAGGTCACCGCGGTAGGTGTGCTTGATGTCCACGCCCACCTTGAGAGTGGCCGGCGCGTTGCCGGCCACGCCGGAGACGGTGAGCGGGCTGTCGACGGTCGCGTTGTCCGCGATCGTGGCGTCCGTCGTGGTCTCGAAGTACGGGCCGGAGGGAGGAGTCGTCCCGCCGACCGCCTTCAGTGCGTCGGTCTGACCCTCACCGAAGAAGCCGTTCTTGGAGGTCGTGCCCGTGCACCGGCTGTCCGAGGGGCAGGCGGTGTCGGTGGCCTGGACGCCCAGCTTCGAGCGGAGATCGGCCGGGGTGGCGGTCGGGTTGGCGCTCGCCAGCAGCGCGGCGACACCCGTCACGTGCGGGGAGGCCATCGACGTACCGTTCATGTTGCCGTACTTGCCGCCCGGCAGCGTCGAGTAGACACCGGAGGCGCCGTCGCCGCCCGGGGCGGCGATGTCGATGACGCCGTTGCCGTAGTTGGAGTACGACGCCTTCACATTGCCCTTGCCCATCGCGGCGACGGTCACGACTCCCGGCAGCTCGGTCGGGATGTCGAGGCAGGCGTTGGTGATCGTGCGGGTGACCGGTGTGGAGTCGTTCGGGCTCTCCGTGTCGACCGTCTTGTTCGCCAGGTCGAGGTTGGAGTTTCCGGCGGCGGCGACCTGGAGCGAACCGTGGTTCTCGGCGTACTCCTGGGCGCGCCTGACGCCCTCGATGATGGCGGCCTGGTCGACGTTGTCGGGGCAGTTGAACTGCCACGGGTCGGTGTAGTAGCTGTTGTTGGTGACCTTGAACCCGTGGTCACCGGCCCACATGAAGCCGCAGATCGTGTTCTCCGCGAAGAACAGGCTGCTGCCCGGCTCGGCGATGCGGACCGAGGAGAGCTTGACTCCCGGCGCGACACCGACGACGCCCTTGCCGTTCTTGGCGGCCGCGATCGTGCCGGCGACGTGCGTGCCGTGCGTGCCGACGTCCCGCCAGGCGCCGGCGCGGGTGTCCGCCTTGCCGTAGGCGCAGGACACGGAGTCCGCGGCGTTGAAGTTCGGGGCGATGTCCTGGTGCTGGTCGTCCACGCCCGTGTCGAGCACGCCGACCTTGACCGACGACGAGCCGGTGGTCACGGCCCAGGCCTGGTCGGCCTTGATCTGGGTCATGTCCCAGCGCAGGCTCTCGGTCAGCGTCGTCGCCGACTGGGTCGGGTTCGTCGGCAGCGCCGGGTTGTACGCGTCCGCCGGGACGTCCGAGGTACGCGTCGCGCCGACCTGCTGCACCCCGGGGACGCCACGCATGGCGGAGGCGAATCCGGCCGAGGCGGAGTGCGCGACGATGACACCGATCGCGTCGTACGAGGCGAAGACCGAACCGCCGTTGCCGGCCACGGCCGCGCGCACCGAGGCGGTGTCAGCGGGTGCGGTGATCACGAGGTGGGCGCGCGTCCCCGCGGCCCAGGCCGCCGCGGGTGCCTGCGGTGCGTTCGCGGCGGCCAGGGCGGGAGTTCCGAGAGCCAGCGTGGCGCCCAGGGTGACGAGGGCGACCGCGGGGGCACGGAACCGGTTGAATCTGTGACGTATCAATGCGTCCTCCGAGTCCCGGCAGCCGGTCGGGCCGCCGGGGCCGAATGTGTAGGGGGCGAACGCAAGATGTCAGAGACGTGACTCACGGAGGAAGAGGGGAATCCCTTGTCTTGGCCGGGGCGACGCGCAAGGGTTGGAAGGGCACTCGACGACGGCCGGGCCGGGGCCCGCCAGGGGCGTGCTCCCCAGCGTGATCGTGAGCCGCGAAGATCGTTCGGCAGCGCATGACGTACTTTCGAGAAGTGACCGCCACGCGGCGCAGGGCGGCCCTGGCTGTCGTCCGAGTTCAGCGGCCGGAAGCGATGGCCGCGTCGAGGGAGGGGCGGCCGCCCGCCGCCGTCGCCGCCGACCGCCACGAGGCGTACGCGGCGGAGCGTCAGTGGCAGGACGTGGCCCCACAGCCCCCGGCGTCTTCCCGGACTGCCCGACGCCCTCACCACACCCCGGGCCACGGCGGGCTGACTCAACGGGCGGCAGGGGTCCGGCGGGCGCCCGGCGGCAGGGCGTCGCGGACGATGGCGCCGGCGGCCCGGGCGGCGGCGAGGACCGGTCCCGTGTCGTGCGCCGCGCGGGCCAGCATGAACGCCCCCTCCAGCAGGGCGATCACCGAAGTCGCCGTGTCCCGCGCGGTGTTCGGGGCGATACCGGCCGCGGTGTAGAAGGCGGCCAGCGCCGCCGTCCACGAGGAGAAGACGTCGGCCGTGGCCCGGCGCAGCCCTTCGTGCGTACTCGCGACCTCCAGGGACACGGTCGCGATCGGGCACGGATCGGTGAAGTCCAGCGCCCGCAGCGTCTCGGCGGCCCCCTCGAAAGCGGCGACGGTGGCGGCGACCGGATCCGCCGACGGGTCGGCGAACAGGGCGCCGATCAGATCCAGATAGGCCGCACCGGACGTACGGACGACCTCCTCGCCCAGCTGCGCCTTGCCGCCGGGAAAGAAGTGGTACGCCGAGCCGTACGGCGCCCCGGCCGCCGCGACGATCTGCTTCATTCCCGTGGCCGCGTAGCCCTGTCGGCGAAAGAGCTCGGTGGCCGCCGCCACGATCCGCTGTCTTGTGTCCCCCGTGGTCCTCATGCCGGGTAGTCTCTCACTAGATCGGTCTATCCAGAGCCGGGGGTCACGCCATGCCAGAGATCGAACTGAACGCGGGAACCATCGAGTTCACCGACACACAAGCCGACACCCGAGCGGACGGGGGCTCCGCCGGGCAGAGCGGTACGCGTGAAACGGTGGTCCTCCTCCATGGGCTCGCCTTCGACGAATCCGTCTGGGACGCGGTCCTGGCGGAGCTGCGCGACGACTTCCGCGTGGTGATCCCCGTCCTGCCGCTCGGCAGCCACCGCCGTCCCATGCGGCCCGACGCGGATCTGTCGGCCCAGGGAGTGGCCGACCTGGTTGCCGAATTCCTGGAGCGACTGGACCTGCGCGGGGTCACCCTGGTGCAGAACGACGCCGGCACGGCGCAGCTGCTGGCGGCGGCGGGCGACGAGCGCGTTGCCCGGCTCGTCCTGACCTCCTGCGAGGCGCTCGAGAACTACCCTCCGGGCGTCCAGGGCCGCACCCTGCTGGCCGCGAGCCGGATCCCGGGAGGCCTCTTCCTCCTGCTCCAGTCCTTCCGCCTGCCCTTCCTCGCCTCGATGGGCAGTTCACTGGGCGGTATGACCGCGCGCGGCATCCCGTACGAGCTGGTCCGCCGCTGGTACCGTCCGCTGCTCACCGACCGGGCGATCCGCCGCGACCTTTCCCGCTTCCTTCGCTCCACGCGGAAGGACACCTATGTGCGGGCTGCCGAGCGGCTTCGCGGTTTCGACCGGCCGGCGCTGGTGGCCTGGGGTGCGCGGGACCGGATGATGCCGGCGTCGACCGGCCGCCGGCTCGCCGAACTGCTGCCGCAGGGGCGGTACATCGAGATTCCAGACGCGGGAACGCTGGTGCCCCTCGACAACCCGACCGCACTCGCCGACCAACTGCGCCGGTTCATCAAGGAGAGCCCCGCCTGATCGCAGGGGTGCCGGGAGCCGTCGTGCCGCTCCAGCACCTGCGCTGCCGCTCCCGGAGGCGGGCGGGTTCCCCGGGATCGCCGGGCCGTCACCACTTGAACCTGACACTGATGTCAGCTTCTACCGTCGGAACATGACGAACACAGCGGACAACTCCCGCCTCTTCGAGCCCACCCGCCTCGGTGACCTGCGACTGCCCAACCGTCTGGTGATGGCACCGATGACCCGCAACCGGGCCGGCGCCGACGGCGTCCCGCAGCCGATCATGGCCACCTACTACGCCCAGCGCGCCTCGGCGGGCCTGATCATCGCCGAGGCCGCCACCCCCAACGCCGTGGGCCAGACCTACGCCAACATCCCCGCCCTCCACGCCGACGCCCACGTCGCGGGCTGGCGCCGCGTCACGGACGCGGTACGCGCCGAAGGAGGACGGATGTTCCTCCAACTGCAGCACGGCGGCCGCGTCGGCCACCCCGACAACAGCGGACTCACGCCCGTCGCCCCGTCGCCGATCGCACTTCCGGACACGGTCCACACCCCCGGCGGGCACCAGCCGTCCGTGGTGCCGCGCGAGATGACCGTCGAGGACATCCGGTCCACCGTGGCGGACTTCGCGGCCGCCGCACGCCGGGCCGTCGAGGCGGGCTTCGAGGGGGTGGAGGTGCACTCGGCCAACGGCTATCTGCTCCACCAGTTCCTGGGGCAGGGCACCAACCGGCGCACCGACGCCTACGGCGGCCCGGTCGAGCACCGCATCCGGTTCACCGTGGAGGTGGTCCGGGCCGTCGCCGAGGCGATCGGCCCCGACCGGGTGGGTGTGCGCATCGCCCCCGGGATCACCGTCAACGGCATGGACGAGGGCGACACCGAGGACATCTACCCGGCGCTCGTCGCCGCGCTCGCCGACATCGGACCGGCCTACCTGCACGTCGTCTTCGCCGACCCCGACCACCTCCTCTTCCAGGAGATCCGCAAGGCATGGCCCGGCACGCTGATCGCCAACCCGGTGCTGGGCTGGGGAGGACCTCTGCCGGCCGACGGCGGCAAGGCGGCGGGTGAGCGGCTCCTGGCCGCCGGCGCCGACCTGATCTCCCTCGGCCGCTCCTTCCTCGCCAACCCCGACCTGGTCGAACGACTCCGCGTCGACGCCCCGCTCAACGCCGTGCGCGACAAGCACCTGATGTATGTGGGCGGGGCGGAGGGCTACACCGACTACCCCACCCTGGGCGCAGCCCGCGCCGGCACCCGGTAGCGCGGTCCTGCGTCCCGCCGGGTGTGCGTACGCGGTGCGATCCAAAGTGCGCAGTGTGCCGTACACAGTTGTGCGACTTCGACCCGAATCGGTGCTGAAGCCGGACACCGGCGTACAGACTCGACAGCATTCTCATCCGGGGGCATACAACTCCCGCCGCACATCGAAGACTTCGGGGGACTACACACATGCGGGCCACCACGATCGTCGTCAGCGGCATGCACAGCGGGCCGAACCCATCGCCGGGTCTGGGCGTCGCGCACTCCCTGAAGCTGGCCGATCCGGATCTCCGGGTCATCGGCCTCGACTACTCGGCGGCGAGTTCGGGCCTGCACGCCTCCGTGCTCGACGATGTCGTACTCCTTCCCAGCTGGGACGAAGTGCATCTGAACGCATGGCTCGACCAGATCTCGGAACTGCTGGCCGCAGCCGGTACCTACCTCCTCCCCACCCTGGACCCGGAGGTCCGGCTCCTCGCCGAGAACTTCGGACGGCATGAACGCATCCTGGCGCCGGCCAAGCAAGCCATCGAGCATGTGGTGAAGCCACCCCTCGCGCTCGCGGAAGCACTCGGACTCCCGGTCCCTGCCTTCGTCACGGCCACCGACTGGGACCACACGGAACGCTTTGTCCGCCACGCGCCCCACGGAGTGTGGGTGAAGGGGCAGCACTACGAGGCCTTCCGGGCGCGGACAGCGGACGAGGCGCTCGCCGCCGGGGAGTTCATCAAGGAGGAGTGGGGAGGGGACTGGCATCTCGAAGCACACGTCCCGGGCCAGGAGTGCGGTATCGCGTTCAGCGCCTACGAGGGGGAGCTGCTCGACGCGGTCCTGATGACGAAGGCGGTCCTCACCGCGGAGGGCAAGACATGGTCGGGAGAGATCGCCGAGTTACCGGACGACCTGTGGAAGAGCCTGCGTGACCATGTGGCGGATGTCGCGTGGACCGGCGGAGGCGAACTGGAGCTGATCCGCTCGTGGACCGGCGAGCTGACGCTGATGGAGATCAATCCACGGTTCCCCGCATGGATCCACGGCGCGAGCATCTGCGGCGCCAACCTGCCCGCGGCGCTGGTGACGCAGCGCGCACGGCCCAGGGACCGTTCACTGAACAGCGGGTTCACCAGGGTGGTCGAGGAGATCGCCGTGTCACCCGGCCTCGGCCTGGCCTCGTACCCGTGGGGGCCCTCCGGCGGCATCGCTCCGGCCACCAAGCACCCGTCGGGGATGCGGAGTCTCGGGCGGAGGACCGGCAGTGCCGAGGAGGCCGCGACGACGAAGGGCGGACCGTTCTGGGGCGTCTGCGGGAGCTCCGAGGTCCGTGTGAGCTCCGAGGTCTCTGGGACATCGAGGGTCTCTGGGCCCTCCGCAACCTCTGGGGCCTCCAGGGTCCCGCAGGGTTCGTCGCGTGGCACCACCCCGGAGGCCGCGGACGCGGCACGCGCCTACGAGGCCCTGCTCCCCACACCGTCGCCCGTCTGGTCGACGCCCCGTCGCCGGATCCTCGCGACGCTCTTCGACCAGCAGGTCACGGCACTCCAGGAACAGCTGAGAGGGCTGCCCGACCTCGTCCTGGCGCACAGCGTCAAGACCTGCCCCCACCCGGACCTGCTGGCCCGCGCGGCGCGCCTCGGACTGATCGCCGAGGCCATCACGCTGGACGAGCTGGACGCGGCCACCGCCGGCGGCTTCGACCCCGCGCGGTCCATCCTCAACGGACCCGCGAAGTGGTGGCCGCCCCGCGAAGAAGTGCGCTGCTGGGCGTTCTTCGCCGACTCGACCGACGAGCTCGAACAGCTCCTGCGCTCCATGGACCGAGGCTTCACGCTGTCCGCCGACGTCGTCGGGGTACGTGTCGCGCCGCCGGGTGTGCCGAGCCGCTTCGGGATCACCTTCGAACGAAGCCGGGATCTCCGGAAGGCGGCGGGACTCGTGGCCGAGTTGCGCGCCAGGCTCGGCGCCGACTGGGGTGTGCACTTCCACCACGCCGAAAGCGTCGTCGGGCCGGAACGCTGGCAGCGCGAGGCGGCAGCGGCGCTCGGTTTCGCCGAACCCCTCAGCGACCGGCTCGGCGCCCCGCCCGCCGTCGTCGACCTGGGCGGCGGCTGGCACGTGGACGACCTGGCCGCGGTGCGCCCGTCCCTGGACCGTGTACTGGCGGCCGGACCGCACTGCCTCCGTGGGACAGCTCCGACGCTCGTCCTCGAGCCGGGCAAACTCCTGACGCAGCCGGCAGCCGCCGTCCTCACCCGGGTCCTTCTCGTCAGGGGACGCGGCGCCTCGGCGGACGTCGTCGTCGACGCCGCCCTCGGCGACATTCCCGAAGCCCGGTACCGAGCCCACCCAGTCTCCCGGTTCGATGGCGAGGTCTGGACACCGGTCGGCCCGGGAAGAGGCCGGGTACTCGGACGCTCCTGCATGGAGGGCGATGTCCTCGCCGAGGACGTGGACGTGAGCTCGCTGGCCGAAGGGGATTTCCTCGCCTTCGGTATGTGCGGAGCCTATGACGTGGCCATGGCCTACCCCTTCGGACGAGGCGCCGTAGGAGAGGTGTTCGCATGACCTTCAGCGCCGAAGACCGACGCCGGCTGGACGCGATCGGGCTCTCACGGATCTCCCACCATGACGCGACGTGCTGCCGCGAGGCACGGCACCTCGTCCTGACAGGCTTCGAGCGCTGGCCGGACATCGGCTCACGGCTCGCGGCCGTACCCGTACGCGTTGGCTGGGGGCCCGTACGGTGGCCGCTGCACTGGTGCGAACTGGCCGAGCCGGCAGAGCTCACCGGGGACTGTGGTGTCCACGCCGACCTGGCGGCCGAACTGCTGACGCGCGCGGGAATCCCGCACACTCGCGGACGGGCGGCGATCACGCCCTCGCCCTTCGCCCCCGCGCACTGGAAGGCGGCCTGGGCGGACGCCGGGCTGCACGCGCCGTGGATCGGGGAGTCCGTGGTCCACCACGAAGTCCTGCGCGTCGGCGATCGGTGGTGGGACCCGACGGAGGCGCGCTGGTTCTCCGAACCGGGGGCGCATGTCCTGGCCGGTCGCATAGCAGCGGTCCGCGAGGAAGGGCAGAGCTGGCAGTCGGCGCCGGGGTGTTTGCCTGCGCCCGCGCCCGTGCCTGTGCCGCTGGAAGGCTGAAGAAGGCGCGCACCGCGAGCGAGGGGGAGCGAACGATGAAGAAGCCGATAGGCCTCGCCGTGCTCTGCACCGGCGTTCTGGTTTCCTTTCCCCTGCTCCTCCTCATAGAACTGACAGGCCGTTACGACCGGTTCTCCTATGGGCGGCACGCGGAAAGGATCAGAGAATTCCTCCCCCGGGGGATCGCCGCCCGATTATCACCGCTGATACCGCTCTACGCGGTCTTTCCGCCGACCGTCGACCTGCTCGCCGCCCGTTCCGCCGGTGCGGCGGCCCTCGGATGCCTGGTGGTCGGCGTCTGGCTGCTGGGCGCACTCGCCCTCGCGGAGATCTACTCCGTATGCCTGCACCGCGAGTCGTACATAGCCGCGTTCGAGCCGTGGGTGCTCCCGGCGGACCACTCCCCGCTGGGCGCTCCACCCCTGCGCCCGGCGGACCGGCGCCTCCAGCACCTGGCCCGGGTGCAGCTGCTGCACTGCCTTCCGCTGATCGCGATGGGACTTGCCGTCGGAGCGGGGACCGGGCCACCGGGCTTCCTCGCCGGGGTTCTCTTCCTGGCCAAGTACCTCGCGCCGGCCTGGGTCGATTTCGAGGCCTATTTCCACTGGGACATGCACTGTCAGGTGCTCAACCTCCGCGACCGCCCTTTTCTGACGTCGGTCTGGCGCGCCCTGTCGGACTGGGTCATGGGGCCGATGATCGGTTCACTTCCCAGGTTCTACGGCACCGAGCACCTGGTGATCCACCACCCGGAGAACGCGGGCCCGGAGGACATCCACTCCCCGCTGCCCTATGACCGGACACGCCTCGTCGAATTCTGCGTCTTCGGCCTGAAGACGTGCTTCATCCTTCTGACCGGCTGGGGTGTGCTCCTCCACCGCCGCTGTCGCGGCTCGCGACGCCACGGCCTGCTCCTCGGCATCGCCACGTACTGGTCCGCCGTCGCATACCTGGTCGCCACGGACCGGCTCCTGGGCTACTGGCTGATCGCCGCCGCCCTCTATCGCGGACTCAACACCGCCAGGGCGCAGTACGTCTGGCACGGTCTGAGCGATCCCCGCAACCCCCGCCATCCGAAGGCCGGCACGGTTCTGTGGCTTCCCGAGGAACACCTGGTGGCGGGATGGGACGGCGACGATCCCGGCGCGTCCGGCGGGAAGCCTCAGCCGGGCGGTCCGGACCGCCCGGAGGACGCCCACGCCGGTCGGGCGGTGCGCGTTCCCGTACTGGGCACGGACTGGGCGTTCTTCGACAACTACCACCTGATCCATCATCTGCAACCGCGAGCCCATTTCACCGAGTACCCGGAAATCCTGCGGAAGAGGGTCCCGGAACTCCTCGCATGGGGCTGCGTCGTCATGAGACTGAGCCGCTACGACACCTTCGTCTTCGACTGCTGGGCCGGAAACTTCGCCCACGTGGCCGAGGGCCTGGTCACACCGATGGAAACCGGGCGGCGGGCCGCCTTCATCAGGGAAAGGCTGGCGCCGTTGCCGGCTCATCGCAGCTATGTCGCGAGCCTGTCCACGGGGAGTATCGGGGACGGGGTCAACTCCGCGCTGGTGAGGGGACTGCGTATGGTCATGCCGCCGGCGTGACGAGCGTCCCCGGGTGTCAGAGGACTGACAGGGTGGTGGCCTGCCCCCTGCCCCGCCCGAGGGGCATGACCGGTCCCGCCGTGTGTCGCGGGTGAGTGACGCGCGCCCCGGACGCACAGTGATCACCGACAAAGCGCTCGAAGAACGGAGAAGACTCGTGAGTCCCACCAGGCCGGCCGACGGCGGTCCCTCGCGGTACGTCACCCTGAACAACGGCGTCGAGATGCCGATCCTCGGCTTCGGCGTCTATCAGATCCCGCCGGAGCAGACCGAACAGGCCGTCACCGACGCCCTCGGCACCGGCTACCGGCTCCTCGACACCGCCGCTGCCTACGGCAACGAGGAGGCCGTCGGCCGGGCGATCAGGGCGGCCGGCATCCCGCGCGAGGAGCTGTTCGTCACCACCAAGCTGTGGATCCAGGACCCCGGCGAGGACAACACCAAGCGCGCCTTCGACAAATCCCTGCGCAGGCTCGGCCTGGACCACGTCGACCTGTACCTGATGCACCAGCCCTTCGGCGATGTCTACAGCCAGTGGCGCGCCATGCAGGACCTGTACCGCGAAGGCCGAGTCAAGGCGATCGGCGTCTCCAACTTCTATCCCGACCGGCTCGTCGACCTCATCGACAACAACGAGGTCACCCCCGCGGTGAACCAGGTCGAGACCCACCCGTTCTTCCAGCGCGTCGCCGAGCAGCACCTCATGCACGAGCGCGGCGTGCAGATCGAGTCATGGGGGCCGTTCGCCGAGGGCAGGAACAACCTCTTCACCCACCCCCTGCTGAGCAAGATCGCCGAGGCGCACGGCAAGTCCACGGCGCAGGTCGTGCTCCGCTGGCTCATCCAGCGCGAGGTCGTCGTCATCCCCAAGTCGGTCCGGGCCGACCGGATGGCGGAGAACTTCGATGTCTTCGACTTCCGGCTCACCGGCGACCAGATGGCGTCCATCGCCACCCTCGACACCGGTGCCTCGGTGTTCTTCGACCACCGCGACCCGGCCATGGTGAGCCGGCTCGGCCAGGTTCGCCTCCGCGACTGACGACGACGAAAGGACGCGGATGCCCATGGCGCCCGCCGGTTCGTTAGGGTCGGCCACCTTCCACCAACTGCTGTGAAGGAGATCTGCGTTCCATGCCGCCGCTGCCGGATGCCGTTCCGCCCGCTCGCCTCTCACTGCCCCGGATCGGGACCGGTGTGGACATCCATCCGTTCGCGGCGGGCCGACCGTTGCGCCTCGCCGGATTGGACTGGCCGGACGAGCCGACGGGGCTGGCGGGAGAGCCGGACGGAGACGTGGTGGTTCATGCAGCCTGCAACGCGTTGCTGACAGCGGCGGATCTCGGAGACCTCGGTGCCCACTTCGACACCTCCACGGCGGAGTGGGAGGGGGCCGCTCCCACGCTGCTGCTCGCCGAGACAGCCGGACTGGTCCGGGAAGCCGGTTTCGACATCGGCAATGTGTCGGTCCAGCTGATCGGGGAGCGCCCGAAACTGGGACCGCGCCGGAAGGAGGCCCAGAAGGTTCTCGCGGCCGCCCTCGGTGCTCCCGTCTACCTCGGCGCCGCGACTCCGGAGGGGCTGGGCTGGATAGGTCACGGCGACGGCCTGGCAGCGATTGCCAATGCCCTGATCGTCGAGTGCGGGTGAGGGCGGAAACGGCGGGCATGAGCGCGGCGACAGGCCGCCCCAAGTCATCAGTCGTCAACAGGCTCGGCAACCAATGCCGTCGCGCGGAGCGAGCGTTCGGTCCCGTGCAGCAGGGGGCGGTCTCACCATCCGAGACCCGCCCCGCCGTTGGTGAACGTTCCGTCGGAATGCCGCCGGATTGTCCTACTGGATCAGGTCACAGGGATACGCCATGATCGCGTACTGAGGCGCAGGGACGGGTGATGCCGGTGAGGCGCCGAGCCGGCGCAGAACCGTAATGACCCGCGATCGAGGAGGCAGACCCGCTGTGGTCCCCGTGATACCGCCGCTCTATTCGCCGATTCCCCCGGCGATTCACCCCCGGCACGCGGAAGTTGACGTTCAGACGGCCGCCTGGGCCGAAACGCATCGCATCGGCTCGGAGGAGCTCCGCAGCCGGCTCGTGAGACAGGACATCGGCACTTTCTCCTCACGCATCCTCCCCGAGGGGCGGCAGGAAGTGGTGAGCCTGCTCGCGGACTTCGTCCTCTGGTTGTTCGGCGTGGATGACGGACACTGCGAGGAGGGAGACCTCGGGCACCACCCGGGAGACCTCGCCGGAGCCCTTCACCGGCTGCTGCGGGTGGCGCAGAACCCAGAGGCCCCCTTGCTCCCGGACGACCCGCTCGCCTCGGGACTCCGTGATCTGCGCAGAAGGGTGAATCGATTCGGCACCGCCGGCCAGGCCGCCCGCTGGATCGGCGCCTTGCGCGAGTACTTCTTCTCCGTCGTCTGGGAGGCGTCGCACCGAAGCGCCGGCACCGTGCCCAGCCTCACCGACTACACGCTCATGAGGCTGTACGACGGGGCGACTTCCGTCGTCTTCCCGATGCTGGAGATGGCGCACGGCTACGAACTCCAGCCCCAGGAGCGGGATCACACCGCCGTGCGTGCCGCCGAGGAGATGGCCTCCTTCGTCATCACCTGGGACAACGACATCCTCTCGCACCACAAGGAGCGGTCGGGGACCGGCTACTACCTCAACGTCCTGCGCGTCCTGGAGGAGGAGACGGGGTCCGGTCCGGAGGAAGCCCTCGCGACGGCCATCGCCCAGCGGGACCGCGTGCTCACGCTGTTCATGCGTCTGGCCGCGCATCTGGCGGACCGGGGCAGTCCGCAGCTGCGGCAGTACATGACGGGCCTCGCCTCCTTCATCCGCGGGTCGCAGGACTGGGGCATCAGTTCCATTCGCTACACCACTCCGGACAACCCCGCCCGCCTTCCCACGGTGTTCCGGGACACGCCGACGGACGACAGCCAGGAGCCCCTGGACATCGCCTCGGTCGCGTGGTGGTGGGACGTCCTGCCCGAGGAGCGTCCGCATGCGCCCGCGCGCGGGGCGGGCACGACGCGAGCGGCTCGGCGGAGGCCGGCGAGAGCCGCTTGAGGAACCGGGGGAGCGGCTTGGCCTGCGCCCGCGGTCCTGGCGGCAGTCCCGGTGGAGTACGGCCCCGATGGAGGAGGCCGCACACCAGGGCGTCAGAGATCAGAGGCGCGGCACGACCGTCATCGGGATGCGATCGGCGTGGGCCACCGCGGAGGCCACCTCCTTGGGGGTGTGGCCGGGCTCCGGCACCAGCTTCCAGCGGGCGAGTACGGTCGCTATCGCGACGGTGGCCTCGGTCCACACGAACAGATCGCCGATGCACTTGCGGTTGCCCGCGCCGAACGGGATGTAGGCCTTCCGTCCCGGGCCGGACCGCTGGCGTTCGGGAAGCCACCTGTCGGGGTCGAAACGGTCGGCGTGCTCGTACAGGTCCGGGTCGCGGTGCATCGCGTACAGGCTGAAGGCCACCTCGGTGCCGGTGGGAAGGCTGACGCCGGCCAGCTCCACGGGCTTGGTGGTGCGGCGCATCAGCAGCGTCACCCCGTGCAGCCGGATCACTTCGTCGAGCACCCGCCGGATGCCCTCCAGCCGCGGTACGTGCTCGATGGTGACAGGGCCGTCGCCGACGACCCGCCGGATCTCCTCCACGATGCTCTGCTCGATGTCGGGGCGGGCGGCGAGCTCGTGGAACGTCCAGGCGAGGGTCGCGGCCGTGGTTTCGGCGCCGGCGAAGAGGATCGTGCTCAGCTCGTCCCTCACCTCGACGTCGGTCAGGGACGTACCGCTCTCCGAGTCCTCGGCGGCCAGCAGCAGGGACAGCAGGTCGTCGCGGTCGGTGTGCCCGGCCGCGCGCGCCGTGGCCACCACCTCGTCGATGACCTCGCGCAAGCGGGCGGCCGCGGCGTCGAAGTCGCGGTTCGCCCGGATCGGGACCCGGTCGAGGAACTTGGGGGACGCGGCCCGTATCAGCAGGTTCGTCAGGAGAACCGGCAGATGCTTGCGGACGGCCTCCACGGCGGGCTGCCCGATGTCCGTCGAGAAGAGGGTCGCCGCCAGCGTCTCCACGGCGAACCGCGCCATCGCGGGTTCCAGGTCGATGACGTCTCCCGGCTTCCAGGAGTCGGCGAGGCTCTGCGCGTTGCGGCTCATGGTGGCGGAGTAGCCCGCTATTCGGTCCTTGGAGAACATCGGCGCGACCATCCGCCGGTGCTTGCGGTGCAGCTCGCCGTCCGAGTTCGCCAGGCCGTTGCCCGCCAGCGGTCTCAAGCGGTCGAAGAGGCGCCCCTTCTCGAAGCTCGACACCTGACGGACAGTCACCTCGTGGACCAGTTCCGGCGAGGTGACCACGTACATGGGCATCGTGCCGAGGTCCACGCGCACCAGGTCCCCGTGCCGCCGCAGCGACAGCAGGAAGCCGAAGGGGTCGCGCCACAGCCTCCAGGCATGACCGAGCAGTGGTACCGCACCCGGCGGGCGGGGCACGGCACGGAGACCGGCCGTTCGCGACCCAGCTGACATTCTCGTTCCTCTCTCCAGGGGGTGTGCGCACCCCTGCGGGCGCGCCACCGATCGTGCCGGGCAGCCGCGAGTCCGCCGTCGGACCCGCGCGCGTGCGATGGCACCCTGGCCACCGGCGCCGGACAAGATCATCAGTACCCAAGTAGTAGCAGGGTTCACACGGTTGAGTCCGGGCCACTCGTCGGCGTCGAGCACGCCAGAAGTATGCTGGCGCGTCGCTGTCACCTCGTCACCCTCTGTCGAGGCGCCAGCGCTTCCCACGCCGCTGTCCCGGAGGCCTCGTGACCACCCCGTACCAAGACCAGCCCGGCACGACCACCCCGCCCCCGGGGTGCCCAGCGCACGTCCAGGACACACGTGGTCTGCGCCGGCTCTACGGCCCCGAGGCCGAGGCCCAGCCGTACGCCCTGTACGAGCAGCTCCGCAAGGAACACGGAGCCGTCGCCCCCGTTCTGCTCTACGGAGACGTGCCCGCCTGGCTGATCCTGGGCCACCGGGAGAACCTGGAGGTCATGCGCTCTCCGCGGTTCTCCTCCGACTCGCGCAACTGGCGGGCCCTGCACGAGGGTTCCCTCTCCTCGGACTCGCCACTGCTGCCCATCACCGCCTGGCAGCCGCTGGTGGCGCTGACCGACGGCGCGGAGCACGCCCGTCTGCGCAGCGCGATCACCGAGAGCCTGGAGCGCTTCAACCGGCACGGGCTGCGCCGCTACATCACGCGCTACGCGACCCGCCTCATCGACGGCTTCGTGTCCAAGGGCGAGACCGATCTCGTGGCCGACTTCGCGCGCGCCCTTCCGGCCCTGGTCATCTGCCAGCAGTTCGGGATACACGAGGAGGAGGCGCTCGGCCTGGGCAGAGCGGTCGCGGACATGGTCAGCGGCAGCGAAACTGCTCTGGAGAGCAACGGGCTCGTCGTCGAGGTGATGCGCGAGCTGGTCCAGCGCAAGAAGCAGCGGCCCGGCGACGACCTGGCCAGCTGGCTGATCAGCCACGAGTCCGGTCTGACCGACGAGGAGGTCCGCGAGCACCTGAGGCTGGCGCTCGTCGCCTCGCTGGAGCCCACGGTCAACCTCATCACCAACACGCTCCGGATGGTCCTGACCGACCGCCGCTTCCGCGGCAGCCTGTCAGGCGGCCAGATGACCCTGCCCGACGCGCTGGAGCAGGTGCTGTGGGACCATCCGCCCCTCGCGGTGGTCCCGACCCGGTGGGCCCTGGGCGACACCCAGCTCGGCGGTCAGCGGATCAGGGCGGGGGACATGGTGATGCTCGGCCTCGCCGCGGGCAACGTCGACCCGGCCATCCGCCCCGACCTCTCGCTGCCGGTCCACGGCAACCGTTCGCACCTGGCCTTCGGCGCCGGGCCCCACGAGTGCCCCGGCCAGGACATCGGCCGGGCCATCGCCGACGCGGGGATCGACCTGCTCCTGGCGCGCATCCCCGACCTGGAGCTCGCCGTCCACGAGGCCGACCTGCGCGTGGTGGGCTCGTGGATGTCGCGTCGGCTGACGCGCCTGGACGTACGCTTCACCCCTCAGCGCCAGGACAGGGCACTCGCGGTCGTGGGAGCCCCCGTCGTTCCGGCCCGGCCCACGGTCCCGCCCGTCATCGGCGCGGCCACCCCCGCGCCGGCGGCCGCGCCGGCGGCGCGGCGCCCGAGGTGGCTGCGGCGCCGGTAGCCGTACAGCACGGACATCACGCCCCAGGTCGCCGTGGTCGCGACCTGGGGCGCACGTGTGGACTCTCCTCCGGCGCCTGGGCGCCCGCGTGTCCACCATGTGAGGCGCGGGATGCGAGATGCGACGAGCGATGTGTAAATTACACCTGGGGATCAACAGGCGCTCCACGACGGGCGCTTGACGCGACGGAAGGGGGGACCGTGGCAACACCGCGCAGCACGACGACGGCGGCCCAGTCCGTCCTGGCGAAGCGCCTCGCCGACCTGCGAGAACAAGCGGGACGGAGCCGGGCGGAAGCCGCTCGTGTCGTGGGAGTCCATCCCCACTCCGTGCGGCGCTGGGAGCTCGGCGAGGCCAAGCCGAGCCTTCCGACGGTCGAGAAACTGCTGAGCCTGTACGGAGCAACAGCGTCCGAGATCAAGGCTTTCCTCGCCGACACCGAACAGGCGAAGCGACGCCAGTGGTGGACGGCCTATCCCGTCGAGGTACTGCCACGGGCACTGCACCGCTTCCTCAGCCTGGAGAGCGGGGCCAGTCTCATCCGGGCCTACCAGCCCCACAGCGTGCCGACGCTGCTCCGCACGCAGGAGTACGCCCGCGCATTGCTGAAGGCCCAGTTCCCCCGCGCCGGGGCGAGTCTCCTCGAGCGTCACCTCGAACTGGTCGCAGAGCGGCAAAAACACTGCCTGGGCGCGGAGTTCGGTCACCGCTCGCGACCGGACGCCGAGGAGGGCGGTGGGCCCACCCTGTGGGTGGTTCTCGACGAGACCGCGGTCCGCCGCTGTGTGGGCGGACCCGAGGTGATGAGGCGTCAGATCGAGTACCTCGTCTCCATGGCGCAGAGGCCACGGATCAAGCTTCAGATAGTGCCCCACCGCCACGGCGTCTACCCGGGGATGGAGGGCGGACCGTTCCATCTCTTCCGCTTCACCGCGCCCGAACTGCCCGACATCGTCTACCGCACCAGCCTGGACGGCGGGCAGTACGTGGAGAAGGGAACGGGCGCCTACCTGGAAGGCTTCGACACGATGTGCGCGGGCTACGCCGCCCCCCTACGGGACACGCCGGCCCTTCTGCGCGGCATCGAGCAAGAACTATGGGTCAGTGAGTAATGGGACAAGCAGACGCCGCGGGGAGCTCGCGCGAGATGACAGGAACCACGAGGGGGAGCGCGACATGACCGGGGAGCACGGCACCTTCACCCCCATCCACATAGACACCGCCCGCCCGCACCCCGGGCGGGTGTACAACGCGCTGCTCGGCGGCAAGGACCACTATCCGGTCGACCAGGCGGTCGCCGAGAACATCAGGCGGAACCACCCCAACGCCACCGCCTCCACCTGGGCGGCCCGCCATTTCATGGAACGCAGCGCCACCTTCATGGCCCAACGCGGTATCACCCAGTTCCTGGACCTGGGCTGCGGCGCGTCCATCGATCCCGACCTGCCGCAGATCGTCCAGCGCATCGTGCCGGAGGCGCGGGTCGTGTGCGTCGACTCCGACACCATCGTCGCGCGGCGCGCCGAGGCCCTGATGCAGGGGTCGCCGGGCGGACGCACCGTCTTCCTCCAGGCGGATCTCACCGACCCGTCCTCGGTCCTGGCGTCCCCGGAGGTGACGGACACGCTCGACATGACGCGCCCGGTCGGGCTGGCCCTGAACAACGTGCTGTGCTTCGTCGACGACGCGGCGCGTCCCCACGACGCCGTGGCCACCTTCATCGACGCGCTCGCGCCGGGCAGTTACGTCTCGATATCTCACCCCACGGCGGACTTCCGCGACATGAGCAACGTCGTCGTCGCCTACAACTCCCCGAACGAGACCGGGCCACTGCGGCTGCGCAGCCGCGCCGAGATCGAGCGTTTCTTCACCGGCCTCGACCTCGTCGAGCCCGGCCTCACGACATGCCACCGCTGGCGGCCCGACATCGTCGTCCGAAGATTCGGCGCGATGACCATGCCGTACTGCGATTCCAGTGGAATCACCGATCTGGAGGACTCGAAGTACGCAGGCGTCGCCCGCAAGCGCTAGGTGCGTCAAGCGCCCCGGCCGCCCGCGGCACACCGCACTCCGACCGCCGCGGCCCGAGGCCCCGCACCGCACGACTTCCGGTTGAACCGTTCTGTCACCACGATTCAACCGGTCGCGGACCGAAGCGTCCGCCGCACCGCGCCCCTTGCCCCAGGTGCGCCCCGCGGCGGCAGCTCGTCTCGCCCTCCGTGGAACGAGCTCTCGGTCCGGGGGGTGCCTCCTCCCTCGGAGGCACCCCCGACCCCCGCACCCCCGGGTGCAGGTGGCAGCACCACCACTCCCTCCAGGGCCCCCTGGCACCTCACGGCACAGCCGGGCGTATGTTCGTATGCCTCATGTGGTCAGAGGGGACATCACCCCCCTGTTCAGGGCTTATTGCTCTCTGGTGGTGGACCGTTTCTCCGTGTAGCGTCGCTGCCAGCTGTCGTGGTTCGCAGTACCTGCCCGCGCCTTGGCGCGGGCGTTTTGCTGTGCAGTGCTCGGGGACCAGGACGATCACCTCCGGGTCCGCGTGGTGCGTGCCCGATATCGACTGAGAGGCACGAGCATGGCCAGCGGTACCGTGAAGTGGTTCAACTCCGAAAAGGGCTTCGGTTTTATCGCGCAGGACGGCGGCGGTCCGGACGTCTTCGCGCACTACTCGAACATCAACGCCAGTGGCTACCGTGAGCTCCAGGAAGGCCAGGCGGTGACCTTCGACATCACCCAGGGCCAGAAGGGCCCGCAGGCGGAGAACATCACCCCCGCCTGACCCGAAGCCACACCGTCGGGCCCCCGGAGCTCAGCTCCGGGGGCCCGAGGCAAGTGTCGCCCACCCCTGTCCCGCTTGGCTCAGGGGTGCATCCGGGCGCCCTTGAGGACTTTGTCCACCGCGTTGCGCGGCCCGTACACGGCGAGCCCCACCACATCCAGCTGGTCCCTCGGCACAGCCCGCACCGCCGCGCGGTTGTCCCGGTCGTTGCCCGTGGCGAACAGGTCGGACGTGAACACCGACCGGGGGAGCGAGCGCGACAGGGCCTGGCCGTGCGCGCGCGTCAGCGTCTCCTTCGTACCCTCGAAGACCAGAACGGGCTGGCGGAACATCGGCAGGTAAGGGGTGTCGTCGGCATCGGCGTACGGTTCGCCGATCACCTCGGGAAGCGCCGAGCCGAAGCCGCTGACCAGGAACGCGGTCACATTCAGCCGCTGCCAGGGCTCCAGGTCCTCGCGCAGCAGAACAGCGATCTTCGTGTCGAACCGTACGGGCGTGCTCTCGGATGTCATGATCCGAGACTGCCGTCCGTCCCGCCGGACCGTCTTGTACGTTCTTTGCATGGTGGCCCGCCAGGAGATCTCCGCGTGGCGTCCTCGCGTCGCGGGCGTCGTCGAGGTCTTTCACGCCCACTTCACCGAGCACGCCTACCCGATGCACGTCCACGACGCGTGGACCCTGCTGATCGTCGACGACGGCGCGGTCCGTTACGAACTGAACCGCCACGAGCACGGCACCCCGCGGGACACGGTGTCCCTCCTCCCGCCGCAGGTACCGCACAACGGCTCGCCCGCCACACCGCAGGGCTTTCGCAAGCGGGTGCTCTACCTGGACCTCACCCAGCTGGACGAGAGCTTCATCGGCCCAGCGGTGGACAGCCCAGACCTGGTCGATCCCGTCCTGCGCCGACGCGTCGGACAGCTGCACACGGCCCTCGCGGACCGGGGAGACGAACTGGAGGCGGAGAGCCGTCTCGCCCTGATCGGCGAACGGCTGCGCACCCATCTGCGCCCCAGGCTCGTCCCCCGCCCCTCGCGCCCCGACCGGGGTGTGGCCCGCGACCTGCGAGAACTCCTCGACGGCCGGCTGCTCCAAGGCGTGTCCCTCAACGAGGCCGCGACGCTGCTGCACGCCCACCCCGCCCACCTCGTACGGGCGTTCAGCGCCGCCTTCGGCATCGCCCCGCACCAGTACCTGATGGCCCGCCGGGTGGACCGCGCCCGCCGGCTGCTGCTCGACGGCCGGCGGCCGGGCGACGTGGCGGCGGCGACCGGCTTCTACGACCAGTCCCATCTGAGCCGGCACTTCACCCGCGTCGTGGGCGTCGCCCCCGGACGCTACGCCCGTCAGTGACAGGCGGGGCCCCCGGGGCGCGCCCGGTGTCCTGGGCCTCCGTCACGACGGCGGCGTGCCGAGGTGTCTCCACAGGAACGTGTACGCCAGCGCGTGGTTGAAGGCGGCCTGTTCGTTGTCGGTGGCACCGCCGTGACCACCGCCGGTGTTCTCGTGGAAGAGCACCCGATGGCCCAGTTCGCGCAGGCGCGCCGCCGCCTTGCGGGCGTGACCGGGGTGGACGCGGTCGTCACGGGTGGAGGTCATCAGGAGCACGGGCGGATACACCGGGTCGGCCGACAGATGGTGATAGGGAGAGATGGCCCGCAGGTGGGAGAGGTCGGCGTCACTGTCGGGATCGCCGTACTCGCCGACCCAGGACGCCCCGGCGAGGAGCTTGTGGAAGCGGAGCATGTCCAGGAGCGGCACCTTGGCGACGACGGCGGCGAACAGTTCCGGGTAGCGGGCGAGCATCGCGCCCATCAGAAGACCGCCGTTGCTGCCGCCGGCGATCCCGAGCTGCGCGGGCGTGGTGATGTGCCGGGCGACGAGGTCGGCCGCCACGGCGGCGAAGTCCTCGAACGCGCGGGTGCGGTCCGCGCCGAGGGCGGCCTGGTGCCAGCGCGGCCCGTACTCGCCACCGCCGCGGATGTTCGCGACGACGTACGTGCCCCCGCGCGCGAGCCACGCCCTGCCGGTCACCGGACCGTAGAAGGGTGTCAGGGAGACCCTGAAGCCTCCGTACCCGTACAGCAGCGCCGGACCAGGGCCGCTCGCGCGGTCGGGGCCGACGACGAAGTACGGCACCCGCGTGCCGTCCGGTGAGACGGCGAAGAACCGCCGCACCGACAGACCGGCGGCATCGAAGTACGCGGGGGCCCGCTTGACGATCTCGCTCTCTGCCCCGATCTCCCCCCGGTGGAGCGTGGAGGGCTGCAGATAGCCGTCCACGTCGAGGAAGTACTCGTCGGAGACATCCGGATCGGTGTCGGTAACGGTCGCCGAGGACAGCGGCGGCACCTCCGCCAGCGCGCGCCGCGTCCAGCCGTCGGCGGCCGGGGTGAGGACCTCGACGCGCGAGGAGACATCGACCAGTGTCGTCAGGATCAGATGGTGCCGGGTCCAGGAGTGCCCGACCAGCGCGGTGTGCTCGTCCGGCGTGAACAGCACCTGCGCGTCCCGGCCCCCGGCGAGGAAGGCGTCGAAGTCGAAGGCGAGGAGCGAGCCCGCCGGGTGGCCCAGCCAGGGCGACTTCGGCGTGACGATCAGCCACTGCCGCCAGGCGTACGCGCCGGCGTCGTCCGGCACCTCGATCTTCACCAGCGTGTCGTCGTCGGCCAGCAGAAACAGCTCGTCGTGCCAGAAGTCCCGGGAACGGGAGACGAAGTCCCGCTCGAAGCCGGGCGTCTCGCTGCGCCAGCCATCGGCCGACACATCCCCGTGATCGGCCTCGAAGACGAGCTCCGCGTCCTCCAGCGCCGTACCGCGCCGCCACCGGCGGACCGTCCGCGGATACCCGGACGCGGTGAGCGAGTCCGGTCCCGTGTCCGTGCCGACGAAGACGCGGTCCTCGTCGATCCAGCTGATGCGGGTCTTCGCCTCGGGGACCTCGAACCCGCCCTCGACGAACGCGCGTGCCGCGAGATCGAACTCCCTGACCACCACCGCGTCCGAGCCGTCACGCGACAGGCTGACCAGGGCCCTTCGGTAGTCCGGGTACCGCACGGCGGCGCCGGCCCACACCCACTTCTCTCCCTCCGCCTCCGCCAGGGCGTCGACATCGAGGAGCATCTCCCACTCGGGGGCGTCCTTGCGGTACTGCTCCAGCGTCGTACGCCGCCAGACCCCCTTGGGCCGGCCGGCGTCCCGCCAGTAGTTGTAGAGGAAGCGGCCGTAGCGGACGGTGTACGGGATCCGGTCGGCGTCGTCGAGCACCTCACGCACGTCCACCCGCAGCCGCTCGAAACCGGGATCGGAGACCAGCTCCGCCCGGGTCTCCGCGTTCCGCTCGGCCACCCAGGCCAGCGCGGCCTCACCCTGAACGTCCTCGAGCCAGAGATATGCGTCGTCATCGGTCACGTACCGATTGTGCAGACTCCCGGCCGGCGGTGTCCGTCCCACCGTCGAGTCCCCGGGTTTGGGCCGGACCGTAGCGGCAAGGCGGTCTCCGACACCTAGTGGTGCCGTACCGGCCAGAAGGAGTGATCTTTGTGTCCGCCGAGGAGAAGGCCCAGTCGAAGGCCGAGCAGGCCAAGGGCAAGGCCAAGGAGAGCATCGGCCGCGCCGTGGGCAACGAGCGCATGGAAGCCGAGGGGCGCGGCGAGCAGGCCAAGGGCGACGCCCGCCAGGCCAAGGAGAAGATCAAGGACGTCTTCAAGGACTGACCGCCTGCGGGTGCGGGGTGAGCCGCGAGGCACCCCTCGCAGCAGGATGAAGCGCTGTCGCGCAGGGAGCGGCGCCCCCGGAGAGGGGCGCCGCTCCCCGCGCTCCGCTCCCCGCCATCGGGACGGCCACGGGCCGTGACGCCGCGCCTCGGTCGCCCGCCGGTCATCCAGGGGCGAGAAAGCGACGCCGGGCGAGCCCGGGTCAGAGACCGAAGACCTCCGGGGCGTCCGCCAGCTTGCGGAAGTACTCGCGCGGCTCCGCGACCATTCTGCGCTCCTTCAGGTCCAGCAGTCCGCCGACACCGGTCACCTCGGCGGCCACGGTGCCATCGACCTTGCGGATCGTCTGTTCGATACGGAAGGTCTTGCCCTCACCCCAGATGAAGGCGCACGTCACCTCCACCTCGTCGCCCGCCCGGAGCTCGCGCAGATAGCGCACCGTCACTTCCAGAGCGACCGGCCCCAGACCCTTCTCCAGCAGGTCCGCCTGCCGGATGCCGGCCTCTTGCAACAGCGACCAGCGGGCATGCTCGGCGTACTGGAGATAGACGGCCTGGTTGAGGTGGCCCTGGGTGTCGGTCTCGTATCCGCGCACGACGACGGGTACGGAAAACGGCTCTGCCACTGCGTTCCTCTCGACGGCACATGCTCAGCGCTTGCTCATCGGGGACAACCGCCCTACGGTGCACGACATTCCACGGCGACGGGTTCGTACGCCTGTCGGTGGTACAGGACGCTGGCTCGGCCGCCTCTGGATCTAGCTCCTCGCCACCTGACGCTGGTCAGTGGCGCAGACTGTTCCGTCCCCCGCGCGACGGCGGTTCCCGTACGCGATGGTCAACACGGCGAGGCGCACCCCGGGCTGAACACGGCTTCTCCGTACGGCCGCTGGAGGGGCGCGACCGAGGAATGACCGCAGAGCGCCGAAAAATCTGGTGGATCGCAGAGCGGGGCGATAGGATCATCCCGATGATGACTCACTCCGTTAACAGAATGGGGGTCCCGTCCGCGCAAGGTGAGTGCTGATGCTCACTCAAACCGCGAATGGGGATTCCCGCCTTTCCCTCTGGCTGCGCGTGCGCGAGTTCGCCGTGCCGCCGTCCATGATCGAGACTGCGACCGCCCGCCGTTGTACCGGCGACTGGGCGGGGGCGTGCGCCGCCGCGGGCATCGATGTCGATCTCAACCTGCGTTCCGTGGCCCGCACCCATGGCCGGGAACTCGTGGCCCAAGTCCGGGCCGATCTCCGTCATCTGGCTCCTGACCTGCTGCGCTGGCACATGCCCAGGATCGCTCCCGACGGACTTCTGCGCCCGGGTCTGACGATCACCCTGGCTCGGTACGGCGCTGCGGGGCCCGACGGCAAACGCCCGGTCCACCTCGTTGCCCGGACACCGCCGGCGTGGGCGGACGCCGGTCAGCGGATCAGCCTCGCCCTGTGGGACGGATCCCATTACGAGGCCGACGCCCGCCGTCATCCACATCCGCGCCCCAACCGGCGGTTCCGCCTCGACCTGCACCGCCACCTGTGGGACACGCGCAGAACCGATGAGCTGCGGATCCGGTCCGGGGCCGATCGGCAGTCCTCCGATGCCGTTTCCGCGAGGGATCCGGATCCTCGGGGGGTCGTGCCGCAGGGGCGCCGCTGCGCCGTCGACCGGTGGGCGGCCGAGGGCGAGATTCTGCTCCGGGCCGAGCGGCGGCAGGCAGGTCCCGTCGCCGTACGGCTCGGGAACCGACATCCACTGGTCCTGGACCTGGTCGCCGGCCGGGACGGGGCCGGGCCGCTCGCGATGCGGATCGCGGCCGCGTCCACGGATGGCGCCGCCTCCGCGCTGCCGGTCCTGCCCGACGCGGCGACCTGGGTGCTGCCCGACCTGGAACTGATCCGCGCCGGTGCGATCGACGCCGACCGGCTGCACCCGCTGGTCGCCTCGGCACTCGTACCGGAGTACTCGCCGAACGTCCCCTCCCCGCGTCCGGACCTGGCAGGACAGCCGCGCCTCGTGGACTGCCGGGGCGCGCGGCACCGGATCGGCCTGGTCGACGGCGTACTGGCCCCGCTGGACCACGACCCCGCCGAGATCCGGCGGGAGGAACTGCTGGTCGCACTGACCGGTACTCCGCTTCCCTGCCTGCGGGCGATCGACGAGGCGCATCGTCGTCCCGAGTGCCTCACCGGCGTGCGCGAGCGTCTGGACCACGGCGACATCCCCGGCGCGCTGGCGGTCGTCGAAGGTCTGCTCGGCCCCGACGCACTCCTGCGCAACGGCGCTCTACGGGAGGAACTGGAGGCAGCCGCGCGGCGGCAAATCCTCCACGGACTGTTCCGAGCCGGCCTGGCGGAACCCGGACCCGGCTGCGTCGGCCCGGCCCCTCGCCAACCGCACAACCACCGCTCAGGCCCCCGCCCACGCCGCGCGACTCGTCGCTGACCAGGGACATCCGTCCCCCCGCACCCGCACCCGCGCCACGCGGCCTCGCCGCCTCATGGGACCTCCGTCCCCGCACCCACTTGGCTCACCACACACCCAAAGGTGATGAAACTTGCCCACGCACAGCCAGTTCGCTGCCACCACCACGCCTTCCGTCCCAGCCGCCCAGGCCTCCCAGCTCGACGTCGCCGGTGACCTGCTGGCCCTGCTGCGTGACACGACCACCGAACCGCGGCCGGACAACCAACTCGAGGCCCTGACCCTGGCCGTGGCCGCCGACCTGCCCGTGCTCCTGTGGGGTGAGCCGGGGATCGGCAAGACCGCGGCGCTGACGCAGCTCGCCGAGGCCCTGGACCTTCCGCTGACGACAGTGATCGCCAGCGTGCACGAACCATCCGACTTCTCGGGCCTGCCCATCGTCGGAGACGACCCCGCGGAGCAAGGAGTCCCGATGGCCCCGCCGGACTGGGCCGTACGACTGGTACGGGCCGGCCGAGGGTTGCTGTTCCTGGACGAGCTGTCCACCGCGCCTCCCGCCGTGCAGGCCGCCCTGCTCCGCCTGGTGCTCGAGCGGCGGATCGGTGCCCTGCGACTGCCGCCGGAGGTCCGGATCGTCGCCGCCGCCAATCCGCGGTCCTCGGCAGCGGACGGCTGGGAGCTGAGCCCGCCCTTGGCCAACCGGTTCGTTCATCTTCAGTGGACGCACGACCACGAGGTCGTGGTGCGCGGCCTCGGCGGGACGTGGCCCCGGGCGGCACTCCCACCGCTCGCTCCGGAGCGCCTGCCGGACGCCGTGGACCTCGCCCGTCGCGCGGTGTGCGGGCTCCTCACCGCACGCCCGGCACTCGTGCACCGACTGCCCAGCAGCGAAACGCGCCGAGGCGGCCCCTGGCCCTCACCCCGCAGCTGGGAGATGACACTGCGTCTGATCGCCTTCGCGACCGCGGCCGGCTCTTCCCGGGACGTACTGTCCCTGCTGATCAGGGGCACGGTGGGGGACGGCCCCGGGCTGGAGATGCTGGCCGTGATGGACCGGATGGACCTCCCGGACCCCGAGGTGCTTCTCGCCGACCCCGCGGCTGCCGTCCTGCCCGAGCGGGGAGATCGGCGCCAAGCGACACTCGAAGGTGTGGTGGAGGCGGTCCGCAACCGCCCGGAGAAGTCCCGCTGGGACGCGGCGTGGTCGCTTCTCGTCCGGGCGGTGGAGACCGGAGCTCCGGACCTGGTGGTCGTCCCCGCGACCACGCTGGCCTCGCTGCGCCGCGAGGACTGGGACGTTCCCCGGGCGATCGAGCAGCTCGCCGGAGCCGTCTCCCTGTCCCGGCGGGCAGATGACGCGGCGGCCCGCGTCGGCGTCGCCGCGAGGGCAGGCCGATGACGGCGGACGCCCCGGAAACACCGGAAACACCGGACCGGTTGGCTGCACCCAACGCCCCTGCGACAGCGGCGGCGCCGGAGACGCGGGACGCACCGGGAACACCAGAAATACCGGGGACCCTGGACACCGACAAGCTCTTCGCCGCCCGGCTGCACGCCGCGCGCGTCCGCCCGTACTTGGCGACCGCGCTGTTCGCCCTGCACACCGTGGAGTCGCGCCGGGTACCGACGATGGCCGTCGACCGGCACTGGCGGTGCTACGTCTCGCCCGCGTTCGTGGCCCGTACACCGGTGGAGGAACTGGCCGGCGTGTGGGTGCACGAGGTGTCGCACCTGCTGCGCGACCACCACCAGCGCAGCGACCGGGTCGCCCGGGAGCGCGGATTGACGAGCCCCGGGGATCGGCTGCGGATGAACATCGCCGCGGACTTCGAGATCAACGACGACGCGTTCGGCGACGGGCTGGCCCGGCCCGAAGGCGCTGTCATGCCCCAGCTCCTGGAGCTGCGCGCGGGGCAGCTCATGGAGGACTACCTGCGTCAGTTCCGGCTCGGGCCGCGTACGCAGAGCCTGGCCTGGCTTGACTGCGGCAGTGGCGCCGACGGGCTCGAACGGGAGTGGGAGCTGGGACCGGACGGTGCGCACGGCCTCAGCGACCAGGAGCGGGACGCGGTGCGGTTCCGCGTGGCGCAGGGCATCACCGGCCGCCCGGGGAGCGCCCCGAAGGGGTGGCAGCGCTGGGCGGAGGAGGCCTTCCACCCGCCGCAGCCGTGGCGGGAGCTGCTGGGAGCGGCCGTCCGCTCGGCCGCCTCCGGCTCCGGAGCGGGTGAGGACTACACGTACGGGCGCCCGTCGCGGCGCTCCGCCGGGGTGCCCGGCGCCGTTCTCCCGAGTCTGAGGCGCAGGCCGCCCCGGGTCTCCGTGGTCATCGACACCTCCGGGTCGGTCAGCGACACCGAACTGGGCAGCGCCCTCCACGAAGTCGCCGCGATCTCCCGTGCCGTCGGCGGCCGTCGGGACCTGATCATCGTTCTGCCGTGCGACGCGTCGGCCCGGATCGTGCACCCGCTCTGCCGGGCCGAGGGGATTCCGCTGATCGGCGGTGGGGGGACGGATCTGCGTACGGGCTTCGCCAAGGCGCTCCGGGCGCCGGCGCGACCGGATGTCATCGTGGTCCTGACGGACGGACAGACGCCCTGGCCGACCACGCGACCGCCGTGCCGGACGGTGGTGGGTCTGTTCCCCCGGCAGCACGAGACCGGGTCGTGGGACGAGGACGATCCCGAGTACGTGCCGGACCTGCCGCCGGAATGGGCGCGCACGGTGGTCATCGGATCCTCGACCGGCGGCCGGTGAGCCGCCTCGGGGTCACGTTCCCTTCCCGGCCGCCTGACGGTCGGCGGGGAAGTGTGTCGCGGTGACGACTTCGGCGCCGCGTCCGCCGGGGTCGGGCGTATCACCAGGCGCAGTCCCGGGTTGCGCGGTGGCGCTGCTCGTGAGCTCCTCCGACCGGGTCTCCTTTTGGCGCGCCTGCGTGCGGCGCGGGGGTGCCTGGTCAACAGTCGTTGCGAGTGATCCACAACTCCAAGGAGAAACCATGCTTCGGCGCGTTTCACTGACTCTGGCCGGCCTGATGACCGTCGGCTTCATCGCGGCGTCTCCCGCTGCCGCGTTCACCTTCGGTCCCGAAGGCGGCCAGGAGACTCACTACGGGGTCGAAGGCGGCGGCTGGGAAGAGAGCCACGAGGCCGAAGGCAGCAAGACGGACGCCTACTACGTGAGGGTCGACGAGACCGAGTTGTACAAGTTCCACACCAGCTCGTTCCACATCTCCTAACCCTCACCGGTACGGCGCGCTCGCTCACCGGGCGCGCGACGTGACCGGATTCCTGCCTCGGAGGCAGACTCCGCCTGCCCCATGCCCGTGATGACTGGGCATGGGGCAGGCGTATGCGCCCGGAAACGCTGAGGCGCCGAGGCACAGGCCCGCCGGCCTAGTCGAACGGATCGAGCGTGACGTAGGCCTGCTGCGGGTCGCCGTCGTGTACGAGCGACTCGTGAGCGCCGACGTCGTCGAAGGCGAAGCCGTACGCCTTGCTGTCCGTCATCTGGGCGTGGATCTTGCGGGAGTAGTGGTTGGTCACCGTGTCCTGGTAGAAGCCGGCCGAAGAGGTGTCCGGCTGGTTGGGGTTGGTGAGCAGGGTGGAGCGGTTGTAGCCCGCGCAGAGGGTACGCGAAATGGGGCCGCGCACCTGATCGTTGGGCGCGTCGAGCAGCTTGTAGCAGCCGAACACGCTGTCGGAGTCGGGCTTCTGGAAGGACGTGACGAGGGCTCCGGAAGTGTTGGTGAAGTTCATGGTGTTGCCCGATACGCGGCCGTAGTACTTCACGGAGGGCTGGTTGGCGAACGGCGTCACGGTGAGCGTCGAGCCGGCGTATTTGGCCCAGACGCGGTCGATGTAGTTGTTCATGGTGTTCGACGGAAGTGCGCCGGCCTCGATGCCGTGACCAGGTGCGAGGGCGCGCAGTACGGTGCCGTCGGGCCGGGTCTGGATGAGGTTCGCCCAGCCGCCCGGCTGGCCCCTGAGTGCGTTGAAGAAGCCGTTGTAGCCGCCGGGCTTGAGGCGGCCGGTGGTGGCGACACTGCCGTCGGGGCGCTTGACGCCGACGGCGTACGGCGCCGAAAACATGTCGACCTGGGTGCTGTTGATCCAGAGCCCCGAATCGTTGAGCGTGTACTCGGACCAGTTGAAGAGGATGTTTCTGTTGGGGTCGCTCGGGTTCTGGACGGCCGGCTGCACCAAGCCGCCCGTCGCGAGCTTGAAGACCAGCTTCTGGCCGTAACTGAAGTAGACGCGGCCCGAGAACTTCGGCAGACGGATCGTCATGGACTGGCCCCTGGCGGGCCCGGCCATGGCCGCGTCGGGCGCCGGGACGGGTACGGATCCGCCGGCCGGCCAGGGGTGGAAGGTTCCGCTCGCGTCCGCCCAGCCCTGGCGGCCGGTGGAGAGCTCGGTGCCGAGGTTGTAGACGTAGATCTGCTCACCGCGGTTGGAATTGTTCTTGAAGGTGAGCGGGATGGTGGCCGGGACGGCGGTGGCTCCGGCCGTGTTCGCCCGGACGGTGGGAGAGGGACCGGCGAGCGTGAGTCCGGCGCCGACGAGGGCGGCGGTGACGGGGATGAGCACCTTGAGCTTGCGACGGTGGAGGGAGGGCATGAGGGGGCTCCTGAGGTGTGTGGGGGTGTCCTGAGAGCGCTCTCAGCATGCTGACGGGTGATGGGCCTGTCAATGGACATGACGCACTCGGCCGAGCGGAGGCTGACCTGTGCGCCCGCGAACTCGCCGCGGGTTGCGAGGCGTTGAGGGGATCGGCGCCGGCGGGGTCGAGACGTGTCCACCACGCCGGGCGCCCCCGTCACGGGACGGCCATGCGCCGACCCGGGTCTCCGCTCAGGCCTGCTGCTCGCTGATGTTGACGAGCCAGGTGATCCCGAAGCGGTCCGTGCACATGCCGAAGACGTCGCCCCACATCTGCTTCTCCAGGGGAACCGAAACCGTGCCGTCGCCGGAAAGCTTGTTCCAGTAGCCGCGCAGCTCCTCCGCGTCGTCCCCGCTCAGACTCACCGAGATATTGGTCCCCGGGTTGTACGGCATTCCCGGCGGGGTGTCGGCGGCCATGAGCGTGAAGCCGCTGTCGGTCTCGAGCATGCTGTGCATGATTTTGTCGGCAGCGTCGCCCGCCTCCGCCTGTCCGAATTCCCCGAAGGTGTTCAACGTCAGCGTTCCGCCGAATACCTCCTTGTAGAACTCCATGGCTTGCCGGGCGTCACCGTCGAAACCGATGTACGGGTTGAGGCGAGAGGGCATGGGATCGTTCCTTTCACGGGGGCTCTTTTTCGACAGATTAGGTGGCGTAACGCAGCTGACAGGGAAGGCTCCCCGGCGGCATAGAACGTCAGCCTGTTTCCCGCCCTGCTGCTCCACGGCCGTCGCTCAACTGCACTGCGGTGCTACGTGCCACGACGACGAGCCTGACACTGCGCCGTCTCACCCCGTTGGTCCCCGGGCCCCGCAACCGCACTGTCAGTGGTCGCTGCCATGATCCCTGCAACATCGACAACGCGGGAGCAGAGCATGGTGGAGCAGGCCGTCCAACCGATAGTCGAGGCGATCGTCGCGAACGCCCCCAGCGGCTGGACGCACGCGGTCTTGCACAGCAGGGCGGGGCGTGGTGGTACGTCGGCGACCGGCGGCTACACACCGTCCCGAAACCGCTGGAACACGGGGGTGCCCAATCCCTACATGGAGCTCATGGCGCTCGCGGAGCTACTGCGCGAGGAGCGTGGCTGGGAGCCCGTCAGCCTCGAGTTCCGGTGCCGCCCGTCCGGCGAGTACCAGTTCGTCGCCTTCAACGACGCCATCGCCCGGGTGACCGGGCCGGGCAGCGGCTTCCAGGTGGTCCTCGACCCCGACTACCGGTTGCCCCAGCCCGGCGTGCACCAGGAGCCCGGGACCGCCGCACCGGCGGGCGACCCCGAGCTTGCCGTGGCCCGCTTCCGCGCCTATCTCGAGCGGCGCGCCGCGATCCTCGGGCACGCCGACGAACTGCCTCCGCCCGCCACGGCCGCCGCGATCGACGAAGCCGAGCGCCGCCTCGGGCGCAAACTGCCCGCCGACCTGCGGGCGCTCTACCTGATCGCCGACGGTGACGGCACCGGCTACGAGCACCGCTACCTCTTCCAGGGCAATGCCTGGCTGTCGCTGGAAAGCCTGGTCGCCGAGCACACCGAGTGGAGCGGGGGCGAACGGCCCTGGTACGGCTGGGACCTGGAATGGGACGCCGTCGTCTTCGACGCCACCCCCACCGACACCGTCCGCCGCTGCGGAGGCCACCGCGGCTGGTTGCGCTTCGCCACGAGCGAGGACGGCAACTACCTGGCCGTCGACACGGACCCGGCCGCCGACGGACGCCCTGGCCAGATCATCCGTACCGGCCGCGACTACGACGACGGTCCCGCCTACGTCGACGACTCGATCACCTCACGCCTCGGCCGCTACCTGGAACTGTTGGACCAAGGCGCGTTCGAGAAGCGCGGTGACCACATATCCCTGCTCGAACCCCGCGTCGATTCGACCCCTCGGCAGATCATCGGCGAGATCCCCGACGAAGTCCCGCCCTCCCTCCAGGCCATCCACGTCAACGACGCCAGCGGCTTCGTCGACCTCGCACCGCTCACCGCCGCCCCCAACCTCCGCCGGCTTCACCTCAACCGCTCCACAGCCGCCGACCTGACCCCGGTGCGTGGCCTGCCGGTCGAATCGCTGCGTGTCACCCTCGACGGCGGTGATCTGACCGCCCTCGCAGGCCACGCCCACCTGGCGTCCCTCGATCTGACCACGTCCGCGCCCGCCGATCTCACTCCGTTGCGTACCGCGTCCCAGCTGCGCGGTCTCGATCTCTCCGGATCCGAGATCGCCGACCCGACCGTCCTGGCCGACCTGACGGAACTCCGCTACCTCTCCCTCACCGGACGCCAGTGGCACACCCTGCTGAACGACGGCAAAGTGCCCCCGGCCCTCACGGCCGCCCACCTCGCCGACGCGGACGCCACCCTCGACGACGCCCTGGCCTGGGCATCCCGCCTCGGCCTCAACACCGAGAACGCCCTCCGCGTCACCGGGACGCTCAAGTCCGCGGGCGGGTGAAACACGGCGCACCCCATTTGCCGTATCGGCAAACGCTGTTGGCCGGCGGCGAGGGAGGCGTCCATCGTGGGCGTCGACCCCACGCCAGCGGCCTTCAGCCGCCGCCCGTACCCAGGAGCGAGCCATGTCCGCACTGTCCACAGAGAGAACCGGGCCGGCGGCCCGGCCCGCGCGCCGTACCCCCTCGGCCCGATGGGCGCTCGCCGGCCTGTCCGGGTCGATGCTGCTGTCCTCGCTCGGCACCAGCATCGCCAACGTCGCTCTGCCCACCCTGGCGCAGACCTTCCACGCCTCCTTCCAGGAGGTGCAGTGGATCGTCCTGGCCTACCTCCTCGCCATCACCACACTCATCGTCGGGGTGGGGCGCCTGGGCGACCTCACCGGCCGCCGTCGTCTGCTGCTCGCCGGCATCACGCTGTTCACCGCGGCCTCCGTCCTCTGCGGCCTGGCGCCCACCCTGTGGCTACTCGTCGCCGCCCGCGCGGCCCAAGGGCTGGGCGCGGCCGTCATGATGGCGCTGACCATGGTCTTCGTCAGCGAGGCCGTCCCCAAGGACCGGACCGGCAGCGCCATGGGCCTGCTCGGGACGATGTCCGCGATCGGCACCGCCCTCGGCCCCTCCCTCGGCGGAGTCCTGATCTCCGGCTTCGGCTGGAGAGCGGTCTTCCTTGTCAGCGTGCCCCTGGGCGCTGCCACCCTGATACTCGTCCACCGGCATCTGCCCGCCGGCCGGCCCAGCCCCACAGGCGGCGACACCCGCTTCGACGGCCTCGGCACCCTTCTGCTCGCCCTCACCCTCGGCGCCTACGCCCTGGCCATGACCCTCGGCCACGGCTCCTTCGGCCTCCTCAACACCGCCCTGCTCCTCGCCACCGCCGTCGGCACCGGCCTGTTCGTCCTCACCGAATCCCGAACCGCCGCACCTCTGATCCGCCCCGCCACCCTGCGCGGCCCCGTCGTCAGCACCGGCCTCGCCACCAGCACCCTCGTCTCCACCGTCATGATGACCACCCTGGTCGTCGGGCCCTTCTACCTCTCCCGGGCCCTGGGCCTGGACGCGGCCCCGGTCGGCCTGGTCATGTCCACCGGCCCCTTGGTGGCCGCGCTGACCGGCATACCAGCGGGCCGCGTCGTCGACCGCCTCGGCGCCCAGCGCATGACCGTCCTGGGGCTGGCCGCCCTCGTCGCCGGCTGCGCCGCCCTCGCGGCCCTTCCCACTGCCCTTGGCGCCCCCGGTTACCTTGCTCCTCTCGTCGTCCTCACCGCCGGCTACGCCCTGTTCCAGACCGCCAACAACACCTCCGTCATGTCCGGCATCGAGCCCACCCAGCGCGGCGTCGTCTCCGGCATGCTCAGCCTTTCCCGCAACCTCGGCCTGATCACCGGTACTTCCGTCATGGGCGCCGTCTTCGCCCTGGCCGCGGGAACCAGCGACCTCACCCTCGCGCACCCTGCCGATGTCGCCGACGGGATGCGCATCACCTTCACCGCCGCGGCGGCCCTGGTCGCCGCCGCCCTGGGAATCGCCGTCACCGGCCGCGCCTTCACCCGCCGCACCCACCCGGCTTGAGGCCCCGGCGCCTCACCCCCGGAAGACCAGAGGAGGCATCCTCACGGGTGCGCTTCATCTCCCGGCGACGGTCACCTTGCACTGGCCGTTCTCGCAGGACCGCTGCAGCCGGCCCCTCGAGACGGTCTGCATCAGGCCGATCGTCCAGCACATCGGACAGCCGCGCAGTGCCAGTACGCCGACCGGCAGGAGAAGCAGGCTGATCGCGCCGACCGCCGGGATCAGCGCGAACGAGCCGATCAGGCCGCCGAAGCCGACCACGCCCCGGATGAGGTGCCGGGGCAGGGAGGTGCTCGCGAAGTCGGGGCGGTCAGTCTTCGTCGCGGTCATCGTTTCCTCCAGGAGCCGAGTCGGGTGCGGGACGCAGGGCGAGTTGAACAGCCGCGCGGGCGCGGTGCAGGCGCGATTTCATCGCGGCGGTACTGAGACCCAGCGCGTCGGCGACCATCCGTCCGCTGTAGCCCTGGACGTCTCGCATGATCAGCACGCGGCGCTGGTCGGCGGGGAGAGCGGCGATCGCCGCCACCACCCTGCCGGTTTCAAGGCGTTGCAGGACCTCCTCCTCGGCCGAGCGCACGGCGGCGTCCGGCACGGGGACGTGTTCCCGCATCGTCCGCGCGCGCCGCAGACACTCGTTGCGGACGATGCGGAACATCCACGAGGCCAGGGCGCCGGACGCCCGTAGCATCCCGATCTTGCGGTACAGGATGATCAACGCCTCCTGCGCCGCGTCCTCGGCATCCTCGGGCGTGGCGCAGAGCGAGCGGGCGAATCGCCGCACGTTCGGATGCGAGCCCGACACCAGCGCGGTGATCGAATCGACGTCACCGCGCTGCGCCGCGAGGATCAGCTGCTCGCCGGGCCAGGTCGGGTCAGCCACGTGCCCGACCTCGTTTGCGCATGACGACGAAGCTGCACGTGCAGAGAAGTACGACTCCGACGGCGACAGCGATACCAATGACCATCACAACCTCCAGACACGTACGGGCGTTTGCCGGTACGCGTATAAGAGGCACGGGCCTGCCGAAAGGATTCAGCCCGCGCCCCAAAAAGGAGTCCGCGGCCGAAGAAACGCGACGGTCCGGCCGCTGGTCGAAGGGACGGGCCGCCGAAAGCCCGTCACCCACGTCCTCACCGTCCGGTGGCGCTGACGGCCACCAGCCCCTTCGCCGACATGCCGTAGACCCTGCCGCCGCCCGCCCAGAGCGCAGGCTGCGGGGTGAACGACAGCGTCGGGTTGAGCTCGTACGTCCAACGGGCCTTCCCGTCCCTCGTGTTCAGGGCCCAGAGGCGGCCGCCCATGGAGAGGTAGACGGTGTCGTCCGCGCTCTGCATCACGGGCGGGGGCCCCGACGAGTCCGGCAGGGACCCCGCCCAGCGCACGGTGCCGGTGCGGGCGTCGAGCGCGTAGACGACGATGTCGAGTCCGATCCGGCCCGCGGCATAGACCGTCTTCCCGTCCGGACTCGCCACCACGGCCTTGAAGGGGACCTTGGGGGAGCGCCAGACGACCTGCCCGTTGGCCGGGTCGATGGCGTAGAGGAGGTCCGACACATGGAGGAACCAGCCGCCGGCCGAGGAGTGCGGGCCGTCGCGCCAGGGACCGTAGCTGCCCTTCAGGTGCTGGTCGAGATAGCTTCCTCCCGCGCCGGGGGCCGGCTGCTCCCAGGCGGCCTTCCCCTTGCCCCGGACGTCGATGCCCGCGATCATCGGCGCGCTGCCGTCGCTGTTGTCGCTCGCGTAGAACAGGCGTGTGCCGGACGACGGGATGAACAGCTTGCCGCGGCTGTACTGGGTGTCCGGGTCCGTGATGAACGATCCCCAGGCGAACTTGCGGCCGACGGTGTCCACGGCCCAGATGAACGTGCCGCCCCGGGACGCTTGCTGGGGTTTGGTGATGTCGAACGTCGTCGCCCCACCGGTGATGTACACGTGGCCGTCGAGCATGCCGGGCACGGTCGCATCCGACGTGATCCGCTGTGGCAGGGCCGCGGTCCAGGCGACGGCGCCGGTGTCCAGGCGGACGGCCCGCAGGCTGTGGTACATGGTGCCGCTGTGGACGAGGGTGTACGCCATGCCGCCGCCGACGGCGGCATGGAGGCCCCCGATGGCCGCACCCCCTCGGTCGGGAACGTTGGACAGCGGCCCCCATCTGCGGCGGCCCGAGCGGTCGAAGGCCCACATGTGCTTGGCGCTGAACGCGACGACGGTGTCCCCGTCGGCCGCGAGTTGCACGACCGGTTCGGCCACGGGCACCGTCCACAGCGCGGTGGCGGAGACGGTGGTGCCGAGCGGGCGCGCCGGGTCGGTCAGGGCGGGGGCGGGCCGCTTCCCGGTGGGCGGGGTCGTCCCGGGGGAGTCGCGCCCGAGCCACAGCCCGAGCGCCGTGCCGCCGCCCGCCAGCGCCACCGCGCCACCCGCCATCCCGAGCAACAGTCCGCGGCGGCCGACCGTCCGGGCCGGCGGGGGCGGCTGTGGCGGGTACGAGGGCGCGGGAGGCAGCAGGAGAGTGCCGCTCGTGGGAGGCAGCGCTGCCGTGGTCGCGGTCGGCGAACTGCCGGGCGGGGCCGAGCCCGGCGGGGGAGGGGCCGCGGTCACCGAGGGCGCCATCACCGCCGCGGCCTCCTCGATCGCCGCGATCAGCGCGGGCGGCAGCCACGCCCCCGCCGACCACGGGGCCGCTCCCCGAGCGACCGCCTCGACGACCTGACGCGGCGTCGGGCGGTCGGCGGGATTCTTCGCCAGACACGCGGCGACGAGGAGCCGCAGCCCGTCCGGCACCGCCGAGAGATCCGGCTCCTCGCGGACCACCCGCTTGAGGACGTCCGCCGGCCGACCGCCGTCGAACGGCCCCTCTCCGCGCGCGGCGAACGCGAGCGTCGAGCCCAGCGAGAACACGTCGCTCGCCGGGCCGACCGGCCGGTCCGTGGCCTGTTCCGGCGACATGTACGAAGGGGTACCGAGGATCGTGCCAGTGGCCGTCAGGGCCGTGCCGTCGACGGCACGGGCGATGCCGAAGTCGATGACATGGGGGCCGTCCAGGGCGAGCAGGACGTTGCTCGGTTTGAGGTCCCGGTGGGTGAGACCCGCGTTGTGGATCGCCTCCAGTGACTCGGCGATGCCGGCCGCCAGGGCACGCAGCGACTTCTCCGGCAGCGGTCCGCCGAGGGCCACCGCCCGGGCGAGCGGGACGCCCGGCACGAACGCGGTCGCCATCCACGGCACCGGTCCCTCGGGATCGGCGTCGACGACCGGGGCGGTGAAGGCGCCGGACACCGCACGGGCCGCCGTCACCTCCGCCCGGAACCGTGCGCGGAACACCGCGTCACCGGCCAGTTCGGGACGTACGAGTTTCACCGCGACGGTACGTCCACCGGCCGAACGTCCCAGGTACACCGCTCCCATGCCGCCGGCGCCCAGGCGGCCCAGCAGGAGGTACGGGCCGATCCGAGGCGGATCCGAGGGGCCCAACGGCTCCATGCTCAGGCCCCGTTCGCTTGCAGGGCGGCGACCGTCGTCTGAGCCGGGTTCGAGACGCACAGCCGGTTGTCCCCGGCGCTCCAGGCGAGGTTCACGGGATTGGTCCCCTTCCAGCCGGTGTGCTTCCAGCGGGGTTTGCCGTTCGACGCGTCGAAGGCCCACAGCACGCAGTCCGCCCCCATTCGGTATACGTTCTTGTCGGCGTACAGCAGCCTGGCGCCGAAGTACGCGGAGCTCTTGTCGTCGGCCGGTATCGGCGTCCTCCATCGAATCTCGCCGGTCGCGCTGTCCCGGGCGGCGAGCGAGAAGCCACCGTCCTCGTCACGCCACAGGGCGTAGAGCACGGTCCCCTTCTCGTCGGTCGCGATGCCGTCGCCCCTGAGGGACGCGCCGACGACGCCCGTCGCCTTCCACGCCACCTTGCCCGTCGCCGGTTCCAGGGCGGACAGCGTGCCCGCCGAGTCCACGACGATGAAGTACCGGCCGGCGGCGGCGACCGTGAAGGGGGCGAACGCCTTCGACCAGGCGACGGCGCCCTTCGCGTCGAGTGCGACCAGTTTCTTGGCGCCGGCGTACAGAAGGCCGCCGCCGGTGTGCGGCAGGGCGCAGAAGATGGGTGTCGCCTCGGTGGTGTGGAGCCAGGCGGTACGCCGGGAGGCGAGGTCCAGAGCCCATGCGCCGTATCCGGTGATGGACCCGAGGCCCTGTGTCGTCAGGGACAACAGGTGGGCGCGGCCGTCACGCACACCGCAGAGCAGCTGCACCCCCAGGCTCTCCGACCGGTCCAGGGTCGCCAGCGCCGGTTCCTTGCCGTCGGCCATGCGCATGCCGAGAACAACGGCCCTGCCGATGGTCTGGAACCCGGTCGACACCGTCCCCGTCGTGGTGTGCGTCAGTCCGCCCACGTACAGACGGCCGGCATCCACGGCGGCGACCGGCCTCGGGTTGGGGCCCATCACGGCGAACGACATGCCGTGGTCGGCGCCGTTCACCGTCCACTTCGCGGTGCCCTTGCCGTCGATCCCCCAGATCTGTTGCAGGGACACGCAGGCGACGACGCCACCCGCGGTGAGCACCTGCGTGCAGGGGGCCGACTGACGTACCTTCCAGGCCAGCTGTGCGTCGGGGACCGACTCGGCCGAAGGACGGGCGACGGTCCGGCTCCCGCCGGACTTCCTGGACGCGCCCCGGTTCAGCGCCCACACGGCCCCGGTTCCGGCGACCGCGAGCGCCCCGCCTCCCAGGCCGAGGAGCAGCCTGCGGCGGCTCGGCCCCGGAGAGCCGGGCGGCCCGCCGACGTCCGATGAGCCCAGCACGTCCGTCGGGCCCGTCAGCGGCATCGTCGGTTCCGGCTGGGGCAGAGCCGTCAGCACCGACCGCAGGGCGAGGACGTCCGCGGCCACCGGCTCGGGAAGCCACCCCGCCCCGGGCCGTGGACGGTCCTCCCGCTCGATGAACTCGATCACCTCGCGCGGGGACGGCCGATCGGCCGGGTCCTTGGCGAGACACCGCTCGACCAGGGGCCGCAGCCGCCCCGGGACCGCGGAGAGGTCCGGTTCGGTGTGGACGACACGGAACATGACCGCGGCCGCCGCCCCGTCCCCGAACGGGCTCGCGCCGCCCGCCGCGAAGGCGACCGTCGACCCGAGCGAGAACAGGTCGCTCGCCGGGGTGAGCGGCTGCCCCAGAGCCTGCTCCGGCGACATGTACGGCGCCGAACCGACGACCGCCCCGGTCGACGTCACCGCCGTACCGTCCGCTGCCCGCGCGATCCCGAAGTCGATGACATGCGGCCCGTCCAGGGCGAGCAGCACGTTGGCCGGTTTCAGATCGCGGTGGATCACCTGGGCGGCATGCACCCCGGTCAGCGCCTCCGCGAGACCGGCCGTCAGCATCCGTAACGCGTCCTCCGGCAGCGGTCCTCTCGTGGTGACCGCCTGCTGCAGGGAGACACCGACGACGAACGCGGTCGCCATCCAGGGCACCGCGGCATCCGGATCGGCGTCCACGACCGGGGCGGTGAAGGCCCCCGACACCTGCCGCGCCGCCGCGACCTCGCGCCGGAAACGGTCGCGGAAGCCGTCCTCGCTCGCCAGATCCGGCCGCACGACCTTCACCGCGACCGTACGACCACCGGCCGACCGCCCGAGATACACCGCCCCCATCCCACCGGCACCCAGGCGTCCCATGAGCGCATAGGGCCCGACCTGGCGCGGGTCGGCGGCGTCGAGTCGCTTCATCAGTGGATCCCCTCCCCCGTGGGCCACAACAGGTTACTGGGGACCCTCCCGCGAGGAGATCGTTTCCGGGTACATCAGTGGAACGGGTGACGGGCCGGCGCGCACCGGCCCGTCACGGGGCGCATCGGGCTTCCGGCGTAGCGGGCGGCGTCGTCGGAACACGTTCGGCATCGGCGCCGGGCCACGTGCTCAGGGGAAGAGCTTGAAGGTCACGTCCTTGGAGCCGGGGGGCGGTGCGCTGTTGGTGTAGTGGAGCTGGATGGTGGTGAAGCGCTGGGTGTCGGGGTGGGCGGGCCAGGGCTTGGGGTTGCTGAGGGTGACCGTGACCGGGTACGGGTGGAAGCGGCCCGCCGCGCAGTAGGGGCGGCAGTCGTTGACCATGTCGGTGCCGGTGGCCGTCGCCTTGCGCGTGCCCCAAGTCTTCCAGTGGAGTTCGACGAGGCGGTTGTTGCCGTCGCCGCAGGCCAGCAGGTACTCGTCGGGGCGTATCTGGGGCCGGGAGAAGCAGTCGACGACCACGACCGGATCCGGTGCCGGGGCAGCCGTGGTCCGCGCGGAGGCGGGCACCGCGCCCGCCGCGAGAGCCGCAGCCGCGCACAGCAGAGTGACCGTCCGCACCTTGGTTCGGGCTGCGGGAGAGAGCCCGGCCTTTCCTGAAGCGTCCACGAGACCTCCTCGCCGAGTCGGGGATGCAGCAGTGCCCAGCGTCCCCCATCCGGGCGTACGGCGCACCCGCTGCGAGCCGAGAGAGGGCAGGGGCCACGCCCTGTGGTTACTTGTGGTTACAGGACATTTGCCCACTGTGGTCGGGCTGCGGAGACGAGGAGCCCGCAGTCCGAAGAACTCCCGCTCCTCAGTCCAAGGAACTCCCACTCCTCGAAAAGCAGGGGTGATCACCTCCAGGGCTTCCTCCCGCTGGTGCTGATCGAGCGGTGGGATAGTGAAAATGACGCCTCCGTGCGACTGAGGAGGAGACGCGATGTCGATCGATAGCAACAAGGCGCTGGTACGGCGGTTCTACGACGAGGTCTTGAACGGCCGGCGCGTGGAACTCGTCGACGAGTTTGCCGTGGCGGACTACGAGGAGCACGATCCGCTGCCGGGGCAGCGCGCCGGCCGCGAGGGGCTGAAGGACCGATTGACCATGCTCGTGGAGGGATTGGCACCCACCTTCACCGTCGATGACATCATTGCCGAGAACGACCGGGTCGTCGTCCGCTGGACGAATGACGCAACGCACTCGGGCGCGTTCTTGGGCATCCCGCCCACAGGGCGCTCGTGCCGCTTCGCGGGCATCGACATCTTCCGCCTGGAGGGTGACCTGCTGGCCGAGCACTGGCACGTGGTCGATCAGCTCACGATGCTTCAGCAGCTCGAACTGCTGCCGTCCTCCCAGGGAGCGCCGGCGTAGAGCTCGTAGCTTCCTGCATTCCCGTCTGCATTCCCACCGCCGGTCACGCGGTGGCGCGGGCCACGCGAGCGCGGATGGGCAAGGACGGTTTGACGGCACCGGCCACGCATCTGCCGACTGCTCTGCGCGTGGGCCTCTGTGGCCAGTTGACGACATCGGCTCCGCCGGCAGCGAACCCGCCTGGCCGCCCGGTGTTCGCGGTGCTTGGGTGTGGGGATGGAGATCCTGGTTCTGGGCGGAACAGCATGGGTGGGCCGCGAGCTGTCGCGGCAGGCGATAGCGCGCGGTCACCAGGTGACATGCCTCGCCCGCGGCGAAAGCGGAGAAGTCGCGGACGGAGCCACGCTGGTGACCGCCGACCGTCGCGATCCTTCGGCGTACGAGCCACTACTCGACCGCGCATGGGATGCGGTCATCGAGGTCTCATGGCAGCCCGGCTTCGTGCGTGAGGCACTCCACGCACTGGGCGACAGGGCCAGGCACTGGATCTACGTCTCCTCCGTCAGTGCCTACGCCTCCCATGCCATACCGGACGCGGACGAGTCGGCGGCACTCCTTGCCCCGACCGACCGGAGCGAGGTCGACCGCGCCCTGTACGGCGAGGCGAAGGTCGCCTGCGAGCAGGTGTCGACGGCCGTCGTGGGCAACCGCCTCCTCATCGCACGCGCCGGTCTCATCGGCGGCCCGGGCGATCACAGCGGACGCTCCGGCTACTGGGTGGCCCGTGCCGCACGCGATCCGCGAGGACCGATGCTGGTTCCCGACGCACCGGCCAGGCCGACACAGGCAATTGACGTACGTGACCTCAGCGCCTGGCTGCTCGACGCCGCGGAGAAGGGCACCACAGGCATCTACAACGCCGTCGGTCCGGTCGTTCCGTTCGAAGAATGGATCGAGTTGTCCCGGTCCCTCGGCGGGCACACCGGGCCGGTGGCCACCGTCGACTCGGCATGGCTGCTCGCGAATGGAGTCGCCGAATACATGGGAGCCGAGTCGCTGCCGATGTGGGTGGTCGCGCCGGGCTGGGAAGGGTGGGCGGCCCGGAGTGGGTCTGCGGCGCGCGACGCGGGGCTGCGCCATCGGCCGCGGGCCGAGCTGCTGGCGGACACCCTGCGCTGGGAACGCGAGCAGGGCCTGGATCGGGCGAGGCGAGCCGGACTCAGCGCGCAGCGCGAGCGCGAGTTGCTCGACGCTCTGGGTGACGGCTGACGTCTCCCGCCTCTCGCACAATGCGCGGCTCAGCCGAGGACGAACGGCAGCTTCGCCGCGAAGTCGCCCAGCGCGGCCTTCTCCGCGTCGGTCGGCGTGCGACGTCCGGTGCCGATCAGCAGCGTGTCCTTGTCCGAGAACGAGTCGGGAAACGGGGTCCCGGCGATCTTCTCCAGCGCCGCGCGTGCCGCCGCGAGGGTCTCGGCCGGCGGCTCGGCGGCCGACGGCAGGTGCGCGGTCAGGTCGAGGTGGTGCAAGGTCCACTCGAGTACGTACGCGGAAAGGTAGTCGCCGACGGTCAGTACCTCGTCGCGAGTGCTGACGCGGAGGGTGGGGTCGGCGAGTTCCGCGGCGCGGCCCGCGGCGGAACCGACGTCGTCGAAATGGAACTTGAGCCACCGGGGCTCGCCGTAGGCGGCGGCCAGCCGGGGGATGAGCGCGTCGAGCGGGTCCTCGCCGGTCGGGGGTTCGACGAGGTCCCAGTAGGCGATCGCGTCCACGGTCGGTTCGGTTTCCGCAGGCGTGACGAGGGTGATCAGGACGTCCTGGGCGTCGATGACCAGGTGGCACACCAGGTCCCGCACGAGCCAGCCGGTACATCCGGACGGCCGATCGAAGTCCTCGTCCGGGATTTCGGCGACTGCCGTGCGCAAGGCCGTCCAAGAGCGTGAGAAGAGATCCACTACGGCACGGTAATACCGGACGGGAACGGCGGACAAGCGCGTACGGGCGGCCGGCTCGCGTACTTCCCGCACGGCCAACGCAACTGACGGGGCATCAGGGAGAAGAGCAAGGGAGAAGAGCAAGGGAGAAGAACAGGGGGCACGGCGCAGCCTCTTCACGCGCCGTTGTCAGAGGTCGATGGCATGGTGGGCGGAACCGAACGAGACACGGGGAGTGAAGAACCATGGGTGACTTCTTCGAGCGGATCGTCGACCTCGAGGTGAGTGCCGAAGATGCCGGTGCGCTCGCGGAGCGGATGGTCGACTGGATGGTTTCCGAAGGCCTGGTCACGCGCGACATGTCGGGTGACGCCATGTACTCCCTGAGCGTCGACAAGGGTTACGCCCCCGGCCCGAACTGGCGGCGCGCCGTGGAGGACTGGGATTGGGACTGGATACCCGGCCCGGTTGCCGTCGTAGTCGGGCGGGACGATCACATTGAGGGTCAGGGAGAGATCGAGCCGGAATGCGCCGTCTGCCCACGCTGCCGCGCCAAGACCGTGATCATCAACTACCCGGAGGCGTGGGGGGCGGACGAACAGGTCTGGCAACCCTTCCAGGACGGCATCGAACGGTGGAAGGAAACGGGGGAGGGGAGCGCTGCGTGCCCGTCCTGTGGCGCGATGGTCCCTGTCACTGAATGGGAGTGGCCCTCCGGCTTCGAGCTCGCGTCGCTCGCGTTCGACTTCTGGGGGTGGCCACCGCTCCTCGACAGCTTCTTCGCCCAATTCAGCGAACAGCTCGGACATCGCACCGCAGAGCAGACGGGAAAGTTCTGAACGCACCGGGATCGGCCGCACCGCCCCGCCCTGCCTCGAGCCCTTGGGGCTCTCGGCTCGCCGCGAGAACACGGGGCGTCGTCCGCGCGTACCGCTCGCCACAGGGGCCCGGGGTTCGGGGAGACCGTCACAGGTCACGCGTGGCTCCACCTGCAGGCGCGCGTGGGGTCGAGTGCTGGTCGTGGCAGCCAGGCACCGAGCGCAGTGCTCAGCTTCCGCCCCACGACGGTCGGCGCGGGGGGAGCGACCGTGTGAGTCGTGGCTTGCGCGGCGGCAGTGACTGACTCATAGTCCGAGGTATGGACGCGCGCGAGGCGGCGCTACGGCAGGCGTACGGTCATGCTGTCCGCTGGCTGGCGAGCCTGTCCGACCGCCCGGTTCCCGCCCGCGCTTCGGTCGATGAGATCGTGCGCGCGCTTGGTGTGGACTTGCCCGACGGACCAAGCCCACCCGCCGATGTTGTCGACCTGCTGGCCAAGGCCTGTGAGCCGGGGCTCACCGCGTTTCCCAGTGGTCGCTTCTACGGATTCGTGGTCGGTGGCACCGAACCGGCCGCGCTGGCCACGGACTGGCTGGTCAGCGCCTGGGACCAGAACTGCGTCATGCGCGCCGTCTCGCCCGCCTACTCGGCGGTGGAAGACATCGCCGGCGCGTGGTTGCTCGATATGTTCGGCCTGCCGACCGGCAGCGCCGTCGGCTTCACCACCGGTGCCACGATGGCGAACTTCACCTGTCTCGCCGCCGGGCGCGACGCGGTGCTGGCGCGAACCGGCTGGGACGTCGCCCGGGGCGGGCTCGTGGGCGGGCCGGCTGTACGCGTCATCGTCGGCGAGGGCCGCCACATGGCCATTGACCTGGCTTTGCGCTACCTGGGGCTCGGCGCGCCGGACCTGGTGAAGGCGGACGATCAGGGACGCATCGAACCCGAGGCCCTGCGCCACGCCCTCGAGGCCGGCGGGCAGAGCCCCACCATCGTGATCCTCCAGGCCGGAGAGATCCACTCCGGCGCCTTCGATCCCTTCGCCGAGACGATCCGCGCCGCTCGCCAGGCAGGTGCATGGGTGCACATCGACGGCGCCTTCGGGCTGTGGGCGGCCGCCTCTCCGACGTACGCACACCTGACGGCAGGCTGCGCGGACGCCGACTCCTGGGCGTCGGATGCCCACAAGACCCTGAACGTCCCCTACGACTGCGGCCTCGCCATCGTGCGCGACCCGTCCGCGGTCCGCGCAGCGATGGGCGTGCAAGGCGACTACCTCATCCAGGCCGACCACGGCGACCCCATCGACACGGTCCCCGAGCTCTCCCGGCGCGGCAGAGCCTTCACCGTGTGGGCCGCGCTCCGGTCCCTCGGCCGATCCGGCGTGGCAGATCTCGTCCAGCGGCTGTGCGGGCACGCCTCCGCGTTCGCCGCCGGCATTGCCGAGATCGACGGCGCGACGGTCCTCAACGAAGTGGTATTCACGCAAGTCTGCGCCGAGTTCGGGAGCGACGAACGCACGGATCAGGTACTCGCCCGGCTGCTCGACGAGGGCACGACGTGGATCAGCGGCTCCACCTGGCACGGCCGTCGCGTCATGCGGATCTCGGTGAGCAACTGGTCGACGACGGACGACGACGTGGCACGCGCGCTCGACGCGATCCGGCGCGCATCCATCGGCGCCTGATCCGAAGCCGCCATCCGGTTACGTCCTGGACGAGCGCGGCACGCAGTCGTGAGGGGCCACCCTCCTCGGTGGTTGCCGTCCCAGGGCAGTCACGGCACACCGGGGCATGGTGGCGCCTCCGCCGCATGGGGGAAGCGGATCATGCGCCAGTCTGATCCCTGCGCGCTGCGGATCCAGAACAGTGAGCGCATGGCAATCAGCGAGATGAGACGAGTCCACGACGGCGGTCGAGGGGATCCAGCGGCCTGCCGCTCTGTGCAGAGCGCAATTGCCCGCGAGACGGGGAGCAAGCCCCATCGGGTGATATACGGCGCTGCCGGGCTGTGTACCGGACTGTCTGTGCGAGCGGCCCACGCGCGGGCCGATGGCTGGCGTCCCGAGTTCTCCCATTCCGCACATCCGATGAGAGCGACGCCGACCCTTCCGCCGTTTGCCGGCAGTCAATCGCGTTGAGGACGATGAGGGACCACCTGTGACGTTCTTGCTCATGTCGTTCCCGGCGTTCGCGTCCTGTCTGGTCTTGTTCGCCCTGATGGAGAGCGCGTGGCGATGGTTCACAGGGCTGGGCTTGATCCCTTGGGTACGCAGGCGCACGGGGCGGTCGTTGTCGAGCGTGGCCTTCGACGAATTCACGGCGGTCGTGAACGGAAACAAGTCGGTAGAGGTGGAGCAGCGGAGGGTGGAGCTGCTGCTGCGGGACGACGAGAGCGACGGTGCGCCGCCCCGCTCCGGCGTCGACCTGACCAAGGGCACGGCGTTCATCGCGCCGACCTGACGATCTTCACCGCCGCCCCCTCATCACCCCTGCCGCCGACCTGTCGGGCCTTCCGGTACTCCTCACCGTGCTCGACGGAGAACCGGCTCACCGCGAGGCGCGTTTGTGACCGGCCGAAGGGACGGCGACACGAGAGAGCGACACGAGACGGCGAGACGGGACGGCGACACCAGACCGGGTACGCGCGGTGAGTGACGCAGGCTCAGGCGCAAGCGCAGGTGCGTAGCCATGGCGTGCCGCTCGAGGCTGGGGGAGCCGTCGCCCGGCGTGCCTCAAGGACGGTTGGTGGTGCGGGGGCCACCGTACTGGCTGTCCGTGACGGGCTCGGCCCATGTGGTCTCCGGGCGGCCGTCCTCAAGGGCTTCCCACATGGCGAGGTGTTCCATGAAGCGGTCGGGGGAGGCTCCGTGCCAGTGCTCCTCGCCGGGCGGGCAGGTGACGGTCTCGCCCGGGTGGGCCTCGAAGACCGTGCCGTCGCGCGTCCCGATCAGGGCGATACCGGACACCACGTGCAGGGTCTGGCCGAGGGCGTGGGCGTGCCAGTGGGTGCGGGCGCCGGGGGCGAAACGGACCATGTTGATGCGCATCCGCGACGGCTTCTGGCCGGCGTGGATGACGTCCCACCAGACGTCGCCGGTGAACCAGTCGGCCGGGGCCTTGCTGGTGGACTGCTGCTTGGTGAACTCCATGGTGTTCCTCCGGGGGGTTCTGGATGGCGTCGTCGCGCCGGGATCGGGCCGGGTGGAGTCAGGGGAAGGGCGGCCTACGGCGACACCGCGGCGCGGACGTGTGGGGCTGGGCTCCGCGGGCCCGGCCCCGCCGCCTGCGGCGACACTGCGGCGCGGACATATGGAGGCCAGGCTCCGCTCGCCCGGCCCCGGAGACAGGGCCACAGCCACAGAAGCGGGCGGAAGCAAGCGGAAGCGGTTACGGGCGCAGGAGGCCTTGATGGCGCGGCGCTCGTCCATGGCCTGGTACGCCTCGGCCGCCCGGTCGAGTGGGAGCTCCAGGTCGAAGACCTTGCCGGGGTTGATTTTCCGGTTCCAGATCAGGTCGATCAGCTCCGGCAGGTACTGGCGCACGGGAGCGGGGCCGCCGAGCACGCCGCGGACACCCGGATGTCGCCGGGGGCGTGCAACACGGCAGCGCGCATGATGATCTCTCTTTCTCACTGGTTCAGGAGGTGGGCCGCCCGCAGGTGCCCAAGGCGTCTCGGGCACGGTCGCCGCGCGGCGGTCGGCCGCAGGGGCGCCACGCGGTGCGTAGCCCGCCTTGTCACTCGCGGGCGGGCACCGCCCGCACACGGGCCTGGTGACCTTCGCCCGTCGGCGCCCCGGCACAGCAGGGAAGTCGCCGCAATCAAGAAAACCGCCTTTCGCGGCGGTCTGGGAGTTCCTCTCGAGGGGTGTACCAGCAGTACATCCCAAGCCCGTCGTACCCGGCGTACGGTCGAGACGTGGACAATCGCCAGGAAGTCCGCGAGTTCCTCGTCTCGCGGGGAGCCAAGATCACCCCCGAACAGGCCGGACTGCCCACCGGTCCCAAGCGCCGCGTGCCCGGACTGCGCCGCAGCGAAGTCGCGGCGCTCGCCGACGTCAGCGTCGAGTACTACTCCAAAGTCGAACGCGGAACCCTCGCCGGCGTCTCCGCCGGCGTACTGGACGCCATCGCCCGGGCCCTCCAACTCGACGAGGCCGAGCGCGCGCACCTGTTCAACCTGGCCCGGGCCGCGGACGGCAGCGATGCGCTCGCCCGCCCCCGCCGTCGCTCACCCAAACGCTGGACGCCCCACCCCAGCCTCCAGTGGACCCTCGACGCGGTCACCGAAGGACCGGCCTTCGTCCGCAACGGCCGCATGGATCTCCTGGCCGCCAACCGTCTGGCCCGCGCCTTCTACCACGACGTCTACGCCGACCCGCACAACCAGGAGAACCTCGCCCGTTTCAGCTTCCTCAGCCCCGACTCCCGCCGCTTCTACCCCGACTGGGACCTCGCCGCCGACATCGCCGTCGCCATCCTGCGCACCGAAGCCGGCCGCGACCCCCACGACAAGGACCTCCACGACCTCGTCGGCGAACTCTCAACCCGCAGCGATGCCTTCCGTACCCGGTGGGGCGCCCACAACGTCCGCCACCACGGGATCGGCTTCAAGCGGTTCCACCACGCGGTCGTAGGCGAACTCACCCTCGCCTACGAAGGACTCGAGATGGCCGCCGAACCCGGCCTCACCCTCACCATCTACACCGCCGAACCCAGCTCACCGTCCGCAGAAGCACTGCGCCTCCTCGGCTCCTGGGCAGCCACACAGGAATCGGAATCCTCCCCGCGCCCCGCTCCCGACCAGCTGAGCCAGAGCCACGAGACCACCTGACAAGTACGACGGCGGTCCGGTCGGCTTCTCGTACGTCTGGTTGACCCAGCCCCATCGGCAGCGACGAAGTCGGTCCTCACCAATCGTGCACGCAGCGACGCGGTGCGGCGTATCCGCCACGAACCGGGCGAGTAGCACATGTCCCCGGTTGGCACGCTGCTCGGCTCTCTGAAGGTTCGAGGAAGGTGACCGCACGTCTCCACGGCGGACGGCTCCCCGTCGCCACCTCAACTCGAACTCCCCCGAATGCCACAGCCCCCTCAAGCGGCATCTGCGTGCCGCCGACATCACCCTCACCACAAGGACCGACAGCCATGGAGCCCCAGCCCCGATGCCGACCGCCGCCCCCCTCACCCCCGCCCCCCTCACCCCCGCCGCCCTCGACCTCGAGGCCTGCCGCCTCTACGAGTCCGCAGCCTGGCAGCAGATCGTCACCAATTGGTCAGCGACCGCCCAGGAACCGACGGCCCGCCCAGCCACCCAAGCGACCCCAGCCACTGAAGCCTCCACCTGTGGTCACGAACCAGGGAACTGGCGCAGCCTTCTCTCCGCCCCCGTCGACCAGCTCATCACCACCGCCCTCAACACCCTCCCGGCGCAGCCCCCCGACGAGCGGCCCCTGCCGGGCCGGCTGGGCGCGATCCTCCCCGACCGCCTCCACGCCTGGCGCCGCATCGGCCAAACCGACCTGCGCCCCTCCATCCACCTCGCCTACGCCCGCCAGGTGCTGGCCGAGTGGGGCTGGCAGAACACGCCGTACAGGCTCCGCAACGCACGCGGCGCCCGCTGTATCTGCGGCGCCATGCTCACTGCGCACCGCCTCGGCTACGGCAGCAGCGACTGCATGAACCGGGCCGGCGCCTGGATCCTCACCGAACTGCGCACCCAAGGATGGAACGGCCTCATCGGCCCCTGGAATCGAGCCCCCGGCCGTACCGCTTCCGAAGCCGTCAACCTCATCGACGCCACGATCCGACGCGCCTCTCACGCCGGGCACTGAGGCACCTGGGGGTATCAGCTGCCGGACAAGCGCCCGACCATGCCCACGCGCTCGGCCACGGGTGATCCGTCGGGACGCCGCGCGGCGTGCCTCACCCGCGTGGGCGGTGGCCCGTGCAGGATCGCTGGATATGGGCCGCGCCGGCCGTCAGACCGTCCCTGTCGTCCCGAAGAGGTCCTGCCGTGGAACTTCCCGACCCTCCGCTCCCCGGCGGTGGCGAAACCGTTGACAGCCGCTACGGCGAGGCGGTGTTCCCGCCGGAGCGGCCGGGAGAGGACGAACGGATCGACCTCGGCGCCCTCGCCTACGACGAGACCACCTTCGCGCGGTTCGGGGAACTCGGGGTCGGTCCCGGATGGCACTGCCTGGACGTGGGCGCCGGGACGGGCACGGTGGCCCGCCGGTTGCTGGATCAGGTTCGCGTCACGTCCGTTCTCGCCGTCGACCGTGACGTACGCTTCCTCGCCGCCCGGCCCGCACCGGGGCTCACCGTCATGGAGGCGGACATCACCGACCCGGACTTCGATCCCGGGCGATTTCAGCTGGTCCACGCACGGTTCGTCTTGATGCATCTCCCCGCACGGCGGGAACTCATCGCGACACTCAGCCACTTGCTGGCCCCCGGCGGAATACTCGTCCTCAGCGACGCGGTCGACCTGACCTCTGCCGACGCGGCCGACACCTCGTACACCCGGGTGATGCGGGCGATGTGGCAGGGGCTGAAGGACACCATCGGGACGGACATCACCTGGGTGCTGGAGTACCCCCGTCTGCTGCGCGAGGCCGGGCTCACCTCCGTGGCCGCGGAGATGCACGTCCCTCCGCTGCTGCCCGGCAGCGCGATCAGCCGGTTCTGGGCCGATACGTGGCACCGCGCGCGGGAGGCGATGACGGCCACGGGCCTCGTCGACGACGCGACGGTCGAGGACGCGATCGGCTGTCTGGAGTCGTCGGACTGCGCCGAACTGTCGCCCGGGATGATCACCGCATGGGGGCGCCTGCCGGAAGGCGGTTCCTGAGAGCTTCCATGCCGGTTCGGCCGGTGGACGGTCCAGGAGAGCCCGTCCCGCGCCTGGCCCCCGCCGTCGCTTGCGTCCACTGAGCGGAATGGAGACTCAGACCATCGCCCACGGCTCGGCACGCCAGCCCGGCAGTCCCTGGTCCAGCCACTCCTCGATCGTCCGCCGCCAAGGGTCGGTGGAGTCACCGTCGACGACATCGGCCCAGGTGTCCGCCGCCACGTCCGGATCGATGACGAGGCTGTCGAGGTAGGCGTCGAAGTCGTCGGCGACCTTTGCCCCGATACCAGCGCGACGACTCCTCAGACACAGTCGGATTGTCGCACCCGTGGCGGCCCGAGATCCCCTGAGCCAACGTTGCTGAGTGCCGAACCGAGCACGCCGGCCATGTGCTCAAGCGGGTACAGGTGGGTGTGCTCATGCCGGGGAGGCGGTGAGCAGGAAGCGCTTGAGTTCGTGGTTGACGAGGTCGGTGTTCTCGACGTTGACCATGTGTCCCGCAGAGGGGATGCGGACGCGGCGGGCGCCCCGGGTGGCGTGCTCGATCTGCCGGGCGTTGGACGTGATGTCGCTGCTGTCGAGCTCTCCGTCGAGGACGAGAACGGGCATGTCGAGCTCACCGAGGCGGTCGGCTGCTCCCACTTCTTGTGGCATTCCGGCGCCGAGGCCCGCGGCGTGACGGGCTACGTTGCGCGACGCCGAGCCCCTCATACGCTCGCGCAACGCCGCAGGCGTGTCACCCGGGTCGCGGTGAGGTCCGTCCACCCACATGCGCAGGAAGTGTTCCACGAAGCGGTTGACGCCGTCGGGGGCGCCGACCGCCGCCAACTGCGCTTGTGTGTGGTGGAGGACGAAGGGGTCGGTGAACGACCGGCCGCTGATTCCCGGTGAGGCGAGGGCGAGGGCCGACACGAAGTGGGGATGAGCGAGCGCGGTATCGATGGCGGTGCGAGCTCCGAGGGAGAGCCCCACAAGCGTCGCGCTGGGGGCCTCGAGGCAGGTGAGCAGGTCCCGCAGGTCGTCGTGGGGGGCGTAGTCGGCGCTGACGGTGGAAGAGCGCCCATGGCCGCGGGCGTCATAGCGAATGACTCGGTGTCCCAGGTCCGCGAGCCAGTGGAACTGCTCGTCCCACATGCTCAGGTCAAGCATGCCGCCGTGGAGGAGTACGACGGTCGGCCCCTCGCCCCTCGACTCGTAGAACAGTTCGCCGTCCACGACCGGGACGGTACCGGTCTCGGTGCGCTTGGTGGGTGCATGCCTCATCGCGCTTGATCTCCTTGCTGCCTGGGGGAAGCCGGATCCTGCTGGGCGAAGTACTGGAACTCCTCGCCGAGGCGGTCGAGTACGCGCAGCGCGGTGACCACGTCCTCATGGGAGAGGTCGGAGAGCCGCTGCCGCATTTCGGCCTCCTCTGAGTCCTGGATGTCGCGGATGACAGCGGCGCCCTTGGAGGTGAGGCGGATCAGACGCGAACGTCGGTGTTCCGGGTTCGGGGCGCTCTCCGTCAGTCCGAGAGCTGCCGCGTCGTTCACCAGCCGTTGGACGGGCTGTCGGTCAAGCCCCAGAGCACGGGCCAGCTGAGGCACGGTCCGTGGGCCGCCGCCCAGCAACTCGTCCAGTACGGCGTGCTGACCAGCGGTCATCCCTGTATCCGTCAGCTCTCGCTCCACCGCGCGCACCACCGTGCGATGCAGCGGCCAAAGGCGTCGGATCACCGCGTAGAGCAGGCGCTCCACCGGCACCTTGTTGTCGGCATCTCCATCGACACTCACAGTGTCATGATGACATCAAGGCTGTCATTCGGGCAAGCGGGTGGGACACCAGCGGAATGCGCGCGTTCATGGGTGCGTATCGACTGGGCACTTGGTCCGTACGCCGACACCTGGACGATTCCGTGCCGCCTCTGCCCGGTCTGCCGGCCGGACGCCCCAACTCCCAGGAGAGAAGACAGGGTTCATCCCGTTCCGGAACCGGCACCGTTCATAGGTGGTGCGGGCAGACAGTCGTGGGTCGGTCGTACCGAGCCCGGCCGCCGCCCTCTCTCCCTCCCTGGCCCAGGCGGCGGCGAGTCCGTTCAGGCCTGGATGCGTACTTCCGGAGTGCCGTAGACGCTTGCGGTCCGTTCACCGGACGCCGGCCTGCCCGGCTTCGGCGCCGCGCTCCCGCGGTGAGACGCCCAGCAGGGTAAGCAACTGCTCGAAGGCCTCGGGGCCTCGGCCACCGCCGGGGGCGGGGGCACATCAGAGGGCGGGGGCCGGTGATGCGGCCTCCCACGCGAACCCGTCCGGGTCGGTGAAAGGCCCGGCAGCGCCACCGATCGCGAGCCGGTGCGAGCCGGTGCCGTCGGGAGAGACGCCGACGTCCTTGGCAAGGGCGCGGCGCCTGTACAGCGCCAGCTTGACGGGACTCGATCCCGCAGCGAACTCGACGTACATGCGGCCGAAGCTCTTCGTTACGGCAAGGCCCTGGTCGACGTAGAACCGCTTGCTCGCGGTCACGTCCGCGACTCCCAGCAGGAGCACGATCTCGTCGATCTGCCGGGTGGCGGGGCCGGTGTCCTTCTTCGCCGAGGTCGCCACCTTCCAGATTGTGCCGTCGGGGGCTCGTACGACACCGCCGTAGCCCCAGAGCGACTTCGCGGCAGGCTTCAGCGGCATGGCGCCGGCCTCGAGGGCGGCGCCGATGAGGCTGTTGACGGTGGCCGGCTGGGACACCGTGAGCGACAGCGTGAACCCGCGGAAGCCGACTGTGGGGGCCTCCGAGGCCCGCAGGCGTATCTGCGAGTCCAAACCGAAGGTGGTGGTGTAGAAGCGGTGGGCGGCCGTGGGGTCGGCCACGTCGAGGGTGATGGATTCGATGGATGCCATGGCCATCACGCTAGTTGCGGCTCGACGACCGGCGCTTCTCGATTCCTGACCCGTCTTGTCGCTTGTTTCGCCAGGCACGGAGGCATCCCCTCGGCCGCGCCCGTCGCGTGGCGCCGGTAGGCGCTGGGTGGCATGCCGACCAGCTCGGTGAAGCGGGTGCTGAAGGTGCCCAGCGATGAGCAGCCGACCGCGAAGCAGACCTCGGTGACGCTGAGGTCGCCACGGCGCAGCAGCGCCGTCGCGCGCTCGATGCGACGCGTCATCAGGTACGCGTACGGCGATTCGCCGTAGGCCAGCCGGAACTGGCGGCTGAGGTGCCCGGCGGACATGCTCACGCCGCGGGCGAGAGCCTCGACGTCCAGCGGCCGCGCGTACTCCCGGTCGATCCGGTCGCGGACGCGGCGCAGTCGCGAGAGGTCCGTCAGTCGCGCGAGGTCACTCAGGCGCTGCGACGCGGCGCGTGCGCGCCCCCAGGAGGGGTGACACATGGGAGAACTCCTTGTCATCGAGGTCCGCGAGCACCTGGCCACATGCCGAGCCGGGCGGTGGGTGGGTGGGGGGCTCTGGCGGTGACCGGCCCGCCGGAGTCGACGAGCCGGTCAAGCAGGCTGAGCAGATCGAGCAACTCTCCGACGAGCACCTCTCCGACGGCGGCGGGACGGAGGCCGGTGGTGGGCTCGGGAAGAGGATGTGGACGGCGGCCTTGCGGGCCCCCGGGGCGGCCTTGGCGCGCCCCATTCGGGCGCCCGGCACGACTGGTCGGCGTGCGCGCCTCGGCCTCGGCGGCCGACATCGCGCGCACCTGTGCGAGGGGCCGGCCGCCGAGGCGGTGGTCGAGGGCAGCGGCTGGGAAACGCCGGCCGCCGTTTCTTTTCGGGTCGTCGTGACGCCGGCCATCACGGCCGAATGGATGACCTGACGGCTCAGCGAATCAGCGAAGCTCCTGGATGCGGACCATGTTGCCCGCGGGATCGCGGAAGGCGCAGTCGCGGATGCCGTACGGCTGCTCGGTCGGCTCCTGGACGACCTCGGCATTGCTGGCCTGCACCTTCTCGAACGTACCGTCGAGATCCCGGGTGGCCAGCAGGATCCATCCATAGGTGCCCTTGGCCATCATCTCGACGATGGTGCGGCGCTCGTCCTCGGTGACCCCGGGATCGGCGGCCGGCGGCGCCAGAAGGATGGACGTGTCGGGCTGGCCGACGGGGCCGACCGTGATCCAGCGCATCTTGCCCTGTCCGACGTCGCTGCGGACCTCGAAGCCGAGGGTGTCGCGGTAGAAGGCCAGGGACGCGTCCGGGTCGTCGTGCGGGAGGAAGCTCGTGTGAATGGTGATGTCCATGACGGTCAGGCTAGGTGCGGCCCCCTGACCCGCGCTTCTCGATTCCTGACCGATCGGCGGCCCCTTTCGGGGTGTGACCGAGATACGCGCCAAAGGGGCAACGGGATGATCTTGAAGCACTGATCCGCTCGGATTCACCTGTGAACGTCTCCGCGATCGAGTAACCGCCCGAATGCGTTTCTGCTGTGCTGACTTGAGGGGAGTGGACTGTCAGTGCCCGGGGCCAGCATGCTTACCTGGGTCATGCCCCAGATCCTCTGTCACGGGCAGGCACTCGGCGAGCAGGTCGACGACGTCGCGCCAGGCTCGCTGCGCGTGCCGTGGGTGGTAGCCGACGCCGGGGACCACGGGGTGGTCGACCGTCGGGTGGTGGAAGGCGTGCAAGGCGCCGCCGTAGACCGCGAGGCGCCAGTCGACGCCCGCGGCCTGCATCTCGGCGGTGAACGCGTTCCGTTGCGCGGGCGGCATGATCGGGTCTTCCGACCCGACCCCGGCCCACACCGGGCAGCGGATGCGCGCCGTCTCGCCCGGTCGGCCCGTGGTCAGTGCGTTGACTGTCCCGATCGCGCGCAGGTTGACGCCGTCGCGCCCGAGTTCCAGCCCGATGGCGCCCCCGGTGCCGTAGCCGACGGCGGCGATCCGGTCGGGGTCGGTCCGCGGTTCGGTGCACAACACATCGAGCGCCGCATGGCCGATGCCTCGCATCCGCTCGGGGTCGGCGAGCAGCGGCAGGCAACGGGCCAGCATCTCCTCGGGGTCGCTCAAATAGCGCCCGCCGTGGAGGTCGAAGGCCAGCGCTATATATCCCAGCTCGGCGAGCGCATCGGCCCGGCGGCGCTCGACGTCGCTGAGCCCCATGCCCTCTGGTCCGAGCAGCACCGCGGGCCGGCGGTCGACACCGGCCGGGAGCGCGAGGTGCCCGATCATCGTCAAACCGTCGGCCGGATACTCGACCGTACGCGTCGTAATCGTCGTCATGAGACTGGACTGTAGTGATCGTCGAGCCCGGTCCGGCCGGTGTTCTGCCGCTGGCAGAACAGCGCGGGTATCCCTCGCCCGGGCCGGCAACCCCAACGGCACCACTGCGATGTGGATCCGCGACCGCCTCGACGGCCTGTTCAGCGACGAGGACTTCACCGCCTGGTGCCCGCGCGACGGCCGCCCCGGGCTCTCGCCCGCGCAGCTGGCCACCGTCTGCGTGCTGCAGTACGCGCTGAACCTGTCGGACCGCCAGGCCGCCGAGGCGGTGCGCTGCCGCATCGACTTCACGTACGCCCTCGGCCTGGAACTGGAAGACCCCGGCTTCCATAACAGCGTGCTGTCCGACTTCCGCGACCGGCTCGCCGAGGGCGACCGCGCCGACCGGCTGCTGGGCCTGGCACTGACCCGGATCCGGCGGGCCGGCCTGCTCAAGGGGTGTGCCACCCGCGCCAGTCGACCATTTCCATAAGCTATGAATATAAAAATGCTATGCTTCGGGCATGAGTCGTCAAGACACCGCTCCTGGCGCGTCCGCCGCCATCGGGGCAGCCCTCTACGGCCTGGCCACCAGGGCCGCGAGACGCCTGCCCCGGGACATGAGCCTGACGTCCGCCGCCACCCTGGCCACCCTGGACCGGACCGGCCCGCGGCGCATCACCGATCTGGCCGCGGTCGAGGGCGTCACCCAGCCCGCGATGACCGCCCTGGTCCGGGTGATGGAGGAGTCCGGCCTGGTCGAGCGGCGGGGCGACGCGTCCGACAAGCGGGTCACGCTGGTGTGCCTGACCGAGGCCGGCGCCTCCTATGTCCGGACGCGGCGCCAGGCGGGCGTCCACGCGTTCGAGCGGTTGATCGGCGAGCTCACCGGCGACGAGGTCGAGGCGCTGGTGGCGGCCCTTCCGGCGCTGAAGCATCTGGCAGAGCTCGAAAGCCAGGACCGCGAAAGGTCGAAGCAGTGACCGGACAGCCGGTCGGCGGGGTCGTGGTGAAGGCGTTCCCGGTGGCGCGTTCCGAGGCGCGGCTGCTGGTCCCCGCCCTGATGTTCATCGCTCTGGTCGTGGCGGCGGTCGCCAGCCTCGGGACGCCGCTCATCACCAGCGTGGCGACCTCGTTCCACGTCTCGCTCGGCAGCGCGCAGTGGACGCTGACCCTCGCGCTGCTCAGCGGCGCCGTCGCCACGCCGGTCCTGGGCCGGCTCGGAGCCGGCCGGCACCGGCGGGCCACGATCCTCGCCACGCTGGCGGTCGTCGTCGCCGGCAGCGCGCTCACCGTGCTGCCGCTGCCGTTCGCGTGGCTGCTGGCCGGCAGGGCGGCCCAGGGCGTCGGGCTCGGGCTGACGGCGCTGATGATGGGCGTGGCCCGGGACCACCTCCCCGAGGAGCGCAGCGCGGCCGTGATCGCCCTGATCTCGGTGGTCTCGATCATCGGGTCCGGCGTCGGCTACCCGCTGGCCGCACTGCTCGCCGAGCTCGGCGGGGTACGGGCCGCCTACGGCCTCGGCCTGGTCGTCACCGCCGCCGCCCTCCTGACCGCGTGGCGCTCCATTCCCGAAGCCCCCGAAGGCCGCTCCGCCCACGTGGACGTGGCAGGCGCGGTCGTCCTGGCCGCTGCGCTGCTCCTGGTGCTGTTCCTCGCCGGCGAACGGAATCTGTGGAGCCGGCACCTCGCCGTGGCGACGGGCCTCGCCGTCGTCGCGGTGGTGCTGCTCTGCGTCTGGGCCGTCATCGAGCTGCGCAGCACGACGCCCCTGGTCGATGTGCGGGCGGTGCGGCACCCGGCGGTCGCCGGGGCGAACCTCGCCATGTTCGTCGGCGGGATCGGCATGTACCTCCTGCTCACGCTCATCACCCGGTACGCGCAGACGCCGCACGGCGCCGGCTACGGCTTCGGGCTGACGACCTTCGTCGCCGGGCTGGTCCTCATCCCGCTCTCGGTGCTGGGGTTCGTCGCCGGCAAGCTCACGCCGCGGGTCCGGACGCGGATCGCCGACCCCCTGCTCCTGGCCGGCAGCGCCGTCGTTGTCGGCGGCGGGTTCGCCCTGTTCGCGGCGGCCCGGTCGGACCTGGCCGAACTGTTCGCGGCGATGGGCGTGCTCGGCTTCGGCGTCGGCGGCTTCTCGGCCGCGATGCCCGGCGTCATCCTGGCCGTCACCCCCAAGAGCGAGACGTCGAGCGCCATGAGCTTCAACTACGTCGTCCGCAGCGTCGGGTACTCCCTGGGCAGCGCCATCGGCGGCCTGATCCTCGCCGCGGGCACCGGCCCCGGCCACCTCTTCCCCGACGACAGCGCCTACACCACCGCGGCGCTGGTCGGCATCGGCGCCATGGCGATCACGACGCTGACAAGCCTCGCTCTCGCCCGCCGACGCTCGTCCGAGACCAACCCGTAAGTCAGATGCACTCATCCCAACACTGGAGGTTCCATGCCCAAGGGCTACTGGGTCAGCGCCTACCGCACCATTTCAGACCCTGAGAAGCTGGCTGCTTACAACAAGCTGGCCGGTCCGGCCGTCGAGGCCGGGGGCGGTCGGATCCTCGCCCGTGGCAGTCGGGTCGTGGCGCATGACGCCGGAATCGCCGAGCGCACCGTCATTCGATTGCCGTACGGATGGGGCGGGGGCGGGCAAACGTACCACCCGCTCCTGCTTATCCGTTCCCGTACCTATCCGTGCCAGACCTATCGCTTCCCGGATGTGCCGGTGATCCGCTCCAGGTCGCTCATCAGCGAGTTCAGCCACGACACGGCCGCGTAGTACAGCCGCGGCGCGCCCGGCGGCTCCGTCGCGAAACCGTCGAAGGTCGGATCCCACCGCAGCACCGGCGCCTGCAGGGTGTCGCCGCGCGGGTCCAGGAACGCCGAGACCAGCAGCATCCTCCCGGCCACCCGGTCTCCGAGCAGAGTCAACGCCGCCGCCGGCTCCTGCCCCAGGGGCGGTGCGACGAGCTGTTCGGTAGGTACGAGCAACCGGCCCGCCCCCCACAGCGTGTGATGGCCGGCGATCAGCGTCGCCTGCCAGTCCTGCCTGCCGGGCGCCACCGCCAGCCCCTTCGGCTCGCTCTGGTACTGCGCGTAAGCCGACTCCGCCAGGATCAACGCGTGCTTCAGCGACCGGTGCCCCGGCGCGGTGAGCGACGGCTCCCGCACCCCGCCGGCGGAGACCTGGGCCGTCGTCGCCACCACGGTCTCCGCCGCGCCCCGCATCAGTACCGCCACCGACCGCCGCAGCTCGTCCTGCGCGCCCCGCGGCCAGGCGAGCAGCCCGAAAAGGGCGCCGACCGCGCTGCCGGTCAGCACGTCCAGCAGACGGAACTCCGCGAGCTGCCACGTCGCGGGCGCCAGCTGTGCGAACACCAGGGCGATCACCACCGTGAACATCGCCTGGGCCCATCCCACTCCCTTGACCGGCCCCAGCGTGAACGTGACCAGCATGAGCGGCGGCAACGCCGCCGCGTACACCGCGATGTCCGTCCCCACCAGGGCCAGCAGCCCGGCCGTGAGCAAGGCACCGACCAGGGTCCCGGTCAGCGCCACCCGCACGGTCGACCGGGTCTCCCGCGCGGTCGTCCGGGTCAGGGTCAAGGTCGCCAGCAGGACCCAGAACCCGTGCGGCAGCGTCTCCGCCCCGGCGATCGCCCGGGCCGCCGCCAGCGCCAGACCGATCCGCACCGCGTTCTGGAAGAACACCGACCGTTGACCGGCATGCCCCGACAGCCGCCACCACCACAACCGCGGCGCACGCATCCTCGCGTACCAGAACGGTCCCGGCGCCGCCCGCGCAGCTCCTGCCCGGCCCCGCACGGCGATCACTGCCGCCGTCGACATCGCCAGCGCGGCGTCCGCCACTTCCAGCAACGCCGCGTCCCGGCGGAGTACCGCCGGGGAGGCGTCCTCGGCCGGGCCGGCCGCCAGGGCTTTGCGGGCCCCGATCAGCCGGGCGTGCGCGTCACCGGCCGCCGCCCGGCCGCGCAGACGAGCGGCCGTCTCCTCCGCCACCTCCCGCACCGCGCACAGAACGTCCAGCGCTGTCCCGCGCGGCCGCGAGCGCACGAGGACCGGCGGCAGCAGCGCCAGCCTCGCCAGCAGGGTGCGGGTCGCCAGGCCGGTGTGGGCGAGGGACCGGTCCCGTACGCTCGGCCCGGCCGGTCGCTCGGCCGCGGCCACCTGGGAGGACCGCAGCCCGGTACCAGCATCCCGCGCCGCCCGCAGCGCCTCCTCGGACAGCGCGTACGGCGCCCCGGCCAGCTCGCCGGCGCAACTGCCCGCGATGTCGCCGGCCCGCGCGGCCAGCTCCCGGTACGGGACGGTCGGCGGATCGGGCAGCAGGAACATCTCCGCGAGTACGAGGAGCGCGACGCCCAACGTCGCGCCCGCCAGCCGTTCGCCCAGTGAACCGGGCTCGTAGGGCGGGAAGGACGGCAGGATGTACATCAGCTGCAGCCCCGGCGCGGCCCCGGCCGGGCGCGGCCCGCCCACGGCGACGAAGGCCAGTGCGAATCCGATCACCAGCATCCCCACGGTCGCGCTCCAGGTCCGTACGGACAGGTAGGTGCCGATCGTGATGAGCACCCAGCAGGCGGGCATCAGCCGCAGCAGCACCGCGGCGCGCTGCCGGCCGGTGCCGGGGATGTGTGACAGGCCCGCCAGTGCCACCGCGGCGAACAGCGCGTAGGTCGCGGCGACGGCCGAGCCGAAGCCGTACAGGAGCAGGTAGAACCCGGCACTGCCGGCCAGCGTGACCCGCACCGACCCTCGGGCCGCCGCCGCGTAGGCGGCCGGCAACCGCACCCCGGGAACGCGACCCATGCCACCAGGATGACCCGGCAACGGCCGCCCGGCACGCGGCGGACGGCGCAGCGTTCCTGCGGGGCCGGACGGACGGCCTGGTGCCCGCCCGCTCGGGTGGCGGCGGAAGTCACGGCCTGGGCTGCGGGGGCAGACCTGAGCGCCTGCGCGAAGACCACCTGAAGGCACGCGATGGCGAGGTGCGTGGCATCACTGGTTACGCGCTGCCGTCATGCCGGCCGCGCTGCGCGCGACCCGCGCACGATGCGCGCGAGGCGATCCGGAGTGGCCTGTCGGTGACACTGAAGGGCTCCGGACTCGAGGCGGACCGGAGCGCCTGTCTGCCGCCGGGGGAAGCGAAGGCGCAACCGATCCGTCGGCGTCCAAGCAGCGCCGGTGGACCGCGCAGTCCTGCTCATCCGGTCATCTGGTCATGCGGCCATCTGCTCATCCGGGCGAGAAGTAGCCCTGCACTATTGGATGGTTGCTCGAATGGTGATCGTCCATACTGTGGCATGGAGTTCTTCTGCTACCACCGCGATCGGCCCGACTCCATGGAGCTGCGCAGCGACATGGTGGAAGAGCACTGGTCCTACATGGACCGGTACGAGAAGGAAATGATTGCCCGCGGCCCGACTCTCACCAGCGACGGTGACGCGCCCACCGGCAGCGTGCACATCGTCGACCTGCCAGATGCCGCCGCCGCGCGCGCGTTCGTCTTTGACGAGCCCGGATACCAGGCCGGCGTGTACCGGGACGTGCTGCTGCGTCGATGGCGCAACATGCTGGGGCGCACCATGTGGGACTTCCCCGGTGGCCGGACCGGCGGCAACCGGTACCTGGTGCTCGGCCTGGGCACGGGGCAGGCCGTCGACCTCGCCGTGCCGCCCGACCAGGACGAGCTGATCGCGTACGGGCCGCTGCTTTCCGACGACGGCACCACCTGGCTGGGTACCGCGGTGCTGATCCGCGCGCCTGACCCGGAATCGGCACGTGCCGTCCTGACGCCGGACGGGTATGCGGACGTCGAGGTCCACAACTGGCAGTTCGGCGGCCGACCGTCCTGAATCGCGGACCTGTCGGTAGTGGGGCCGTGGGGGAGCGGTGCCCGGGGCTCGCCGTCGCGCAGGACCCCGTCGCGCAGGACCCGGAGCCACATGAGGTGTTGTCGGCCCTGGGACCGGCAGGACGACCATGACTGCCGCGGAGGTCAGTTCTCGCAGCGGAACCCCCGCGTTACGAGCCCACCGGCCAATGTCTTCCATTCCACGCCCGGAGGACGCTGAGACGAGCAGGGCTGCAGGGGTTCAACGGCGACTGGGTCGGGTCGCCTTGGTGATCCGGTTCGCCGCGGGCCCGTCGTGTGCCCCGTGCACGAAGCAGCGTGCGGGACGCGCAACCCGCCAGGTCAAATGGTCAGAACATGTCGTGGCTACTCCGGTCGCGGTTGCAGCGGGCGGGACAGGTCCACCCGCGCTTGTCCAGACCATCCCCGGATGACCCCGTGCCGAGGACGAAGGAGCTGGGGCCACGCACAACAACTGCCGCGCAGGTGATCGCGCCGGGATCGGACAGGGCTACGATGGCTCGGCAAACCGCTGGACTTTCGCTATGCAAACGTTCTATGTTTGCTGCAATGGGAGGTCGGCCGGACAACTGGCCGAACATTTTCAGGACCGGGGGGTCGTCCATGTCCGAGGCGTGTGCCGAGCGTTGGCGCGAGAGAAGCGTTGACGCCGACGGCGAGGGAGGGGCCCCGCCGACCACGCGGCAGCCGACGTCCCGTGGCATCAGCGACGACGTCGGGATGGCACCCCTCACCCGACCCAGCCCAGCCCAGCCGCAGGCCTGGCCGCCCCGCAGGCAGAAGGTCCGGCGCCACGGTTCCCTCAACTGCCCGCGCGAGGCCGCCACTTCAGGAGAGTTCTTCGCCGTCTGGGATCTCTCCACCGGCACATCACTCCCAGGAAGCTGACGTATCACTGTCTCGGCCAACACTGGACAGCACGTCACCACCCACCACAACCGACTGGTCGCCCGCGCGACACCCCTGGACCTCTGGGACGGCACCGCCGTGCGCGCCGCCAACCCGGGCCGCTTCGTCAGCAATAACGGCAAGAGCCGTGACGGCGAGGCCAATCACTCTGCGACCCACGACCGTTGACCCATCCGACTGCACCTCAAGGAAGCCGATGAACAGCACTACGCCCCGCCGAGCCCTGCTGGCCGCCGCAGCCGCCGTCCTCACCCTCATAGGCGCCTCCGCCTGCACGGCTGAAGGCACCGACAAGTCCACCGGGAAGGGCGCCCCATCCGAGAGCACCGCCCCGAACCAGGTCTCTTCCGACGGCAGCGTCGACCAAGCGCGGGCCGGAGGCCAGCCCCTGGCAACCGTCAAAGGGGCGGACGACCTGACCCTGCGCGTCACCGCCGCCCAGCGCAGCCAGCAGGGCAAGTGGGTGACCGTACGCGGCACCGTCACCAACGACGGCAGCAAGGACTTCTTCGGCGTCTCCTATTGGCACGGCGACGTCTTCGAGATGCGCAAGAGCCCCGACTCGGTCGCCGGCGCCACACTCGTCGACGAGGCGAGCATGAAGCGCTACTACGTTCTGCGCGACACCGCCGGTCTCTGCCTGTGCACCACCAACATCTACAAGGTCGAAGCAGGCAAGACCATCTCCTTCACTGCCCAGTTCCCCGCCCCACCCAAGGAGTCCACCGAACTCGGCTTCCAACTCCCCACCTTCCCCGTCGCCACCTTCCGGCTCGGAGGCTGACCATGACCCGCCGAACCGCCCTCCTCAGCGCCGCCCTGCTGCTCACGCTCACCGCCGGCTCCAGCCTCGCTCACGCCGACGAAACCGCCGCGCCCGATGTCAGCCTTCTCCAGCCGGGCGCCACACTGGCCCCTCCCGTCATCGAAGACCTGCGCATCGTCACCGCCCCCATCGCCACCGTCTCGGGCACCGATTCCGACCGCCGAGAAGACACCGCCGATCACGTCAAAGTCACTCTCGGCGCCAAAATCCTGTTCGGGAAAGACAGCGCCCAGCTCACCCCGGCGGCCCGAGCACGCATCCGCGACATCGCCCGCGAGATGCGCGGCCAGCACGTCCCCAGCGCCGCCATCGCCGGCTACACCGACAACCTCGGCTCGGCCGCCCACGGTCTGACCCTCTCCCGCCAGCGCGCCGAAACCGTGCGCGACGCACTCCGCGCAGAACTCGGCGCCGCCACGACGTACACAGTGCAGGGCTTCGGAGAAGCCAACCCCATCGCCGACAACAAGACCGAGGCCGGCCGGGAGAAGAACAGGCGCGTCACCATCACCTACCCCCGCCGGCGGTAACCGCTGGTCCATGGCGCAACGCGTAAATACGGCCATGTCGTCGGACCGGATCAAAGCCCGGTCAGCCTGCAAGCGGGACGTCCCCGAGCCGACCGCGGCCGGTCACCACCAGGTTGCCGTCCGGGGTGCGCCGCGCGAGTTTGCCGGTGCGGAAGTAGCCGTCAGTGGTGAAGGAGCGTGCGTTGAGTTCGGGGGCCCGGTAATAGCCTCGCAGGGTATATGGACCGCGGGCGAGGAGTTCGCCGGTCTCCCCGTCGGGTACGTCCTTGCCGTCGTCGTCGACAATGCGGATCTCATCGTCGGGCGAGAGCGGACGGCCCTGCGTGGTGAGCACGGTCTCGTCCGGATCGGTGGGCCGGGTGAGAGTGAGCAGCCCCTCGGGCATGTCGAAGACCTGCTGCAGGCGACAGCCCAGTTCGGGACCTACTCGTTCGGCGGTCGTCCGGTCCAAGGGCGCGCCGGCGATCTGCGTCAGCCGCAGACTGCTCAAGTCCACCTGGGTCGTGGGAAGTACGCCGAGCCACAGCTGGGCGACGGCGGGCACCGCCGACGTGATGGTGACCCGCTCACGTTCGATGACCTGAAGGCATTCGGCGGGCCCCGGGTCGTCGACCAGGACGACGGTGCCGCCGACGGAGAGGGTGCCGACGATGCCGGGGCAGCCGAAGGTGAAGTTGAACTCGGGTGGTAGCGCGGCGAGATACACGTCGTTCTCGGTGAGCGACACCAGCTCGGCGGCAGCCCGTGCCTGATAGGCGTAGTCGTTGTGGGTGCGCGGAATGAGCTTGGGCGCCGCGGGGGTGTCGCCGGAGGGAAGGAGGAACGCCACCTGGTCGGCGCTTTGCGCAAGCGCCGGCTCGGGCGCGGCGTCGATGGAGCCCAGCGGGGAGTACTGGCAGCCCGACGGGTCGGTCGTCAGGCCGCCGTACGGGGATGAGGCGCCCGGCGCCTCAAGTGTGAACACCCGCCGCAGGAAGGGCCATCGGGCCGCGATGTCCGCGGTCATCGCCGTGAGGTCGAAGCCCTCGTGCGTCGAAGGACCGACGTAGCCGACGGCCTGAGTGACCCGCACGAGGTAGGACACCTCGGACGCGCGGTACGAGAGCGGGCAGAGAACGGGGACCGCGCCGGCGCGCATCAGCGCGAACACCGTTGTGACGAACTCGGGAACGTTCGGTAGCTGGACGACGACCCGTTGCCCGAGCCGAAGGCCGCGCAGCCGGAATCCGGCGGCCATGCGGTCCACGCGCCGGTTCAGGTTCGCGTAGGTGATGCGGGTGCCGCCGTGCACGAGTGCGGTCCGCGGTCCGTACTGCAGGGCCCAACCGCGCAGCAGGTTGTCCAGCGTATTGCCACGCCAGTGCCCGACCGCCCAGTAGCGGTCGACGAACACCTCGGGCCAGGGCGTGCAGCCGTCGAGCATGGATGTCATTCGCTTCCTTCTGTACCAGTCTCTGAAGCGGAAGCCGCGCGCCGCGTGTTTCGCCGTGGCCGGGGGCGGGGCTGCGGCCAACTCGGCGACGGCGACGGCGACTGCGACTGGGGCTCCGTTCTCCATATCCGGCGCAGAGGCCACCGCCGGGATGCGGAAGCCGGTGTCGCCCCTTCTCAATGCCGGGGAGCGACCCCACCGTCTTGATCTTGGCAATCCAATCCGTCAACGCCCGCTATACGCAATGTGCTTTCCCAACCAGGGACGCCGAGTTCCATCAGCGGAATGTCCAATGAGCGCCGCTGGCCAGGAGCAGGCCGTGGTTTCCGGCCGTTGTCGGCGTCGCTGTCCGGACCACGACTGGCCGTTTCCCGGGCAACGGGAGGCCGTCCGGTGGCGTCTTCATGGGCATGATCGAGAACTTGGATCCCTCCAACCCCGGAAACTACGAAGAGTACGACGGCGAGGTGCGGCCCGGCCCCTGGTGGCGCCATGTGCTGTGGGTGGCCGGCGTCACCCTCCTGGGCGTCGGCCTCGGGTGGGCGACCGCCCTGTTCCGTATCACCCCCGAGGAGTACGGGCTGCCCCCTGCCGCTCCCGGAAACGTCTGGCCCTATCTGGCTGCCTGGACCGCGACTGGTGTGGCGGCGGCATCCGTGTTGCGCGCTGCCGCGGCGAGGGTTGCGGTGTTCGCCCCTGGCCGGATCGCCGCTCTCCTCACCGCCCTTGGCGTACGGCTCTCGCTGGGGTGGAGGCCGGAGGCGCCGGTCACGGTCGCCATGGTGGCTGCGGTCCTTACGGCGACGGTCGTCTGGGCCGTCCTCGCGCTGCGTTCCGCCTCCCGGGATGCCGGCGAGGGCCAACTTCCGTCCGTGGGCTGAAGCGACGGGGACGCCAGTCCGGAAACATCCGCTGCCGCAGCGCGTCCCGGGCATCCGGACGTGCGCCGCGGCAGCGCATCCCAGTTTCCTGCCGGTCCGACGTCGATTCACGAGGCGGGGGGCCGGCGAGCGCGTGAGCATCTCCTCCACTCGGTCGTCGGACAGCCCGGGCCAAGTGGGCGGGGCTTGTCGTGGCCCTCCACCTCCACCACGAAGGCCGGCACCATCTGCACACCGTCCCCTGACGTCCTCCACGGCCGCGACCGCGCCGTGCGCCGGATCGGGGCGCCGACCGGTATGGGGCCGGGGAAACGGCCCCGTCACCCACGCTGCCGACCTCGTCCGCCCGCGCGCACAGCGACCCGAACGCGGTCGGCCAGCGTGTGAACCGCAGGAATCGGCAGGAGTTCCTCGACCCCGCCGCCCCGCCGCCCGCCGCACGTACCCGACGTGGAACTGACGCCGCGCGTCCTGTTCCTGCTGACCCACGGCTACTTCATCTCCGCCGCCGGACGACCCCGGCTTCTGGACGGCCGAGGCCGAGCGGGCCGAGGGCCGGGCTGCCCGAGTACGCCGCCGTCGATGCGCTCATCGGGACTGACTCGGTCGCCACGGGCACGGGCCCGGCTGCTGCCGCTGCGCCGCAACTGGGCTACCGGAGAGGCAAGTTGCGCAAGTCGCCAGAGTCCGCCGGATAACGAACATCAATGTTTCCCAATCGGACAGAAATCGTCAGAGACTTGTGAGGTATTTGTTGGCACTCCGTCAAATTCGTTCATTTGGTGGGACGCTCGCTGCCGTCAACCCCCCACAGGACGAGCGATGGAGATCGCATGACTCCCCACAAGTACACCCGGCGCAGCGCTGCCCTCGTAGCCACGGCCGCCATGGTCGTCGTCGGCGTACAGACCGCTTCCGCGAACCCCGCGCCCGCGCGGGCGGACGGTCCCGGCCTCACCCCCACGAGCGCGTCCGCGCGCGCCGAGGCCATCAAGTCGGCCCAGGACGACGCTCCTTCGGCCGCCGGAAAGCTCGGCCTCGGAGCGCAGGAGAAGCTGATCGTCCGTGACGTGATCAGGGATGCCGACGGCACGGTGCACACGCGCTACGAGCGCACCTACGCCGGGCTGCCCGTGCTCGGCGGCGACCTCGTGACGCACACCGCGAAGAACGGCTCGCTCAAGGGCGTCGACAAGGCGAACGACGCGCGCATATCGGTGGCCACCACGGCCACCGAGCGCCGCGCCGCGGCCGGCGCCCGCAAGGTGATCTGGGCGCGCCACGGCAAGCCCGTCCTCGCCTTCGAGACGGTCAGGACCGGCGTGCAGAAGGACGGTACGCCCAGCAGGCTCCACGTCATCACGGACGCGGCCACCGGCCGGAAGCTGCACCAGTACGAGGCGATCGAGACCGGCAGCGGCACCAGCCAGTACAGCGGTGCGGTCACGGTCGGGAGCACCAAGGGCGGTTCCGGCTTCGACCTCGCCGACGGCGAGCGCGGCGGCCACAAGACCTACAACCTCGACCACGGTCAGAACGGCACCGGAACCCTCTTCAACGACGCCGACGACACCTGGGGCAGCGGCAAGGCGGACGACCCGCAGACCGCCGGCGTCGACGCCGCCTACGGCGCCGCGCTCACCTGGGACTTCTACAAGGCGGAGCTCCAGCGCAACGGCATCGCGGGCGACGGCAAGGCCGCCTACTCGCGGGTCCACTACGGCAAGGCGTACGTCAACGCCTTCTGGGACGACAGCTGCTTCTGCATGACGTACGGCGACGGCGACGGCGACAAGAAGCCGCTCACCTCGATCGACGTCGCCGGCCACGAGATGACCCACGGCCTGACCGCCGCGACCGCCAAGCTCGAGTACGCGGGCGAGTCCGGCGGGCTCAACGAGGCGACCAGCGACATCCTCGGCACCTCGGTCGAGTTCTTCGCCGCCAACAAGGAAGACGTCGGTGACTACCTCATCGGCGAGAAGGTCGACATACGCGGCGACGGCACGCCACTGCGTTACATGGACAAGCCCAGCAAGGACGGGCAGTCCCTGGACGCCTGGAAGACCGGCGCGGGCGACGTCGACGTCCACCACTCCTCCGGCATCGCCAACCACTTCTTCTATCTGCTGTCCGAGGGCAGCGGCAAGAAGACGATCAACGGCGTCGAGTACGACTCCCCGACCGCCGACGGCTCGACGGTCACCGGGATCGGCCGGGAGAAGGCCTACAAGATCTGGTACAAGGCCCTCACCGCGTACATGACCTCGACGACCGACTACAAGGGCGCCCGCGAGGCGACGCTGAAGGCCGCCGGCGACCTGTACGGCGCCGACGGCGCGGAGGCCAAGACGGTCGCCGCGGCGTGGGGTGCGGTCAGCGTGAAGTAGCCGGTCACAACCCACGGACCTCTTCCCGGCGCGGGCCGGGAAGAGGTCCGTGGTCGTTGCGCCGGCCGGCCCGCCGGTGAGGCGCCGACGCAGTGGGTCCGCAGTGGGTCCGGGGCCGGACGGTCAGTTCTTGACCGGCCACTCCAGCGGTTCCTTGTAGAAGCCCCGGGTCAGTTCCACCGCCGCCGCCTTCTGGCCCTCCGGGATGAGGAAGGCGGTGCAGATCTTCTCCGACTGGCCCGGGTTCAGCTGCTTCTCGCTGTCCGACGGCGGGCAGCCGGGCCACTTCGCCTCACCCATCAGGACGATGAGCGCACGGGTGCGCTGGCCCTTGTCCGTACGGACGACCAGGTCGTCGTCCATGTCGCCGACCTCCATGGCCTTGCCGCTCTTGTGGGTGAGCGTCGACCAGACGTAGACGGGGATCTGGGGCCCGTCCTTCTCGTCCTTCTTCAGGCCGGAGTTGTCCATGTCGGCCTTGGTACCTGTCTCCACCTTGGTGGGTGTGACCGTGTACATGGCGCCCGACGACTTCTGCATGTCGCTTTCCCGCTCCGGACTGGCCTCGCCCAGACGGAAGGTCCTCTTCTCGTCCGACTCGTCCGACTCGTCCGACTCGTCCGAACGGGCGCCGGAGCTGCCGCGCTTCTTCCCTGAGTCCATGTCATTGCAGCCGGTCAGTGCCACGGCCAGCGCCAGAGCGCCCGCCACCGCCGGAACGGCGCGCGTCCACGTACGCATCTCATCCTCACTTTCCCCGTTGCCATCACCGTCGCCCGGCCGGGGCGGGTGCCCGCACGGCCGGATCCTCGACGTGACGACGATCTTGCCAGAGCTGGATCGGCCGACGGCGACGAGGGGCGGACCGGCTTTCCCCACACCTCCTGAGCGCACGCCGCCGCCGTACCTCGGAGCTCTTTCGGCCCACGGAGCGATTCCCGCCGGCTCGCGCGGCCGACAGGATGCCCGCGACGCCCAGAAGAGGTGGTGTCAGGAGTCGGCGGTGAAGAGCTGCTGCAGAGGCTGGGCGGTGTCGTTGCCCGCGTGCCCGAAGGGGGCGTCGAAGCTCCACACCAGGAACAGCAGGAACACGATCAGGGCGCTGAACGTCGTGGCCAGGAGCAGTTCTCGTGGTGAGCGCCGGATCTGCAGGGTGTAGATGAGTCCGAGGGTGACCGCGCCTCCGGCGATCAGGCCGAACCACACCACCCCCGGCAGGGTCGACCCGCCCGTGTCCAGGCGCTGGTGACGGGCGTCGTCGGCAGCGGCGACCTGGTCCAGCAGTGGCTGATAGGCCTGGGCCTGCAGTTCGTCGCTGGGCGTGTGGTGGGCGAGGTCCGTGCGGATCTCCTTGAGAAGACCGGCTCCCTTGGCGTCGACCTCGTCGTCGTTCTTCAGTGCCGGCCACTCGCTGGTGACGGCGTGGCGGGCGTAGGCGTGGATCCGGTCCCGGACGTGCTCGCGGAATGCGGCGGGGTAGACGTCCAGGCGCTGGTCGATCTCGTACAGCGCCTGGGCCTCGCGCTGGACGGTGTCCTCCGCCGCGCCGCGGGCCTCCCAGACACCGGCGATGGCGAGCCCCAGGACGATGGCGTAGACGACGCCCACCATCATCACCATGTACTCGAGGACGTCCGGGGTCTCGGAGGTGTCCTCGTCGACGGCGGCCCTGCGGTGACGCATGACCGTGGCGGTGACCACGAGGGCGCATACCAGGACCGAGGCCAGGGTGTAGATCAGCCATTCCGGCACAGCACAACTCCAAAGCGGACGCGGGGGGATGAGGGGAGGAGGAGCAGTCGTTCAGCCGTTCCGACCACGTTCAGCCGTTCTGGCCGCGGCGCCGGGAGCCGGGGCGCAGGGCCGCGGCCGCCAGGATCGCCGGGATGGTCACGACGGTGGCCGTCGTCGTCATCGGCAGACCGACGGGCGCCGGGCGCGACGAGCGACCGCCGTAGCGGAAACGCGGAGTCCAGCGGAACCCCGGCGCCGGGCCCGCGGGCTGCGGCGCTACGGCTCGTGGCGGTACGTCCGGTGACGGCGTGTCAGCGCGGGCGACCGGCGGCGGCGCCGTGTGCGGGGCCAGTGCACGGCCGGGTGTGGGAGCGGCGGCCGGCGGCGCGGGTGACGCCACCTGGTGCCCGGCCGGCGCGGTCGGTCGTACGGAGGGCGCGAGGGGCGGCGACGGATCAGGTGTCGGGGGTGGTGTCGCCGGGGGTGCCGTGGGTGTGGGCTCGACCGATGCGTGATCGACAGTGACCCAGGCGTTCCCCGCACACACCACCATGTGCGACGCGGCGTGCGAGTGGTCGACGACGACCAGCGCGCCGGAGTGGCCGGATACCGGGCACAGCACGGCGGCGGCCCCGAGACCGATCGTCATCCAGCCGCTCACCAGGGTGTTCCTCTCCGCAACGGCACAACGCCCGCCGGGTAAGAGCAGGACCTGCGCCGGATGTGATGTCTGGATGTGTGGGCCGTCGAACCGGACGCCGACGTTGCGAGAAACGATCAAGGCGGTGCGTGGTTACGGTGCCACGCCCCATGCGCGCGGCACAGGCAGCCCCGGTAGCGCGCTTGCGGGCGCCGAGGTGGGACATCGGTGGAGGACTGAGCCCGGGCCGGTGAGCCGCGGCCGGCCTGCACCGTGCGCTGGTGGGCGACGGCTTCCGCGGCCCGCCGCCCACGGGATCACGTGCCTGCGGCAGGCGGCGATGGGGCGTCCGCGGTGGGCGGGGCGTCGTGGTCGCCGGTGACAGCCCACCGTGCGCGGGTGGCGGGTGCTCGAACGGGCAGGGCCGATCTGCGGGCAAGGCGCAGCGGCAGGGGGTGTTCGAGGGGTCGGGGAACGGGGCTCCGCGGGAGTCCCGGGCCGTCGGTGTTGCGCTGCGCTTCGAGGACTAGGAGCCGGGCTGGTTCTGCCGGCCGCGTGACGCGGTCCGGATCTGCTCTGTCGCCTCGCGGAAGGCGGGTGTCGCGCGGGTGAAGTAGTCGAAGAGCAGGTCGAGTTGTTCGGGGGTGTAGTCGGCGAGAACGTCGGCAACGCGGCGGCGGGCGGGTGCCACCACGCGCTCGATGGCCGCGAGGGAACCGGGTACGGCTTCGACGACTACCTTGCGCCGGTCGGCGGGGTCGGTGGTGCGCCGTACGTAACCGGCGCGTTCCAGGCGGTCGATGAGGCGGGTGGTGGCACCCGTCGTCAGACCGGTTCCGACCGCCAGTTCCCCGGAAGTCAGCCCGCCTGCCAGGGTGATTCGGCTGAGCGCGTACCACTCCGATGCCTGAAGCCCGGCCGCTTCGGCCCCGGCCAGACCGTGGAGTCCGACAGCGTCGATGTAGTCGCGGAAGACGGCCCGGCGGGCGTCCCGCATTGCCGATTCACCTTCCGGGCTCGCCGCGGCGTCCGCTCCGGCGCTCGTCTGCTTGTCCTGCCGCGCATCAGTCATGGTCCGTCCCTCTTCATCACCGTGGTGCCGTTGATGCTCCAAGGTTACCTGCCCTTGCACATTATCTGCGCGTGTGCAGATAATGCATGTGTGCAGCTATTGCACGGCCTGGTCAACGGGCGGCGCTGTCGCCTGTTATCGAAACGAGGAAGAGGCACCCCATGACCCTTCGGACTCCCACTGCCGCCCCCTCCAAGTCCGGCACCGTCGCGCCCGGACGCCGGCGCACGATGAAGCGTGTTGCGCTCGGGGCTGCCGCTGTTGTCGCTCTCGGCGCGGCAGGTACCTACCTTTATCTCGACACCACCTCCGGGATTCGGCACGTCGGCGAGTCCTCCTGCGCGGAGGTCGTCCCCGCCGGCGCCAACCCGGCCGACGGCGCGGCGATCTGCGCCACCCTCGAGGCACTCACCGGCGCATGGAACCGCGGCGACGCCGACGCGTACGGACGCCAGTTCACCGAAGACGCCACCTACACCACGTACGTCGGCAGCCACTACGAGGGCAGGACCGACATCACCGAGGGCCACCGCGCGCTTTTCCAGGAATTCGTCAAGGGCACCAAACTGGCGGGCACTTACCTCAACCTGCGATTCCTCGGCAAGGACGCGGCGATACTGACCGGCCGCGGCGACGACTACACCGGCAGTCGGCCCGCGGACGGCGAGCTGTCCAAGGTGCAGACGTACACCCTGGTCCGGGGCGTCGACGGCGTGTGGCGTATCGCCGCCTTCCACAACACCAAGCGCCAGAACGTCATGGAACGCCTCTCGTTCCTGTACGCGCCCGCGACGGCGCCGAAAGCCGAGCAGTGAGCCCGGCCCGCCCCCGCGCCCTGGTCACCGGCGCCACCGAAGGCATCGGCCGCGCCCTGGCCTTCGCCCTCGCCGCCGAAGGGCACGCCGTGACCGCCGTCGCCCGCACCCCGCACCGCCTGGACGAACTGATGGTCGCGCTGACAGCCGGCCAGCGGGAAGGGGATCGGGGCCACCGCTCCGTCACCGCCGATCTCGCCACACCTGCGGGCCTGCGCAGGGTCGCGGCGGAGCTCACCACCGGCCCTCCCTACGACCTGTTGGTCAACAACGCCGGCACCATCCGCCACGGTCCCTTCCACGACGTTCCGCTCGACGAGCATCTCGCGGTGACCCGCCTCAACTGCGAGGCGGTCATCAGCCTCGCCCACGCCTTCCTCGGCACGGCACAGCCAGGCGCCGCCCTGCTCAACGTCTCCTCCACCCTTGGCTTCAGCCCCAAACCGGACGAAGCCGTCTACAGCGCGACCAAGGCATTCGTCACCTCCTTCTCGCAGACCCTGTGGTACGAGCACCAGGAGCGCGGCGTGTACGTGGCCGCCCTCTGCCCGGGCCCCACCGCCACCCGCCCCGGCCTGCACGACGCGACCCCCTCCTGGCTGGTCCAGCACCCCGACGCGGTCGCTGCCCGAGCGCTGGCGGCTCTGCGCCGGCGTCACCGGCCGGCGGTCCTGCCCGGCTTCGCGAGTCGCGTCCTCACCGCGGCCCTCCGTACCCTGCCCCGCCGGACGGCACTCGCCCTGCTCGCGGAAGAAGCCCGGCCACGCCGCTCGTCGTCACATCAGTAGCCCCGGGTCCGCGGGAATCGGGTTGTGCCACGGATTCCTTCGAGGGGGCGTGATGATGGGGCGTAGCGGTGCGGCGGCAATTGCCTTGGCGTGTTTTCTCGGCGCAGCGGCGAACGCCGGTTTCTGGGATGGAGAAGGCGAACACGAGGCCGGGGGCGTGGTGCCAGGTGCCGTCCCAACGGGGCGAGTCCCTGGTCCTGCCGGTAGGCATGGCGTACGTACTCGACGTCGGGCGCGATGGATCCGCTCGCATCGCTGATGGCCCGCGGTGTCGCCCTGCGTCGTCGGCGTCCTTCCTCACGCAGTGTGGTCGGGCCAGGGGACGTCGGTCGCGACCGGCGCGGTGTAGTCGATGCCGCGCACGGAGAATCCGTAGAGGCGTCGGACCTCAGCGCGGAACCAGTCGAGGTCGGCCAGGTCGGCAATGGTCGCCGTGGTGGCGGTCTCCCAGCGTTTGGCAACGGCCGCCTGGACGTCGTCGGTCAGTTCGAAGGTGTCCAGACGGATGCGGCCCTCATCGTCCAGGGCGAGCGGGGCGGCGCCGGTGAGCTGGTCCCACAGGGCGGCGAGTTGGCGGATAGGCGGGACGAGGTCCTCTCCGAGGACGCCGCGCAGCAGGCCGGTGTACAGGGCGATGCCGGGGATCGCGGTGGAGGACTGGGTGACGGCGGCGCCGTTGACGGACGTCACGGCCCGCCCGCCCACCGTCTTGTCGAGGCGCTCGTTCAGGATGCGGGCGGTGGCCTCCAGATGGGCCTTGGCCGCGCCGATGGTGCCCTGTCGGTATATCGCAGCCGTCAGCGACGAGCCGATGTAGGACAGCGCGGCGGTGGCGAACTTGTCGGCGAGCAGTCCCCGCCCGGCGAGGTGGTCGATCCAGCGCTCCCAGTCCGCGCCGCCCATCACGGCCACGGTCTGCTCCACGTCGTCGCCCTCGGCCGGCCCGGTCTCCACCTCGCGGACCTCGGGAACACCCTCGTCGTCGAAGACGAGGGTCTTGGTGCGGTTCGCCTGACCGATCGGCTTGAGGACCGAGGCGTAGGTGGTACCGGTGGCGGGGTCGGTGCGCCGGGGCGCGGCCACCGAGTAGATCAGGTAGTCCAGCCGACCGCCGAAACGCTGCTCGATGAGATCGGCGACCTGGTCCTTCATCGTGTCGGAGAACGCGTCGCCGTTGAGGAAAACCAGGTCCCGTCCGGCGGTGCGGGCGATGTCGGCGGTGGCGGCGGTGCGGTACCAGCCGGCCGTCGCGGTACGCCGCACGGTGGGGGCTTTCTCGAAGGACACCGCGATACCGCGGATACCGGCGCGCTTGAGCCCGGCGAGCGTGGCCGCGAGACCGTATCCGGCGGAGGAGCCGATGACCAGCGCGACCGGCCCGTCGCCCTCCGGCACGACGACAGGGGCGGGGCATTCCCGCCACATGTCGGCCACCAGCTGCCGGCAGCCCGCCGGGTGGGAGTCGAGGAAGAGGAAGCCCCGGTTGCGGGGGGTGAGAACGCGCTCGTTCACGAGGGTAGTCCTTGGGTCGGCCGGGACAGGGGCGCGGCGGCCGGCCGGGCCACCGCGCCCTGCAAGTCTGCGCCAGCACGCGCGCAAGCAGTGGCCCTGCCAGGGACAATGATCACGAGCCGGTCTTGGAGTGTTCCACCACTTCCACCGAGCAAGAAGCGGCCACCTGCTGGGTCTCGCCCTTCAGCACATCCCCGGGTGCGCCTGCCTCAGCGATGTCTCTCCAGAACCTGCTGTGCCGCTGCGTTCAGCGGCACCTCAGCGTCAGCCCGCGCCCTCCAGTCTTCGTGTCGGGGAAGGCTCTTCGAGGGGTCAGATCATGAGCAGCAGCCGCGTGTGCGGTACGAGCTTCCGGTTCACACTGGTGCTCTGTACGAAGATCGTGAAGTCGTCGTTGTGGTCCGGCTTGACGCGAACTTCCGTGCTCGGCAGGCCGAGCAGGGCTCGGGCTTCCGGCCCCGTGTACACCCGGTCCGTCTTCTTCTCCAGCACCGCGATCTGCTTCTGCGCCTGGATCTTCTCCGACTTGCTCAGCTGATAGAACGCACAACCGGTGCGGTAGGTGTGTCCGGATTCGATGGCCCAGTCCCGTATCGCCGCGTCACGAGCCACCGGGATCAGCTGGTACTCGGACGGATTCACCGGGGTGAGACCGGCTGCCTTGATGGTGTCCTTGTTGACAGTCTCGGCACCCGTGGAGAATACCGCCCGCGATCCCCGGATTCCCTGGGTGCGGCCCACCATGAATTTTTCGGTGGCCTGCTGAATGACTTGCCCGGCTTCCTCAAGACCCTGTGTGCTCGTGGCGTCCCAGATGGCGATGTTGTTCTTCGGGAAACCGCACTGCATGGCCTCGCGCTTGCCCATCTGGTCCGGCACGAGGACGGCCAGCGTCCAGTTGTCCTCCTGCGTCTCGACCATCTTCGCCACGGCCTCAACCAGTTCACGTGCGTTCCTGGTAGGGGCATCCGGGCAGCGATGACTTGCGTTCTCCTGTCCGTCAGTCAGAACGAACGTCAGGAAGCTGTGGTCGCCGTACAGTTGAGCCGTCTGGGCCAACTCCTGCTGCGACTTCAGCGCGGCCGCCAGCAGAGCCGTCATTCCACCGACCCGGTACAGCTGCTTCAGGGACGGCATCCGCAGCACGTCCTTGTCGTAGATGACGCACTCCACCTTGTCCGCGAAGACGTACACCGTCACGCGGGTTTCCTGGTCCAGTTCCTCTGACCTGCGGGCCAGATATGCAATCTGCTGGTCGGCGACTTCGACGACCTTGCGGCTCAGGTGTGACATGGACGAACTGGCATCCAATACAAGAGCAACGTGATTGATGTAGTTCTGGTTTCCGGACATGACAGCTCCCCCTCATTTCCGACTCGATGCTTCTATCGTCTCACCCACCACTGACAATCGATCTTGGATTCCAGGCTGGACGCGGAGCCCACGTCACCACGGTGCGAGCGTGCTACGCAGCCAGGGCTGCTCGCCGGGCACGAGATCGTGCGCCTGAGCGACTCGGCGTCCTTCACCTGCCCGACGAGGGCAACGGACCCTGCGGCGCGACGGCTGACGCCGACCAGTAGGGAGGGAGGCTTCCCCCTCCTCGAGGAGGAGGGCGACGGTGCCAAGCACGGTCTGGATCTGCACACCCTGTCCCGGCCCACGCTCCAAGACCCCGAGCCGATCCCGCCGGGGCCTGGCGCTGGTGCCGCGCACCAGTCGTGCTGAACCATCCCCACCATGATGCGAGCAGTAGACGGCCCGAGCTCGGCGCACATCGGGCCCGACCCTTCAAGTGACCAAGAAATGGGCCCGGCAGCTCCTCGCCGCAGGCGAGTGACGCCTGTCCTCGGCGGACGCCGAGGCGCCGGTGGCTGTCCTTACCCGCCTCACCGCTCCCCTCCCGGCCGGCGGGGGACAGCTGCGCGGACCCGGGCGACGGACCGGGACCGACGGCTTCAACGCATACTCCGGACTACCGTCCACCACGTCGACGCCGGTGCTGTCAGCCCGCCTGCCGCCGCCCTCCCGGCCGCCGTCGCCCGCGCCCTGCTGCCTTGGCACGCTGCCCCGAATCCGCCGGGGCCCTGACTGAGCATCCGAGTCCGTGCGGCTCGCGGGCGGCCCAGGCGCCGGACAACGAGGGCGTCCTGCCGTCCTGGAGGCCGTCGGCCGCTCGGCCCAACGAGTGACCCCTGACCACTGACCTGGCCGGACGGGCCAACCAAAACGGTCCGTAAGAGGTTGTCAGGGCCGCGCACTGAGTGGAAAGGGCATACGTGAACTTGACGATGCGCGCCGAGGGATGGGTGAGGGATCCCGGTTCTGGTCTCCTGCGCCTCATGCTGCACCGCTGGGGAGCACAACCCAGCTGTGAGGCGTTGCACCGTTGAAGGGAGGATCTTCTTGCACACACCGCACTACCCGCATGACGAGGAGGACCCGATGAGCGCGGTCGACGAGGGACGGCAGTGGCCGGACGAGGTCAGCGTCGACAACGCGAGGACGACGCTGCTGCAGCTTCTCGCGCGGGCGGGGGTCCCTTCCGATGACGCGCGGGAACTGATCGGGCTCGTCGAGGCGGGTGCACTGGCTCGTGTGTACGACGAGCTGAGCGGCGATGGCCGGAGCGCGCCGGGGGACAAGGGCGAGGCGTACGAATCGGGATGGCTCGACGGTGCCGGGGACCTCCTGGAAAAGCTCGGCGCCGTTGCCGAGCGGCATCTTCTACGGGTTGTAGGGCCGAAGGGCCGGCCGGACGAGGCCGGCGAGCGTCCGCGGGCCGGGCGTATGGAGGTGGAGCGGGCGCGGGTGGCGCTCACCCCGCTGTACCTGTCGTTCACCGTGGCCTCGGAGCTGGATCCGGAGGTGACCGAGGAGGTGCTCGCCGCCGTCCTCGCCACCATGAGCCTCCGGCAGCGGGCAGGGTACGCCGGGCGGCTGACGGAGTTTGCCGCTGTCCACCGCGCCCGGCTGGAGCGGCTGTTCGCGGCATTCGGGCCGGGCAGCCCCATCACGGTGCACGGCCGGTATTCGCTTCTCCACTCCGCCACGAGCGTTGCCGTGCTGGAGCGGCTCGTCGCCGCGCCGCAGGCGCTGAGGGAGGAGTGGGACGTCGCGGAACTGCCGCCCGCATGGCTGGACGGGCTGACGACCGCCTGGAACGCCCCCGCCTGACTGCGCGCACAGACGGTCAGCGCGGCAGTGCTGCGAGCGCCGGCCACGCTCGTCATCGGTCCGGGACAGATGTGTCCGGCGACGTGGCTCTCGGCCGCAGGGCCGGCCAGAGTGGGGGAGCTGGGTTCAGCCGCTCGACCGCGTCCAGTATGGCCATCTCTGTCCTGCTGGGCGGATCGTCGTGCGCGAGGCCTCGTTCATCTGTCCCAGCAGAGACCGCGCGCCCACGCGTGTGGCCCTGCTCCGGCTCCCGGCAATGAGGGGCGCCATGCGCTCCCACGCCGCATCCGTCAGCTCGGCACGACCACCACAAGATCAATTATTGGGCAGGTTCAATGCCGTGGATAGGTGGTGTAGATGGTGGCCGGCTCGGATGGCAGCGGCCGATCAGGGCAGAACTGAGGCAGATCGTAGCTAGGTATCAGGAAACTGCTGTAACTGGCAGGGGCGGAGCTCTCCGCCCAGAACACCCCGCCGGCGATCACGTGGCCGTTGCTGCCGGGCCCGGCCTCCAGAATGAATGCGCGCCAGTCGTGCCAAGGGCGCGGATCCGCAGCCCGTAGTTGTTCCTCCTCCAGTCCGGAGGCCGGCCGTATGGTGAGCGACTGGTAGTGATCGCGGATCGAGAGTGCGCCGACATCCGTGAACAGAAGCTCCAAGGTGGTCGGCAGCCCGGCGTTGGTGTCCGGCTCACCACGAAACAGCACCTGACTGTGCCCGACGATGTACGTGAAGAGGCGCAGGGGTCGCTCGAAGGAAACCGGCAGGTCTACCAACTCGGTCCGTCGCCCGGCCACACGAGCCTCCACCTCTGCATTCGCCGACACCTCGTCTTCCGGGTCTCTGCCCGGGGAGGTGAAGCGGCGTCACTCTACCGCTGGACGCCGGGAAGCCGCTAGCCAATGATCATTCGTCAGACAGGTCCTAGTGCTTGACATGTTCGAGGGGCAAGTCCAGTTCGAACCAGACCACCTTGCCCCGGAACGTAGCGTCAGCTCCCCATCGCTTGGCCAGCGCATCGACCACGGCAAGTCCGCGCCCGCTCTCATCGCTGTCCCGCGGCCACACCCGCACAGGCAGATACGGGGAGTCGTCGCCCACCTCGCAACGCAGGGCGTCCGCCTTGAAGAGCCGCACACTCACTGGCCGCTCCGCGTGGCGCACCGCGTTCGTCACAACCTCGCTGATCAGCAGCTCGACCGACTCCGAGAGCTCCTCCAGGCCCCAGTCGGCGAGCGCCTGCCGGGCCAGACGCCGTGCCCGGCCCGGTGACGCCTCCTCCGTCGCCAGGAACCAGTACGCCACGGCACTGGACGCGATCCCGTCGAGCCGGGCCGCGAGCAGCGCGACGTCGTCGTCCCGGTCACCCGGGCCGAGCATGTCCAGGACGTCGTCGCACAGCGTCTCCAGCCGCGGCGAGTAATCCGGGCCGGTCAGCTGCCCCGTCACCGCGAGGCGCTCCCGCAGCTGCTCGATCCCCGTCCACGCGTCCCGCAGCCGGGACTCGACCAGTCCGTCGGTGTAGAGCACCAGCGTCGCCCCGGTCGGCGCTTCCAGCTCGACCGCCGTGAACGAACCCCCGAGCTCGCCCGCACCGATGGGAGGGCCGGGCGGAACTCGCAGTACCTCCGCGTGACCCCCAAGGTGGAGCAGTACGGGCGGCGGGTGCCCGGCACTTGCTACGACGATTCGCTGAGCAATCGGGTCGTACACCGCGTACATGCAGGTCGCCATCCGGTCCGGGCCGAGCCTCTGCGCCTGTTCATCGAGCTGCTTCAGTACACCGTGCGGCGGCAACCCGAGGCCGGCCAGTGTCTGCACGGCAGTGCGCAGCTGGCCCATGATCGCGGCGGAGGTCATGGAGTGCCCCATGACGTCCCCGACGACCAGCGCGACCCGGCTGCCGGGCAGCGGAATCGCGTCGTACCAGTCGCCGCCCACCCGGGCGGTATCGGCGGCCGGCAGATAGCGCGACGCGAGCCGTACGCCGGTCGGCTGCGGCAGCGTGCCCGGCAGCATCGTGCGCTGGAGCTCGTCGGCGATGTACGCCTCGCGGCCGTACAGCACGGCCTTGTCGATGCTGAGCGCGGTGTGGGTGGCCAGCTGGGCCGCCGCCAGGAGGTCGTTGGGCTCGAAGCCGGGGCGCTCGGGGCGGCGCAGGAACACGGCGGCGCCGATCACCCGGCGCCGGCCGCGCAGTGGGGCGAGGATCGCCCGGCGCCCGCCCGGCACCGGATGGTCGGCGCCGAGCAGCTCGGGCAGCGCCTGTTGGGCGGCGGGTGAGTCGCCGAAGACCGGACGCACTCCGCGCAGTACGTCGGCGAGCGCGCCGCCGGCGCGGACCTCGCACAGCTCGGCTGCGGGCGCCGGGTCGGAGTCGGGAACGGGGACCACCTCCCCGCCCCCCAGGTCCGTTGAACGGAGCCGGTCGGTGCGGCGCAGCCGCAGCACGAACGGCCTCACCGGCCGCTCGGCGCCCACCGGAATGGGGTCGCGCAGATAGACCAGGATCGTGTCGGAGAAGGTCGGCACGGTGGCCCGGCACAGGCCGAGCACGATCTCGTCCAGGTCCATGCCGCGGTTGATCCGACGGGTAGCCGCACCGACGAACCGCATGATGTCGCCGGTTCGCCGGACCTCGACTTCCGAGCCGACCCCATTCCCACTGGTGGCGGGGTTGTTCGTAGTTGTACGGAACAACTCGCCGTCAGGCGGTTCGGCCGCAGCGCTGTCCGGTGCGCTCCGTACGACTTGGCCGGGGACGACTCGGTCGGCGGGCGGGCCTTGCACGACCTCCGCACTACGCCAGCCCACTTCTTCGGCTGCCTCCTGAACCGCCTCGTGCTCACGGTCCAGGACATCGCGGGCCTTTCGCAGGGTCGCGTCAACCTGGTCGAGCGCCGCGTCGTCCGCACCACGGGCTACAGGGCCGGGGATCTCGACGCCGGTTCCGTGCAGCGACGAGGTGGCGTCTCCCACGCTGCCTCGCAAGTGCTGCAGCTCGTCTTCCAGCGTCTTGATCTGACGGGCCGCGTGATCGGCGACCTGCTGCGCGGTGTCGCGTTCCGCCTCGGCTCGTGCGAGCTGCAGGCGGAGATCCTCACTCTGTGTCTGCGCCCGTCCAAGCCGGTTCTCGGCCCTCGCTTCGTCGTAGGGGCGTGGATCGGTGGAGGAGCGGATGGCGTCCAGCTGCCGTGTGAGGTGGGCGACTTGCGCCTGCGTCTGGCCGAGCAGGGCGAAGAGGACGGTGGCGACCTGTAGAGCCTGTTGCCGTGCTTGTTCACTGACCTCGTAGGCCTGTCGGACGCGGTTCAGTTCTTCCAGGGCAGCGATGGTTCGCTGCTGTGCTTCGACCAGGTCGTACGTCGGCCCGGCGGGGGTGGGGGCGTCGACAGCAGCGGCCCACAGCGGCTTGACCTGGTCAAGCCGTTCGGCTGTCTGCCGTCCCGTTTCGGCCGGGAAGCACACGTCCGCAACGGCTTCGGCGAGTTCCCAGGTCAGCCCGACACCGTTGAGTTGTTCACGTAGGCGTCGTAACGGAGGAATCTCGCCGCTGCTGAAGTGCTCCTGGGTGAGAAGTCCGTGCAACTTGGTCACGGACACATTGGAGGCGTCGAGCCAGCTCCGCAGGACCTGGACGAGGTCGTTGATCTCTTTGCTTGAGCCGCGGGCGTTCGCCCATGGCCGTCCCGGCCGTTTGGCTGTCCCCACGCCATCTCTCCCTCGGACAGGGGTTGTTCGCCGGACAACCCCACGTTGTTGTGAGAACAACATCCAATCGGCTCGCCCTGGCGAGTGGGGGGTGGATCGTTGAATCGCCCCGGTGCAAACCGCACCGGATCCACGAAGAGACCTTGGAGGGGGACTCGTGAACGTCACTCACACCGCGATGTTGCTCATGGCGATCGGCCTGGCGGTGGTGTTCTCGTTCCTGGTGGCCGGCGCCGCGTTCGCTGTCACACGGTGGGGCGGAAGCCCGGTGCCCGAATGCGTATCCAGGTCCGGCAAGGCGTTCGCGACGACGCTGACAGTCATCAGCGCTGTTCTGGTGGCTGCCGTCACGGTCCTCAAGTAGCCGAATCTCAGGTCGCCCGGCAAGGGCTTCCCGGGCGCGGGTCCGCGCAGGGCCGGCGGCCCCCCGCGCGACCTCTACCGGTACGCGGGCCCCGGCCCCGGCTCCGGCACCATCGGCATGACATGTCAAAGGTTCCGTTGCGCGGACGGCCGGAGCTTCAGCCGCCGGTATGCCCGGCAACGGCAGCTGCTCTGCAGGTCTCAGTGAGAAGTCCCGCGCCGCCCTGAACGCCGCAGTCGACGACATCAACGCTGTCACGGCCAAGCGGGCCGCCGACCATGGTTTCGCCTTCGGCGACGTCAACACCACCTTCGCGGACATGCGATCTGCTCCTCCGACCCGTGGCTGCGCAGCGTCGTCTTCCCCGTCGATGAACCCGGTCGCACTGCGGTAGCGGGATCGTGAACTCTCAACTCGGAAGCCCATGGTTGGCGTCATCTGCATCAAGGGAGCAGGCGCTGCCCCTTGATGACCAGGAGGCACAAAACCATGAGGCATCGGTCTGTACTCACCGTCTCACTCCCTCTGGCCGTGGCGTTATTCGGAGGAGTGGTGGCACTCGCCCCGTCCGCACACGCGGCGCGGTCGGAGCGCGGCGGCCACGAGGCGACCCGGACCGCACTTCGTGATCTTGTCGAGAAGGGCGGACTCCCCGGCGTGGCCGCCAAGGTTCGGGACCACAAGGGCAGTTGGTTCGCGGCATTCGGTTACGCGGACACCAGCACGGGCCGTAAGCGTTCCCCGGGTGATCACTTCCGTGGGGCCAGCATCACGAAGACGTTCGTCGCGACCGTCCTGCTCCAGCTGGAGGCGGAAGGGAGACTGCGCCTGGACGACACGGTCGAGGCGTGGCTGCCCGGCTTGGTGCAGGGCAACGGCTACGACGGCAACAAGATCACTCTGCGTCAGCTCCTCAACCACACCAGCGGCATCGCCAACTACACCGCGGATCCCGCATTCATCCACAATGCCGCCGGTCCCGGCTTCCCGGAGCACCGGTACGACACCCATACGCCCCGGGAACTCGTGGCGACAGCGCTGAAGTACCCGCCACGGCCCAATCCGGAGAAGGCTCCGCTGTACTCGAACACCAACTTCGTGATCGCCGGGCTGGTCATCGAGAAAGCGACGGGCCATTCGTACGCACAGGAGGTCAAGCGACGCATCATCAAGCCGCTGAAGCTGACCGGGACGTCCTTCCCCGGCACGACACCACAGTTGCCGAACCCGCACCCCGTCGGCTACTCCCGGCTCCATCAGGAAGGCCCCGACGCCGAGATCCATGACGCCACCGAGCAGAACATGACCTGGCTGGGCGCGGCCGGTGATGTCATCTCCACCAGTGGCGACCTCAACCGTTTTCAACATGCCTTGATGACTGGGCAGTTGCTGTCCACCGTGCAGATGAAGGAGATGTTCGACGAGGTCGGTGCGGGGGACGGGATCGGGTACGGGCTCGGTGTCGAGTTCGCGCAGTTGTCCTGCGGAGAGAAGGTGGTGGGCAAGAGCGGCCGTACGAACGGCTCCCTGTCCGCGATGGTCGGCACGCTGGACGGGAAACACCAGCTGACTTTCAACGTCAACGGCGACTGGCTGCAGGATGGATCGCTCTACGTGAATGTCATCGAAGCGGAGTTCTGCGGCAAGGTCCTGTCCACGACCGACAGGCCTTCGCCGTTGTCGGAGCTGGTTCGCCTGGATCCACAAGCCTGACGCCGACTTCGAGTGTGCGAGGGGTGTTCTCAGTGGTCCCCGGCGTGCGGTCGCACGGGGCGTGGCAGTGGCTGACGCCGTTCGCCCAGCGTGGTGAGGAGGAACTGGCGTGCCAGAGTCCGTATATCGTCCCAGGCCGGATCTGAAGTCAGGGCGCTGGCCCAGCGACCGGCGCGACCGGCGGCATCGATCTCGCCGAGGCGACGGCCGATCGCCTGAAGGTCGCGTAGATTCGCGGGTTCGAAGGTTCCGCGCTCCGTAAGTCCTTCGGCAATGCGGCAGAGGAGCTCGATCTCCTCAACGACGGTCCCTGTCTCCACCTCGCGCTCGCCCAGCCAGGCAAGCTGATCTCCGGGGTCGGCCGCGAGGAGGGCCAGAAAGCGCATTGTCCAGGTGCGCAGTTGCGCATCAGCGAGGTTCATGCGCGCAGGATCGCACCGAACCTCCGTCAGGCTGTCCGACGGGCCTCGGGACCCCTCCAGCCCGAGCCACGGTCCGTCGTCCGGCCATCATGATCGGCGGCGTTCAGCGCGGAATCACCCAGCCCGGTGCCCAGGTCCCGGCGGTGTGGTGGCCGGCCGCTGTGGCGGTGAGGTGGGCGCGGAGGGTGGCCAGCGCCGGGTGGGGGTTGTCACGGTGCCAGAGGAGCGAGTGCGGGTAGACGGGTGTCGGGTCGGTCACCGGGATTCGGCGCAGACCGTGGTCGGCGGGCCAGACGAGTCGGGTGTGCTCGCCCATGAAGGTGGCCAGGGCCGGGGTGTCGGCGATGGTGTCGAGGAGTGCGTCCGAGCCGAAGTTGGGGCCGGTCGCCTCAATGGTGAGTTCGAACTCGGCGACGAGGTCGTCGTAGTAGGCGGCCCACTCGGTACCGGGGACGATGCCGGGCATCCAGATCCGGTGCCCGGCGAGTTGAGCGACGGTCACCGACTTGGCGCCCGCAACCGCGTGGGCGGGGCCGGTGAGGAGTTGGAGCGGCTCGTCGAGTACCCGGACGGACTCAATGTCCTCGGGAAGGGGTCGGCCGGGCGCGGCGACGGCGCGGAAGGACGCGTCGATCTCACCGGACCGGATGGCGGTGACGGCCGTCTCGATGTCGATCAGCATCACCACGTCGAGGTCGATCTCGGGGTGCGCGCGGTGGAAGCGGCGCATCAGGCCCGACGGCGCAACGCGCGAGGCGATCACGTCGACGCGTAGTGGACGGTGGCCGGGGCGCACGGACGCGACGGCGCGCTCGGCGACGCGCAGCAGCTCGCGCGCGTGGGGCAGGAACGCCTGCCCGTCGATGGTGAGCTCGGCGCCGCGCGCGGTGCGGATGAACAGCCGCACGCCGAGGTTGCGCTCCAGCGCGGCGATGCGCTTGGAGACAGCCTGCTGGGTGACCGCCAGCTGGGCGGCAGCCTCCTGGAACTGACCGGCATCGGCGGCGGCGACGAAGGTGCGGACGGTGTCGAGGTCCATCCCGACACCCTATGGGCACAACCGTTGGTTGTACCCATAGGGTCACACGGTTGTTTGATCCCCGGGTGGGGTGCTCGCTTTGATGTTTCCGAACGCGGATCGGTTGTGCGGTTGAGTGGCGAAGGGTGGGCGGGCATGAGGAGCGGGCGCCGGCTGGGACATCTGCTCGGACGTCGGCTGGGGCGCCGTTTCGGTTGGCTCTGGGGAGCGTACGGAACCAGCGCGCTCGGCACCTGGCTCGCCTTCGGCGCGTTCCCGCTGATCGCCATCCGGGTGCTGCACGCCGGACCGGCCGAGGTCGCCGCGCTCTCCTCCGTGGGGGCTGCGGTGGGCGCGGCCGTGGCGGTGCCGCTCGGCCCGTGGGTGGAGTTCCGCCGCAAGCGGCCGGTGCTGATCGCGATGGATCTGGTGCGGTTCGCGGCGCTGCTGACGATCCCGGCCGCGTTCGCGCTCGGCGTGCTGACCTTCCTTCAGCTCCTGTTGGTCTCGGTCGTCGTCGCGGCGGCCGACATCACCTTCCGCGCCGCCTCCGGCGCGTACCTGAAGACGCTGCTGCGGGCCGAGGACCTGCTCGTCGCCAACGCCCGGTTCGAATCCACGGCCTGGACGACCACGATCGTCGGTCCGCCGCTGGGCGGCGCGGCGATCGGGCTCCTCGGTCCGGTGGCGATGGTGGTGGCCGACGCGGTCAGCTATCTGCTCTCCGCCCTGGGTATCCGCGCGATGGGCGGGCACGAGCCGCGGCCCGAGCACCGGAAGGCCGCGCGCGTGCGGGCCGGGGACCTGCTCGACGGTTGGCGGTACATCCTCGCCGACGCGACGCTGCGACCGCTGTTCTTCAACACCGCCTTGTTCAACGGCCTGGTGATGGCCGTCCAGCCACTGCTGGCCGTCCTGATGCTCGGCCGGCTCGGGTTCGCACCGTGGCAGTACGGCCTCGCCTTCGCCGTTCCCTCGATCGGCGGACTGCTCGGCTCGCGGCTGGCCCGACCGCTCGTCACCCGGTTCGGACAACGCCGGGTCCTCGTCGTGGCCGGGACGCTGCGCGCGATCTGGCCCGTCGGCCTGGCCTTCCTGGGGCCGGGCACCGGAGGGCTGCTGTTGGTGATCGGCGTCGAGCTCGGACTCATCTTCTGCTGCGGCGTCTTCAACCCCGTCTACACCACCTACCGCCTCGAACGCACCGCAACCGACCGGGTCACCCGCACTCTGTCCGCCTGGGCGGTGACGACCAAGGCCTCGACCGCGCTCCTGACGGCCGTCTGGGGCGTGCTGGGCGGCCTGCTCGGCTTGCGTACGGCCGTCGGCCTGGCCGGTGTGCTCCTGCTGGCGACCCCGCTGCTGATCCCCCGCGCGGCACCGCACCGCCGACCATCCGGCGGCCCCCTCCGCTGGTGCCGGCCACGGCCGCGCTCCGGGCCCGGCTGCGCGACGCGCGACTGGCCGTGATCACCGCTCTGCACAACTGCGGCATGTTCGGCATCGCTGCCCAGGTCTGCTTCCTCTACGGATGCGCGGGGCTGTACAAGGTGCAGGGCGGCACCTGGGGCAACGGGACGGCCCTGCACTACGTCCTCACCCTGGAACTGTTCCAGCCCTGGCCCGCGCTGTCGCACATGGCGGACAATCCATGACGTGCTGGTCGCCGCCGCCGGCTGCCTCACGGTACTGCTGCAGGTCGCTTTCCCGTTCGTCCTGTTCGGCAGGCTCAAGTACCCCGTTGTACATGCTGCTGAGCATGCACGTGGGGATCGCGGTGCTCATGGGACTCCCGCTCTTCTCCGCCGCGGTGATCGTCGCGGACGCCGTGTTCCTTCCCGATCGCTTTTGCGCTCTGGGACGGGTGTGGCGACACGCCGCGCGGCGCGCCGGCGTCACGGTTCGCAGGGACGTGTCAGCGCCGGAACCCGCACTCGTACCCGCGCAGCCCGGACCGCCCGTCGAGGGCATGCCGGGCTGCGTGCCGGAGACGGCGGCCGAAGGGGCATGACTGAGAAAGGGTGCCGTACCGGGTCTACCTGCCGGTGTAGGTCTTCGTGATGTCGACGAGTAACTGCCGGGTATGGTCCGGGCTGAGGGCCTGGGCCTGCAGATGTGCGTACATCACGCGGTAGGGGTCCACGTCGGATCGTTTCTCCAGGTACACATCGCTGGTCAATCTCTCCAGGTACACCACACCCGTGTCAGAGGCGTCGGCGACGTGAAGGATCGAGAACTGTCCCAGAATGCCCGGGTGTCCCACCTCGTGGGGGAGCACTTGCACGGTGATGTGCGCCTGGGTACTGAGGCAGCGCAAGTGCTCCAGCTGTTCGCGCATGATCTCGGGGCTGCCGACGACCCGCCGCAGCGCTGATTCGTCCAGCACGACCCACAGGCGCAGCGTGCGGGCGGGATGGTTGGCCCGGTGCTGGCGGCCCATCCGTACCTCGAGTCGGGTGGCGGCCTGCTCGGCAGTGGCGGGAGGGATCGTTTCCTCGATGACCGCACGGGCATAGGCGGGAGTCTGCATCAGCCCCGGAATGACCAGGGGATCGAAGGAGTGGATCGAGGCGGCTTCTGCTTCCAGACCGACGTAGACGCTGTACGGAACATCGCCGTAGACGTTCCACCACCCCTGCTGGCTCGATTCCCTGGCCATCTTCCTGAGGGAGTTGACGAGCCGCTCGTCGGTGACCCCGTAGACCTCGCACAGGTCGCGGATGTCGCGGGCGCTGACGGGACGGCGGCCGGTCTCCATGTGGCTGATCTTGGCCTGGGAAACCAACAGAGCCGTCGCCACCTGCGTACCCGTCAGACCACTGGCCCGACGAAGCCGGCGAAGTTCCGCTCCCAAGCGGCGTCTCCTGACGGTGGGGTTTCCATTCGCCGCCATCGGCGGTGTACCTCCGAATCCATTCCCCTTGCACCGCCCGCAAACCGTGGCGGCAGTTTCCTTGATCGCATTTTGGAGTCCGGCGTCCGGAGCCTGCCCAAAACGCGCACGATTGCGCGAAAGCTGCACCTATCCGGAGCAACGAGCCGTAACTCAGCCACTTGACGGGCGTTGACGAACGCCGACACGAACTCCAGCGAGCCGACCGTCGCGCCCGGCCGGACCTCCCCGGCCTCGAGCACAACGCGAAAACCCCGTCCGTATGGGCCGCCGCTCCGGCGAGGGCCGCGCAGATGCGCGGTGAGAATGGGGGCGGTGGTGACGGGTGGATCACGGCCCGCCACGGTGTCCGGCATAGGCTCGTTGGGCTGGTCATGGACCCGAGAACCGTTCCAGCGCAGAGGAGTTTCGCCGATAGGAGGGCGGGCGGTGGGCGGGTTTCGGATTCGCCGATCTACGACGCGATTGAGCGGCAGTGGCTTCTGGAGGGACGGGAGATCCCCGGGGGAGAGGGGCCCGCGCCCAGAGGTAGGCATCGGTCAGGGGATCGAGACCTGTTCCACCGCGACTGACCGGACGAACGGTTGAAGTCCGCAGCCGGCCGCGAGCTCAGGCCGGAGGTGGCCAGGGGGAGTTCACCCGCCGCCTGTGGAAGCCGCGAACCCCTCGATGGCGTCGCGCATCGGTTCATCTCTTTTGTGACGAGATGGGATAGGAGGCATTTGGGTGGTAAAGGCCGCGCACCGCAACTGCCCTTGGTGCCTGTGCGCTCTTCTTCTCCAGTTGCACGACAACAGAGGAGGCATTCATGGCCGGGTTGCAGGGTTTCACCACGGGCACGACCGCGCTGCTGGATCTCGACCCTTACCGCTTTCCCGCCGTGTTCTTCATGGACGGCTGCCTCGGCGAGACCCAGGCTGCCCAAGGCCTTGAGGAATCCGGCGACTACCTGCTGCCCGCACCGGAGTTTTCCAGCCGTCTGCTGACTGCTCTGGAGCCGGCGGACCGTCGCCGCCTCGAGCTGCACGCGGCCCTCACCACGGCGGGGATCGCACCACTGCCGGGCGACCTCCACGCCATCGAGGCCCTGTGCACGCTGGACGACATCACCCACGTAGCACTCCAGCGGTGGATCAACCGCACACCATGACCGGGGCAGGACCCGAGGCGGATCCTCATAGGGGCACCCGGTTGCTTTTCCTCGTCCCGGATCGAGGCGTCGGCAGCGTTGAGGCGGGGCGGCAGGCTCTCGATCTGAGGAGCCGGGTCCGGCAGCCGTCTCGAGATATTGGCGTCTTCTGGCGGCAAGTCGGTTCACCGGGACGGGGAATGGTGCCGCTCCAGCGGCCGCGGCAAGGGCGGCCGAAGTGGCTGCCTCCATGGCGGAGAACTCATCCCGTTCCAGGTTCTGGCAACGCCTGACAGATCGTAAGAATTGGCGGGCTGAATCCGCCACTCTCCGCCTCCCTGCCCATACCGCTATTGGTCCGGGATAGTCGGCCTCTTCACCGACTGGTCACGGGATGGGGTAGGGGAATGAAAAAAAATTACTCTTTGCGCTCGGCTCGGTGGCTGGCCTCTGTCTGCGATGACCCGATCGCGTGTCTGCGCGAGTGGAGACTGGGCGAACGGGGCGTGGTGCTCTTGCCGGTGGGCCGGCTCTGGGATGCGGTGGCGGTGCCGGACACACTGGGGCGCAGTCTCCTGGATGGTGTCGCGCGGTCAGGGCTTTTGGCCACCGGCCCGGTGCTCTGCGACAGCAGGCGTCAGGAGCTCGTGCTGCTGATGGCTCCGGGGAGCCCTGCCATGAGACTGGTGGGGGCAGCTCGCTATCTGACACTCGGCACCTGGCTGGCCGTACCCGACCCCGGCCGGAACGTGCCGGGCCTGTCCTGGCTCGTCCCGCCCGACGGAACCGGAACGCTGTTCTCCCCGGCGGACGTGTACCCAGCCCTCGCGCCGCGACGGTCGCTCAGAGAAGAACGTGAGAGAGGGAAGCGGTCATGGCTCCGAAGGCGAAGTTGGCTCATCCTCTGACTGCCTGGTTTCCGCAAGCGCGACGGCACAGTCAGAACTTCCTGTACCAATCGAAGGTATCCACTTCCGCGATATTTTATGGCTTACTGCATCGCATGGCCTGGGGTGCCTGCAAGGACATCTACCGGCTGAGAGCCAGGCCATGTGACCCTTCAGAGCCTCAGTGCTGCCCGGGTGCGCCCCCGGCAACGCGCGAGGACGCCAGTTGACTTAGGCTCCCCGCCCGCAGAGGGAGGCGATTCCTGACGCATTCCTGCCCGGGGCGGAGGCTGTGGTTCCGCCGTGATGCGGTCAAGGCGAGCGACACAGCTGATCACGTGACCGAACGGGCCTTCTCCGATCACGCCAGGCTGGTGGTCGCTACTTCCGCTCTCCGGGCCTGAAGGGGCCGGTCAGCGGCGAACCTTCAGGCTCCATTTCTCGGAGGTGCGGACCCCGATCAGGCCGGGCGGGACCAGGTAGACCCCGGGCTCCCGGCACAGCTGCTGCTCGGGGCGCAGGTACGCGTCCATGGTGGCCAGCACTATTCCCTCGGACTCGGCCCCGGGGTCGACCCGTACCTCCACCTTCGCTGCGGAGCCGGTCATCTCCACCAGCTCCCAGCCGTGGCCGGACAGCTTCCGCTTCAGCTCGCGGACGTCGTCCAAGGGGAGTACCTCCAGCTTCCAGGAGGCCGCGTGGTCCAGCTTCACGACCACGTGGCACCAGCCCTTGGGCCCGACGGCGAGCGGGCCGGTCATCGGCAGCCGGCTGCCGATCCGTCCGACCCTGTCACTCGTGCCGTCCGGCTGGACGGTGTGTACATAGCTGATGATGTCCTCGGAGCCGTCGCACGTGGCCCGGATCAGGGCGGGCGGGCCCGCATAGCGCAGGACGGCCTGCCCCCGCCCCTCGGCGCACTTGCCCAGAGCCTCCACCGTGTCGAGCGGGCGGACCCGGAGCCGCCAGTCGCCGGAGCCCTCGACCCTCACCCGCACCTCGGGCTCACCCTTGGCGAACGCCAACAGCTGCCCCCGCGCGTCCCTGGTGGTGGAGTAGATGCTCAGCTGGTCCACCTCGCCCTTCTCGTCGAGCCGCCAGATCCAGAACCAGCTGTGCCGCTTGGGCACCCTGGTCCGCTCGAACTCCACCACCGCCGGCCGGCCGGGCTCCGGGTTCACCACGGTCAGCTCCAGCGTGCCGCGCCCCTCGTAGACGCCGGTGGCCAGGGACCGGGCGCGGGCCCGCTCGGCCTCTTGCGGCGTGCGGTGGTGTCCCGGCGCGGGCGTCAGCCCGGCGGTCCAGCCGGCCACCGCCGACACGAGCACCAGCAGCGGCCCGGCCGGGACCGGGTGGGTGGCCTCGACCCGGCCGTCGTCGTCGGCCAGCGGCTTCCGCTGCGCCGGCTCCACACCGTCGAGCCGGGCCGTGGCCGCCTCGAAGCGGGCGGAGCGCGGTCCGTGGTGGCTCAGGATCAGGTCGGCGGCCGGGCCGTCGTGCAGGAGTACGTCCGGGCCGGTGCCGGAGACGGTGCCGTCCAGCGGGCGCGCGGCACCGAGCGACAGCACCCGCAGGGTCCAGGCGCCCGACGTCTCGACGCGCAACCGCAGGGCGCGCTTGCCGCGGACGGCCAGGACCCGGGCCTCTCGGACCGGGGCGGTGGTGTCGAGGAGGACCTGGTCCTGCGCGTCCTCGCGGTCGAGGGTGGCGACGGTGAAGCGGCCGCCGCCGGCCGCCGACATCTCGATGATCAGCGGGCCCTTCGGGGCCGGCCGGCCGAAGGAGAGGACCTGGTCTCCTTCGCCGTGCACCTCGTGGAACACCTCGCCCGCGGGGACGGGCGCCGACCCCTGCTCCGACCCGGCCGCCGGGCCCAGCACCTTCGCCAGGGAGGCCGCCAGGGACGCGGCCTGCGCTGCGACTTGGGCCCCGCTCGCCGGCACGCCCCGCGCCACGGCCGGTGCGGGGCTCGCGGCCGGGCTCCCGCCTGCGTCCTGGCGGGCCCCGGCCGGCGCCTGGCCGGGGCCGGCCGCCGCCGGGGCCCCACCCATGACGGTTTTGCCCGTGGTCAGGGCGGGGGGCGGGGCGGACTCCTTGTGGACCTCGGTCATCGCCGGGCCCGGCACCGGCGCGGCAGGAAGGGCCTCCGCGGGTATGCCGTAGTCGGCGGCGAGCGCGGCCGGTCCGGCGCTGTAGCCCTGGCCCACGGCGCGGAAGCGCCAGGCCCCGTTGCGGCGGTAGCACTCGCCGAGCACCAGCGCGGTCTCCCCGCCGGCGTCCGTGACCTCGTACCGCGCCACCGGCGGGCCCTCGCCGCCGGCCACCTCCACGGACAGCCCGGCGACCGCGCCGAACGTCCCGCCCGCTGTGAGGACGGCGATCAGCACCCGTTGTACGGCGGGTTCCACCGCCTCCTCGTCCACCTCCAGCCGCTGGACCAGGAGCCCGCCCTCCGCCCCTGCGCCCAGGTGCCGTACGGAGCCCGAGGGGTGCGAGGGCCGGTCCCCCCGGACCACGTCGGCTTCACCGCGGACCCGGCCCGCCGCGTCCAGCAGCACCGCCGTGGCGGCCACCAGGGGGGTACCCGGCCGGGCCTCGCGGGCCACGGTGATGCGGAACGGACCTCCGGGCAGCGGGGTGTTGGCCCCCTTGATGATGATCGTCATACCGGCATCCTGGCACCGGCCGCCATACGCAGTCGATGAATTCCGTCGGACTCCGAGGGCAGGCGACCCCGGCATGCCGAAGGGGCCCGTTTCCGGGGGCCATGAAACGGCCCCCGGCTGATCGGCGAGCGCCGTCCCTCTTCCAAGTCCGGGTGAAAGCCCAAAAGGAGCACGCCCGAGGCATTCGACAAGGGATTCAGCGAGCACGAAGCCCTCAAGAAGCAGTACGCCGATCTGCGGCAGCACTGCGCCGGCCTCGAGGAACGTTCGTGCGTCTAGGTAATCTCGGGCTCCATGGGCCCGGGCACGGCTGCGAATTGCGACTCGATCGCTGCCGCAGAGCGACGCCGACGATGACGGTCCGGAGTCACACCGGGCATCGGGGCGCCCGGCCGGCCGTTGCCGAGACGGCTCTCGTGGCCGTTGGCTCGCCGTCGAGATCGCCATCCACGGCGGTTCACAGACGGCGGCTACGACGTGGCAGCGGGACGCAGCGGCAAGCGCGGAGACAGTGTCTGGACCAGGGCCAGGGTGCTGAGGGCGAACATAACCACACCCAAGGGGACATGGAACGAGGGAACGTGCGCGACGCCCAGCGCGACCTGCGCCGAGGCGAGGAGGAGGAAGCCGGTGGCGTACAGGACGGGGCGGGGTGATCCGCCACCCGGGCGCCAGGCCAGGATCGCGGCGAGCACGTACAGCATGGCGGCCGCGTACATCACCTTCGATCCGACGTCGTGCATCAGATAGCCGTGGGACGAGGTCAGCAGCATTCCCGCAGTGACCGCCTGGAAGAAGAGGGTCAGGGTCTGCAGGGCTATCGCGGTCCTGAGGAAGGGGAGGCCGCGCGGCGCGGCGGCCGTCATCTGTCTGGTCATGGTGTGGTCCCTCTTGTGGTGTGCGGCAATGGGCGGGTGTTTCCGAGGCGTTGGCGTCAGCGCAGGGTGAGCGGGGTCTCGGACGTGACGCGGGTCAGCTTCTCGGGGTTGCGTACGAAGTAGAGGCCGGTGATGCGGGCGTCCTCGACACGGACGGCCATGACGCTGTCGAACTCGCCGCCCATGTATACGGCGAGTCCTGGGCTGCCGTTGACCACGGTGGGCTCGCAGGTGATCGTGGCCTCGATCTTGGCGGAGCCGCCGAGGTAGAAGCGGACGATCTTCTCGGCGCCGATGACGGGCCTGAGCGCGGCGCGTTTGACGCCGCCGCCGTCGCTGAGCAGAACGACATCGGGGGCGAGAACGTCGAGGAGGTCCTGCGGGTTCCCGGTCTCGAGGGCGCGCTGGAAGGACTCCAGTGCCGCCCGGGTCTCATTCGGAGAGGCCGTCCGGCGGGGCCGGCGGGCGTCGACGTGCCCACGGGCGCGGTGCGCGATCTGCCGTACGGCCGCCGGGGTCTTGCCGACGGCCTCGGCGATCTCGTCGTAGTCGACCTCGAAGACCTCGCGCAGCACGAACACCGCCCGCTCGGTGGGGGAAAGACTTTCCAGGACGAGCATCATCGCGATCGACATACTCTCGGCGAGTTCGATGTCCTCGGCCACGTCCGGCGTGGTGAGCAGCGGCTCGGGCAGCCACTGGCCGACGTACGCCTCCCTGCGGCGCTTCATGGTGCGCAGCCGGTTGAGCGCCTGACGGGTCGTGATCCGCACGAGGTACGCCCGCTGGTCGCTCACCTGTCCCAGGTCGGCCTTGACCCAGCGTAGCCAGGTCTCCTGGAGGACGTCTTCGGCGTCGGCCGCCGAGCCGAGCATCTCGTAGGCGACGGTGAACAGCAGGTTGCGGTGGGCGACGAAGGTGTCGGTCGCCGTCTGGGCGGTGGTGTGGTCGGTCATCTTTCGGTTTCTCTCCTTCGAATGCGTGGTCAGAATGCCCGCCCGCGATGGCCGATGCCCCGCGCGTGGCCTGCGGCGGTTGCAGGCGGTGCTCGCCCATCGGGGCAGGTGTGCACGACGAAATCGGGGTTCTCAGCCATGGGTGACTCCTCCGTTTTCCAGGGGTCGGACCATCTCCTCGACGGACAGATCCGGCGCGGCGGCCAGGCGGCGCTTGCGTTTGGGCAGGCCGAAGGCCGGGTGCGAGGTGGTCCACAGCGGCATCTTGAGGATGCCCGCCTTGATCCGCGCGGCTTTCCGGCCGCCCATGTACGTCGGCTTTGCCTGTCCTTCGTGGTTGACCATCTGCAGGATCCCGTCCCGCCGCCCGAGGCTGAAGTGGTTGCCCGGGTAGACCAGCTTCGTGTGCGGGATCTGGCGGCCGGTCAGGCGTCCCACGATCGCGGCCGTGGCCTGCATGCCGGTGTAACCGGCCGAAGCGCAGGACATCGGCAGCGGCCGGCCGTTGGCGCCGATGGCATAGACGCTGCCGCCGGCGGCGTAGACGTTCGGGTGCGAGACCGACCGCACAGTGCGGTCGACGACGATCCGACCGTTCTCGGTGACCTCCAGCCCGCCGGCGGCGGCGATGGGGCTGACCGCGAACCCGGCCGTCCATACGGCTGCGCCGGACGCCAGGGCCGTGCCGTCGGCGCACAACACCCGCGTCGCTGCGACGGCTTCGACGCTGGTGTGCTGGACGGCGATGCCCAGCCGGTCGCAGGCGTGGCGCAGGTGGCTGCGGGGTCCGGTGGAGAGCGGGGCGCCCAGCTCTCCGCGCGCGACCAGCGCCACCGACAGCCCGGGCCGGGATTCGGCGATCTCGGTTGCGGTCTCGATGCCGGTCAACCCCTCGCCGACGACCACCACACTCCCGCCTTCCCGCAGGCCGTCCAGACGCTCGCGCAGGCGCAGCGCCGAGGGCCGGGCGGCGACATCGAAGGCGTGCTCAGCCACACCGGGGACGCTCCGGCCGTCACCGTGGCTACCGAGCGCGTAGAGAAGCGTGTCGTAGCCGAGGTCCTCGGCGCCCTCGGCGCCGGCCACGGCGACGACCTGGCGCTCGGGGTCGAGGGCGGTGACACGGGCCAGGCGCAGCCCTGTCCTCCCGGTGAGTTGAGTGGAACGGCACCCCGATCGCTGACGTGAACTGACACCTGCGTATCCGCTGCCGATCACGACCGTCTCGATCGTCTCGGTCATGCTGTCTCCTCTGTCTCAAGGGGTTCGGCCTCAAGACACCGCGCGACTGGTCGCTGTGACAGCTTGTGAGGCAGATCACTTCGCAGGTGTGGGCTCGGCACGCGACGTCCTCACCCACCTCCACACGAGCCCGCGTTCGGGTCGGCAGGCACCGGCCGGAGCTCACCGCTGACCAGGCCGCACTCGCCCAACGGCCCTACGTAGAGCGGGAGAGGACCGTCCAGCAGATCGCGACATGTTCGGCGTGCCGAGGCCGACGGTGTACGGGCGCATCCTCGGGAATACCACGACCGTGCCGCGCCTATCGAAGAGGACTCAACAACAGGCAGAGGACGGGAGGCAACCACGGAGCCCGATCCGCTGCTTCGAGGCATCGGCGACGACGCGGATGGACACGCCTCGGGTCCCGGAACATCAGCGGCCGCTGGCCCAGAACGGTCGCCGTGCTGCACGGAGCCGTCAGGCACTCACCGCCGCGGCCGCGAGCGCGGTCCTGGCGGGCGGCCCGACGATGGGCCCCCGGGCGGCGACGCCCCCGCGCTCACGGCTGTATCCGGTTGCCGCGCGGACGCGTCTCACGGACGGGTCACGGCCTGCTCCAGCAGGCTGTGAAGGACGCGCTGCTCCTGCGGGGTGAGGCCGGACAGCGGGGCGTCCACGGCGAGGAGTTCGAGGAGACGTTCGCGCAGTGCGGTGCCCTCGGGGGTGAGGACGAGGTGCTTGGCGCGGCGGTCCGTGGGGTGCGGGTGGCGCTCGATCAGGGTCTGCTTCTCCAGCTTGTCGACGACGAAGGTGGTGTTGGAGGGCTCGCAGCTCATGCGCTCGGCGAGCTCCCGCATGGTCATCGGCCCGCTCATCTCCCGCAGCGCGGTCGCCTGGGGCGCGGTGAGGCCCAGGGTGGCGGCACACTCCCGCACGTGCTCGGCGATCCGCTGGGCCAGTCCGTTCACCAGGCTGCACAGCTGTCGCTCGGCGATGGCCTGCGCCTGAGGGGACGTCGTCATGCCACCACTCTAGCAAGTCCCTCAAGCAGAAACATTTACAGCTTGAATGATTCGAACTTGATGCTTATGGTGGGCTCGCCGCCGCGGGATCCGCGGCGCGACCTGAGCACGACTCACAGGAGTGAACACATGGCTGACTTGACGGTGGATCAGGGCGGACGACTGCGCCGGCCGGCGGGAATCCGCTCGATACGGCTGGGCGATACGAAGGTGTCGTACGTGCCGGACGGCGATGTGCGGCTCCGGCCGCTGCAAGTGCTCCCGGACACCACCGACGAGGTGTGGGCCGCGCACCCCGAATACCTGGACGCCACGGGCCACCTCGTCGGGAGCGTCGGCGGTCTGCTGGTGGAGCACGGTGACCGCGCGCTGCTGATCGACGCGGGCTTCGGCCCGCAGAGGCTGGAGGCTCCGGACGGCCCCATCGGCGTGATCCACGGAGGTGCGCTCGCGCACAGCCTGGCCGAACTCGGCCGCGGTCCCGAGGACATCGAAGCGGTGGCCTTCACCCACCTCCACGCCGACCACCTCGGCTGGGCCTGCCATCCCGCCCCCGGCGGTGACCAGCCCGTGTTCGCCCATGGCGAGTACCTGATCTCCCAGGCCGAGTGGGACCGGCGCGACCTCCTGGAGGCCCAGGGCATGACCGAGCACGTCGCGGCCCTCGCGGCGCGCGTACGAACGATCACGGACGGGCAGGAGATCTTCCCCGGAGTGCGCGTGCGGATCACCCCCGGCCACACCGTCGGGCACGCCGAGTACGTCATCACCGGGGGCGGACGGCGTCTGATCGCCTTCGGTGACGCGGTGCATTCACCGATCCAGATCGATCACCCCGACTGGTCCTCGGCCTTCGACCACGACCCCGCCCGGACCGCCGACCACCGCCGCCGCCTCGTGGCCGAGTTGGGGGAGCCCGGCACGATCGGCTTCGGCGTCCACTTCGCCGACGTGGTGTTCGGACACGTCCGGCAGGGCGGAGACGGCCCGGCTTGGCAGCCCCTGGACGCCTGACCCGCCAGGGCGGCGGGGTCGCAGCGGCCGGCACCGGCAAGCCAGAGGCACGAGACAGGAGGCACGAGACAGGAGGCACAAGGCCCGGCAGGCAAGCCTGCCAACCTGGGCCGGGCCCGTGCCCCGGACCGGTCCGCCACCTGGACCGGCCCGGCTGGCGGGCCGTCCGCACCGCAGATCTGCTGGGGGGATGAACGCGACGACCACGGATGCTCCGCCGGCAGCCTCGAAGAAGCGGGCCGGGGCCTTCACCGCGGTCTCGATCGCCCTGTTCTGCATCCAGGTCGACTTCTTCGCGCTGAACCTGGCCATCCCCGGTGTCGCCGAAGAACTGCACGTGACCATCTCCGCCGCCCAGTGGGCCTTGTCCGCCTACATGCTCGCCATCGGCTGCCTCTTCGTGGTGGGGGGCCGGCTGGGCGACCTCCTCGGCCGCCGACCGGTGCTGCTCGGCGGCATCGGCCTGTTCGGCGCGGCGTCCGTGGGCTGCGCCCTCGCCCCCACCCTGGGCGTCCTCGTCGCGGCCCGTGTCGTGCAGGGTGTCGGCGCGGCGCTCGTCTTTCCGGTCTCCGTCGCCGTGATCACCAACGCCTTTCCCGAGGCGACCCGGGCCCGTGCGCTCGGCGCGGTGTTCGCCGTCGCCAACGTGGGCACCGCCGCCGGGCCGTTCGTCGGCGGAGGTTTCACCGACGGTCCCGGCTGGAGGTGGATCTTCTGGCTGCTGGCACCTCTGAGCGCGATCGCCCTGCTGATCGCCCTGTGGTACGTCCCCGACTCCCGCGACGAGACCGCTCCTCGCCAGGTCGACCTGCCCGGGTGCCTGGCCGTCGTGACCTGCCTGGCCGCGCTGACGATCACCGTCGAACGTGGCAGCGCCTGGGGCTGGGACCACGCGCGCACCCTTACCCTGCTCGTCGTCGCCGTCGTGAGTGGCGCCCTCTTCGTGCTGCGCGAGCGCACCTGCCGCCACCCGCTGGTCGACTTGCGGCTCTTCCGCAACATCCCCTTCGACCTGATCACGGTCATGGGATCGGTCTGCAACATGGGCTACGCCGTCACCGTCTTCCTCGCCACCCTGCAGCTCCAGCAGGTGCGCGGCCTGTCCGCCCTGTTCGCCGGGACCGTCTTCCTCGCCCCGGCGCTCATGGTGGCCTGCGCCGGCCCACTCGGCGCCTGGCTCTCGTCCCGGATGCGTCCCACCACCGTCATGGCTCTCGCCGGAGCTGTCGCCGGCTCGGGCATGATCGGCCTGAGCCTGGTGTGGGCCTGGTGGCTCTACCTCCCGGTCCTCACCTGGTGCGCCCTCGGTCTCGGCCTCGGCTGGACCTTTTCCAGCGTCGCCACCCAGCAGATCATCGAGCCCGCCCGCGCCGGCGAAGCGTCCGGTGTCGTCCTCACGGCTCTGGTCGTCCTCGGCGCGATCGCGCTCGCCGCCACTGCGTCGGCGATCGCCGCGCTCACCCCCGAGACCGGCCCGGAGGAGGCCTACGACGCGATCCTGCGGACCGGCGGCGCGACCATCCTCGCGGCCGCCGTTCTCGTGCTGCTGGTCAGCCACGGGCCGGCCGTCCGGGCGCGTGTGCCGGGACACGACCGTACGGATGCCCGGCCGGCGTGACGCTGCCCGCGATCCGACCCTGATTGCCGCGTACTCCGTCGTCATGCGGCCGAGGCGCGGCGGCGGTACGGGTGCTGAACCACCACGCCGCAGCACGCGCCGTGGCCACCGGGCGGTTCGACTGTCCGGTGGCCACGGAAGGCGCCACCGTCCGACCACCGAAGTGGGCGGCGTGGTGGGGGAACCGCCACGATTTGTGAGCTTGGCGGGTGACGGCGGCCGCAGGGGAGGAGGGGGCGACTCGGGCGGGCAGGTCCACTCCATTGCCGCCGGCAGGATCCGCGTGCAGGTCGACCAGGTGCTCGACGCGGGTATCTGCGACTTCTGGGTGAGACCCCGACGACCTCTTCTTCTACGACGATCCGGTGGACACCGCGACCGCGATGTACGGCACGGCGAAGCAGGTGCCGCCGAGCGCACCGGTGCCAGACCTGGCGCCTGTCTCCGTGACCGGGGGGGGCGAGGATACTTTCTCCTGTACTGCGGTCAACTCCAAGACATGCATCGGCTCGACGCGCTAGAAGGACCTAGTAGTGGCAACGCTTCCAGAGATAACAGCCCTGTTGGGCGAACCCCGGTTCAACTGGTCGAATCCGGCGCCATGGATCGCACTGGAGCAGGAACTCGGTATCGAATTCCCTGCGGACTTTCGTGAGATCGTCGACGCCTATGGTTCGATCACGGTCAACAAGCAGTTGTATCTGAAGCATCCCGCCGGCCGTCTTCTGCACGATCTGGGAGCAATGATCAGGGGTGATCTCGATCTCTGGCGCGAGGAGGACATGGCGGAGTTCCTGCCGAGTCCGGTGGGGGCGAACCCCGGGGAACTGGTGCCGGTGGCGTCGGCCACGACGGGTGAGGCGGTTTTCCTTCGCATTCCCGACAACCGCCAGTCGCCCTGGCGTGTCGTGGTCCAGGAGTTCGACAGTCCGGCCTGGACTCTCTACGAGATGACGTTCAGTGAGTGGCTGCTGGCTTACCTCAAGGGCAGGGACGTGACGCTGTGCTCTCGAAACTTCGCGCCTGACGGTCCGTTCTACGAATTCCTGCCCTGAAGGTGACGGCGGGAACAGCCGTTCCGTTCGGTGTCCGGCGCGACTGAATGGAAAGGGTGAACCACGACGTTCCGGGCGGGGGGCAGGAGGTCTTTGCCCGTCGATTATTCAGCGTCGGCGTGCGTCATCGTGACCAAACTGTCGTTGACAGCCACCTTCGGCGGCGCGGAGGGTGTCGGCTGGGACGACTGGGGTGGGGAACGTGGAGCAGAAGCAATACCTGGAGCGGTGCTCCGAGCTCTTTGAGGTAGGCGGATTCGCCGCTGTGAGAGACACGGCGGAGGCCGGGCTCGAGGAACTTGGGCCCGATCCCGTTCTCCTTCGCTGGCTTGGGCGAGCACATGCAGCCGAGGACGAAGACGATCATGACTCCGCTGCTGAGACCGCGTACCGCCGGGGTTTGGCTCTCGCGCCGAATGATCTCGGTCTTTTGGTGTCGTATCTGGAGCTGTGCCTTCGTTCCGACGGCTTCGACTACCCGGGACGCGCGAGCCGCGCGGTGGCGCTGCGGGAGCAGATCGAGACTCTGGCACCGGCCGGGTCCGTCGAACGACAGCGGGTCGATGCCGCGAACGGCCGGGCCGGTCGCAGTCATTGGGACGATCCAGAAGGCCGTCGTGGGCACCACACAGCAGTATCGGAGCAGGGCGCCCTGGTCACTGACGCCCTACGACGAGCTGCCCGCGGCGATTTCGACCAGGATCCTGGAGAAGACCTCCACGCCGCCGAACTGGCTGCAGCGGTCGAGCTCCTTCAAGGGCGTCGAAACGCACTGCTGCGCCTGCTTCTGGCTCATCGATCGGCGGCGTATGCGTTGACGTTCGTCTTTTCAGTCGGCCTCAACGCGGCGCTGGTACGGAGCGGAGCGGTGGACTTCAGCTTGTGGGGCTGGCTGCTCTGGATACCGCTGCTCGCTGCGGAGGCTCGTCTTCGACAGGCCAAGCAGCTGGCTCGCGAACGCGTCATCGCCCGAATGCAGGAACGCCACCGGCAGCAAGGCAAGCCTGAAGCGCTCTCGCCCTAGAGTCACGTCCTCCTACTGGCCGGCCGACTTGATCCGCGTTGGAACGCGCCTATCGCTGGAATGGCGTCGGGGAGCGTGGGACAACTAGCCTTCCCGTTTCACTTGAGTTGGCTGAGCTGGGCTGATTGTGATGGGCCATGGCTGTCGGCGGGTGGGCACACCTGGGCCCGGCGCTCGGGTCGGGTGCTCCGGTTCCTCGGGTTGTGGGTGAGCAGAGACAGCGCCGTTGGTCGGGTGGCTGGCCTCGGTAGGGCCGCGAGGCAGGCGAAAGCGTTCGCCAATTCATGTCGCCAAGGCCAGGTGGCGGCCATCCGCAGGTGTGTTGTCCAGGAAGCACAGCAGCGGATGGAAGCCGAAGCCGTGTTTGTGGGTGGCGGCTGCCTGTTCCTTCTCGGAGTGGCCGGTGACGAGGGTGGCGTCGAGGTCCAGGATTAGGCCGGGCAGGTCGCGTCCGCCCGCGCGGGAGACCGGTGTCGCGCACCGGGTCTCGGCGGCCTGCAGCCAGGCGGTCGCCCCGGGCGGCGGCGCGGGCCCTGCGCAGTGCCGCGAATGTGGTGGTGTCGATGTCGGCCAGGACGCGCCCAGGCGGTGGGAGTGGAGGCAACCGGGCCGAATTCCTCGCGCTGGTCGCGCAGAAGGGCCAGGTTCGGCGATTGCCTCGCCGCCGTCGGCGAGCATCACCGCCAGGTCGACCGCTACACGCCCGGCATCGTGGCCGGTGCCGCGCGGCCGCAACCGGTGCAGCGCGTTGGTGAAGGCGTTGGTCAGGCCGTGGCGTCGGCGAGATCGGCCGGCACGCGGGATCCGGCGTGGCTGACCACTCCCGACCGTCGGCCGAGACGACAAGCTTGGGACGCGACCCGGTCGTGTGCACGCAGAGAGTGCCTTCCCGCTGTGAGGACAGAGACCTTCGACACGCCTCATCACCCCAGTTCAGAGGGCGCTTTCGCTTTCCGGGTCAAGATCCGGACACAGCCGCAAATGAAAAGCGGGCTAGCGGCCCAGGAATCTCTCGACCACTGTCGCCAGAGCCTCTGGGCTCTCATCCGGGGCGAAGTGGCCGGCGTCGTTGAAGATCTCGAGCTCAGCGTTCGGATACCACTGCAGCCAGGTGGACCGCATGGTGTCAGGGCCCATCGCCGGGTCGTTCGCACCAGCCACGACAAGCACCGGGGTCGGATTTCCCTCGAGCCGCTCGTGGATGTCGGAGCCGCGAGTCCAAGATTCGAGGTACGAGCGCAGGGCCGCCGACGAGGAGCGTTCCGAGCCGCTCACCCTGGCGTCCAGCCACGCATCGTCGTGCCGACCGCCGGTGGTGACGTCAAAGATCGTCCTGCGGTTGCCGGAATCCTCCACGGCTCCGGCGAACAGCTCCCACATCTCCCCTTCGAGCGGGAACCCGGACGCAGGTACCGGCGAGATGCCGACGATCGAGCGGACCCGCGAGGGGGCGTCCAGCAACATCAGCTGGGCCGCCTTGCCGCCCATGGAGTGACCGATCACCGAGAAATTGTCCCAGCCCAGGTCGTCGCTCACGGCGAGAGCGTCCGCCGCGACCTCCTCCATCGTGTACGTCCCAGGGATGTCCATCGCCTCGCCGTACCCACGGCAGTCCACGAACGCGTAACTGAACGCGCTCCCGTCCAGGTACCGCCGCAGATGGCCGAAGCTCGACCTGTCGCTGAGCCAGTGGTGGAGTGCGAGGACCCGCTCCGGACCGTTGCCCTGTACCTCATACGGAATTGCATGTCCTGCTACATGACCTGTCACAACGCTGGGTCTCCCCCTCCGGGCCGGGCCCGAAATCCCGTCGGCTTGGGGCTTCGCTCCAACGGCGTAGCAAGCAAGCGAGCGGGCGACCGGCGGCGTCGCAGGCCAGATGAATCTTGCCGGTGGGGCCACCCGGCCCGGAAGTTCCCTTCGATCCCGTGAGGCCACCCGGTCGTCCAGCCGCTTACGGCCACGCAAGCGCCTCGCCGGTGTTGGCCAGGGAGCACACCAGCGGGCGGAACCCGAAACCGCCCTTGAGGGTGGGTGCGGCCGCCTCCTTCTCGGAGTGGCACCAGCGTGACGTCGAGGTCCAGGACAAGGCCGGGCAGTATGCGTCCCGTCGTCCGGGCGGCGGATACGCTCTTCCGGCTCGGCGGCCTTCAGCCAGGCGACTTCCCGAGCCGAAGCGCGGCCGAGCGCAGAAAGACAGTGCCCGCTTGTCAACGTCGGCGAGCAGCCGCCAGGCCGTCGGTGTCGAGGCGACGACGCCGAACACTTCGGTCTGGGCCCGCAGCACGGCGAGGTTCGCAAGGGTCTCGCCGCCGTCGGCGAACATCCGGTCAGGTCGGTGGCGACCCGTCCCGGATCATGTCCGATCCCGCGAGGCCGCAGCGGCTAGATGTATTGACTCGCAGCGTTGTTGACGCGGCTGATCGGTGGCTTGCCTTCGAGTGCGGTGTGGCAGCGGTGGTGGTTGTAGGTGTGGAGGAAGTCT
>NZ_JBVIPQ010000004.1:0-28338 GCF_055577795.1 Streptomyces sp. NPDC033174
GTGTTTCCGACTCTATCAGACTCTTTCGTGTCCGATTCCCCGTCGGAGCGGGGTTTGCCTTCCAGTTCTTCGCTTTCGCGTTTCCCTTTCCGGCGGTTCCGACTCTATCAGATCCTTTCGGGCCTGATTCCCAGTCAGAGTGGGTTGTCTTTCCGGCTGTTCGGCCGTTCCGACGCTCAAACTCTAACCGATTTCCCGGGTGACTCATAATCGAGTCTTCGAAATGAATTACGGCATGCCGGAATTCATCCCTGTTGGGAGACCGTGCTGAGTTTGTTTGCCGCGTTCGCGGCGGGAGGCTGCCGCAGAACCGTTCCGGCTCCGTGACAACTCGGAGAACACTACGCACGCCCAGGGGTCGTGTCAACCCCCGCCCTCGGCAGTCCCGCGCGGGTCCCGCGTCAGTCCAGATCGATGAGCCGGCCGCCCGCGTCGGGCTGGGTGTGCTCCACGCGGCGGAGCAGGCGGATGAGCATCTCGCCCAGTACTCCCCGCTCTTCGCTCGACAGGTCCTGGAGGAGGTCCTCCTCGAAGCCGGTCGCCATGCGCATCGCCTCGAGCCACTTGGTGCGGCCCTCGTCGGTCAGCTCGACGATCACGCGTACGCGGTTGTTCTCGTCGCGGTCCCGGGTGACCAGGCCCTCGCCGGCCATGCGGTCGATGCGGTGGGTCATGGCCGCCGGCGTCAGGCCGAGGCGCTTGGCGAGTTCGCCGGGGCCCAGGCGGTACGGGGCTCCGGCGAGGACGAGGGTCTTGAGGACCTCCCACTCCGCGTTGCTGATGCCGAGGTCGGCGACCTGGCGTCCGTACGCGACGTTCATCCGGCGGTTCAGCCGGCCCAGCGCCGAGACGACCTTCTCCACCTGCGGGTCGAGGTCGCGGTACTCGCGCTGATAGGCCGCGATCTGCTCGTCGAGGCTCGGCTCCTGGAGGGAGGCCTGCGTGCCGGGCTGCGCGGGGTTGTCGGACATGGGGGGAGTATCCCACGGCGCCGTTGGCATTGAAGTCCTTCAGTGTGTACTGTTAAGGATCGAACTTTAGTGTTGAAGTCTTCAGAGTTCAGTCCTTCAGGGGCTTCAGGACCCCGTGGCGAGAAGTAGGTGAGTGTGACCAAGGTGAGGGGCGCAGCGATGCGCCGGATTCAGGCGGGGAGCGCGCTGAGCGCGTTCGGACTCGGCTTCACCGTTCCGTACCTCTATGTGTACGTCGCGCAGGTGAGGGAGCTGGGTGCGACGACGGCCGGTGCCGTCCTCGCCGTGTTCGCCATGGGCGCACTTGTCGTTCTGCCGTTCAGCGGTCGTGCCATCGACCGGCGCGGTCCTCTGCCCGTGCTGCTGGTCGCCGCGGTGCTCGCGTCGGTGGGCGCGCTGGGCATGGGGCTCGCGGACAGCGTGTCCCTGGTCGTGCCGGCGGCGGCGCTGCTCGGTGCCGGTACGGCGGTCCTGCAGCCGGCGCTCGCCACGATGATCGTCTGGTGCTCGACCAGCGCGACGCGCACCCGGGCCTTCGCCACACAGTTCTTTCTGCAGAACCTCGGTCTCGGCATCGGCGGTCTGATCGGCGGCCGGCTCGTCGACGAGAGCAGGCCGGCCAGTTTCACTCTGCTGTTCTCGATCGAGGCCGTGATGTTCCTGGTCCTGGCCGGGATCGCCGCCTCCGTACGCCTGCCGGGATCACCGGCCATCCAGGGCGGCCGCCCCGAGAACACCGAGGCGAAGGCCAAGGGCGGTCTGCGGGCGCTGCTCGGGCACAAGGCGATGGTGCGGCTCTCTGTGCTGGGGTTCGTCCTCTTCTTCGCCTGTTACGGACAGTTCGAGTCGGGGCTCGCGGCCTACGGCACCGAGGCCGCCGGGATCGAGCCGTCGGCGCTCGGTGCGGCGCTGGCCGCCAACACCGCCGTCATCGTCGCCGCGCAGTTCCTGGTGCTGCGGTTCGTGGAGCGGCGCAGGCGCACCCGCGTGATCGCGGCGGTCGGTGTCATCTGGACCGTGGCCTGGGTGATCGCCGGGTACGCGGGGCTCGGACACGGCAGCCAGGCCATGGCGACCGCCGCGTTCATCTCCACGTACGCCCTCTTCGGGCTGGGTGAGGCGATGCTGGCGCCGACGGTGGCGCCGCTGGTGGCGGACCTCGCTCCGGAGGCGATGGTCGGGCAGTACAACTCGGCGTTCGCGCTGGTCAAGCAGGTCGCGCTGGCGGTCGGGCCGGCCGTCGGCGGGCCGATGGGAGCCGCGCTGCACGGTCCGTACATCATGACCTTCGTGCTCTTCTCGCTCGGGATCACCTTCCTGGCACTGCGGCTCGGCAAGCAGCTGACGCCCGTACAGGACCAGCCGTCGTCGGCCGTCCGGCCGTCGCGCGTGGTGGCCCGCCACGAGCCGGAGAAGGCGGAGGCCCTCGCCTAGTCGGGCAGGGCGAACTCGCACCAGACCGCCTTGCCGCCTCCCGGCGTGCGGCGGCTTCCCCAGGACGAGGCGATCGTCGCGATGATCGAGATACCGCGACCCGCCTCGTCCTCCGTTTCGGCGCGGCGGCGGCGCGGGAGATGGTCGTCGCCGTCCGTCACCTCGATGATCAGTCGGCGGTCGGTGCGCCGCAGGCGCAGGCGCATCGGCGGGGTGCCGTGCTGGAGCGAGTTCGCCACCAGTTCGCTGGTGGCGAGGACCCCTAGGTCGCGCAGCTCCGTCGGGAAGCGCCAGCTGGAGAGGACGCCCGAGGCGAAGGCACGCGCCCGAGGGGCGGCTTCGACGCCGCCCAGCAGTTCCAGGGCGGCGTTGTGGAAGAGCTCCGCGTCCGGGCCCGTACGGGAGGGGTGCTGCAGGACGAGGACCGCGACGTCGTCGTCGTGCTCGGCGGTCACCCCCAGAGAGCGGATGAGCCGGTCGCAGACGACCTGTGGGGCGCCGGTGGCGCCGGAGAGGGCGCGCTCCAGCGCGGCCACGCCCTCGTCGATGTCCTCGCCGCGCCGCTCGACCAGGCCGTCGGTGTAGAGGACGGCGCTCGAGCCGGGTGGCAGGGCGATGGTGCCGGAGGTGTGGAGCCAGCCGCCGGTGCCGAGCGGCGGGCCGGTGGGGTCCTCGGCTCGGCGGACCGAGCCGTCCTCGTCTCTGACGAGGATCGGGAGGTGGCCGGCGGAGGCGTAGACGAGCCGGCCCTCGTTGGGGTCGTGGACGGCGTAGACGCAGGTGGCGATCTGGCTGGCGTCGATCTCGGCGGCGAGGCCGTCGAGGAGCTGGAGCACCTCGTGGGGCGGGAGGTCCAGGCGGGCATAGGCGCGCACCGCCGTACGCAGCTGGCCCATGACGGCGGCGGCGCGGACGCCGCGTCCCATGACGTCCCCGATGACCAGGGCCGTGCGTCCGGCGCCCAGCGTGATCACGTCGTACCAGTCGCCGCCGACGGCCGCGTCCGTGCCGCCCGGCTGATAGGTGGCCGCGACCCGCAGGTCGTCCGGCTGTTCCAACTCCTGCGGGAGGAGGGAACGCTGCAGGGTGACCGCGGTCTCGCGGTGGCGGCGCTCGCTGGCGCGCAGCCGCTCGGCCGCCTCGGCGTGGTCGGTGACGTCCGCGGCGTGGACGAGGACTCCGCCGCCGTGTGCGGGCGTGTCGACGGGCAGACAGGTGACCGTGTACGAGCCGCCGTCCTGGGTGCGGCGGGACTTGACCGTGCGCGGCTTGCCGCTGCGCAGCACCTGGTCCATCAGCGGGAGCAGGCCGAGCTCGGCGGCCTCGGGGCAGCCGTCGGCGACCGGCGCGCCGGCGGGGCGGGGTCCGAACGCGGCGGCGTAGGCGTCGTTGACGTACGCGATGCGGTGGTCGGGGCCGTAGGCGAGGGCGACCAGGCCGGGGAGGCGGCCGATCATCTCCCGGACGGAGAAGTCTTCGAGGGCGGGCACGTCCTCCGGCAGGGGCTCCAGCTGCTGGCCGTACTCACCCCGGGCGGCGGGCACGGAGCCGTCCGCCCGCTTCGCCGGGGAGACCCCATGGTCGGTCACCCGCGCCGCCGCGCGGCGCTGCGTACCGGGGAGCCGGGCGCTCCAACGCGTGAAGTTCACGGTTTTTCAGGCCTCGTTGTGTCGTTGCGGTTCGTCTTCTGGGTGTCTTCCGTTGACCGCCCCCCGGCCGGGGGTCCGGGGAGCGCCCCCGGGAAGACACAGCAAGCCTCATGGTGTCGCTGCCGTGCCGAGGCACGTGCGGTGCTGTCACTCTGTGCAGGTGTGAGCCCACCTATGGTCACACGCCCAGTGTGGCCGACCGCACTGACAACGGGGTCAGTCCGACGCAGTGCCGTCCTTGGGGTCGTCCTTGGCGGGGGCGGCCCTGGGGGGTGCGGGCGGGGGCGCGGCGGCGAGTTCGAACTCGGCACGCGGGTGTTCCAGCGAGCCGAGGGAGACGATCTCCCGCTTGAAGAGGCCCGACAGGGTCCACTCGGCCAGGACGCGGGCCTTCCGGTTGAAGGTGGGCACCCGGCTGAGGTGATAGGCGCGGTGCATGAACCAGGCAGGGTAGCCCTTGAGCTTGCGCCCGTAGACATGCGCGACGCCCTTGTGCAGGCCGAGTGAGGCGACGGAACCCACGTATTCGTGGGCGTACGGCTTGAGCGGCTGTCCTCGCAGTGACGCGGCGATGTTCTCGGCGAGGACCTTCGTCTGGCGCACGGCGTGCTGGGCGTTGGGCGCGCACTCCCTGCCCGGCTCGTCGGCGGTGACGTCCGGGACCGCGGCGGCGTCTCCCGCCGCCCAGGCGTGCGCGACGCCGTCGATGGTGAGCTGGGGCGTGCAGATGAGGCGGCCGCGTTCGTTGAGCGGCAGGTCGGTGTTGGCGAGGACGGGCGCCGGCTTGACGCCCGCCGTCCACACGACCGTACGGGTGGGAAAGCGGGAGCCGTCGCTCAGTACGGCGACGCGGTCCTCGCAGGACTCCAGCCGGGTCTCCAGGCGGACGTCGACATTGCGGGCCCGCAGCTCACGAATGGCGTAGCGGCCCATCTCCTCGCCCACCTCGGGGAGGATCCGGTTCGACGCCTCGACGAGGATCCATTTCAGGTCCTGCGCCTTGATGTTGTGGTAGTAGCGCGTGGTGTAGCGGGCCATGTCCTCCAGCTCGCCGAGGGCCTCGACGCCCGCGTAGCCGCCTCCGACGAAGACGAAGGTCAGGGCGGCGTCGCGCAGGGCCGGATCCCGGGTCGAGGAGGCGATGTCCATCTGTTCGATGACGTGGTTGCGCAGGCCGATGGCCTCCTCGACGGTCTTGAAGCCGATGGCGTAGTCGGCGAGACCGGGGATCGGGAGGGTGCGGGAGATCGAGCCCGGGGCGAGGACGAGCTCGCTGTAGCTCATCTGGACGGCTCCGGTGCCCTCTTCCTCGGTGGCGAGGGTGGTGAGGGTCGCCGTGCGCTTGGCGTGGTCGATGGATTCGACATCGCCGATGACGATCTTGCACAGGTCGAGGACGCGGCGGATCGGCACCACGACATGGCGGGGTGAGATGGACCCGGCGGCCGCCTCCGGGAGGAAGGGCTGATACGTCATGTACGGGTCTGGGGTGACCACGACGATCTCGACCGCGCCGCTTCTCAGCTCGGCCTTCAGCTTCCGTTGGAGGCGCAGCGCGGTGTACATGCCTACGTAGCCACCGCCGACAACGAGAACGCGCACAGGTTCGGTCACTGTCCCATGACGCAACGCTCTCCGGCGTTTGTCCACAGGCCCGACAGATTGTGTGACCGGCGCCGGGAGGAGGCGCGGGGTGGCGAAACACCCGGGTGCGGGGGGATCACCGCAGGTCATGGCAGGGGTAGGGGGTACCGTGAGGGGGCAGAATCGGGAGTGTTCCGGTCCTTGCTCCGATCGGGGGGCGCACCGTACGGAACTCCCCCTTCTGAATTGACCCGGACTCAACTATGTTCGTATCTCGTCGGGGTGTCGGGTCGCAGCGTGATTGGACCTGAGCGTGTCGGGTCTGGGGCCCCGACTGTCAGGGCGGGGAGTCTCCGGGGGGAGACAACATGACCGGGGGAACGTTGTATGGATATTCAGGATTCGCATTGGCAGGCCGTTGTCGCTCCGTCGGACGGCCTGGGTAACGGGCGTTCGGCTGCCATGGGGGCGCCGGGCGGTGGAATGAGTCGTCCCGCGCCGCTGCGCGTGGACGCACAGCGCAATCTCGAGCACGTCCTGCGGGCGGCTCGCGAGGTGTTCGGCGAACTCGGTTACGGGGCGCCGATGGAGGACGTGGCGCGTCGGGCGCGGGTCGGAGTCGGCACGGTCTATCGCCGCTTCCCCAGCAAGGACGTGCTGGTGCGCCGGATAGCCGAGGAGGAGACGTCCCGGCTGACCGAGCAGGCGCGTACGGCCCTGGGGCAGGAGGACGAGCCGTGGTCGGCGCTCTCCCGCTTCCTGCGGACGTCGGTCGCCTCGGGCGCCGGCCGGCTGCTGCCGCCGCAGGTGCTGCGGGTCGGTGCGGACGGCGACGAGTCGACGGCGCCGGCCGGGGCGGACGTGGTGGACGCGCAGGACGCGGCGCGGGTGCCTCAGCAGCGCGCGGGCGCGCAGTCGCCGCACGAGCTGCGGGTGGTGGCCCCTCGCGGGGTGCCGGCCGCCGAGCAGGAGGACTCGGGCGCGGCGGAGCTGCTGGAGGTCGTGGGCCGGCTCGTCGACCGTGCGCGCGCGGCCGGTGAGCTGCGCGGCGATGTGACGGTGGCCGACGTCCTGCTGGTCATAGCCACGGCGGCGCCCGCGCTGCCCGACGCCGAGCAGCAGGCGGCGGCCTCGACCCGGCTCCTCGACATCCTTCTGGAGGGTCTGCGGTCGCGGCCCGCGTAACGCGCGGTTCGCGTTACGCCGGCATCGGGACGGGCGGTGGCTGCGGTCTTCCGTCACGTCGTGCGCCCTCCCGATGCCGCGTGTCTCGGCGCATCCTCTGTTTCACGAACGGGTGACGCGCCGCGCTCACATGTACTCCCGTTCCCCGGATGGGTGGTTGACGCGGAACAGGGGTCGACGGGACACCCCTCTGTGCCACGCTTACGCGGTGTTCTGGTCCGAGCGTGCAAACGGGGGCGTGCGCCATGAGCGGTGACGGGCGGGACGAGCCGCTGGGCATGGGAGGCACCGGCGGGGTCGCACCCGGGCAGGCGTCTCACCAAGGTCATCAAGCTCACCAGGCGCACCAGGCGCACCAGGCGCACCGTCCGGCGCCGCATCATCCGCAGTCCTCGCTGCCGCAAGCCTCTGGGCAGGTGCCTGCCCAAGCCCCTGCCCAGGCGCCTCCGCAGGTGCCGAGTCAGGGTGGCCGCGCCCAATCCACCGGTGCCACGCCCGCAACCGGCGCCGGGGCCGGGGCCGGTCCCGGTGTGCCCGCACAGCGCGAAGGTGGCCGCACCGACTCCGTACTGCCGCCACCGCGGGAGCTGCCGCCGTCCGACGCCGAGCTGATCCAGCGGATGCGGGACGGCGACGACAGCGCGTACGAGGAGCTGTTCCGCCGCCACTCGGACGCCATCCGGCGCTACGCCCGTACCTGCTGCCGCGACGCGCACACCGCCGACGACCTCACCGCCGAGGTGTTCACCCGCACCCTGCAGGCCGTGCGCGGAGGCGCGGGACCCGAGCAGGCCGTGCGGGCGTATCTGCTCACGACCGTCCGACGCGTGGCCGCCACCTGGACGAAGACGGCGAAGCGCGAGCAACTGGTCGAGGACTTCGCGGTGTTCGCCTCGGCGGACGCCCGTGGTCCCGACTCCCCACGCGACGACACCCTCGACCTGGGCGCCGACGTCCGTGCCATGCACGAGGCCGAGCGGTCACTGGCCATGCAGGCCTTCCGTTCACTGCCCGAGCGGTGGCAGGCGGTCCTGTGGCACACCACCGTCGAGGAGGAGTCGCCGAGCGAGGTCGCGCCACTGTTCGGGCTGACCGCCAACGCCACGGCCGTCCTCGCCAGCCGGGCCCGCGAAGGGCTCAAGCAGGCCTACCTCCAGGCCCATGTGAGCCAGGCGCTGACCTCAGGCGGCGACTGTGCCCGCTACGCCGACCGGCTCGGCGCCTACGCACGCGGCGGTCTGCGGATGCGGGCCGAGCGCGGGCTGCGCACGCACCTGGATGAGTGCGCCAAGTGCCGGCTCGCCGCCGGTGAACTGGCGCACGTCAACGCGGGGATCCCCGCGCTGCTGCCGGTCGCCGTCGTCGGCTGGTTCGCCGCGGGGTTCTCGCTCAAGGCCGCCGGTGTCGTGGCCGGCGGCGCCGCCGGCGCCGCGGGCGCTGCGGGAGCGGGCGCGGCGGCCGCCGCCACCGGTGCGGGTACATCCTCCTCCGGGGCCGCTTCGGCCGCCGCGGCCGAGGGGCTCGGCGTACCCGCGAAGGCCGGTCTCGCCGCCGCGGCCGTCGCCGCCGCGACCGCGGGGCTCGTCTGGGCCCTGTCCGGCCATCCCCCGCCGATCGCCCGACCGGAACCTTCACCGCCGGCCGTCGCCCCCGCCGTACCGCCGAAGCCCGTCCCCTCCACGCCGAAGGCGCCGGCTGCCGAGCCGTCGCCCCCGCCCCCCGCGCCGGAACCGACACACACGCCCACACCGTCCCCGCCGCCCGCCGCGCCCAGGCCCGCGCCGCCGAAGCCGCCGCCCGCCCCCTCCGGGCCGAAGCCGAAGCCCGCCCCGCCCCGGGCGAAGCCGAAGCCTCCCCCGCCGGCGCCGGCCGCCGTCTACCAGGTCAACCGGCTGCGGTACGGGCTGGTCGGCGACGGTACCGAGCCCGAGGTGCGGCTCGGCGAGAGCAGCTGGCTGTGGCAGCGCCACGGCATGTCGATCGGCGGCGAGCGGTACGGGCACGGGGTGACCGTGCCCGCCGACTCCTCCGTCACCATCGACCTCAACAGGACCTGCACCGCGTACGACGCCCGCGTCGGGGTCGACGACATGACCAGGGGCCTCGGGGCCGTCCGCTTCTCCGTGTACGGCGACCGGGGCCGGCTGTGGCGCTCGCAGGTGATCAACGGCGGCGACCCGGCGGTCCCCGTACATGTCGGCATCACCGGGCAGCGGAAGATCCGCCTGGTCGTCGAGCCCCACAACACACCGTTCGGCGGGGTGGCGCTCGCGGACTGGGCGTCGTCGCGCATCAGCTGCGGCTGACCCCCGAGCCGTCAGGGCCCGGCGCCGCCGCCTCCAGGTAGCCGTCAAGGAGAGCGACCACCTCGGCGAGGGTGAGCACCGCTCCCGCAGCGCGCTCGGCCTCGTACCCCTGGGGGCCGAGAGCCGCCAGGGCCCGGGCCTCCAGGGCGTCGGTCTCGTACCGCTGCGGCACCGAAGGCGGAATCCCGGCCCGCCAGGTGTCGACTGCGCCCAGCACCCGTGCCGCGAGCGCCAGTTCACCGGCGAGTGCCAGCGTGGCCGCGACCCATTCGGCGATCTGCGTGACGACGAACTCCGCGCACCGGGCCCGCTGCGCCATCCGCAGTGCCTCCGTCGCTGTCCGTACGCTGTCGGGGCCCGGGGATTCCTGCGCCGCGACCCTCGCGTCCAGACCCAGAAGCGCCGCGATGAAGTGGGGTGGTGCCGAGCCCACCTCGACCGCGGGCCGGGCGGCGTCGATCATCAGCCGCGCACGGGCGAGGTCGCCGCGTTCCAGCGCGATCATCGCGCGCATGAAGCGGATGAAGAACTGGCTGTCGTGGACGTGATAGCGGTCCGCCTCCGCGGACGCCTCGTCCAGGACCTTCTCGGCGGCCTCCGAGTCCCCCGTGCGGTGAGCCAGCTCGGCGAGACGGGCGAGCAGGAAGGGCGCCTCGGCGTGGGCACCGACCTCACGTGCGAGCCCCAGAGCCTCTTCGTACGCGGCGCCCGCGTCCTCGTACCGGCCCCGCAGCATGCCCGCCTCGGCCGCCACGCCCGCCACCTGAGCGCGTATCCACCGGTCGCCGACGCGGCGGGCGAGCGTCCGCAGCTCGCGGAGATCCTCGTCGAGGCTCTCGGAGACGCTTCGGTTCCGGCCGGCGGGGCCGACTTCGGGGCCGGCGGCGGGCGCGGCCTCGGGGTGGTTGGCGGGGGCGGCTTCGGGCGAGGTTTCGGGAGCGTTCTCCGTCACGCTCGTGAGACCGCCGGGCATGTCGACCGTCATGTGCGTACGGAACATCAGGCTGACGCCCAACTCCCAGTCACCGCCGAAGCGGCGGCAGTTGTCGACCGCCGCGTCCAACATCGCGTGGATTCGGTCCGGCTCGTCCGTCAGATAGGCGGTGATCGGCCAGAGCAGCCCCGGGAATCGCGCCGCCTCCGGGCCCGGCCGGCTGAACGCCTCACGTACGCGGCGGATCTGCGCGACCGCCGTCTGGTCGTCACGGAAGTCCCCCGAGGCGTGACTCTCCACGGCGAGGAAGAACTCCAGCATCCGCAGCCGCAGCCGGGGCCAGTAGCGCGGATCGCCCTCGTCGTCCGTGTCGTCGCCCAGGGCCAGCGCGCGCTCCACCCAGGACAAGCCCTCCGGGCGGTAGTTCCGCAGCCACCAGAACCAGGCCATGCCGAAGACGAGCCGCAGCGCGGCCCGCTCGTCCCCGGCCGTGACGGCCGTGCGGTGCAGGGCGGCCCTGATGTTGTCCAGGTCCGCCTCCAGGCGGGCGATCCACGGCAGCTGGTCTCCGGAGCGCAGCCGCGGATCGGCGCACTCGACCAGGTCGGTGAAGTGGGCGGTGTGGGCGCGTTCGGCGCGGGCGAGGACGTCCGGGGTCTCGGCGGCGCGCTCGGAGGCGTACTCGTGAATCGTCTCCAGGAGGCGGTAGCGCATCTCGCCGTCGTCGGCCGGGGTGGCGATGACCAGTGACTTGTCGACGAGGGCGCCGAGTGTGCGCGCCGCGTCGGCCTCGAGGGCCTCAGCGGCCGCCAGATCCCAGCCGCCGGCGAAGACGGAGACCATGCGCAGCAGGGTCCGCTCGTCCTCGTCGAGCAGGTCCCAGGACCAGTCGACGACCGCGCGCAGGGTCTGCTGGCGGGGCAGGACGGTACGGCTGCCGCTGCCGCCGCCGTTCAGCAGGCGGAAGCGGTCGTCGAGACGATCGGCGATCTGGCGCGGGGTGAGCAGCCTCAGGCGGGCGGCGGCCAGCTCGATGGCGAGCGGGAGCCCGTCGAGGCGGCGGCAGATTTCGGCGACGGCGGCTGTGTCGGGGGCAGGGGTGTCGGGGGCGGCGAGGTGGGGGGTGCCGGGCGCGAAGTCCGGGCGTACGGTTCGGGCGCGCTCGGCGAACAACTGGTGGGCCGGGTCCGGCGGCAGCGGCTCCACCGGCCGTACCGCTTCACCCGGTACGCCCAGCGGCTCGCGGCTGGTCGCCAGGACCCGCAGCTCGGGGCAGCGCGTCAGAAGCGTCTCGGCGAGTTCCGCGACGGCGTCGATGACGTGTTCGCAGTTGTCGAGCACGAGGAGCAGGGGCCGGTCGGCGAGGTGCTCGACGAGTACGGCGGTGGGGTCGTCCTGGAGGGGCTGGCCCTCGCGGGTGATCAGGTTCGTCTCGCGCAGGCCGAGCGCGGAGAGGACGGCGCCGGGCAGGGCCGTGGAGTCCTCCAGGGGCGCGTCGAGCCGGGCGAGTTCGACGAGCCAGGCGGGCGCCCCGTCGGCCGTGGCGGCGACCTCGGCGAGTCGGGTCTTTCCGGTACCGCCCGGGCCCGTGAGGGTGACCAGGCGGAAACGGGTCAGGTCGTCCCGGATGAGCGCGAGTTCCGGCTCGCGGCCGATGAAGGAGGTCAGGCGGGGGCGGATGTTGCCGGGGACGGGGACGGGAGCGGAGGCGGGGACCGGAGCGGTGGCGGCTCTCGGCGGTGGGGACGGGGGTGTTGCCGGCGGTGTCGTCGGGGCCTGCACATGGGGCTGGACGGGCGTGGTCGCCAGCAACTGGGCGTACAGAGCCTGGAGCTCGGGCCCGGGATCGGTGCCGAGGCCGTCCGCGAGTGCCCGGCGCCCGTCCTCGTACGCGGCGAGCGCGTCGGCGCGGCGGCCCTCGGCGCGCAGCGCCCGGACGAGCTGGGCGCGGAACCCCTCGTCGAACGGGTACGCCGCCGTCAGCTCCGTCAGCTCCGGTACGAGCGTGCCGGTCGCTCCCCTCCTGAGGTCCGCCTCGACGCGGCTGCGGAGGGCGTCGAGGCGGTGGGCCTCAAGACGCTGGGCCTCCGGACGCAAGGCCGTGGAGTCGTCGGCGAGGTCCGCGAGCGCGCGGCCGCGCCAGAGGGAGAGGGCGGAACGGAGCAGCGCGGCGGCGGAGTCGGCGTCGCCGCCGTCGTGCCGGAGGAGGGCGGTGGCGTCGGCGACCTGCCGCTCGAAGACGTGGACGTCGACGTCCTCACGGGCGGCGTCGAGGCGGTAGCCGCCGGGCGCCGAGGCGATGGCGTCCTTGCCGAGGACGCGACGCAGCCGGCTGACCAGGGCCTGGAGGGCGGCGGGGGCGTCGTGCGGGGGTTCGGACCCGTAGACGTCGTCGATGAGGTCGCGGACGGGGACGGCGCGTCCGACGCGGAGCGCGAGCGCGGCGAGCAGAGCGCGGAGACGAGGGCCGCCGAGGTGGACGACCTCGCCGCCCGGGCCGCGCGCGAGGGTGACGCCGAGAATGAGATACCGCACTGGGTCATTGTGCGGGGTGCGGGAGCGTTGGGGCGGCCGGTGACTGTTCGATCGGCCCGGAGCCCCCGTGCTCACGACGTTCCCGAAGGCAGAGGTACGGGGCCGGGTACGGAGGCGAGGGCACGGGCGCGAGGGCACGGGCGCGAGGGCACGGGCGCCGGCGCCGGGACCCCCGAACTCACGAGCTCACGAGTTCACGAGTTCACGAGCTGACGAGCTGACGAGCTGACGAGCTGACGAGCTGACGAGCTGACGAGCTGACGACGAACCCGACCGCCGGGGCCACGGCCACGGGTCCGGGCACGCGCGGGGTGCCGAAGCCCCGCCCCAGTCCCCCGCCCCCGCCTTCACGACGTTCCCGAGCGTTCCAGCGCCGGGACCCCGCCCGCCACCGCCCTCTGGCGGGGCGCCGCCGAGCCCGTCCAGCAGGTACCCCGACGGGACAGCAGGCGGCGGAGCCAGAGTTCCGTGGAGACCAGGTCCGCCAGGCCGTCCAGCGGCACCGGTTCGCCGTCGGAGGCGGCCTTCAGGGCACGGCGGACCACCCGCGCCTCGATCAGGCCGGCGTCCGCGAGGAGTGGCGCGTCGAAGAGGGACAGCAGGTAGGGGAGGGACACCCGCAGGCCCGTCCGGGTCGCCGCCGCCGAGGTCGCCTGGGACGTCGCCCCCCAGCCGGGCGGCAGATCGTGGATGCCCGCGCCCGCGAGGACCGTGCGCAGGACCGCCGCCCGGGCACCCGGCTGGACGCGGAGGGATTCGGGCAGGCCGCGGCAGGCTCGTACGACCTGGTTGTCGAGGAAGGGCGCGTGCAGCCGCTGGCTGCGGATCTCCGCCGCCTGCTCCAGGACCCGGTGGTCGGCGGCGGCGCGCGCCAGGGCCGCCCGCGCCCGTGCCTCGCCGGGTCGCTGCACCGAAGTGGGCCGGGTCGCCGCCTGGTTGAGGCGAACCGATACTTCGGCGAGCGCCTCCCCGGTGAGCCAGCGCGCCGCGGGTCCCGGGCGGGACCAGGCGAGCGCGGCCAGGGACGCGCCGAGCGGGCCGGTGGGGCCGACCGCCCCGCGGTTCGCCTCGAGGAGGAGGTCGGCCGCGGCCTCCAGGCCGGTGCGGTACGGCGTACGGGCGAGCCGGCGGGCCGCCCGGTAGACGGTGAGCGGGACGAAGAAGGACTGGGCGGACGTCCCCGAGGCCTTGGCCAGCGCGGCGACGGGCTTCAGGAGGTGCCGGCGCCGGCGGTCCATGAGCAGGTCGGCGAGGCGCGCGGGGTGCGCGTCGAGGACCTGACGTGCGCCGATGCCGGTGAAGTGGTCGGCGCTGCCCGCGGCGAGGCGGCGCCGGTGGCGTTCGGCGGTGACGAGGGACGGGCCGGGCTCGTCGGTGAGGGGCCCGTCCAGTTCGGCGTACGGCAGGGCCTCCTCGGACGCGGCGACGACGACGTGGTGCAGCCGGGGGTTCGCGGCGAGGGCGCGGGCGCGTTCCAGTTCGTCCTCGCGGCCGGGGACGGTGAGGTCGTTGAAGGTGACGGCGAGGAGCCGCTCCCCGGCGCCGGTGCCGTGGCCGAGGACGGTTCCGGGCACTCCGGGCAGCCCGGCGGCGAGCAGCGCGAGGGTGCCCGACGCGCTGCCTCCGGACAGGTCGGCGCCGATGCCGGGGGCGGGCGCGCCCCGCGCCGCGCGGCGTTCGGCGGGTCCCATGCCGGGGACGGGTCCCGGGTCCTGCGGGACGGTCTCGGGCGCGTGGCGGGGCGCGGTGAGCCGTGCCCGTACGGCTTCGACCAGGGCTTCCCGTACGCCGTCGACGGCTCGGGCCGGGTCGAGTTGGGGCGCGGCGACGGCGAGCGAGGCGACCGGTTCGTAGCCGGTGATCTCGCGGGATCCCTCGCGGAGGATCAGGGCGTGCCCGGGCGGGACACGCTTGACGCCGGCATAGGGAGTGGAGTCGCGCAGGGCCTCGGGTGTTTCGGGGCAGGCGAGGAGCGCGGCGAGGTGGCCGATGTCCAGCTGGGCCTCGATGAGGTCGGCCAGCGGCAGGGCGGCGGTGGCGTAGGCGGTGCCGTTGGCCCAGGGGGTGTGGAAGACGGGCCGGGCCCCGGCCAGGTCACCGGCGACGGTGATGCGGCGGCCGGTCTGGACGACGGCGGTGTAGCTGCCGGCCCAGGAGGTGAGGTGGCGCAGGGCGCCGCCGCGCGCGGCGAGGAGTCCGGCTCTCAACTGGGCGTCGCTCGCGGCGCAGCAGCCGAGGACGGCGAGGCGGGTGATGGGGTCGACGGTGACGACGCGTACTTCGTCGGGGCGCCAGTCGCCGACCGCCCACAGCGGATCGGGGTCACCCCACAGGAGCTGTGCGCCGACGGGGTGGACGGTCCGGGACTCGGAGGCGCCGCCGACCGCTCCGGCCGTACCGAAGCGCGCGGCGATACTGCTCCATCCCACCAGCCACCGCATGCCGCCTCCACAGGCTGTGGACAACCTCGCCACGTTCAGTGGAGAACATGCTGCCACGACAACGGCGCACAGGAGTGGCTCAGGGTAGCGCCCGCAAAAAGGGAACACGCCCCTGGCATTGGCCATTTGGTGACGGTCGCCGGGCGCCCGGAGGCCCGGCACGGGGGGCATCATTCGGCCAATCTCGGCGCAGAGCGGAACCCGACACCGGGCCGACAGCAGTCCGGGAGGCGCTGTTCGCCTCCCGGACCGGTCCGCCGCCCGCGGGGAATTGAAGGCGGCGGTGTCCCCCAGCCCACTGGTTCTACGCGCAGCGGGCCGACCCACGCAGGACTCATGGAAGCGCTCCCCCGGGTGGCCGGGCGAGAGCGCACGGCCGGGCGCACGGCCACACGGCGGGAGCACGGCCACCGGACGCCATCCACCCGAACGCACAACAATCTCGCCATACGGAACACCGCCTCTTAACGGTCGGGATGCGGCGAACTACGCTGTGTGTCAATGCTGTTCTCCGCAGGGAGCGCATATTCCGACGGGCTCGGCCATATGCTCTTGCGGCCGGGCCAGGGGGGTGCCTTCCGGGAGAACACGGCACGAAAGCCGCGCCCCATTCCTGGTGTGCGGCGGCTGTCTGTGTGTCGAGGGGTGGCGCATGTCCAGGGAGCAACGCGGGCCGAACGACAAGCTCGGCACGGTTCTCGCCCTCGCGGGAATCAGCAACGCCGGCTTGGCCCGGCGGGTCAACGACCTCGGCGCGCAGCGGGGTCTGACCCTTCGTTACGACAAGACGTCGGTGGCCCGGTGGGTGTCGAAGGGCATGGTGCCGCAGGGCGCCGCCCCGCATCTGATCGCCGCGGCGATCGGCCAGAAGCTCGGCCGTCCGGTGCCGCTGCACGAGATCGGACTGGCGGACGCCGACCCCGCGCCGGAGGTGGGGCTCGCCTTCCCGCGCGACGTGGGGGAGGCGGTCCGCTCGGCGACCGAGCTGTACCGGCTGGATCTGGCCGGGCGGCGGGCCGGCGGCGGCGGGATCTGGCAGTCGCTGGCGGGATCCTTCGCGGTGAGCGCGTACGCCACGCCCGCCTCCCGGTGGCTGATAACCCCCGCCGACTCCTCGGTCGAGCGTTTGGCCGAGGGCTCGGCGGGAAGCGGGGTGGCGGCGGCGGACGAGGCACCCGCGCGCGTGGGTCACAGCGATGTGGCCAAGCTGCGGGAGGCGGCGGAGGACGCCCGGCGCTGGGACTCCAAGTACGGCGGTGGGGACTGGCGTTCGTCGATGGTGCCCGAGTGCTTACGGGTTGACGCGGCGCCGCTGCTGCTCGGTTCGTACGCGGACGAGGTCGGCCGGGCGCTGTTCGGGGCGACCGCCGAGCTGACCCGGCTGGCCGGCTGGATGGCCTTCGACACGGGCCAGCAGGAGGCGGCGCAGCGGTACTACATCCAGGCCCTGCGGTTGGCCCGCGCGGCCGCCGACGTCCCGCTGGGCGGCTATGTCCTGGCCTCCATGTCGCTCCAGGCGACCTACCGGGGCTTCGCCGACGAGGGCGTCGACCTGGCCCAGGCCGCACTGGAGCGCAACCGCGGGCTGGCCACCGCCCGCACCATGTCCTTCTTCCGTCTCGTGGAGGCCCGCGCGCACGCCAAGGCGAACGACGCGGTGGCCGCCGGGGCGGCCCTCAAGGCGGCCGAGGGGTGGCTGGAGCGCGCGCGGGAGGGCGACGCCGACCCCTCCTGGCTGGGCTTCTACTCGTACGACCGCTTCGCGGCCGACGCCGCCGAGTGCTACCGGGACCTGAAGGCACCACGCCAGGTCCGCCGTTTCACGGAGCAGGCACTGTCGCGTCCGACGGAGGAGTTCGTCCGCTCGCACGGCCTGCGCCTGGTGGTGAGCGCGGTCGCCGAGCTCGAGTCGGGCAATCTCGACGCGGCATGCGCGGCGGGCACGCGCGCGGTGGAGGTGGCCGGGCGGATCTCCTCGGCGCGTACGACGGAGTACGTACGGGATCTGCTGCACCGGCTGGAGCCGTACGGCGACGAGCCCCGGGTGGTCGAGCTGCGGGAGCGGGCACGGCCGCTGCTGATGACACCGGCGTGACCCTCGTCCCACCTGGTTTAAGGCCATTGTCAGTGGGCCAGTGCACTATCGGGGTGGGAGGTGGCTCAGGTGTCCGCAGACGGCTTCGACTGTGATGTGCTGGTGATCGGCGGTGGGATCGTCGGTCTGTCGACGGCGTACGCGCTCACCCGCGCCGCGCCCGGGACGCGCGTCACCGTCCTGGAGAAGGAGCCCGGCCCCGCCCGGCACCAGACCGGGCGGAACAGCGGAGTGATCCACAGCGGCATCTACTACCGGCCCGGCTCGCTGAAGGCCCGATTCGCCGTGCGCGGCGCGGCCGAGATGATCAAATTCTGCGCGGAGTACGGCATCGCGCACGAGGTCACGGGCAAGCTGATCGTCGCCACCGGCCGGGATGAGCTGCCCCGGCTCCACGCCCTGGTCCAGCGCGGCCGGGAGAACGGCATTCCGGTGCGCGAGCTGGGTCCCGCGCAGATCACGGAGTACGAACCGCGGGTGCGGGGCCTCGCCGCGATCCACGTCGGCACGACCGGCGTGTGCGACTACGCGGCGGTGGCGGCGCAGCTGGCCGAGTCCTCCGGGGCGGACATCCGGTACGGCGCGGCGGTGACCGCCGTCGACCGGCGCGCCTGGGGCGTGGCGGTGCGCACGGCGTCCGGGCGGATCGTGCGCGGCCGGGTCCTGGTGAACTGCGCCGGGCTCCAGTGCGACCGGGTGGCCCGCCTCGCGGGCGACGACCCCGGGATGCGGATCGTCCCCTTCCGGGGCGAGTACTACGAGCTGAACCGCCCCTCACTGGTCCGCGGACTCGTCTATCCCGTGCCGGACCCCGCCTTCCCCTTCCTCGGCGTGCATCTGACGCGAGGCATCGACGGCGGCGTCCACGTCGGACCGAACGCGGTGCCGGCCCTCGCCCGCGAGGGGTACGGCTGGTCCGTGATCCGGCCCCTGGAGGTCGCCGAGACCGTGTCCTGGCCCGGATCCTGGCAGATAGCCCGACGCCACTGGCGCTACGGCGCCGGCGAGCTGCGCCGCTCCCTGTCGAAGCGGGCCTTCACGGACGCGGTCCGCCGGCTGCTGCCCTCGGTCGAGGAGTCCGACCTGCGTCCGGCGCCCGCGGGCGTGCGGGCCCAGGCGGTCCTGCGGGACGGCACCCTGGCGGACGACTTCCTCATCCGCGAGGCACCGAGGACGGTGCACGTACTGAACGCCCCCTCCCCCGCCGCGACGGCGTCTCTCCCGATCGGACGCGAGGTGGCACGGCGCGCGCTGGACCTGCTGTAGCCGGGGCCGACGCCCGATCGGACGCGAGGTGGCACGGCGGGCGCTGGACCCGCTGTAGCCGGGCGCCTCGGCCGCTCCTGAGCGCCCCTGCTCCGGCCCGCCGTAGAATCGGGGCATTGTGTCTGAGTCCCAGGAATCCGCAGCCCTCTCCCCCGCCCCGGTCCCCGCGCGTCGCGGCAGCCGCATGTTCGCCGACGGCAGCGGGCCCCAGCCCGACCCCGCCGGGTCGCACCACGAGCGGCGGATCCGCAGCTTCCAGCCCCGCCGCAGCCGGGTCACCGCCGGGCAGGCGGAGGCGCTGCTCAAGCTGTGGCCGACCTGGGGTCTGGACATCGACGGCAGGAGCGTCCTGGATCTGGACGCGATGTTCGAAGGGCTTCCGGTCGTCCTGGAGATCGGCTTCGGCATGGGCGAGGCCACCGCGCAGATGGCCGCCGACGACCCCGGCGCCGGCATCCTCGCGGTCGACGTCCATACGCCCGGCCAGGGGAACCTGCTCGGCCTCGCCGACCGCAACGGCCTGTCCAACATCCGCGTCGCGAACGGCGACGCGATCATCCTGCTCCGCGAGATGCTCACGGCGGACTGTCTCGACGGCGTCCGGGTGTACTTCCCCGACCCCTGGCCGAAGAAGCGGCACCACAAGCGCCGGCTGATCCAGCCCGAGTTCCTGAGCCTGCTCGCGACCCGGATGAAGCCGGGCGCCGTGCTCCACTGCGCCACGGACTGGGAGGAGTACGCCGAGCAGATGCTCGAGGTGCTCACCGCGCATCCGGACTTCGAGAACACCGCGCCCGACGGCGGTTACGCGCCGCGCCCCGCCTTCCGGCCGCTCACGCGTTTCGAGGGGCAGGGCCTCGACAAGGGCCACGTCGTGCACGACCTCCTGTTCCGGCGGAAGTAGCCGCAGGCGGCAGGACGGCCGGAGAGCACGGAACGGCCGGGGGCGGCCGGACAGCGGGAGGCGGCCGCACGCGGAAGTCCGTCGCGAGTGTCAGTGGCCCTCGCTAGGGTCATCGGGTGTCTCCTTCGCACGCAGCACGGCATTCGCATCCGCGCCCAGCGGTCCCGGCCTTCGAGGCCGAGCCGTCGTTCGCGGCCGTGCCGGAGCGCGCCCAGTGGCGTTACGCGCCGCGCCGCGCCTTCTGGCGCAGCAGGATGGTGCGGCTCGTCGCGGTGTTCACCGTTCTCGCGCTGTGCGGGCTGGTGATCCTGGGGATCGTGCGGGAGCAGACCGGCACGGAGGGCTTTCTCGTGGGTCTGGGTCTGGCCACCCTCCCCGTCCCCCTCCTCATGGCGGCGTTCCGCTGGCTGGACCGCGTCGAGCCGGGCCCCTGGCGGAATCTGCTGTTCGCCTTCGCCTGGGGAGCGTGCGCCGCCGCGCTCGTCGCGATCCTCGCGAACTCCTTCGCGACCCGCTGGATCGCCACCGCGACCGCCGACCCGTCCTCCGCGGACACCCTCGGCGCCACCGTCATCGCCCCGGTGGTGGAGGAGAGCGCCAAGGCCGCCGCCATCATGTTGATCTTCCTGTTCCGGAGACGGGACTTCACCGGCCTGGTCGACGGCGTCGTCGTCGGCGGCTTCACGGCGACCGGCTTCGCCTTCACCGAGAACATCCTCTATCTCGGCAACGCCTTCGGCGACGACCAGGAGTTCGGCACGAGCGGTCTCGCTTCCGTCACCGCGGCGACCTTCTTCGTACGGATCGTGATGTCGCCGTTCGCGCATCCCCTGTTCACCGTGCTGACGGGCATCGGGTTCGGTGTCGCGGCGCTCCTCGCCCGCCGTCGGCGCGTCCTGCGGACCGTGCTGCCCCTGCTCGGACTCGCCCTGGCGATGGGCATGCACGCGCTGTGGAACGGATCGTCGTCGCTGTTCGGCCCGTGGGGCTTCTACGCCGTCTACGGCGCGTTCATGGTCCCGGCCTTCGGGCTGCTGACCTGGCTGGCGATATGGACCCGGCAGCGGGAGCTGCGCACGATATCCGGATCGCTGCCCGCGTACGCGGCGGCGGGCTGGCTCTCACCCGCCGAGCCCCTCGCGCTCTCCTCCATGCGGGCGCGCGGCATGGCCAGGGACTTCGCGGCGCGTACGTACGGCCCGGCGGCGGCCCGCGCGGTCGCCGAGTACGAGGCGTTCGCGACGAGCCTGGCGTTTCTGCGGCACCGGGCCCACCGGGGCGCGGCCGGCCCGGACTTCATGGCGCGCGAGCAGGAGCTGCTGCACCACCTGTGGCAGCGCAAGGGGATAGCGGCGCCGTCGCTGACGTACGCGGCGCGGGCCACGGGCCGGGTGTGGACACCGCCGCCGTACCGGGACTACGGCTCCTACAACCCGTACCGCTCCTGACCCTGCGGAGAAACCGGCAGCCATGGCGTCGGGGGGGTGTCGCCAGGCTGCCGGCGTGCGAGGGCGCGACGGTGCGAGCACCGGCAACCGTCAGATGCTCACGGGAGTGGGACCGCCCCGGCCGGGCGGTGCGCTCGGCCGGGCGGTTCGCGGTGAGGCGCGTCAGAGCGCGCGGACGGGCTTGCGGGCGCGGCCGTCAGACGCTGAGGCCCTTGTCCCGCAGCCAGGCGGCGGGGTCGATGCCGTCGCCACCCGGGGTGTGGACCTCCAGGTGCAGGTGCGGGCCCGTCACATTGCCCGTCGCGCCCACCCGCCCGATGGTCTCCCCGGTCCCGACCGTCTGCCCTGCCCCGACCGTCATCGACGACAGGTGGCAGAACCACACCTCCGTACCGTCCTCCAGCTCGAGGACGATCCGATAGCCGTACGAGCCGGACCAGCCCGCCGACTTGACGGTGCCGCCGTGCACGGCCTTGACCGGCGTGCCCGTCGGGGCCGCGAAGTCGAGACCCGTGTGATAGCCCGAGGACCACATCGAACCGGACTGACCGAAGGTGGAGGTGATCGTGTATGAGGAGGTCGGAAGCGAGTAGCTCGCGGCCAGCTTGGCCAGCCGCTCCGCCTCGGCCTTGGCCGCGGCTTCCGCGTCCGCCTTCTTCTTCGCCTCGGCCGCGGCCTTCTGCGCGGCCGTCTGCTGCGCCTTCGCCTCGGCGGCGGCCTGCTCGGCGGCGGACTTCTCCGAGGCCGCCTTCGCCTCCGCGTCGGCGGACGCCTTCTGCTGCTCGGCCTGCTGGAGGATCCGGGCGCGCAGGGCCTCGCCCGCGTCGGCGCCGCTGCGCTGCCCGGGGCCGGCGTCGGTGGCCAGGGAGGCGGTGGTCAGGGGAGCGGGGTTGTTCTGCCCGTCGGTGGTCTCGCCGCCGTCCGCGTCCCCCATCAGGGAGCCGATGCCCGGCAGGGAGGAGGCGTCCGGCACATGGTCCGTGATCGCGTCCGGCAGGTCGGGCAGCGATATGGAGACCGGCGGCTTGTCCTGCGCGGTGGCCATGCCGGCCCCGCCGACGGCCGCGATGACCCCGACGCCGAGGACGGTGGAGCTGCGGGCGAAGTTGGAGCGCTGCTTGGCAACGCGGTGCCGGCCACGCACGGGGCGGACGGAGTCCTCGGTGGGATTCCATTCCTCCCACACCGTGTCGGTGCCCGCGCCCGCGGCACCCGAGGCACCGAACGAGTCGAAGGGGGCTTCGGGGGCAGGGGTGTTGGACGCCACGGAGGCGTACTCCTTTCCTTCCTTCTCGCCTACCGGGTTAGCTGACGGGTTCGGAGCAGGAAGGTCTCCTACGGGCCCAATTCGACCCGATTCACCCCAAGGTGGTGGTTCCCCGGTTCCCTTGCGGAATTCGGCGCGTGCGCACGGTGCCGCCTCTTGCGACGGTTGTGACGACCGCACTGCGTTATCGAACGTTAATAGACGGGGGTGCGGATTCCAAGCTGTTCCCCTTGATCATTCCCCACCCTCACCAGGACTTATGAGCGACAACCAGGCGCAAACGGGCGAGTTGGGAGCCCACCCGCGAGCCGCCGGAAACCCGTTCGATCTGATCGTTCGTCAACTGTTATGCGCAGTTGTGCCCTTCCACTACGCAGCGTGTGCCCCGTCGGCTACGGCACGACGGGCATCGTCCTGCGCCGCGCGGGCTGACCCTCTCCCGGCCTGCTCACCGCGAGCAGCGCCATGTCGTCGTTCGAGCCGCCGCCCGTGTACCGCCGTACGTCGTCCACCAGAGCGTCGAGCAGCTCCCCGGGCCCGGGGAAGATCCGCCCCGCCAGCCGCGCGGCGGGGTCGTAGAAGACGCCGTTCGCGTCACGCGCCTCGGACAGTCCGTCCGTGTACAGCAGCAGGGTCGCGCCCGGCGGGTACGGCGCCTCGTCGGCCCGGTCCGGCCAGGCCGCCAGGTCTCCCATGCCCAGCGGCAGCGCCGGCTCGGACGGCTCCACCCGGCCGAGGCCCCCGTCGGCGTACAGCAGCAGCGGCTCGGGATGGCCGCGGTTCACCACCCGCAGCACGCCGGCCCCCCGTGGGATCTCGGCGAGCACGGCCGTCGTGAACCCCTCGAAGGCGTCCAGGTCGTCCCGGCGGGCGCCCTCCCGGGTGAGCGCCCGTTCCAGCCGCTGCGCCACCCCCTCCAGGGTTCTCTCCTGCTCGGCGGCCTCCCGGAAGGCCCCGATGACGATGGCCACCGCCTCCACGGCGTCGAGCCCCTTGCCGCGTACGTCCCCGACGACGAGCCGGACCCCGTACGGCGTGTCCTGCACGGCGAAGAGGTCCCCGCCGATGAACGCGTCCGCCTGCGCCGCCTCGTACCGCGCCGCGATGTGCAGCCCGCTGATCCGCTCGGCGGGAACGGGCAGCACCGCCCGTTGAGCGGTCTCCGCGATCACCCGCGCGGACGCCAGCCGCTCACCGCTGCGCCGGACGACCCGGTTGATGAGCAGAGCCAGCGCGGAGACGGTGAACACGGTGAGGATCTCGGTCAGCGCCGGGACCCTGCCGATCGTGCCGTTGTAGATGTGCAGTCCGAGGACTGCGGCCAGGGCGGCGAGGCCGGTGACCAGGGTCGTGCGCAGGGAGAAGAACGGCGCCGCGATCAGCGGGGCGGCCGAGAAGAGCGGAGCGGCGGTGAAGGTGGGCGGGGTCGCCAGGTCGTAGACGACCCCGCCGACGATCAGAAGCGCGGGCAGCGCCCGGATGAACCGGCGCGCGCGCTCGCTCCGGTCCCCGCCTCCCCGTCCTCCGTCGGTGCCGCCGCCCCGCGATGGTCGCCCCACCTGTGCTCTCCCTGCCCGGTCCGCCTTGGAGTCGCCCCGCGGAAGGCAGGGGACGGCTGCGGACGGTACCGCGCCCCACCCAGGCTGGCCGTAGCCGCGCCGTGCGGCGACTCGCCATCGGCCAACCGGGGAAGGGTCCACCCGCCCGGCCCACCGCCCGGCCCACCGGGCCACGGACCACCCGACGGGCCCTGCGGGACCCGGCGCCGCCTCCGCGCCCAGGGCGCACGCCTGGTCCAGCTCGCCGAGGCCGAGCCGGGCCGAAGCCAGCACCATCCGGCTGAAGAGCCGGCTCCGGGCGTAGGCGGGTGAGCGGAGCTGCAGCGAGCGCTCCGCGTGCTGGGCCGCGGCCCGGTACTGCTGGAGACCCGGCGTTCGCGCGGAGTCAGGCGCCCTTCCGCACCCCCTCGCCCGACTCCTCCTCCGTCTCCTCGCGCGGCCTGTCCGGCGCGAGCCGCCCGCCCCGCGCGAGCACCGCCACCGCTCCCGCGCAGCCGAGCCCCACCGCGCACAGCACCAGCCACGGCAGGGCCGGCCACCCGCCCACGCCGAGCAGCGCGCCCGTGCCGAGGTTCCCGAGGGTGATGCCGATCCCGCACACGGTGTTGTAGAGGCCGTAGTGCGTGGCCGGCCACCGGCCGCCGGACAGCGCGACCACGGTGTCCATCTCGAACGGATAGAGGACGGCGTTCCCGACCGCGAGAACCGCCGCGCACAGCAGCAACCCCGCGATCCCGCCCACCGCGACCGGCAGCAGGAAGGCCGCGCCCAGCAGCGCGAGCCCGGCCACCAGACACCGCTGCCCGGGCCACCGCCGCTTGCACCAGTCCGTGATCCGCAGCTGGCCCCCCAGGGTGACCAGCGCGGAGACGACGAAGATCGCGGTGGTCACGGCGGTGGACCCGGCCGCGAGCGGCAGTGCGAGGTAGACCTGGAAGGACAGGACGTACGACCCGGTCATCGCCAGCGCGAACAACAGGAACGGCCGATTGGCCAGGACCGTCCGGAACTGCCCCCGCCCCTCGCCCCGCTCGCCCGGGGCCGTCCCGGCCGTCCGTACCGGCAGATGCCGCAGCTGTACGAGCGCCAGCGCCGCGAAGAGCAGCGCGGCCACCGCGCACGTCAGCCGGAAGGACACCCCCGTCAGCGCCACCCCGATCAGCGGCCCGAGCAGAATCCCCGCCTGGTAGTACGTGTTGAACAGCGCGAACGCCTCGACGCGCCGCTCCCCCGCCTCCGCCGCCAGATAGGCGCGTACCGCGGGATTGAACAGCGCCCCCGCGAGCCCGGTGGCCACCGACGCCGCGAGCAGCACCGGCAGCGACTGCGCGAAGGCAAGAGCCCCGAAACCGGCCGTGCGCAGGGCGCACCCGGCCACGATCAGCGGTTTGAAGCCCAGCCGGTCGGCGAGCGCGCCGCCGACCAGGAACATGCCCTGCTGGGAGAGGTTCCGGGCGCCGAGGACCAGGCCGACCGCCCACGCCGCCATGCCGAGGCCGTCGGCCAGATGCGCGGCGAGGTAGGGCATCAGCATGTAGAAGCCGAGGTTGATGGTGAGCTGGTTGGCGAAGAGGAGGCGTACGGCCGGCTCGAAGCTGCGGCTCTGCCGCAGGATCCGCCTCAACGGACGCGCTCCAGCGCGCGCCGGGTCCAGCCGTCGACCTCGTCGGCGGCGCGGTACGTGGCGGGCTCGGACCGCACGGGCCCGTCCAGGAGGCCGTGCAGGGCGCAGAAGTCGTCACTGAAGACGGTGTCGAAGTAGCGCTGCGGGCCGTCGGGGAAGACGGCGGCGATCCGGGTCCCGCGCGGCCGGGTGCGGGCCAGCCAGCCCGCGACCAGCGCCACCGCGCCCACGCTCCAGCCGCCGGTGGCGAACTGGCGGGCCGCCAGGGTCCGCGCCGCCCGTACCGCCTCGGCGGGCCCCACCCAGTGGATCTCGTCGAAGGCGTCGTGGTCGACGTTGCCCGGGTGGATGGAGGAGCCGAGCCCCCGCATCAGACGCTCACCGGCCGGCAGGCCGAAGACGGTCGAGCCGACGCTGTCGACACCGACGAGCTCCAGGGCGGGCATCGTCGTCGCGCGCAGGGCGCGGGCGATGCCGGAGGAGTGGCCGCCGGTCCCGACCGCGCAGACCAGGACGTCGATCCGGTCGAGCCGGCCGGAGAGCTCTGCGGCGAGCCCGCCGTACGCCGCCGGGTTGTCCGGATTCCCGTACTGGTTGGGCCACCAGGCGCCGTCGAGGCCGCCGAGCAACTCGGCGACCCGGTCCATCCGGGCCTGCTGCCAGCCGCCCCGGGGGCTCGGCTCGGCGACGACATGGACGCGGGCGCCGTGGGCGACGAGCATCCGCTCGACGATCGGTTCGAGGCCGGGGTCGGTGACGACATGGACCGGATGGCCGTGCAGGACGCCCGCGAGCGCGAGACCGAGCCCGAGCGTCCCTGAGGTTGACTCGACGATCGGCGCGCCGGGGCGCAGCTCACCGCGGCGGCGGGCCTGCTCGACCATGTAGAGGGCGGCGCGGTCCTTGATCCCGCCGGAGTTGAAGCCTTCGAGCTTGGCCCAGTAACCGGTACCGGGGCTCTCGTCGATCCAGAGGGTGGGCGTGTTGCCGACGGTCTGCTCGGCGAGGGACAGCAGTCTGCTCATGGTGGGGTACGTCCTTGGAGTGCGCGGAGACGAAGCCGTGGTCGTGGATGTGCAGGACCCGGCTCAGTTCCGGTCGACTCCCAGGGCGATGAGCAGACGCCCCGGCCCGGTACAGGGCCCGGCGCGATCGCCCGCCCGGCCGGCGCGCGGATCGGCCGGCGCGACCTTCTCGTACGCCAGGGGTACGGCTCCGTCGGTGCCCGGCGCCACGAGCGGGGCCGCCGTCGCCTGCGTGGGCAGATGGGCGTCGAAGGTCCAGCGCTCCTCGGACCGGTCACAGCCGTGCGGGAGTCCGGGAGCGGAGAGGGTGGCGCCGCCGACGGGAGCGAGCGTGTGCCCGTGCGAGCCGTGGCAGACGCTGACCAGCAGGGCACCGAGGGCGAGCAGGAGGACGAAGGCGGGCAGCCGCCTCCCTACCGTCACTTCCACCCTGTCACTCATGGTGCCCGCGACACTACGGTGGGCACTGGGGTGCGGCCAAAGAGGCGGGCCGGGTTTCGGACACGCTTCCCAGCGCTCGATCGGGGGGCTCCGGGAACACGACGAAGGCCCGGATCCTTGAGGATCCGGGCCTTCGGCCACTGAGTAGCGGGGACAGGATTTGAACCTGCGACCTCTGGGTTATGAGCCCAGCGAGCTACCGAGCTGCTCCACCCCGCGTCGGTAAACACCACCCTACGCCATGCCGGGCCGTGCCCCTAACCGATTAACGGTTCAGTACGCACAGGTGCTTCCGCGCGGGTGCTCAGCAACCGCAGTCGTCGGCGTCGACGGGGGCCGTCAGCGGGTCGGATTCACGCTGCTGCGGGCCCTCCCAGGTCTCGAACGCGAAGCCCTCACGGGCCCAGTACTCGAAGCCGCCCAGCATCTCCTTGACCTGGTAACCCAGTTCGGCGAGGGCGAGCGCCGCGCGCGTGGCGCCGTTGCAGCCCGGGCCCCAGCAGTACGTGACGACGGGCACCGACTTGTCGAGCAGCTGCTCGGCCTGCTCGGGGATGAGCGCCGTCGGCAGGTGGATCGCGCCGGGGATGTGACCCTGGTCCCACGAAGCGGTGGACCGCGAGTCGAGCACCACGAAACCGGGGTCGTCGTCCGCCGCCAGCGCGGAGGCGACGTCGGAGACATCCGCGTGGAAGGCCAGGCTGGCCGAGAAGTAGGCGGCGGCCGCGGCGGGCGAGGCCGGCGGGACCCGGAGTACGGAGTTCGCGGCGGCGGGGGCGTGGCTGGTGATCTGCGTCGTGGTCATGACTGAAAATCTACGGTCGGTGATCACGGCGCTGAAGTGCGGTTTCCCGGTTCTTGGCGCGATCGGCCGGGGAAATCCCCGTGATCCGCGGAGCCCGGCCGGAATCTCACAGAAGCCGTCCCTCCGGCCACATCCGCGCCCTCCGGTGCGTCAGGGCGGTGACAGGGCGCGAGAAGGGGGTGAGAGATGGACGGGAACGAGTTTCTCTTTGCGGGAGTTCGAGGCGAACGTGCTCAACTGCGCGCGGTCGCCTGCCGGATGCTCGGCTCACACGTAAGCCCCAGACCGGATTTCTCCGGCCTGGGGCTGAGTCGTAGGCCGTGTGGGACTCGAACCCACAACCAACGGATTAAAAGTCCGCTGCTCTGCCAATTGAGCTAACGGCCCTCGGCGAGTCATCCACGAGCATAGCGGGACGGGACCGGTGAGCCGATCGGGTATCGGATCATCGGCCCCGCCGCCGTGGTCGAACACCCTCGAAAGAGGAGAAGCAGGGCCCGTATCCCCACGAGGAGATACGGGCCCTGCTACCGGTCTACGGAGACGGAAGGTCAGCCGTTGCGCTTCCAGCGCGGCTTGTCGTCACGGCGGCCGAAGGAGCCGGTGTTCGTGCCGGTGCTGCGGTGGTCGCCGCCGCGGTGGCCGCCGGAGGGGCGGTCGTTGTCGCGGCGGAAGCCGCCTGCGGGACGGTCGTCACGACGGTCGCGGTTGAACGGGCGGTCCGAGCCGCGGTGGCCGCCGGTGGGGCGGTCGTCGCGGCGGTCGAAGGAACGGCCACCACGGTCGTCACGGTTGAAGCCGCCGGACGGACGGTCGTCCCGGCGGAAACCACCCGAGGGACGGTCGTCACGACGGAAGCCACCGC
>NZ_JBVIPQ010000004.1:28436-372374 GCF_055577795.1 Streptomyces sp. NPDC033174
GGACGGACGGTCGTTGTCACGACGCTCGAAGGAACGGCCACCACGGTCGTCACGGTTGAAGCCACCCGACGGACGGTCGTCACGGCGGAAACCACCCGAGGGACGGTCGTCACGACGGAAGCCACCGGACGGACGGTCGTTGTCACGACGCTCGAAGGAACGGCCACCACGGTCGTCACGGTTGAAGCCACCCGACGGACGGTCGTCACGGCGGAAACCACCGGACGGACGGTCGTTGTCACGGCGGAAGCCGCCCGAGGGACGGTCGTCGCGACGGAAGCCGCCACGGTCCCCACGGTCGCCACCACGGTCACGGCGCTCGTAGTTGCCACGGTCGTCGCGGAACGCCGGGCGCTCCTCGCGGGACTCGCGGACCGGCTCCGGCGTCGCGGCGGCCGCGACGGCCTTCGCGACCTCGGCCTCGGCGGCCTCGGTCACCTCGGCGACCGCGGTCTCCGGGTCCTCACCGCGCTCACGGGCGGCGCGGGCCACCAGGCGGTCGGCCTCCTCGCGCAGCTCGGCGGCGCGGCGCTGGACGCGCTCCAGCTGCTTGGTGAGGTCGACGACCTCGCGCTCGGCCTGCTTGGCGGCGTTGTTCGCGGAGTCGGCCTGGACCTCGGTCAGCGACCGGGCGCCGGTGATCTCGGCGACCTCCGGGTCGAAGGCACCGGCACCGCCGACGATGTGACGCGAGGCGTCGACGCCCGCGTCCTCCATCAGACGGAAGATCTGGCGGCGCTGGTGCGGCAGGGCCAGTGAGACGACCACGCCGGAGCGGCCGGCGCGGGCGGTACGGCCCGAGCGGTGCAGGTAGTCCTTGTGGTCACCGGCCGGGTCCACGTTCAGGACCAGGTCGATGCCGTCGACGTGGATACCGCGGGCGGCGACGTCGGTGGCGACCAGCGCGTTGACGTAGCCGTCCTTGAAGTCGGCCAGCACGCGGGTACGGGCGCCCTGCGTCATGCCGCCGTGCAGCGCGTCCGCCTTCACGCCCGCCTCGACGAGCTGCTCGGCGATGCGGTCGGCGCCCAGCTGGGTGCGGACGAAGATGATCGTGCGGCCCTTGCGGGCGGCGATGGCGGCCGTGACCGGCGCCTTGTCCTTCGGCTTCACGACGAGGACGTGGTGCGTCATGGTCGTGACGTTGCCCTGGGCGCTGTCGACCTCGTGCGTGACGGGGTTGTTCAGGTAGCGCTTGACCAGCGTGCCGATCTCGTTCTCCATGGTCGCGGAGAAGAGCATGCGCTGGCCGCCGACCGGAATCTGGTCGAACAGCTCGGTGACCTCGGGCAGGAAGCCCAGGTCGGACATCTGGTCGGCCTCGTCGAGGACCGCGACCTGGACGTTCGCGAGCGAGCAGGCGCCGCGGTTGATGATGTCGCGCAGTCGGCCGGGGGTGGCGACGAGGACGTCGACGCCGCGCTCCAGGGCGTAGATCTGGTTGCCCATGGACGTACCGCCGCAGACGACCTTGATCTTCAGGCCGAGGACGTCGCCGTAGGGCTGGAGGGCGTCCGCGACCTGCATCGCGAGCTCACGGGTCGGGGTGAGGATGACCGCGCGGGGCTTCTTCTTCTCGGTGACGCCGCCGGCCAGCGAGGCCAGGGTCGGCAGACCGAACGAGAGGGTCTTGCCGGAGCCGGTGCGGCCTCGGCCGAGGATGTCCTTGCCGGCCAGGGCGTCCGGGATGGTCGCGGCCTGGATCGGGAAGGGCGTGGTCACACCGTTCTGCGCGAGCTTGCGCACGACGCCCTCGGGAAGGCCGAGGTCGGCGAAGGTGACGGTCGGCTCGGAGGACTCTTCGGTCTCGGCGGCCTCTACGGCCTCGGGAACCTCAGGGGCGTCGACGACGGCCTCGGGGGCCTCGACGACGGCGGTCTCGACGACAACCGACTCGTCGTTGTTCTCGGGCAGGACGGCGTGGTCAGAACTGAAAATGGACATGCGAAATGCGAAACCTTCCGGAGTCTCGGCACGCGCCCGTCAACTCCGTGTGTTTCGCAAAAGACCGCCTCAATGCGGTCAGCCACGGCAAGGGAGAGTACGCGCCACACGGCGCTCTTCTGTGTCGGCGCCGGGCAAATGGGATCAAACGATCTACCACCATACGCACCCTCCCCCGCCTATGGCAAACCGGGGTTCGTCACACCGGCCCGACCTGCGGTGATGCCTCCGGCTCGGACCGCGTCCCCTGCCCGTCCGCCGCCCTCATCGCCCCCATGTGGGTCTCCGCGGCGGGCGACGCGGACGGCGGGTCGGACGGCTTCGGGGTCGGCTCCGGCGTCGGGCTCGGAGGCGGCTCCTCCACCGGCGGGGTGGGCGTCGGTGTGACCGGCTCCTCGGTCGGCGGCGTCGGGTCTCCCCCACCCGGCTCCGGGTCCCCTGGGGGCTGCTGCTCCCCGTCCGGCCTCCCGCCGATCGGGGGATTCACGGACGGCGCCACGGACCCGCCGGGGCCCGGTGAGGCGGTGGAGCCGCCGTCCGCGCCCTCGCTCCCGCTCTCGCCGTCCTTGCCCGCCGCACCCGCGGGGCCGTGACCGGTACGGCCGTGCCTGCCGCCGGGCGCCACGCCCCCGCCGTCCGGCTCGGCCGCCGCACCCCGGCGCTCGGCCGACTTGACGGGCGCCGGCGTCGCGCCGTCGTCGCCCACACTCATACAACCGCTCAGGCCGCTTGCGGAGGCCGCGACCGCGAGTGCGGTGACGGCCCATCTGACGGGGACGGGCAACTGGCGCACGAGCGGCACCTCCAGGGCACGGACGGCAGGGATCTTGGGCTTCGGGAACGCGGAGTCCCCCTGCCCAACTCCCTCCGCACCGCTGGGGACACGCCCGCGGGGCCGCCCCGGCCCGTGCCGCCCTCCCCGGGACTCAGCCGTACCCGAGCGCGTGCAGCCGCTCGTCGTCGATGCCGAAGTGGTGGGCGATCTCGTGCACCACCGTGACCTCGGTCTCCTCCACCACGTCCTCGCGCGACTCGCACATCCGCAGCGTCGGGCCCCGGTAGATCGTGATCCGGTCGGGCAGCACACCGGCGTACCACTCGCCGCGATCCGTCAGCGGCGTTCCCTCGTACAGCCCAAGCAGTTCCGGGTCCTCGGGAGACGGCTCGTCCTCCACGAACACCGCGACGTTGTCCATCAGCCGTGTCAGCTCCGGCGGGATCCTGTCCAGCGCCTCGGCGACCAGTTCCTCGAACTCCTCGCGTGTCATCTCCAGCACGCCCCCATTGTCACGCAGTTAACACAGGCCCACGCCGGGGCAAGGACGGAGCATGGACCCGCACCTTCCCGGGCATACGGCGCCAATGGCCCGAGACCTCCTCGTCACGCCCTCGCCCCTGCGCCGCGCCCTCGGCCTGATCGGTGTCGTCCTGCTCGGCGCCTGGCTCGGGCTGCTGACCGTCGACAGCATCGGAGCCGTACGCACGCCCGTCGGCCCCGTGGACACCCGGATGGCCCTGAAGCCCTCCCTCACCGGCGGCACCCGGATCGACGTCCCACCCCTCGGCGCCCTCGACCTCGACTCCCACACCTCACCGCTCCGCCTCGACGTCGGGGTCGACCGGCTCGACCCGGTCCGCGCCCAAGCCCTGGTCGAGCACCCCGAACGCATCTCCGGCCTCCAGGAGGAGATCGCCCAGGACGTCGCCGACGGCACCCGCGACCTGGTCGTGCGGTCGGCGGTCGCCGTCGTCTGCGGCTCCACCGCGCTCGCCCTGGCCGTCTACCGCCGCCCCCGGCGCGCCCTCGCCGCCGGCGGTCTCTCGATCGCGCTGCTCGCCGCCTGCGGCGTCGGCACGTACGCCACCTGGAGCCCGAAGTCCGTCCTGGAGCCCCGCTTCTCCGGCCTGCTCTCCTCAGCCCCCTCCGTGGTCGGCAACGCCCGCTCGATCGTCACCGAGTTCGACGTCTACCAGCAGGAGTTGGCGCGGCTCGTCACCAACGTCACCAAGCTCTACGACGCCACCTCGACGCTGCCCACCTACCAGCCTGACCCCGGCACGATGCGCGTCCTGCACGTCTCCGACATCCATCTCAACCCGGCGGCCTGGCGGATCATCGCCAGCCTCGTGGAGCAGTACGACATCGACGTGATCATCGACTCCGGCGACACCATGGACCACGGCAGCGCCGCCGAGAACGGCTTCCTCGACTCGATCCCCGACCTCGGGGCGCCCTATGTCTGGGTGCGCGGCAACCACGACTCCCAGGTCACCCAGGAGTACGTGTCCCAGCTGAAGAACGCCTACGTCCTCGACGAGGGCTCGGCGGTCACCATCGCGGGCATCAGGATCGCGGGCATGGGCGATCCGCAGTTCACCCCTGACCGCTCGGTGAGCGTCCCGGGCGTGGACGCGGAGCACGCGGCCGGCGTCCGCCTCGCCGCCGCCCTGCGCGGCCAGAAGCGGGCCGGCACCCCCGTCGACATCGCCGTCGCCCACGACCCGGCCGCGGCCCGCGAGACGGACGGCGAGGTTCCGCTGGCCCTGGCCGGCCATCTGCACCACCGCGAGAACATCGTCCTGCCCCGGGGCACCCGGCTGCGCGTCGAGGGCTCGACGGGCGGCGGCGGGCTGCGCGCGGTGCAGAACGAGAAGCCGGAGAAGGTCCGCGCGTCCGTCCTGTACCTGGACCGGACCACCCGCCGGATCCAGGCCTGGGACGAGGTCACGCTCGGCGGTCTGGGGCTGACGACGGCCGAGGTCAGCCGCCATGTCCCGGAGGTGCTCCAGGCCCGGGCGCCCTAGGGACGGAAACCGTTTTGGCGATAGCTCCCCGCATCCCATATGCTTCTCACGTCCCCGACGCGCTGCGAAGCGCCCAGGTGGGCCCTTAGCCCTCATCGTCTAGTGGCCCAGGACGCCGCCCTTTCAAGGCGGTAGCACGGGTTCGAATCCCGTTGGGGGCACGCTTTACCGTGTGCGAGACTAGTGCTCGCACATAAGCTTGGTCCTGTGGAGCAGTTTGGAGTGCTCGCCACCCTGTCAAGGTGGAGGCCGCGGGTTCAAATCCCGTCAGGACCGCTGCGATCTCTCGTAGATCGCGTCCTCTGACTCTTCGAGTCGGGGATACCCCAGGCTGGGTAGCTCAGTTGGTACGAGCGATCGCCTGAAAAGCGATAGGTCGCCGGTTCGACCCCGGCCCCAGCCACCACTCGAAGGCCCCGTCCTCTGGACGGGGCCTTCGTCGTGTCACACCCGCTCCTCCCGGCGGCGCCACCCCCGGACCGCCAGGACGACGGCGACGACCCCGAGCACCATCATCAGCAGGGCCCAGTCCGGGACCGCGCGGCCGAGCACCGACACCCGCTCCTCCACGGCGAACGAATCGTCCACCGACAGCAGCCCCGGCAGGGCCGTCGTGCCGTCGAAGGCCAGGAACAGCGTGCCGATCCCGACGAAGAAGACGCCGGACAGCAGCGATGTCGTATGCAGCTCGAACCGGCCGAGCCGCACCGGACGTCCCCGCAGCCAGCGCCGGCGCCCCAGGTCGTACCGCTCCCAGAGCAGCGCGAGGACGAAGAGCGGGACGGCCATCCCCAGGGCGTAGACGGCGAGGAGCAGTCCGCCGTACACCGGGCTTCCGCCGAGCGCGGCCACCGTCAGCACGCTGCCCAGGATCGGCCCGGCACAGAATCCGGCCAGGCCGTAGACCACACCGAGGGCGTGGACCGAGAGGGCGGTCGTCGGGCGGATCCGGCCGCTCGCCTCGGCGATACGACGGGAGGCGAAGCCCATGCCGAGGATCTGGAGCACGCCCAGGACGATGATCAGCCAGCCGCCGAGGGCCACGAGCAGGTCACGGTGGCCGTAGAAGAGCCGCCCGGCGAGGGACCCGGCGGCGCCGAGCGGCACGAGGGTGGTGGCCAGCCCGGCGTAGAAGATTCCGGTCCGGGCGAGCAGCCGGGTGGGGCTGTCGACGGAGTACGCGAAGAACGCCGGGAGCAGCAGCGCGCTGCAGGGGCTGAGCAGGGCCAGGAGGCCGCCGAGGAAGGCGGCCATATAGCCGGCGTCGGTGGTCACTGCCGACCCCCGGTCGCGGGGGCGGAGGAAGCGGGGGCGGAGGAAGCGGGGGCGGAGCCGGTCGGGGAAGCGGCGGGGGCCGTCTTCCTCGCTGCCTCGATGGCACCGGTGAAGGTCTCCATGGACTGGGCGCCCGCGATCGGCCGCCCGTTGATCAGGAAGGACGGCGTGGAGGTGGCGCCGAGGCCGTACCCCTCGTCCTGGTCGCGCTTCACTGCGTTCCTCGCCCCCTCCGTGTCGAGGTCGCGGGTGAAGCGGTCGAGATCGGCGACGCCCGCCTCCCGCGCGAGGGCCCTGAGCCGGTCCGTACCGAAGCCCTTCTGCTTGGCGCCCTCGGCGTACGCGGCCTTGTGGAACTCCCAGAACCGGCCCTGCTGCCCGGCCGCCCACGAGGCCCGCGCGGCCGCCTCCGATTCCTCGCCGAAGATCGGGAAGTTGCGCCATTCGATGCGCAGGGTGCCCTTGTCCACGTACTTCTTGATCAGCTCCGGCTCGGTCTCGCGGGCGAACTGTCCGCAGTAGCCGCACTTGAAGTCGGCGTACTCGATCAGGACGACGGGCGCGTCCGCCCGGCCGCGCGCCAGCGCGTCGGACGCGTCGCGGCGGGCGAGCTTCGTCAGCTCCGGATAGACCCCCGCCTGCGGGTCGGCGGAGACGACGGTGGCGGGGCCGGAGCCGGCGGACGCGAGGTCCTCCGGCCGGGTCGCGGTGTACGAGGCGACACCGAGCAGTACGGCGGCGACGGCGACACCGGCGCCGATGAGCAGCGGCTTGGAGGTGGCGGGGGACAGGGGAAGGGGCATGGCGAAGCTCCTGGGCGCGCATGGTGCGCAAAGGGATGAAAGGGACCGGCGAGGGTGGGGGTGGCTCGGGCGCCGGCCTACACGCGCAGGATCGAGAGGTCCTCGGGAGAGAGCGGTACGAGCGCCGGGGGCGCCCGTCCGGGGGACAGATGCCGGACATCGGTGCCGGCGCCCCGGATGCCATGGGCGCCGTGCGCGTCGTAGAGCGCGGGCAGCAGCTGCCCGAAGGCGCCGGACCGGGGTGGAGTCGCGGGCACGGCCCCGCCCGCGTGGGGCGTGCGGTCCCCGCAGCCGGGCGGCCCCGGATCGCCCACCACGACGGCGGGCGCGGGGGTCACGGACTTCGCGGCCGGGTCACCGGCGTCCGCCCCGTGGCCCACGGCCTTCGTGCTCGGCGCGCCGCCGCCCACAGGAATACCGCCGCCGCACACCAGCACCCCCGCCAGCAGGGCCACCAGCAGAGCCACCAGCGCGGCCGGAACGCGGCCGGCGCGACAGCTGAAGCGGGGCATCGGGGCGGGCTCTCCTGTCCGTACGGTGATCGCGGTGAGGGGCCGCGTCCGCCCGAAATGGTACGTGTCGACGCCTGCGCGACGGCGAAACCCCGCGCGGCGGCGGCGCAGCCGACTGCCCCGTCGGAAATCGGTTCGCCACCCTCTCTTCCCGGGTGCGATCCTGGAGGCCGTATGTCTACTTCCTTCGCCGCTCTCCAGACCCTGCTGGCCGAGGTCTCGCTGCGGGACGCGCACAGGCTCGGCCGCCGTCTCGAAGGCGCCCGCCGCATCCGTAAGCCCGAAGCCCGCGACGCCGTGCTGGACGAGATCGCCGCCGAGGCCGGCAAGGCCAAGGAGCGGATCGACCGGCGCGCCTCCCGCGTACCCGAGATCACGTATCCCGCGCAGCTCCCGGTCAGCCAGAAGAAGGACGTGATCCTGGAGGCGATACGGGACCACCAGGTCGTGATCGTCGCCGGTGAGACCGGGTCCGGCAAGACGACGCAGATCCCGAAGATCTGTATGGAGCTCGGCCGGGGCGTGCGCGGCATGATCGGCCACACGCAGCCCCGCCGTATCGCGGCCCGCACGGTCGCCGAGCGCGTCGCCGACGAGCTGAACACCCCGCTGGGCGAGGCGGTCGGCTGGAAGGTCCGGTTCACCGACCAGGTCAACCAGGACGCGACCTTCGTCAAGCTGATGACGGACGGCATCCTGCTCGCCGAGATCCAGACGGACCGCGAGCTGCGCGCCTACGACACGATCATCATCGACGAGGCCCACGAGCGGTCCCTCAACATCGACTTCCTGCTCGGCTATCTGGCCCAGCTGCTGCCGAAGCGCCCGGACCTCAAGGTCGTCATCACCTCCGCGACCATCGACCCGGAGCGGTTCTCCCGCCACTTCGGCGACGCCCCGATCGTCGAGGTCTCGGGCCGTACGTACCCGGTCGAGGTCCGCTACCGGCCCCTCCTGGAAGAGGACTCCGAGGAGTCCGACCGCGACCAGATCACCGCGATCTGCGACGCCGTCGACGAGCTCCAGTCGGAGGGCCCGGGCGACATCCTGGTCTTCCTCTCCGGCGAGCGGGAGATCCGTGACACCGCCGACGCGCTGCTGAAGAAGAAGCTCCGGAACACCGAGGTGCTCCCCCTCTACGCCCGGCTCTCGCACGCCGAGCAGCACCGCGTCTTCCAGGCCCACTCGGGGCGCCGGATCGTGCTCGCGACGAATGTGGCCGAGACGTCCCTGACCGTCCCCGGCATCAAGTACGTGATCGATCCGGGCACGGCCCGCATCTCCCGCTACAGCCACCGCACCAAGGTCCAGCGCCTCCCCATCGAGCGGATCAGCCAGGCCAGCGCCAACCAGCGCAAGGGCCGCTGCGGCCGTACGTCGGACGGCATCTGCGTCCGGCTGTACGACGAGGACGACTTCCTCGCCCGCCCCGAGTTCACCGACGCCGAGATCCTGCGCACCAACCTCGCCTCCGTCATCCTCCAGATGACCGCGGCGGGCCTCGGCGACATCGAGAAGTTCCCCTTCATCGACCCGCCGGACCACCGCAACATCCGCGACGGCGTGCAGCTCCTCCAGGAGCTCGGCGCGCTCGACCCGGCGCAGAAGGATCCGAAGAAGCGGCTGACGGACATGGGCCGCAAGCTGGCCCAGCTCCCGGTCGACCCGCGTCTGGCCCGGATGGTCCTGGAGGCCGACAAGAACGGCTGCGTGCGCGAGGTGATGGTGATCGCCGCCGCGCTCTCCATCCAGGACCCGCGCGAGCGGCCGGCCGAGAAGCAGGCGCAGGCCGACCAGCAGCACGCGCGCTTCAAGGACGAGACGTCCGACTTCCTGGCCTATCTGAATCTCTGGCGCTACATCCGTGAGCAGCAGAAGGAGCGCGGCTCCTCGGCCTTCCGCCGGATGTGCAAGCAGGAGTACCTGAACTTCCTGCGCATCCGCGAGTGGCAGGACATCTACAGCCAGCTGCGCACCGTCGCCAAGACGATGGGCATCCATCTCAACGAGGACGACGCCCCCGAGCAGTCCGTCCATGTCTCGCTGCTCGCCGGACTGCTGTCCCACATCGGCATGAAGGACGTCAAGGAAGGCACGAAGAACGAGTATCTGGGCGCCCGCAGCGCCAAGTTCGCGGTCTTCCCCGGCTCGGCGCTCTTCAAGAAGCCGCCGCGGTTCCTCATGTCCGCCGAGCTGGTGGAGACCTCGCGGCTGTGGGCGCGGGTCAACGCCAGGATCGAGCCCGAGTGGGTCGAGCCGCTCGCCCAGCATCTGATCAAGCGCACCTACAGCGAGCCGCACTGGGAGAAGGACCAGGCTGCGGTGATGGCGTACGAGAAGGTCACTCTGTACGGCGTGCCGATCGTCGCCCAGCGCAAGGTCAACTTCGGCCGGATCGACCCGGAGGCGTCCCGCGAGCTGTTCATCCGCAACGCCCTGGTCGAGGGCGACTGGCGCACGCACCACAAGTTCTTCGCCGACAACCGCAAGCTCCTCACCGAGGTCGAGGAGCTGGAGCACCGCGCCCGCCGCCGGGACATCCTGGTCGACGACGAGACCCTCTTCGACTTCTACGACCAGCGGGTCCCCGAACACGTCGTGTCCGGCGCGCACTTCGACTCCTGGTGGAAGCACAAGCGCCACGAGGCACCGGACTTCCTGGACTTCGAGCGCGAGATGCTCATCAACGAGAAGGCCGGGGCGGTCACCAAGGACGACTATCCGGACTCCTGGCGCCAGGGCCGGCTGAAGTTCAAGGTGACGTACCAGTTCGAGCCGGGCGCGGACGCCGACGGTGTCACCGTCCACGTGCCGCTCCAGGTACTGAACCAGGTCACCGACGAGGGCTTCGACTGGCAGATCCCGGGCCTGCGCGAGGAAGTCGTGGTCGAGCTGATCCGCTCGCTGCCGAAGCCGATACGCCGCCACTACGTCCCGGCGCCGAACTACGCGTCCAAGTTCCTGGAGAGGGCCGTGCCCCTGCAGGAGACCCTGACGGTGACCCTGGCCCGTGAGCTCCAGCGGATGGTCGGCGTCCCGGTCACCGCCGAGGACTTCGACCTGACGCGCGTCCCCGACCATCTGAAGATCACCTTCCGGATCGTCGACGAGCGCCGCCGGAAGCTCGCCGAGGACAAGGACCTGGAGGCCCTCAAGCTCCAGCTGCGCCCGAAGGCCCGTCAGGCCCTCTCCCAGGCCGCCGCGGCGACCGCGGGGCCGAGCGGGGAGTCGATCGAGCGCACGGGCCTCACGGACTGGACGATCGGCACACTGACGAAGGTCTTCGAGACCCGGCGCGCGGGCCAGCCGGTGAAGGCCTTCCCGGCGCTCGTGGACGCCGGTGACACCGTCTCCGTACGCCTCTTCGACACCGAGGCGGAGCAGGCCCAGGCGATGTGGCGGGGCACCCGGAAGCTGATCATGCTCAACATCCCGGTGAACCCGGCCAAGTTCGCCTCGGACAAGCTCAGCAACCAGCAGAAGCTCGCCCTGTCCCGCAACCCGCACGGCTCGGTGCAGGCCCTCTTCGACGACTGCGCCACCGCCGCGGCGGACAAGCTGATCGGCGACCACGGAGGGCCGGCCTGGGACGAGGAATCGTTCCGGAAGCTGTACGACAAGGTCCGCGCCGACCTCGTCGACACGACCGTACGGACCGTCGGGCAGGTCCAGCAGATCCTGGCCGCCTGGCAGGCCTGTGAGCGCCGTTTGAAGGCCACGAACAGCCTCGTCCTGGTCAACAACGTCCAGGACGTGCGGCAGCAGCTGGCGGCCCTCATGCCGTCGGGCTTCGTCACGAAGACCGGCCTGCGCCGGCTGCCGGACCTCATGCGCTACCTGGTGGCCGTGGACCGCCGCCTCCAGCAGATGCCGTCGGCGGCGCAGCGCGACACCACACGCATGGAGAAGGTCCACGAGATGCAGGACGAGTACGCCTGGCTGCTGGAGCAGCTGCCCCAGGGGCGGCCGGTGCCCCAGGAAGTACGCGAGATCCGCTGGATGATCGAGGAGCTGCGGGTCAGCTACTTCGCCCACGCGCTGGGCACGGCGTACCCCGTCTCCGACAAGCGGATCGTGAAGGCGATCGACGCAGCGGCTCCGTGACGCGATGATCGCCCGGAGTGAGTTCGACCGGACCCTCTGACCTGCTGTACAGTCTCTCTCGCAGCCAAGCGCAAGTACGAGCTGCGAAACCTGGTCCTGTGGAGCAGTTTGGAGTGCTCGCCACCCTGTCAAGGTGGAGGCCGCGGGTTCAAATCCCGTCAGGACCGCAGAAAACGAAGGCCCGTGCCGAAAGGCGCGGGCCTTCGTCGTGCGCGCGTATTGACGCGCGTCGGGAACCACCGGTACCCCTGCATCAGGGAATCGGGGGCCCCACACCGGAGGTGACGCGCATGGCCGCTGCGTCCACTGCCAGACACGAGACCCGAGCGCTGCTGCGCGCCCATCTGGCGGCCGCGTCCCGGTACGGACATGTCACGCGCCACTGCCCCGTCTGTCATCGCCTCCTGCGCCTCGTCATGGAGTTACCCCCCACAGCCGACGAGCCGGTCTCCCGGCGCTCCCCCTCGGACGCCCCCGAGGAGCCCCCGCCCGCCCCCGCGCCCGACTCCACCGACGACCCCCCGGCCGCGGACGGAAGTCCCACCACCCCCTGACCATCGGCGTGTTGGCCGCCTTCTTTACGGTGGCAGGCTGTTACCTGGCAAGAGTTCGACGGTGTGACGGGTGTCACCGAACGAGTTTCGGAAACACCCCCACTTACCTCTCCCCTACACCGGACCAATTTAATATGTGCAATTGCACGGCTCCCAAGGCTCCTTCGCCGCCTTCCCCCGAACCCCTCCCTCCAGGCTCCCGCCCGCTCCTCCGGGCACAAAAAAGATCGCGCTGGACCCGGCGGAGTCCAGCGCGATCGAAGACGAAGGCCTGTTGGGGCAGGCAGCCGCCGTTGGAGCTAGGGGCGGGCAGACCGGATTGGGGGATCCGGAAACGCCCGGTTCATCGGGGTGTTCAGGCCTCGCTGCGCTGCTGCGGAATACCCGCAAGCAGTGCGCGGACCTCTGCCTCGCGATAGCGGCGATGTCCACCAAGCGTGCGGATGGACGTGAGCTTGCCCGCCTTCGCCCAACGGGTCACCGTCTTCGGGTCCACGCGGAACATCGTGGCAACCTCAGCGGGGGTCAGCAGCGGCTCGGCATCAGGGGTGCGAGCGGTCATGAGCGGCCTCCTCGGGAGAACCGAACCTTCTCGGTTCTTTCCTCTAAATTCTGCACCTTGACCCGCGTTGCCCGAAATGGCGGACGCGAGCCGAGTCGGTTATAGGACGAACGGCTTGTCCTCGGCACTACAACTACACCATCTGTCCAGCCACGTCGGCCAAACCGATGGAATTGCCCTCTCAGGTGTTCATCAGCGGCGGAAGCCGATGGACCATGCCATAGCGGACAGTCACGTCACAGTGACGATCAGTCACAGAGCGATCAGGAGTCGTCAGACCCCCCATAGAGTGCAATGCTGAGCAATTCCGCCCCTACTGGGACGGAAGGAACCCTCCCCGGACTCCTTGTCCTATTTTGGCACGAGGGTGGGTGATGGGCGCAAGGGTGCAGTAAGTGCGATCCGTCACCCTTGAGTCAAAGGCCCGGATCGGGACCTACGTCCCGACACCGGCGCGCGAAGGGGCCCTCTCCCCCTTCCGCGCGGGGTCAGTTGGCGAACTGCCGGTCGCGGATCGCCCGCCACCGTTCCATCAGCCGTTCGTACGCCGCGTTCGCCGCCTCGCCGTCGCCGGCCCGCAGCGCCGCGATCCCCTCGGCCACGTCGGCCGCCGACCGGTCGTCCTCCAGCTGCCGTGCCGACAGCGCGTGCACCAGGCCGCCGTAGTCGAGTTCGACCAGCGAGCGGGGGTGGAACTCCTCCAGCCACCGCCCCACGTCCACCAGGCCCTCGGTCAGGGGGCCTTCCTCCGTCGTCTCGCGCAGCGTCCGCAGTCCCCGCGCCAGCCGGCGCCGCGCCTGGACCATCGGCGTGCGGTAGCGCAGCACCGGCGGCTCCTGCGGGCCCCGGGCGGGGACGTACTCCCGCTCCTCGTCGGTGAAGAGCGCGAACCAGCGCACCGGCACCTGCCACACCGAGGTCCGGATCCACGGCCGGGCGTCCGGGTTCCGGTCCCGCCAGCGCTCGTAGTCCGCCTCCGCCTGTCCCCGGACCACCGGTGGAAGCACCGCGTCCAGAAGCGACGCCGGCAGCTGCCGCCCCAGCTCCTCCAGGGCGAGCCAGCCGCGCAGCCGGGTCCGCCACGGACAGACGCACACCACCCCGTCCACCAGGGCGACGAAGGCGTCCCCGCTCTCGTGGACCGGCACCGCCACCGGCGGGGTCGGCAGCAGGTCGGCCAGCGAGCGCCGGAGTTCGTCCTGGGCCGTGGGAGTGGCCGGACGCCGGGCGTAGCGGGCCCAGTGACCGCGCTCCGGCTCGGGAAAGGCCGCCAGCGGTTCGTACACGCGCAGATAGGAGGCGTACGGGACGAGGACCGAAGACACCGCGGGCATGTCGCGAATCCTTCCATGCGGGTACTCCGGGAGGGGGTGATCCTGAGCACTGCGTCGGATCTACGCACGCGTAGGACTTACTCTCTTGCCGAAGCGGCCCCGAAACGGGCCGCGGAGCCCTTCCCCCACCCGCAGGAGGGGCGTTCAACCGCCGCCTCGTACTTGGGAGTCACCACAGTGACCGATGTGACCGGCGTTCCTGTCGACGTACTGCACACCTTGTTCCACTCGGAGCAGGGTGGCCACGAGCAAGTCGTGCTCTGCCAGGACCGCGCCTCCGGCCTCAAGGCCGTCATCGCCATCCACTCCACCGCCCTGGGCCCGGCCCTCGGCGGTACCCGCTTCTACCCCTACGCCTCCGAGGAAGCTGCCGTCGCCGACGCGCTGAACCTCTCCCGGGGAATGTCGTACAAGAACGCCATGGCCGGCCTCGACCACGGCGGCGGCAAGGCCGTGATCATCGGCGACCCGGAGCTGATCAAGACCGAGGAGCTGCTGCTCGCCTACGGCCGGTTCGTGGCCTCCCTCGGCGGCCGGTACGTCACGGCCTGCGACGTCGGCACCTATGTGGCCGACATGGACGTGGTGGCCCGGGAGAACGCCTGGACCACCGGCCGTTCCCCCGAGAACGGCGGCGCCGGGGACTCCTCGGTCCTCACCGCCTTCGGCGTCTTCCAGGGCATGAGGGCCTCGGCCCAGTTCGCCTGGGGCGACCCGTCGCTGCGCGGCCGCAAGGTCGGCGTCGCGGGTGTCGGCAAGGTCGGTCACTACCTGGTCGAGCACCTCCTGGAGGACGGCGCCGAGGTCGTCGTCACGGATGTGCGCGAGGAGTCGGTGCGCCGGATCACCGACAAGTACCCCCAGGTCACCGTGGTCGCGAACACCGACGAGCTGATCCGCGTCGAGGGCCTGGACGTCTACGCCCCCTGCGCGCTCGGCGGTGCTCTCAACGACGAGACCGTGCCCGTACTGACCGCCAAGATCGTCTGCGGCGCGGCCAACAACCAGCTCGCGCACCCGGGTGTCGAGAAGGACGTCGCGGACCGCGGGATCGTCTACGCCCCCGACTACGTCGTCAACGCGGGCGGTGTCATCCAGGTCGCCGACGAGCTGCACGGCTTCGACTTCGACCGGTGCAAGGCGAAGGCAGCGAAGATCTTCGACACCACGCTCGCCATATTCGCACGTGCGAAGGCCGACGGGATTCCGCCGGCCGCCGCGGCCGACCGGATCGCCGAGCAGCGGATGGCGGAGGCTCGCGCCGCCCGTGCGAAGTAGCGCGCTGAACCAGGCGTGACAGGAGGGCCGGCCCGCCGCCGGTGAGTTGGAGGATCACACGGACGTCCGTCCGAGCGATCGTCCACGCGTTCGCCAAGAGCGAGACAAGACTCACGAACGGTCGGCGGGTCGGCCGCCAAGAAGAGGTTAAAATCGCGGTTGACCAGCGAGGACAGGGCACCTCGAGGGTTCTGCACCGGGGCGCGTCATGCGGGCGGCGTACCGTATGGCCGCGGAAGCAGGTACCGTTGAAGCCCTACGGACCGGTCCCTCTGCGGAGAGCCCGTTCCGAACCATGAACGCGTGTCAAGACTCTGGGGCCGTCGAGCCCCGTCACCGAGGGGGTCGAGCCATGGGGCGCGGCCGGGCAAAGGCCAAGCAGACGAAGGTCGCCCGCCAGCTGAAGTACAGCAGCGGCGGGACTGACCTGTCGCGTCTGGCCAATGAGCTGGGCGCTTCGACTTCGAGTCAGCCGCCGAATGGCGAGCCGTTCGAGGACGACGACGAGGAAGACGACCCGTACGCGCAGTACGCGGATCTCTACAACGATGACGAGGACGAGGACGAAGAGTCCGGTCCGTCGCCTCAGCGTCGCGGCGCTTGACGCGCTTGACCTCGCACTGACGCACAACAGCAGCAGCACTCACCCGGTCCGGGGCCTCCCCGGACCGGGCTTTGTGCTGTTCAGCTCGCGTAGTCCCCGACCATCGTGGCGCCGGTCGTGTGGTCGCCGCGCTCGGTGATCTCACCCGCGACCCAGGCGTCCACGCCCCGGTCCGCGAGGGTGGTCAGCGCCACGTCGACCGAGTCGGCCGGGACGACGGCCATCATGCCGACGCCCATGTTCAGCGTCTTCTCCAGCTCCAGGCGCTCCACCTGACCGGCCTTGCCGACCAGGTCGAAGATCGCGCCCGGGGTCCAGCTGGAACGGTCGACCGTGGCGTGCAGCCCGTCCGGGAGAACCCGGGCCAGGTTGGCGGCCAGGCCGCCACCGGTGATGTGGCTGAAGGCGTGCACATCGGTGGTCCGGGTCAGCGCCAGGCAGTCCAGCGAGTAGATCTTGGTGGGCTCCAGCAGCTCCTCGCCCAGCGTGCGGCCGAGCTCGTCGACCCGCTGGTCGAGGGTCATCCCCGCCCGGTCGAAGACCACATGCCGCACCAGGGAGTACCCATTGGAGTGAAGGCCGGAGGACGCCATGGCGATCACCGCGTCACCCGTACGGATACGATCCGCGCCGAGCAGCCGGTCGTACTCCACGACACCCGTGCCGGCGCCGGCGACGTCGAAGTCGTCGGGGCCCAGCAGCCCGGGGTGCTCGGCGGTCTCGCCGCCGACCAGGGCGCAGCCGGCGAGGACACAGCCCTCGGCGATGCCCTTGACGATGGCCGCGACCCGCTCGGGGTGGACCTTGCCGACGCAGATGTAGTCGGTCATGAAGAGCGGCTCGGCGCCGCAGACGACGATGTCGTCCATGACCATCGCGACCAGGTCGTGGCCGATCGTGTCGTACACGCCCATCTGGCTGGCGATGTCGACCTTCGTACCGACGCCGTCGGTGGCGGAGGCCAGGAGCGGGCGCTCGTAGCGCTTGAGGGCGGAGGCGTCGAAGAGACCGGCGAACCCGCCGAGGCCGCCGAGGACCTCGGGGCGCTGCGTCTTCTTCACCCACTCCTTCATCAGCTCGACGGCGCGGTCGCCCGCTTCGATGTCGACGCCCGCGCTTGCGTAGCTGGCACCAGTGGTCTCGGGCATGGCTGAGAACTTTCGTGTCGTCACTGCGGTTACTGCGGGGGCTTACGGGCGACGGAGCGCGTCGGCGGCGGCCGTGGCGGCCGGGCCGGCGGCAAGCTCGGACTCCAGGAGCTGCTTACCGAGCAGCTCGGGGTCCGGGAGGTCCATCGGGTACTCGCCGTCGAAGCAGGCGCGGCAGAGGTTCGGCTTCTGGATCGTGGTCGCCTCGATCATCCCGTCGAGGGAGATGTACGAGAGCGAGTCGGCGCCCAGGGACTTGCCGATCTCCTCGATCGACATGCCGTTGGCGATCAGCTCCGCGCGGGTGGCGAAGTCGATGCCGAAGAAGCAGGGCCACTTCACCGGCGGCGAGGAGATCCGGATGTGGATCTCGGCGGCGCCGGCCTCGCGGAGCATTTTGACCAGGGCGCGCTGGGTGTTGCCGCGGACGATCGAGTCGTCCACGACCACCAGGCGCTTGCCCTTGATGACGTCCTTGAGCGGGTTCAGCTTCAGCCGGATGCCCAGCTGGCGGATGGTCTGCGAGGGCTGGATGAAGGTCCGGCCCACATAGGCGTTCTTGACCAGGCCGGCACCGAAGGGGATGCCGCTCGCCTCGGCGTAGCCGATCGCGGCGGGAGTGCCGGACTCCGGCGTCGCTATGACGAGGTCCGCCTCGACCGGGGCTTCCTTCGCCAGTTTCCGCCCCATCTCCACACGGGAGAGATAGACGTTCCGGCCGGCGATGTCGGTGTCGGGGCGCGCCAGGTAGACGTACTCGAAGACACAGCCCTTGGGCTTCGCTTCCGCGAATCGAGAAGTACGGAGACCGTTCTCGTCGATCGCGATCAGCTCGCCCGGCTCCACCTCGCGGACGAAGCTGGCGCCGCAGATGTCGAGGGCGGCGGTCTCGGAGGCGACCACCCAGCCGCGCTCCAGCCGGCCGAGGACCAGCGGGCGGATGCCCTGCGGGTCGCGGGCGGCGTAGAGGGTGTGCTCGTCCATGAAGACGAGGGAGAAGGCGCCCATGACATCGGGAAGGACCTTGGCGGCCGCCTCCTCGATGGTCAGCGGCTTGCCGTCGTCGTCGTACTGGCCCGCGAGGAGCGCGGTGACGAGATCGGTGTCATTGGTGGCGGCCACCTGAGTGGAGCGGCCGTTCTCCTTGGGGAGACCGGCGACCATCTCGGCGAGCTGCGCCGTGTTGACCAGATTGCCGTTGTGGCCGAGCGCGATCGAACCGTGGGCGGTTGCCCGGAAGGTCGGCTGCGCGTTCTCCCACACGGAGGCACCGGTGGTCGAGTAGCGGGCGTGACCGACCGCGATATGACCCTGGAGAGAACCGAGAGAGGTCTCGTCGAAGACCTGGGACACGAGGCCCATGTCCTTGAAGACGAGGATCTGGGAGCCGTTGCTGACCGCGATTCCCGCGGATTCCTGACCCCGATGTTGGAGGGCGTAGAGCCCGAAGTACGTGAGCTTTGCGACCTCTTCACCCGGAGCCCAGACACCGAAGACGCCGCAAGCGTCCTGGGGGCCCTTTTCGCCGGGAAGCAGATCGTGATTGAGTCGACCGTCACCACGTGGCACGCCACCGAGTGTAGGCGAGATCGACCACTGGTCCGAATTGGGGATGTGGACAGAGCGCGCGGGCGGCGCTTTGGAGGGCCCCACGGAGCGCGGGTGGCGAGAGGGCTCGCGCGAGGGGCCACTGCGCACTGGCCACCCGGCTGACCTGGCATTACGTCCCTTGTGGATCTCGTACGAACGTACTGGTCAGGGGTCACGAGGGGTCGCTCGCGAGGGGCTCGGAGGGTGTGACCTAGTTCGCAACGGGCAGGTCCGCGAGCGGGGCCGCCCACCCTGCGGAAAGCCGTTGACAAGTCACCCGCTCTGCTTCAGGCTCCTGGATCATGCAGCCCGCCAGTGACCGCTCGGTCACGCTTGTGGAGCGCCGACACGTCGACCTGGTCCGTGTAGCGAGCGCCATCTGTCGCTGCGCCTAGCTTCTCCCGCTCTCCCGCCCCGTTCCGTGGGTTTCGTGGTGCGGCGCACCCCGTGAACCCTCGCTGTCGTGCGCCCCGGCGGCCCGCCCCGGCGCGCCCGCGCCGGTGACGCCCGCTGCCCCTGCCCGCCTGCCTCGCACCGGGTGACCAGGGGCCGGTGGCGGTGTGCCCCGCGCGGCGGAGAGCCCCCATCCCCTTGAGCCCCGCGCACCGGCGCCTCGCGCCGCCGTACGCGTACATCCCCCGGAGCCTCCATGCCCCCGCACGCCCAAAAGCCCCTCTCCCCCTTGTCCCGTCGCGCCTTCGGCGGGGTCCTCGGCGCCGGTGCCGCCGCCGCAGCGCTCGGCACGGGCGGCACCGCGCAGGCAGAGGAGCGGCCCTTCCGCGCGGCCCGTTCCCTCGGCCGGCACGCGCGCCGCCCCAACATCCTCTTCATCCTCGGCGACGACCTCGGCTGGGCCGACCTCTCCTCGTACGGCTCGCCGCACATACGGACCCCGCACCTGGACCGCCTCGCCCGCCAGGGTGTCCGGTTCACCGACGCGTACTCCGGGTCCGCGACCTGCTCGCCGACCCGCTTCAGCCTCTACACCGGCCGCTTCCCGGGCCGTACGAAGGGCGGGCTCGCCGAGCCCATCGCCGACAGGTCCGTCGGCCTGGAGCCGACCCACCCCACCCTCGCCTCGCTGCTCCGCGACGCCGGGTACGCCACCGCGCTGATCGGCAAGTGGCACTGCGGGTACCTGCCCGACTACTCCCCCACCCGCTCCGGCTGGGACGAGTTCTTCGGCAACTTCGGCGGGGCCCTGGAGTACTACTCCAAGCTGGGACTCGCGGGCGAGTACGACCTCTACGAGGGAGACGCCGAGTACAAGGACCTGCGGTACTACACCCGGATCCTCACCGAGCGCGCGAGCGCGTACGTCGGCCGGGACCACGAGAAGCCCTGGCTGCTGAACCTCAACTTCACCACCCCCCACTGGCCGTGGATCGCCGACGGGGACACGGAGGAGAGCGCCGGGATCGTGCGGCGGATCAAGGCCGGCGACCGCTCGGCCCTGTGGCACCAGGACGGCGGGTCCATCGAGAAGTACAAGGAGATGGTCGAGGACCTGGACCGCTCCATCGGTGAGGTCCTCGCGGCCCTGAAGCGGTCCGGCCAGGAGAACGACACCCTGGTCTTCTTCGCCAGCGACAACGGCGGCGAGCGCTTCTCGTACAACTGGCCCCTGTCCGGCAACAAGGCCTCCCTCCAGGAGGGCGGCATCCGCGTCCCGGCGATCCTGCGCTGGCCCGCGCGGATCGAGGGCGGCCAGGTCAGCGACCTGCCGGTGTTCACACCGGACTGGACCGCGACCCTGCTGGAGCTCGGCGGCGCCCGCCCCCACCCCGCCTACCCGCTCGACGGCACGAGCCTCGCCGGCCATCTGCTGCGGGGCGCCGAGGTCCCCGAGCGCGACCTGTTCTGGCGGGTGCGCGGTGAGCGGGCGCTGCGCCGGGGCGACTGGAAGTACTACCGGGGGAAGGGGGGCAGGGACCAGCTCTTCCATCTCGCCGAGGACCAGCGCGAGCAGGCGGACAGGGCGCCCTACGAGAAGGAGCGGCTGGCCTCGCTCAAGGCCGCGTGGGAGAAGACGGACGCGGGCCTGCTTCCGTACCCGGCCTGATCGCCGCGCGGATCCCCCCGCCCGATCGCCGCGCGGACACCCGCCGCCCCCGCCTGATCGGCGCGCGGACCACGGCCGCGGCGGCCGGCGCCGGCTTCGCGCCTCGCCGCCGCGTCCCGTGTCACTTCTGCTTGGCGTCCTCCGCCACCGCCGCGAGTCCCTTGCCGTTCGGGGCGGTGAGGGACAGACCGCGGTGCTGGAGCTGGTAGGTCGCCTTGCTCTCGAACACCTTGAGCAGGGCGTTCTCCAGGTCCATCTGCGGGTCGGGGCAGAGCATCCGGGTGGTGACGACCCGGCCGAAGGTGAGGGTCGAGCCGGACGCCTTGGCGGTCGTGTTGAAGCGGTTGCAGCCGAGGGTGCCGCTGACGGAGCCGTCCTTGCCGAAGACGAAGTGCGCCTTGCCCTCCGTGCCGGCCGGCAGGGACGTCGCGGTGTCGCCGGAGGTGAGGGAGGTGACCTTCCAGGTCGTGCCGTGGAGCGGCGCGGGCGGCTGCGACGTCAGGGCGATGGTGTCGCCCTCGCGCGTCGTCAGGGTGAGCCTGTCGGCGTCGAGCTTCGCCTTGAGCGTGCCGGAGAAGGCGCCGTTCAGCGCGGACTCGAAGGCCTGGACCTCCGGTGGGCAGCCGATCTCGGTCGTCTCGCCGGGCTTCACCGTCAGGGTGTCGCCCGCGACGGTGACATCGGCACGGAACTGGTTGCAGCCGGTGGTGCCCTTGGCCACGCCCTTGGAGTCGATCTCGACATGGGCTCCGGCGGGGGCAGCGGTCTTCCTGCCGTCCACCGTCACGCTGTCGACGACCCAGTGGACACCGGTGACGGGCACATCGGGGGCGACCGAACCGCCCCCGCCCGAACCGGACCCGGACTGCGTTCCACAGGCGGTGACGAGCGCCAGGAGCGCCACGGCGGCGAGAGCGGTGCTGTGCTGCTTCTGCATGCCCCTGGGACGGGGCACCCCGGACTCCGGTTCCACACCGGACGCCGCGTCAGGCCTCCTCCCGGGCTCCGCCCCTGGTCGCGGCGCGAGTCGCACGGCTCGCCTCAGCCCATGACCGGCAGCAGCCCGGCGAGGTCCGCCCGCTCACCGCTCGCGTGCACCTGGGTAGCGTCGAGGGCCTCGCTCCAGGTCGTACGCCCGGTGGCGAGCCGGATCCACGTCAGCGGGTCCGTCTCGATCACGTTCGGCGGGGTGCCCCGGGTGTGCCGGGGGCCCTCGACGCACTGCACCACCGCGTACGGCGGGATCCGCACCTCCACCGAACCCCCCGGCGCCTTCACCGCGAGCGCGTCCGCCAGCAGCCGGGTGCAGGCGGCCAGCGCCTGCTTGTCGTACGGGATGCCGAGGCCCGTCGCGTCGTTCAGGTCGTCGGTGTGGACGATGAGTTCGACGGTCCGGGTGACCAGGAAGTCGCCGAGCGGCATCGCACCGAGCCGCGCGGGCACGAGCCGGTCGTCCGAGACTCCGGCCATGCGCTCGTTGTAGAGCGCCTCGGTGCGGGCGTAGAGCTCGGCGAGATCCCCGGCCGCCGCGATGGCCCTCGTGTCCTCGTCGACCCGCGCCGCGGCGGACCGTGTCCTGAAGGGCCAGTCCAGCAGGTCCATTTCACGGCGGGACGGCTCGGGCTCGCCGAGGTGGCGGCTGACCGAGCCGATGACCATGGCCAGATGCGCGGCGAGATCCCGTACGGTCCAGTCCCCGAGCCGGGTCGGCGCTTCGAGCTGCTCGGCCGTGAGGGTGAGCACCCCGACGCGGACGTGGTCGAACTGCGCGACCACGGCGGCGCGCGTCTTGGCGGAGTCGTATCGGCGGGCGCGCTTCTTGGCCGGTGGCATGGTGCCGAGGTTAATCCCTCCCGCAGGACAGCGGCCCGGAACCCGGCGGAAGATGGGAGAAGGCGCGAGTGCAGGAAGGGCGTGAACCACCTATGAGTGAGCACCCGGACAGTGCCCTGATCCGCCGGGGCTACGAAGCGTTCGAACGCGGCGACATGGAGACACTCGGCTCCCTGATGACCACGGACTGTGCCTACCACTCCCCCGGGGAGAGCCAGGTCTCCGGTCACTTCAAGGGCCGGGACAACGTCCTCGAGCTGTTCGGACGGCTCTTCGAGCTCACCGGCGGCTCCATGCGGTCCGAGCTGCAGGGCGTCTTCCCGGACGGGCGCGGGCACGTCATGTCCGTCCACAAGCTGTACGCCGAGCGCGGGGACCGCGGCATAGAGATGAGGGGCGGTCTGTTCTTCACCATCATCGGAGGCAAGATCTCCGACATCGACGAGTGCATCGAGGACATCGACGAATCGGATGCCTTCTGGGGCCAGGCCGCCTAGGTGGCGACCGGTTCCACGCGACCGAAGCGGAGCAGGGCCCGGAGGAACGGCGGAGCCCCGCCCGGACCAGGTCCGGACGGGGCCACCGTGGAGCCGGGCGTCAGGCGAGCAGACCCGGAATGGTCTCCTCGTGCGCCGTGCGCAGCTCGCTCAGCGCGATGCTGAACTGACCCTGGACATCGATCTCTTCGCCGTCCACGACACCGATCCGGGTCGCGGGCAGACCCCGCGCGCCGCACATGTCGGTGAAGCGGAGTTCCTCGCTGCGCGGCACGGACACGACCGCGCGGCCCGCCGACTCGCTGAAGAGGAAGGTGAAGGCGTCCAGACCGTCCGGGACGACCAGCCGCGCACCGTTGCCGCCGCGCAGACACGACTCCACGACCGCCTGGACCAGACCGCCGTCGGACAGGTCGTGCGCCGCGTCGATCATGCCGTCGCGGGAGGCCGCGATCAGGATGTCGCCGAGCAGCTTCTCCCGGTCGAGGTCCACCGCCGGCGGCAGACCGCCGAGGTGCTGGTGGACGACCTCGGACCAGGCCGAGCCGCCGAACTCCTCACGCGTGTCGCCCAGCAGGTAGAGGAGCTGGCCCTCTTCCGCGAAGGCGATCGGCGTGCGGCGGTTGACGTCGTCGATGACACCGAGCACGGCCACCACGGGGGTGGGGTGGATGGCGACCTCACCGGTCTGGTTGTACAGCGACACATTGCCGCCGGTCACCGGCGTGCCGAGCTGCAGACAGCCGTCCGCGAGACCACGGGTGGCCTCGGCGAACTGCCACATGACGTCCGGGTCCTCCGGGGAGCCGAAGTTCAGGCAGTCGGAGATGGCGAGCGGCTTGGCGCCCGAGGCGGCGACATTGCGGTACGCCTCCGCCAGCGCGAGCTGGGCGCCCGTGTACGGGTCGAGCTTCGCGTACCGGCCGTTGCCGTCGGTCGCCATGGCCACACCCAGGTTCGACTCCTCGTCGATCCGGACCATGCCCGCGTCCTCGGGCTGGGCGAGCACGGTGTTGCCCTGCACGAAACGGTCGTACTGGTCGGTGATCCAGGACTTCGACGCCTGGTTCGGCGACGAGACCAGGGCCAGGACCTGCGCGCGCAGCTCCTCCGGCGTCTGCGGCCGGGGCAGCTTGCCCGCGTCGTCGGCCTGGAGGGCGTCCTGCCACGACGGGCGCGCGAACGGCCGGTGGTAGGTCGGGCCCTCGTGGGCCACCGAGCGCGGCGGTACGTCGACGATCTGCTCGCCGTGCCAGAAGATCTCCAGCCGCTCGCCCTCGGTCACCTCACCGATGACGGTGGCGATGACGTCCCACTTCTCGCAGATCTCCAGGAAGCGGTCGACGTGCTCGGGCTCGACGATCGCGCACATGCGCTCCTGCGACTCGCTCATGAGGATTTCCTCGGGCGAGAGGGTCGCGTCGCGCAGCGGCACGGTGTCCAGCTCGACGCGCATACCGCCGGAGCCGGCGGAGGCCAGCTCGGAGGTCGCGCAGGAGAGTCCGGCGCCACCCAGGTCCTGGATGCCGGCGACCAGCTTCTCCTTGAAGATCTCCAGGGTGCACTCGATGAGGAGCTTCTCCTGGAAGGGGTCGCCGACCTGGACGGCGGGCCGCTTGGTGGGCTTGGTGTCGTCGAAGGTCTCGGACGCGAGGACCGAGACGCCGCCGATGCCGTCGCCACCCGTACGGGCGCCGTAGAGGATGACCTTGTTGCCGGGGCCGGAGGCCTTGGCGAGGTGGATGTCCTCGTGCTTCATCACGCCGATGCAGCCGGCGTTGACCAGCGGGTTGCCCTGGTAGCAGGCGTCGAAGACGACCTCGCCGCCGATGTTGGGCAGGCCCAGGCAGTTGCCGTAGCCGCCGATACCGGCGACGACGCCCGGCAGGACGCGCTTGGTGTCGGGGTGGTCGGCCGCGCCGAAGCGCAGCGGGTCCACGACCGCGACCGGACGGGCACCCATGGCGAGGATGTCGCGGACGATGCCGCCGACGCCGGTGGCCGCGCCCTGGTAGGGCTCGATGTACGAGGGGTGGTTGTGCGACTCGACCTTGAAGGTCACCGCGTACCCCTGGCCCACGTCGACCACGCCGGCGTTCTCGCCGATGCCGACGAGCATGGCGTCGTTCTCGGGGACCTTCTCGCCGAACTGCTTCAGGTGGACCTTGCTGCTCTTGTACGAGCAGTGCTCGGACCACATGACGGAGTACATGGCGAGCTCGGCGCCGGTGGGTCGCCGACCGAGGATCTCGCGGATGCGCTCGTACTCGTCGTTCTTCAGACCGAGCTCGGACCACGGCTGCTCGACGTCGGGCGTCTCGCCCGCGTGCTTGACGGTGTCGAGAGTCATGCGCTGACCAACTTCTTGAGGATCGACGTGAAGAACCCGAGACCGTCGGTGCGGCCCGTGCCGACCAGCGGCTCCACGGCGTGCTCTGGGTGCGGCATCAGGCCGACGACGTTGCCGGCGGCGTTGGTGATGCCGGCGATGTCCCGCAGCGAGCCGTTCGGGTTGAGGTCCAGGTACCGGAAGGCCACCCGCCCTTCGGCCTCCAGCTCGTCGAGCACGCGCTCGTCGGCGACGTACCGGCCGTCCATGTTCTTGAGCGGGACCTGGATCTCCTGGCCCTGCTCGTAATCGGCGGTCCAGGCGGTCGCGGCGTTCTCCACCCGCAGCTTCTGGTCGCGGCAGATGAAGTGCAGGTGGTTGTTGCGCAGCATCGCGCCCGGCAGCAGATGGGCCTCGGTGAGGATCTGGAAGCCGTTGCAGATACCGAGGACGGGCATACCGGCCTTGGCCTGCTCGATGATCGTCTCCATCACCGGCGAGAAACGGGAGATGGACCCGGCCCGCAGATAGTCGCCGTAGGAGAAGCCGCCGGCGAGAACCACGGCGTCGACCTGCTTGAGGTCCTTGTCGCGGTGCCACAGCGATACGGGTTCGGCGCCCGCGAGACGGGCGGCGCGCAGCGCGTCCCGGTCGTCGAGGGTTCCGGGGAAGGTGACGACTCCGATACGAGTGGTCACGACTCCACCTTTACGACGAAGTCCTCGATGACGGTGTTGGCGAGGAACGTTTCGGCCATCTCATGGATGCGGGCGAGGGCGGCGTCATCGACCGGTCCCTCAACCTCGAGCTCGAAGCGCTTTCCCTGGCGGACGTCGGTGATCCCCTTGAAACCGAGGCGGGGCAGTGCGCGCTGCACCGCCTGGCCCTGCGGGTCGAGGATCTCCGGCTTGAGCATGACGTCGACTACGACGCGTGCCACTGGCACTCCCGGTGGTGTGTTGCGTGGGCGGTTCCCTCAGCGTACCTGTCTCCAAAATCTACGCGGGTAGATATCTGGAGGTCCCTACAAAGACAGCCAAGAAAATCCCGGTGAAATATCGCGCCGCCCATTGCAGTGCGGGGGACACGCTGATGCAATTGGCGGAGCTTCACAATGCGACGCCGACCGCTGTACAAAGGAATACAGAGGAAAGCAGCATTGCCCCTCAGCAGCCGAAAACCCGGTATCACCGCACGTCAGGCGCGCACCAGTCGAGCGTCCGGCACGGTGGACCGCAGGAAAGGACCGATATCCGTGGCTCAGCGCGTAGTGGTCACACTCTCCGACGACATCGACGGCGGAGAAGCGGCGGAAACGGTCACGTTCGGCCTCGACGGTAAGGCGTACGAGATCGACCTGAATCCCGCCAATGCAAAGAAACTGCGCAAGGCGCTGGCGCCTTACATGGCTGCGGGACGAAAGCAGTCGAGCGGGAGCAAGCCCGGCAAGTCCGGCAAGGCAGCCACTTTCACCTCGCTGGAGCCGGACCCGGCCGCCGTTCGCGCCTGGGCCCAGTCGCACAAGATGGACGTCCCGGCCCGGGGCCGCATCCCCAAGCGCGTGTACGAGGCGTTCCGGGAGGCCAGTTGAGCCGACCGGCTGACGGGGTGTCGGCGATGGATTTGCCATGCACCCCCGCTGGTCGGCTAGAGTCTGGAGCACGCCGACGGGCGCGGCCGAAAGGCCGGGCCTCACGCAGCGTGCGGGTGTAGTTCAGTAGTAGAACATCCCCCTTCCAGGGGGAAGGCGCAGTGTGCAATTCCTGTCACCCGCTCTGCATCGCTCTCCGCCCCCTCGGGGGTCCTCCTCGGCTCGAGACGCAGTCGAAAGCCAGGGGAAGGATCAGGTAGAGTGGTGTTCGCACCGCTCGACAGCGGCGCAATGCGGACGTGGCTCAGTTGGTAGAGCATCACCTTGCCAAGGTGAGGGTCGCGAGTTCGAATCTCGTCGTCCGCTCAGAGAGCGTAAGGCCCCGGTCATCAGACCGGGGCCTTCGTCATGTGTCCACGAGCGGATGACATTTGTCATGGACAGTCATGACAGCCCGCACTGCCCGCCGCCCCCGCCCGGCGGAAGCCTTGGACCATGACCAACGTAATCGAGGCCGAGGAGCTGCGCCGGACCTACTCCGGCGGCTTCGAGGCGGTGACCGGGCTCTCGCTCGCCGTCCCCCGTGGCGAGATCTTCGCCCTCCTCGGGACCAACGGCGCCGGCAAGACGTCCACCGTCGAACTCCTGGAAGGTCTCGCCCGGCCGAGCGGCGGGACCGTACGGGTGCTGGGCCATGATCCGTACCGGGAGCGGGCCGTCGTCCGGCCCCGCATCGGCGTGATGCTCCAGGAGGGCGGGTTCCCTCCCGACCTGACCGTCGCCGAGACGGTACGGATGTGGGCGGGCTGCACCACCGGCGCGCGGCCCGGCGGGGAAGCCCTGGACATGGTCGGGCTGGCCGCGCGCGCCGGTGTCCGCGTCAAGCAGCTCTCCGGTGGCGAGCGGCGCCGGCTCGACCTGGCCCTGGCACTGCTCGGACGCCCCGAGGTGCTCTTCCTCGACGAGCCGACGACCGGCCTCGACGCGGAGGGGCGCCACGACACCTGGGAGCTGGTGCGCGGCCTGCGGGACGGCGGTACGACCGTCCTGCTGACCACCCACTACCTGGAGGAGGCGGAGGTCCTCGCCGACCGGCTGGCGATCATGCACCGGGGTCGGATCGTGACCTCCGGCACGCCGGCCCAGGTCACCGCCTCGCGTCCCGCCCGCATCCGTTTCGTCCTCCCCGAGGGAATGGCGGCCGGGCAGCTGCCCCTCTCGCTGCGGGCGGTGGCCGCGGGGCGACGGGTGGAGATCCGTACGCACGCCCTCCAGGACGCGCTCGGTGAGCTGCTGGGGTGGGCGCGGGACGCGGGCGTACTGCTGGACGGGCTCGACGCGCGTTCCGCCTCCCTCGAGGAGGCCTTTCTCGACATCGCGCAGACGGATCTCGCGCGCACGGAAACGGTGGGTGTGTGACATGGCGGCAGTGACGACGCCAACGACGGCGAAGAGAGCGGCGGCGGCGGTGACCGCACGGCTGGCCGCGCTGGGGCGGGCCGAACTGACCCTTCTGGCAAGGAATCGGACGGCGCTCTTCATCGCGCTGATCGTGCCGCTCGCGATGGTCGGCGCGATCAAGGCCTCGCTCGACGGGATCGACCTCGCCAAGTCCGGGATGAGCATCGCGGAGGCGGCGATGACCGGCGGGATCGGCATGGCGCTGCTCATGGTCGTCCACTCCAACCTGGTCTCGACGTACGTCGCCCGGCGTGAGGGGCTCGTGCTCAAGAGGCTGCGTACGGGAGAGCCTTCGGACCGGGAGATCCTCGGCGGCGTCGCGCTGCCGGCCGCCGTCCTCGCGCTCGCGCAGTGCGCGCTGATGGTTGTGGCCGGTGTCGCCCTGCTGGGTCTGGGGACGCCGAAGCGGCCCGTACTCCTCGTCGCCGGCGTGCTGTTGGGCATCGTGCTGCTCACCGCGGTTGCCGCCGCCACCTCGGCCGTCACCCGGACCGTGGACAGCGCGCAGCTCACCACCCTGCCGATGTTTCTCCTCTCGACGATGGGCTCCGGGCTGTTCGTACCGCTCGCGGTACTGCCCGAGCGGCTCGCGTCGATGTGTGAACTGCTGCCCCTGACCGGGGTGATGACGCTGGTACGCGCCGGCTGGCTCGGCGGGGGCGACACCGGCGACCTGATCGGGGCGGCGCTCACCACGCTGGCCTGGACCGTGATCTCGGTGTTTGCTGTCCAGCGGTGGTTCCGCTGGGAACCGCGGCGCTGAGACCGGCGACCGGGCAGCGGGGAGCAGAGCGTGCGGGTGGGGGAGAGTTCATGCGGGTGAAGGGGTGGAGCGGCCGGAGCGAGCTTGCCAAGGTCGACATCTACACCCGGGTCACCGCCTATCTCCTCGTCTGGGCCTCGGTGTTCGTGGACGGGCTGCTTCTGCTGACCCGCCCGGTCCGGGCCGACGGACCCGCGGTCCTGGTCGTGCTCGGACCGCTGCTCGTGATCTCCAACGGTGTGCTGTGCCACCGGTTCGCCCGGCGTGCGATGGACGCGTACCTGGGAAAGGGGGAGGTCGGCAGGCGCCGGATCGTCGCGGCGGCCGCGACGACGACCGCCCTCACGGGGAGCATCCTGGTGATCGCCTCCACCGCGGACGTCACCGGGATGCTGCCGACCATGCTGGGGGCGGCCCTCGTGCCGTTCTTCACCGGGCACTGTCTGATCGTGCCGCGCTGGACCATCGCCCTGCACCAGCTGCTCACCCTGGCCGTGGTGTCCGCGCTGCTGCCGCTCACCGGACGGGACACGCCCCAGGTGCTGGTCACCGCCGCGACCGTCGGTTTCGTCAGCGGGTGCATGGCCGGCACCGTCCGCGTCTCGGTCTGGGTCCTGGGGGTGCTGTGGGAGCTGCGGGAGGCCCGTGACACCCAGGCTCGCCTCGCGGTGGCGGAGGAGCGGCTGCGCTTCGGGCGGGACATGCACGACGTGCTGGGGCGGAATCTGGCGGTGATCGCGCTCAAGAGCGAACTGGCCGTCCAGCTCGCCCGGCGCGGCCGCCCCGAGGCCGTGGACCAGATGACCGAGGTGCAGCGGATCGCCCAGGAGTCCCAGCGGGAGGTGCGCGATGTGGTGCGCGGCTACCGGGAGGCGGACCTGCGCGTGGAACTGGAGGGCGCCCGGGGCGTGCTGAGCGCCGCCGGGATCGTCTGCGAGATCGACCAGGGCCCGGCGGGGCTGCCCGTCGAGGCCCAGTCGGCGCTGGGCTGGGTGGTCCGGGAGGCCACGACGAACGTCCTGCGGCACGGGGACGCGCGGCGGTGCGTGATCTCGGTGGCGGCGGCGGACGACGCCGTGGTCCTGGTGGTGGAGAACGACGGCGCGGGTGGGGCGGATGCGGTGGCCGGGTCCGGCGGGTCCGGGCTCGCGGGGCTGCGCGAACGTCTCTCCGCCGTGAACGGAACCCTCGATGCGGGCCCGGCTCCGGACGGCCGGTTCCGGGTGACCGCCCGGATAGCCCTCGCCCCCACGCCCCTGGAGGCCGCGCGATGACCCCCGTTCGCATCCTGCTCGCCGACGACGAGCACCTCATCCGGGGCGCACTCGCCGCGCTCCTCGGCCTGGAGGACGACCTGGTCGTCGTCGCCGAGGCCGCCTCCGGGCCGGAGGCACTCGCCATGGCCCGGGCGCACCGGCCCGATGTCGCGGTGCTGGATCTTCAGATGCCGGGCGCCGACGGTGTGAAGGTCGCCACATCCCTGCGCGACGAGCAGCCCGAGTGCCGGACCATGATCGTGACCAGCCACGGCCGGCCCGGACACCTCAAGCGCGCCCTCGCGGCCGGCGTGCGCGGCTTCGTCCCGAAGACGGTCAGCGCCCAGCGGCTGGCCGAGATCATCCGTACCGTCCACGCCGGAAACCGCTACGTGGACCCGGAGTTGGCGGCCGACGCGATCTCCGCCGGCGACTCGCCGCTGACCGCGCGCGAGGCGGAGGTACTGGAGCTCGCGGCCGACGGAGCCCCCATCGCGGAGATCGCCGAGCGCGCCTCGCTCTCCCAGGGGACCGTACGGAACTACCTGTCGTCGGCCGCCGCGAAGCTCGGCGCCGAGAACCGTCATACGGCGGTGCGTCTCGCCCGCGAGCGAGGTTGGGTATAGTGGGCTGCGCGCAACGGCGCATGCGGACGTGGCTCAGTTGGTAGAGCATCACCTTGCCAAGGTGAGGGTCGCGAGTTCGAATCTCGTCGTCCGCTCCACAGAGGAAGCCCCCGGTCGGACCGACCGGGGGCTTCTTCGTCTTCTAGGACCAGCTGTGGCCGGTCAGCAGCTCGTACGCCTCCAGGTACTTCGCCCGGGTCGCGTCGACGACGTCCTGCGGAAGGGCCGGCGGCGGCTGCTCGCTCGCGCGGTCCCAGCCGGAGGCCGGGGAGGTCAGCCAGTCGCGGACGTACTGCTTGTCGTACGACGGCTGGGCGTGACCGGGCTCCCAGGTGGCGGCCGGCCAGAAGCGCGAGGAGTCCGGAGTCAGCACCTCGTCGGCGATGATCAGCCGCTGGCCGTGCTCGGTGGTCTCCAGCCCGAACTCGAACTTGGTGTCCGCCAGGATGATCCCGCGGTCGCGGGCGATGTCACGGGCCCGGCTGTAGACGGCGAGCGTGGTCTGGCGCAGCATCGCGGCGGTCTCCGCGCCGACCTGGCGGGCGACTTCCTCGTAGCTGACGTTCTCGTCGTGGTCGCCGACGGCGGCCTTGGTGGCGGGCGTGAAGATCGGCGCGGGGAGCTCCGAGCCGTCGGTGAGCCCCTCGGGAAGGGCGAGCCCGCAGACCGTACGCGACTGCTGGTACTCGACCAGGCCCGAGCCGGTGAGATAGCCGCGCGCGACGCACTCGACGGGCACCATCGCGAGCGACTTGCAGATGAGGGTGCGGCCTTCCCAGTCGGCGGGGGCGCCGGCGGGCAGGTCGGTGGAGATGACATGGTTCGGGACGAGGTCCGTGAGCCGGTCGAACCACCAGAGCGAGAGCTGGGTGAGGACCCGGCCCTTGTCGGGGATCTCGGTCGGGAGGACCCAGTCGTACGCGGACATGCGGTCGCTGGCGACCATCACGAGGTCGCCCGCCTCGTTCTGGTACAGGTCGCGCACCTTGCCGGTGTGCAGATGTACCAGGCCCGGCACCTGAAGCGGCTCGGGCTTTTCGACGAATCCGGACACGGTTCCTCCCCGTGGTTCTGTCCAAGAGGCTCTGATTGTCCCGCATGGGGACAGCAGGCCTTGGCCAGGGGTCTAGTCCCGTTTGCAGATGCGGTCCAGCAGGTTCGCCGTGGCGCGCTGGACGCGCTCGTCGACATGACCCGGCCGGTCCAGAGCCGGGGACCACGCGAAGGTTCCGGAGGCGAAGACCAGCGCGCCGGACGGGGCCCGGTAGACGGAGGTCTCCTGGTGGCGCAGGGCGCCTTCGGTGTCGCGGTACGGGGAGTGGGCCAGCAGGATGCGTCCCTGGTGCTCGGGGAGCGCGGTCCGGGGGAAGTAGCGGTCGGCCTCGCCCGCGACCAGGCCCGCGATCTCGTCGCCGTCCCCGGCTCCGGTGGCTTCCCAGAGCCAGTGATCCGCGTTCCGTACGACCATGGGGTGCGGCTCCGGGACCCGCCCCGCGTACTGGATGCCCAGCAGCTGCTGCTCCGCCCGGTCCACCTCGCGCCACAGGGCGGGACGGCCCGGTCCGCGGCGTTTTCGGCAGGTGAGGAGCCGGTCGGGGACGCCGGAGGCGGACGGGCCGAGCTCGACCTGCCAGTACATGGTGTTGGCGGAGAGGAAGACGAGCGAGGTTCCGGAGTCCCGGGCGGATTCGACGGTCCGGCGCATGGGGACGGACCAGTACTCGTCGTGGCCGGGGAAGACCAGGCCGCGGTAGCGGGTCGGGTCGACGCGTCCGGCGTGCAGGTCACGGGCGTCGGCGTAGGCGAGGTCGTAGCCGTACCGCTCGGCCCAGCGGATGAAATCGTAGGCGTGGCCGACATGGAGGGGCAGGCCCGCGCCCGCGTACGGGCGGTCGAAGGAGACCGTGGTGGCGGCGTCCTCCTCGCCGAGGAGCCGGCCCTGCTCGTCCCACGCGTGGTAGAGGCTGGCGCCGGTGCGGCCGTCCTCCGGATAGAGGTTGTACGCCTGCCACGTGATGTCGGGCAGCAGGAGGAGCAGGTCGGCGGGCCGGTCGTCGCGGACCGTGAAGGGGATGTGGGAGCGGTAGCCGTCGGCGGTGGTCAGGACGGCGACATACGCGCCGACCGACCAGTAGGAGGGCACCTGGAGCCGCCAGGACAGCCACCAGTGGTGACAGGAGACCGTGCGGTCGGCGGCCAGCGGCGGCGGCTGCACGATGCCGGCGAGCCTGGGGCTCGTGATGATCTTCGCCGCGCCGTCCCCGGCGTAGTGACCGATGCGGTAGACGTCGACCGAGAACTGCTGCGGCGGGTCCACCGTGATGTGGAAGTCGATCGACTCACCGGGCGCCACCGCGCCGCTGGACGTGAAGCCCTTGATCTGGCGGCGTACGTCGTCGGCGCTGCGCGGACCGCCGCAGCCGCCGCGCGCCAGCTGCGGGTCGGCGTACCAGGGCACGACCTGTCCGGTGTCGTCCAGGTACTGCTCACCGGCCCGGAGCCAGGGCAGGGGTCCCTGGCCGAAGGGGTCCGTGACCGCGTGGGCGAGGGCTCCTGACTCCCACCGCCGGATCTGCTCCGCCCCCATGCTGCGCCCCTCCCTCGATTCCCCCGTCACCGATCCGGTCGCTGTCGGCGCCGGTCTCCAGCACATCACATAACGCACCCACTCCGTCACCGTTCGTCGCGAATCGACGGGAACGGAACACCGGGTTCCGGCCACGAAGCGGTGTCCGGAAGCCCCTCCCGTGGCCGCTCGGACCGGCTGCTTGGACCGGCTGCCCGGGTCCAGCTGCTCGGACCGGTCACTCGGACCGGCCCTGGGCCCGGCCTGGCGGTCGCGCCGGTCGGCCGGCGCTCGGGCAACCCCTCAGACCAGCCGGACGGGCTTCTCCGGGCGGACGCCCACCGCCGCGAGCCAGCTGCGCAGTGGCTCCGGGTCGGCGTCCTCGATCAGGGTGAGGATCCGGCCGGTCAGGTCCCCGTGCCGCTCGCCGCGTATCAGCAGCGTCGGCCCGTCGAGCCAGTCGAGACCCGGGGCCGCGCCCGCGGTGTCGACGGCGGCGCAGCAGACCATCGCCGTCACATGGTCGGCGAGCAGCTCCCGACCGGTGCGCGGCGGCTGGAGCGGGAAGAGCGGCAGTGGGTCGGTACCGAAGATGTACGGCCCGTCGAGGTCGCCCTGGGCCTTGGCGGGGCCGTGTCCGGCGCCCGGTGTGAGGGCCGGTCTGGCGGCTTCCTCGCGGGCGACTTCGGCGCTGATGCCCGCCGCGAGGGTCTCGCCGCCGGTCCCGCTTCCGGCCTGGGCCACGGTGTCGTGCGGTGGACGGCCGTCGCCGCCGGGGCTGTCTGTGCCGTCAGGGGTCTCGGTGCCGCCGGGGCTGTCCGCTTGCACGGCGCCGGTCGTCGCGGGGGCGGGGGCGGCCGAGAGGTGGTCCATGACGCGGGCCAGGGTGGGGCCGGCGTTCGCCCCGGCTCCGGACGCCGTCCGGGCGCCCAGCCGGTCCAGGACCCGGTGCAGCCTGGCCGCGTCCGCACGCCACTTCCGGTCCACCACCTCTTCCGGGTAGCGCTGCCAGTCGACGGGCGACCAGTCGGGTCCCGCCTTGGCCGGGCCCCCGTGGAACAGCCGGGCGGCGAGCAGGGACGCGGCCTCGTCGACCGCGCCGGGCTCCTCCAGCAGGTCGCAGGCCGGCCGCTCGCCCAACCGGGAGGTGAATCCCTCGGCCAGCCGGTCGCGCCGGGACAGCTCGGTGAGGGCGGACACCACACCCGCGTCGAGACGGGAGGGCCAGCGGCCCATGCGCCAGGCGGGAAGCGCGACCCTGGTCAGCAGCCGGTCCCAGCCCGCGTAGGCCAGTCCGACCTGCTCCTGGGCGACGATCCGCAGTCCGTAGTCCACAGCCTGTGCGCGCTCCGACCCGGCCGCCGCGACGCCCCGTTCCATCTCGGCCGCGTGCCGACGGCAGCCGCGCAGCAGGACCCGCGCGATCGAGCCGGTGAACCGGGCACCCAGGCGGCGTACGGGATCCAGCCCGGGCCGGTCCGGCACCGCGACCGCGGCGTCCAGGCCCCGCACGAAGCGGCGGGCGGCGGCTATGTCGGGATGCGCGGACGGTCCCGTACCGGCGACGACCGGGGCGAGCACCGCCCGCAGCTCGCCGACCCGCATCCACCAGAGGAAGGGCGAGCCGATGACCAGGACAGGGGCGTCGGAGGAGCGCCCGGCGCCCACCTTCGCGCCGCCCAGGCCGCCCTGCCTCGTGCCGCTCGGGCCGTGCGCGGGATGCGTGCGGTCCTCCAGCCAGCTGTCGCAGTCGGGCGTCAGGGCTATCGCGGAGGGCGCGGGCACATTGAGGCGGTCGGCCAGGTCCCGCACCATCCGGTAGAGATCTGGTGCGGACTTCTCGGTGAGCTCCACGGTCGGGGTGACGGCCGGTCGGGACCGGGCGATCACTGCCGCGACGGCCGCGGCGATCAGCAGCACGACCACGGCCGCGCACGTCACCACCCAGCGGGCGGTGTCCCAGCCCTCGCCGGTGAGACGGCCCATGGCCCCGCCCGCGAGGAGCACGACGGCCACGGCCGCGGGAAGCATCGCCACGGCCAGCGCCCTGCCACGGACCCGCAGCACGGCGAGAGCCCGGGCACGCGCGGCCCGCGCACCCAATTCATCGCCCATACCGGGACCTGAACCTGAACCGGACACGGCCGTACGTCACCCCCTCTTGCCCTGTGGACTGCCTGCGGCGGTGGTGCTCATTCCCCCACTGTGGCACCCGCCACTGACATCGCAATGCCGGTGGGCCAAGTGCCGGAACGCCTGCGCCGCACCCTAGTTGGGGGTTCGGCGGGCGTCATCCGGATGGCCCACCCGTCACTCGATGGAATGGCTTTGGGCAAAGGTGATGACGGAATCCGGGCCCCTGGGTTCACTCCCCGCGGCCCGTTCCCCGGCTACTGCGCCGCAGTGTCTCCCGCGTGCGCCGCGGCGTCCGCCGCCGCCTTCCGGGCGATGTCCGTACGGTGCTGGGATCCGGCGAGACGGATCCGGCCGACTGCCTCGTACGCCCGCTCGCGCGCCTGGCCCAGATCCTTGCCGGTTGCCGTGACCGACAGGACCCGGCCGCCCGCGCTCACGATGGCGTCGCCGTCCCGCGCGGTCCCGGCGTGCAGGACGTAGGCGTGGGGCGCGTCCTGCGCAGCGACCTCGTCCAGACCCTCGATCGGGTCGCCGGTGCGGGGGGTGCCGGGGTAGTTGTGCGAGGCGATGACCACGGTCACCGCGGCGTCGTCGCGCCAGTTCAGCGGCGGCTCGATGTCGAGCGTGCCCCGGGCGGCGTTGAGCAGGACGCCCGCGAGCGGGGTCTTCAGCCGGGCGAGGACCACCTGGGTCTCCGGGTCACCGAACCGGGCGTTGAACTCGATCACCCGTACCCCGCGGCCGGTCATCGCGAGGCCCGCGTACAGCAGCCCGGCGAAGGGCGTACCGCGGCGGCGCAGCTCGTCGACGGTGGGCTGCAGGACCGTGTCCATGACCTCGTCGACCAGCTTGGGATCGGCCCACGGAAGCGGCGAGTAGGCGCCCATGCCACCGGTGTTGGGGCCCTGGTCGTCGTCGAGCGCCCGCTTGAAGTCCTGGGCGGGGGTCAGCGGAAGGACCGTGGTGCCGTCCGTGATCGCGAAGAGGGAGACCTCGGGGCCGTCCAGGTACTCCTCGATGACGACACGGCCGCAGGCGAGCGCGTGCGCCCGGGCGACCTCGAGGTCGTCGGTGACGACGACGCCCTTTCCGGCGGCGAGGCCGTCGTCCTTGACGACGTAGGGAGCACCAAAGGCGTCGAGCGCCTCGTCGATCTCCGCGGGGGTGGTGCAGACGTACGAACGGGCGGTGGGGACGTTCGCCCCTGCCATCACGTCCTTGGCGAAGGCCTTGGAGCCTTCGAGCTGAGCGGCCTCCTTGGAGGGGCCGAAGCAGGGGATCCCGGCCGCGCGCACGGCGTCGGCGACGCCCGCGACGAGCGGGGCCTCCGGGCCGACGACGACCAGGTCGGCCTGCAGGTCACCGGCCAGGCGGGCCACGGCGTCGCCGTCGAGGGCGTCCACCGGGTGCAGCTCGGCGACCTCCGCGATTCCGGCGTTGCCGGGCGCGCAGTGCAGAGCGGTGACGTCGGGATCGAGGGAGAGAGAGCGGCACAGGGCATGTTCGCGGGCGCCGCCGCCGATGACGAGGACCTTCACGCCAGCCAGAGTAGCCCGCGCGAGGGCATGCCCTTTGTGCGGGCCGCCGACGTGGACGGTCCTACTCGTTTGTGTATTCCTCCACCACCGTGGCCCCGAGCTCGCGAACGATCAGCTCGTGACCGGAGAGCGCCGAGTCGACGAGGTCGGGGTCGTCCTCCTCGGGAGTGTCGTCCTCGGGGGCGACCGGCGGGGGCGCCTGCTGCACGGGCGGGGCGGCCCGGGGCGGCTCCGGCGCGGTGTACGACTGCGGCGGCGCGGACGTCTGGGGAGCCTGCGGCGCGGGCTGTACGGGCGGGGGCGCCGGGGCGGCGGGCGGAGGGCCCGCCGGGCGGCCGCCGCCGAAGCCGGTCGCGGCGGGCGGAGGCGCGGCGCCGCCGGACGGGTCGATGATCGCCTCGATCTTCCACTGGACGTGGAACTGCTCGGCCAGCGCCTGCTTCAGTACGTCCTCGCTGCCGCTGCTCGCGAAGTTGTCGCGGGCCCCGGCGTTGAGGAAGCCGAGCTGGAGCGTGGTGCCGTCGAAGCCGGCCACCTGGGCGTTCTGGCTGAGCAGGATCCAGGTGAAGCGGCGGCGGTTCTTCACGGCCTCGAGGATCTCGGGCCACATGTTCCGCACCTGGGCGGCGCCCTGAGCCGAGCCCGGGGCGGCCTGGGCGGGCGCGGGCTGCGCCGCCGGAGCGGGGGCGGGGGCCTGCGCGGCCGGGGCCGACGCGGGCGCGGCCGTGGGCCAGCCACCGGGCGCGCCCGAACCGGGGGCGGCGGCGCCGGGCCAGGCGCCGGGCCGCTGGGCCTGCGGGGCCGGAGTCGGCGCGGCCGTGGGCGTGGGAGCCGCCTGAGGCGCGGGGGCCGGGGCCTGCACGGGGGTGGGCGCCGGGGCCTGCACGGCGGGCGGCGCGGCCCGCTCGGGTCGCACCGGTGCGGGCTGGGCGGCGGGCATGGGCACATGAGCGTCCGGACCCGGTGCGTACCCCATGGCCGGCCCGGGCCCGGTGGGCGAGAACGCGACGGCGCCGCGCTCCAGCCGCTCCAGGCGGGCCTGCGTCGAACGCTCGTCGTCGAAGGCGGCGGGCAGCAGCACCCGCGCGCAGATCAGCTCGAGCTGCAGCCGGGGCGAGGTGGCCCCGCGCATCTCGGTCAGCCCGGTGTTGACGAGGTCGGCGGCCCTGCTGAGCTCGGCCGCCCCGAAGACGGACGCCTGCGCCTGCATCCGTTCGATCACGTCGGCGGGGGCGTCGATGAGCCCCTTGTCGGCGGCGTCGGGCACGGCGGCCAGGATCACCAGGTCGCGCAGCCTCTCCAGAAGATCGGCCACGAAGCGGCGCGGGTCGTTTCCGCCCTCGATGACCCGGTCCACGACCTCGAAGGCGGCGGCCCCGTCACCGGCGGCGAAGGCCTCCACCACGGCGTCGAGCAGCGATCCGTCCGTGTACCCGAGCAGCGCCGTCGCCATGGCATACGTCACACCGTCCTCGGCGGCGCCGGCGAGGAGCTGATCCATCACGGACATCGAGTCACGCACGGACCCGGCACCGGCACGGACGACGAGCGGCAGGACCCCGTCCTCGACGGGGATGCCCTCGTGGCCGCAGACCTCGCCCAGGTACTCCCTGAGCGTGCCGGGGGGCACGAGCCGGAACGGGTAGTGGTGCGTACGCGACCGGATCGTCCCGATGACCTTCTCGGGCTCGGTGGTCGCGAAGATGAACTTGAGGTGCTCCGGAGGCTCCTCGACCACCTTCAGCAGGGCGTTGAAGCCCGCCGAGGTGACCATGTGCGCCTCGTCGATGATGTAGATCTTGTACCGGCTGGAGGCGGGCCCGAAGAACGCCTTCTCCCGCAGGTCACGGGCGTCGTCGACGCCACCGTGGGAGGCGGCGTCGATCTCGATGACATCGATGGAACCCGGCCCGTTGCGCGCGAGGTCCCGGCAGGACTGGCACTCCCCGCAGGGCGTGGGCGTGGGCCCCTGCTCACAGTTCAGGCAGCGGGCGAGGATGCGCGCGCTGGTCGTCTTTCCGCATCCACGCGGCCCGCTGAACAGGTACGCGTGATTGACCCGGTTGTTCCGCAGCGCCTGCTGCAGCGGGTCGGTGACATGCTCCTGCCCGATGACCTCGGCGAACGACTCGGGGCGGTAGCGGCGGTAGAGCGCGAGAGACGACACGCATACGAGGTTATAGGCGCCCGCTGACAACCGTCGCCGCGCACGCAAGCGCCCCCCACGCACCCGCCAGAGCCGACCTACCCTTGCTGCCTTCCGGCCCTGGGGGAGTTCAGTCAGATAGCGCCACGTGAGGGGCTCTGCACAGGGTACCCGATCTCCGCCCGGGGAACGAGTTCGCGAGCACGGCTCAACGTCTTGTATTGTTTGCCGCGGAGGATTCGCCTAGTGGCCTAGGGCGCACGCTTGGAAAGCGTGTTGGGGGCAACCCCTCACGAGTTCGAATCTCGTATCCTCCGCCAGTGCCTCACCGGGCACGAAGTCGAAGGGCCCCACCGCTTGCGGTGGGGCCCTTCGCCGTTGTCCGTCTCAGTTTCCGTCTCAGTTGGGATCGGCGGCCCGGTTTCCGGTGCCGGGGTCTCTGTCGCTGCTCGGCTCCTCGGTGGCGCCCCAGAGCGCATCACCGACCTGCTTGGCGACGTTCTTCAGCATGGGGCCGGTGACGTGCATGTACCGGGCCCGCATCCGTGCCGACCCTCCGGGCTCCCGGCCCATGATGGAGTCGACCACCACATCAGGAACCCCAAGCAGGAGAAGCACGGTCCCTGCGGTGTGGCGGGCGTCATGGAGCCGACCGTCTCGCACGCCCGCGTCGTCCAGGAGCTTCTTCCAGTGGTCGTAGTCGGTGTTCGGGATGAGCGGCCCGCCGGTCGGCTGCGCGAAGACGTAGCCCTTGTCCTCCCACTTGTCCCCGGCCTCCTTACGTTCCCGGCCCTGCTCCTCCTGGTGCTTCCTGAGGAGCTTGATGAGCGGGTCTGGGAGTCCGATGGTGCGGCGGCCGGCACGCGACTTGGTGTTCTTGTGTTCCCGGCGGATCTGCCTGCGTTTCGGGCAGTAGCCGGGCTTCCGCCCTCAGGTGTCGCCGCAGCCGTGCTCATACTTCGGCCGCAGCCGGTTCTTGCGGAGGCGGATGTATCCGGCGTCCAGATAGACGTCTTCCCACATGAGTCCGAGCGCTTCGCCCTGGCGCAAGCCGAGCGCAAGGGCGATCACCCAGCGGGCACTGTTGCGGAGCCTCGAAGCCTGCAACAGCAGGCTCTGAATCTCATCGATCGAGTAGGGCTCGATCTCTTCTTCCTCGAGGCGCGGGGCCTTGGCGATCTCTGCGGCGTTCTTGGGGATGTGCCCGCGCCGGACCGCTTCCCCCCAGCGCGACCCGGATGGTCCGGTGAGCATTGACGGAGCCGATTCGGTTGCCGTCTCTGTCGCTTCCTGACTCCGTTCGCGCCCGGTCTGGGGCTGCCCTGCCTGTGGGCCATGTGTGGGCCAGAGCCTCGGAATAGGAGCCACGCCGAGCCGCTCCGCCGCCGGTCAGAGCCGCTTTCGGTTCTCGAGTCGGAGCGCTCTTGAGAACCGGTGCGGTGAGACTTTCTCTACCTCATCAAGGCGGCTCGCTCCGCTCCCCGCGCGCGACCCGGCGCCCGGCCGCGCTCACAGGGGAATCATCCGCTTGCCCTGCCGATCTGGAGGTGTATGCCTTCGTCGGGGGCGACGGCTCCTGGGGCCGTATGCACTTCGAACTTGACCGACCTGAAGGGTTCGGGCTTGCTGACGAGCAGGGTGCCGTTGCCGTCACTGGGTGGGCCAGTGAACTGCTTGCCTTTGACTACGGTCGCGCCCTCAAGCGTGAGACGCTCGTCGCTGCTGACCTTGGTTGCGGTCGTACCCTGCTCAAAAGTCAGGATCGAGCCGAGTGATGCCAGATGAAAGACTATGTTCTGCACCTTGTTCTCGAATACGACCGTGAACTCACGCGCGATGGGTGTGCTCTTGAGTTCTACCGCGTCCGACGTGGGCAGGGACGGGGTGAAGACGCCCGCTGGAGTAAAGCTGGCCTCCTGGTCGACGTTCACCTGCCCTACGGACGCCGGGGGCCCGGTGATCGTCACCTTTTGGCCGACCAGCCTTCCCGTGGCCATCCGGTCGCTGTCGCGCGACAACCAATCGACAAACTGAAACTGTTCTGTCTTGCCGATCTGGAGGTGTATGCCTTCATCGGGGGCGACGGCTCCTGGGGCCGTATGCACTTCGAACTTGACCGACCTGAAGGGTTCGGGCTTGCTGACGAGCAGGGTGCCGTTGCCGTCACTGGGTGGGCCAGTGAACTGCTTGCCTTTGACTACGGTCGCGCCCTCAAGCGTGAGACGCTCGTCGCTGCTGACCTTGGTTGCGGTCGTACCCTGCTCAAAAGTCAGGATCGAGCCGAGTGATGCCAGATGAAAGACTATGTTCTGCACCTTGTTCTCGAATACGACCGTGAACTCACGCGCGATGGGTGTGCTCTTGAGTTCTACCGCGTCCGACGTGGGCAGGGACGGGGTGAAGACGCCCGCTGGAGTAAAGCTGGCCTCCTGGTCGACGTTCACTTGCCCTACGGACGCCGGGGGCCCGGTGATCGTCACCTTTTGGCCGACCAGCCTTCCCGTGGCCATCCGGTCGCTGTCGCGCGACAACCAATCGACGAATACGAGCGATTCCGCTGCCATCACCTGCTGCTGTGTTGCCATAGCCGACCCTTCTAATTGATCCTTGGCCCGTGGACGAGCAGAAGCGTCCATCGGGTCAGAGGTCAGTAGCGCCCTTGAAGCGCCTTGTGGACAACGTACGCCTCGATGAACCCCTGAATCGTCTGTAGGTCGTCCGCGAAGGATGTGGATCGCCACTTTTCCTTCCGGCCGTCGCGGTAGTTGAGGTCCACCCATACGTCAAGATCCGCGAGCATACTTCCGGAGGAGGTACTTGCGGTCGCTCTCAGCGCTATTCCAGCGAGATCGTAGAAATTGACGATCGTCGGCGGCTTGCGTTCGTCCTTGTACTCGATGACCTCGTCAGGGGTGATGACCAGCAGCGGATCCGGGTCATCCGATGTCCCGCGCAGGAAGCCGGACAGTTTCCCCCGCTTCTTGGTGAAGACCCGCCAATTCTCCGGTACGGGGCCTTGACTTGCCTGCGTCAGGACGGTTCGGGGATTCGTCATGCCACCCATTGGGCTGCCCTCCAGTCAGACCTAAGCACTTATAACCCTACGCCCGGCCTCAACTGGCCGCATTCAATGCCGGTTGAAAAGGTAACTACGAAAGAGCCTGACTAAAGGCTCTGCCGGGCCTGGGTTTGGCTAGAGGTGAACTCTTGGGTCGGGTCAACGCACGTGCCTGATATACCGCCTTCGACTCACCTGGATAACCCGGCAACCAGGCGATCCCAGCTGTACGGCAGCGAAGTACCACAGCAACTACCAGTATCAGACGTTGGCTCCCACGGAACCTGATGCGACGGGTAGGACCGCCAGCCACCGATCCCGCTGGAGCTACGGATCGGATGGCCGGCGGAAGTGCTGAGGTGTTGGGAGAGGTGGCGGCGACCGGTGGCCGAACGCCATGGTCGAACTCCTTGAGGCGGGTGTGGCCCCCAAACGGCCCCCGCCCGGCAGCCGGACGTATGCCAGGTGTGGGCTGCCGAGTGTGGGCCATGCTGCTCCGTCTCAGGCCGGAGCGCTGTGAAGGCTGCCGTGTGGAACTGGGCCTGGCTTTCGAACGTCGGCCGAGTCGAATCGGGGCTCATCGCGGTCGCCCCTCCTCGGACCGATGAAAGAGTCCGACTCCACACCGATCCTTCCGGACGGGCATCACTCGTGTCTTGGGTATCGCGGATCACGGATTGGTCCTCGTCTGTGATGCGTCCCAAGTGTCTGGTCACCGATCTACGCGGTATCGGGAACGCCGGACAAGACGCTGAATGAGATCTTCACGCCGACCATGGCCCACGACTTCAAGCGGCCGAGCAATGCCTCCGCATCGCAACCGCACCAGATGGAGCGGGAAACAGCGGGGAGTCACGGTGAGAGCAGCCGAGCCCGAGGGGGCCAAAGCGCAACCGTTCGCCCACCGGCCAAGAGCTCCGCAGGCCGGACGTCCCGCCGGCCGAGAGTCCCGCCCACAGGTGACCCCCCGCCCCTACCCCCGGGCCCATTCCACGACCTGAACCACGACCCCGTTCGGGTCGGTCACCTGGAAGAGGCGTTCTCCCCATGGCTCTTCGCGCAGGGGCATCGTGATCTCCACGCCCGCCTCGCGCAGGCGCTTTTCCTCCGCCTCCAAGTTGGTGACGGTGAAGGCGAGGATCAGGCCGGCCGCCCGCTGGTCGCGCTGGTCCGGGGGCAGGAGGGGGAGGCCGCGGCGGAGGAGGACGAGGTCGGTGGCCGCGTCGGGGTGGGTGAGGGAGGCGAAGCCGTCGGCGGAGGCCGTCTCCTCGTAGCCGAGGTGGGTGGTGAAGAAGGCGTGGGACGCGGCGACGTCGTCGACGGTCAGTGACACGGTGGTGGCGGTGATGTTCAAGCGGGCTCCCGGACAGGGCGGATGGGACTCGGCCCGTGGCGGGCCGGCCAAGAGAGTTGACCGGTTCACCGCCAGAGGGCAACAGCCTTTTCCGGACGTCCGCATCACGCCACCGCCCGGCGGGCGGTCAGCGTCACGCTTTGAGCGCCTTCAGGGCCGCCAGGGTCGCCTCCAGCTGCTCGCCGTCCCCGGGGCGGCGGTTGTGGGGCAGCTTGCCCAGGACCACGGCCATGCCACAGGTGTTGGTGAGCGCCGAGAAGACCAGGCCGCCCGCGATGCCCGCGGAGAGCAGTTGCCAGGCCGGGTGCGCGAACCGGCCGAGAGCCAGGCCCGTCAGGACGAGCGCGCCCGCGGCGAGGCGGACCTGGCGCTCCATGGCCCAGGTCGTGCGGGCCGCCCCCTGCGGGCGGGTCAGTTCGTGGCCCCGGCTCGCCCACTCGGACGTACCGCCGCCGAGGTTGAGGGCCCGGACGCCGTGCTCGGCCAGCAGGGCGCAGGCGGTACCAGAGCGGGCGCCGGAGCCGCAGACGACGAGGAGTTCACCGCGTTCGGCAGCCTCCCGGAGCTCCGGGAGCGCACGGCGGAGCTGGTCGAGCGGGACGTTGAGGGCGCCCGGCACATGCCCGGAGGCGTACTCGCCGGGTGTGCGGACGTCGATGACCGTCAGGTCGTCCAGCCGGTGGTGAGCCTGGTCGGCGTCGACGGAGAGGGGAGCGCTCATGCGGGGCCGTCCTCGGTTCTGCGAGTGGGGGGAGCGGGGAGCGTGGGGGTGGTTCGAGGGTACGGCCGCGACCCGCCGTCCCGAAGGTCCGCGACCCCGCCTTCACAAGCCTGCAAAACAACCCGCGGTACCCCGCGGGACACCCCGCCCGCCACCTCCGCGACAAGAAAAGGGCCGGGGTTCCGCCCCACGCGGAACCCCGGCCACTCACGGCGCTCAGCGCTCCGCGACACCCAGCAGCCGCGCCGTGATCTTTGTCAGCCGCTCGCCCTGGTAGCGCGCGGCCTGGAGGACGGTGTCCGTCGGGCCGCCCGCCCGGGACCCGTGGGACGTGCCGTACGGGTTGCCGCCCGCCGCGTAGACCGCCGGGTCCGTGAAGCCCGGGGAGACGACCAGCGAACCCCAGTGGTGCATCGTGTTGTAGAGCGCCAGGAGGGTGGTCTCGTTGCCGCCGTGCGCGTTGGACGCGCTCACGAAGCCGGTGACCGGCTTGTCGACGAAGCCGCCCTGCGCCCACAGGCCGCCCGTGCTGTCCAGGTACTGCTTCAGCTGGGACGAGACGTTGCCGTACCGGGTCGGCGTACCGAAGGCGTACGCGTCCGCCCACGTCAGGTCGTCAAGGGTGGCGACTTCGATGTTCTCGGTCGCGTCGGCGTGCGCACGCCAGGCCGGGTTCGAGTCGATCGCGGCCTGCGGGGCGAGCTCGGGTACGCGCCGCAGCCGCACCTCTGCGCCGGCCTTCTCGGCGCCCTCGGCGACGGCCAGGGCCATCTCGTGGACGTTCCCCGTGGCCGAGTAGTAGATGACAGCAACCTTGACGGACATGAGCCGGCCCCAATCGGATTTGTTTCCGCTTCAACGGCTCCGAGTTAACCGGATACTGCTCCGCTTCGCAAGAGATGCTTGAAAGTAACCGGATAGTGATCCGTTATGCTCGAAACGTGAGTGAGTCCGCCAGAGAGCCGCGACGGATCGATCTGCCCACCCTGGGACAGCCCGTCGAGCGCGCCGACGCCGCCCGCAACCGGCGGAAGATCCTCGACGCGGCCGCGCGGATCGCCGCCGAGCAGGGGCCCGAGGCGGTCACCATGAACGCCGTCGCCCACGCCAGCGGCATCGGTGTCGGCACGGTCTACCGCCGCTTCGGGGACGTGGCCCAGCTCGTCCTCGCGCTCCTCGACGAGCGCGAGCGGCAGTTCCAGGAGGCGTTCCTCAGCGGTCCGCCCCCGCTCGGCCCGGGCGCCGAACCCGGTGAGCGGCTGATCGCCTTCCTCCACGCGCTCACCGACCGCGTGCTCGAGCAGCGCGAGCTGCTGCTCGCCGCGGAGGCGGCCGCGCCCAGCGCGCGCTACGCCAGCGGCGCGTACCTCACCATGCACACCCACACGTCGATGCTGATCGGGCGCCTCCGGCCGGGCTCGGACAGCGCTCTCCTGGCACATCTGGTCCTCGCGCCGTTCACCCCCAGCCTGATACGACACCTGTCGGGGGACCGCGAGATCTCGGCCCGGCGGATCAAGGACGGGCTGGAGGCGGTCCTGCGCCTGTCGGCCCCGGAGTCGTAAGCCCAGAGCCGGAGGCGGTCCTGCGTCTGTCGGCCCCGGAGTCGTAAGCCCAGCCCTCGCCCCCGTAGCCCGGTCCGGCGCCCCCCGGTCGCCGGCCCCGCCCCCTCAGCCCTCGATCAGCCCCGCCAAACCGTCCAGCACCCGCGCCAGCCCGAAGGCGTACGCGTACGCCGGGTCGTACGCGCTCCGGTGGGCCTCCCCCGCCGCGCTCCCCACCCTGGCGGCCAGCGGAAAGCGGTCCGCGTCGAACACCCGGACCAGCAGCGGCGCGTGCGCCGACCACCACTCCTCGTCGGACATCGCACTGTCGCGGTGGACCGCCCTCGCGTCGAGTTCGGCCCGGGCCGCCGTCTGTACGAAGCCGAGCAGATAGGTCAGGGCCGCGTCCATGGCGACGTCGTCCAGGCCGAGCCCCTCGAAGGCCCCGAGCTCGTGCTCGTACTTCGTCATCACGCCGGGGCCGAGCGGCGGGCGGGTCACCCGCAGCGACGCGACCCAGGGGTGGCGCAGATGCAGCGCGCGGTTCTCGTCGGCCACGGCAGTGACGCGAGCACGCCACGGCTCACCGGCGAGGGGCGTGCGGTCCATCCGCAGCAGCACGCTGTCGAGCATGAGGTCCAGCAGCTCGGCCTTGCCCGGGACGTAGGTGTAGAGCGTCATGGGGGTCACGCCGAGGCTCTTGGCGACGGCGCGCATGGTGAGGGCGTCCAGGCCGCCGGTGTCGGCGAGAGCGACAGCCGCGTCGACGACGGCGTCGACGCTCAGGCCCTGCCGGGGCCCGCGCCGGCCGCCGCCCTCCGCTTCACGGACCGCCGACCCGCCCCCGCCCGCCGCACTCGGGATCTGGCCCCGCCACAGCAGTTCGAGGGCACGCGCCGGGTCACCCGCGCCGCTTCGGTCCTTCACCATGGCGCCCATCCTCGCAGGTGAGAGGCAAATTCCATTACTTCGTACGCCGTATAGAGTAACGTGTACGGGCCATGGCATCCCCCTCGGACGGAGCACTCATGCACGCCAGTCACGCGGACAGCCACACCGACATCCAGGTCCGCGGCGCCCGCGAGAACAACCTCAAGGACGTCTCCCTCGACCTCCCCAAGCGCCGCCTCACCGTCTTCACCGGCGTGTCCGGCTCCGGAAAGTCCTCGCTCGTGTTCGGCACCATCGCCGCCGAGTCGCAGCGCCTGATCAACGAGACGTACGCCGCGTTCGTCCAGTCGTTCATGCCGTCGCTGGGGCGGCCGGACGTCGACGCGCTGCACAACCTCAGCGCGGCGATCGTGGTCGACCAGGAGCGCATGGGCGCCAACTCCCGTTCCACCGTGGGCACGGCGACCGACGCGTACACCATGCTGCGGATCGTCTACAGCCGGCTCGGCACCCCGCACATCGGCACGTCCACGGCGTTCAGCTTCAACAGCGCGGACGGCATGTGCCCGCGCTGCGAGGGCATCGGCCAGGTCTCGGACATCGCAGTCGACCAGCTGGTGGACCGTGAGCTCTCGCTCAACGAGGGCGCGATAACCGTGCCCAACTTCGCGGTGGGCTCCTGGTACTGGCAGATCATGGCCCACTCCGGCTTCTTCGACCCGGACACGAAGCTGAAGGACTTCACCGACGCGCAGTGGCAGGACTTCCTCCACAAGCCGCAGGTCAAGGTGAAGGTGGGCACGAACAACTTCACCTACGAGGGCCTCCTGGTGAAGGTCCGGCGCACCCTCCTCGCCAAGGACCGGGACGCGATGCAGGCCCACATCCGGGCGTTCGTCGACCGGGCCGTGGTCTTCACCGACTGTCCCGACTGCGGCGGTACGCGGCTGAGCGCGGCGGCCCTGTCGTCGACGATCGACGGGGTGAACATCGCCGAGTGCTCGGCGATGCAGATCAGTGACCTGGCGGCGTTCGTCCGGCGGATCGAGGACCCTTCGGTGGCGCCGCTGCTCGCCGGCCTGCGCCAGCTCCTCGACTCGCTCGTCGAGATCGGTCTCGGCTATCTGAGCCTGGACCGGCCCTCGTCCACCCTCTCCGGCGGCGAGGCGCAGCGGGTGAAGATGGTCCGCCACCTCGGGTCGTCGCTCACGGACGTCACGTACGTCTTCGACGAGCCGACCACCGGGCTGCACCCGCACGACATCCAGCGGATGAACGACCTGCTGCTGCGGCTGCGGGACAAGGGCAACACCGTCCTCGTCGTCGAGCACAAGCCCGAGGTCATCGCGATCGCCGATCATGTGGTGGACCTCGGGCCCGGCGCGGGGGCCGCGGGCGGGGAGATCTGCTTCAGCGGGGACGTGCCGGGGCTGCGGGCGTCCGGGACGCTGACCGGCCGGCACCTGGAGCACCGGGCGCGGCTGCGCGACCGTGTCCGCCCGGCGAAGGGCGCTCTGTCCATCAAGGACGCGGCCCAGCACAATCTGCGGGACGTGAGCGTCGAGATCCCGCTGGGTGTACTGACCGTGGTCACCGGCGTCGCCGGGTCCGGCAAGAGCTCCCTCATCCACGGCAACCTCCCGGGCCGGGACGGGGTCGTCGTCGCCGACCAGTCACCGATCCGGGGCTCCCGGCGCTCCAACCCGGCGACGTACACCGGGCTCCTGGGCCCGATCCGTACGGCCTTCGCCAAGGCCAACGGCGTCAAGGCCGCCCTCTTCAGCGCCAATTCGGAGGGCGCCTGCCCCACCTGCGACGGCATCGGGCTCGTCTACACCGACCTCGCGATGATGGCCGGGGTCGCGTCGGTGTGCGAGGAGTGCGAGGGCCGGCGCTTCACGAGCGAGGTGCTCGCCTACACCCTGCGCGGCAAGAACATCAGCGAGGTTCTCGGCATGTCCATGGCCGAGGCCTACGACTTCTTCCCCTCGGGGCAGGCCCACACGATCCTCGGCCGCCTGAACGACGTCGGTCTCGGCTACCTCCGCCTCGGCCAGCCCCTCAACACCCTCTCGGGCGGCGAGCGCCAGCGACTGAAGCTCGCCATCCACATGGCGGAGAAGGCGGCCACCTACGTCCTGGACGAGCCGACGACCGGCCTTCACATGGCCGACGTGGACCAGCTCCTGGCTCTCCTCGACCGCCTGGTCGACGACGGGAACACGGTGATCGTGATCGAACACCACCAGGCGGTCATGGCCCACGCGGACTGGCTGATCGACCTCGGCCCGGGGGCGGGGCACGACGGCGGCCTGGTCGTCTTCACGGGCACTCCGGCGGAACTGGTCGAGAAGGGCGACACGTTGACCGCGCGGCACCTGCGGGAGTACGTCGCGGCACCCGAGTGAGGACGTCGGCGCGCGGGGACGGGACTCACCCGGTCGGCGTCCCCGCTCAGGGCGCGTCAGGGCGCGTCAGGGCGCGTCAGGGCGCCTCGGGAAGCGTCAGGACGCGTCAGGCCACGTGCCCCCTCAAGTGATCGAGGACGGACGCGAGTACGGGGTCTCCCTGTGACCCCGTCCGCACCGCCGCGAAGACGTTCCTGACCGGTGGCTGTCCCGTCGGCGGGCGCAGGACCAGGCCCGGGCGGTGCAGGGGCTGGACCAGGCGGGGGATCAGGGCCACGCCCGCGCCCGCCTCGACCAGGGCGGCGAGGGACTGCCAGTCGTTCACGGCGTGCCGGATCTCCGGGGTGAAGCCGCCCGCCGCGCAGACGGAACGGGTCACGGCGCCGCAGCAGCTGCGGGCGTCACCCACGATCCAGGGATCGGTGGCGAGTTCACGCAGGGGCACGCGCTCGTGGCGGGCGAGCCGGTGCCCCGCCGGGAGGGCCACGTCGAGGACGTCGGTGAGCAGGTCGATCCGGGTGTAGCGGCGGTCGGTGTGCGGCGGGGCGGCCGCGAAGTCCACGGCGATCGCCACATCGACCTCGCCGGCGTCCAGCCGGGTGAACAGGTCCGGCGGCTCCGCCTCGACCACGCGGACCGTCACATCGGGTTGGTGCGCGGCCAGCGCCGCCAGTACGGGCGGCAACAGCCCCGACACCGCGCTGGAGAACGCCCCGATGGTCACCGTGCCGCGCCGCCCCTCTCCCCAGGCGGCGAGATCCGCCCGGGCCCGCTCCACCTGGGCGGCGATCAGGTCGGCGTGCTGGAGGACGAGGCGCGCCTGGCCCGTGAGCCGGACGCCCCGCCCCTGCCGCTCGATCAGCGGTACGCCCAGCTCACGGGAGAGCGCGGCGAGTTGCTGGGAGACGGCGGACGGCGTCAGGTGCAGCGCCTCGGCCGTGCGCGCCAGCGACCCCCGCCGGTCCAGCTCCCGCAGCGCGCCGAGCCGCCGCAGGTCGATTGTGAAGGCAGCGCTTACCGGATCCATGCAGAGACATTAACTGGACCTGCTCAATAGAAGGACGGGACGATCCTTCCATGAACTTTCTGATCCTCCACGGCTTCCAGAACCACCGCCCCGACGGCCATTGGCAGCACTGGCTGGCCGAACGTCTCACGGCGCTGGGCCACGACGTGCGCCGCCCCCAACTGCCCGACCCGGACGCGCCGGAGCTCGACCGGTGGCTCGCCGCCCTCCGCCGGGAGCTCGACGCGCCCGCCGAGGGCGAGCGGGTCGTCATCTGCCACAGCCTCGCCGTCCTGCTCTGGCTCCACGCCGCCGCCCGCACTCCGGACGACCTGCCCGCCGACCGCGTCCTGCTCGTCGCGCCGCCGTCCCCCTCGGTCACGCGCGCGTACCCGGAGATCAAGGGCTTCGAACTGCCGGACCTCACCGGGGTGCGTCTCAAGGCCCCGACCCGTCTGGTCGCCGGGCACCGCGACCCGTACTGCCCCGAGGGAGCCGTCCACCACTACGGCGCCCCGCTCGGCCTCGACACCGACGAGATACCGACCGGTGCCCACCTCGACATGGAGGCGGGGTACGGCCCCTGGCCGTCCCTCCTCGACTGGTGCCTGGACCCGGCCGTACGGATCGGTGCGGCGGCCTGACCGGCTCCACCCGCCCAGGACGCGCGAGGCGGCGACCCGGGTGGGCAGGGACCCGTACGCGGGTACTCGCCGCGCCCGACCCGTGCGCGGGCGAGATCATCGGAGCATGACGAAGACGATTCACCTCGCCCAGCAGCCCGAGGCCGACGCGCTGCTCGCCCGCAGTCCCCTCGCCGCTCTCGTCGGCATGCTGCTCGACCAGCAGGTGCCGATGGAGTGGGCGTTCTCCGGCCCGTACACGATCGCCCAGCGCCTCGGCGGCGACGATCTCGACGCCCAGGAGATCGCCGCGTACGACCCCGAGGCCTTCGCCGCGCTGCTCTCCGCCAAGCCGGCCGTGCACCGCTACCCCGGCTCCATGGCGAAGCGGGTGCAGCAGCTGTGCCAGTACCTCGTCGACGAGTACGACGGTGAGGCCGAGGCCGTCTGGGCGGACGTGGCCGACGGGAAGGAGCTCCTGGCGAGGCTCAAGGCGCTGCCCGGATTCGGTGTGCAGAAGGCGCAGATCTTCCTGGCCCTGCTCGGCAAGCAGTACGGCGTGCGACCCGGGGGCTGGCGCGAGGCGGCGGGTTCGTACGGCGACGAGGGGTCGTACCGGTCGGCCGCCGACATCACCGGGCCGGAGTCGCTCGCCAAGGTGCGGGCGTTCAAGCAAGAAGCCAAGCGGGCAGCAAAAGCAGCCAAATCTTCAGCGGAATGATGTCAATACTGCGAAATATCGCGTGAGTTGTGGCACATCTGTTCACAGGAGCCCTGGAGATCGCTAGCTTCCCTTCAACCTCGCTCGTATCGGGAAGGACCTCTGTGAAGGCATCGCATCGCAGAGCCGTGGCCACCCTGGCCGCAGCCGCACTCGCCACCCCGCTCCTGCTGGCATCCGCCTCCCCCGCCTCCGCCACCCGTGACCCCGGGAAAGCCGCGGCAAAGGACGCTGCGAAGCTGTCCAAGAAGCTGGTGCGCGGGGCGTCCGCCAAGGACGCGTTCAAGCACCTGCAGAAGTTCCAGCAGATAGCCGACTCGGCCGGCGGCAACCGCGCCGCCGGCACGCTCGGACACGACGCCTCGGCCGCGTACGTGTACCAGCTGCTGACGAAGGCCGGATACAACGTCTCGTACCAGAAGTTCGAGTTCATCTACACCCAGACGCAGGCCGAGAAGCTCTCCGTGGTGACGCCCTCGCCGCGTGACGTCGACGTCAAGGCCATGACGTACACCAAGTCGACGCCGACCGGCGGCATCAAGGCCGACCTGGCCGCCGTGCCGGTGGACGCCACGACCGGCTGCGAGCCGGCGGACTACGCCGCCGGTGCCTTCACCGGCAAGATCGCGCTGATCCAGCGCGGCGGTTGCACGTTCGCCGACAAGCAGGCACAGGCGGCAGCGGCGGGCGCGGTCGCCGCGGTGATCTACAACAACACCGACGGCGCCCTCTCCGGCACGCTGTCCGCGCCGGAGAACGGCAAGATCCCCACCGGCGGCGTCACCAAGGCGGACGGCGAGAAGCTCGCCGCCGACCTCGCCAAGGGTCCGGTGAACATCTCGCTGGAGATCCGTCAGCTCCAGGAGAAGCGCACCACCAACAACGTCCTCGCCGAGACGAAGACCGGCAACGCGGCCAACACCGTGATGCTCGGCTCCCACCTCGACTCGGTCACCGCCGGCCCGGGCATCAACGACAACGGATCCGGCTCCGCCGGTCTGATCGACGTCGCCCTGAAGCTGGCCGCGACCAAGGAGAAGCCCACCAACAAGGTGCGCTTCGCCTGGTGGTCCGCCGAGGAGAACGGCCTGCTGGGCTCCGAGCACTACGTCGAGAACCTGAGCGAGCTGGACCGCAAGGAAATCAAGCTCTACCTGAACTTCGACATGATCGCGTCGCCGAACTACGGCCTCTTCGTCTACGACGGCGACAACTCCGACGGCGTCGGCGCACCGGCCGGCCCGGCGGGCTCGGCCCAACTCGAGCGCGACATCAACGAGTTCATGGACAAGCAGGGCGCGCCCCACGAGGGCACGGACTTCACCGGCCGCTCGGACTACGGCCCGTTCATCGGCGTCGGCATCCCGTCGGGCGGCACGTTCACCGGCGCGGAGGGCATCAAGACCGAGGCCCAGGCGGCGAAGTTCGGCGGCACGGCGGGCGTCGCGTACGACGTGAACTACCACGCCGCCGGCGACACGATCAGCAACATCAACATGAAGGCGTTCGACGTCAACATCGACGTGATCGCCCACGCGGTGGGCACCTACGCCCACGACCTGAGCTCCCTGCGCAAGCCCGTGGTCACCGTCCCGACGGACGGCGGCGCGGGCAGCGGTGGCGGTCTGCACGAGGACCACGGCCACGAGGTCACCGAGTAGCGGCTCTCTTCTTCACCCGGCCCCCGGGGGAGCGGCCCGCCACGCCGGCGGGTGGCCTTCCCGGGGGCCGGCCCCGTTCGGTGCGCGGGGTCCTGTCCGGTGCGCGCGGTCCCGGCCGGTGCCGTTCGGTCGCGGGAAAGCCTCTACCGGCGCCGTCTCGCCGTGCCGAAGAGGGAGCGGGAGATTTCCCGCCCCAGTTGCGTGCCGATCGACCTCGCCAGCGACCTGAACATGCCGCTCTCCACCACCTGCTCCACCAGCGACTCGTCCTTCTTCTCCTTCGGGGCGCGTTCCCGTGCCGGTGGCTCGGCGGCCTGCGCCACTTCCTCCCGCGAGGCGGCCGGCGCCGTCAGCCTCTCGTACGCCGACTCCCGGTCCACCGCCTCCGCGTACCTCCCGTACAGCGGCGACGACGTCACGGCCCGCTCCAGCGCCGCCGCCTCGATCGGCCCCATCCGCGAGACCGGCGCCCGCAGACGCGTCGCCGCCACCGGCGTCGGGGCGCCCTTCTCGCTCAGTACGGTGATCACCGCCTCGCCGGTGCCGAGAGCCGTCAGCAGCTCCTCGAGGTCGTACGCCGACTTCGGGAACGTCCGCACCGTCGCCTTCAGCGCCTTCGCGTCGTCCGGTGTGAACGCCCGCAGCGCGTGCTGCACCCGGTTGCCCAGCTGGGCCAGCACGTCCCCGGGTACGTCCTTCGGCGTCTGGGTCACGAAGAAGACGCCGACCCCTTTCGAGCGAATCAGTCGCACGGTCTGGGTGATCGACTCCAGGAACGCCTTCGACGCCCCCTTGAACAGCAGATGCGCCTCGTCGAAGAAGAAGACGAGCTTCGGTTTCTCCACATCCCCGACCTCCGGCAGATCGTGGAAGAGGTCCGCCAGCAGCCACATCAGAAACGTGGAGAAGAGCTGCGGCTTGTCCTGTACGGCGGGCAGCTCCAGTACGGACACCAGCCCCCGCCCGTCCGGCGCGGTCCGCAGGAGTTCGCCCGTGCCGAACTCGGGCTCCCCGAAGAACCCCCGGCTCCCTGCTGCTCGAACGCCGTGAGAGATCGCAGGATCACCCCGGCCGTGACCGTCGAGAGCCCCCCGATCCCCTTCAGCTCCGGCCTGCCGACGTCCGACACCAGGAAGGAGACGACGGCCCTCAGGTCCTTCAGGTCGATGAGCTCCAGGCCCTTGGTGTCGGCGTAGTGGAAGATCAGCCCGAGCGACTGCTCCTGCGTCCGGTTGAGCTGGAGCACCTTCGCGAGGAGTACGGGCCCGAAGCTGGTCACCGTCGCCCTCAGCGGAATACCGGGGCCGACGCCGCCGAGGCCGTAGAACTCGCACGGGAAGCCCGCCGCGCGCCAGTCCTGGCCGACCTCCGCGGCCCGCTCCCGGACCTTCTCCCCCGCTTTTCCGGGCGCCGAGAGACCCGAGACGTCGCCCTTGATGTCGGCGAGGAAGACCGGAACGCCGTGGGCGGAGAGCTGCTCGGCGAGGAGCTGGAGGGTCTTGGTCTTGCCGGTGCCGGTGGCGCCGGCGACCAGGCCGTGCCGGTTGAGCATCGGCAGCGGGATGCGGATCCGGGCGTCCGGGCGGCACGCGCCGTCCCACAGCAGCGCGCCGAGGTCGAGGGCGTCCCCGTCGAAGGAGTATCCGGCGGCGATCTCCGCGGCGGGCCCGGGCAGGTCCGGCATCGGCTCACTGTCGCTCATCGCGGCCCACCCGTTCCGGTTCGCTCAGGTTTGATCCGATTGAGGGGAGTTTGACCAGCATGGCACTGGCCACGCGTGGCTGCGCCGGGTACCCCTTGCCCGGTAGGCTTTCCGTGTGATCTTCAAGCGCATCGGTAACGGGCGGCCCTATCCCGACCACGGCCGGGAAAGCACCCGGCAGTGGGCGGACGTCGCGCCGCGCCCGGTCCGCCTCGATCAGCTGGTGACCACCAAGGGCCAGCTGGACCTGGAGACGCTCCTCGCCGAGGACTCCACCTTCTACGGCGACCTCTTCGCGCATGTCGTGAAGTGGCACGGCGATCTCTACCTCGAGGACGGGCTGCACCGCGCCGTGCGCGCGGCGCTCCAGCAGCGCCAGGTGCTGCACGCGCGCGTCCTCGAGATGGACTGACCGGAGAGCCGGCTGGGCCTTTCGGGGCCTAATACCGCTCGACCGGACGCGATCTATTGATCATTTAGTAGGCATCGTCACCGCGTCGCATTACGCTGCGCCCATGAGCATGCTCACTCCCCCAGGGATGGGCGGAAAGTACCGCATCACGGGCAAGACGTTCCCGCGGATGCGCCGCCCCCACCGCCGCCGCAGGATCGCGCTCGTGCTCGTCGCCGCCGTGGTCGCCCTCGGCCTCGCCGGCTGGGGGACCCTGCAGGTCGTCGACGTCTTCTCCGGCGGCGCGCAGAAGAAACGGGCGACCGCCGGACACAAGGCGTGCGAGAAGACCAAGGCCGCCGCGCCCGCCGCCCCGGCCGTCACCCTGCCCAAGCCCGGCCAGATCACGGTCAACGTCTACAACGCGACCCCCCGCGCCGGACTCGCCAAAACGACCGCCGACGAGCTGAAGAAGCGTGGCTTCGCGATCGGCAAGGTCGGAAACGCCCCGCCCGCCTACGACAAGAAGGTCCCCGGCACCGGGATGCTGCTCGGCGCCGCCGACGCCACCAAGGGGGCCTTCACCGTCCTCGGCACCCAGCTGAAGGGCGCCACGACCAAGACGGACCCCCGCCCGACCGCGGACGTGGACCTGATTCTCGGCACGGCCTTCAAGGCGCTGGACGCCAAGACGACGGCGGACGCGGCCCTGGTCGCACTGACCAGGCCCGCGCCCGCGCCGTCGAAGAAGTGCTAGGTGGCCCAGGGCCGGCGAGACGGGTGCCGGTGGGACGGGGAGAGACGCCCTAGTCGGCGGTCCCGTACATCCGGTCACCCGCGTCGCCGAGGCCCGGCACGATGTAGCCGTGCTCGTTGAGGCGCTCGTCCACGCTGGCCGTCACGACCGTCACCGGCGTGCCGGCCAGCTCGCGCTCCATGACCGCGACGCCCTCCGGCGCCGCCAGCAGCACGACCGCGGTCACATCGTCGGCGCCGCGCTTGATCAGCTCCTGGATCGCCGCGACGAGCGTGCCGCCGGTGGCCAGCATCGGGTCGAGGACGTACACCTGGCGCCCGGAGAGGTCCTCCGGCATCCGGGACGCGTACGTCGACGCCTCCAGCGTCTCCTCGTTGCGGATCATGCCGAGGAAGCCCACCTCGGCGGTCGGCAGCAGCCGCACCATGCCGTCCAGCATGCCGAGACCCGCCCGCAGGATCGGCACCACCAGCGGACGCGGGTACGACAGCTTCACGCCGGTCGTCGCGGCCACCGGGGTCTGGATGTCGGCCTGCTCGGTGCGCACGTCCCGGGTGGCCTCGTACGCGAGCAGGGTGACCAGCTCGTCGGCGAGGCGCCGGAAGGTCGGGGAGTCGGTGCGCTTGTCGCGCAGCGTGGTGAGTTTGTGCGCCACCAGCGGGTGGTCGACGACATGGATCCGCATGTCGTCCACACTAACCGGGACTGGCATCAACCCATGCCCTGGAGGGAAGGTGGGGTCAGACGGACCCAGCCTTGGGGTGGTGCGTTATGTCGGACCGGGACGAGGAAGAGTACGAGAGCGCCGTGGAGCGCAGGCGGCGCCGCGCGCAGTTCCTGCGTGATCTGCACGAGGCCAAAGCACTGCGCGACCGGGTCCAGCCACGGCGGGCCCGGGCGGCCCGGATGCGTCAGGCGATGCGGATGCGCACTTTCCGCTGGTGAGCCCATGGCGAGGGCCCCAAGGGGCCATGAGCTCAGACTGATGCACGACGCAAGAGCGGAAGACCTCTCCTGAAGGCGAGGTTTCTGCCACGATGCCGATTGGGCGGGGCACTTCAAGCAGGCGCCGCCGGATCGTCACACCTCTGATCAGTGGGAGAGTCACGGTGTACCTGGCCGCACTGCTCGCGCGCACCGAAGACGGGTGGAAAGCGAGCGATACAGAGCTCGACGACGTGGAGACCCTGTCGGATCTGACCGACCTGGCCCGCGAGGCCTCGGTGGACGAGGACGTGGTCCTCGTCTACATCGAGCAGGAGGACGCCTGGTTCGGTCTCGTCCGTGTGGAGGGCGAGGAGGACCCCCGTATCTATGTGTCGGACGCGGCGTCGGCCGCCCGCTCCTCGTACGGGGAGATCCTCACCAATGAACTGCTCGGCGCGGACCGGGACGGCGAGCCCGACCTGGACGCACTGGACCTCGACGGTACGGAGGACGGAGAACCGGACGCTGACGCCACCGAAGACGACGAGGACGGGCCGGACGTCGCGGCCGATGCCGTGCCCGCGGCACCGGTCGGCGACCGGGAGATCCTGAGGGACCTGGGACTGTCCGAGAAGGACCTGCTGGCACTCGACACCGACGCCCTGTCGGAGATCTCCGACGCCCTGGGGGCCGCCGAAGTACTGGAGTCCGTCCGCTAGTGCGAGAAGCAGTTCCCCACCCCAAGCCCGGCCCCGACCACGCATCGGAGCACGGCTCCACCACCGCCCCCGCGCCGGATCCCGTACGGGATCCCTGGCGGGCGCCGATGCGCCTCGCACTCGAAGAGGCCGAACGAGCGGCGCTGGCCGGCGATGTGCCGGTCGGCGCGGTCGTGCTGTCCCCGGACGGCAGGGTCCTCGCCACCGGGCACAACGAGCGGGAGGCGACCGGCGATCCGACCGCTCACGCGGAGGTCCTGGCGCTGCGCCGGGCCGCCGCGGCCCACGGCGAGTGGCGGCTGACCGGCTGCACGCTCGTCGTCACCCTGGAGCCGTGCGTGATGTGCGCGGGCGCGCTCGTGCAGGCGCGCGTGGAGCGGGTGGTGTTCGGGGCGCTGGACGAGAAGGCGGGCGCCGCGGGCTCGCTCTTCGACGTCGTCCGCGACCGCCGCCTCAACCACCGCCCCGAGGTCGTCCTGGGCGTGCTCGGCGAGGAGTGCGCGGCCCAGCTCACACGCTTCTTCCGAGACCGCTGACGCGCTGATCGATACGGATTTCTGCGCACGGGCACCTTTGGGCTAAGCTCTCTCTCGGTAGCGTGTCCGAGCGGCCGAAGGAGCTCGCCTCGAAAGCGAGTGTGGCGCAAGTCACCGAGGGTTCAAATCCCTCCGCTACCGCTCTCTTGGAAGGGCCCCGGCGCAAGGCGTCGGGGCCCTTCGCCTGTTCACCCGTCCTGCGCACCCGCCTTGGTCCGGAAACGCTCAGCTAGACTCACGCGACCGCGCAGGGGAGGCAGAAGATGGTGCAGGCGAAGAAGGTCACGCTGTACATACTGGTCGTCTTTGTGCTGTACACGATCATTACCTCCCCCAAGGAGGCGGCCGACCTGGTCCAGATAGGCTTCGAGGGTATTTCCAGCGCCGCGAAGGCCGTCGGCGAGTTCATGACTGAGCTCATCAGGTAGGAGTCCCCCCGTGATCCGTCACCTCGTTCTCTTCAAGCTCAACGAAGGTGTGGAGCGCGACGAGCCGCGCGTGGTCGCCGGCGTCGAGGCCTTCCGGGCGCTCGACGGGGCCATCCCGGAGCTGGAGTTCTGGGAGTGCGCCTGGAACATCACCGACCGGCCCATCGCGTACGACTTCGCCATCAACTCGGCGGTCGCGGACACCGATGCGCTGAAGCGGTACCTCGAGCACCCCGACCACCAGGCCGCCGCCGGACAGTGGCGCGAGTTCGCCACCTGGGTGATCGCGGACTACGAGTTCTGATCCACGGCTCCCCGCCGCCCTTTCCTCCTGCCGCCGCCCCTCACCATCATGGTGAGGGGTGTTTTGTGGTTTAAGAACCCTCATGCCGTCAACACGACGTTATGAGGTGCTTGCACACAGTGGACATGTCTTGTGATGCTATGACCGCTTTTGATGGATGAGTGGACCGTAGTTGACCAGATCGTGAACCACAAAGGGGTGGCGTGAACGTGCCGGCCAGTACTGCGCCTCAGGTGCCGCCCCAGAACGAGACCAGCGAGAACGAGACGGCGAGGAGCCAGGCCCCGAGGACCGAGCAGGGCACCGGCGAGGCCACCGACGAGGCCGCGGGCCGCCCCAGACCCCAGGGCCGGGGCGCGGACACCCGGGCTCTCACCCAGGTCCTCTTCGGCCAGCTCAAGACCCTGGAACCGGGCACCCAGGAGCACCACCGGGTGCGCGGCGCCCTGATCGAGGCGAATCTGCCCCTGGTGCGCTACGCGGCGGCCCGCTTCCGCTCCCGCAACGAGCCGATGGAGGACGTCGTCCAGGTCGGCACCATCGGTCTGATCAACGCGATCGACCGGTTCGATCCCGACCGGGGCGTGCAGTTCCCGACGTTCGCGATGCCGACCGTGGTCGGCGAGATCAAGCGGTACTTCCGGGACAACGTACGGACCGTGCACGTGCCCCGGCGGCTGCACGAGCTGTGGGTCCAGGTCAGCGGTGCCACCGAGGACCTGACGACGGCTCATGGCCGCACCCCCACGACGGCCGAGATCGCCGAGCGGCTGAAGATCTCCGAGGACGAGGTCCTGGCCTGCATCGAGGCGGGGCGTTCCTATCACGCGACCTCGCTCGAGGCCGCGCAGGAGGGCGACGGCCTGCCGGGGCTGCTCGACCGCCTCGGCTACGAGGACCCGGCCCTCGCCGGCGTCGAACACCGCGATCTCGTACGGCATCTGCTCGTACAACTGCCCGAGCGCGAACAGCGGATCCTGATGCTGCGCTACTACAGCAACCTGACCCAGTCTCAGATCAGCCAGGAGCTCGGCGTCTCGCAGATGCATGTGTCAAGGCTCCTCGCCCGCAGCTTCGCCCGGTTGAGATCCGCAAATCGGATCGAGGCATAGCTGAAACGGGTAGACCGGTTCGGAGTAGTTTCGAGGGGCCCGAAGAGGCCCACACCCCCTGTTTCCTGCGCGAATCCACCTTCACCTTGTCGACATGTCACTACAGCGTGTTGCCGACATGTGACATTCTGCGGGAACCGCGTTTGCCGCAGCCCCGCCTCCGGTATTCAGGTGGAGGCTGCGTTCCTCCGATGGTCGCGGCCACCGCGACCGTCCGCGACCTCAAGGGGGTGGCATGTCCGTAGAACAGGGCAGCTCGAAGGTGCTCACGCGTGCGTCGCACGAGCCCGCGGCACCTATCGGCCCTACGCCTGTCGGCTCTTCGGAAGCCATCGACACCCGCACGCTGTCCCGCGCCCTGTTCCTGCGGCTGGCGGCATTCGAACAGGACAGCCCGGAGCGCACCTACGTACGCGACACCCTCATCCAGCTCAACCTCCCGCTGGTGCGGTACGCGGCGGCCCGCTTCCGCAGTCGCAACGAGCCGATGGAGGACATCGTCCAGGTCGGCACGATCGGCCTGATCAAGGCGATCGACCGGTTCGACTGCGAACGCGGCGTGGAGTTCCCGACGTTCGCGATGCCGACCGTCGTCGGCGAGATCAAGCGGTTCTTCCGCGACACCTCGTGGTCGGTGCGGGTGCCGCGCCGGCTCCAGGAGCTGCGGCTGGCGCTGACGAAGGCCAGCGACGAACTGGCCCAGAAGCTGGACCGCTCCCCCACCGTCCCCGAACTCGCCGCCGTACTGGGCGTGTCGGAGGAGGACGTCGTCGACGGGCTCGCGGTGGGCAACGCCTACACGGCCTCGTCGCTGGACTCCCCCTCCCCCGAGGACGACGGCGGCGAGGGCTCGCTCGCCGACCGGCTCGGGTACGAGGACATGGCGCTCGAGGGCGTCGAGTACCGCGAATCCCTCAAGCCCCTGCTGGCCAAACTCCCGCCCAGGGAACGGCAGATCATCATGCTCCGCTTCTTCGCCAACATGACGCAGTCGCAGATCGGCGAGGAGGTCGGCATCTCGCAGATGCATGTGTCGCGGCTCCTCACCCGGACCCTGACCCAGCTGCGCGAGGGCCTGATCGGCGAGTGAAGTAAACGCTGCCGCTTCCTAACTGACGCTTCGTCAGCCACACTGGCGCGATGCGAAGGACGGGTCTGGCCACGGTCGCGCTCTGCCTCTGCGGGGCGCTGACCGCGTGCGGCGGGAGCGGTGACGGGGACGGCTACGCGGCGGTCGGCGCCGCCGGAGCCCCACCGGGGGCGGCGGTGCCGCCGTCGGGCAAGGTGGTCCTGGAGCCGCTGGACGGCTCCACGACGTCCTCGTCCTCGTCGTCCTCCTCGCCGTCCGCGCGGAGCGGTGTGGGCGGCACGACCGGAGGCGGCGGCACGACCGGTGCGCATGGCGGTACGGGCATCGGCGGCGGCCCGGGAGGCCCGGCGCTCCAGCCGCCCGGAACGGGAGCCACTGGCGCCCCTGGTTCCACAGCACCGCTCCCCGGCACACCGGGCGCTTCAGGATCTCCCGGCTCACCGGGGACGACGGCACCCGGCCCGACCGCGCCCGCGACCCGTCCACCGGCGACCAGCCCGCCCCCGACCAAGCCCCCCGCGACGACTCCGCCGCGGCCCGCCGCGCTGACGATCAGTACCCCGGTGCTCGCGGACGCGGACCGGCGCTGGTGCGAGAAGGTGACCGTGGAGTTCCGCAACACCGGTGGCTCACCGGTGCGTTCGGGCACGGTCACCTTCGCGACGCACATCATCGGCGCGCTCGGCGTCGACTGGGCGACGATCCAGTCGGCCCAGGCCCTGCCCGCGCCGATCGCGGCGGGGGCGGTGAAGAAGAAGACGTACACCGTCTGCGTGGACGCCTGGCGGGTGCCGCTGGGGATGCACGTGGACACCCGGCGCGTCACCGCCGTATGGAAGTGACCTAGCTGAAGGCGAGCCAGGCGACCGCGGCGAGGACCACCACGAGCGCGACCACACCGGCGATCACTCCGACACGGGGTCCGGCCGGCGCCGGAGCCTGCTGCTGTCGCTGGGGGGTGCCCTCGTCGACGAAGGCGCGGAACATCTGCGTGCTGCCGGAGGGGTCGTAGGAGCCCTCGGGGCCCTGACCCTGCGGTGCGTGGGGGTTGTGTGCCATGGGGCAGGACCCTAGCGAACCTGGGGTTCCGGCCCAACCCCCGCACGCTCCTGAGCTCCTTTGCCACTTTTTTAAGACCCTTCGCCCCTTTTTAGTTTGCCTGTAGCAACCAACAGCTTCTATGGTTGCCCTAAGCAACAAGATGGAGAAGGGTGCTCTCGGATGGCCGAACAGAGTCGGTACGAGAACCTCGCCCGGCAGCTGAGTGCCATCGGCGCCGTGAAGCGGGGACTCGCACGGACCCTGCCCGCCGAGTGCCCGGGTGGTTCCGCCGCCGTCCTGACCCTGCTCGACCACCACGGCGACATGCGGATCAGCCGGCTCTCCGAGCTGATGGCCGTCGACATGTCGGTCAGCAGCCGTCATGTGGCACATGTCGCCGAGCGCGGCTGGATCGAGCGTCTGCCCGACCCGGCCGACAAGCGCTCGCGCATCCTCCGGCTCACCCCCGCGGGCCGGGACATGCTCACCGAACTCGACCGCCGAGTACGGGAGATGTTCGCCCGCACGCTCACCGAGTGGTCCGACGACGACGTCGAACGGCTCACCACCCTGCTGGGCCGTCTCCGCGACTCGTTCGGCGACTGCCGGGCCCACGCCACCCGTACATCAGCACCCCAGACTTAGAGACGAAGGAAGTTCATGGCTACGACCATTCCCCAACCTTCGGAGGGGAGGCCCCTACCCACCGGTGTGCGGGGCGGCCACGCCAGGCACGGTGGGCACAGCTCCGCCGACGGCGCTCCGATGACCCACCGGCAGATCATGGAGGCGTTGTCCGGGCTGCTGCTCGGCATGTTCGTCGCCATCCTTTCGTCGACGATCGTCTCCAACGCCCTGCCCGAGATCATCAAGGACCTCGACGGCACCCAGAGCGCCTACACCTGGGTCGTGACCGCTGCCCTGCTGTCGATGACCGCCACCACCCCGCTCTGGGGCAAGCTGGCCGACCTCTTCTCCAAGAAGCTGCTCGTCCAGGTCGCCCTGGTCATCTATGTGGCGGGCTCGGTCGTCGCCGGTCTCTCCCAGAACACCGGCATGCTCATCGCCTGCCGGGTCGTCCAGGGCATCGGTGTCGGCGGTCTCACCGCCCTCTCCCAGATCATCCTGGCCGCGATGATCGCGCCGCGTGAGCGCGGCCGGTACAGCGGTTACCTCGGTGCCACCTTCGCCGTGGCGACCGTCGGCGGCCCGCTGCTCGGCGGGGTCATCACCGACACCGACTGGCTCGGCTGGCGCTGGTGCTTCTACGTCGGCGTGCCGTTCGCGCTCATCGCGCTGCTCGTCCTCCAGAAGACCCTGAAGCTTCCGGTCGTGAAGCGGCAGGTGAAGGTCGACTGGGCGGGTGCCCTGGTGATCAGCGCTGCGGTCTCGCTGCTGCTGATCTGGGTCACCTTCGCCGGTGACAAGTACGACTGGATGTCGTGGCAGACGGCCGCGATGGTCGGCGGCGCGGTCGTGCTCGGCGCGCTCTTCGTCCTCGTCGAGTCGAAGGCCAGTGAGCCGATCATCCCGCTGCGGCTGTTCCGCAACCGCACGATCACCCTGGCCTCGCTCGCCTCGCTCTTCGTCGGTGTCGCGATGTTCGCGGGCACGGTCTTCTTCAGCCAGTACTTCCAGCTGGCCCGGGACAAGTCGCCGACGATGTCCGGCGTGATGACCATCCCGATGATCACGGGCCTGTTCGTCTCGTCCACCGCCTCCGGCATGATCATCACCAAGACCGGCAAGTGGAAGGCGTGGCTGGTCAGCGGCGGTGTGCTGGTGACGGCGGGCCTGGGCTTGCTCGGCTCCATCCGCTACGACACCGAGTACTGGCAGATCGCCGTCTTCATGGCGGTCATGGGCCTCGGCCTCGGCATGATGATGCAGAACCTGGTGCTCTGCACCCAGAACCAGGTGGCCCCCGCCGACCTCGGCGCGGCCTCCTCGGTGGTCACCTTCTTCCGGTCCCTCGGCGGCGCCGTCGGCGTCTCGGCGCTGGGCGCGGTGCTCGCCAACCGGGTGACGAAGTACGTCAAGGACGGGCTCGCGGAGCTCGGCCCGCAGGGCGCGGCGATGGGCCACGGCGGCACGGGCGGCGGCGGCATCCCGGACCTGGACGCGCTGCCCGCGCCGATCCGTACGGTGATGGAGAGCGCGTACGGCCACGGTGTGGCGGACGTCTTCCTCTGGTCGGCGCCCTTCGCGCTGCTGGCGTTCCTGGTGACCCTGTTCATCAAGGAGGTGGCGCTGAAGAGCAGTTCGGTGACCCCCGAGGAGAAGTCCCTCGAGAAGACCGTCGCGAAGGCGGGCGAGAAGTCGGACGAGAAGACCGCGGAGCTCCCGGCGTCGGCTCCGGCCGCCACCGCGGCTCCGGTGAACGGCATCGCCGTCCGTGGCGCGGTCCGCACCGCCGAGGGCACGCCCCTCCCGGGCGCCGCCGTCACCCTGATCTCGCTGGGCGGACGGCAGTTGGGCCGCGCGGTCGCTCCGGCCGACGGCGTCTACACGCTGTACGCGCCCGGCACCGGCTCGTACGTGCTGATCGCCTCCGCCGACGGCTTTCAGCCGCAGGCGTCCACGGTGGTCGTCGGTGACGAGCCGCTGGCCTACGACATCCTGCTCTCCGGTACGAGCGGACTGACCGGTGTCGTGGTCGCGGCGGCCGGTGGCTCACTGGTGGACGGCGCGATGGTGATCGTCACGGATGTGCGCGGCGATGTGCTGGCGACCGGGAAGTCCGCCGAGGACGGCGTCTTCTCCTTCGCCGAGCTCGTCCCGGGCTCCGTGACCGTCGCGGTCAACGCCGAGGGCTACCGACCGCTGGCCCTGCCGGTGGAGATCGGCGGCCAGGGCGTGACCCGGATCGAGGCGGCGCTGCAGGCCGGCGCGCTGGTGCGCGGCACGGTCCGGGCGGGCGGCGACCACGCTCCGCTGGCCGACGCCCGGGTGACCCTGCTCGACGCGGCGGGGAACGTCGTCTCCACGGCGACGACCGGTTCCGACGGCGCTTACGCGTTCGCCGACCTGGACGCGGGCGAGTACACGGTCATAGCGACCGGCTATCCGCCGGTGGCCGGGACCCTGACCGTGGCCGGCCGCGGTGTGGACGGCCACGACATCGCACTCGCCCACCCCGGCGAGTGATCCGACCCCCGCGGGCGCTTCGAGCGGACGCCCGCGGGTTCCGGGGCGGCAGGCAGGGGACGGCCTGCCGCCCCGTTTTTTCTGCGCGAGGAGAGATACGGGATGGGACTGCACGCACAGGTTCGGACGCGGGACGGCTGGGCGCTCCAGCACGCGGTCGTGACGATGACCGACATGACCGGTACGCAGGTGTTGCGGGCGGCCGCCGATACCGAGGGCCTGGTCAGGGCCGATGTGGCGCTCGCGCCGGGCCCGTACACGGTGATCGTGACGGCCGTCGGTTACGCCCCCGCCGCGCAGACCGCGCTGGTCACGGCGAGCGGCCGGGCCGATGTGGGCACGGTCGTCCTGGCCCGCCGGGGCGGTGCCGAGCTGCCGCCGCCGGGTCTCTGGTCGATCGACCCGGTGCACTCGACGGTGGCGGCGGTCGCCCAGCACCTGGGGATCTCCAGTGTGCGCGGCCGGTTCACCGAGTTCGGCGGCCGTATCGAGATCGCCGGGAACGGGGAGGACCTGGAGCGGTCGCGGGTCGACGCGGTGATCGAGGCGGCCTCGATCGACACGGGCAACGGAATGCGCGACAAGCACCTGAAGTCGCCGGACTTCCTGGACGTGGACGCGTTCCCGCAGATCACCTACACCTCGACCGCCCTGACCTCGTCCGGTCCCGACCGCTGGACGGTGCACGGTCACCTGTCACTGCACGGTGTCGTACGTGAAGTGCCCCTGGACCTCGTGTATCTGGGCACCGGGCCCGACCCGTGGGGCGGGGTACGGGCGGCGTTCCGCGCGACGGCCGAGCTGCGCCGGGACGACTTCGCGATGAACTACAACCAAGTGGTGCAGGCGGGCATCTCGGCGATCGGAACGACCCTGAAGGTGGAACTCGACATCCAGGCGGTCCAGGGGAACCTGCCGGCGCTCTAGGGGAGGCGGGCGGGCGGCCCGGCCGCCGGAGCCGGGTTGCAGCGGGCGGGCGGCCCGGCCGCTGGGGGCGGGGCGGGGCCGGGCCGTGAGAACGGCCGTCGGGGCCTAGTCCGTCTCCCGCATCGCCTCGATGCCCTTGACGAGGATGTCCAGCGCGTAGACGAAGTCGCGCTCGCGCTTCTCCTCCACCGAGCCGCCGCCCCCCGCCTCCATCAGCGCCGCCGCCTCCTCGAAGTCCTTCGCGAGCTCGGGCTGTTCCCCGATCGCACCCATGGCCTGCGCGACGTACTCGTCCTGGCTGACCCCGGCGCCGGCGCAGTGCGCGATGAAGTGGCCCTCCACCGTGCCGAACCCGTACACGAACTGGAAGACCGCCGAGAGTCCCCCCATCTGGCCGTGCGGCGGCAGGCCGGTGTTGCGCAGGACCCGCTGGGCGCTGCGGCCGAAGGCCGTCGCGTACGGGCCGATGTTGAGGAAGCTGCCCACCAGCTGGGAGACCCAGGGGTGCTTCACCAGGACGCCCCGGTAGCCGGTGGCCAGCTCCCGCAGCTGCCCGCGCCAGTTCTCGGCGTCGGACGTGTCGGGGAGGGCCACCTCTCCGAAGACCTCGTCGAGCGCCAGCTCCAGCAGGTCGTCCTTGGTGTCGACGTACCAGTAGAGGGACATCGCGGTGACGTTCAGCTCGGCGGCGAGCCGCCGCATCGAGAACTTGCCGAGGCCCTCCGCGTCCAGCAGCCGCACCGTCGTCGCCGTGATCCTGTCCAGGTCGAGTGCGGAGGGCTGGTCGGCCTTGCGGCCGCGCCGGCCCTTGCCGTCCAGCCACACACTCGACCGGGCCGCCGGGCGTTTCGTACGGTCGGCTGCCGACCCCATGGCACTCCTCCTCGCTGCTGGCTCCCGATGCTATGCCGCCGCCTTCCCCACCCCGTTCCTCGCCGTCCCGCTCCTCTCCGCCCGGCGCAGCAGCAGCGCCGCCAGCAGACCGCCCGCGAGGACGGCCGCCGCCCCGACCAGCTGGCTCGTCTCCAGGCCCGAGGCGAAGGCGTCGGCGATCCGCTCCCGCTCGGCCGGCCCGTCCGCCGCGGCGAGCGCCGCCGGGAGGGAGGCCGCGGAGACGGATACGAGCGCGCCGAAGCGGGAGTTCAGTACGGCTCCGAGGACGGCCACTCCGAGTCCGTTGCCGAACTCCGCCAGCGTGCCGTTGATGCCCGCGCCGACGCCCGCCTTCTCCGGCGGTATCGCGCTCATGATCGCGTTGGCCATGGCCGGCATGGACAGGGCCACGCCCGCGCCCATGACGACGAGTCCGAGCAGCATCCCGCCGTAGCCGTGCTGTCCGCCGAGCAGGGCGATGGCGGCGAGTCCGGCCGCGACCAGGGCCATGCCGAGGGCGATGGTCCAGGGGGTGCCGATCTTTGGCAGCAGCCGCGCGCCGACCCCGGTGAGGTTGAGGGCCACGACGGTCAGTGCGAGCGGCGCCGTCCGAAGACCGGCGTCCAGCGGCCCGTACCCGAGCACGAACTGCAGGTGCTGGGTGAGCAGGAAGAGCGAGCCGGTCATGCCGAAGGCGACCAGGATCGCGCCCGCGACCGCGCCGACGAAGCGCTGGTTGCGGAAGAAGTGCATGTCCAGCATCGGGTGCGGGGTGCGCAGCTCCCAGAGCGTGAAGGCCCCGAGGACCAGCAGACCGACCGCTCCCGCGCCCAGCACCTGGCCCGACGTCCAGCCGTGGCCGGGGCCGGAGATGATCGCGTACACGACGGCGGTCATACCGATGGTGGAGAGCAGCGCGCCGAGCAGGTCGGGGCGGGCGCCCTGCCGGTGCTTGGACTCGGGGACGAGCGCGGCGACGGCGAGAAGACCGACGACCGCGACCGGGATGTTGATGAGGAAGATCGCGCCCCACCAGAAGTGGTCGAGCATGACGCCGCCGATCAGCGGCCCGGCGGCGAAGCCCAGCGAACTGACCGTCGACCACAGCGCGATGGCCTTCACCCGCTCACTGTCGTCGAAGATCTGGACGACGACGGCGAGGGTCGTGGTCATCAGCAGCGCCCCGCCGATGCCCATGCCGGCGCGGGCCGCGATGAGCTGCGTGGAGCTCTGGGCGAGTCCGGCCGCCAGTGAGCCGATGCCGAAGACCGCGAGGCCGGAGATGAGCATCAGCTTGCGGCCGTAGCGGTCGGCGGCGCTGCCGGCGGTGAGCAGCAGGCCCGACTGGACCAGCGAGTATGCGTTGATCATCCACTGGATGTCGGAGGTGGAGGCGTCGAGTTCCCTGGTGAGGGAGGGGATCGCGACGCTGAGGACGGTGTTGTCGAGCAGCACGGTGAGCTGGGCGAGGCAGATGACGCCGAGGATCAGCCAGCGCTGCGGGTGGCCGCCGCTCGGGGCGGGGGTGTCGGTCTCGGCTGTCGTCGCCGTCATGCACGCTCCTTGTACGGTGTATGGGACCCGATCGCCATACACCGTACAAGGGTTTCCCTTACGCCGTACAGGAGTTTTTCGCGGAGGCGGAACTCATCCCCGGGCCCCGGGCCGGGACTCCGCCGGAGTCACGCCTTCCGGGTCAGGTCGTAGAGCGTGACCCCGTCGACCGTGACCTTCGTGAACGTGGCCTCGACCCAGGCGCTGATCCCGCTCCCGGGGCTCTCGCCCTGCGCCGTCCGCATCCCGCCACTGCCGGGGATGAAGTAGTGGATCTCCCCGTCCGCGACGTACTGCTTGAACCGGGCGAGCGTCGGCGACGGGTCGCTGCCGTTGAAGCCGCCGATCGGCATGACCGGCTTCCCGGTGGCCAGTTGGTACCCGGCCGCCTTCTGGGAGGGGGACGTCGCGGCGACCCAGGTGTAGGCGTCCGCGTTCTCCATCAGTTTCTTCTTCGTCGCGGCACCGAGCTCGGTGGTGTCGAGAAGGCCGCCCGGACCGCCGCCGGAGCGCCCACCGTCATCCCCGGGGCGCATTCCGGTCCCGGCCCGCCCTTGAGCGGGGCCCTGGCCGGGCCCCTGACCCTGCCCGACTCCCTGGCCCTGTGGGGGCGTCTGGCCCTGGGGAGCAGCCTGCGGGCCGCCCCCCGGCGCCGGGAACCGGCCCTGCCCAGGCGTCCCCTGCCCCGGAGCTCCGTAGAACACCGGCCCACCGCCCATGCGCATGCCGCCCGGGCCGCCCCGCGCCGACGCCGGACCCGCCGTGATGATCGAGCCGCTGCTCCCCCCGGACACGGTCGTCAACGTGTACGCGAGAGGCCCCGCGAGCGCCGACGCCAGGCCGAGCCCGGCGGCGCCCAGCGCGAGCCGCCTGCCGAGCCGGCCCGCCCGCCCCGCGACCAGCAGCGCGAGAGCCGCCACGATCCCGCCGACGAGCACCGCCCAGCGCAGCCAGGGCAGGTAGTCGGGCGTCCGGCCGAGCAGGACGAACGCCCACCAGCCGGTCATCGCCACCGTCCCGGCCAGCACCACCGCCGCGAGCAGCCTCGCGCGCTCCTCCCACAGGACGGTGACGCCCATGCCGATGAGAGCGGCGATGTACGGGGCCAGGGCCACCGTGTAGTACTCGTGGAAGATGCCGGCCATGAAGCTGAAGACCGCCAGCGTCGACAGCAGCGCCCCACCCCACACCAGGAACGAAGCCCGGGCCATCCCTTCGACCGTCCCGGTGGTGCGCCCCGCCCGCCAGGTGACGACGAGGCCCGCGACGAGCAGCAGCAGCGCGGCCGGGAGCAGCCAGGAGATCTGACCGCCGACGGAGTCGTTGAACATCCGGCCGATGCCGGTCTCTCCCCAGCCGCCGCCGGCCCGCATCGGCGCGTCGACACCCGCCGGAGCCCGGCCGCCGCCGACACTGCCGACCTCGTCTCCGTTGATCCGGCCGAGGCCGTTGTAGCCGAAGGTCAGTTCCAGGAAGCTGTTGGTCTGCGAGCCGCCGATGTACGGGCGCGAGGCCGCCGGCCACAGCTCGACGATCGCCACCCACCAGCCGCCGGACACGGTCAACGCGACGGTGGCGAGGCATAGTTGCCCGAGCCTGCGCCGCAGGGTGGTCGGCGCGCACACCGCGTACACCAGTGCCGTCGGCGGCAGGACCAGGAAGGCCTGGAGGGTCTTCGTCAGAAAGGCGAAGCCGACCGCGACGCCCGCCCACACGAGCCACTTGGTCCGCGCGTCCTCCAGGGCGCGCAGGACGCAGTACACGGTGACGGTCAGCAGCAGCGCGAGCAGCGCGTCCGGGTTGTTGTAGCGGAACATCAGCGCGGCGACCGGGGTGAGCGCGAGCACCAGCGCCGCGACCAGCCCGGCGGCGGCGCTGAAGCGCCTGCGCACCGCCGCGTACACGAGGGCGACCGTCCCGACACCCATCAGCACCTCGGGCAGCAGGATCTGCCACGAACCGAGTCCGAAGAACCGCACGGACAGGGCCATCGGCCAGAGCGCGGCGGGCGGCTTGTCGACGGTGATGGAGTTCCCGGCGTCGGACGAGCCGAAGAAGAAGGCCTTCCAGCTCTCGCTGCCGGCCTGGACGGCCGCGGAGTAGAAGGAGTTGGCGTATCCGGAGGCGCCGAGGTTCCAGGCGTAGAGCACGCCCGTGACCAGGAGCAGGGCCAGCAGCGCCGGCCTGACCCAGGGGGCGTCCTCGGACCGGCCGCGCCACAGCCGGGCCGTCCGCGTGGCCGCCGGCGCGGCGGCGCGCGGCGGAGCCCCGCCGTCGTGCGGCCCGCCGTCGTGCAGGTCGTAGGTCGTCGTCATCGTGCGTTCCTCGGTTCGTCGGCACAGGGGTGGTGGCCGTGCGCGGGGTGGGCATACGCGTCGTCGCGCGGGCTGGGGCGATCCGGATGCCCGAGGCCACCGGGCGCCGGGGCCTCGCGCCGGTCCGGGAAGACCCAGGCACGGAAGAGCAGGAACCGCAGCACCGTCGCCGCGAGGTTGGCGGCGATCAGCACCGCCAGTTCCGTGCCGTGGGACGGATGGCCCGCGGCCGCTCCGAGCGCGGCCAGCGAGCCGCTGGTAAGGGCGAGGCCGATGCCGAACACGACCAGGCCCTGCGCCTGGTGTCGTACGGCACGGTCCAGGCCCCGGACTCCGAAGGTGAACCTCCGGTTGGCCGCCGTATTGGCCACGGCCGAGATCAGCAGCGCGCCCGCGTTGGCGAACTGGGGTCCAAGGCCCGCCCGGAGGGCGGAGTACAGCAGCAGATAGAAGAGCGTGGAGAGCACCCCGACCGCGCAGAAGCCGACGAGCTGGCGCGCGAGCCCGCCCGGCACGCCGTGGAGGGCACGGTCGCGGGGGTCGTCCCCGAAGGGCCGGGCGAGCCGGTCGAGCGGCAGCGACCCGGTGGCCAGCGCCCGCCCCACCCGCCAGACGCCCTTCAGGTCGTCCGTCGCCGTGCGGACGATGTGCACGGTCGATTCGGGGTCGTCGACCCAGTCGACCGGTACCTCGTGGATGCGCAGTCCGGCCCGCTCGGCGAGGACCAGCATCTCGGTGTCGAAGAACCATCCGGTGTCCTCGACCATCGGCAGCAGCCGCTCGGCCACCTCACGCCGTATCGCCTTGAATCCGCACTGCGCGTCCGAGAACCGCGCCGCCAGCGAGCCCCGCAGGATCAGGTTGTACGTACGGGAGATGAGCTCCCGCTTGGCGCCCCGCACCACCCGCGACGACCTCGCGAGCCGGGACCCGATCGCCAGGTCCGAGTGGCCGGAGATGAGCGGGGCGACCAGCGGCAGCAGCGCGTTGAGGTCGGTGGACAGATCGACGTCCATGTACGCGAGGACCGGCGCGTCCGAGTGCGACCAGACGGTCCGCAGCGCCCTCCCCCGCCCCTTCTGCTCCAGCCGGACCGCCCGCACCTCGGGGAGGGTCGCCGCCAACAGGGACGCGATCTCCGGTGTCCGGTCGGTGGAGGCGTTGTCGGCGACGGTGATGCGGAAGCCGTACGGAAAGGTGCGGGCCAGATGCTCGCGCAGCCGCAGTACGCAGGTTTCGAGATCCTTCTCCTCGTTGAAGACGGGGACCACCACGTCCAGTACGGGTCGGCCGGCGACGCCCACGGGCAGGTGCTCGCGGGCGGGCAGGGCCCCCACAAAGCTGTCGGTTCGCATGACCCCGACGCTTCCGGGCCGCGCTGTCACACCTGTGTGATGAGCCTGTGCCCCGCCTGTGAGCCCGGGCCGTTCACCGGGAGGCGGACGGAGAAGACCGTGTGTCCCGGCGCGGACCGCACGTCGACCTCGCCGCCGTGCGCGGTGACGACGGCCCGCACGATGGCCAGGCCGAGGCCGGTGGAACCGGCGTTGCGGGACCGTGAGGCGTCACCCCGGGCGAAGCGCTCGAAGACGTGCGGACGCAGAGGGGCCGGGATGCCGGGACCGTCGTCCTCGACCTCGACGACCACCCGCGCCGCCTCCGTGCGGATCCGGGCGGTGACCTTGGTCCCGGGAGGCGTGTGCGTACGGGCGTTGCCGAGCAGGTTGACCAGGACCTGATGGAGCCGGGCGGCGTCACCCTCCACGGCCGGCGGCTCGTCGGGCCGGTCGGGCAGCTCCAGGCGCCACACGTGGTCCGGCCCCGCCGCCCGCGCGTCACTCACCGCGTCCACCACCAGCGGTGCGAGATCGGTGCTCCGGTACGAGAGCGGGCGTCCCGCGTCCAGCCGTGCCAGCAGCAGCAGATCCTCCACGAGCCCGGTCATCCTGGTCGCCTCGGACTCGATCCGCCCGAGCGCGTGCCGGGTGTCCGGCCCGGTCTCCTCATGGCCGCGCCGGGTCAGCTCCGCGTACCCGCGGATCGACGCCAGCGGAGTGCGCAGCTCATGGCTGGCGTCCGCGACGAACTGCCGTACCCGCGTCTCGCTCTGCTGCCGCGCGCTCAGCGCGGCGTGGACATGGTCGAGCATCCGGTTGAGCGCCGCGCCCACCTGCCCGACCTCCGTTCGCGGATCGGCCTCGGCGTCCGGCACCCGCTCGTACAGGACCACCTCTCCGCTGTGGAGCGGGAGTTCGCTCACGCGCCGAGCGGTCGCGGCGACCCGGCGCAGCGGACGCAGCGCCACCCCGACCAGGGCGGCGCCCGCGATACCGGCGGCGACGAGCCCCGCCCCGGTCACGGACAGCTCGACGAGGACCAGGGTGTCGACGGTGTCCTGGACGGCGGCGGTCGGAAGCCCCACCAGGAGCGACCCGTTGGGGCCGGAGGCGGCGACCACCCGGTACTCGCCGATCCCCGGCAGCTCCACGCTGTGCGGCTGACCGTCCGGCGACACCTTCTCCAGGGCGTGGATCTGCCGCTCGTCCAGCCGGCTCCGCGCGTCGTCGGAACTCATCGAGGTGTTCCGGCGCTCGACGCTCACCGCCCCGCCGGTGACCGTGCCGTCGGGACCGAGCACGGCCCCGAGCGTGCCGATCTGCTGGCCGCCCCTGGTGAGGAAGTCCAGCGGATCGGGCCGGAGCCCCGGCAACGGGGGAGCGGTCAGTCCCGCCCCGCGCTCGGCGACCTTGTCGAGGTCGGTGTCGAGCCTTTCGTACAGAGAGCTGCTCAGCGCCAGCGTGGTGACCGTGCCGATCACGGCCGCGACCACGGCGATCAGCGCCACGGCGGACACGACGAGCCGCCTGCGCAGCGACCAGGGGCTCATCCCTCATTCACCGGGCTTGATCAGATATCCGGCGCCGCGCCGGGTGTGGATCATCGGCGACCGTCCGGCGTCGATCTTGCGCCGCAGATACGAGATGTACAGCTCGACCACATTGGCCTGCCCGCCGAAGTCGTACGACCACACCCGGTCCAGGATCTGTGCCTTGCTCAGCACCCGGCGCGGATTGCGCATCAGATACCGCAGCAGCTCGAACTCGGTCGCGGTCAGATGGATGCCCTGGCCGGCCCTCGTCACCTCGTGGCTGTCCTCGTCGAGCGTCAGATCCCCCACGGCCAGCAGCGACTCGGACCGGGTCATCGCACACCCGGAGCGCCGGATGAGGCCGCGCAGCCGCGCCACGACCTCCTCCAGGCTGAACGGCTTGGTGACGTAGTCGTCGCCGCCGGCCGTGAGCCCGGCGATCCGGTCCTCCACGGAGTCCTTCGCCGTCAGGAAGAGAACGGGAACGTCGGGCAGGTCCCGTCGCAGCCTGCTGAGCACCGCGAGGCCGTCCATGTCCGGCAGCATCACGTCGAGGACCACGGCGTCCGGCCGAAACTCGCGCGCCGAGCGCACCGCCCCCGCGCCGTCGCCCGCACTGCGCACCTCCCACCCCTCATAGCGCAGAGCCATCGAGAGCAGCTCGGCGAGCGACGCCTCGTCGTCCACGACGAGCACCCGGACGGAGGATCCGTCGGGCCGGAGCATTTCGGTACGCCCTTGGGGCGAGGTCGCGGTCATGGAAACACACTCGGCCGGGTGGCTGAGAGAAGTCTTTCGCGTCCCTGTGATTTCTCTAAGAATCCGCTGGCCCGGCGAGCTCGAACAGCGCCGCGGCGTTGTCGTGGCAGACGCCCCGCAGCCACGCGTCCCCCAGCTCCAGCCGCTCCAGGGCCTCCAGCTGATGCGTGTAGGCGTACGGGATGTTCGGGAAGTCGCTGCCCAGCACGATCCGCTCCCCCAGCGCCCGCAGCCGCCCCCGCTCGGCCACCGGGAAGGGCGCGAACCGCTCGCTGAAGTCGGTGAACGCCATCGTGGTGTCCAGCCGCACCTCCCCGTACCGCTCGGCCAGGTCCAGGAAGTCCGCGTACTCCGGCATCCCCATGTGGGCGATGATCAGCCGCAGCCGCGGATGGCGGGCCAGCAGCCGGGCGATCGGCTCGGGACCGGTGTACTTACCGGGCGCCGGCCCGGAACCGCAATGGATGACGACCGGCACACCCGCGTCGGCGAGCAGCCCCCAGGCCGCGTCGAGCCGCCCGTCATTGGGGTCGTAGTTCCCCACCTGCAAGTGCGACTTGAAGACCCGCGCGCCCTCCTCCACCGCTTCCCTCACATACCCCTCGACTCCGTCCTCGGGGTAAAGGGTGGCGGTGTGCAGACAGTCGGGCGTCCGGGCGGCGAAGCCGGCGGCCCAGCCGTTGAGCCACCGGGCCATGCCCGGCTTGTGCGGATAGAGCATCGACGTGAAGCGCAGCACCCCGAACTCCCGCAGGATCGCGACCCTGCGGTCCTCCTCCTCGCGGTAGGTGATCGGCCACTCCATGCCGGTCAGCGGCCCCACGGCATCGAAGTACGCCCAGACCTTGTCGAGGACCCGCTCGGGCATGAAGTGGGTGTGTACGTCGATCAGCCCGGGGAGCCCGAGCCGCCCGAAGAACGCCCTGACCCGCTCATGCTCGCTCAAAGTCATAGCTCCGCTCGACCTTTCCGACATGGACGCTGTAGCGCTGGTACCACTCGGCGCGCCCCTGCTTCTGCGCGGCCTGGTGCTCCAGGTCCCGCTGCCAGGCGGCGATCGCCTCCTCGTCGCGGAAGTATCCGACGGTGATGCCGAGCCCGCCGGGCGCCCGGGCGGACTCGTACCCGAGGAACCCGGGGACCTCCTGGACCAGCTCGTGCATCCGTTCGGCCGTCTCGGCGTAGCCGTCGGCGTTCTCGACGAGGTGGGAGGTGAACACGACGGTGTAGTAGGGCGGTTCGAGACCGGCCACAAGGTGATCGCTCATGTGGATCACCCTCCGCCGGACCGTGAGGCCGTGTCCAGGCTCCGGCGCCAAAGGGATCCAAGACTTGACCATCCGGTCAGAAGAGCCCGCCCTGCAGTCCCCGCACCGCTGTGACCGGCACGTTCACCGCTTCCCCCGCTCCTGCCGCCACAAGCTCCCATCCGCTCATCAGCCGGGTGTCGAGGACCAGCCGCCGCCCGTCCCCGGCCTCCAGGTGCAGATCGGGCCCGGCGGCCGCGACCAGCGTTCCGGCGACGCGTCCGCCGTCGACCAGCTCGGTGACGACCCCGTCCACCCCGGTCACCGCCGCCAGCCCGAAGGCCTCGGCGTGATCGGCCACGGCGAGCTCCAGCCGCTCCAGCGACTCGGCCCACCCCTCGAGCGCCACGGCCCGCCCGTACAGCTCCCCGATCTCCCGCGCCCGCTCCCCGGCCCCGGGCAGCGCCGCCCGCACGGCCCGCTTGCGCGCGTACGGAATCCGGTCCGGCACGCCGAGCGCGTGCCGCAACAGCTCCTCGGTGCGACGCGCCGCCATCAACGGCCCCCGGCCCAGCCACCCGTACGCCACGGCTCCCTGCTCGAGCAGCCGCACGTCCCCGCGCTCCTCGGCGGTGATCCCCACCTTGACGAGCCCCGGCCCGAACCAGGCCAGATAGACCCGGAAGACCCGGGGATCATCGGCCACGGTGTCCGCGGCCACCGAGTGCGCCCGATCGAGGCGCGCGCACTCCCCGCACTGGCCGCCTGTGGCGCGCCCCGGGACGACGGCCCCCACGGGACACGGATTCCCCCGCGCCCCACCGCAGACCCGCTCGCCCACACTGCGAAACCCCAGGCCCTGCCCGTAGCGCAGCGCACTCACCCGCCCGCCTTCCCACAGCAGCCCGGGCCCCCCGTCCCTCCACACGAGCCGCCGACACCGCCACCCCGCCACGGCCGGCCACCTCTCACTCACACGCGCCGCTCCTGAGGACCGGCACGACTGTCAGGGACAACGCGAGAGGCCCCCGGATTTCTCCGGGGGCCTCTCGGGCTGTGCACTCGGCAGGATTCGAACCTGCAACCTTCTGATCCGTAGTCAGATGCTCTATCCGTTAAGCTACGAGTGCTTGGCGTTCCGGGCTTTTCTTCCCGGTCGGCGTTGCGGGAACAACATTACATGACCTGCGCCGTCACGCGAAATCCATTCGACGCACCCCCTCTGACCTGCGCAAATGCCGTCAGAGGCGATCCTGGGGCGCCTACGTTCATCCGGTCGGGTGAGGTCCGGTCTCGCGAAGTGGACGCCGTCGGGGGGCGGGAACGGCCGAAGCCCCGGCCGTGGGGCCGGGGCTTCGGTGATCATGCGCGGAGGCGGAGGGATTTGAACCCTCGATGGGCTTTAAGACCCAAACCGCATTAGCAGTGCGGCGCCATAGACCGGACTAGGCGACGCCTCCAGTGACACCCGCGCGGGCGCGAGTGGTGCGTGCAGATGATGACACAGCCCAGTGGGCCGTCACCAATCGATCCCCACGGTACTAGGCACGTGGGGCGCAGGGCAAAACCCTTCCCGGCCCGGCCCCGCCTCGGCCGCACCCCGGACTCGGTCGTGGCCCCGGACTCGGTCATGACCCGGCCCGGTGGTGGCCGGCCGCGTCGGGACTGTGGACTCCCGGGTGCCCGACTTGCGCAACGCCCCGGCGTGCGGAGCGTTAGACGTGTCGGAGATTCCGGTGACTCTCCCCGGATCCGTACCTCTCGGGAGTTCGTATGCTGCGTCGTCTCGTTCTGACCACCGCCGGTTCCCTGGCCGCGCTGACGGCCGCCGCGCCGTCGGTCTCCGCGCTCCAGTTGCCACCGCTGCCCCTGCTGTCGACACAGGACTCGCTCACCGTGACGGTGTCCAAGAGCGGCGTCCGGGCGGCCGACGGGACATTCACGCTGGAGTGCGGGACGGGGGCCGGCGGGAACCACCCGGCCGCCGAGGCCGCCTGCGAGCGGCTGCGGACGCTCGCGGGGCGGGGCGAGGACCCGTTCAAGCGGGTCGGCAAGGACCAGATGTGCACCCAGCAGTTCGGCGGGTCGGCCGTCGCCCGTGTCACCGGCACCTGGCGGGGACGGGACATCGACGCCCGCTTCACCCGGGGCAACGGATGCGAGATCGACCGCTGGGAGAACCTGGAGCCGGTCCTGCCCCGCGTCCGGGGTTGACCCGGCCCGCGCCGCCGAGATCGGGGAGAGGGGTGCACGGTGGTGTATGCGCAGGTCAAGGCGGGGGAAACGTGCCGGAGGCGTGCGCCGCGCGCACATAACCTTGGTGAGAGCTCCCCCTCATCCGCCGCCGCCGGCCCCTCCCCTGCCTTTAGACTCCTTCAGTGACAGGCTGCGGCCCGAGGGGCAAGATGGGGCCGGCCGTCCGCAAGGTGCAGTGGGTCAGGGAGGAAGCGTCGTCGTGAGCAGCAGGCCATCCCGAGGCGCTGCTCGCCTCGCAGCCATACTCGACGCTCTGCCCGACGGGCTCGTGCTCGTCAATTGCAACGGCACGGTCGTCAACGCCAACACCATCGCGCTCGGCATGTTCGAGACGCCCGGTACGGCGCTGGTCGGGCGTGGACTGCTCGATCTGCTGCCCGCGTTCGACTCCCGGCTCATCCCCGGCTCCATGCGGCGCCCCGAGGGCGCCGACGACCAGGGCCGTACGAAGCCCACCCGGATGGTCGCGCGCCGCACCGACGGCAGCGAGTTCCCCGCCGAGGTGACCAGTGCCAACCTCGAGGACGGGCGCGAGGCGTACGACTCGTACACCTCCTACACCGGCGACGAACTGCTCATGCTGGTCGTACGCGACCTTTCCGGCACGGTCGACACCGAGGCCGAACTCGCCCGCTCCCAGCGGCAGACCGAGATGATCCTGCGGGCCGCCTCCGAGGGTGTCGTCGGGACCGACACCGACGGACGGGTCGTGCTCGTCAACCCTGCCGCCGCCCAGATCCTCGGCTACCGCGCCAGCGACCTCGGCGGCCAGGCGCTGCACCAGCTGATCCTGCACTCGCGCGGCGACGGCGAGGCGTTCCCGTACGAGGAGTCGCCGCTCGCCGACACCCTCAAGTCGGGGCGCAAGCACCGGGTGCGGGGCCAGGTCCTGTGGGCCAAGAGCGGCGCCCAGGTGCCGGTCGACCTGACGACCGCGCCGGTGCGCGACGGGGACCAGCTCGTCGGCGCGGTGATGACCTTCACCGACCGGCGGCCGTACGAGGAGCTGGCCGAGCAGCACGCGTCGGAGCTCGCGGACAAGAGCGAGCGGTACAGCGCCGAGATCGAGAAGCAGGCCGAGCGGTACGCGGCGCTGTCCGCCCGGCACGAACAGCTGACCGCCGTGCTCGGTGAGGCGCTGCGCGGTCCGCTGGTGGAGCTGCGCACCGAACTGGGCACGCTCGCCGCCGACCCCGCCGGACAGCTGTGGCCCGAGGCCAACCAGTTGCTGCACCATCTCGCCGCCGGCTACGCCCGGATGACCACGCTCGTCGACAACGTCCTCAGCTTCCAGCGGCTCGACGCGGGCACGGAGCAGCTGAAGAAGACCGTCACCCTGCTGCACGCGGTGGTGGCGGCCGGCGTCGAGGGGGCCATCGAACTCATCGGCCCGGGTCGGGCCCAGTTCGCCGTGCACGCGCCCCCGATCGAGGCCGAGGTGGACGCGGCGCGGCTGTCGACGGCGCTCGCGCACCTGGTCGCGGATGTCGCGGGCGTCGACTCCACCGGCAGGGCCCGGCCTGTACCGGGCGGGGGATCTGTGGACTCCACGATCGTCGTCGCCGCCGCGCAGCGGGGCGAGGTCGTACGGATCGAGGTGCGCGGGCCGTACGCCGGGGGCGACCCGGTGCACGAGCCGATCGTGCGCGGGATCGTCACGGCGCACGGCGGTGTGCTCCAGACGCACGACGTGCCCGGGATGAGCGGCAGCGCGTATGTCCTGGAGGTGCCGCTGGGCGCGGGCGCGGGGACGGTGCCAACTCCGGCGGCCACGGTGCCTGCGCCTTCGCCGGCTTCCGGTGAGGGGCCCGGGACGGGGCTCGCGCTTCCGTCACAGCAGTCCTCGTCCGCGACGGCGGCGGGTACCGGTACCGGTGACACGACCGGCGGCGGGCGGCGGCGGGCGCGGCGGGCGTCGACCGATGCCTTCCTGGAGAGCCCGGTCGCCCCGGCGGGCGTGAGCGAGCCGACCGGGCGACGACGTGGGCGTACGGAGGACGGAGGCACGAGTGCGGGCACGGCTCCTGCCTCTCCTGCTCCTGACCTGATTCCGACGCAGAACTCGGGCCCGGGCGGGCCGGGCGCGGGACCCGGTACGGGTACGGGCGCCGGCACGGCCGAGCCCACGGGGCGTCGGCGCGGACGGCCGAATCCCTCCGAGGGCGCCGTCGTCACGGCCGCCGAGGGCGCCCAGGGGCGTGCGGCGCTCGGGGAGACCGTGCCGCCGCAGGGAGTTCCCTCGGACGTGCCGACCGGGCGCCGGGCCCGTCGGCCGGAGGGCGCCATGGCGGCACTGCCTCCCGCCCTTGAGGCCGTCCAGCCGCAGCCGGCCCCCCAGTCCCCGTCCCCCTCCCCGTCTCAGCCCCTGCCGCAGGTTCAGCAGCAGCCACAGGTCCAGCCCGAACCGCAGCCTTCGGGTCGCCGCGCGCGACGGGCGCTCGGCGCCGCGCCATCGCCCTCACCCGCTGCGGAAGGCCCGCGTTCGGCCTTCGCGCTGCCGCCCGCCGCCGCGGACCGTGCCCCGGAGCCCGTACCCGGCGTACCCGCTGCCGAAGGCGGTCACGACGCCGTACGGACCGAACCGGGCATCGATCACGACCACACCCCGCCGCAGCCGCATCCGGTGCCCGCGCCGACGGGCCGCCGACGCGCGCGCAGGGAACCGGAGCCCGCGAGCGCGCCCGGCGTCGACTGGCCGGAGAGCGGTACCTCGGGCACCGGCCTCGCCGGTCCGGCCCAGGGCCCGACGGGCAGCGCCGTCGCCGGGCCGCCTCAGGGCCCGACGAGTACCGGCCTCGCCGGGGCGCCTCAGGGCCCGACGAGCAACGGCGGTGCCGGGACGCCCCACGGGGTCCCCATGCCTCCGGCGCCTGTCTCGTCGTCTTCCGTACCTCCCGTACCTCCCGTATCGCCTGTGGCTCCCGTACCCCCGGCGTCTTCGGTGGCCCCCGCGGCCTCCGGTACGACACCTGCTCCGGCGGCTCCCGGGGCGCAGGAGACGCGTTCGACCACCGGCTCCGGATCGCTGCCGCCCGCGATGCCCCGCCCGGCCACGCCGCGCCCCGCCGCGCAGCCGCTCCCGGCCGAGTCGCCCGCGGCCGTATCCGGGTCGGCCGCGGAGGACGCGGGCGCCTCGCAGGGGCGGGCGTTCAGCGTGCGCACGCTCGGGCAGGGTGTGCCGTTCGCCCAGCAGATCGCCGCTCAGCAGGCCGGCCCCGTGCCCGCGCCGGCTCCCGCGCCCACGGCTGTGGGCCGTCGTCGCAAGCTGGCCGCGCCGCCGGAGGGCGAGCGTCCGTCAGCGGCTGACTCCGCTGCCCGACCGCATCCGCTGCCCCAGCCGCAGCCCCTGTTGTCCACGCCGCCCGAGGGCCGGGCCTACGCCATAGGGGCACCCGACGAGGACGGACCGGAGGGCCCCGAGCCGCTCGACGGCCCGGGCGGCGCGGTCGAGGTGGCCAACAAGCCCCAGCCGCAGCCCATCGACGACGAACTCCCCCCGGAGCCGCTCGACAACCCCCGTCGGCTGCTCGTCTGGCCCGCACCGGACGTCTCGACGCAGCAGGCGCTGAGCGACCGGGGCTACCGCCCGGTGATCGTGCACTCGCGCGAGGAGGTCGACGCGCAGATCGCCGCCTTCCCGGCCGCGCTGTTCGTGGACCCGCTGACCGGGCCGATCACCCGAACCGCGCTGCAGTCGCTGCGCCAGGCGGCGGTGGCCGCCGAGGTGCCGGTGCTGCTGGCGGCCGGGCTGGGGCAGGCGACGCGGGAGGCGGCGTACGGCGCCGACCCCGCCGTCCTGCTGAAGGCACTGGCACCGCGCGACAGCGAACAGCACCCGTCCCGCGTCCTGTTGATCGAGGAGCACGACGACATCGCGGCCGCGCTCGCAGCGACGCTGGAACGGCGCGGCATGCAGGTGGCACGCGCAGGCGCCGACACGGACGCGGTGACGCTCGCCCAGCAGATGCGGCCGAACCTGGTGGTCATGGACCTGATGCAGGTACGCCGCCGACGCGCCGGAATCATCGACTGGCTGCGCGCGAACGGCCAGTTGAACCGCACTCCGCTGGTCGTCTACACCTCGGCCGGCCTCGACCAGGCGGAGCTCCCCAAGCTCTCCTCGGGCGAGACGGTTCTCTTCCTGGCGGAGCGCTCGACGAGCCCGGAGGTCCAGTCCCGGATCGTCGATCTGCTGGCCAAGATCGGCACCAACTGACCGCGGGGTCGCGGTTCGGGGTCGCGGTTCGGGTTCGCGGTTCGCGGTTCGCGGTCGCGGTTCGCGGTTGAGCCGGGATGCGGGGCGGAGCGGCCCTTGACTGCGGGCGGGGCCCCGGGCGAGGGGCCCGCTTCCAGGTCGCACGTAGGCTGACGCGGGCGCGCGACAGCAGGATCCGTACAACCGTACGAGGAGAAGCCCCCGTGACCACCACCGTGACAGCCCAGCACGAACATGCCACCGTCCCCGCCGACAACGGCGAGGTGACCCTCCTCATCGCGCGCCAGGTGGAGGAGGGCTACGAGGAGGCCTTCGAGGTCTGGGCGCGGGGCATCCTCGACACGGCCGCCCGCTTTCCCGGGCATCTCGGACACGGTCTGTTCCGGCCCTCGGCGGACGGGGCGCCGTGGTTCCTGGTGCACCGCTTCCGGGACGCCGCCGCCTTCGAACGGTGGCAGGAGTCCCCGGAGCGGGCCGAGTGGTTCGCCCACTGCGAAGGCCACCATCACACCGAGATAGCCCGGCGTGAGCTGACCGGCATGGAGACCTGGTTCGCCAAGCCGGGCACGACCCGGCCCGCGCCGCCCCGCTGGAAGATGGCGATCAGTTCGGGCCTCGCCATCTTCCCGATCTCGCTGCTGGGCAACGCGGTGCTCGGGCCGTATCTGTCCGTACTGCCGCTGGTCGCGCGGACCGCGGTCTTCGCCGTGCTGTTCAGTGTGCTGATGACCTACGTGGCGATGCCCGCGATGAGCGGGCTGCTGCGCCGCTGGCTGACCGGCTGAGCGCGGCCGGGGCGACGGGCTGAGCGCGGCCCGACGGACTCCTTCGGGGAGTCCGTCGGGCCGGGGGTCAGCGAAGCTCGGTGACGTCCAGATCGCCGTCCGCGTACTGCTTGCGGATCACCTTCTTGTCGAACTTGCCCACGCTGGTCTTCGGCACCGCCGGGACGATCGCCCAGCGCTCCGGCAGCTGCCACTTGGCGATCGACTCGCCGAGGAACGCCTTCAGCGACGCGTAGTCCGCCGTGGCGCCCTCCTTGAGTACGACCGTGGCCAGCGGGCGCTCGCCCCACTTGTCGTCGGGGACGGCCACGACGGCCGCCTCGGCGACCTCGGGGTGGGCCATCAGGGCGTTCTCGAGCTCAACGCTCGAAATCCACTCCCCTCCGGACTTGATGACGTCCTTCGCCCGGTCCGTCAGCGTCAGGAAGCCGTCGGGGCTGATCACCCCGACGTCCCCGGTCTTCAGCCAGCCGTCCTCGCTGAACTTGTCCGCGGGCCTGATCGGTTCGCCCGAGGCGCCGCCGTAGTACGCGCCGGCGATCCACGGGCCGCGTACCTCCAGCTCGCCGGCCGACTCGCCGTCCCAGGGCAGGTGTTCGCCACCGGGGCCGACCAGGCGGGGCTCGACGCCGGCGGGGAAGCGGCCCTGGGTGACGCGGTAGGGCCACTCCTCCTCGGCGGTGAGGCCGGCCGGCGGGTTGGCCATGGTGCCGAGCGGCGAGGTCTCCGTCATGCCCCAGGCGTGACAGAGGCGTACGCCGAGCTTGTCGTACGCCTCCATCAGCGCGGGCGGACAGGCCGCCCCGCCGATGGTGACGCTGGCCATGGAGGTGAGGTCGCGCGGGTTCGCCGTGACCTCGGCGAGGAGGCCCTGCCAGATGGTGGGGACAGCGGCCGCGTGCGTGGGCCTCTCGCGCTCGATCATCTCGGCGAGCGGGGCGGGCTGCAGGAAGCGGTCGGGCATCAGCATGTTGACGCCGGTCATGAAGGTGGCGTGCGGCAGACCCCAGGCGTTGACATGGAACTGCGGGACGACGACCAGGGTCGTGTCCTTGTCGGTCAGCCCCATCGACTGGGCCATGTTGACCTGCATGGAGTGCAGATAGATCGACCGGTGGGAGTAGACGACGCCCTTGGGGTCGCCGGTGGTCCCGGAGGTGTAGCACATGGCCGCGGCGCTGCGCTCGTCCAGCTCGGGCCAGTCGAAGGTGGTCGGACGGCCGGCGAGCAGCTCCTCGTACTCGTGCACCCGAGGCGTGACACCGGCCAGCGCCGAGCGGTCACCGGAACCCGAGACGACGATGTGCTCGATCGTCGGCAGGTGGGGGAGGAGCGGCACGAGCAGCGGCAGCAGAGAGGCGTTGACGAGCACGACCCGGTCGGCGGCATGGTTCACGATCCACACCAACTGCTCCGGGGGGAGCCGGAGATTGAGCGTGTGGAGTACCGCGCCCATGGAAGGGATCGCGAGGTACGCCTCCACATGCTCCGCGTTGTTCCACATCAGCGTCGCGACACGCTCGTCGGCGGCCACTCCGAGCTCGTCGCGCAGGGCGTTGGCCAACTGCGTCGCCCGTGATCCCGCTTCGGCGAAGCTACGGCGGTGCGGCTCCGCCTCGCCGGTCCATGTGGTGATCTGCGATCCGCCGTGGATGGTCATCCCGTGGCGCAGGATGCGGGTCACTGTCAGTGGTACGTCCTGCATGGTGCTGAGCACGGCGTCCTCCCGGTGGGCGCTGCGTGTCCGTCAAGGTGAGCCGATTCTGCGCGCATACCAAGAGGTATGTCACTACCCGAGAGTAGATTCGATCGAGGAAAACTAGCAGCGATCACTTCGCTGGTCAGCGCGGCGGTGGGCGGTGGAGCGGCCGGGGGACGGGCGGGGCGGCCGGAGCCGTACCGCCCAGGCGGGGCTGACCAGCGGTTACCCGGAGTCATTGGGTGTTACCGCCGGTTATTGGCGGGGGCCATCGATCGAGTTACCGCGAGGACATCGATCGGGCCGCCGATCGGGTCACCGGACGGTTGTCATCGGCCGTCGATCGGGTCACCGGACGGTTGTCATCGGTCGCCGATCGGGTCACCGGACGGGGGCCAGCTCCGGGTCCTCGCGCAGTTTGCCGAGCGCCCGCGACACCGCGCTCTTGACCGTTCCGACGGAGACGCCGAGCACCTCGGCCGTCTGCGCCTCACTGAGGTCCTCGTAGTACCGCAGGACCACCATCGCGCGCTGCCGGTCCGGGAGCCTCATGACCGCGCGCCACATCGCGTCGTGCAGCACCTGCTGTTCGGCGGGGTCCGGCTCGGGCAGACCCAGCGGCTCGGGCAGCTCCTCGCAGGCGAACTCGTCGACCTTCCGCTTCCGCCACTGCGACGTGCGGGTGTTCACCAGCGCGCGGCGGACATAGCCGTCGAGCGCCCGGTGGTCCTCTATGCGCTCCCAGGCCACATAGGTCTTGGTGAGCGCGGTCTGCAGCAGGTCCTCGGCGTCGCACGGGTTCGCGGTCAGCGAGCGTGCGGTGCGCAGCAGCACGGGTCCCCTGGCCCGTACGTACGACGAGAACGAGGGGTATCCGGTGGCTACGGTGGCGGCCTTCGAGGCGCCGGTGCAGACGGGCGTGGTCATGACGACCACGCTATGAGCGCCCGCAGCGCCGGGGATCGGCCCCAGGTCCCGACCCTGGGTCCCCCTCAGGTTGTAGGGGTGCGGCCGCCTCGACCTCCTGGAGGTGGAGGGCCTCTCAGGGTTGCCGGGGTCGGCGGGGTGCGGTCGCCGCGTCCTGACTGGGCGGGGACACGACGCGCGTGCCGGGGTCGGGGCCCGAGTCGGCGGGGGCCGGGAACGGGGTCGGGGGCCACGGCCCGAGTCGCCGGGATCGGGGTCGGGGTCGAGGCCAGGGCCGCCGCCTCCTAGTCGTCCGCCCCCAGGATCAGCGCCGAGGTGGGGACCCCCGTGCCCGCCGTGACCAGCGTCCGGGCCACGCCGGACATCTGGTTCACCGAGGTCCCGCGCACTTGGCGGACCGCCTCGGCGATGCCGTTCATCCCGTGCAGATACGCCTCCCCCAGCTGCCCGCCGTGTGTGTTGAGCGGCAGCGCGTCCGCCGCCACGAAGTCGGCCGCCTCACCCGGCCGGCAGAACCCGAACTCCTCCAGCTGCATCAGCACAAAAGGCGTGAAGTGGTCATAGAGGATGCCCACATCGATGTCGGCGGGGGCGAGTCCGGACGTCTGCCAGAGCTGGCGCGCGACCACGCCCATCTCCGGAAGGCCGGTGAGTCCGTCGCGGTAGAAGCTGGTCATCGCCTCCTGACGTCTCCCCGCCCCCTGCGCGGCGGCGACCACGACCGCGGGCGGGTGGGGAAGATGCCTGGCCCGCTCGGCCGAGGTGACGACGATCGCCTGACCGCCGTCGGTCTCCTGACAGCAGTCGAGCAGCCGCAGCGGCTCGACGATCCACCGCGACGCCGCGTGGTCGGCGAGCGTGATCGGCTTCTCGTAGAAGTACGCCGCCGGATTGCGTGCGGCATGGCGGCGGTCGGTGACGGCGACATGACCGAAGGCCTCGGGGGTCAGACCGTACGTGTGGAGATAGCGCTGGGCCGCCATCGCCACCCAGGAGGCAGGGGTGAGCAGTCCGAACGGCAGCTGCCATCCGAGCGCCGCTCCCTCGGCCGATGGCTCGCGCTGCTGGACACCGGAGCCGAAGCGGCGGCCGGAGCGCTCATTGAACGCCCGGTAGCAGACGACGACTTCGGCGACACCGGTGGCCACGGCGAGGGCCGCCTGCTGGACGGTGGCGCAGGCCGCTCCGCCGCCGTAGTGGATGCGGGAGAAGAAGGACAACTCTCCGATGCCCGCCGCCTGCGCGACGGTGATCTCGGGGCTGGTGTCCATCGTGAAGGTGACCATGCCGTCGACGTCGGCGGGGGTGAGCCCGGCGTCGTCGAGGGCCGTCCTGACCGCCTCGACGGCCAGCTTGAGCTCACTGCGTCCGGAATCCTTGGAGAACTCGGTCGCCCCGATGCCCACGATCGCCGCCCGGCCGCCGAGCGCGTCCGCTCTGCGTACGCTCATGCTCCCGCCTCCCCGAGGGTCACCGTCACCGTGCCGGTCACGTGATGGCCGATGCCGTTGGCGCCGACGACCCGCACCTCGGCGGTGTCCCCGTCGACCTCGGTGACGGTCCCCGTCAACGTCATGGTGTCGCCCGGGTAGTTGGGCGCGCCGAGCCGTATCGCCACCTTGCGGAGCACGGCGTGCGGCCCGAAGTGATCGGTGATGTACCGCCCGACGAGGCCGTTCGTCGTCAGGATGTTCATGAAGATGTCGGGAGAGCCCTTCTCCCGGGCGAGCTCGGTGTCATGGTGCACGTCCTGGTAGTCCCGGGACGCGATCGCCCCGGCGACGATCAGGGTGCGGGTGATCGGGACCTCCAGCGGCGGCAGCGTGTCACCGGCCTTCACCTCGCCACCCACATCGCCGCTCATGGCGCGGCCCATGGCGTCACTCACCGCGCCACTCACGACCTCACTCACCGCGCCCCCTCCTTCGCGACTCACCGCGCCCCCTCCTTCGCGATCATGTCGCCCAGTTCCGAAAGGACTTCACTGCCGCAGCCCAGGTAGGCGTCGAGCTGCCGCCCCCACAGGAAGTGCCGGTGGACCGGGTGGTCGAGGTCGGCGCCCAGGCCGCCGTGCAGATGCTGTCCCGCGTGGACGACCCGGGTGCCCGCCTGCGAAGCCCACCAGGCGGTCGTCAGCGCGGCCTCCCGGCACGGCAGACCCTCGTCGTACCGCCAGGCTGCTTCATAGGCCGTGACCCGGATGGCCTCGGTGTCCATATGGGCGTCGGCGGCCCGGAGCAGGACGCCCTGGTTGGTGGAGAGCGGCCGGCCGAACTGCTCGCGGGTGGAGGTGTACGCGACGGCCCGGGCGAGGGACCCGGCGCACACACCGGCCTGCAGCCCGGCGAAGGCGGTACGCGCGGCGGCGAGTACGTCGTCGTAGGCCCCCGCCCCGCCGAGCCGCTCACCCGGGGCGCTGTCCAGGTGGAGCCGCCCCGCCGCCCAGGGGGCGGTGAGCTCGACCGGTTCGGTGCCCGCGTCGGCCGTACGGATCAGCCAGAGCGCCCGGTCCTTGTCCGGGACCAGCACATGGGTGGCGTCCCGCAACCAGGGCACCCACTCCACCGTGCCGGTCAGCCTCCCGTCCACGCCGATGCCGCCCCGGGCGGGGAAGGCCCCCGCCACCACCGCCGAACCTTCCCGCAGTCCGGGCAGCAGCCGCTCCCGCTGCTCGTCCGTCCCGTGCCGGCCGACCGCGAGAATCCCGTACACGCAGCTCGCAGCGAAGGGCACCTGTGCGGTCGTGCGGCCCTGCTCCTCCAGAAGCAGCACCAGTCCGAGGAGGCCTATGTCCTCCACCGCCGCCGTCAGCCCCGCACCGCACAGCGCCTTCCACAACTCCGCGTCGCTGCCGCCGCCGACGGCCGTGAGCCGCTCGTGCGTGGACAGGTCACCGAAGATCCTCGCTGCCAGCTCTTGCGCCGCGCTCTGCTCCTCCGTGGGCGTGAAGTCCATGTCAGCCCTCGCCTCCCGGGGCCTGCGCGAAGACGGGCAGCTCCCACTCGTCGTCCACCCGCAGGAACTCGAGCCGCACGGGCATCCCGATGCGGACCTTGTCATAGGGCATGCCCACCACGTTGCTGACCATCCGTACGCCCTCGGCGAGCTCGATCAGCCCGACGGCGTACGGCGGGTCGAAGGCCGGGAACGGCGGATGGTGCATCACCACATACGAATAGACCATCCCCTCGCCGCTCGCCTCGACCGTGTCCCACTCCGGTGAGCCACAGGCGTTGCACCCGGGCAGCCAGGGGAAGCGCAGCGTCGCGCATCCGCCGCAGCGCTGGATCAGAAGCCTGTGCGCGGCAACCCCCTCCCAGAATCCGGCGTTGTCCCTGTTGACGACCGGCCGGGGCCGCACCGGCAGCACGCCCTTCCCCGCCGCGGCAGCGCCCGCCGCTCGAGACGCTCCGGCCGGTTCACGGTGTGCGGGCGCGGCCGATGTCCGTGCCGCCGGCGCGTACTTGAGGATCCGGAAGCGGTGCGTCCCGGCCGGCTCCCCGTCGGCTCGTACGTCCATCCGCGTCGTGACGAAGTGCCCGGTCCCCAGCTTGGTCGTCTTGCGCTCCGAGACCGACTCGATCACCGCGTCGAAGGTGATCCGGTCACCCGGCCGCAGGGGCCGCAGATACTCCTGCTCGCAGTCGGTGGCGACCACCGAGGTGTACCCGGCGCCGTCGAGCAGCCCGAGCAGCTCGTCGTACGCCCCCGAACGGTCCGTGTGACCGGACAGGCCCCCCATCGTCCAGGCCTGAAGCATCGTCGGCGGCGCGATCGCATCCGGCCCCTCGTACGCGGGGCAGGTGTCCCCCATCGCCTCGCACCAATGCCTGATCATCGGCTCGTTGACCGGGTCCTTGCCCTGCCCGGCCGTGGCGGCGGCCCGCCCCTCGTACGCCCTCAGCCGCTCGTACAGATCCGTCACCGCCGCCCCCTCCTCATGCCGAGTCGCATCGTCGCGACGATCTCCCGCTGCACCTCGCTCACCCCGCCCCCGAATGTGTTGATCTGCGCCGCCCGGTTCATCCGCTCCAGCTCGCCCTCCCCCGGAGTGCCCGCCCCCAAGGCCCCCGGCGAACCCGCCCGCACCAGCGCCGCGTCGCCCGCGATCTCCTGGCACATTCGATACACCTCGACCGCCGACTCGGTTCCCATGAACTTCACGCCACTCGCGTCGCCCGGGGCCAGCCGGCCGGCCCCCACGTCCCCCACCAAACGCCAGTTCAGCAGGCGTGTCGCCGCCAGTCGGGCATGCGCTTCGGCGGCCCGGATCCGCACCCACGGCTCGTCAATGCGCCGCCGGCCCGTCACCGGATCGGGGGTACGCGCCCGCTCCACCGCCGCCGCGTAGAAGTCCTCGGCCTGCATCCCGATCGCGGCCAGTGCCACCCGCTCGTGGTTGAGCTGGTTGGTGATCAGCCCCCAGCCGTCGTTCTCGTCGCCGACGAGGTTGCCCGCGGGCACCCGTATCCCGTCGTAGTACGTCGCCGTCGTCGTCAGGCCGCCGACCGTCTCGATCGGCGTCCAGGAGAAGCCGGGCGCGTCGGTGGGGACGAGGATGATCGAGATGCCCTTGTGCTTGGGGGCGCCGGGATCGGTGCGGCAGGCGAGCCAGATCCAGTCGGCGTTCTGCGCATTCGAGGTGAAGACCTTCTGCCCGTCGATCAGCCAGGAGTCCTCGTCCCGTACGGCCCGCGTACGCAGCGCGGCGAGGTCCGTACCGGCCTCCGGCTCGCTGTAGCCGATGGCGAAGACGCTCTCGCCGCGCAGGATGCGGGGGAGGAAGAAGGCCTTCTGCCCGTCGGTGCCGTACTTCATCAGGGTCGGGCCGACGGTGTTGAGGGTGACCATCGAGACGGGCGCGCCGGCGCGGTAGGCCTCGTCGAAGAAGACGAACTGCTCGTCGGGGCCGCGCCCCTGGCCGCCGTATGCGACGGGCCAGCCGAGCCCCAGCATCCCGTCGGCACCGATCCGGCGCAGGACGTCACGCTGGGCGGCCGGGTCGTCGGGCGGTGGCGGGCCGTCGGGCATCACGTCACGGAAGTAGGCACGGAGCTCGGCGCGGAGCCTCAGCTGCCGCTCGGTCGGGGCGAGGTGCACGACGAGGCCTCCCGGACGGACGGGTCCATGATTTCTGACTGTCCGTCAGAAATGAGGGGCCTGTCAAGGTCGGGAGCGCAGGGACCGGGGGCATGGGGACAGAAACGGCGAACAGCCTGCGCGCCGGAACCGAATTACCGTCGCGCAGGCCGCTGTTCACCCCTCAGCCATGCCCCCCATCGGGCCGGTCCCTACCAGAGGTTCGAGAAGTTGACGAGGGCGTTCGACTGGTCGATCGCCGTGAACCCGGAGCCGTTCACCGCGGCGGTGTTGTTCTGGTTGGACGCTCCGGCACCACTGGCCACCTGCTGCGTTGTCGTCGAATTGCCGTGATTGCTCCCGCCCACGCCACTGCCGGCGATCGAGGCGACCGTCGCGTTCGATCCGTTGCCCGCGAGGGCGCCGTTGTCGGCCTGCGCCACTCCGGTGAAGAGCGTGGCGGCGAGGGGAAGCGCGGCGACGGCGGCGATGACGCGGGCGGTACGGATGCTTGCCATGTCTTTTCCTCCAGGAGCTGGGTGCAGAAGTACTGCTGGTCCGAAGGCAGTTGGCGGACCGCCTCGGTCGTGCTCACGACGTCGCGAGTCCAGAGTTGCCCAGCGAATCCCCGGCGAACCACCCCGGAGCGCCCTATTCCCCCGCAAGCGTGAGGACAAGCCAATAAACCCCCTCCGCACCGCCCGCCCCTCAACCACACCCTCTCCCCGTCGCGAAACCCGGCGCCTCCATGAGCTGAAGCGTTCCTGCAGGTTTTCGGCCAACCCACCCCCCCCTTCCCTTCTTCGAACAAGTGTACGAACATGGAGCCATGGCCATCACCGATCGGCGCACCGCCACCCTGGCCCTCGCCCATGCGCTCACCGCTGCCGAGCGCGGGCTGCCGGTGATCCCCCTGTCGCCCACGAAGCTCCCCGCGCTGCCGTCCCCCCACAGGGGCGAACCGGGCCCGTCGCTCTGCCGGGGCGAGTGCGGGCGCCCCGGCCACGGTGTCCACGACGCCACCGCCGACCCCGCGGCCGTACGCGCGCTCTTCGCCGCCGCGCCCTGGGCCACCGGTTACGGCATCGCCTGCGGACGGCCGCCGCACCACCTCATCGGCATCGACCTCGACACCAAGTCATCGACGGACTCCCTGGCGGCGCTCCAGCACCTGGCGCTCCAGCATCTGTTCACGCTGCCGCCGACCGTCACCGTCCTCACGCCGAGCGGCGGCCGCCACCTCTGGCTCACGGGCCCGCCCGACATGGTCGTGCCGAACTCCGCGAGTCGGCTCGCCCCCGGCATCGACATCCGAGGCGCGGGCGGCTACCTCGTCGGCCCCGGCTCCGTCACCGCCCATGGCGCCTACCGGCTCGCTCCCGGCACAGCCGAGCTCTCCCCCGCGCCGTGCCCCCGCGCCCTCCTCCACCTCATCGCACCCCCCGCGCGCCCCCACCACCCCACGACACCCCACGCCCACCGAGGTCAAGGACTGATCCAGTTCGTCCTCGCGGCCCACGAGGGCCAGCGCAACACCCGCCTCTTCTGGGCAGCCTGCCGCGCTTACGAGAACGGCCTCGGCGACGCCTTCACCGATGCCCTCACCATGGCCGCGATCCGCACGGGCCTCACCCCCCACGAGGCCCGCGCCACCATCGCCTCGGCGGCCCGCCTCACCGCGCGCTGACCGATCGGGGGGACGAGCCCGGCGCCCCCAGCGGCTCAGGACACGAAAGCCCGGCACGCGAAAAGGGGCGCTCCTCGTAAGGAGCACCCCTTGTCGGCCGCGCTGTCGGCCGCGCTGTCGGCTCAGTCGCCGGAGAAGCCCCAGAAGTAGATCTCCTGCGGCTCCCCTACTGGGACACTTTCCGAGACTTCCTCAACACTGGCCGCGTTCCAGTTGAAGATTCGTACATCTTGAGGCAGACAACACGCCAAATCGCACGCCTCCTTCCTCTGGTTTTGGCAGCCGAAGGAAACGCATACGTTCCAGACCTGGCCAGTGCTCTCGATACCAGCGACAGAGCGATCTTCAATCTATCGCGGGAATTGCGTCTGCTCGGGGTAACCACTCATGAACCGCTCAGGGTTAAGTTGAGCGACGAAGTGTGGGCAGCTCCAGACCGCGAACGCGCCTTGCGCCGTCGCGTCGCTTCCTCTCTCCGCCGCCACCGAGCCTTCTCAACATTTGTCGCTCTCGCCGAGAGATCGGCCGGTTCGGTCTCACTATCTTCCTATGGGCGAGAACTTCCCAACGCATTCCCTGCGGTTGAGGCGAGCGTTAACACATGGACTAACTACGCTCGCTCATCGCTCTCTTGGATGACGTACGCCGGGCTCATCGTGCAACGAGGAAACGACTTCTTCCTGGCTCCAGAAGGATACGAACAGCAGTCAATAAGGCTGCTCGGCGTCAGGTCACCCTTGAGGGTAAGGCGGGCGCTACCTCAGGAGGCGTGTGGGCCCGCTATTGAACTCATCCAGCGCATCGGGCGCGGCGAGGTTGTCTCTCTGCCAGAAGATGGGCCCAAGAGGGACGCAGCTCGTACGACGATAGCTATCGGTGCAGTTTCGGTGACCCCTGAGGGGACGCTTGTGCTGACACGCTCAGATCTTGCGCCAGAGGGTGCCATAGATCCTCGTGTCTTGCGAGAAATGCTCACCGCGCTGCCGGGAGGTGCTGCCGGGTTGCTGGCGTTGGAAGGAGATCCATCACTCGGCCCACAAGCCGTCGGGGAGATCCTGCGGGAGGCGGCAGGAGCTAGCTGGACGGAGTCGAGCACGTACAGGATCTTCTAGCGGTACCCGGACACTCGACGGCTTGGCCCCCAGTCCTTCGGACCGGGACCGGGGGCTGCGGACGTCAAATCAGATGACGGCCTTCTCTATGGCCTCGAAGATGTCGGCGTCGGTCTCCTGCTGCCAGGACGGCAGGTCGGACCAGTCAGCCACGTAGCCCGGCTTCGGGTCCTCGAAGTGCTTGAACATCTGGGCCGTCCAGCACGTCGCGACGAACCGGCTCTTCTGCTCCCGGGACAGCCTCGACGTGTGACCACCGCTGATCTCGATGAACTGCCGGACCTGGGCGTAGACCGAGCCTGCGGCCTCGCGCTCCCACTGCGGAGTGTCTTCCCACGGGGTGACGTAGCCGGCCTTCGGCTCCCCGGGGAAGTGCTGGTGCACTCCCGCGATCCAGGTTTCCCGGAACAGTCGTGCACCTTCGGTCTGCGACATGCCTACCCCTCTCGTCACGGCGTGCTCAGCGTGGCGATCTCCGCCCCCAGCTCCGCTACGCGGTGGTCGCGGCTCAAGGGACCGAACTCGTCGCACAGGGCTTGGAGTCTACGGGCGACGTACCCGGATGCTGAGGCTCGGGCCAGGCTGACGGCCTCCCGCCCGTACGCAAGAACCTGGTCGGGATCACGCCGCTTCGCTCCGATGGCGGCCAGGCTGGTCAGCACTGCGCCCCGGCGCCTATACGACTGCCCCGACGCCAGGGCCGTCTGCGCCAATGCGGCCATCAACGTCGCCTCCGCCAGGTCCAAGCGGCCGAGCTGCACGTACCGTGCTCCGCGCTCCTCGGCCAAGCGGGTGCCGTCGAAGCGGAGCCATCCGCCGTTCGTGCTCTCCGCGGTGAGGTCCCTGACCTCCTCGGCCTGGTCCAGCGCGCGTTCGCACGCTGTGAGGTCCCCAAGACCGGCGTACGCCTCCGCTTGGACCGACGCGACCCAATGCCGCGTCGAAAGGTCGTTGTCCCCTCGACCGGCCAGCCGTTCGGCCGCACGCAGCATCTGCACCGCCTGGCGGTAGCGCTGCTCGGACATGTCCACGTAGGCGTGGCGTACGAGGGCGCAGGCCCACAGGTCGTACGCGCCCGCGTCCTTGCTGACCGAGGCCGCGAGCGAATACGAGGCCGCGGCGTCGGTGTACCGGTTCCCGTCGAAGGCGACTTCGCCGGCCATCTGGAAGAGGTCGGCCGCTGCGCTCAGGAGGGGGCGGGAGCTGCCTCGGCTGGCGGCCAGTGCTTCGTTCAAAGTCGTCAGCTGGTCACGGATGACGGGGTAGACCGAGCCTTTCGAACGCGCCAGTTGGTAGACCTGCCACAGGTGGCTGTTCATCCGCTCGAAGTCGGCGGGCATCCCCCTCAGCACCCCATCGGTGAGGGCCTCGGCCTCGTCGACTGGCAGGGCCGTCAGGGCCCCGCTGACCGTGAGGATGCGGAGGAATTCGCGGCGGATCATTTCGTCGGGGTCTCCCGCGCTCGGGTGGTCACTGGACTGCTGCCCTGTGGCCTCCTGCCCAGCGGCTCGTAGCTCTGTCAGGAGGGCGTCAAGCTCTTGGAGGCTGACTTCGAGGGCGATGGCCAAGCCTCGCCGCTGGGGTGGCTGCGGTTCGATCCTGCCGCTCTCCCAGCGCCCGACCGTCGTGCGGTCCACGCCGAGCAACCCGGCCAATTTCTCCTGACTGTAGCCCAGGGTCTTGCGCCGTTCGACTAGCCCCATGACGACCCCTTTCCGCGACTTCGAAGCCTGCGGCACCCGTGCACGGATCTGCTCCAAGAATGCGGCATGTATGCCGTGGAGTCCGCCGACTTCCGGCGCTTTCCTGGGAGTTGTCGCGAACAGACCGGGCATGACGCAGCGGAAGGGTGCACATATGGGAACGCAGAACGGCGCCGAGGGACACGTCCACGAACGACTCTCTCGGCCTCTCGACCTCGCTTCCGAGCCACGCCTCCTCATGACGCTTCGCGTCTCCCGCGACTCCGGTCGTACATGGTCTCGGACCACCCGTGTCCAGTCGGGTGACCCTTACGTCATCCTCTCGGACCCGGGCCGCTATCCGCCGTGCGAGTGCCCGCGCTGTGGCGGCCAGCCGGTATCCGCCCGTGCGCTCAGCCCGGCCCCCGTCAAGCCGGGGGCGGCGTAGTGGATGTCTTACCTCAAGCACGGCGGAGCGGCCGTGACCCGCAGGGCTGGCGTCAACAGCTCGCTGTGTTCCTCTACATCGTCGGCATGAGCGTCGTTGTGGTCGTCCTGGCCCTAGCTGGGGACCCCGGCCGCTGACCCCCAGATCTCGGCCTCGCTCTTCCTGAGCGCGCCCGGGGCGGATGCACCGCCTGCGAGTGGTGCCAGCCCCGCCTACTTGGCCCTCTCCTCTGTACCAAGTCCCTTCGTGGAAAGCGCACCACACACCCCGCTCCGGCACCCTCGCCCCCCTCACAGCGAGAGCTGCGGGGACTGCGGTGGCAGCGGCGCCAACTCGTCCGGCAAGACCTGCGGCACCTGTAACGGGCTGGGCGAGATCCACTGCCGCGCCGGCCGCCAGGAGCCCCGTGCGCTGTCCCGCTCCGTGATCCGAAAGGAGGGCCACCGATGGCCCACGCTCTGATCGCCTCCCCATTCCTCGACGGACACCTTCTCCTCAAACCCGGGGCAAGGGCCGGTGCCCGCATCTCCGCGGACCACTACGAGGGCCTGCGCAAGGCCGCCACCGACGGTGAGCCGCTTCCCGCCTGGGCGGTGCAGACCGCCGCCGAGGTGTGGGGCCTGGACCTGGGCGGCCAGACCGCGCAGGGCACGGTACTGGTGCGCGAGCCGTCCCCGTACGGTTACTGCCGGGCCTCCTGGGAGATCAACCTCGGCTGCAACTTCGGCTGCAAGCACTGCTACCTCGGCGAGCGGCCCTTCTCCGGCCTCGGCTGGGACGACAAGGTGCGACTGCTCGACATCATGCGCGAGGCCGGTGTCCTCTGGCTCCAGATCACCGGCGGTGAGCCCACCATGGACCCCCACTTCCAGGGCGCTTACCGGTACGCCTGGCAGGCCGGGATGATGCTCACCATCTCCACGAACGGCTCGCTGCTCTGGCGGCCGGACCTCCTCAAGCTCTTCCGGGACTGCCCGCCCTACCGGCTGGTCGTCAGCATGTACGGGGCGAGCGAGGAGTCCTTCGACACGCTCACCCAGCGCCGCGGGGCGTGGAAGGCGTTCCGGCGCGGCATGGGCGCCGCCCGTGAGGCGGGTCTGCCGCTGCGCATCAACGTCGTGGTGACCGAGGACAACGCCTCCGAGGCCGACGAGATGGCCGCCCTCGCCGACGAGTGGAACGTCGAGAACCACGCGTACACGAACATGACGCCCACGATCTACGGCGGCGGAGAGCCGCTGCTCGCCCAGTCCGCCGCCCACCTGCGGCAGCGCAAGCCGTTCGCCGGCTGCAACGCGGGACATACCTTCTTCCACGCCGACCCCCACGCCAAGGTCTCGATCTGCAAGGTCGGCCGCGACGACCAGATCGACCTCATGGCCGAGGGCATCGACGGCCTCACCCGGCTCGGCGCCATCGCCGACCGCCTCATGCTTCGCACCGGTGGGTGCGAAGGCTGCGCCCTGTCCGGCAGCTGCCGGGTCTGCCGCCCCCTGGCCAAGCACTACCAGGAGGCCAAGGCGCCGCTGCACAGCTACTGCCAACACGGAGACAAGGAGACCGCCTCATGACCCCGCCCGTACCGGTGACCATCCTCCCCAGCCCGCCGGCCTCGGCCCGCCGCGCGGCCCCGCCCGTCGCGACCGCGTCGATCACCGCCGTCCAGGACCTCGACGTGATCGTGGAGAGCGCGGAGTGCTCCTGCGACGCCGGTGACGACAACCCCCACTGACCGACACGATCCGGTCACCTCCGTTCAGGCCCCGGCGTGCTCGCGTCGGGGCCTGAGCCCTGAGCGGCCGACCGTTAGGGTGCCGCTCATGTTCTTCCGCTGGGACTGGCTCAGGCCCGTACTGACCGCGCCGATCGTTCCGACTCTCGGCCCCGTCCATCCCGATGCCCTGACCGTCGACATTTTCGAGGACACCCTGCGAGCGGCCGTCACCAGGGACTTCCTCCCCTACGACAAGGACCGGCGCTGGGGTGGCAAGAAGGACGAGACGATCCTCCGCAGCGACGTGGTGCACCAACCCGACCACACTCTCATCCCCACCCTGACCCGGCGCGGACGCGGCACCGTCAAGGTCTTCGCCTACGGGCACCACGACAGCGTCGTGGACGAAGCAGCCGAACTGGCCGCGAAGCTCGCCGCCGCGCACGACGCGGTCAACGCCCGCGTCGTGCGCCCGCTCGGCCCCGAGACCAGCTCCCCACGTGGCACCCGCATCCAGCTCCAGGACTTCACCACACGCCCCTGCCCCGACCCCGGCGGCCCGGTCCGCCCCGTCACCGACTGGCCGGCCGCCGTGCAGGAGACCTTCGCCCCGTTCGCCACGGCCATGGCCAGCGATGGCCTGGCCTTCCTCCACGCCCAGATGCAGGCCAGCCGGTGCGGCCCGGTGCTCGCCGCCGCCATCGAGGACCGCATCGTGGGCGCGATAGGCCCCATGGAAGTACGCCCCGACGCGATCGGATGCCTCCAGCTCATGCCTCAGTACTTCGCCGTCCTGCCCGAGACCCGAGGGCAAGGCCTGGGCCGCGTGCTGTGGCGGGCCGCGATGCACTGGGGCCAGTCCCACGGTGCTGTCTATCAGCTCTTGCAGACCGAGGTCGGCGGCCCCTCCGACAGGCTGTGCCAGGCCGAAGGACTGGCCTCCCTCGGCTTCAACCACACCACACGGGCGTAGCCGCCGGATCTCGCCCGCCGCGAGGACTCCGCCACGCCGCTGCTGTGTGCATCCCGGTCGCCAGCTGATCCGTCCGTGGACCGTGGCCCACGCCTGGCCCACACACCATGATCCAAAGCGGCGCACGAGTGGACTCAGAGTGAGACAGGGCCCATCGCAAAAGGGGTGCCCCTCGTCGGGACACCCCTTCTGGTCAGCACGTCGTCTGACCTGTGGCGGTGGGTGTGGGATTTGAACCCACGGTGACTCGCGCCACGACGGTTTTCAAGACCGTTCCCTTAGGCCGCTCGGGCAACCCACCCCGCCCCATCCCGACAGGGATGCGGCGGTGAACAGACTAGCCGGTCAGCTGTCGCCCTTGCGCTCGCCCAGGGTGACGTCCACCGTCGTCTCCTTGCCGCCGCGCTCGTACGTCAGCTTGATCGTGTCGCCCGGCTTGTGCGTCCAGATCTCGCTGATCAGGGTCGGGCCGCTGTCGATCTGCTTGTCGCCGAACTTGGTGATGACGTCGCCCGCCTTCAGGCCGGCCTTCGCCGCCGGGCCGCCCGAGGGCACCGCGGCCATGCCGCCCGCGCCCTGGTCGGCGATCGTCGCTCCCTCGCCCTTGTCCGTCATGTTCACCGTCGCGCCGATGACCGGGTAGACGGGCTGACCCGTCTTGATCAGCTGCTGGGCGACGTTCTTCGCCTGGTTCACCGGGATCGCGAAGCCCAGGCCGATCGAGCCCGCCTGGGACTGGCCGAGACCGCCCGTGCCGGCCGACTGGATCGCCGAGTTGATGCCGATCACGGCGCCGCGCGCGTCGATGAGCGGGCCGCCGGAGTTGCCCGGGTTGATCGAGGCGTCCGTCTGCAGGGCGCTCATGTACGAGTTGGACTTGCCGGACCCGTCACCCGAGGCGACCGGGCGGTTCTTGGCGCTGATGATGCCGGTGGTCACGGTGTTGGAGAGGCCGAACGGCGCGCCGATCGCGATCGTCGAGTCGCCGACCGCGACCTTGTCGGAGTCGCCCAGCGGCAGCGGCCTGAGCCCCGAGGGCGCGTTCTTCAGCTTCAGGACGGCGACGTCGTACCCCTGGGCCCGGCCGATCACCTCGGCGTCGTACGTCTTGCCGTTGGAGAAGGTGGCCGACAGCGTGCCGCCTTCCGCGGCGGAGGCCACGACGTGGTTGTTGGTGAGGATGTGGCCTTCCTTGTCGTAGACGAAGCCGGTGCCGGTGCCGCCCTCGCCCTCCGAGCCGCCGGACTTCGCCTGGATGGTCACCACGCTCGGCAGCGCCCTGTTCGCCACACCCGCGACCGTGCCCGGGTCGCGCTTGAAACCGGCCGGGGAGTCGCCGACCGAGACCGTCGTCGAGGTGCTCGGATCGTCGCCCTGCTTGGCGGCCCAGTATCCGATCCCACCGCCGACACCGCCCGCCACCAGCGCGGCGGCCAGGACCGTGGCGACCAGTCCGCCGGCGCGGCGGCGCGGGGCCGCGGGGCCGGGCGCCGGAGCGCCCCAGCCGTGACCGCCGCCGTTGCCGCCACCGGCGTACGACGGCTGCGCCGGCGGGGGCGGGGGCCAGCCCGCGCCCTGGGCGCCCGGCGCGCCCACGGTCGGCGGATCCGCCGGGACCGGTCCGGGCAGCGGCGCCGTGACGGGCTCGGACCGGGGGGAGTGTCCGCGCCCGTCCTGCGGCACCGCCGCCGGTTCGTGTGCGGCGTCGCGCGGGGGAGCGGCGGACGCCGGGGTTCCCTCGGGAGCGGCGACCGGCACGGGGGGTGCGGACGGGGCGGGCGCTTCCGGCGGAATCGCGTTGCCCTCGTTCTCGGTGCTCACAGCTCTCTCCTCGGTTCCACGTCATCGGCTGGACTCGGCATGTGCACGGTCGACTGACTGCGGTCAGCTTTTCCCACAGGCCGTCAGGCCACTGTAAGCGGGACCTGTGCATCCTCGCCGTTTCCTTTACTTACGGACATACCGGTCACCCCTGATTGCCGTATGCCCACACGCGCGGCGCGCTCGATGGCACCATGACGCGGTGACAAACGCACGGCAGCACACGATTCAAGTCGTCGCTCACCGAGGCGCCTCCGAGGACGCCCCGGAGCACACCCTCGCGGCGTACGTGAAAGCGATCGAGGACGGCGCCGACGCCCTCGAATGCGACGTACGGCTCACCGCCGACGGCCACCTCGTCTGCGTGCACGACCGGCGCGTCAACCGCACCTCCAACGGCCGAGGCGCCGTCTCCGCCCTGGAGCTGGCCGATCTCGCCGCGCTCGACTTCGGCATCTGGAGGGGGCGCGAGGAGTCGAACGAGAGCCCCGACTGGGGCGACCGCGAGCTCACCTCCGTCCTGACCCTCGAGCGGCTCCTCGAGCTCGTCGCCGACGCAGGGCGCCGCGTCGAACTGGCCATCGAGACCAAGCACCCCACCCGCTGGGCCGGACAGGTGGAGGAGCGGCTGCTCCAGTTGCTCAAGCGGTTCGGCCTCGCCGATCCGGCGCCGGGCACCTCTCCCGTACGCGTCATGAGTTTCTCGGCCCGCTCGCTGAGCCGCGTCGCGGCCGCCGCGCCGGCGCTCCCCACGGTCTATCTCACCCAGTTCGTCACACCGCGGCTGAAGGACGGACGGCTCCCGGCGGGGGCCCGGATCGCCGGCCCGTCCATCCGGATCGTGCGCCACCACCCCGGGCTGATCGTGCGCCTCCAGCGGGCCGGCCACGAGGTCCATGTCTGGACCGTGGACGACCCCGAGGACGTGGAACTGTGCGCCCGGCTGGGTGTCGAGGCGATCATCACCAATCGCCCCAAGCAGGTCCTGTCCCAACTGGGTCGCCTGTAACAACTGTCACAGGGAGTGCACCGGCGCGTTCGGACCGTATTCGATCGTGTCGAGTGCGTCACCGGAGGCCTACTGGCCGGTTTCCGGTCCAGTCCATTGGGGCATCCACAACGTGGCGTGGGGCGAAGGAGGTCTCGGGGGTGGCGTTGGTGGTGGCACAGGAGGTGCCCACGTCGTCGAGCATGGCCGTACCCCATGGCCCTGCGGGCGTGGGTGAGGCGAGGCATCGCATGCGGGAGCAGTTGCGCCGCAGCGGGATGTCCGAATCGGTCGTCGACGACGCGGTACTCATCCTTTCCGAGCTGCTCAGTAATGCCTGCCGGCACGGCAGGCCACTGGGCCGCGCAGACGTGGGTGACGGTGACGTGCGGGCCGCATGGCGGCTGGACAAGCAGGGCGGGCTGACCGTCGAGGTGACGGACGGAGGTGGTCCGACCCGACCGGTTCCGGCCACGCCCTCGGTCACCGCACGCGGTGGTCGCGGGCTGAACATCATCAGCTCGCTGGCTCAGGACTGGGGTGTACGCGACAGCGCGTCCGGTGAGGTCACCGTATGGGTCGTGGTCACGGAGGGGCACCGTCGCGATGACTTCGCTACGCGCGTCACAGCGCCCGGCTTCGACTTCCTCGACGCGTATGAGGACGCGTACGAGGAGTCATGAGCCCGTCATGAGTGCTCGGGGGCGGTGAGAGGGCCGCGCGTCGAGCGACCCGTACGACTCACAGCGGGAGCGGTTGGACCGCTTGGACTGAGCCGGAGGGCTCCCTACGGCTAGGCTCGCGCCCGACACAGCACTGTCGTAATCGGGAGAAAGCCACACCATGGCCAAGAAGCGCCCCCAGACCAAGGCCGGCAAGCCGCAGTTCAAGGACGGCGCCCGCAACGCCGGCGCCAACGAGAGCGTGCCGGTGGTGGGGGCCCGCGAGCCCTGCCCGTGCGGTTCGGGCCGTCGTTACAAGGCATGTCACGGCCGGGAGGCCGCCCATGCGGTCACCGAGCTGGTCCAGCGCCCCTTCGAGGGCCTGGCCGGCGAGTGCGACTGGGTCGCGCTGCGCGAGCTCGTGCCCGCGGCGACCGCCGAACTGACCCTGAAGGACGGGCTTCCGGAGGATGTGCCCTCGGTGACGCTCGCGACGGTCCTGCCGATGGCCTGGCCGGCGCTGCGCCGCGACGACGGCTCGGTCCTGCTCGCGCTGCAGAACGACACCTCGTCCGGCGACCTCAGCCGGGACCTGGCCGACACCCTCCAGCGCGCGCTGACCGCCGAACCCGGCACCCCGGTCTCCGCCCAGCGGGCGGCCGCGGACGGTCCGCGCCTGCAGGATCTGCTCGACGCGGACGCCGGTTTCGAGCCGACCGTCCACTCCGGCTTCGAATTCTGGATCCCGGAGTCCGCGGACAACTCGTCCGCCGAGGTCACCGCCTCCCTGGAGCGGGCCAACGCCGCCGCGATCCCGACCGTGAAGCTCTCGTCGGTGGATTCCTCGTACTGGTGCGAGACCCCGGAGAAGAACCACCTGCGATGGGTCATGCCGTATGCCGAGGAGGCTCTTCTCGACGCGCTCGCCCGGCTGCACGCCGCGGGCACGTCCTCGCTCGGCGAGGGAACGCGGCTGGTCGGCTCCTTCCGGGCGCACGGCCTGATGGTCCCCGTGTGGGACCTGCCGAGCGCGATGGGCGCGGAGGAGTGCGAGAAGCCGGCCGCCGAGTTCGCCGAGCGTCTCGCGGCCGCGCTCGCCGTGACCGACCCGCTGAGCGCGGACGAGCGCCGGGCGCGTGGTGGACTCACCAATCGCCAGGTGACGCTCAGCTGACGCCGGGGCCCACGCGGGACTGCGGACCTCCGGAGCCGGGGACTACGGAGCTCTGGGGCTTCGGCAGTCCCGTCCCCGGCCCAGCGAGCCAGTGACGGAAGCTGCTGACAGACCGGCCGGTCGGTGACCTCCGCCACAACTCCCCGTTCGTTGGCCTAAATCGTTGTCCGAATATCCGAGATCGAATTTGCGAACAGCAGATCTCTTGTTACCGTTCTAGAAGCCCGGTCGCTGGTGCATCCCCCGTCGCCAGCGACCGGGCGTTTACGTTCCCGGATGCCGTGCCGCGCGGCGCGCGCCTTTCCGGTGAGTTCCAGTGAGTTCCGGTGAGATCACTCGGACTGTCGAGCGAGACCTCTCGAGTGTGTCAACTTCCTTCCGCCTCAGCGGAGTTGCTCCCCACCCTCAGCAGCAGCGGCGTCTCGGCACCCTCGCCCCCACCGGCGAACTCCGCCACCGCCGTATAAGCGTCCGATCGCCCCTGGGACCGTTCGCGCGGCGTCTCACAGGTTCCCGGCTCATCCTCCGCCGGCACCTCACAATGCGTCTGCACAGTTCGCCCGGCGGGTCCCATCAATGTGAGTACGGCGCTCAGAACCTCGCCCGTCGCATTCCGGTAATAGGTACGCGCCCAGGCGTCACGTGCCTCCGTCATGACACATGTCTGCGCCTCGATCCCGTCGGGAGAGGTGAGTTCGGGGCCGCAGCGCGCGGACCGGCGCGGGGGGCCGTCGGCGTCCGGCGAGGAGCCCTTCGACTCCGCGGCGTCCGATCCGATCACTCCCAGGAGTCCCGGCGCCGGTGAGGCCTTCGGCTTCGCGTCGGCGGGACCGGATCCGGGGCCGCCCGCCTGGCCGGCCGAGGCGGCCAGGGGGATCAGGGCGGCGAACACGACGGCGACCCCGAGTCCGATCATGCGGATCGTGCGGAGATTCATCGTGGCCCCACCTGCCAACCTGCCGACTGCCCGGGAATTCCTGACGGTGGGCCGACGATATCGGCGGATTGCGGGCGCCCGGGAGCCGCGCGCCCATTTCGCGAGGAACTGGCCCCGGCTCACACCCGTACGAGTGACTCACCGGGGCCAGGCAGTCTCCGCGGCGGCCCCTCACGCGCGAGGGGCCGCCTCAGTACGCGAGACGGCTGCCCCCGCCGGGTGCGCTGGTGCTCGCCTCGACCAGCGCGTCCACCACCGCCTCGACATCCGGCAGCCAGGGCGTCGCCGAACCGGCCAGTGGCGCGCGCTCCCAGCGGACCTGGCCCGTGCCGATGACCGACGGCGGCAGCACGAGATAGCCGCCCTCCCCGTGGAAGCGGAGGGAACTGGGCACGGAATCCTTGGCGTAGAGCAGTTCGCCGAGTTGTTCGAGGCTGTACGGCGCGACCAGCAGCGACCACCGGGTCGGTGTCGCGACGACCGGGCCGAGTCTCATGCCCATCCGGTCCAGCGCGGCCAGGGCGCGGGCGCCGGCGACCGCCGGGAGGCTGACCGCGCACGGCGCGAGGCCTCCGGTGGCCAGGACGATCGGGGCGTCGGGCCGGTTGGTCCACCACCAGCGCACCATGCGCGCGTCGGTCGAGGCGGCCAAGAGCCCGGGGTCGAAGGGGTGTGCGCCGGGGACGACGCACTCGGGGTCGGGGCAGGCGCATCCGCGCCCGCGGTCGCTACGGCTTCCGGCCGACTTCAGCCCCACACCGGGGAGTACCGGCCAGTGCCACTCGGTGGCGCAGGTGAGCGCCGCGTCGAGCTGGACAGGCCTCCCCTTGCGCCGGAACCGGAGCCTGCGTCGCCTTCCGAGGATCTCGCGCATGAGCGCTCGTTCCTTTCCGTTGAACGCCGAGGGTCCACATCACATCAGGTGTGCATTGCTTCACTGTGCGTACAAAGCGGCGCGCCCTCGCCCCTGTCAGGAGCGTCGAGCTCGGGCCCGAGCATGGGCTGTAGTCCATTAAACGCGTGGCGAGGGGTGGCGCGCCCCTGGCGCGTACCGACCCGCTGAACTGTCCCCGCCACCCGGGGATGGGGTGCGGCCGTCGGCGGTTAAGACGCCGGGGCTCTCCACCAGGTTCCGGGGCTGTGCAACTGCCCCTTGCCATCTCCGTGTAGGTACCCAACACGCTCGGAATGACGCTCCCCCCGGGACGTGCCCCCGGAGGAACCCCATTCACGCGGTGTCAGTCGACCTCAAATACCGTGCATAGGGGGCAATTTTTGGCCAAGTTCACTACCCCTCCCTCACCTCACAGACACCGCAAGTCCCGGGTTGACAATGCTGGACATCCCCTTACTTGTGCGTGTACATGTGGATGCATTGATAGCGGCGCAGAATGACATGGGGGTTTGCGATGCTATTGCGCGAAACGCACCGGTCGGAAAGCCGGCTGGCATGAGCGCCCCTCACCTGCCGAAAGTGGCTGGAATCGATTCAACGGTTCCTTCGCCCACGCACACTGCGACGCCCTTGCCGGGCGTTCCCGCCGCTCCGGCCCCGCCCGGCGCGCTGCTCCAGGACCGGCTGGCCGGCTGGGTCTCGGATCTCACCACCCTCCATGAACTGACCGAACGCCTGGCCCGGACCCGGTCGCTCGACGACGCGCTGCACGAACTGCTGCGCGCCGGAGCCGCCCTGGTGGGCGCGCGGCGCGGCATGGCCGTACTGGAGCCGGCCGACGGCCTCGGCCCCGCCCTCACGATCGGCCTCGGGCTCGCCCACGCCGAACTCGGCCACATCGAGACCGTGCCGCGCAGCGCCACCTCCTACGGCCGCATCCTGGAGGGCCTGCCCGATCCGGTCGCGGTCCCCGATCCGATCGCCGTCCCCGATCTGCTCGGCGACGAACACCTCGACCCGCGCCACCGCGAGGTCGCCGCCCGGCTCGGCTACGCCGCCAGTTACGCCCTGCCCCTCGCCACCGAGGAGGCCGGGAAGCTCGGGGCCGTCGTCTGGCTCTACGACGAACCGGCCGAACCGATGGAACGCCGGCGCCACCTCGTCGGCCTCTACGGCCGCTACGCCACCGAGCACCTGGCGCGCCTCCTCGAACTGGAGCGGGCCCGCGCCGAGATCGCCACCGTCGCCGAGGAGCTGCTGCCCAGCAGGCTCCCCCGAGTCCCCGGTGTGCAGCTCGCCGCGCGCCACCGCACCGGCTCCCAGGGCGGCGGCGACTGGTACGACGCGCTGCCGCTGCCCGATGCCGCGCTGGGCCTGGCGGTCGGCTCGGTCTCCGGTTCGGGACCGAGCGCGCTGGCCGCGATGGGCCGGCTGCGGGCCAGCCTGCGGGCGTACGCCGTGATGGAGGGCGAGGACCCCGTCGCCGTACTCTCCGATCTCGAGCTGCTGCTGCGGCTGACCGAGCCCGCCCGCTCGGCCACCGCGCTCTTCGGCTACGCCGAGCCCGCCCAGCGCAAGATCGTGCTGGCCGGGGCCGGACACACCCCGCCGCTGATTGTCGGCGAGCGGCGGACCGAGTACATCGAGACCTCCCTGTCCGCTCCGCTCGGCATGCTGGCGTGCTGGGAGGCGCCCAGCGTGGAGCTCTGCCTCGCACCCGGAGAAACGGTCTTGCTCTATACGGACGGGCTGCTGCGGCGGACCGGCGACCCGATGGACCGGGCGTTCGCGCGGCTCCACGCGGCGGCGGCCGGCGTGCCCAGGGCGGACCGCGGCGATCCCGGCGCGATCGCCGACCATGTGCTGCGGACCGTCCTGCCGGAGGGTCTGGACGCCGACGGCGGCGAGGACGTGGTCCTTCTCGCCGCGCGCTTCGCCTGAGACCGGCCTCCGGGCCGCCCGCGAAACCGATCTTGGTAATGGGTCTTCCGGCCCTGGGCCCCCTTCCGTACGACCGTACGATGGAGGGGGTTCAGTGTCGTACCAACAAGGAGGCGGACCCGTGGCCGAAGAGCTCATCCCGGAGACCCCGGAAGAGGCAGAAGAGCCGATCAAGCAGCGCAAGAACGGCCTTTACGCGGGCGTTTCCGATGAACTCGCCGAGAACATGAAGTCCGGCTGGGCCGACACCGAACTGCGCGACCTGGAGCCCATCGCCCAGGCGGCCCACACCGCCGCCCGGCGCGCCGCGCTCTCCGCCCGCTTCCCGGGCGAGCGTCTGGTGATCCCCGCGGGCAATCTGAAGACCCGGTCGAACGACACCGAGTACAGCTTCCGCGCCTCCACCGAGTACGCGTACCTCACCGGCGACCAGACCCAGGACGGCGTTCTCGTCCTGGAGCCGGCGAAGGACGGCGGCCACCGGGCCACCCTCTATCTGCTGCCGCGCTCCAACCGCGAGAACGGTGAGTTCTGGCTGGACGGCCAGGGCGAGCTGTGGGTCGGCCGCCGGCACTCGCTCGCCGAGGCCGAGCAGCTTCTCGGCATCCCGGCCAAGGACGTCCGCGAGCTCCCCGCCCTGCTGCGCGAGGCCACCGGTCCGGTCCGGAACGTCCGCGGCCACGACGCCGCCGTCGAGGCCGCACTGACCGACAAGGTCACCGCCGAGCGCGACGAGGAACTGCGGGTGTTCCTGTCCGAGGCGCGCCTGGTCAAGGACGAGTTCGAGATCGCCGAGCTGCAGAAGGCGTGCGACTCCACCGCCCGCGGGTTCGAGGACGTCGTCAAGGTCCTCGACAAGGCCGAGGCGACCAGCGAGCGCTACATCGAAGGCACCTTCTTCCTGCGTGCCCGCGTCGAGGGCAACGACATCGGCTACGGCTCCATCTGCGCCGCGGGCCCGCACGCCACCACCCTGCACTGGGTGCGCAACGACGGACCGGTGCGTTCCGGCGAGCTGCTGCTGCTCGACGCCGGCGTGGAGACCACCGAGCTCTACACCGCCGACATCACACGGACCCTGCCGATCAACGGCCGCTACACCGACCTCCAGCGCAAGATCTACGACGCGGTGTACGAGGCCCAGGAGGCCGGCATCGCCGCGGTGAAGCCCGGCGCCGCCTACCGCGACTTCCACGACGCGGCGCAGCGCGTCCTGGCCGAGAAGCTCGTCGAGTGGGGTCTGATCGAGGGTCCCGTCGAGCGCGTCCTGGAGCTGGACCTGCAGCGCCGCTGGACCCTGCACGGCACCGGCCACATGCTCGGCATGGACGTCCACGACTGCGCCGCCGCGCGCACCGAGGCGTATGTCGACACGACGCTGGAGCCGGGCATGTGCCTGACCGTCGAGCCGGGTCTGTACTTCCAGGCCGACGACCTGACGGTGCCGGAGGAGTACCGCGGGATCGGCGTCCGGATCGAGGACGACATCCTGGTCACCGAGGACGGGAACCGGAACCTGTCGGAGGCGCTGCCGCGCCGCTCGGACGAGGTCGAGGCGTGGATGGCCGGCCTGAAGGGCTGACCTCGCACAGCACACGGCGGCCCCTGTCGATTCCTCGGCGGGGCCGTCGGCGCGTCCGTCCGCCGTGGGCCGGCGCGGCGGCGTCAGGTCAGGGCGACCGGCGCGTCCGGGCGCCACTTCACGATCTTGTCGAAGCTCACCACCGCGCCGCCCCGGCCGCCCGCGCCGTTCCCGAAGTACACATGGTCGGCGAGCTCCTCGATCAGCCGCATGCCCCGGCCGTGCTCCTGGGTGTGCGGCACCGGGAGGCGGGCGGCGAAGTCCTCGTCCGGAAAGCCCGGCCCCGAGTCGGTCACCTCGATACGACAGGTCTCACCGTCGAGATAGGCCGTCACGCGGTACGCCTCGGACACCTCACCGGTCCCCAGGTCGCCACCGTGCTCCACCGCGTTCGCACACGCTTCGCTGAGCGCCACCGAGAGTTCGTAGGAGTCGTCCGGATCGACCCCCGCCGTCTCCATCGTGCCGATCAGAAGGCGGCGGGCCAGCGGCACACTCGCAGCCTCACGCCGCAGATGGAGTGACCACCAGATGCTCATGCGCCAGCCTCCCGGCCCCCGCTCGACATACCGATACGTATTGCCGCGAGGCGGGGCTTGTAAGCCACCGATCGGGGCGAGAGCGCCCATTCGGCGGATACACACCACCGCGCACGCCGGTGTATGTCGGGCCTCTGCCGCCAAACGGTGATCTTCCGGACCTGCCGTGTGGCGGCCACAAGCGCAGTGCGATGATGAGCCCGCCATGTCTGCACCCTCGTCGACAGCACGTTCCGGAGCCTCTTCACGGCTCCTGCGGGCCGCGGTGTTCACCGCGGTCTGTGTCGTGCTGTCCGCGCTGGGACATGTGCTCGCCGCGTGCGCGACCGTCCCGTGGTGGACGCTGCTTCTCGGCTTCGTGGGTGTCTTCGCGCTCACCTCTCCGTTCGCAGGACGCGAGCGGTCGCTTCCGGCGATCGTCGGCGCCCTGGCCGTCGGACAGCTCTCGCTGCACACCCTGTTCGGTCTCGGCCAGCGCCATCTGGTGGTGGGCGTCGGGCCGCAGGCCGACGACGCGCTGATCCGGATGGCGACCAAGCTGGTCTGCGGGGCGGGTGCCGCGTCACTCACCCCCACCGACGCGAGCCGGATCGTCCGGACCGCCGGACTCGACCCGGCGACGGCGACCGTCGCCGACGGCCATCACCACGTCGGCTCCGCCGTCGCCCGTACGGCCGAGAGCGCGAGCCTGCTGCCGAGCCTCACCATGGTGCTCGGCCATCTGCTCGCCGCGCTGGCCACCGGCTGGCTGCTGCGCCGGGGCGACCGGGCCCTGCGCCGGGTCGCGCAGCTCTCCGCCCAGGGCGCCACCGAGATCGCGGAGGGGGCGCTCGTACGGGCCCTGCGCTCCGCCCTCGCCTTCGTGCGCGCCCTGCTGGCCGGGCTTCCCGGTCTCCCCTCGACGGGTCCGCGCACCGCCCGGCCCCGTCGTGACACCCCGCCGCCTCCCGCGGCGGAGGCGCTCCAGCACTCGGTGATCAGGCGCGGCCCCCCGGCCGTCGCGCTCCGCCTCGCAGCCTGACGCGGCCCACTCGACGGGAGTGGTGCCGCGGTACCCGTGCGCATGTCCGCGCGCCGGTCGCCTCACCACTTTCCTGTTCTGGAGTGTGTTCAGCCATGAGTTCTGTCAGCGTTTCGCGTCTCGCCGTCGCCGGTGGCGTCGCCGTCTCCTCCGTCCTCCTGCTCTCGGGCACCGCCTTCGCCCACGTCGGCGTGCAGCCGCAGGGCGCGGCCGCCAAGGGCGGCTACGCCACGGTGAACGTGAAGGTCCCCAACGAGCGGCCGAACGCCTCCACCATCAAGGTCGAGCTGAACATCCCGGCCGATCATCCCCTGGCCTCCGTGATGCCGCAGCCCGTCCCCGGCTGGAAGGTCGAGACGACCAAGACCAAGCTGGCCAAGCCGCTCGACATGCACGGCAAGAAGATCACCGAGTCGGTGTCCAAGGTGACCTGGACCGCGGCCGGTTCGAAGATCGGGCCCGGTGAGTTCCAGCAGTTCCCGGTCTCCCTCGGCCGCCTGCCTGAGGACGCGGACCAGCTGGTGTTCAAGGCCGTGCAGACGTACGACAACAACGAGGTCGTGCGCTGGATCGAGGAGCCCAAGGAAGGCGCCGCCGAGCCCGAGAACCCGGCGCCCGTGCTCAAGCTGTCGGCCGCCACCGAGGACCACCACGGCGGCGGCAGCGACGACAAGGCGAAGAACGCCGGTCACGACACGGCCGACAGCAGGGCCGAGGCACACGCCGAGTCCGCGTCGTCCGACACCACCGCCCGCGTCCTCGGCATCGTCGGCATCGTGGTGGGCGCCGCCGGTGTCGCCTTCGGCGTCCTCGCCGGCCGCCGCCGCTCGGCCTGACGGCCGGCCACCCTTCCCGAAAGCCTGAGAGAGAACCCTCATGCACCACCTGAAGCACGACGGGAGGCGTCGCGGCACGCGGCGTACCCCGCTGGTCGCGGCGGCCCTCGCCGCCGTCGCCGCGCTCACCCTGTCCGCGTGCGGCGGAGACGACGCCGAGGCCGGAAGCCCGGTCGCCATCGTCTCCTCCGACACCGACAGCTCCAAGCCGGGCACGGTGCTCGACCGCCCCTTCAAGAAGCCCGCCCTCGTCCTCACGGACACCAAGGGCCAGAAGTACGACCTGCGCGAGCGGACCAAGGGCAAGCCGACGCTGATCTACTTCGGCTACACGCACTGCCCGGACGTCTGCCCACTGACGATGAGCAACATCGCCATCGCCAGGAAGCAGCTCCCCAAGGCTGATCAGGACAAGCTCCAGGTCGTCTTCGTCACCACCGACCCCGAGCGCGACACCTCGGCGGAGCTCGGCAAGTGGCTGCCCTCGGCGGGTGACCCCTCCTTCACCGGACTGACCGGCGACTTCGCGGCCATCCAGGCCGGCGCGCGTCAGATCGGCATCGGCATCGACCCGCCGAAGAAGGAGAAGGACGGCACGGTCGTCTCCATGCACGGAGCGCAGGTGATCGCGTTCTCGCCCACGACCGATCAGGGCTACGTCCTGTACGGCGAGGACACCACCGCAGACGACTACGCCAAGGACCTGCCGAAGATCATCAAGGGGGAGAACCCGTGAACCGCCGCACCGCCCTCGTCTCCTCCATAGCACTGACGGCGGGGCTCGCGCTGGCAGGCTGTTCCACGGACGGCGGGCCGGAGCGGTCGTCGAAGCCGGAACTGAAGGTCAGCGGCGCGTTCATGCCGCAGCCGGTGATGGACATGGCCGGCGGGTTCCTCGTCATCAAGAACGACGGCGCAACGGCCGACAAGCTCACATCCGTCAGCAGCCCGCTCTCCGACGACGTCACGATCCACGAGACCGTGAACCAGAAGATGCGGCAGGTCGAATCGCTCGACATCCCCGCGAACGGCGAGCTGGCCCTCGAACGCGGCGGCAGCCACATCATGTTCATGAAGATCAAGGAGAAGCCGAAGCAGGGCGACAAGGTGAGCGTCGAGCTCCACTTCGAGAAGTCCGACCCGATCAAGGTCGAGCTTCCTGTCGAGGCGCCGAACCACAACCCGAAGAAGCACTGAGCTACTTGAGGGACTGACACACCATGACAGCCACCGCCCCGCGCTTCGGGCCCGCCGCGATCCTGCGACTGCTGCTGGTCGCGGCCACGCTCCTGGCCACGCTCACCGGCGCTCTGCTCGCCGCCGCGGCTCCCGCGTCGGCGCACGCCGCGCTCACCGGGAGCGACCCGAAGGACGGGGCGGTGGTCGCCAAGGCCCCTCAGACCGTCAGTCTGACCTTCTCCGAACAGGTCGCCCTGGGAGACGACGCCATCCGCGTCATGGACCCCAGCGGCAAGCGCGCCGACACCGGTGAACTGCGCGATCTGTGCAGCGGATCCGTCGTGAAGTACGCCGTCGCCCTCCACTCAGGGCTCCCGAACGGCACGTACACGGTGGCCTGGCGGCTGGTCTCCGCCGACAGCCACCCCATTTCCGGCGCCTTCACCTTCTCAGTCGGCGCCCCCTCCCCGACCGCGGTCGCCCTGCCGAAGGAAGAGGCCGGCGGCGGTCTCGTCGGCCTGCTCTACGACATCGCGCGCTATCTCTCGTACGCCGGCTTCATCGTGCTCGTCGGCGGCGCCGCGTTCGTCCTCACCTGCTGGCCGCGCGGCGCGTCCGTACGGCCCGTGCAGCGGTTGGTCGTGCGCGGCTGGCTGGCCCTGACGGCCGGCACCCTGGCCATGCTGCTGCTGCGCCATCCCTACACGGACTCGGGAAATCTCGCGGACGCGTTCGACCTCGGCGGCCTCAAGTCGGTACTGGAGACCAAGACCGGCGCGTCGCTGGTCTCCCGGCTGCTGCTGCTCGGGGCGGCCGCCCTCTTCGTCGCCGTTCTCTTCGGTGCGTACGCGAAGCGCGAGGACGAGAAGGAGAAGAAGGACCTCACCTTCGGGCTCGCCGTCGGCGGAACCGTGGTCGCCGCCGGGATCGCCGGGACCTGGGCGCTCGCCGAACACGCCTCGACCGGCCTGCAGCCCGGCGTCGCGATGCCCGTCGACATCCTGCACCTGCTGGCCGTCGGCACCTGGCTCGGCGGCCTGGCCGCGCTGCTGGTCGCGCTGCACCGGGCGCCGACGATCGAGGGGACGGCCGTACGGCGGTTCTCCGCGGTCGCCTTCTGGTCGGTGGTCGTGATCTCGGCGACCGGCGTCTACCAGTCCTGGCGGCAGGTCGGCTCCTGGTCGGCGCTGACGGGCACCTCGTACGGACAGCTGCTGCTGCTCAAGGTGGGGCTGGTCGTCGTACTGGTCGGCATCGCGTGGATCTCCCGGCGCTGGACGCAGCGGCTGGCGGCAACAGCCACGGCCACGGCGGACACCGAAGGCGAAGAGGCCGAAGAGGCGGACGAGCCCGAGCGGGATGCCGAGGAGGCCGAGGAGGCGGAAGAGGCGGAGGCCGAGAAGGTCACCGTTCCCGAGGATCCGGAGAGGGCCGCTCAGCTCGCCCGTCAGAAGGCCGCCATGGCCACGGCTCGCAAGAAGCGGATTCGCGACGCCGACCCCTGCCGCACCGGCCTGCGCCGCTCGGTCATGGCCGAAGCCGGTGTCGCCGTGGTCCTGCTGGCCGTGACGACCGTGCTGACCTCGACGGAGCCGGGCCGTACGGAGGAGGAGGCAGCCAGGGCCCAGTCCTCGACGACCGCCACCGCCGTGCCCGACCGCCCTGTCGACATCCGGATGCCCTTCGACACCGGCGGCCGGGACGGAAAGGGCACCGTACGGCTCACCCTCGACCCGGGCCGCTCCGGCGGCAACGCGCTGCACATCTTTGTGGACCGGCCCAATGGGCGGCCCCTCGACGTTCCCGAGATCAAGGTCTCCTTCACCCTCAAGGCGAAGGAGATCGGGCCTCTGCCCGCCCTCCCCGACCGCATCCAGACCGGACACTGGAGCGCGAGCAACGTGCAGATCCCGATGCCCGGGGAGTGGCAGATCCAGGTGACCGTACGCACCTCGGACATCGACCAGACGACCATCGACAAGAACGTGAAGATCGGCTGACCCGTGACTGAGAACCTCGAAATCTCGCGGCGGCGGATGCTCGGCACCGTCGGCGCGGCGGGCGCGGCAGGGCTGGCGCTCGGCGCGGCCGGCGGCGCGGGGGTGTACGCGGCGGTCTCGGGCGAGTCCGCGGGCTCCGAAGGGTCCCCGGCCCTGGCCGGCGTCGGTTCCTCGGAGGTGATGTTTCACGGGAAACATCAAGCGGGGATCACCACTCCGCTTCAGGCCAGGGGACATCTGATCGCCTTCGACCTCGTGCCCGGCGCGGGCCGCAAGGAGGCGGCCGCCCTGCTGCGGCGCTGGTCGGTCACGGCGAAGGCGCTGATGGCGGGGGAGCCGACCGCCGACGACACCGGTGTCGCACTGGACGCCGGTCCGTCCTCGCTGACCGTGACCTTCGGCTTCGGACACTCCTTCTTCGGCCGTACGGGCCTGACGGCACAGCGCCCGGCGCAGTTGGACGCGTTGCCCGCGTTCTCCGCCGACGCCCTGGATGCCAAGCGGTCGAACGGCGACCTGTGGGCGCAGATCGGTGCGGACGACGCGCTGGTCGCGTTCCATGCGCTGCGGGCCCTGCAGAAGGACGCGGGCGACGCGGCGCGGGTGCGCTGGCAGATGAACGGCTTCAACCGTTCACTCGGTGCCACCCCGCGGCCGATGACCGCCCGCAATCTGATGGGCCAGGTCGACGGCACGGGCAATCCGAAGCCGTCCGATCCGGACTTCGACCGCCGGATCTTCGTCCCTTCGGGCGGGGCGCCGGCGTGGATGGCGGACGGTTCGTACGCCGTGGTCCGCCGCATCCGGATGCTTCTGGACGACTGGGAGAAGCTGCCGCTGAACAAGCAGGAGCAGGTCATCGGCCGCCGGAAGTCGGACGGCGCCCCGCTGACGGGCGGAACCGAGACCACCGAGCCGGATCTGGACAAGACCGGACCGGACGGGAAGCTCGTCATCCCCGGCAACGCCCATGCCCGGATCTCCGCCCCCGAACAGAACGGCGGGGCGGCGATGCTGCGCCGGCCCTTCTCCTTCCACGACGGAATCGGCCCGGACGGTACGCCGGACGCGGGTCTTCTCTTCATCTGCTGGCAGGCCGATCCCCTCAAGGGCTTCGTCCCGGTGCAGCGGAAGCTCGACCGGGGCGACGCGCTCTCGCCGTTCCTCCGCCACGAGGCCAGCGGGCTGTTCGCGGTTCCGGGAGGCCCGGCGGAGGGCGAGTACGTCGGCCAGCGGCTCCTGGAGTCGTAAGAACGGCAAAGGGCGGCGCTCGCGCCGCGGGCCCGGGGGCGGGACCCTGGAGTCGTAGGAGAGTCGGGCCCGTCACGTCGCGGGCCCATTAGGGTGACGGTATGTCGGCCACGCGCTACACCTATCTCGGCCCCGAGGGCACCTTCACGGAGGCCGCCCTGCGGACGCTCCCGGAAGCCGCCACCCGGGAGCTCGTTCCGATGCTCTCCGTGCCGGCCGCGCTGGACGCGGTGCGCAATGGTGAGGCCGCCGCCGCTCTCGTCCCGATCGAGAACTCGGTGGAGGGCGGGGTCACCGCGACCATCGACGAGCTGGCCTCCGGCGAGCCGTTGATGATCTACCGCGAGGTACTGCTGCCGATCGCGTTCGCGCTGCTCGTGCGGCCGGGCACCAAGCTGTCCGAGATCAAGACGGTCACCGGCCACCCGGTCGCCCAGCCGCAGGTCCGGAACTGGCTGCGGGCACATCTGCCGGACGCGGTGTGGGAGTCGGCCGCGTCGAACGCGGACGGGGCGCGGCTGGTCCAGGAGGGCCGTTTCGACGCGGCCTTCGCGGGCGAGTTCGCCGCGGCGACCTACGGCCTGGAAGCGCTGGTCACCGAGATCCACGACGCGGAGAACGCCGAGACGCGGTTCGTCCTCGTCGGCAGGCCCGCCCGGCCCGCCGCCCCCACCGGGGCGGACAAGACCTCCGTCGTCCTCTGGCTGGGCGACGACCATCCGGGTGCACTGCTCGAACTGCTTCAGGAGTTCGCGGTGCGTGGCGTCAACCTGATGCTGATCCAGTCGCGGCCCACGGGCGCGGGTATTGGTAATTACTGCTTCGCCGTGGACGCCGAGGGCCATATCTCGGACCGCCGGGTGGGCGAGGCGCTGATGGGGCTGAAGCGGATCTGCCCGAACGTGCGGTTCCTGGGGTCGTACCCACGGGCGGGTGTGGCGGTGGAGGACGTGCGACAGCTGCGGGCCGGCACGTCGGATGCCGACTTCACCGCCGCCTCTGACTGGCTGGCGCGCTGCCAGGACGGCAGGGCCTGACGCTTCACGTCGTGGCTGGGCGCGCGGTGACGGCGGGGCAGCCGGGCGTCGAGGGCAGCGGGGCGTCGAGGGCACGGGGCGTCGAGGGTGGCCTGGGCGTCGCGGGCGGTCATCCCCAGGGGCGCGACCAGCCCTACCAGCACACTTTTCGTTACCCACAGCAGTTATCCACAGGCCGCTTCTCGACCTGGGGACAAGTCGACAACCCGAGCCGACATCGTCGACAAATCGCTCCAGTCGTCCTACATCCGTCCACAGCGCGGTACGAAGCCCCACGTCACCGCATGTCCACCCCATTCCGTCGATCAACTCTTTAGAGCGATGAATTCCCACTCCAATGAGTGCGCGAAGCACGTTTGGCCGGGGAATCCATCGTCCCTCATGCGATCTTCCACGGCTTTCGGAATGATCTATTCCAGGGACCCCAACTCTTCCACACAGCCTGTGGATAACTCTGCCGAGCCGAACACATCTGTGGACAAGCACTCCACGGCTGAGGCGTGTACGGCCCGTTCGCAGGGTCGGGCGGTCAAGATCACGCCAGCCTTCCGCCCCATTTCAGGGAATAGCGGTCGACTTATTGACAGATGACCGGGCGGGATTCCGGTCGATTCACCGCCACCATTCGTTAACTCCGGCAATTGGGGCAAAGCGACACGTGGGCCGATATCGGTTGGGGTGGCGCGAGCCCGCACCGGTAGCCTGGTGGGGTGATTGACCTTCGCCTGCTCCGTGAGGACCCCGACCGTGTTCGCGCCTCCCAGCGCGCCCGTGGAGAGGACGTCGCGCTCGTCGATGCCCTGCTCTCCGCCGATGAACGGCGCAGGTCGTCCGGCGTCCGCTTCGACGAGCTCCGCTCCGAGCAGAAGTCGCTCGGCAAGCTCATTCCCAAGGCCTCTCCCGAGGAGCGCGCCGAACTGCTCAAGAAGGCCGAGCAGCTCAAGGCCGACGTGAAGGCCGCCGAGGCCGAGCAGAACGAGGCCGACGAGGCCGCCAGGGCTCTGCTCCTCCAGCTCGGCAACATCGTCCACACGGACGTTCCGGTCGGCGGCGAGGAGGACTTCGTCGTCCTGGAGACGCACGGCACCATCCGTGACTTCGCCGCCGAGGGCTTCGAGCCCAAGGACCACCTGGAGCTCGGCGAGGCGCTGGGCGCCATCGACGTCGAGCGCGGCGCCAAGGTGTCGGGCTCGCGCTTCTACTACCTGACGGGCGTCGGCGCCCTTCTCGAGCTCGCGCTCGTGAACGCGGCGATCGCGCAGGCCACCGAGGCCGGCTTCATCCCGATGCTCACCCCGGCGCTGGTCCGCCCGCGCGCCATGGAGGGCACCGGCTTCCTGGGCCAGGCGGCGGAGAACGTGTACCACCTGGAGAAGGACGACTTCTACCTGGTCGGTACGTCCGAGGTGCCGCTCGCCGCGTACCACATGGACGAGATCATCGACGCCGACAAGCTGCCGCTGCGGTACGCGGGCTTCTCGCCCTGCTTCCGCCGCGAGGCCGGCACGTACGGCAAGGACACCCGGGGCATCTTCCGGGTCCACCAGTTCGACAAGGTCGAGATGTTCTCGTACGTCGACCCGGCCGACGCGGAGAACGAGCACAAGCGGCTCCTGGACTGGGAGAAGCAGTGGCTGACCGGCCTCGAGCTGCCGTTCCAGGTCATCGACGTCGCGACCGGCGACCTCGGGGCGTCCGCCTCGCGGAAGTTCGACTGCGAGGCCTGGATCCCGACGCAGGGCAAGTACCGCGAGCTGACCTCCGCGTCCAACTGCGACGGCTTCCAGGCGCGCCGCCTGTCCGTCCGTATGCGGGACGGCAAGAAGGTCCAGCCCCTGGCGACGCTGAACGGCACGCTGTGCGCCGTACCGCGGACGATCGTGGCGATCCTGGAGAACCACCAGCTCGCCGACGGCTCGGTGCGGGTGCCGGAGATGCTCCGCCCGTACCTGGGCGGCCGTGAGGTGCTGGAGCCGATCGCCAAGTGAGGTTTCCGTACCGTCTCGTCGCGACGGACCTCGACGGCACGCTGCTGCGGGCCGACGAGTCCGTCTCGGCCCGGACGCGTGACGCGCTCGCCGCCGCCACGGAGGCGGGCGCGGCCCACATCGTCGTGACCGGACGGGCCGTGCCCTGGACCCGGCACATCCTCGACGACCTCGGCTACGACGGTCTCGCGGTGTGCGGCCAGGGCGCGCAGGTCTACCACGCGGGCGAGCACAGGCTGCTGACGTCCGTGACCCTGGACCGCCAGCTCGCCGGGCTGGCGCTGTCCAAGGTCGAGGCGGAAATCGGACCGCTGGCCCTCGCCGCGAGCCGCGACGGGCTGGACGGCGAGGTCCTGGTCGGCCCCGGCTACCGCCTCCTGGAGGGCACCCTGCCGACCCGGCCGATGGAGGACCCGGCCGAGCTGTGGGCGGCTCCGCTCAACAAGGTCTACATCCAGCACCCCGACCTGAGCGACGACGCCCTGGCCCAGGTGGTGCGCGAGACGGTGGGCAGCCTCGTCGACGTGGTCATGGCGGGCGCCGGGGTGGTCGAGATCCTGCCGCTGGGCCTGAGCAAGGCGACGGGCCTCTCCCTGGCGGCGCGCCGTCTCGGCGTGAAGGCGGCGGAGACGATCGCGTTCGGCGACATGCCGAACGACATCCCCATGTTCGGGTGGGCGGCGCACGGCGTGGCCATGGCCAATGCCCATGACGACCTGAAGGCCGTGGCCGACGAGGTCACGACATCGAACGACGCGGACGGCATCGCGGTGGTGCTGGAGCGGCTGCTCCGGGGCTGAGCCCGGGCGGGTGCGGGCCGTCCGGGCCGCCGTCCTGGACGGGTTGCGGTGACCGGTTCTGTGACCGGTCCGGTGACGGGTTCCGGTGACGGGTTGGTGCGTCGAAGCGGGTCTGCCGCCCGCTCAGGGTTACGCGGAGGATGCGCGGATCGAACGCGCGCGGGGCTGACCCCGACCACGGCTTAGCAAGCCGGTGCCTTACCACTCGGCCAATCCTCCGGGGGGCGGCCCGCGCAGATCACCGCGCGCTCGAAGCGGCCGCCCGGGCGGTTCTCACACACCGCCCTGCTGGGAGCGCGACGGACTCGGACTCTTCTCGGTCAACGTCCCACTCCTCCCCGGTCTGCCCACCGCCGTGTCGCGGTGTGGCCTCAACCACTGTGCATCGGACCGGTGTTCGACCGCCACCGGTTTTCGGCGCGTACGCCCGAGGACAGGGAATGAGGCCGACCGCAGGCGCGTGCGCCCGAGCGCAGGGCATGGAGCCGAGCGCACGGGCGTGGGGTCCCCCGCGGAGACCTCACGCCCGTGCGTCGTATGACCTCAGAAATTGATCATGTGTCCCGCGAGGCCGTGCACGGCCTCCTTGACGGCCTCGCCCAGGGTCGGGTGCGCGTGCACGTTCCGCGCCACCTCGTGGACCGTCAGGTCCCACTGCTGGGCCAGCGTCAGCTCGGGGAGCAGCTCGGTGACATCGGGCCCGATGAGGTGCGCGCCGATGATCTCGCCGTACTTCGCATCGCTGATGATCTTGACGAATCCGGTCGTGTCACCGAGACCGTGCGCCTTGCCGTTCGCCATGAAGGGGAACTTGGCGACCTTGACGTCGAACCCCTTCTCCTTCGCCTGCGCCTCGGTCCAGCCGAAGCTGGCGATCTGCGGCTGGCAGTACGTGGCGCGCGGGATCATCGGGTAGTCGAGCTCCATGGTCTCGGCGCCCGCGATCGTCTCGGCGGCGACGACACCCATCGCCTCGGCGGTGTGCGCGAGCATCAGCTTCGCCGTCACGTCACCGATGGCGTAGATGTGCGGCACGGACGTACGGCTGCGGCCGTCGACGTCGATCGCGCCGCGCTCCGTGAGCGCCACGCCGGTGGCTTCCAGGCCGTAGCCGGTCACATTGGGCGCGAACCCGATCGCCTGCAGGACCTTGTCGGCCTCCAGGACCCGCTGGGTGCCGTCCTTGGCGGTGACGGTGACCCGGACCTGCGGCCCGGACTCGTCGATCGACTCGACCCGGGTGGAGGTCAGGACGTCGATGCCCAGCTTGCGGTACTGCTTCGCCAGCTCGGCCGAGACGTCCGCGTCCTCCAGCGGCGCGATCCGGTCCAGGAACTCGACGATCGTGACCTTCACACCGTAGTTGTGCAGGACGTACGCGAACTCGATGCCGATCGCGCCCGCGCCGGCGATCACGATGGAGCGCGGCACGTCCTCGGCGAGGATCTGCTCCTCGTAGGACACCACGCGCTCGCTGAGGCTGGTGCCGGGCAGCAGACGCGGGGTGGCGCCGGTGGCGATGATGCAGTTGTCGAAGGTGATGGTCTGCGAGGTGCCGTCCGAGAGCGCCACCTGCATGGTGTTCGCGTCCAGGAAGGTGCCCCGGCCGGTGAACTCGGTGATCTTGTTCTTCTTCATCAGGAAGTGGACGCCCTTGACGCGTCCCTCCGCGACCGTGCGGCTGCGCCGGAACGCCTCGCCGTAGTCGAACGAGACCTCGCCCTCGACCTTGATGCCGTACGTCTTGGCCTCGTGGGTGAAGAGGTGCGCCAGCTCGGCGTTGCGCAGCAGCGCCTTGGTGGGGATGCAGCCGACGTTCAGGCAGACACCGCCCCAGTACTTCTCCTCCACGACCGCGACCCGCTTGCCCAGCTGGGCGGCGCGAATGGCGGCGACATAGCCGCCGGGGCCTGCTCCGAGCACAACAACGTCGAAGCGGTCTGACATGACTGACTCCCCAAGTTGTAAGTGTGGTGGGTGTAGCCGCACACGTGCCCACATTAATCGGGCGGGCGAGTTGTAGGATGACTGGGCAACCGGGCGAATAGAGGAGTGGCTGGCATGGCGCTGAAGGCAGCGGGACGGACCTCCCTGGTGGATTCCGTCGGGGACCAGCTCCGCGCCCAGCTCACGGACGGGGAATGGGCCGTGGGCGACCGCATTCCGACCGAGCACGAGCTCGCGGAGCAGCTCGGCGTCGGCCGCAACACCGTCCGCGAGGCGATCCGCGTGCTGGTCCATGCGGGGCTCCTGGAGTCGCGACAGGGCAACGGCACGTTCGTCCGGTCGACGGCCGACCCGTCCGCCGTCCTGCGCGGGATGCGTCACGCCGGCGCGCTCGACGTACTGGAGTTGCGGGTGGCCCTGGAGGCGGAGGCGGCGCGCCTGGCGGCCGTGCGGCGGGACACGCACGACCTGCTGCGGCTGCGGGCGGCGCTGGCGACGCTCCGCGAGGAGGGCGACCGGGACGCGGACGCGGACATGGCCTTCCACCTCGGGGTGGTGGAGGCCACGCACAACCGCGCCTTCACCGAGGTCTACCGCTTCTTCTCGACCCAGGTGCACGAGGTGCTGGTGGAGGCCCTGGGCGACCAGGAGATGCCGCCGGTCGACATCGACGCACACGAGGCGCTGGTGGCGGCGGTCGAGGCGGGCGACCCGGACGCGGCCGAGGCGGCGGCGCGTGAGTTGCTGCGCGTCCCGATCGAGACCGTGAGCGCGCTGTCCGCCACCACCCGCTGACGCCTCCCGCCCCTTCCTTCCCGCTCGTGGGCCCCGTGGCCCGCCCTCGTGAGAAAGGTGACCGCCGTGTCACGCCCGGACATCGCCGACCGCGCAGGCCGGTTGCCGCTGACGAGCACCCGGGGGCCGGTCGTACGACGGGCCTTGCCGGCCCGGCCCGCGCTGCTGCTGGCCGGGATCGTGCTGGCCTCACTGAACATGCGGGCGGCGCTGGCGAGTGTGTCGCCCCTGGTGAGCGAGATCGGCGCCGCGTTCGGTCTGTCGTCGACGGCGACCTCGCTGGTCACCTCGGTACCGGTGCTCTTCCTCGGTCTCGGGGCCCTGGCCGCGCCCTGGCTGGGGCGCCGCCTCGGCAGCGAACGGGTGCTGTTCGGCGCGCTGTTGCTGCTCGCCGTCGGCATCCTGGTGCGCGTCCTGCCGTCGGTGTGGGCGCTGTACGGCGGCGGTGTGCTCGTCGGCACGTCGATCGCCCTGCTCAACGTCCTGATGCCCGGTCTGATCAAGCGTGACTTCCCGGACCGGGCGGCCTCCATGACCTCCGTCTACACCGGTGCCATGATCGCAGGGGCGACGGTGGTGGCGGCCACGTCCGTGCCGCTGGAGAAGGCGTTCGGCGGGAGCTGGGAGGCCTCGCTCGCCTCCTGGTCCCTGCTCGCCGTCGTGGCGGCGGTGGCCTGGCTGCCGCAGGTACGGAACGCGCGGAGCGGTCCCGGCTTCACCGTCCCGGCCGCCCCGGCGCCCGCCCGCAACATCTGGCGCTCCGCGCTTGCCTGGCAGGTGACGCTCTTCATGGGCCTGCAGTCCCTGTGGTCGTACGTCCTGATCGCCTGGATGCCGACGATCTTCACCGACCACGGAATGAGCCGCTCCACCGCGGGCGTCATCTTCGCCCTCAACAACCTCATCCAGGTCGCGGGCGCCTTCGCCGTCCCCCTGCTGGCAGGCCGTATGCGCAGCCAGCGGCCGCTGGTCGTGCTCGTCACCACCCTGGTGGCAAGCGGTTACGCGGGCCTGATGATCGCGCCCGTGTCCGGGGCCTGGCTCTGGGCGGCCGTGCTCGGCATCGGCCAGGGCGGAGCGGTCGGCCTGGCCCTCACGCTGATCGTGCTGCGCAGCCCCGACGCCCCGACGGCGGCCCGCCTCTCCGGAATGGCTCAGACCGTCGGCTACCTCCTGGCGGCGGCCGGCCCTCTCGCGGCCGGCGCGGTCCACCAGGCGACGGGCAGTTGGACGGTCCCCCTCGCCCTCGTGCTGTGCGTCTGTGCGACGGCCCTGGGGGTCGGCCTGCCGGCGGCCGGGGACCGCAAGGTCTGAGACGAACGAGGGACGGGGAATCACCCCGCCCCTCCACCGTCCCTCCGCCGTCCCCCGCCGGGCTACTCGTCCCCGGCCAGCGTCAGCGTCCGCAGCTTCTGTCCCGCGTACCAGGTCGCCACGACCGTGACGGCCGCAAGCAGCGCGGTCGCGACCGGCAGCCCCACGTCGGAGGCGACCAGTCCCTCGCCCGCGACCTTCTCGGCCACGGCGAGCGACCACTGCTGAACGCTCAATGTGCGCGCGCCGGCGATGAGGCTGCCGAAGAGCGCCTCCCACACCAGGGCGTAGACGAGGCCGATGACGACGGCGTGCCGGCTGACCGTGCCGAGCAGCAGGAACAGCGCGCTGTACGCGATCGAGGCGACCAGCGCCGCGACGGTGTATGCCACCGCGACCTGCTGCCCGTTGCCATTGAGGATCATGCCCGCGACGAAGGTGGGCAGGGCCGAGAAGACCATGGTGACCGCGATGGCCACGATGAGCTTCGTGAAGATGATCGTCGACCGCTTCACGGGCTTGGCCAGCAGATAGACGATCGAGCCGTCGTCGATCTCCGGTCCGATCGCGCCCGTACCGGCGATGACACCGATCAGCGGCACCATCGTGGCGAGCGCGAAGCCGCCGAGGACGTCGGCGGCGATCTGGTCGTCCGCACCGTTGAACGCGCGCACCGCCGCCGCGATCAGCAGCAGAAGTCCGGGCAGCGCGAACATGATCGCGGCGCGTCGGCGGCCGAGGAGGGCCCGGTAGGTGAGCCGGGCGACTGTCGGGTTGTACATCGCGAAGCTCCTTTCAGGCCGCTACGAGGTAGGAGAAGACGGATTCGAGGGACTCGTCGGAGGGCGAGACCGTCAGCAACCGAATCGAGTGCGCCCGGGCGACCTGCGGCAGCAGCTCCGTGAACCGGCCGAAGTCCACCGCCTGGATGCGCAGGGCGCCTTCGGCGAGGTCGACCTCGATACCGGCCGTGGACGGGTCGGCGATCAGCGCGGCGGCGAGCGCCCGGTCGTCGGAGGACCGTACGAGATAGCGGTGCGGCCGGTCCGTCATCAGACGGCGGATCCTGCGGAAGTCTCCGGACGCGGCGTGCCGTCCTGCCACGATCACCTCGATGTGCGAGGCCAGTTGCTCGACTTCTTCCAGGATGTGGGAGGAGAAGAGCACCGTGCGCCCCGCCGCGCCCATGCGCCGCAGCAGATCCATGAGCTGCATCCGCTGGCGCGGATCCATGCCGTTGAAGGGCTCGTCGAGCAGCAGCACGGACGGGTCGTGGACCAGCGCGGACGCCATCTTCACGCGCTGCCGCATGCCCTTGCTGTACGTGGCGATCTTGCGGTCCTGCGCGTATTCCATCTCGACCGTGGCGAGCGCCCGCTGGGCCTCCTTCTTGCCCAGGCCGTGCAATTCCGCGTTGGCGACGACGAATTCGTATCCGGTGAGGAAGTCGTACATCGCCTCCCGCTCGGGCACGACACCGATCTGCCGGTAGACGGACTCGTTGCGCCAGATCGTCTGTCCGTCGAGCGTGACGCTTCCGGTCGAGGGAGCGAGGAAGCCGCCCATCATGTTGATCAGGGTGGACTTCCCGGCGCCGTTGGGACCGAGGAGCCCGGTCACGCCCGGGCCGATGGTCATGGTCACGTCGTTGACGGCCACGACGTTCCCGAACCACCGTGAGGTGTGGTCGATGTTGAGCGTGGTCACAGCCCGACCTTTCGGTAGCGGCGCATCAGGACGGCGTACGAGCCGAGGATGAGCGCGAGGACGACCAGCAGATAGACCGCGCCGGGGCCCGCGCCCGGTCCGGCTCCGCCGGGGAACGCGGAGTCGGCGCCGAGGAAGGCGGTCTGTACGCCGTCGATGAGGGTGATCGGCGAGAACAGCCCCAGCCACTTGATGGCCGAGACGTTGTCCGTCCCGTACGCGATCCCCTGCAGGGTGGTGACGGCGCCGTACGAGATCGTCAGCGTGGCGATGACGGCGGCGACGCCGAAGCCCCGCCGGGGGGTCAGCGCAGCCATCACCAGCCCGATCCCGCCGAAGAGGAGGGAGAGCAGCGCCACCGAGACCAGGCCCTGGCCGAATCCCTCGGTCTGGTCGCCGAAGTCCATCTTCGCGAGCATCGAACCGATGTAGAGGATGATCAGCGGCGCCGCGGTGAGGATGAACAGCGCGGAGGTCATCGCGCCGTACTTCGCGAGGACGTAGTCCATGCGCTCGATCGGGCGCGAGAAGTACAGCGGAACCGTCTTGAACCGCAGGTCGCGAGAGACCGACTGGGGTGCCTGCGCGGCGAGGTAGAGGCCGATGACCGCCTGGGTGAGGATCGCGTACCGCGTGTAGTCCACCGGAAGGCTGTTGCTCTTCATGGCGACCGCGATGGCGACGATGATCGCCGCCGGCACGCACATGACGGCGAAGAGAATCATCGGCAGCACCTTGGACTTGGCCGAGCGGCCGAGGCCGTACGCGCCGCGCAGTGACTGCGAGAAGAGCGACCGGCGCGCGTAGGCGCGGCCGAGGCGGGGCCCGTCGTAGGTGCGGTAGCCGATGTTGTGGATCTGGGTGGTCTCGGTGCTCATCGCGCCCGCACCTCCATGGCCTGGGCCGCTGCCTGGTCCGCCTCGGGGCGGAAGACCTCGGCGATGTGGTGACGGCGCTGCTCCATCCGTACGAGCCCGAGGCCGAGGTCGGCCACGGTGTCCCGGACGATGTCGTAGGTCTCCTCGCCGGTGGCTTCGAGGAGCAGGATGTGGCCCGCGCCGGGCAGCCCCTCCTCCACCCCCGCGTGGAGCGTGATCCCGGCCGCGGCGAGAGCCTCGCGCAGGGCCCCGGTGCCGTCGGGCCGGGCGTCGGTGTCGGTGACCTCGACCGCGAGCGTCGCCGTCGTCTGGGTGAAGTCGCTGGTGGAGCTGGAGCGCAGCAGCGTGCCGCCGTCGATGACGACGACATGGTCACAGGTGCGCTCGAGCTCGCCGAGCAGGTGGGACGTGACGAGGACCGAGATCCCGAAGTCGGTCCAGACGCGGCGGATCAGGCCGAGCATCTCGTCCCGGCCGACGGGGTCGAGACCGTTGGTGGGTTCGTCGAGGAGGACCAGCTGCGGGTCGTGGACCAGCGCCTGGGCCAGCTTCACGCGCTGCTTCATACCCGTCGAGTAGCCGCCGATGGGGCGGTAGCGCTCCTCGTAGAGACCGACGTGGCGCAGGGTGTCGGCGGTCCGCTCGCGTGCGGCGGTGGGGGGCAGTCCGGACATCCGCGCCATGTGGACGACGAACTCGGTGGCCGAGACGTCGGGCGGCAGGCAGTCGTGCTCGGGCATGTACCCGACCCGCTCCCGGATGGCGGCGCCGGAGGTGGCGACGTCGAGGCCGAGCACTTCGGCGCGGCCCTCCGTGGCGGGGGACAGACCCAGCAGGATCTTGATCATGGTTGACTTGCCGGCTCCGTTGGCACCCACCAGTCCGGTCACACCGGGCCCGATGTCCAGGGAGAGCCGGTCAAGAGCGGTCACCCGGGGGAACCGCTTGCTGAGGCTTTCGGTAGCGATCACAGTCACGCTTCGACGGTAGTGGCGCGGAACACACCGGTCGTCAGCCCAACGGCTCGACCCGTGTCCGACTCCAGGCGTACAGACCCGTAAGGGAGTCGCGACCAAAGTCGTTGGCCGCCTCGTCACGCAGCGCGTTTTCCACAGGCCCGCGCACGCCCCTTGACGTAGCCGCCGGGCATTGTCACATTCATCAGTGTCAAGTTACGAACGCGTACCGCACACACGGGACGGACGGGTGGCATGGCCTCAGCGGTCTCAGCTTTGAACACCGAACTCGACGCGGAGCTGCGAGGGTTCAGAGAAGTGCAGCGCCTCGCCTATGCCTGCGCGGAGGCCGTCGCGGCGCAGCTCAAGCCGGGCGTGACCGAGCGCGAGGCGGCTCGGATGCAGCGCGACTGGCTGCGGGAGCGGGGCGTGCGGGACTGGTTCCACATGCCGTTCGCCTGGTTCGGGGACCGCACGGCGTTCGTGAACTTCCGGATACCGCTGCAGTTCTTCCCGACGAACCGGAAGCTGGAGGCGGGGATGCCCTTCATCCTCGACATGGCCCCGGTCCACAAGGGCTACACCGCCGACATCGGGTACTCGGGCTGCCTCGGCCTCAACCCGGTGCACGACAAGCTGCTCGCCGATCTCCAGGCGCACCGGGAGCTGATCCTGCGCGAGGTGCGCGAGCGCCGCACGCTGCGGGAGATCTACGAGGACGTGGACCGGCTCATGGTCCGCCAGGGGTACGCCAACCGACACCGCGCGTACCCCTTCGGCGTCATCGCTCACAAGATCGACCGGGTGAAGGAGCGCCGTTGGTCACCGACGCTGTTCGGCTTCGGCACCCAGTCGCTCAAGGGCCTCGCGAGCGACGCGGTCCACGGTCACCGGGACGGCTGGTCGCCGCTCTGGTCGCCGTACAAGTTCTCCGACCACCCGCCCCGGCCGGGGCTCTGGGCGGTCGAGCCGCACCTCGGATTCCGGGGTACGGGCGCGAAGTTCGAGGAGATCCTGGTGGTCACCGACTCCAAGGACCCGGAACAGGGCGCGTTCTGGCTGGACGACGATCTGCCGCATGTGCGGCGCTGGGCGGAGGGCGTGTGATGGCGGGGCTGACGGGGGCGCGGGAGCGCTGGGTGCGTACGGGCGGCATCGAGTTGTGCGTCGCGGAGCTGGGGGACGAGAGCCGGCCGACCGTGATGCTGGTGCACGGCTACCCGGACTCCAAGGAGGTCTGGTCGGAGGTCGCCACCCGACTCGCCGAGCGGTTCCATGTGGTGCTGTACGACGTCCGGGGACACGGCCGCTCCACCGCGCCGACCCCACTGCGCGGCGGCTTCACCCTGGAGAAGCTCACCGACGACTTCCTGGCGGTGGCCGAGGCGGTCAGCCCGGACAAGCCGGTCCACCTGGTCGGGCACGACTGGGGATCCGTACAGGCCTGGGAATTCGTCACGGTCCCCCGCACCGAGGGCCGCATCGCCTCGTTCACCTCGATGTCCGGGCCTTCGCTCGACCACTTCGGGCACTGGATCAAGCAGCGGATGACCCGGCCGACACCGCGCAGGATCGGCCAGCTGCTCGGCCAGGGCGCCAAGTCCTGGTACGTGTACATGCTGCACACGCCGGTATTGCCGGAGCTCGCCTGGCGCGGGCCGCTCGGCAAGCGGTGGCCCGCGATTCTCCAACGGATCGAGAAGGTGCCCGCCGGTGACTACCCGACGCCGTCGCTGCCGACGGACGCCGCCCACGGCGCCTGGCTGTACCGCGACAACGTCCGGGCCCGGCTGCGCCGGCCCCGCGCCGACGCCTACGCGCACGCACCGGTCCAGCTGATCACACCGACCGGTGACGCCTTCCTGTCCGAGCGCCTCTACGACGACCTGGCGCACTGGGCGCCCGAGCTGACGCGCCGGTCGCTGCCCGCCAAGCACTGGGTGCCGCGCACCCGCCCGGACCAGCTGTCCGCCTGGATCACCGACTTCGTCACGACGCACGAGGACCCGGCGGCCAGGGCACCCGCCGCACCCCCGAAGGGCAGGCACGCCGACCGTTTCGCCGGGCAGCTGGTCCTGGTCACGGGCGCCGCCAGCGGAATCGGCCGGGCCACGGCCTTCGCGTTCGCCGAGGCGGGCGCGCGGATCGTCGCCGTGGACCGGGACGCAGAGGGGGCCGCCCGTACGGCCGAGATGTCCCGGCTGATCGGCTCCCCGGAGGCGTGGGGCGAGGCCGTCGACGTCAGCGACGAGCAGGCGATGGAGAAGCTCGCCGAGAAGGTCGCCACCGAATACGGCATTGTCGACGTCCTGGTGAACAACGCCGGTATCGGCCTGACCGGCTCCTTCTTCGAGACGACCAGCGAGGACTGGAAGCGCGTCCTCGACGTGAACCTCTGGGGCGTCATCCACGGCTGCCGGATCTTCGGCAAGCAGATGGCCGATCGCGGCCAGGGCGGCCACATCGTCAACACAGCCTCCGCCGCCGCCTTCCAGCCCTCACGCGCGCTTCCCGCCTACGCCACCTCCAAGGCGGCAGTGCTCATGCTGAGCGAGTGCCTGCGGGCCGAGCTGGCCGGCCAGGGCATCGGCGTGAGCGCGATCTGTCCCGGAATCGTCAACACCAACATCACCGCTACCGCGCGGTTCGCCGGGACCGACGAACAGGAGCAGAAGCGCAAGCAGAAGCAGGCCTCCCGGCTGTACGGGCTGCGCAACTATCCGCCGGAGAGAGTCGCCGACGCGATCCTTCGCGCGGTCGTGAGGAACCAGGCGGTCGTCCCCGTGACCCCGGAGGCTCGCGGCGCCCATCTGCTGTCCCGCTTCACACCCAGGGCCCTGCGTGCCATAGCGCGGTTGGAGCCGCCGGCATGAGCGGGGAGCGGGAGCGCCACGCGATCTCACCTCGCCGGGTGTCCTTCGACTGGGACGCGACCCCACTGCACTGGATACCGGGCGAGCCCACCGCCACCCATGTCATCAACGTGCTGCATCTGCTACTCCCGGCCGGGGAGCGGTGGTTCGTCAAGGTCTTCAAGGAGGCTCTGCCACTGGTCGACGACCCGGAGCTGCTCAAGGACGTCAAGGGCTTCATGGGCCAGGAGGCGACGCACAGCGTCCAGCACGCGTATGTGCTGGACCACCTGGCCGCGCAGCGGCTCGACACCGCCGCGTACACGAAGCACGTCGACTTCCTCTTCGAGAAACTGCTCGGCGAGACACCGCCCTTCGGCGCCCCGATACCGACGCAGGAGTGGCTGCGCTTCCGGCTCTCGCTGATCGCCGCGATCGAGCAGTTCACGGCGGTCCTCGGGAACTGGGTGCTGCACGCCGAGGCACTCGACCGGTCCGGCACTGACGAGATCATGCTGGACCTGCTGCGCTGGCACGGCGCGGAGGAGGTCGAGCACCGGGCCGTGGCCTTCGACATGTACCAGCACTGCGGCGGCACGGGGCTGTCGCGCTACGCCCGGCGCGTCGAGGGCATGGCCGTCACCGCTCCCGTCCTGCTGTGGTTGTGGGCCTGGGGCGCCTCGTACCTGATCCGGCACGACCCCCAACTGGCCGGCCGGCTGCGCTATTCGCTCCGTGAACACAACAGGGCGGTCGCCAAGGGCCTGCTGCCGAGCTGGCGCGAGATCGGTGCGGCCATACCCCGCTACCTGCGGCGGTCGTACCATCCCTCGCAGGAGGGTTCGCTGCGCAAGGCCGTCGAGTACCTCGCGTCCTCGCCCGCGGCCCGGACCGCGGCGGGCGTGGTGGGCCGTGCCGCGATGGGGTAGTAGGGAGCGGTCTTGTCCGACCAGACGACAGCCGAATACCGGATCGAGGACCTGGCACACCACAGTGGCGCCACGGTCCGGACGATCCGCGCCTACCAGGACCGCGGGCTGCTGCCCAAGCCGGAGCGGCGCGGCCGGGCGAATGTGTACGGGGACTCGCATCTGGCGCGGCTGCGCCAGATCGCCGATCTCCTCGACCGGGGCTACACCCTGGCCTCCATCAAGGAGCTGCTGGAGGCCTGGGATGCCGGACGCGGCCTCGGCGGTGTCCTCGGCCTGGTGGCCGAGGTCGACGGTCCCTGGACCGACGAGAAGGCGGACCGTATCTCCCGCACGGAGCTCGACGCGACCTTCGGCGGCACGCCGGACGAGGACGCCGTGCGGGAGGCCGTCGAGCTCGGTGTTCTGGAGCGGATTCCCGGAAAGGACGACGAGTTCCTGGTGCCCAGCCCGCAGGAGCTGGCGGTGGCAGCCGAGTTGTACGCGGCGGGCGTTCCGCTGATGGCAATCTCCGGGCACCTCAAGGAGCTTCGCGGCCAAGTGGAGCACATCGCTTCGCGCTTCCTGGAGTTCACCACCGAGCATGTCTTCGCCCGCTATCTGGAGCATCGGCCTCCGACCGACGCGGACGCCGCCGAGGCGGCGTCGATGGTGCGGCGGCTCCGGCCGCTCGCCCAGCAGACTGTGGACGCCGAACTCGCCCGCGCCATGCGGCTGTTCGCCACCCGGCACCTTCAGCAGCACCTGACGTCCGACCCGGTGGCACCCCGGGACGACGAGCCACGCCAGGTGACACTCCCCGCGGGCACGATCCGCGCGGTGGACAGCCTGGTTGGGCGGGCGAACGCGTCCGCGTTCATCACCGCCGCCACGGAACGAGAAGTCCAAGCAAGGACATTGGACGCACTTGCCTCAAACCGCGTTCATGACAGTCAACTTGGCCAAAAGGCTTGAAATACATGGCCTGTTGTCCACAGAATCGCCAATTCCCCTGTGGATAACCCGACTTGGTTGTGGATCAAACATCCGGCTCCAAAATGAATCGTCCGTCGAGCCGGCGTCGGGCATCCTGACCCGATGGACGAGCGACGCACCGTGAAGGTGTCCAAATACCTCTCGAAACACCTGCGGCACCAGCCCGAGCGCATCGGACTCGTCCTCGACCCGAACGGCTGGGTGCGGATCGACGAGCTCCTGCGGGCGACGGCCGCGCACGGCTTCGTGATCACCCGCGACGAGCTGGACCATGTCGTCACCACGAACGACAAGCAACGGTTCACGATCGACAAAGACCGCATCCGCGCCAACCAGGGCCATACGGTCGATGTGGACCTGGACCTGCCACCGGCCGAACCGCCCGCGTACCTCTACCACGGTACGGTCGCCCGCTCGCTGGACGCGATCCGCGCCGAGGGCCTGCGCCCGATGGCCCGGCACCACGTTCACCTCTCCCCGGACCGAGAGACCGCCACGCGCGTGGGGGCCCGCCGGGGCCGCCCGATCGTGCTGTCCGTGGACGCCGGAGCGATGTACCGCGCGGGCCATGTCTTCCGGGTCAGCGCCAACGGCGTCTGGCTCACCGACGTCGTACCGCCAAAGTACCTTCGCTTCCCGGGCTGAGCCGGGAGCCGGGCTCGGTCCTCCCCCGTACCGCCTCGCGAACCCACGGGCAGGAGCGGGCCGTGGGGCATGATCGTCCCTATGGGACACCACCCGCATCTGCCGACCACCGAGTCCGCCGTCCGCGCGATCCGCGAGATCGCCGAGGAGCACGGGCGGGAGATGGTCGTCACCGATGACATCGGGGCCGACCGGACCTCCCGGCGCACATCGGCCGGGGCCTTCACGGTCCTCGACCCGGACGGCACCCTTCCGCACGAGGCGTTCATCGAGCTCGGTGGCTCACCCCGGCTCACCGTCCGGCTCTTCCCGGAGGACGACGCGAAGATCGAGGTCGACGGCGCGGAGTTCGACGACGTACCCCGGGACTCCGTCCCCGCGTTCCTCCGCTCCGTCTACGGAGGCCTCGCCCATGTGAAGGGCCGATTCTTCCCGCCCGGGTGGTGGCTGATCGTGCCGCTGCCCGGAGACGAGACGTACAAGGAACTCGTCCTGACCGGCACACTCACCCGCTGGCTCAGCAGCCGGGTGCGCCGCTAGCAGCCGCCCAGCTGGGCAAGCCCCTCCGTGGCGATCCGCTCGAAGACCGCCTGGTCCGCGGCGAAGACCGAATCCGCGATCGGAGCGTGCAGCACGATCTCGTCGAAGCCCAGCTCGTAGTGACGGCCCGCGAAGTCGACGAACGCGTCGAAGGACTCCAGCGGACGGTCCGGGGTGAACCCGGTAAGCAGGATCTTGTCCAGCTCGGCCACGTCCCGGCCCACATCCGCGCACGCCTTGCCGAGCTTCTCGATCTGCCCCCGGATCGCCTCGCGCGACTCCTCGGGCGTCCCGGACTCGAACAGCTTCGGATCCCCCGTCGTCACCCATGCCTGGCCGTGCCGCGCCGCCAGCTTCAGACCGCGCGGGCCGGTGGCGGCCACGGCGAACGGCAGTCGCGGACGCTGCACACACCCGGGGATGTTCTGCGCCTCCTCCGCCGAGTAGAACGTTCCGCGCTCGGAGACGGTGTCCTCACTCAGCAGCCGGTCGAGCAACGACACGAACTCGGCGAACCGGTCCGCGCGCTCCCGCGGCGTCCACGGCTCCTGTCCCAGGGCCGTCGCGTCGAAGCCGATGCCGCCCGCGCCAATGCCCAGCGTGATCCGGCCGCCGGAGATGTCGTCCAGCGAGATCAGTTCCTTGGCGAGCGTGACCGGGTGCCGGAAGTTCGGCGAGGTCACCAGCGTGCCGAGACGCATCCGCTCGGTGGCGGCTGCCGCGGCGGTCAGGGTCGGGACGGCACCGAACCACGGGCCGTCGCGGAAGGTCCGCCACGACAGGTGGTCATAGGTGTACGCGGCGTGGAAACCGAGCCGCTCGGCTCGGACCCACTCGTCGCGGCCACCAGCGTGCCAACGGCGGGACGGGAGAATCACGGTGCTCAGGCGCATGGACCGACCCTACGCTGCCCCCCTGACAACGTGCGTCCGCCCATCCAGCACCCGTCGGTCCCGGCCGTCCGCGGTCACCGCACGACCGCTCCACGCCCCGGGCACGCACAGCGAGCATCCGTGCACTCAAATGTGCGCCCTCCCGCACGCCCGTGCGCTCCGTACGGGAGAATGAACTCGTGACCTCATCCCGCTCTCCGCGTCCCCCTGCCCCTAAGCCCCGGCTGATCGCCACCGACCTGGACGGCACCCTGCTGCGCGACGACAAGTCCGTGTCGGAGCGCACGATCGCCGCCCTCGCCGCCGCGGAGAAGGCGGGGATCGAGGTCTTCTTCGTCACGGGCCGGCCGGCCCGCTGGATGGATGTCGTCAGCGACCATGTCCACGGCCACGGCCTCGCGATCTGCGCCAACGGCGCCGCGGTCGTCGATCTGCACGCGGGCGGCAAGCTGATCGAGGTACGCCCGCTGCACCGGGACACCGCCCTGCACGTCGTGCGGACCCTGCGCGCCTCGGCCCCCGGCACCTCGTTCGCGGTCGAGCTGGCGACCGGTATCCACTACGAGCCGCACTACCCGCCCTTCCATCTGGACCCGGGCGCGACCGTCGCCACCGCCGAGAAGCTGCTGTACGAGGAGGAGCCGGGAGCCGGCACCCCCGTACTGAAGCTGCTCGCCCACCACCCCGAGCTGGTGCCGGACGACTTCCTCGCCCTGGCCCGTACGGCAGCGGGCGAGCATGCCTCCATCACCCGCTCCAGCCCCACGGCCCTGCTCGAGGTCAGCGGCCTGGGCATCTCCAAGGCGTCGACGCTCGCGCTCTGCTGTGCCGAGCGCGGTATCTCCGCCGAAGAGGTCGTCGCCTTCGGAGACATGCCCAACGACGTGGAGATGCTGACCTGGGCGGGCACCTCGTACGCGATGGGCAACGCACATCCGGACGTGCTCGCCGCAGCGTCCGGCCGTACCGTCGCCAACAACGAGGACGGCGTCGCGGTCGTCATCGAGCGCATCCTCCAGGACTTCTGAGAAGCGGGGACTCCGAGAAGACGCGGGGGGACGGAGCCGTAGGGGAGCGACCGCGCCAAGGGCTACAGCGGGGCCTGCCAGAAGACGGTGGTGCCTGCGCCGTCCTTCCCGAGGCCTGGGCCGCACCAGCTCGACCCGCCCAGCGACTCGGCCCGCCGCGCCAGATTGCGCAGTCCGCTGCGCCGGCCGCCCTCCGGGATGCCCACCCCATCGTCCGCCACCGACAGCCGGACCGCCTCGGTGCCGTCGGGGAGCCGCGCGGTCGCGTCGACGGCGACCTCGATACGGCTCGCTCCCGCGTGCCGGAAGGCATTGGACAGCGCCTCGCGCAGGGCCGCGATGAGGTTCTTGCCGGAGAGGTCGCCGACGGTCGCGTCGATCGGTCCGACGAAGCGGTGCGTGGGCTTGAAGCCAAGGGGCACGGACGCCATGTTGATCTCCCGCAGGATGCGGGTCCGGAGTCCGGACGGCGCCTCGGCCGGCCCCTGCTGAAGCGCGAAAACGGCCGTGCGGATCTCCTGGATGGTCACGTCCAGTTCGTCCACGGCCTTGCCGACACCCTCCTGGACGGCAGGGACGACCGAGGTCCGCTGCGCGCTCTCCAACATCATCCCGGTGGCGAACAGCCGCTGGATGACCAGGTCATGGAGATCACGGGCGATCCGGTCGCGGTCCTCGAAGACGGCGAGGCGTTCCCGGTCCCGCTGGGCGTCCGCCATCATCAGCGCGAGCGCGGCCTGCGAGGCGAACTGGGTGGCCAGCGTGCGCTCGGTCTCGGGGAACGGTCTGCCACCACGCGCGCGGGGCGTGGCCAAGGCTCCCAGCACCCGCCCGCCACTGTGCAGCGGAAGGATCATGCTCGGCCCGTACCGCTCCGCCAGCCTGGTGAGCATCCGGAGGTCGGTGGCCGCGTCGGAGACGAAGACGGGCTCTCCCCCGAGCACCCGTTGGACGACCGGGCTCTCCGGGGGCATGACGATCCCGAGCGACTCCGACGGCTGGTCGGAGGAGACGGCGACGATCTCAAGACCTCCCTCCCGCGCCGGCAGCAGGACGATGCCGGCGGCCGAGTCGGCGAGCCGGCGGGCCTGTTCGGCGACGACGGCGAGCGCGTCGTCGGCGTCTCCGCCGGACAGCAGGGCGGTGGTGACCGCGACGGAGCCGTCGATCCAGCGCTCGCGCTGCCGCGCCGCCTCGTAGAGACGGGCGTTGCCGATGGCGATCCCGGCCTCGGTGGCGAGCACCCTCACCATGTGCAGATCGTCGTCGCTGAACTCGCCGCCGTTGATCTTCTCGGAGAGATAGAGATTGCCGAAGATCTCGCCCTGGACCCGGATGGGAACTCCGAGGAAGGTCCGCATCGAGGGATGCCCGGCCGGGAATCCGACCGCGCGCGGGTCCTTCGTCAGATCGGTGAACCGCATCGGCTCGGGATGGTGGGTCAGCGCGCCTAGCAGCCCCGCCCGCCCGTCCGGCCGCCGTCCGATCGACCGGGCGATCTCCTCGGAGACCCCGTAGGTGACGAAGTCGGAGAGACCCTGGCCCTCCGCGTCGGCCACGCCGATCGCGGCGTAGCGCGCGCCGGTCAGCTCGGCGGCGGTCTCGCAGATCCGATCGAGCGTCGCGTGCAGTTCGAGTCCTGTGCCGACCGAGCGCATGGCTTCCAGGAGTTGGGGGACGCGCGCGGTCAGTTCGGTCGACAGGCCCTGGAGGCTGTGGGTCGCCCGTCTCGTGGCTTCGACGGCATCCTTGCGTTCGGGCACTGTCATGCCCTTGAGACTAGTAAGTCCTATTTGGCGAGGAAAGTCGGCTGTCGCTTTCCAGCCTCACCGGGAGTGGCAGCCGCGCCGAGCAGGTCGCTCTCCTGCTCCCGCTCCAGCATCCGCCGCAGCGGCCCGTCCTCGGCCGCGAGCTCCTCGTACGGGCCCCGCTGCACGGTCCGGCCCCCGTCGAGCACGACCACCTCGTCGACCGCGTCGAGCCCGTGGAGCCGATGGGTGATGAGCACGGTCGTCCGGCCCTCGGTGGCCCGCAGCAGATCGTCGGTGAGCGCGTCCGCCGTGGCCAGGTCGAGGTGTTCGGCCGGCTCGTCGAGGACGAGCACGGGGAAGTCGGCGAGCAGCGCGCGGGCCAGAGCCAGACGCTGACGCTGGCCGCCGGAGAGCTGGGCGCCGTGCTCGCCGACGGGGGTGTCGATGCCGGCGGGCAGCGAGTCCACCCACTCCAGCAGCCGGGCCCCGGCCAGTGCGCTGCGCAGCTCGTCCTCGGTCGCACCGGTACGGGCGAGACGCAGGTTTTCCCGGAGGGTGCTGTCGAAGGTGTGCGCGTCCTGCGCGCAGAGCCCGACCAAGCGGCGGACGGCATCGGTTTCCAGCTCGGCGGCGTCCACGCCGCCGAGCCGGTACGTCCCCTGCCGCGCGTCCAGGAACCGCAGCAGCACCTGGGCGAGGGTGGTCTTCCCGGACCCGGAGGCGCCGAGTACGGCGATGCGCCGCCCCGCCTCGATCCGCAGGTCGATACCGCCGAGCGCGTCCCGCTCCTGCCCGGCGTACCGGGCGGACAGATCCCGCAGCTCCAGGGGGAAGGGGCCGCTCGGCGGCTCGACCGGGTGCTCCGGCTCCTGGACGGGAGCGGGCGCGTCCAGCACTTCGTGGACACGCTCGGCACTGCGCTTGACCCGCTGCCGGTACTGGACGGCGAGCGGAAGCCCGGTGACGGCCTCGAAAGCGGCGAGCGGAGTAAGGACGACGACCGCGAGGGCGACGCCCTCCAGCCGCCCGTCCCGCACGGCCTGGACGCCGGCGACCGCGGCGGCGGCCACGGTGACGCCGCAGGCCAGCGCCGAGAGTCCGGCGCCGAGGGCGGTGGCGGCAGCCTGCCGCGAGGCGATACGGGTGAGTCGGCGATCGGCGTCGCGCGTCTCGCCGATTCGGGTGGCGAGCGCGCCGGCCACCGTCAGCTCGGCGCATCCGCGCAGCAGATCGACGACGGCAGTGGCCAGCGCCCCGCGAGCGGGGGCCAGTTGCCGCTCGGCCCGCCGCGCCAGCGCGCCACCGGCCATGGGAACGACCACGCCGGCGGCCAGAAGCCCGACGGCGAGGACGACGCCGGCCTCGGGGAGCAGCCACGCGGTGAAGCCCACGGCCGCGCCCCCCACGACCAGTGCGGTCCCGGCGGGGAGCAGCCACCGCAGCCAGTAGTCCTGCAGGGCGTCCACGTCCGAGACCAGCCGGGACAGCAGATCCCCACGCCGCACCTGCCGCAGCCCGGCCGGGGCGATGCGCTCCAGTCGCCGGTAGACGGCGACCCGCAGCTCGGCGAGCATCCTCAGCACGGCGTCGTGCGACACCAGCCGCTCGGCGTACCGGAAGACGGCCCGCCCGATCCCGAACGCGCGCGTCGCGGTGACGGCGACCATCAGATACAACACGGGCGGCTGTTCGGAGGCACGCGAAATGAGCCAGCCGGACACGGCCATGAGCCCGACGGCCGACCCCAGGGCCAGGCTTCCCAGCAGGAGCCCGAGCGCAAGGCGCCCCCTCAGCCCTCCGGCCAGCGCGCGCACCCGCGCGAGCGCACCGCCATGCGTGCCTGTGTGAGCACCCGGGTCAGTGGCTCGCGGCTCCTCGGACCCGGAGGCCTCCGGCCGCGCTGCCCTCGACGCGGGCACCATCGCGGACCCTCCTGCGAGGGACGGGCCCACGGGGGAGTTCGCGCCGGAAGGGCTGAGTGTCACCACCCGGTCCGCGACCGCCATCAGGGCAGGCCGGTGGACCACCAGCAGCACGGTCCGGCCCACGGCCAGTCGGCGGACCGCGTCCACGACAGCCGCCTCGGTCGTCCCGTCCAGCGCCGCCGTCGGCTCATCGAGCAGCAGCAGCGGCCGGTCGGCGAGGAAGGCCCGGGCCAGCGCCAGCCGCTGACGCTGGCCGGCCGACAGACCCGCGCCGTCCTCGGCGAGCCGGGTCAGTGGCCCCTGCGGCAGTGCGTCGACGAACTCCTTTGCCCCGGCGTCCTCGAGTGCCCGGAGCACCGCCTCGTCCGAGGCGTCCGGCCGGGCCAGGCGGACGTTCTCCGCGATCGTGTCCCCGAAGAGGTACGGCCGCTGCGGAACCCACGCGATCCGCTCCCGCCACCGCTCCAGGTCCAGCGACGCGAGATCGGCGCCCCCGACCCGTACCGCCCCCTGGTCGGGCTCCGCGAAGCCCAGCACCACATCCAGGAGGGTCGACTTCCCGACACCGCTCGGCCCGACCAGGGCGACGACCTCGCCCTCCTCGACCTTCAGGGAGGCCGCGTCCAGCGCCGGCTCCGCCCGTCCGGCGTGGCGTACCGTCACCGCGTCGAGCTCCAGCCGGAGCGACGCCGGAATCTCCCGCGCGCCGCCTTCCCGCACCGGGATCTCCAGGACCTCGAAGATCTCCTCGGCGGCCGCGAGTCCCTCCGCCGCCGCGTGATACTGCGCCCCGACCTGCCGGATCGGCAGATACGCCTCGGGCGCGAGGATCAGAATCACCAGCCCCGTGTACAGGTCGAGGTCGCCGTGGACCAGACGCATACCGATCCCGACCGCGACCAGCGCCACCGACAGGGTCGCCAGGAGTTCCAGCGCGAACGACGACAGGAAGGCGATCCGAAGCGTCCGCAGCGTCGCCTGCCGGTACTCCGAGGTGATCGCGCGGATCGACTCCGCCTGCGCCTTCGCCCGCCCGAAGACCTTCAGCGTCGGCAGTCCGGCCACCACGTCCAGGAAGTGGCCGGAGAGGCGGGACAGCAGCTTCCACTGGCGGTCCATCCGGGACTGCGTGGCCCATCCGATGAGGACCATGAAGAGCGGGATCAGCGGCAGGGTCACCACGATGATGGCCGCCGACACCCAGTCCTCGGTGACGATTCGCGCGAGTACGGCGGCCGGCACGACCACCGCCAGCCCCAGCTGGGGCAGATAGCGCGAGAAGTAGTCGTCGAGGGCGTCGACGCCCCGGGTGGCGAGGGCGACCAGCGAGCCGCCCCGCTGCCCACTCAGCCACCCCGGACCCAGCCCGGCGGCCCGTTCCAGCAGCCGCCCTCGCAGCTCGGACTTGACCGCCGCGCTCGCCCGATGGGCCGCCAGCTCCGTCAGCCAGGACACCAGGCCGCGGCCCACGGCGACCGTCGCCAGCAGCAGGAGCGCCGTCCGCAGCTCGGAAACCGGAAGACCTCGCTGGAAGGCGCCCACCACCACCTCGGCGATGAGCATCGCCTGGGCGACGACCAACGCCGCCCCGGCAAGGCCGAGCAGGACCACCGCCGCCAGAAAGCGGCGGGTGGCCCGGGCGTACCGGAGCAGACGCGGGTCGATCGGTTTCACGTGAAACATTCCCCAGCTAGTGAGCGGCCTCGGCGATGTGCTGGGTGCCGATCCGCTTGCGGAACACCCAGTACGTCCAGCTCTGGTAGAGCAGGACCAACGGCGTGGCGATCGCCGCGCACCAGGTCATGATCTTGAGCGTGTACGGACTCGACGACGCGTTGGTGACCGTGAGGCTCCACGCGGGGTTCAGCGAGGAGGGCATGACGTTCGGGAAGAGCGTCAGGAACAGCATCGCGACGGCGGCCGCGATCGTGACACCGGACAGCGCGAACGACCATCCTTCACGCCCGGCCTTGATCGCCCCGATCGCCCCTACGAGCGCCACCACCGCGACGGCCATCGCGATCAGGCTCGTACCGTCACCCTTCGAGGTCTGGGTCCAGGCGAGGAAGCCGAGAGCCAGTACGGCCGTGGCGAGCCCCAGCCGGAGAGCGAGCTTCTGAGCCCGCTCGCGGATGTCCCCGACCGTCTTGAGCGCCGCGAACACCGTCCCGTGGAAGGTGAAGAGGAAGAGCGTCATCAGGCCGCCGAGCAGGGCGTAGGGGTTGAGCAGATCCGCGAGGCTGCCGATGTACTCCATCTGCGCGTCGATCTTCACGCCGCGCACGATGTTGCCGAAGGCCACGCCCCACAGCACGGCGGGGATGAGCGAGGTCCAGAAGATCGCCGTCTCCCAGTTGCGCTGCCAGCTCTCCTCCGTCCGCTTCACCCGGTACTCGAAGGCGACACCGCGCACGATCAGACAGACCAGGATGATCAGCAGCGGGAGGTAGAAGCCGGAGAAGAGCGTGGCGTACCACTCGGGGAAGGCCGCGAAGGTGGCGCCGCCGGCCGTGAGCAGCCATACCTCGTTGCCGTCCCAGACGGGTCCGATGGTGTTGATCAGCACGCGCTTCTCGGCCCGGTCACGGGCCAGCAGCTTGGTCAGGACACCGACCCCGAAATCGAAGCCCTCCAAGAAGAAGTAGCCGATCCACAGGACGGCGATGAGCACGAACCAGACGTCGTGGAGTTCCATCGATCGATCTCCTCAGCCTCAGTACGAGAAGGCCATCGGCCGGTCGGGGTCACGGTCGTCCCCGCCGATCTTGGTGGGCGGGTTGAGGTCGGCGTCGGTGAGCTCCGGCGGTCCGGCCTTGACGTACTTCACGAGCAGCCTGACCTCGATCACGGCGAGGACGGCGTAGAGCAGCGTGAAGATGACCATCGAGGTGATGACCTCGCCCTGCGAGACGCCGGGGGAGACCGCGTCGCGGGTGCGGAGCACGCCGTAGACGACCCACGGCTGCCGGCCCATCTCCGTGAAGATCCAGCCCCATGAGTTCGCGATCAGCGGGAAGCCCATGGTCCAGAGCGCGACGATCCAGTAGAGAGTCGTGAACTTCGGGCTCAGGGCCTTCCGCCTGAAGAGGACCAGGTTCGGGACCTCGTCGTCGCCGGTCCGCAGACCGGGCGACAGCAGGAACTTCTTCCGGGTCAGCCAGAGGCCGAGCATCCCGATCGAGAGGGACGCCATGCCGAAGCCGATCATCCACCGGAATCCCCAGTAGGCGACGGGGATGTTGGGCCGGTAGTCACCGGGACCGAACTGCTCCTGCTCGGCCTTGTTGACGTCGTTGATGCCCGGGACGAACGAGGTGAAGTCGTCGTTGGCCAGGAAGGACAGCAGGCCCGGCACCTCGATGGCGACCTTGTTGTGGCCCTTCTCGACATCGCCGTACGCGAAGACGGAGAAGGGCGCGGGTGCCTCGCCGTCCCAGAGCGCCTCGGCGGCGGCCATCTTCATCGGCTGCTGCTTGTACATGACCTTGCCGAGCAGGTCACCGCTGATGGCGGTGCCCATTCCGGCGATGATCAAGGTGATCAGGCCGAGTCGCAGCGAGGTCCGCATCACCGGGATGTGCTTCTTGCGCGCCAGGTGGAAGGCCGCGATGCCGACCATGAACGCACCACCGACCAGGAAGGCGGCCGTGATGGTGTGGAAGAACTGGGTGAGCGCCGTGTTCTGCGTGAGCACCAGCCAGAAGTCGGTGAGTTCCGCCCGACCGCGCTCCGCGTTGATGCGGTAGCCGACCGGGTGCTGCATCCAGGAGTTGGCCGCCAGGATGAAGTACGCCGACAGGACGGTGCCGAGGGAGACCATCCAGATGCAGGCCAGGTGGATCTTCTTCGGGAGCTTGTCCCAGCCGAAGATCCACAGGCCGATGAAGGTGGACTCGAAGAAGAACGCGATCAGCGCCTCGAAGGCGAGCGGGGCTCCGAAGATGTCACCCACGAACCGCGAGTAGTCGGACCAGTTCATGCCGAACTGGAACTCCTGGACGATGCCGGTGACCACGCCCATGGCGATATTGATCAGGAACAGCTTGCCCCAGAACTTCGTCGCCTTGAGGTACTTCTCCTTCTCCGTCCGTACCCAAGCGGTCTGCAGGCCGGCGGTGAGCGCGGCGAGCGAGATCGTCAGGGGGACGAAGAGAAAGTGGTAGACGGTGGTGATGCCGAACTGCCAGCGCGCCAGAGTTTCCGGCGCCAGAGCTAGGTTCACGTCCTCTTCTCCTTACATCGCCGTGGTCGCATCGGCCGTTTGCCCCGTTAAACCCACCCATGTCGGGAGGATCAAGACGAGCTTGTGAACGCGTTCACATTCACAAGCATTATTACTCATACGAAATCCGCACCTGCAAGGGGGGTGCCACTACCGGCGGGTACCTCTTCCCAAGAACTTCAACATATTGTTGAATCCGGCCCATGAAGATCCGAATCTCCTGGCCTGCGGGCCACCTCACCGCCGCCCTCGAAGAAACCCCCACGAGCAAGTCGCTCGCAGGGGTTCTCCCACTCATCTCCACCGCCCGGACCTGGGGCGAGGAGGTGTACTTCGACACTCCGGTGTCCGTCGCGCTCGAAGCCGACGCCCAGCAGGTCGTGGAACCGGGCACGGTCGCCTTCTGGACCGACGGCGACGCGCTCGCGCTTCCCTACGGCCCCACGCCCATCTCACGCGGCGACGAATGCCGCCTCGCGAGCCCGTGCAATCTGCTCGGCCGGATCGACGGCGACCCGCGTCGGCTGGCCACCGTCCGTGACGGGGACCCGATCCGCGTGGAGCTCGTCGCCGGCCAGGACGACTAGCGCCCTCCCAGCCGGCCCGGGCTCCTCGGGGCTCACATCTCCTTGAAGAAGTTCTCGGCCGTCTTCAGGAAGATGTCGTTGGCCTCGGACTCACCGATCGTGACCCGCACGCCCTCGCCAGCGAACGGCCGCACCACCACACCGGCCCGCTCGCAGGCCGCCGCGAAGTCGACGGTCCGCTCACCCAGCCGCAGCCACACGAAGTTCGCCTGCGTGTCGGGCACCGTCCAGCCCTGGCCCACGAGGCCCTCGTACACCCGGGTCCGCTCGCAGACCAACGAGCCGACCCGGCCCAGCAGTTCGTCCTCGGCACGCAGCGAGGCCACCGCCGCGTCCTGCGCGAGCTGGCTCACGCCGAACGGCACCGCCGTCTTGCGCAGTGCCGCGGCCACCGGCTCATGGGCGATCGCGAAGCCGACCCGCAGGCCGGCCAGCCCGTATGCCTTGGAGAAGGTGCGAAGCACGGCAACGTTCGGGCGGTCGCGGTAGATCTCGATGCCGTCGGGGATGTCCGCGTCACGGACGAACTCGCGGTACGCCTCGTCCAGCACCACGAGGACGTCGGAGGGCACCCGGTCCAGGAAGCGCTCCAGCTCGGCCCGGCGCACCGCCGTGCCGGTCGGGTTGTTCGGGTTGCAGACGAAGATCAGCCGGGTGCGGTCGGTGATCGCGTCCGCCATCGCGTCCAGGTCGTGCACGTCCCCCTCGGTCAGAGGGACCTTCACCGAGGTGGCACCGGAGATCTGGGTGATGATCGGGTAGGCCTCGAAGGACCGCCAGGCATAGATGACCTCGTCACCGGGGCCCGAGGTCGACTGGATCAGCGACTGGGCGACCCCGACCGAACCGGTGCCGGTCGCCAGATGCGACACGGGCACGCCGAAACGCTCCGCCAGCTCGTTCATCAGGCCGGTGCAGGCCATGTCGGGGTAACGGTTGAAGGCCGCGGCCGCGGCCAGTGTGCTTTCCATCACACCGGGCAGCGGCGGGTACGGGTTCTCGTTGGAGGACAGCTTGTACGCGACCGGGCCCTCGGCCGCCGCGGGCTTGCCCGGCTTGTAGGTGGGGATGCCGTCCAGCTCGGTGCGCAGCTTGGGGCTGGTCCCGCTCGGGCTCGTCTCGCTCACTGTGGTCCTCCTCGACCGTGCGTACCACCAATACTGCTCACCTTATGAGGATTCGCCGCCGCTGCGAATGGCTGGCGCCAGGAAGACCTGGGGAAGGGGGGAGCGCTCCTTTCCCTGGCGCGCGCCGGTGGCGAGCGCCGTGGCGCGCATCCCCCGTAGTGGTGAGTTGAGGTCTCTTCGAAACATCGGTCATACGACAGGCGCGCATGGGTGGACAACCGTGGGTCGCAAGCGAGAGCCCACAACTCCCTTACCTTCCAAGGCGTTTAATGGTTTTGGATCATGCAGAAACGTGCCTGTCAACGAGTGAATATGCGACCGGCCCAAGCACCCGCCCTCGCCCTACTATCGGCTCGCCATGACAGCAGCAGGGAAGCACCAGGTGAGCCGGGCACAGACCCGGGGAAGCCGGCAGGGGCGAGCGGGCATCCGGGACGTGGCCGCCGCAGCCGGAGTCTCCATCACGACTGTCTCCGACGCGCTCAACGGCAAGGGCCGGCTCCCGGACGCCACCCGCCGCCATGTCCGCGAGGTCGCCGACCGGCTGGGCTACCGCCCATCCGCCGCGGCCCGAACGCTCCGTACCGGCAAGTCGGGACTCATCGGCCTGACCGTGACGACCTACGGGGATGAACCTTTCACCTTCACCGAATTCGCGTACTTCGCCGAGATGGCGAGAGCGGCGACCTCCGCGGCGCTCGCCCGCGGTTACGCCCTCGTCATCCTGCCCGCCACCTCACGCCATGACGTCTGGTCGAACGTCGCCCTCGACGGCACCGTCGTCATCGACCCCTCCGACCATGATCCGGTCGTCACCGAGCTCGTCCGCCAGGGCTTGCCCGTCGTCTCCGACGGGCGCCCCGCCGGCACCCTGCCGGTGACCGCCTGGGTCGACAACGACCACGAAGCCGCCGTACTCGATCTTCTCGACCATCTCGCCGCCGCCGGCGCCCGCCGGATCGGTCTGCTCACCGGTACCACCACCGACACGTACACCCGACTGTCCACCACCGCGTACCTGAACTGGTGCGAGCGGGTGGGTCAGGACCCCGTCTACGAGGCCTATCCCGCCCACGACCCGTGCGCGGGCGCCGTCGCCGCCGACCGGCTCCTCGCCCGCCCCGACCGCCCCGACGCCGTCTACGGTCTCTTCGACCCCAACGGCACCGATCTGCTCGCCGCCGCACGGCGGTACGGGCTGCGCGTTCCAGACGATCTGCTGCTGGTCTGCTGCAGCGAATCCACGGTCTACGCCACCACCGAGCCGCCCATCACCACGCTCTCGCTCAAACCGCGCCGGATCGGCACGGCCGTCGTCCAACTCCTCATCGACGCCATCGAAGGGGTGGAAACGGACGGCCCTGTGGAGCAGGTGATACCGACCGAACTCATCGTCCGGACGTCCTCCCAGAGGCGCTCTCCCCGGACGACGGTCAGTCCACCGCGGTCGCCCTCGCAGGACTAGACCTTCTCAATTGGGGCGAAACGACCGGTGAACCAGGGGTGGACCGGGATTCGCCACCCCTGGTGCGTCACACAGGAGGAGCCTCATTCCTATGATGGGCGCACGACACCGTGGACCTCCCCGACCAGGTCGGTCCGCGCGTGTAGGGCGTCGCGACGGTGGTGGAGGGGTCGATGACTCAGGGGGCCGGGCAGGAACCCGTGGTGCGGACGGCGACGTTGCGTGACTTCCGCGTGCCGCCGTACGCGCGGGTGCCCGTGCAGGGTCACGCCGCTCACCCCGGCAACGCGGTGCCGAACGACGAACTTCCAGAGGGCTACACCCCCACCGAACGGGACCTCCCCGTGATCAACCGGGGAGACACCGTGCAGGTCCGGGTCGACACTCCCGAGATGCCCGTGGCCGACGGCCTCGGCCCGCTCTATGTCGTCGGTGACGTCCACGGCTATCTCGACGAACTTCTCGCCGCGCTCCGTGAGCAGGGCCTGATCGACGCCGAGGGCAACTGGGCGGCGGGCAACGCCCGCCTCTGGTTCCTCGGCGACTTCACCGACCGGGGCCCCGACGGCATCGGCGTCATCGACCTCGTGATGCGGCTGTCCGCGGAGGCCGCGGCAGCAGGCGGGTACTGCAAGGCGCTCATGGGCAACCACGAGCTGCTGCTGATCGGCGCCAAGCGGTTCGCCGACACCCCGGTGAACTCCGGCGCCGGCACCGCCACCTTCCAGGCCGCCTGGCTGCTCAATGGCGGGCAGAAGTACGACATGGACCGCCTCCAGGACGTCCATCTGCAGTGGATGTCCCGGCTCGACGCCATGATGGAGGAGGACGGGCATCTGCTGATGCACTCCGACACCACGGCGTATCTCGACTACGGCTCGACGATCGAGGACGTCAACGACACCGTCCACGAGATCCTCAACCGGGGCGACGCCGACGAGTGCTGGGACCTGTTCCGCAAGCTCACCAAGCGCTTCGCCTTCCGCGACGAGTCCGGCCCGCAGGCCGTACGGGAGCTGCTCTCCACCTACGGCGGAGGCCGTGTGGTCCATGGCCACAGTCCCATCCCCTACCTGCTGGGCGAGGTCGGCACCGAGGACGCGGACGGCGAGGCCACCAGGCCCGTCGTGGAAGGACCCCACGTCTACGCGGACGGACTCGCGATCGCGATGGACGGCGGGGTGACCATGGCCGGAAAGCTGCTCGTCGTCCAACTCCCCCTGGCTCACTGAGCGGAGCCGACGCAGGCGATTTCCGGAAACCCCCTGTCACCCCGTGCCGGAACCGCTCTACCATCGGCGTATCCGTAGCAGGCTCTCCTCCGTTTCCGCCCAACTGCCCGCTGTCCGCTGGCAGACAGGCCCTACGGAGCATCGGGGGATGCACATGAACGTGGCTCCGCACCTGCTGACCGAGGACCGCGCAGAGTTCGAGCGCATCCTCGACGACGCACTCCGCACCGCGCCCGACCGTCCGGATCTCGCTGGGGTCGGGGAACGACTGAACACCGAACAGCTACGCACCATGGCTCTGAACGCGACAGCCCTGATCACCTCCTCGGCCGCCGCCGAGTACGACCACTTCGTGAAGGTCCGCGAGGAGCTGCGCTCGCCGTCCGGGGCGAGCGTCATGGACGCCGTCCTGTCGCCGTCGGGCGCCGTGGCCAAGGACGGCACGGGCGCGGGGCTCGCCGCGGTCGTCACCGTGCTGGCCCCCCTCCTCTCGGGTACGGCGGCGCTGATATTCCTGCTCGTCGGCTACATCCTGAAGGCCCTCACCCCGGCGCCGTCCTTCGCCGAGACCCTGCTGACCGCCGGCTGGTTCTTCGGTGCGGTGACGGCGGCGGGCATCCTGGTGGCGGCGATCGGGCTGCTCGTCACCGCCCTGCGCAACGGCGCGACCCAAGTGGCCGCCCAGGAACCAGGCGGCGAGCTGCCCGAGGAGGTCTCCAGAGCCAGGGAGGCGTGGCGCCACGCCCTGCTGGAGCGCGGAATCCTGCCCTTTCTGAGAGCCGCATTGACCGACCCCAGCTCCGACCCGGCTTCATCGACTCCCCCGCGACCGGCGGGCCGGATCCCCAAGGTGGGCTACAGCGGGCCCGACTTCTCGAGCCCGAACGAAGGCGCCTCGGGCAATCGCCCCAGATTCACCAGCCCGGACTTCACCAGCCCGGACTTCGGCGGCCCCGAGCACCAGCCCGAGTAACAGAATCTCGGTTCACCGTTTCACGTGAAACATTCCGAGGCCGTCTGTCAGACCGGGCTGGCACAGTGCCGCCCATGGACATCGACCGGTTCTGGCAGATCATCGAATCCGCCCGCGTCTCAGCGGCGACGAAGGGCGAGCCCTTCGACGAGGCTCTGGTGAACCTGCTCACCAACCGACCACCGCAGGAGATCCTTGAGTACGCGGAGCGGTTCGACGAGGCGCACGACGCCCTGTATCGCTGGGACGTGTGGGCCGCGGCGTACCTCATCGGCGGTGGATGCTCCGACGACAGCTTCATCGACTTCCGTGCGGGCGTGATCGCGCTCGGCCGCGAGTGGTACGAGCGCACCGCCGCGGACCCTGACAGTCTCGCTCAGCACCCTGTCGTCATGGCGGTCGCCAAGGTGCACCGCGACGAGGCTCTGTTCTACGAAGAGATGAACTACGTGGCCGCGGAGGCGTACGAACGCCTTACTGGAGATGCCGACGCCTTCTACAAGGCCTGGGCACAGTACCGGCCGGCACCAGCGCAGGACTCCGAACCGATGGACATGGGTGACGACTTCGACTTCGACGACGCGGATGAGATGCACCGTCGGCTGCCGCGCCTGGCCCGGCTGTATCTCGCCCCGTGAACGCGATGGAGCTCTGAGCACGAGGGGCCGGCTCGCGACTCCCCCCGTGAGGGTCGCGAGCCGGCTCATTCGTCGGATCAGTCGGCCAGCGGCAGATAGACCCGGTTCCCCGACGCGGCGAATTCGGCGGACTTCTCCGCCATACCGGCCTGGATCTCGTCGGACTTGAGGTCACCGCCGTGTTCGCGCCGGATGTCCTGCGAGATCTTCATCGAGCAGAACTTCGGGCCGCACATCGAGCAGAAGTGCGCCGTCTTGGCCGGCTCGGCGGGCAGCGTCTCGTCATGGAACTCACGCGCCGTGTCCGGGTCGAGGGCAAGGTTGAACTGGTCCTCCCACCGGAACTCGAAGCGCGCGTCGGACAGCGCGTCGTCCCACTCCTGCGCCCCGGGGTGCCCCTTGGCCAGGTCCGCCGCGTGCGCCGCGATCTTGTACGTGATGACACCGGTCTTCACGTCGTCGCGGTTCGGAAGGCCGAGGTGCTCCTTGGGCGTGACGTAGCAGAGCATCGCGGTGCCCCACCAGGCGATCATCGCGGCACCGATGCCCGAGGTGATGTGGTCGTAGGCGGGTGCCACATCGGTGGTCAGCGGTCCGAGCGTGTAGAACGGCGCCTCCTCGCAGATCTCCTGCTGAAGGTCGATGTTCTCCTTGATCTTGTGCATCGGGACATGGCCCGGACCCTCGATCATCGTCTGCACGTTGTACCGCTTGGCGATCGTGTTGAGCTCCCCGAGCGTCTTCAGCTCGGCGAACTGCGCCTCGTCGTTGGCGTCCGCGATCGAGCCGGGCCGCAGCCCGTCACCGAGGGAGTACGTCACGTCGTAGGCGGCGAGGATCTCGCAGAGCTCCTCGAAGTTCTCGTACAGGAACGACTCCTTGTGGTGCGCGAGGCACCACGCGGCCATGATCGAGCCGCCACGGGAGACGATGCCGGTCTTACGGCGCGCCGTCAGCGGCACGTACCGCAGCAGGACACCCGCGTGGACCGTCATGTAGTCGACGCCCTGCTCTGCCTGCTCGATGACCGTGTCCTTGTAGATCTCCCAGGTCAGCTCCTCGGCCTTGCCGTCGACCTTCTCCAGGGCCTGGTAGAGGGGCACGGTGCCGATCGGCACGGGGGAGTTGCGCAGCACCCACTCGCGCGTGGTGTGGATGTTACGGCCGGTGGAAAGGTCCATGACCGTGTCCGCGCCCCACTTGGTCGCCCAGGTCATCTTCTCCACCTCCTCCTCGATCGAGGAAGTGACGGCGGAGTTGCCGATGTTGGCGTTGACCTTCACCAGGAACCGCTTGCCGATGATCATCGGCTCGATCTCCGGGTGATTGACGTTCGCCGGAAGGACGGCGCGACCGGCCGCGATCTCCTCGCGCACGACCTCGGGGGAGACGTTCTCGCGGATCGCGACGTACTCCATCTCCGGGGTGATCTCGCCCCGACGGGCGTACGCGAGCTGCGTCACCGCCTGGCCACCACGGCCCCGGCGGGGCTGGCGCGGGCGGCCGGGGAAAACCGCGTCCAGGTTCTTGAGCCCGCCTCGGGGCGACGTGTGCTTGATCCCGTCGTCCTCGGGGCGGACCGGCCGGCCCGCGTACTCCTCCGTGTCGCCGCGACCGATGATCCAGTTCTCCCGCAGCGGCGGAAGGCCGCGGCGGACATCGGTCTCGATGGTCGGGTCGGTGTACGGCCCGGACGTGTCGTACAGCGTCACGTCCTTGCCGTTGGTGAGGTGCACCTGTCGGACCGGAACACGGAGGTCGGGGCGCGAACCCTCGATATACCCCTTGTGCCAGCCCGGCGTGCGCTCTGCCTGGCCGTCCTGGCTGGTGGCAGGCGTGCGTGCATCCTGAATGGTCATGAGACCTACTCCCTACGCCGGCATTACCCGGTAACAGGTTCGGCGGTCGGCGCAGCCTCTTCCCGTACGGACGTACGGTGATCAGCGCCCTCTCAGCCCGGTGCTCCGAGCTCCCGCGTGTGCAAAGGTGTCACCACGCTAGCGTCATTCCTGGCGTGCTGAACAGTGGGCCCCCTCCGTTCTTGCGATGATCGGCTGGTGACTTCCACGCAGCGGACCCCAGAACCCCACGGCCACTCGCACAACCACGGCCCCGCGGCGCCTGTGTCCCGGCATCTGCGCAAGGTCATCGCCGCCGTGCTGATTCCCTTCGCCACCGCCGTCCTCGTAGGGCTCGCCGTCCTGTGGCCGGGCGGCGCCCCGGCGCACGAGCGCACCGGCGTCGGCTTCGACCGGCAGACCCAGCAGGCGAAGGTCACCCGGGTCGACTGGGTCGACTGCAAGGACGTGAACGCCGCGCAGGTCCCGCCGACCGGCGACACGTCGACCCCGGAGGGGCGCGAGGCGGTCAATGCCCAGAAGGGGCAGTGCGCGAAGGCGACCGTCGAGGTCACCACCGGCAAGGACAAGGGCCGTACGTTCATCGAGATCGTGCAGCCGGACGCCCCCAGGCAGCTGCACGAGGGCCAGGACGTCGTAGTGGCCTATGCCCCCGACGCTCCTCGCGACCTGCAGTACTCCGTGAGCGACGTGAACCGGAAGCTCCCCATGGCGCTGCTCGCCGCGATCTTCGCGGTGGCGGTCGTCGTCGTGGGCCGGATGCGCGGTGTGATGGCGCTCATCGCGCTCGCGGTGAGCTTCGGCGTACTGACCCTCTTCATCCTCCCGGCCATCCTCCAGGGCTCGAATCCGCTGGTCGTGGCGGTGGTCGGGGCGAGCGCCATCATGCTGATCGCCCTTTACATGTGTCACGGCCTTTCGGCCCGCACCTCGGTCGCCGTTCTGGGAACGCTCATCTCGCTGCTGCTGATCGGGCTGCTCGGCTCGCTGTTCATCGGCTGGGCCTCCCTGACCGGCAACACCGATGACAACACCGGCCTGATCCACGGCCTGTACCCGGACATCGACATGTCTGGTCTGCTCCTCGCCGGCGTCATCATCGGATCGCTCGGTGTGCTCGACGATGTGACGGTCACTCAGACATCGGCGGTGTGGGAGCTTCATCAGGCGGATCCGACGATGGGTCCGCGCGGGCTGTACCGGGCCGGCATCCGTATCGGCCGGGACCACATCGCGTCCGTGGTCAACACGCTCGTCCTCGCATACGCCGGTGCCGCCCTGCCCCTCCTGCTGCTCTTCTCGATCGCGCAGAGCAGCGTGGGCACCGTCGCCAACAGCGAGTTGGTGGCGGTGGAGATCGTGCGGACGCTCGTGGGCTCGATCGGACTGGTCGCCTCGGTGCCCGTCACCACCGCGCTGGCGGCCCTGGTCGTTTCCGCCGACCGGCCGGGTGCCGCCGAAGCCCAGGCGAAACGCGGCGGCAGGCGCCGCCGCGCGAAGTGACTCAGCCGGCGTTCTCCTCCGCGAGGATCCGGCCGAGCGCCGCTTCCAAGTGCTCCTCGAAGTCCCCGAGTGCGCGCTCCTGCCCCAACGGCATCAGCCTGTCCGTGCGATCCAGGAAGGCCACCAGCGGAGGAGCGCTGGCCCGGAACACGGCCCGGTCGCTTCCCACCCGGAGCCGGATGATGACGTCGGACAACGGCCGCGAGCCGGTCGGGACGATGTGCACATCCCCTTCCCCGCTCGGGCCGTTGATTCCGTCCACCAGCAGTTCTCTGCCGAAGGTCCAGGTCACGGGCGCGTCGCCGGGAAGGTGGAACGTCATGCGCACCGCATAGGGATCTCGGGTCTCGTAACGGAGTTCCACCGTGATTCGGAAGGAGAGCTCCTCGGAGACGAGGAAACTCATCAGGACCTCGGCCTGAACCGACTCGCGCATCATGTACCCCGCAGTAGATGAAGCAGATGTGGAAAGACACCCTGCTACAAGCTCTGATCAAAACGGCCAGGAATGATCCCCATGACCCTCTTGACGCAATCGTCCTGGACGCGCTAGCAGATCACAAGGAGTGATTTTTCAGATACTGATAGAGAACGCGAACGAACTGAAGAGTCTTCCGATGTCGTTGCGCAGCCGATCGACTGCGGGCAACAGTCGATCTTGTTGATGAAGCGGAAGGGAAATGGCCATCGCGGCCGCTGTGGAGCCCGCGGTAATGGGAATTGCCGCGCAGACCGTGCCGAGCGCGTACTCCTGACGCTCCACCAGGGGTTCCATTCGCCCCATGGATCCCAACCGCTCCAAAAGCACTCGGCGGTTACGCACCGTATACGGCGTGATGGCCTGGACCGGATGGCGGCTGAGGTGGTCTTGACGGCTCTTATCGTCCAATTGACTCAGCAGACACTGCCCAATGGCATGGGCGTGACCGGTCTCCCGGAAGTCGGCCCACTCATCGACGGCGGGGGCGGTGGGGGTGTCGGCGACCGCCACGAGTTCGATCTCACCGTCGCGGTAGATCGCGAAGTACACCGGGACACCGATGGCATCGCGCCAGTGCGCCAGCGCGTCCTCGATCGTGGTGCGACGATTCTGCGCGGTCTGTCCCCCGGCCAGTCGGCCCGCCGCGTCCCCGAACACGAACACGCCCTTCTCGCGGCGCAGATAGCCCTCATGAGTCAGGGTGCGGAGAAGGTGGTAGGCAGTGGGAAGAGGGAGCCCCGCCTCGCGCGCGAGCTGTTTGGCGGGGGCCCCGTCCTCATGGGAGCCGACGGCCTCCATGAGTCTCAGAGCCCGCTGGACCGAGCCGATCAGGGTAGGGGCAGAGGTCTGTGGAGCCGTGGCCAAAGGTCACCCCCAAGGCGTGTCGACGGGTGCGACACACCCGCCCGCAGGGGCCGCCCCCGCGCGCCCGCCGCGTCCCGTGGCCGAGGTGAGGACCTGCCAAGACCGTCGTGCAAACACTGATCAGGGCAGGTGTCGACGCCCTGGACCAGGGCGGCAGAGCCATTTCACTCTATTGGGAGCCCCGGTTCCCCACGTCGTTTATCCGGGGGCTTCCCTCGGCCGGGCTAACGCCCGCACGCACGGCCCGTCGCGCGCAGCCCAGCCTCGGCTCGGCCGTTACCAGTCGCTGCGGGAGGACGACGACGACATGAACTTTCGTACGACGTAGATCAGTCCGCCGACCAGAGCCGCGAAGACCAGGACCTTGAAGAGCAACCCGATGACGAAACCGACCACGCTGGCGATCATTCCGCCGAACACGACCAGCGCGATGACGGGTATGGCGACCCACTTCACCCACCAGGGCATCCCCGCGAGAATCTCCTTTACCGCCATTGTCCTTACCTCGTCTCCATGAGTCTTCGAGTGCTCCGCCCGGTTGTTCCGTAGCGAACACTCCCGATGCTAGGGGGCGGCAGGGGGCCGACGGGGGCCTCGCAGCCCTTGATCTCCCCTGACGCGCCCCCTAGGGACTCGGGGGCTCGGACCCTCAGCTCTCGGGCGGCGAGAAGACCACCATCACCCGGAGATCCTCGGTGACGTGGTGGAACTTGTGCGGCACTCCGGCGGGTACGTACACGACGCTGCCCCGGCCCACCTGTGTCGTCTCCGTCCCGACTGTGATCGAGGCCCGGCCGCTGATGACGAGGTACACCTCGTCCTCGGTGTGCGGCTGCTGCGGGTCGAGCTCGCCCGCGTTCAGCGCGTAGAGACCCGCCGACATGTTGCGCTCCCGCAGAAACTGCAGATAAGCGCCCTTGTTGGCGGCACGCTCCGCCTCCAGCTCGTCCAGTCGGAATGCCTTCATCGTCCGTCCGCCCCCTGCACTTGGCCCGATCATGTCTGCCACGATCAGACACATGATGAATTTCGTAGTCAAGACGATCGCCAACGCGGCAGCCCTCGCGGTGGCGATCTGGCTCCTCGACGACATAACCCTGACCGGTGACAGCACCGGCAAGAAGGCGCTGACGCTCGTCCTCGTCGCCCTCGTCTTCGGCCTGGTCAACTTCCTCGTCAAGCCGCTCGTGAAACTGCTCACGCTGCCGCTGTTCATCCTCACGCTCGGGCTGATCACTCTCGTGGTCAACGCCCTGATGCTGCTGCTCACCTCCTGGCTCGCCGAGAAGCTCGACCTGAGCTTCCATGTCGAGGGCTTCTGGACCGCGGTGCTCGGTGGCCTGATCATCTCGATCGTGTCGTGGGCAATGAACGTCGTACTCCCCGATCCCAAGGACTGAGCCACATGACCATCGGAGACGGCACCCGGGCCGTCCGGGCCGGGCTGCCCGAGGCCCTCAAGTACGAGCCGACGCTGCCCGGGCCGGTGTTCGCCGCCCACTTCCATCTGCCCGGCGACCCGACGGGCCCCTACACCTACGGCCGCGACGAGAACCCGACCTGGACTCATCTCGAACGCGCCATCAGCGAGCTGGAGGCCCCGGGTACGTCACCGGGGGAGCCGTCCGCGCAGCCAGGGGTCGAGACGGTCACCTTCGCCTCGGGCATGGCCGCGATCTCCGGGGTCCTCTTCTCTCAGCTGCGGGCCGGCGACGCGGTCGTCCTGCCGTCCGACGGCTATCAGGCCCTTCCCCTGGTGCGCGAGCGCCTGGAGGCGTACGGCGTGGAGGTCCGCACCGCGCCGACGGGCGGCGACGCGCAGCTGGAGGTCCTGGACGGGGCCCGGCTCCTGTGGATCGAGACGCCGTCCAACCCCGGTCTCGACGTGTGCGACATCCGGCGGCTGACCCGTGTCGCGCATGACGCCGGCGCACTGGTCGCGGTCGACAACACCCTGGCCACACCCCTCGGACAGCGTCCGCTGGATCTGGGCGCGGACTTCTCGGTGGCGAGCGACACCAAGGGCATGACGGGGCACGGCGACATCCTCCTGGGCCATGTCAGCGGCCGCGATCCGCTGCGTATGGCGGAGGTACGGCGCTGGCGCAAGGTCGTCGGCGCGATCCCCGGCCCGATGGAGGCCTGGCTGGCACACCGCTCGCTGGCCACCCTTCAGCTGCGGATCGACCGGCAGTGCGGGACCGCGCTGACCCTCGCCGAGGCCTTGAGAGAGCGCGAGGACGTCTCCGGCCTGCGCTACCCGGGCCTGCCGGACGACCCCTCCCACAAGGTGGCCTCGGGGCAGATGCGGCGCTTCGGCTCCGTGGTCTCCTTCGTCCTGGCGGACCGCGCAAGGGCGGAGCGGTTTCTCGACGGGCTTCGGCTCGTGGACGACGCGACCAGCTTCGGAGGAGTGCGCTCCACCGCCGAGCGGCGCGGACGCTGGGGCGGCGACGCCGTACCGGAGGGCTTCATCCGCTTCTCGGTCGGAGCGGAGGACCCCCAAGACCTGGTGGCCGACGTGCTGCGCGCTCTCGACGCAGCCCGGTCATAGGGCGCCCGGAAAGGCGGAAGGGACGGTCCGAGCCTCCCCCCTCATGGCTCGGACCGTCCTGGCTGTCGGCGCGGACAGCCGCCTGACCAAGGCTAGTTGACTGTGCGTCAGTGTCCAATCACGGTAGCGACAGAGACCTATCGACTTATTTATAGTTGGACGTCCTGAGACGTCGTCAGTCGTCAGACCGTGGAGCCAGGAGAGGGGCGGGCATGGATCTGGCCCTACTGCGCACGTTCGTCACGGTGCACCGGGCCGGCTCCTTCACCCGCGCCGCCGCGCTCCTCGGTCTCTCCCAGCCGGCCGTCACCAGCCAGATACGCACCCTGGAACGGCAGCTGGGCCGTCCGCTCTTCCTCCGCCGCGCCCGCGGCGTCACTCCCACCACGATCGGCGACGAACTCGCGCACCGGGCCGCACCCCACCTGGACGCCCTCGTCGAAATCGCGGAGGCGGGAGCCGACGAGAGCGGTGTCCGCACCCTGCATCTGGCCGGCCCCCCGGAATTCACCTCTTTACGCGCACTGCCCGCGCTCACTCCGCTGATCTCCCAGGGCCTGGCGTTACGGACCTCCTTCCTCGGCAACACCGAGGAGGCCCTTGAGGGACTCGCCGCCGGGCACCACGACCTGGCCATCGCCACGGGGCGGCCCCGCGGCGGGCTTCTGACCGCGACGCCGCTCTGCGACGAGGAACACGTCCTGATCGCCTCGCCCCGCTGGGCCGCTCGACTCGCCCCCGGCGTACTGCTGCGCAGAGGCGCCGTCGTGCTGGAACAGCTGCCCGTCGTCGAGGTGCACGAGTCGCTGCCCTTCGTCGCCCGCTACTGGGCCGCGGTCTTCGAGAGCAAGCCGGCTGCCGCCGCCACCGTCGTCGCCCCCGATCTGCGGGCCGTCCTGGAATCCGCGGCCTCGGGCGCGGGTCTCGCCGTACTGCCCCGTTATCTGTGCGAGGAAGCGCTGGAGAGGGGGCGCGTGGTGGCCTTGCTCGATCCGCCGGTCCCGCCCCTGCGCACCTATTTTCTGGTCGTTCGCACAGGAACGCTGGCCCTGCCGCATATCGCACGGGCACATGAGTGGCTGTTGCGGGCGGCGGCCGACTGGTGAGGGCGTAGTGGGTTTCAGACGGCGCTCCACGGGCCATTTTCTTGCCATGACCGAACGTCCAGTGGTCAAGCGCACCGCCCGTGCCATCCTCCTCGACGGCAACGACCTCATCCTGATCAAGCGCACCAAGCCGGGGATCGATCCGTACTGGCTCACCCCGGGCGGCGGAGTCGAGCCCGAGGACGCGACCGTCGTCGACGCCCTCCACCGCGAAGTCCACGAAGAGCTCGGCGCCAAGATCACCGACGTGGTGCCGTGCTTCGTCGACACCGTCGAGCACATCGTGGACGGCGGCGTGTCCGGCGTGAAGGTGCAGCACTTCTTCGTCTGCAGGCTCGAATCGATGGACGAGTCGCTGCGACACGGTCCTGAGGTCGAGGAACCGTGCGGTGAGTACGAGATCGTCCGCGTGCCCTTCAGCCGCGTCGGCATCGCGGCCGTCCACCTCGTACCGCTGTCCCTGCGCCACTACCTCGACGGGAACATCGAGGGCGTGCGCGCGATGCACGCCCCCGACCTGGGTTAATCCGCCGCTGCCACGAGTTCTTCGAGGGAGTCGTGGCGGATGCGGTCGGACGGCATCCCGATTCCCCTGAGCGCGTCGACCCCGCTGCGGATCATGCCGACCGGGCCGGAGAGGTACGCGTCGAACTCGTCCCACGGACCGAATTCGCGCACGGCGTGCGGAAGCTGCCCCTGGTGCGCCCGGTCGTCTATCACCGTGCGCACTGCGAGCCAGGGGTGCGCCTGCTGGAGGCGGAGCATCGTGTCGATGTCGTAGAGGTCGTGATCGCTGCGCGCTCCGTAGAACACCTCGACGGGGCGCCGCTCGCCATGCTCGGCGACGTCCTCGACCAGCGCCTTGATGGGCGCGATACCGGTGCCGCCGCCCAGACACAGCAGCCCGTTGTCGGTCGAGTGGTCCACGGTCATCGAGCCGGCGGGCGGTCCCAGGCGCAGGGTGTCCCCGGGCCGCGCGTGATGCACCAGCGCGTTGGAGACCCAGCCGGCGGGAACGGCCTTGACGTGGAAGGACAGCAGCCCGTCGGGGCGCGGCGCCGACGCGAAGGAGTAGTTCCGCCAGACCCTGGGCCACCAGGGGGTCTCCAGCGTCGTGTACTGGCCGGCCAGGAAGGGGTACGGCTGGTCGGGCCGGACGGTGACAACGGCGATGTCGGGGGTCCGCAGATCGTGCGAGACGACCTCGGCGTGCCACCAGGCGGGGGCGTGCCGCTCGTTCTCCGCGGCGGCGTCGATCATGATCTGCGAGATGGTCGTGTAGGTACGGATCCAGGCGGCCTCGGTCTCCTCGTCCCAGGTGCTCGTCGCATACCGGGTGAGCGAGCCGATGAGAGCCTCGCCGACCGCCGGATAGTGCGAGGGCTGAGTGCCGTACTTGCGATGACCCCGGCCCAGGTGCTCGAGGTACTGGGTGAGCACGGGAGCGTTGTCCATGTGCTCGGCGGCGGTCAGCAGCGCCTTGAGGAGCCGGTCGCGCTGGGCGTCCATGGCGGCCGGGAAGAGGGACCGCAGCTCGGGGTGGCGGACGAAGAGCAGCGCGTAGAAGTACGAGGTGACCTTGTCGGCCACGGGGGCGACCTCGGCGAGCGAGCGCCGGATGAGAATCGCGTCGGGCGAACCGGTCTCGACGGGCTGCGGCTCGGCGCGGGGTCCGGCCTGCGGCGGCAGTGACTCGGCACGGGGCGGCTGGGGCACGGCTCCCGAAGCCTGCGGTTCGACCGGCAGGGGCTGGGGCTCTGCCTCGGGGCGGGGCTCACCGTGCGGCGCGCTCCCGTGCTCGGGAGCGCCCTGTCTGGGGATGTCCGGTGCGGGGTTCCCTCGGTCCGCGACGGTCCCCACCGGCCGTATGGCGGTGAAGGGACGACGCGGGGTGGCTATCCGGGGCGGGGTGTCCTGAGCCTCCCCCTCCGCCGCCCGGGGCGGTTTTCGCGGGGTGAACCAACCGTTCGTGCTGGTGGTGCTGCCACTGGCGCTCGTACTGCTCGCACCGTCGCTGTTACTGCCGTTGCCGTGATTGTTGTCGAGAGTGCCGTTGTCGGCCGACGTGGTGGTCGGAGCGTCCATCGTGTGCCTCGCCTCGAACATCTTTCAGTCGGACCGTTTGTGACAGTGCCCAGGCCTGCCGTCTTCGCAGCATGCCATTCCGGGCCTTCGCATCGGACAGAAAGCGGAGATCCCGGGCATTCGCACCCGCATTCCCGTTAAGCTGCCTGCCCTCCATGTCTCTGTCCAGAGCGTCCGGACATATGCCGGTCGTGTGTCTGACGAGTTACCGGTCACTGCGTACCAGCCCGTAGGCCTCTCGCGCATCGCCCCCGGTATAAGCGTGCGTGGCCAGCCCGGACACATGATGGTCTGCATTCACCGCGACCGCTACAGGGACCGCCGCGAAGAGCTCCGCGTCGGACATGGAATCACCGTATGCAACGCAGTCGTCCAGACTCACCTCAAATTCTGCACGCAGCCGGTGCGCGATCTTCACTTTCGCGGCGGCGTTGAGAATACCGGCGCGATTCACCGGCTGAGTGAAGGGGACGGCGGGCCAGCGGGACCCGTGAGCTGCGTGCGCGCCCCAGGTCAGCAGCCTCTCCACGAAGAAATCCGGCGACAGCGAGATGACCGCGCAGTAGTCGCCGACCCCCTCGATGTCCGCCCACACTTCGCGGATGCCCTCGAGCCAGGGCGCCCCTTCAAAGGCCGCCGCCACGTGCGCCTCGGTCAGCTCGGCCCACAGTTCCCTGGCCTGTTCGGCGAAGTCGGCCGGATCCAGCCCCTTGAGAAGGAAGGCGCGCTCCAGCTCAGCGATCTCCGCGCTCACACCGAGTTGCCGAGAGATCTCCACGGCAGCCGCGGAGCCCCGGATCAGCGTGCCGTCGAGATCGAAGAGATGAAGTCTGGGAGAGGGCGCCATGTACGCCGAGGCTAGTACGAGCGGTTACTCCTCCCGTCAGACGCCGGACGAGGCAGTCGCGCGGGACGGTGTTTCACGTGAAACAACTCCCGCGTCCCGCCCGCCGGGCCCTCCTCGTCGTCCATGTCGCCGTCTCCGTGAGCTGGCTGGGGCTCGCTCTGGGTCTTCTGACGCTCGGCATCACCGCGTACGCGACCAAAGACGCGTCACTCACGGAGGCGGCCTACCGCGCCATGAAAGTGTTCGGCGACTGGCTGCTCGCGCCGATCGCTTTGGTGACCCTGCTCAGCGGTCTCGTTCTGTCCCTCGGCACACCGTGGGGTCTCACGCGCTACCACTGGGTCTGGATCAAGTTCTGGCTGACGCTGATCACGGCGGGAGCGACGATCTTCGCTCTGCGGCCGGAGATCAACCACGCTGCGGCTTCCGGAGTGCCCGACGCCAGCCTGATCGCAGCGCCTTCTGTGTCCACGACGGCCTATCTCTTCATGACTGTGATCTCGGTGCTCAAGCCCTGGGGGCCGACCCGGCGGGGACGGCGCCTGCGCGCCCTGGCAACCGCGCGTAAAACAGTGGACGGGCGATCTCCACGTCAGCCAGCCTGATCGTCATGCCGACACCCCCTCCCGCCGTATACGAGCTTCCGATCAGGCGTCTGTCCCTGGACGACCTCACCGCCTGCGCCGACCTCTCCGAAGACCGCGGATGGTCGCGCGAAGAGCACAAGTGGGGACTGCTTCTCGCTGCCGGCACCGGCTACGGCATCGACGACCCGTCGGGCAAGGGTCTCGTCACCGCGTGCGTGGTCACGTCCTACGGGGCGGGTACGGGCGCCGGCGCCGACCTCGGCCTCGGCGCCGTGGGCATGGTCCTGGTCGCCGAGCGCTACGCACGCCAGGGCATCGGACGGCGACTGATGAGGCATGTCGTGGTCCAGTCGGGCGACATCCCTCTCACCCTCCACGCCACCCCGGCCGGCCGCCCGCTCTACGAGGAGCTGGGCTTCACAGTGACGGGGCGGGCCGAGATGGTCTGTGGTCACTTCGGCTTCGCTGTACCGGCCCCCGCCATCCCCACGCGCCCGGCGAGCGCGGAGGACCTCCCGGCCATCCTGCGCCTGGACGCGGAAGTCTTCGGCCTCGACCGGACGCATATGATCGCTCGCCTCCCTGCCTTCGCCGACCAGCTCCGCGTGGCGGAGGAGCACGGCGAGATCGTCGGCTACACGGCGGCATGGCCCAACATGGACACCCATGTCGTCGGTCCACTGATCGCACGCGATGCGGCCACGGCGCAGGCTCTGGTGGCCTCCCTGGCCGAGAACACCGATCGGCCAATGCGGACCGATGTCGACGTCCGCCATGAAGACTTGCTGACATGGTTGAAGGCGAACGGCCTGGAGCCGATCGCCTTCAACGCGGTGATGACCTATGCGATTCCCGGTCTCCCCGGGGACTGGACCCGCCGCTTCGCCCCCTTGACGGTGGCGGCGGGCTGACGGTTCACCAGGCGAGTGATTCCACCGCGGCCGCGGCGAAGCCGTGGTCCTGATGCGGGGCGCCGCCACCGACACCGAGGGCACCGATCAGACAGCCGTCGCGGTGGACCGGTACGCCGCCGGCGATGAACAGGAGCGGGCGGTCGAGGGCCGTCGGCAGTGTGTGGAAGAGGCCGCCGGGCTGGACCAGGTCGACCAGGTCCGCGGTGGTCGCGTTCAGCTGAAGAGCGGTGAACGCCTTGCGGGTACTCGTCTCGCCCGCGATGAGCACGGCCCGGTCGTCGCGGCGGAACGCCAGCAGATGACCGCCCGCGTCCAGGACGGAAATGGCGACGGTGACCCCGTCTGCTTCGGCGGCGGTTCGGGCTGCCTCGACGAGGGCCTCGGCGTCCTGGGTGGTCAGCGGGGCAACGGCGGTAGGGGCGGTGCTGCTCATGAGAACTCCGTGGTGCGTGCGGTTCAGCGTGGTGAGGGGAAGCGGCCGGGTCAGCGCCGGGCGGCGGCCACGGCCGCCGGGACCGAGGCCGAACCGGCCACGATCCGGCTGTCTCGTCGGGCGTCGCGGCGCTCCAGCGCGCTGGACAGGACGGCGAGGGCCAGGGCCGAGACGGCGAGCGCCGCGCCCACCCAGTTCGGGGCCGTGATGCCGAGGCCGGCGGCGATGACCATGCCGCCGAGCCAGGCGGCGAGCGCGTTGCCGAGATTGAAGGCGCCGATGTTGACGGCGGAGGCAAGCGTGGGGGCGCCGGAGGCCTGGTCGAGGACGCGCTTCTGGAGCGGCGGCACGGTGGCGAAGCCCAGAGCGCCGATGAGCACGATGGTGACGGCTGCGGCGATCTGGTTGTGGGCTGTGACCGTGAACAGACCCAGTACGAGCGCGAGCGCGCCGAGGGACACGTAGAGCAGCGGCATGAGCGCCCGGTCGGCGAACTTGCCGCCGATCAGGTTGCCGCCGACCATGCCCAGCCCGAAGAGGACCAGCAGCCAGGTGACGGACGAGTCGGCGAAACCGGCGGCCTCGGTCATCATCGGCGTGATGTAGGTGATCGCGGCGAACACTCCGCCGAAGCCCAGCACGGTCATGGCCATCGCCAGCAGCACCTGGATGTTCTTGAACGCGGCCAGCTCATGGCGGAGGCGGACCCCCTCCGGCTTGGGCTGCTCGGGGATCAGCTTGGCGACGCCCGCGAGGCCGAGAACGCCCAGTCCGGCGACGATGAGGAACGTGGCCCGCCACCCGGCGCTCTGGCCGATGAAGGTGCCCAGCGGTACTCCGACGACATTGGCCACGGTCAGACCGGTGAACATCATCGCGATGGCGCCGGCCTTCTTCTCGGGTGCGACCAGGTCGGCGGCTACGACGGAGCCGATACCGAAGAACGCGCCGTGAGCGAGCGAGGCGACGACCCGGCCCGCCAGCATCAGCCCGAAGGACGGGGCGACGGCGGAGAGCACATTGCCCGCGATGAACAGGCCCATCAGCAGCATGAGCATCCGCTTGCGGGAGACCCGCGTGCCGAGCACGGTCATCAGCGGAGCACCGAGGACGACACCGAGGGCGTACCCGGTGACCAGGTAGCCGGCGGTCGGAATGGAGACCTGGAACGAGTCGGCAACCTCGGGGAGCAGCCCCATGATCACGAACTCGGTGGTTCCGATACCGAATGCCCCGATGGCGAGAGCGAGGAGCGCGAGTGGCATGGGTTTCACCTTCCCAGAAGATTGCGCCTGCGCCTTACAGGCGTTCACAATAGTTGCAGACGCCGATTAATTGCAAGCGCGGGCTATTGCGCCCGTCCTCTATCCTGGGTGACAAGCCGCTCCGGGACAGAGGAGAGACCATGACAGCGACCGACCCGGCACTCACCGCCCTCTCGCAGGGGTGGTGCGCGCTCTCTCTTCTCCACGGGAAGATCGAGGCTCACATCGAGCGGGCACTGGAGGCCGCGCACGGTCTGAGCATGCGTGAGTACTCCCTTCTGGATGTCCTCAGCCGCCAGCACAGCGGTCCCGGCGGGCACCTCCAGATGAAGCAGGTGGCGGACGCCGTCGTCCTCAGCCAGAGCGCCACGACGCGCCTGGTCACCCGCCTCGAGGACCGGGGTCTGCTCACCCGCTACCTGTGCGACACGGACCGGCGCGGCATCTACACCGACGTCACAGAGGCCGGCCTGGCACTGCTCGCGCAGGCGCGGCCCACCAATGACGCCGCTCTTCGAGAGGCCTTGGACGCGGCCGCGCAGAACCCGGAGCTGGCGCCCCTGGTCAAGGTCGTCGAAGAGCTCCATGTCCCGGCATAACGCTGCGGCGTAGCCTGCGGAGCATGAGTGATCTTGACATCAGGCCCGCAGCCTCGAGCGACATCCCTGCGATCGTGGCCATGCTGGCCGACGACCCCCTGGGCGCCACGCGTGAGTCGCCGGACGACCTCTCCCCGTACACCAGCGCCTTCAAGCGACTGGAGCAGGACCCGAACCAGTATCTGGTCGTTGCCGTACGACAAGAGCGGGTCGTCGGCACGCTGCAATTGACGATCATTCCCGGGCTGTCCCACCGTGGTTCCACGCGGGGACTCATCGAGGGAGTTCGCATCCATGCCGACGAGCGCGGCGGGGGCCTGGGAACCGAGCTGATCGAGTGGGCTGTCGCCGAGTCCCGGCGGCAGAACTGCCGGCTCGTTCAGCTGACGTCCGACGCCACTCGCACCGACGCCCGCCGCTTCTACGAGCGGCTCGGTTTCGTGGCGTCGCATGTGGGTTTCAAGCTCGCTCTCTGACCCTCCGCGCTTTCCCTGGCAACTGAGGGCCCAATGAGCGCCCCGGGCGCCGAGGAAGTGCTCGGCGCCCGGTTTCACGTGAAACATCGATCTCCAGGCGTCTAGAGGCCGCGCCAACCTCCCTCGTCCACTCCGCCGGGCGTGGCGCCCCCCTGCTCGTACGACTCACGCGTGAAGACGAAAGACGCCAGGTCGAGATGAGTCACCGATCCGTCCTCCCCCCGCACCACCGAGAGCGTCTCGCCCGCGTAGTAGCCGTTCAACCCTTCCCAAGTGCCATCCGGGCGCGCCTGGAAACGCGCACGGCGACCGTTGCCCCGCAGGGGCTCCAGCGCCAGGCCTCCCTCGCCTGTCAGCCTCAGGCCATAGGCGTATGTCCCCCAGTACCAGGGCCCGGTGAGCTCCAACAGGTCCTTGTCCACGGCCGGGAGCGGGCGCCACGGCTCCGGGAAGCGGGGCTCCGCATCCGCCACGATCCCTACGAGATCGGCGGCGATGGCCCCGGTCAGCGGCCCTGAGGTCGCATTGGCGAGTGCGACAGCCGCCACCCCGTCCTCCACGCTCACCCAAAGGCCCGCCACGAAGCCCGGCAACGAACCGGTGTGCCCGATCAGCGTGCGCCCCTTCACCCGGACGATCTGCAGACCGAAACCGTACGCGGCGTCCCAGTCCCCCGGTTCGGACGGCGTCGACGGCGTCCGCATCTCCCGAACTGACTGAGCGCTCAGAACGCGATCGTCCCCCTCCGCAAGGAACAGGGCGAACCGGCAGAGGTCCTCTGCCGTCGACCACAACTGGCCCGCCGGGGCCATCAGTCCCAGGTCCTCGGTCGGCTCCGGCAGCATCACATCGGCCCACGGGTGTACGGCCCAACCACCGGCATGAGGGGCCACCGGCTGCGCACTCGTCCGGCTCAGACCGAGCGGCTCCAGGATCTCGGCCCGCAACGCCTCCTCCCAGGACACTCCTCGCACTGCCTCGACGAGCGAACCGAGCAGCGTGTAACCGGGATTGGAGTAGTGGTGGCGGCGCCCCACGGGATGTACAAGGGGCCGTTCCCCGAGCACATCGGCAAGTTCGGGCCGCAGCGTTCCCGGGGTCCGCTCCCACCAAGGAGCAGGCGTCTCTGCAGCCAACCCAGCGCTGTGCCCCAGGAGTTGAGCGACGGTCACCTCACCGACGCCCGTCCCCGGCAGATGCTTCTCCAACGGATCACCGAGATCCAGCAGCCCCTCGTCACGCAGCCGCATGACGAGAACGGCGGTGAACGTCTTGGTGATGGAGCCGATCCGGTACTGCGTGTCGGCATCCGGCGCATGGCCGTCCACACAACTGCGCGCTCCCGACCAGACGGTGCGCCCGTCCCTGGCCACCGCTCCGACGACCGAGGGAGCACGACCATCGCTCTGGGCGGTGGCGACGCGGTGCAGAAGGGCCCGTTCCGTGCTGGGCAGAAGTGCTTCGAAGGGTGAGGTCATGGACAAGATCTATCGGCACGCCCCTCTTCCGTCGACCGCTTTTCGCGCGACACCCGCGATCCCGCAGCAGGCGCGAGGGGCGCGCGGCTGCCTTCACCTACCTGAGAGGACCGCTTGTAGGCTCTCAATCTCTGCGGAGCGTGCGCCGAGGCTGTGAGCTGGGTGTTCTCGCGCTTTCTCACGCCGTGTCATGCGGCCTGAGTCTCAGATCCGTGGCATTTCCTCGACAGGCAGCCGATGGGCTCATGGTCCGTGCCGCTCAGTTGTCGAACCAGACCACGGCTCGGACATTGTCGTCTAACATCACGACGCATGATCACGGTTGCCAGCTGGAACGTTCTACACCGCGTCCACGCCGAGAACTGGGGCGAGGACGTCCTGAGGCGTTGCCCGGACGAGTCGGAGCGGATCGCCGCGGTCACGGCGTTGCTGGCGGGACGAGACGAGCACGTCATCGCCCTGCAGGAGGTCAGCGGTGACCAACTGGCCAGCCTCCGAGTTGCGCTGACCGGCCGGACCATCCACGCGTTGAGGTACCCGCGCGTCCCGGCACCGCGCCACGGCACCTGCTCGCTGCGCGACCCCGAGGAGTACCTCGTGCTCCTGGTCGACGGACCGAGCCGGGAGGTCACTGCCGAGTCCTTCGAGGACGACCCGGGGAAGGGCGCGCTCGCCGTCGAGGCCGCCGGAACGCTGATAGTCGCCACGCACGTGAGCGGCGATCAGCGGCACACGCGCCAGCTGGCACGCCTGGCCGAACTGGCTGCCTCTCCCCCGGGATACGCAGCAGTACTCCTCGGGGACTTCAACACCGACCGTGCCACCGTAACGTCGGCTCTGGGTACGGGCTTCACCGTCGCGGACCTCCCGCCGGACGCCCTGCCGACACGGCCGAGCACGTCAGGCTCGAAGTCGCAGTGGATCGACCACGTGGTCGTGCGGGGCGCTGTTGTCAGCAACGCAACGGTCGAGAGCACGGAGGGCCTCTCCGACCACAATCTGGTCCGCGCGACCGTCACCATGTGAGCTACCGGCCCCGCCCCTGGGCAGCGAGTCTCACGACGACGGCATAAGTGCCACCGTTGTGCGATCGAATCTGAGATTGTGCCGCAAAATCTGGGACCCTACACGCTGGCCCCGCTCATGATCAGGTCTGGGCCATGTCCACGAAACGGGAGTAGTGGCCCTGAAAGGCCACCGTGATCGTCGCCGTGGGGCCGTTTCGGTGCTTCGCCACGATCAGGTCCGCCTCGCCCGCGCGCGGGGACTCCTTCTCGTACGCGTCTTCACGGTGCAGCAGGATCACCATGTCCGCGTCCTGCTCGATGGAGCCGGACTCACGGAGGTCGGAGACCATCGGCTTCTTGTCCGTGCGCTGTTCCGGGCCACGGTTCAGCTGGGACAGCGCGATCACCGGAAGCTCCAGCTCCTTCGCCAGCAGCTTGAGGTTTCGCGACATGTCCGAGACTTCCTGCTGGCGGCTCTCGGCACGCTTCGAACCGCCGGACTGCATCAGCTGGAGATAGTCGATGACCACCAGCTTCAGATTGTTCCGCTGCTTGAGGCGGCGGCACTTGGCACGGATCTCCATCATCGACAGGTTGGGCGAATCGTCGATGTAGAGCGGGGCCTGCGAGACATCCGGCATCCGACGCGCCAGCCGCGTCCAGTCCTCGTCCGTCATCGTCCCCGAACGCATGTGGTGGAGCGCCACGCGGGCCTCCGCCGACAGCAGGCGCATCGCGATCTCGTTGCGGCCCATTTCGAGGGAGAAGATCACGCTCGGCAGATTGTTCTTGATCGAGCACGCCCGGGCGAAGTCCAGCGCCAGCGTCGACTTACCCATGGCGGGGCGGGCCGCGATCACGATCATCTGGCCCGGGTGCAGACCGTTGGTCAGCGAGTCGAAGTCGGTGAAGCCGGTCGGCACACCCGTCATCTCACCGCTGCGGGAGCCGATCGCCTCGATCTCGTCGAGCGCGCCCTCCATGATGTCGCCGAGCGGCAGATAGTCCTCGCTGGTGCGCTGCTCGGTGACCGCGTAAATCTCCGCCTGCGCCGAGTTCACGATCTCGTCGACGTCGCCGTCGGCGGCGTATCCCATCTGCGTGATCTTGGTGCCGGCCTCCACCAGGCGCCGCAGCACCGCCCTCTCATGGACGATCTCCGCGTAGTACGACGCGTTCGCCGCCGTCGGCACCGACTGGACGAGGGTGTGGAGATACGAAGCGCCGCCGACCCGGGTGATCTCGCCGCGTTTGGTCAGCTCCGCACCCACCGTGATGGGGTCGGCCGGCTCGCCCTTGGCGTACAGGTCGAGAATCGCGGTGAAGACCGTCTCGTGCGCCGGACGGTAGAAGTCATGGCCCTTGATGATCTCCACGACGTCCGCGATGGCGTCCTTGGAGAGGAGCATGCCGCCGAGCACGGACTGCTCGGCGTCGAGGTCCTGCGGGGGCACCCGCTCGAAGCCGGCCGATCCGCTGTCCCACGGTCCGCTCTCGCTGCCCCTGTCATGCTGGTCGTCCCGGCCTCGCCCCCGGCCGCGACCCTCGCCGGTTCGCTGACGGGCGGGCAGACGGTCACCTGGACCGCTGTCGGCCCAGGGGTCGTCCAAGGGCTCGGGAATGCTCACCAAGCCACCTCCTCCCGTCCGCTCCGCGGACCTCACCGTGCGACTCTTTCTTACGCCACGGCTCTGACAAACGAGAGGCTCTACTCCGCTTTTGGGGCGTGGGGCGCCGGTCCACGGTAGGCCCGCGGGCACCGTCAGCCAATCTGGTTATCCACAGGCCCTGTGGATGGTGGACGGGATGCTGTGGAGAACCGCGCGGAACCTGTGCACGGACCGGGGGACAGTCATGTGGACAAACTCATAGCCGTCCCCGCCCACCTAGACTGACCTGGTGTTTTTCCGTCCACCGGCTGTGGGGGAGAAAAACTTTCCCCGCCAGGCCAAGATCAGAACAAACGGCGCACAGCCGAAGCCTCGCACACACCGGGCGTAAGGACCACTTCGCCATTGCATCTCTTACCTGTGGAAGATTAGATTGAGCGCATGACACAGGCTCCCCCGACGCCCAAGGCCGCCCGCCGCCGACACGACCGCGAGATCATCTCGCTCGCCCTGCCGGCCTTCGGTGCGCTCGTCGCCGAGCCTCTCTTCCTCATGGTCGACAGCGCCATCGTCGGCCATCTCGGCACTCCTCAGCTTGCCGGTCTTGCGGTTGCGGCCGCGCTGCTGTCCACCGCGGTGAGCGTCTTCGTCTTTCTCGCCTATGCCACGACGGCCGCCGTCGCGCGTCGCGTGGGAGCCGGTGACCTCGCGGCGGCCATCAGACAGGGAATGGATGGCATCTGGCTGGCTCTTCTGCTCGGCGCCGCGGTCGTCGCCGTCACTCTCCCCACCGCCCCCTGGCTGATCGGCCTCTTCGGCGCCTCCGACACCGCCGCTCCGTACGCCGTGACCTATCTACGGATATCCAGTCTCGGCATCCCCGCGATGCTGATCGTCCTCGCAGCGACCGGTGTTCTACGGGGCCTCCAGGACACCCGTACACCGCTGTACGTCGCCGTCGCCGGCTTCGCCGCCAACGGAGCGCTCAACGTCGGACTGGTTTACGGAGCGGGCCTCGGCATAGCCGGCTCGGCCTGGGGCACGGTGATCGCCCAGTGCGGCATGGCCGTCGCCTATCTCGTGGTCGTCATCCGCGGCGCCCGACGCCACCAGGCGTCCCTGCGCCCCGACGCGGCCGGCATACGCGCCAGTGCCCAGGCGGGCGTCCCCCTTCTGGTTCGTACGCTGTCGCTCCGCGCGGTCTTGCTGATCGCCACTGCGGTCGCGGCACGTCTCGGAGATGCCGAAGTCGCGGCTCACCAGATCATCCTGTCTCTGTGGAGTCTGATGGCGTTCGCCCTCGACGCGATCGCCATCGCCGGGCAGGCCATCATCGGCCGCTATCTCGGCGCGGAGGACGCAGACGGAGCCAAGCAGGTCTGCCGCCGCATGGTGCAGTGGGGCGTGGCCTCCGGTGTGGTGCTCGGGGTCCTGATCGTCGTCGCCCGACCACTCTTCATCCCGCTGTTCACCAGCGACGGGACGGTGCAGGACACTCTCCTCCCCGCGCTGCTTGTGGTCGCCCTCTCCCAGCCGATCGCCGGCGTGGTATTCGTGCTGGACGGTGTCCTAATGGGCGCGGGCGACGGACGCTACCTGGCATGGGCCATGCTGCTGACCCTGGCCGTCTTCGCCCCGGTGGCGCTGCTCATCCCCCCGCTGGGCGGCGGACTTACCGCGCTCTGGTGGGCCATGACGCTGATGATGACCGTCCGCCTGCTGACGCTCTGGCTGCGCTCCCGCTCGGGCCGCTGGATCGTCACGGGCGCCACACGCTGAGCGAGGTTTCACGTGAAACAGGCGGTTTCACGTGAAACAGACAGCTTGTGAACATGCGAGAAGGGCCGCACCCGTGGGTACGGCCCTTCTTACTCCTCTGCTGAGGACAGCGTTACGCGGCGACGACCTCGACGCCGAGCTTCGCGGCAACCTCGGGGTGCAGACGCACGGACACCTGGTGCGAGCCCAGGGTCTTGATCGGCGAACCGAGCTCGACGCGACGCTTGTCGACGTCGGGGCCACCCGCGGACTTGATCGCCGTGGCGATGTCGGCCGGGGTCACGGAGCCGAAGAGACGGCCGGCGTCGCCGGAGCGAACGGCCAGACGCACCTTGACGCCCTCGAGCTGGGCCTTGATCTCGTTGGCCTGCTCGATGGTCGCGATCTCGTGGATCTTGCGGGCGCGGCGGATCTGCGCCACGTCCTTCTCGCCACCCTTGGTCCAGCGGATCGCGAAACCACGCGGGACCAGGTAGTTGCGAGCGTAGCCGTCCTTGACGTCGACAACGTCGCCAGCGGCACCGAGGCCGGAGACCTCGTGGGTGAGGATGATCTTCATTTTTCGGTCACCCTTCCCTTATCGCGCGGTGGACGTGTAGGGCAGCAGCGCCATCTCACGGCTGTTCTTGACGGCCGTGGCGACGTCACGCTGGTGCTGCGTGCAGTTGCCGGTCACGCGGCGGGCACGGATCTTGCCGCGGTCGGAAATGAACTTCCGCAGCATGTTCGTGTCCTTGTAGTCCACGTACGCGGTCTTGTCCTTGCAGAATGCGCAGACCTTCTTCTTCGGCTTGCGCACAGGCGGCTTCGCCATGGTGTATCTCCTGTGTGATCAAGAAGTGGGGGTACGAGCTCCCCTAGAAGGGGGGCTCGTCCGAGTAGCCGCCGCCACTGGAGCTTCCGCCCCAGTTGCCCCCGCCGCTCTGCGGCTGGCCGCCGCCGGCCGGCGCGCTGGTCGCCCACGGGTCGTCGGCGGGTGCACCGCCGCCGGCCTGCTGACCACCACTGGGGCTTCCACCCCAGTTGCCGCCGCCCTGCTGCTGACCGCCGCCGTAGCCACCCTGGCCGCCGCGACCGGTGGTCTTGGTGACCTTGGCCGTGGCGTTCTTGAGGCTGGGGCCGACTTCCTCGACGTCCAGCTCGTAGACCGTGCGCTTGACGCCCTCGCGGTCCTCGTAGGACCGCTGCTTCAGCCGGCCCTGCACGACGACGCGCATGCCTCGCTGAAGCGACTCGGCGACGTTCTCCGCCGCCTGACGCCAGACCGAGCAGGTGAGGAAGAGGCTCTCGCCGTCCTTCCACTCATTGGTCTGGCGGTCGAAGGTGCGGGGAGTGGACGCGATACGGAACTTCGCGACCGCCGCACCGGACGGGGTGAAGCGCAGCTCGGGGTCGTCGACAAGATTGCCGACGACCGTGATGACGGTCTCGCCTGCCATTGGGTGAACCTCTCGGCGGGATTGCTTCTGGCTGCTTGCTGCTACTCGAACCCGATGACCTCTGAGCTAGGCGCTCAGTGGGTCTCGGGGCGGAGGACCTTGGTCCGGAGGACCGACTCGTTCAGGTTCATCTGGCGGTCGAGCTCCTTGACGACCGCAGGCTCGGCCTGCAGGTCGATGACCGAGTAGATGCCCTCGGGCTTCTTCTTGATCTCGTAAGCGAGACGACGACGGCCCCAGGTGTCGACCTTCTCAACCTTTCCGTTGCCCTCACGGACGACGGAGAGGAAGTTCTCGATCAGCGGGGAGACTGCGCGCTCCTCGAGATCGGGGTCGAGGATGACCATCACCTCGTAGTGACGCATGTGGAACCCACCTCCTTTGGACTCAGCGGCCACGGTCGTTCCGTGGCAGGAGGGTCGTGATGCGTAAGCAACGGTATCCGCCACCACTGACAGTCCCCCTCAGCGAGTGAGGGCTTCCGTTCTGGGCATGGGCAGACACCGGTGCAGACCGTACAGACTACCTGCACACAGGCTTCCGGTTGAAATCCGGTGGCCGGGGGCCGCAATCTGTACACATCGGATGCGGGTGGCGCTACGATGCGCCGCCCTCCGGCAAAGCCAGGAGGTGCCCCATGGCACAGGCAATGCGATCTCGCTCCTCCGTCTCCCTCCTCGCCACCGACGGCAAGCCCCATCCGCTCCAGGACACCCTGGTCGGTGTCGCGCTGGTGTTGGGTGCCGTCGCCTTCGTCTCGGCGATGTTCCACCACCTCCACCTGCTCAGCTCCTGGGCGGGACTCCTCGGCATCATCGCCGGCGCGTACGGGCAGTTCATCTCGGTGACCACGCGAGAGCGGTTCGCGCTGATCGTCGGGCTGGGCGCCTCCGCCATCGGGTTCTTCCTCGGGATGGCGCACGGCGGTCTGTTCGGCGGCGTTCTGGGCTAGGCCCGGAGCGAGAGGCTCGCAAGCGGCCCATCGGGGCGCTCCTCGGTTCGCAGTAGGCTTCGGCGCGAGAGCCGGAGCCCCTGTATCCATGGGGACACACCTGCCGAGGAGCGCCCCGCATGAGCCTGACCCTGAGGACCATCAGCCGTGAGCAGCATCTGGCGTACATCCAGACTCTGCCCGCGGCGAGCCATTGCCAGGTCCCGGCATGGGCTGATGTGAAGACCGAGTGGCGTTCGGAGAGCCTGGGCTGGTTCGACAAGAGCGGTGAACTGGTGGGCGCGGGCCTGGTGCTCTACCGCCAGCTGCCGAAGATCAAGCGCTACCTGGCCTATCTCCCCGAGGGCCCGGTCATCAACTGGTACGCGCCCAACCTGGAGGACTGGCTTCAGCCGATGCTCGCCCACCTCAAGCAGCAGGGCGCCTTCTCGGTGAAGATGGGCCCGCCGGTGGTGATCCGGCGCTGGGACTCCGGGGCGATCAAGTCGGGTATCCAGGACCCGGATGTGAAGCGCCTGCGCGACGTCGAGGCGACGCACATCGAGCCGCGTGCCTTCGAAGTGGCCGACCGGCTCCGGAAGATGGGCTGGCAGCAGGGCGAGGACGGCGGCGCCGGCTTCGGCGACGTGCAACCCCGCTACGTCTTCCAGGTGCCGCTGGCCAACCGCTCCCTGGACGATGTCCTCAAGGGCTTCAACCAGCTGTGGCGCCGGAACATCAAGAAGGCCGAGAAGGCCGGTGTCGAGGTCGTGCAGGGTGGCTACGAGGACCTCGCCGAATGGCAGCGGCTGTACGAGATCACCGCGGTGCGCGACCACTTCCGGCCCCGCCCTCTCTCGTACTTCCAGCGCATGTGGACGGTCCTCAACAGCGAGGACCCCAACCGCATGCGGTTGTACTTCGCACGGCACAACGGCGTGAACCTGTCCGCGGCCACGATGCTCGTCGTCGGCGGCCACGTCTGGTACTCCTACGGCGCGTCGGACAACATCGGGCGCGAGGTCCGGCCCTCGAACGCGATGCAGTGGCGGATGCTGCGCGATGCCTATGCGATGGGCGCGACCGTCTACGACCTGCGCGGCATCTCGGACTCCCTGGACGAGACGGACCACCTCTTCGGTCTGATCCAGTTCAAGGTCGGTACGGGCGGCGAGGCCGTCGAATACGTCGGCGAGTGGGACTTCCCGCTGAACAAGCTGCTGCACAAGGCCCTCGACATCTACATGTCGCGGCGCTGACCGCTCCGCTCGCATAGGTTTCGTCCATACCTCTGATACACCGCAGCCACCAGAAAGGTTCCGGGCCGGCCATGGCGCTCTCCCTTTACGTCGACACCGCTCGCTGGCGGGCGCACCAGAAGACCGTGATCGACCAGTTCCCCGGCCTGGTGCCGGTCTGCAAGGGCAACGGCTACGGGTTCGGTCACGAGCGGCTCGCGGAGGAGGCGGCGCGCTTCGGTTCGGACATGCTCGCCGTCGGCACCACCTACGAGGCGGCCCGGATCAAGGACTGGTTCAGCGGTGATCTGCTGGTCCTGACCCCCTTCCGGCGGGGCGAGGAGCCGGTGCCGCTGCCGGACCGGGTGATCCGTTCCGTGTCGTCGGTCGACGGCGTGCACGCCCTGGTCGGCGCGCGCGTCGTCATCGAGTGCATGAGCTCGATGAAACGCCACGGCGTCAGCGAGCAGGATCTGGGGCAGCTCCAGGCGGCCATCGAGGACGTCCGGCTCGAGGGCTTCGCCCTGCATCTGCCGCTGGACCGCACGGACGGTTCCGACGCGGTGGAGGAGGTCATCGGCTGGATGGACCGGCTGCGGGCCGCACGGCTTCCGCTGCACACCATGTTCGTGAGCCACCTGCGCGCCGACGAGCAGGCACGGCTCCAGCAGCAGTTCCCGCAGACCCGCTTCCGGGCCCGGATCGGCACCCGCCTGTGGCTGGGCGACCACGAGGCGACCGAGTACCGGGGGGCCGTCCTGGACGTGACCCGCGTCGCCAAGGGGGACCGCTTCGGCTACCGCCAGCAGAAGACCGCCTCGGACGGCTGGCTGGTGGTCGTCGCCGGCGGTACGTCCCACGGCGTGGGGCTGGAGGCTCCGAAGGCCCTGCACGGGGTGATGCCCCGCGCCAAGGGTGTGGCCCGCGCCGGACTGGCGACGGTCAACAGGAACCTTTCCCCGTTCGTCTGGGCGGGCAAGCAGCGCTGGTTCGCCGAGCCCCCGCACATGCAGGTGTCGATCCTGTTCGTTCCCTCGGACGCGCAGGAGCCCAAGGTCGGGGACGAGTTGGTGGCCTATCTGCGGCACACCACGACGCAGTTCGACCGGCTCGTGGAGCGCTAACCCCTATTCGCGTACGACGCCCCCTCCACACGGGGCCCTTCCACGGCGTGTACGGCGTGCCGCGGCGGGTGCGCGGCCTGTCCGAGTACGAAGACGTCCTCCGCGCCGTCCAGGGCGCCTCCGGACGGGTCGTCGGACCCGTCCTGGCGTACGCCGTCCCGTTCGGGCATGAGGATGTCGCGTACGACCACCGCGCACACGTACAGCGTGCCGACCAGATGCAGGACGATCGCGAACTGGTAGCCGTCGGTCGGCAGCCCCTGCTTGTTCCCGCTGGTCGTGAAGGCGAGGTACATCCAGATGCCCAGGAAGTACATGACCTCGCACGCCTGCCAGATCAGGAAGTCCCGCCAGCGCGGCCTGGCGAGGGCCGCGAGCGGGATGAGCCACAGTACGTACTGCGGCGAATAGACCTTGTTGGTGAGGATGAACGCCGCCACGACGAGGAACGCGAGCTGGGCGAAGCGCGGCCGCCGCGGGGCGGTGAGGGCCAGGGCGGCGATCCCCGCGCAGGCGAGGATCATCAGGACGATGGCGTACGTGTTCGCGGTCTCGGGTGCGATGGGCTGCCCGGTGCGCTGAGTGATGATCAGCCAGAACGAGCCGAAGTCCACATTGCGTTCCTGGCTGAAGGTGTAGAACTTCTTCCAGCCCTCGGGCGCGAGCAGCATCACGGGCACATTGACGACCAGCCAGGCACCGGCCGTGCCCAGCAGCGCGGCCCCGAACTCGCGCCACTTCCAGGCCCGCCAGCACAGCAGCAGCAGTGGCCCGAGAAGCAGCACCGGATAGAGCTTGGCGGCGGTGGCGAGCCCGATGAGGATGCCGAAGGCCAGCGACCGGCCGCGGGACCACATCAGCATGGCGGCGGCCGTCAGGCCCACGGCCAGCAGGTCCCAGTTGATCGTGGCGGTGAGTGCGAGGGCCGGCGCGAGGGCGACCAGCAGCGCGTCCCAGGGCCGGTTCCGGTGCGTACGGGCGACACAGACCGCCATGACGGCCGTGCAGATCAGCAACATGCCCGCGTTGACCATCCAGTACAGCTGCTCGCGGTGCTGGAGGTCGCCGCCGCCGGGGGTCAGCCAGGAGGCGACCTCCATGAAGAGACCCGTGAGGACGGGGTACTCGAGGTACTCCATGTCACCGGAGAGCCGGTCGAAGTAGGGGACCAGCCCATCGGCGAAGCCGCGGCCGATGAAGAGGTGCGGGATGTCCGAGTAACAGGCGTGTGTGTACTGCGAGCTGGTGCCGCGGAACCAGGCCCAGTCGTAGCAGGGGATCTTCTGCACCATGCCGAGCGCGAACATCCCGATCGCCACGAGCGCGATGACGCGCACGGGTGTGAGTGCGCTGCCGCCCAGCCGCGCCCAGCGGCCGATGGGGCCACCGATGAGTTCGCTGCCCGCGGTGGCCACGTCGTCCCGCCGGGTGGGACGCACGACCGGCCTGTCCTGGGGCGGGCTCGTCTTCTGTGGGCTCGGCATGGGAGACATCCTGCCGTACGGCGCTGTGGAAACGGCGAGGGCCGCCGCTCCGGAGTACGTACGGAGCGTACGTACCGGATGCGGCGGCCCTGGGGGGCGCGGGGGAGCGCTATTGGCTGCCGGTTCCGCCGAGCCACCCCGTGGTGGTGCCCTGGCTCTTACCGCCGTTGCCGTTACCGCCGGTACTGCCACCGGTCGGCGGTGAGGGGCTGGTGGTCACGCCTCCGGTGGTGCCGCCGTCGGCGGTCCCTCCGGTGTCGTTGCCTCCGGTGTCGTTGCCGCCATTGTCATTGCCACCCTTGTTGTTGCAGTCCCAGTCCCACACGCCACAGGAGTTGTCCGGGTCGGGCGTGGTGGACGGGGTCGTCGACGGCTTGGTCGACGGCGTCTGCGAGGGCGTCTGCGACGGGGTGATGGACGGTGTCGGCTTCGGGCTGGGTACTCCGCGGAAGATGGCCTTGGCGTCCTCCAGGTCCTCCGGCTCGGGGAACCTGATGATCTTCTCGCTCGCGAGCGCGTCCGTCATGTAGTCGTGCCAGATCTGGGACGGGAACGACGAACCGTGGATCTTGGGCTGGGCACCCGTGCCGAACATCTCCAGGAACCCGCGGTTCTTGCTGTCGGCGTCGTCGTCGAACCGGTACATGTCGATGGCGGTCGACAGCTGCGGGGTGTAGCCGACGAACCAGGCGGACTTGTTGCCGTCGGTGGTACCGGTCTTGCCGGCGACGTCACGGCCGGGGATGGCTGCCTTGCGGCCGGTGCCCTTGGGGTTCTCCACGACGTCCCTCAGCACGTCCGTCACATTGCTCGCGACAGCGGAGGTGAAGGCCTGCTCGGTCTTGTCCTCGTGCTTGTAGACCGTCTTCCCGCCCTCCTTGACCTCCTTCACGGAGTACGGGTCGCGCTGCTCCCCGTTGGCGGCGAAGGTCGCGTAGGAGCCGGCCATGCGGATGGCGCTGGGGTCGGAGATACCGATCGAGAAGGACGGCACGTCGGACTTGACCAGCGAGTCCTTGAGCAACCCGGCGTCCACGGCCGCTTGACGCACCTTGTCGATGCCGACGTCCATGCCGAGCTGCACGAAGGGGGAGTTGGCGGAACGGATCATCGCTTCGCGCAGGTTCATGTCCTTGTAGCTCGCGTTGTCGTCGTTGGTCTGCAGCCACTCCTCTCCCTTCTCGTTCTGCCAGGTCGAGCCGTCATAGTTCTTGATCTTGAGCTTGTTCTTGCCGCTGTACCGGCTCTTGTCCGGGTCGAGGATGGTCCGCTCTTCCCGGCTTTGCACGCGAGGTCCCTGGGGGTCGCGGACGCCGTCCCGCATCGCCGCGGCCAGGACGAACGGCTTGAACGTCGACCCCACCTGGGCACCGGTCTGGTCCGCGTTGTTGGTGAAGTGCTTGGTCGCGTCGGTGCCGCCGTAGATGGCGACGATCGCGCCTGTCCTCGGGTCCACCGAGGCGCCGCCGAACTGGACATGGGTGTCCACGTCCGGGCGCTTCTTGGGGTCGATGTGGGCGTGGTAGACCTTGTTGACGGCCTTCTGGAGGGCGTCGACCTTGTCCTTCTTGAAGGTCGTGTGGATCTCGAAGCCGCCCTGGGCCAGCGCCTTCTCGTCGATGCCCTTGTCGTTGTTGTTGATGAAGTAGGCCTTGGCCAGGCTCACCAGATAGCCGACCTGCCCGCCGAGCTTCGCGTTCTTCTCCGGCTTCTTGGGCATGGGGAACGTCGTGATGGCCGCGCGCTCGGCGGCGGGGAGGTGCCCGTCCTTGACCATCTCGTCGAGGATCCACTTCCAGCGCTTCGTCGCGCGGATCGTGTTGTCCGTCTTGTTGGCCTTGGGGTCGATCTCCGGCGCGCCGGCCGGGTCGTAGTACGTGGCGCCCTTGAGCAGCGCTGCGAGGAACGCGCACTGGCTCGGCGACAGCGCCTCCGCGTCCTTGCCGTAGTAGGTGCGGGCCGCGGCCTGGATACCGTAGGCGCCCCGCCCGTAGTAGGCGGTGTTCAGATAGCCCGCCATGATCTCGGGCTTGTCCAGTTCGGTGCCGACCTTGATGGAGATGAAGAGCTCTTTGAACTTTCGGCTCAGGGTCTGCGACTGGTCGGCGAGCCGGTTGTTCTTCACGTACTGCTGGGTGATCGTCGAGCCGCCCTGGGTCTCCTGACCGCGGGCCATGTTGAACAGCGCGCGACCGATACCCATCGGGTCGATGCCCGAGTCATCGCGGAACGTCTTGTTCTCGGCCGAGATCACCGCTTCCTGCATGGCGAGCGGGATCTTCTCGATCGGAATGATCTGCCGGTTGACCTCACCGCCGGTGGCGGCCATCTCCTTACCGTCAGCCCAGTAGTACACGTTGTTCTGCGCCTTGGCGGCATCGTCCTCGTTGGGGATTCCGACCATGGCGTACGCGATCGTCGCGGCGCCCATGAGGCTGCCGCAGAAGGCGAGGAACAGGCCCGTGGTGAGCTTCCACGAGGGCACCCAGCGGCGCCAGCCGTACTTGCCGTAGCGCGGATAGTCGATCATCCGCTTGCGGCCCGGAGGCCGGCCACCGCGGCCCCGTCCGGGACCACCGTCGTACCCACCGCCGCCGCGCCGTCCGCCGCCCGGGCCGCCGCCCGCGCCGCCCCCTTCGGGCGCACGCCTGCGCCCACCGCGCTGGGCGGCACGCCGCGCCTCGGCACGGCCTTGGTAAAGACGGTCCTCACCGTACGGCTCGGAGGGGGATCCGGTACCGGCTCCCTGGGCCTGCGCCGACCTGCGGCCCTGGGGCTGCTGGGCGGCGCGCCTGGCCGCGGCACGTCCGCCGCCCTGCGGCTGCGGCGGCTGTTTGCGACGGTGCTCGCTCATCGAACGACTACTCCTCGGGCAGGCGCGTACGCCTGGAAACGGCAGTTGAGTTCCGGTCCCCCCGAAATACATACGGACCAGCCCTGGGACGGGCTCATCCGCGGTGCAGCCATGGCACCGAGAGCACTGACGTCCCCTGCCGTCGCATGGTTCCCGGTGGACTGCATGCCGCACAGACTACGCACGGTCAAAACCCTCCTAGGGCCGAAGTTCAACCCAAATCAGGCAAGTCGATTGCTCCGAATTGGCGATGTGACGCCGGTCACTACTGCCCCTCTTGTCGCAGCAGGACGGTCGTTCTATCGTCGGGATGTATCGAGTCGATACATCAGCACGGCATAAGAGCCCAGGACGGCAGAGGAGGCGAGGCATGAGCAGGCGCTCAGGGATCCTTGAGTTCGCCGTCCTCGGGCTGCTCCGCGAGGCCCCGATGCACGGGTACGAGCTGCGGAAAAGGCTCAACACCTCGCTCGGGATCTTCAGGGCCTTCAGTTACGGGACCCTGTACCCCTGCCTCAAGACGCTGGTCGCAAACGGCTGGTTGATCGAGGAACCGGGCAGCGCACCGGAGGAGGCCCTCGCCGCTTCACTCGCAGGACGGCGAGCGAAGATCGTCTACCGGTTGACGGCGGAAGGTAAGGAGCATTTCGAGGAGCTCCTCACCCACGCCGGCCCGGACGCCTGGGAGGACGAGCACTTCGCGGCACGTTTCGCCTTCTTCGGGCAGACGGAGCGCGAAGTGCGGATGCGCGTGCTGGAAGGCCGCCGTAGCCGGCTGGAGGAGCGCCTGGAGAAGATGCGCGCTTCTCTCGCCCGTACGCGCGAGCGGCTGGACGACTACACGCTTGAGCTGCAGCGCCACGGTATGGAGTCCGTGGAGCGCGAAGTGCGCTGGCTGAACGAGCTCATCGAGAGCGAGCGGGCGGGGCGGGATCAGCGATCCGGTCCCGAGAGCGCCGCTCAGCAGGACAGCACATCTGGAGAAACGGGCGGCCTGCCCCGGCACGGGGGCAGTACCCGGCCGGATCCGTCCGACGACACCGCCAAGTGAGGCCCTGCGACGTGCAGGGCTTCGACGAGATCACACAGGGAGCAACCGGAATGGGTTCGGTTCGCGTAGCCATCGTAGGCGTGGGCAACTGCGCCGCCTCGCTGGTGCAGGGCGTCGAGTACTACAAGGACGCCGACCCGGCGAGCAAGGTGCCGGGTCTGATGCACGTCCAGTTCGGCGACTACCACGTCCGGGACATCGAGTTCGTCGCCGCCTTCGATGTCGACGCGAAGAAGGTCGGCCTCGACCTCGCGGACGCCATCGGCGCCAGCGAGAACAACACCATCAAGATCTGCGACGTGCCCAACTCGGGCGTGACCGTTCAGCGCGGCCACACCCTCGACGGCCTGGGCAAGTACTACCAGGAGACGATCGAGGAGTCCCCCGAGGCCCCGGTCGACGTCGTCAAGGTCCTCAAGGACAAGCAGGTCGACGTTCTGATCTGCTACCTGCCCGTCGGTTCCGAGGACGCTGCGAAGTTCTACGCGCAGTGCGCCATCGACGCCAAGGTCGCGTTCGTCAACGCCCTCCCGGTCTTCATCGCCGGCACCAAGGAGTGGGCGGACAAGTTCACCGAGGCGGGCGTCCCGATCGTCGGCGATGACATCAAGTCCCAGGTCGGCGCCACCATCACGCACCGCGTCATGGCGAAGCTCTTCGAGGACCGTGGTGTCCGCCTGGAGCGCACCATGCAGCTGAACGTCGGCGGCAACATGGACTTCAAGAACATGCTCGAGCGCGAGCGCCTGGAGTCCAAGAAGATCTCCAAGACGCAGGCCGTCACCTCGCAGATCCCGGACCGCGACATGGGCGCCAAGAACGTCCACATCGGCCCGTCGGACTACGTGGCCTGGCTGGACGACCGCAAGTGGGCGTACGTCCGGCTCGAGGGCCGTGCGTTCGGCGACGTCCCGCTGAACCTGGAGTACAAGCTCGAGGTCTGGGACTCCCCGAACTCCGCGGGTGTCATCATCGACGCCCTGCGTGCCGCGAAGATCGCCAAGGACCGGGGCATCGGCGGCCCGATCCTCTCCGCTTCCTCGTACTTCATGAAGTCCCCGCCGGTGCAGTACTTCGACGACGAGGCCTACGAGAACGTCGAGAAGTTCATCAAGGGCGAGGTCGAGCGCTGAGCACAAGACAGCGACGGCGCGCGTGGTGAGACTCCACCCGCAGCCTTCCTGCTCCGAGAGGGCCCCCGGGACAAATGCTCCCGGGGGCCCTCTCCGTGTGTGACGCTTGCCCACATGCCCGTCGTACGTGATCTGCGCGTACTCCTGCGCCTGACGAATTTCCGCCGCCTGCTCGCCGTACGCCTGCTGTCGCAGTGCGCCGACGGTGTCTACCAGGTCGCGCTCGCCACGTACGTCGTCTTCTCCCCCGAGAAGCAGACTTCGCCCGCGGCCATCGCCTCGGCGATGGCCGTCCTGCTGCTTCCCTACTCCCTGGTCGGCCCCTTCGCCGGTGTGCTGCTGGACCGTTGGCAGCGACGGCAGGTCTTTCTCTACGGGAACCTGCTGCGCGCCCTGCTCGCCTGCGGCACGGCCGTGCTGGTCCTCGCCTCCGTGCCCGACTGGCTCTTCTATGCCTCCGCGCTCTCCGTCACAGCGGTCAATCGGTTCGTCCTGGCAGGCCTGTCGGCCGCGCTGCCGCGTGTGGTCGACGCGGAACGTCTGGTGATGGCCAACTCCCTCTCACCCACGGCAGGGACGATCGCCGCGACAGCGGGTGGTGGGCTCGCCTTCGCGGTACGGCTGGCGGCCTCGGACTCGAACGCCGTGGTGGTTCTGCTGGGCGCCCTGCTCTATCTCGGCGCGGCACTCTCATCCCTGCGCATTCCCCGTGAACTGCTGGGGCCGGAGCCAGAATTGGTGCAGGCCCGCGTCAAGGACGCGCTGGCCTCCACTGCTCGCGGGCTGGTCGCCGGTCTGCGTCACCTGAGGAAGAGGCAGTCGGCGGCCCGTGTGCTGGCGGCGATGACGCTGATGCGGTTCTGCTACGGCGCGCTCTCGGTGATGGTCCTGATGCTCTGCCGGTACTTCTGGGCATCCACGGAGTCGGACGGGCTGGCCCTGCTCGGGCTGGCCGTCGGAGTCTCGGGAGCCGGCTTCTTCATGGCGGCGGTGCTCTCGCCCTGGTCCGTGGGACGACTCGGGCCCTTCGGCTGGATCTCCGTCTGCGCCACCACCGCCGCTGTTCTGGCGCCGGCGCTGGGGTTGCCGTTCGCTCCTGTGCCCATGCTGATCGCCGCCTTCGCCCTGGCGCTCGCTACCCAGGGAACGAAGATCGCCACGGACACGGTGGTGCAGAGATCGGTGGACGACGCCTATCGGGGACGTGTCTTTTCGCTCTACGACGTGCTGTTCAACGTCGCCTTTGTCGGCGCGGCCGGGGTAGCGGCAGTGATGCTGCCGGGGGACGGCCGGTCGGCCCCCCTCCTCGTCATGGTGGCCGTGCTCTATGCCGCCGTCGCCGTCCTGCTCGCGCGCTGGAAGCGGCAGGACGGCGCGGCTCGACGGCCGTGAGTGACATGCCGCGGGGCGTTGTTTCACGTGAAACAACGCCCCGCGTTCCCTCGCGGTCATGTTTCACGTGAAACATGACCGCCGGGATCAGCTCTGCGCCGCCCACCACTCCTTCAGCGCGGCGACAGCGGCATCGTGTCCCATCGGGCCATGCTCCAGACGCAGTTCCAGCAGGAACTTGTACGCCTTGCCGATGGCCGGCCCAGGTCCGATTCCGAGGATCTCCTGAATCTGGTTGCCGTCCAGGTCGGGTCGGATCGCGTCCAGCTCCTCCTGCTCCTGGAGCTGCGCGATGCGCTCCTCCAGCCCGTCGTAGGCACGGGAGAGAGCGTTGGCCTTGCGCTTGTTCCGCGTGGTGCAGTCCGAGCGGGTCAGCTTGTGCAGCCGCGACAGCAGCGGCCCGGCGTCCCGCACATAGCGGCGCACGGCGGAGTCGGTCCATTCCCCGGTCCCGTAGCCGTGGAAGCGCAAATGCAGCTCCACCAGCCGCGAGACGTCCTTGACCATCTCGTTGGAGTACTTGAGAGCGGTCATGCGCTTCTTGGTCATCTTGGCGCCCACCACCTCGTGGTGGTGGAAGGAGACCCTGCCATCACTCTCGAACCGCCGCGTGCGGGGCTTGCCGATGTCGTGGAAGAGGGCGGCAAGCCGCAGCACCAGGTCGGGACCGTCCTCTTCGAGGTCGATGGCCTGTTCCAGGACGATCAGCGAGTGCTCGTACACATCCTTGTGCCGGTGGTGCTCATCGCTCTCCAGCCGCAGGGCCGGCAGCTCGGGAAGAACGCGCTCGGCCAGACCGCTGTCCACGAACAGCGCCAGCCCCTCCCGTGGGTGGGCGGAGAGGATCAGCTTGTTGAACTCATCGCGCACGCGCTCGGCGGAAACAATGTCGATCCGCTCGGACATGGCCTTCATGGCGGCGACGACCTCGGGGGCCACCGTGAAGTCGAGCTGAGCGGCGAATCGCGCCGCACGCATCATGCGCAGCGGGTCGTCGGAAAAGGACTCCTCCGGGGTGCCCGGGGTACGCAGCACTCGCGCGGCCAGGTCCTCGAGACCACCGTGCGGATCGATGAACTCCTTCTCCGGGAGCGCGACGGCCATCGCATTGACGGTGAAGTCACGCCGGACCAGGTCCTGCTCGATGGAGTCGCCGTAGGACACCTCGGGCTTCCGCGACGTCCGGTCGTACGCCTCCGAGCGGTACGTCGTGACCTCGATCTCGAAGCGCTGCTCGACGCCGTCGACGAGGGCGTTCTTCTGGCAGCCCACAGTGCCGAAGGCGATTCCGACTTCCCACACCGCGTCGGCCCATGGGCGGACGATCTTGAGTACGTCCTCGGGACGGGCGTCGGTAGTGAAGTCGAGGTCGTTGCCGAGCCGTCCGAGAAGGGCGTCCCGTACCGAGCCACCGACCAGGGCAAGGCTGAACCCCGCCTCCTGAAAGCGGCGGGCGAGGTCGTCGGCGACAGGGGACACACGCAGCAGCTCACTGACCGCGCGGCGTTGCACCTGGCTCAGTGCGGTGAGGTTGTCTTCGTTGGCGTTCGGCACAACAGAAAAGGGTACGTGCCCCGGCCCGCCGGGGCGTCCCCGTTTCATGGCGGCCCCGGACCTCCCTTTCCGATCACGTGGAGCAGTCCGCGGCACTTAGCCACAGCGTGCCTCGTTACCATGCGTGGACACAGCAACCGACAACCACCGGCACCACTGACAATGACGAGGGATGGGCGAACGCGTGGCCGAGGCGGCAGACATCCAGGGCACCGGTCCCTCTCCTGCCCGACGGTGGCTACTGCGGGCGGCGTCACTTGCCGCCGGAGCCCCCCTGCTGGCCGGTCTGCTGAACGGTCCTACCGTGGCCGCCGCGCCTGCCGTCGATGACCCCACGGGCTCACGGACCGTCGATGTGTCCCTCGACACTTTCTCGCCGAGTGCCCCGTTGAAGGGCGACACGCTCACGATCACCGGCACGGTGACGAATCAGAGTAAGCAGACGGTCACGGGCGGTCATGTGGACCTTCGGGTCGGGCCGCGCCTCTCGAGCCGCAGCTCCATCGACGAGGCCGCGGGGCGCACCGGCTTCAGCCCAGGCACCGACCCCGCGGTGCTCGATGACGAATACACCGTCGCCGTCCCGCCGCTCGCCGCCGGGATCAGCCAGGACTTCAGCATCAGCGTTCCGGTCGAAGAACTCGGTCTCGACGACGAGGGCGTCTATCAGGTCGGTGTCTCCCTCACGGGCCAGGCCCCGGGCCAGTCGGGCAACAGAGTGCTCGGCATCGAGCGGACCTTCCTGCCGTGGCAGCCGGAAGCCACCGAGAAGAAGACCCAGCTCACCTATATGTGGCCACTGATCGCGGCGACCCATCTGTCGGCGCAGACGGGCTCGGACGATCAGCAGACCCCGGTCTTCGAGAACGACGACCTGGCCGCCGAGCTGGCCCCGGGCGGGCGACTGGAGCAGATGGTCGCGCTCGGCAAGGATCTTCCGGTCACCTGGGTCATCGACCCGGATCTGCTCGCCACCGTCGACGCGATGACCAGGACTTATCGCGTCAAGGAAGGGACGACCGACGTTCCGGGCAAGAACCAGGCCGTCGCGGAGCAGTGGCTCAGCGCCCTGGAGAAGGCGGTGGCCGGCCGCAAGGTTGTCGCCCTTCCCTTCGCCGACCCGGATCTGGCGTCCCTGGCACACCGGGGCAAGGACGTGTCCGGCTCCCTGCGGCACCTGCAGCCGGCCACCGCGGTGGCCGAGACGACGGTGGAGACCATCCTCCATGTGACGCCGTCCGTCGACTTCGCCTGGCCGGTGGAGGGCGCCATCGACCCGTCCATCGTGGATGTCGCCACCTCCGCCGGCGCGCACAAGGTGATCGCGCGCAGCGACAGCCTCCGGGACGACCTGCCGTACACCCCCACCGCCGCGCGCCCGATCGGCGGCGGCCGGACCGCTGTCGTCTCGGACGCCTCGCTCTCCACCGCCTTCGAGGGCGACATGAGCCAGTCGGGCAACACCACCCTCGCGGTCCAGAGGTTCCTCGCCCAGACGCTGGCTGTGACCCACCAGGAGCCCGAGAACCAGCGCAATGTGGTCGTGGCCCCGCAGCGGCTGCCTACCGCCACGCAGGCCCAGAGCATGGCCGCCGCCCTGCGGGGGCTGTCCGCGCAACGCTGGACACAGCCCCTGGACCTCATCGCCGCGGCCGCGGTGAAGCCCGACACGGACGCCGAGACCCGCGTGCCCCGCGCCTCTCAGTACCCCGAGCGGCTGCGCAAGCGGGAACTGCCGGTCCAGGCGTTCCGGGACATGAAGAGCACGCAGGAGACCCTGGACAACTTCAAGGTCATCCTCACCGCCGCCTACCGGGTGGTGACGCCCTTCGGCAATGCGATCAGCCGTGAGATGTCGACGTCCTGGCGAGGCCACGCGCCTGCGGCCGCCCAGTACCGCAGCGATGTCCTCGCCTATCTGAAGAGCCTCACCGCAGAGGTGCAGCTCATCGAGAAGTCGGACCTGACCCTGTCGGGCCGCAGCGCCACGATCCCCGTGACAGTCCAGAACAAGCTGGTCCAGGGCGTCGACCACCTCGTGCTGCGCCTGACGTCCACAAAGCCGACCCGCCTCAAGCTCAACGGCGGAGAGGCCGTCGCCGAACAGCCGGTCAAAATCAACGGCGGCCACAGCCAATCGGTGAAATTCACAGCCTCGGCCAACGCCAATGGTCCGGTACCGATGACGGCGCAGCTGTTCACGGCGGACGGCAAGCCGTACGGTCAGCCCATGACCTTCACCGTCAAGGTCTCGGAGATCACGCCGACGGTGATGCTTGTCATCGCGGGCGGTGTGCTCCTGCTCGTTCTCGCGGGCATCAGGATGTACACCCAGCGCAAGCGAGCCGCAGCCCGGAACGCCACTGTGGATGCCACGGAGAGCGACGATCCCGAGCAGCCGAGTGACCCTGCGCCGGACACCGGTCCGGAAAGCGGTGACCCGTCGGGCACGGGTGAGAAAGTGGACCGTTGAGCGATGTCGTGGCCGGCCGGCCGGGGACGATGAGGTGGGGTAAACCATGAACGCGCCGTACGACGGTGACCGCGGGCAGGGCGCGGGCGGCGGCAGCGCGCCTTCCGCGGGAACGCCCGAGACACCTCTCGCGGGAGGCCCGCTCCCCATTCCTTCGCCTCCGCAGGCTCCGGACCCGTACGTCCAGGACGCCTACGACCACGATCCCTATCAGGCTCGAGATCTGGCTGCTCAGGACCCGGTGGAAGAGGCTCTCTACGACCGCGCCGCGCACCCGCCGCCGCCGCCGGGCACCTACCAGGAGCCGCAGCCGCTCTACCAGCAGCCTCCCGCCCCGCAGTACGGCCCGGATCCCCGAGTGTGGGCGCAGACCCCGGCGCCCGAGCCCGACGGGCCCTCCCGTCACCTTCCCTACGGTGACGACGCCAGGACCGTCCAGTTCACCGGTGTGGACGACCTGGTCACCCGGGCCGGCGACGAGGAGCCCGAGCCGGACGCGTTCGCGCATCTCTACCGCGACCAGCAGACCCCCGGGCAGCCCTCCTCGCCCTCTCCGGAGCCGACGCCGGAGCCCCTTCCCGCGCCCGCACCGAAGAAGTCCGGCGGCCGCGCCTCCGGCCTGCTGAAGTCCAGCGCCGTGATGGCGGCCGGCACGCTCGTCTCCCGCCTCACGGGCTTCGTCCGGAGTCTGGTGATCACCGGCGCGCTGGGTGCCGCGCTGCTGGGTGACACCTTCACCGTGGCGTACACCCTCCCGACGATGATCTACATCCTGACCGTCGGCGGAGGGCTCAACTCGGTCTTCGTCCCGCAGCTGGTTCGTTCGATGAAGAACGACGAGGACGGCGGCGAGGCGTATGCCAACCGGCTGCTGACCCTCGTCATGGTGGCCCTTGGCGCCATCGTGGCCCTCGCCGTCTTCGCCGCACCGCTGCTGATCCGTCTGATGTCGAGCACCATCGCCGACAACCAGGCGGCCAACAGCGTCGCCGTCACCTTCGCGCGCTACTGCCTGCCCACCATCTTCTTCATGGGTGTGCATGTGGTGATGGGTCAGATCCTCAACGCACGTGGCAAGTTCGGCGCGATGATGTGGACCCCGGTCCTCAACAACATCGTCATGATCGTCACGTTCGGGCTGTTCATCTGGGTCTACGGCACCTCGGCCGAGTCGCACATGGGCGTGCAGACGATCCCGGACGAGGGCATCCGCCTCCTCGGCGTCGGTACCCTCCTCGGTCTGGCCGTCCAGGCGCTGGCGATGATCCCCTACCTCCGCGAAACGGGATTCCGCTTCCGCCCCCGTTTCGACTGGAAGGGCCACGGCCTCGGCAAGACGGTCAAGCTGGCCAAGTGGACCGTACTGTTCGTCCTCGCCAACCAGGCCGGTGTCCTGGTCGTCACCCAGCTCGCCACCGCCGCCGGTGAGGCATCCGGCAAGAACGGCGCGGGCTTCCTCGCGTACTCCAATGCCCAGCTCATCTGGGGCATGCCACAAGCCATCATCACCGTCTCGGTGATGGCGGCCCTGCTGCCCAGGATCTCCCGTGCCGCCCATGACGACGACCCGGGCGCGGTCCGCGACGACATCTCGCAGGGCCTGCGGAACTCGGCCGTCGCCATCGTTCCCGTCGCCTTCGCGTTCCTCGCCCTCGGCGTGCCGATGTGCACCCTGCTCTACGCGTCCAGCGGCGTGCAGGCCGCCCAGAGCATGGGCTTCATCCTCATGGCGTTCGGTCTCGGCCTGATTCCCTACTCCGTGCAGTACGTCGTTCTGCGCGGCTTCTACGCCTACGAGGACACCAGGACGCCGTTCTACAACACGGTGATCGTGGCAGCCGTCAACGCGGCGGCCTCCGCGGCCTGCTACGTCGTTCTTCCGGCCCAGTGGGCGGTCGTGGGCATGGCCGGCTCCTATGGCCTCGCCTACGCGGTCGGCGTGGGCGTCGCTTGGCGCAGGCTGCGCAACCGGCTCGGCGGCGACCTCGACGGCGCCCACATCATGCGGACCTACGCACGTCTGTGCATGGCCTCACTGCCCGCCGCCGTGGTGGGTGGCGCCGCGGGCTTCGCGGTTCTCAAGGCGCTCGGTGAAGGGGCTCTCGGTTCGCTCGCGGCGCTGGTCGCCGGCGGGGTGGTCCTGCTGGGGGTCTTCTTCGTCGCGGCGAAGAGGATGCGCATCGCGGAGCTGAACGCGCTGGTCGGCATGGTGCGCGGCCGCCTCGGACGCTGAGGCGTTCACCGTCCCGCACAACCATCGTCGGCTGCCGTGTGTCGTGCACTGCAGCAGACTGTGGGCACAATTGGCATGGCTGTTGGATATGCGCAACGGATGGGGAGGCAGGAACGACGGTGGCGGAACGTAGCACGGCTGCCGTCGACGTGGCCGACAACAGCGGGGATGACCCGCTGGCCGCCAAGGCGGACAAGGCCACGACCGACGGGGCGGCGGAAGCGCAGGACACGGCGGACGAGTCCGCACAGGACCAGGGCGGCGAGCAGCCCGCGATCACGACACCCGAGCTGCACAGCGGCCACAAACTCGCCAGACGCTACCGGCTCGAGGAGTGCGTCACCCGTCTGGACGGTTTCAGCAGTTGGCGTGCCGTGGACGAGAAACTTCGCCGCGCCGTCGGCGTTCATCTGCTGCCCGCGGACCACCCGAGGGCCCGCTCGGTACTCGCCGCTGCCCGCTCGTCCGCGCTTCTCGGCGACCCCCGCTTTGTGCAAGTCCTGGACGCCGTCGAGGAGGACGATCTCGTCTACGTCGTCCATGAGTGGCTTCCCGACGCCACGGAGCTCACCGCGCTCCTCGCCGCCGGGCCGCTGGAGGCGCATGACGCCTACCAACTGGTCACGCAGGTGTCGCAGGCCATGGCCGCCGCGCACCGCGAGGGCCTGGCGCATCTCCGTTTGACGCCCAGTGCCGTGCTGCGCAGTTCCTCGGGGCAGTACCGCATCCGCGGCCTCGCCGTGAACGCAGCCCTGCGGGGCATCAGTTCCGAGGGGCCACAGCGCACCGACACCGAGGCGATCGGCGCCTTGCTGTACGCGGCGCTGACCCAGCGCTGGCCGTACGACAGTGATGCCTACGGTCTCACCGGGCTCCCCAAGGGAGTCGGGCTGCTCCCTCCCGACCAGGTACGCGCGGGCGTCCACCGCGGCCTGTCCGAGATCGCCATGCGCGCGCTGGTCAACGACGGTGCCACGGCGTCCCGGCAGGAGCCTCCGTGCACTACGCCGGACGAGCTGGCCAAGGCAGTCGCCTCGATGCCGCGGATCCGGCCGCCCGAGCCCGAGTTCACCTCTCCGCCCGAGTACCAGCGCACCACCTATCAGCAGGGCACTTACGGCCGTCCTCAGCCGCGTCCCGGCACCTCTGTCACCCAGCCGGTGCCCACCCCGCCACCCCCGCTGCAGAGCCGGACCGGCAAGGCGCTCAAATGGGCCGTGTCCGCACTGCTCATCGCCGCCCTGGGACTCGGCAGCTGGCAGGTGGCCGATGCTCTGCTGGACCGCGAGAAGAAGGTGGAGCCGGCGCAGACCACCCAGCCGGAGCAGGGCGAGGACAAGAAGCAGACCGAGGGCGGAAGGCCGGTCGCCATTGTCGCCGCCCATGACTTCGACCCGCTGGGAGACCAGAGCGAGAACTCCCGGAGCATAGAGAACGCGTACGACGGTGACCCCGGGTCGTTCTGGCAGACGGCGAACTACTTCAGCGCGGACTTCGGCCGGCTCAAGGAGGGCGTCGGGATCGTCCTGGACCTCGGAAAGGTCCAGCGGGTCGGATCCGTCGAGGTCACCTTCCAGGGTTCGACCTCCGTCGAGCTGCGGGCCGCCCCGGCCGACGCCAAGGACCAGCAGCCGTCGGCTCCCGGCTCCTTCACCAAGCTCGCGACCGGTTCCGGAACCAACGTGACGCTCAAGCCGGGCGCCCCGGCGACGACGCGGTACGTTCTGATCTGGCTGACGGAGCTGCCCTCGGACGACGGTGGCTTCCGCGGCAAGATCTCGAACATCAAGATCACCAGCTGACGGCGCAGGGAGGGGGCTCACCGTTGGACGACGCCATACACGGCGACACGAGCGACCAGGATCTCCTGGCGCTTCATGTCGCTGGCGATCCGGACGCCTTCGGTGAGCTCGTACGCCGCCATCGCGACCGGCTCTGGGCCGTCGCCCTGCGCACCCTGGGGGACCGCGAGGAGGCCGCTGACGCGGTCCAGGACGCTCTTGTCTCCGCCTTCCGGGCCGCCCACACCTTCCGCGGTCAGTCGGCCGTCACGACCTGGCTGCACCGGATCACCGTCAACGCCTGTCTCGACCGGGCTCGCAAGGCGGCCTCCCGCAAGACCTCGCCCGTCGAGGACACCGAGCGCCTGGAGCAGCTTCTCGAACCGCACGAGTCGGCCGAGGCCCCTGCGGAACGCCATGACCTCCACCGCGAGCTACTGGCGGCCCTGTCGAAGCTTCCCCCCGACCAGCGGGCGGCGCTCGTCCTGGTCGACATGCAGGGCTACCCCGTGGCGGAGGCCGCCCGAGTCCTCGACGTCCCCACCGGAACAGTGAAAAGCCGCTGCGCACGCGGCCGGGCCCGCCTTCTCCCGATGCTCACTCATCTGCGCGCCGACTCCATGGGTAGCGACCGTCCCGACGGGGGAAGGAACCGGACGCCAGGGACATCCGTCCCACCGGTGTCGGGGCCAAGGGAATCAGGACCAAGCGGTCCTGCTGCTGTGAAGGGCGGAGGTGGCCGCGCGTGACATCGACGACCGATACGACTCAGCACCCGGACGTCTCGGAGATCTCCGATCTCACCGAGGGGCTGCTCTCGCCGTCCCGCACGGCGGATGTACGCCAGCATCTCGAGGTCTGTCCGCTCTGCGCCGATGTCCGCACCTCCCTGGAAGAGATCCGAGGGCTTCTGGGCACTCTGCCCGGGCCCCCGCGGATGCCCGCCGATATCGCCGGCCGCATTGACGCCGCCCTGGCAGCGGAAGCTCTCCTCAGTGCCACGGCTCCAGAGTCCTCGACTCATGTTTCACGTGAAACATCGATCGCCCGCCCGGAGATCCCGCACGAAGTGGCATCGGCGCCCCGCCCCGCGGGACACCCTCGCGCCGCCACGGGCCCCGGTCGCGGCCACCGGACCCGGCGCCGCCGGGTAGCCGCCCTGGGCGCGGCCTTCGGCATCGCTGCGGTGGGGATGAGCGTGTTCTTCCTCCAGTCCATCCAGGACTCCGGCGACAGCGCGGGGAGCAAGAAGGCAGATACCGCCGTCAGCGCACCCGACAACGCGCGATTCTCTGGCGAGGTGCTTCGGGACCGGGTTCATGGTCTTCTGGCTACGGAGGGCGGGAAGACGCCCAGCGAGTCCGGCCAGAAGCGGGGCGACTCGCTCTCCAGCGAATCCGGTCCTCCCAAGACGATGCTCAGCACGGACACGACGGTGCCGGAATGCGTCCAGGCAGGTACGGGCCGCCCCGACGCTGCTCTGGGTGTCGAGAGGGGCGTCTACCGCGGCGAGCAGGCCTACCTCGTCGTTCTCCCGCATCCCACGGACAGCGCCAAGGTCCAGGCCTATGTGATGGCTGCCACCTGCGTCGACTCCGGCGGGAACGGTGCGGCAGAGATCTTGCTGACCACCTCTTATCCTCGCTCCTGAATACACACTGCCCGCCACTGGCTCCCGAGGGAATGCATGCCCCGTAGGATCCGTTGGGTGGGGTGAGAGTCATTGACCCGACCCCGTGGCAGTAGGCAGTCTGCAGAGACGAGGAAGAAACCCGTGAGCGACGTCCGTAACGTGATCATCATCGGCTCCGGGCCCGCGGGTTACACCGCCGCGCTCTACACGGCGCGCGCGTCGCTGAAGCCGCTGGTCTTCGAAGGTGCCGTCACCGCCGGTGGGGCCCTGATGAACACGACCGACGTGGAGAACTTCCCCGGCTTCCGTGACGGCATCATGGGTCCGGACCTGATGGACAACATGAGGGCCCAGGCAGAGCGCTTCGGCGCCGAGCTCGTCCCGGACGACGTGGTGGCCGTGGATCTCACGGGCGACATCAAGACCGTCACGGACACCGTCGGCACCGTCCACCGCGCCAAGGCCGTCATCGTGACAACCGGCTCCCAGCACCGCAAGCTCGGCCTGCCGAACGAGGACGCCCTGTCCGGTCGCGGTGTCTCCTGGTGCGCCACCTGCGACGGGTTCTTCTTCAAGGACCAGGACATCGCCGTGGTGGGTGGCGGCGACACCGCGATGGAGGAGGCCACCTTCCTCTCCCGGTTCGCCAAGTCCGTCACCATCGTCCACCGCCGGGACACCCTGCGCGCCTCCAAGGCCATGCAGGACCGCGCCTTCGCCGACCCGAAGATCAAGTTCGCCTGGGACAGCGAGGTCGCCACGGTCCACGGCGAGCAGAAGCTCTCCGGCCTCACGCTGCGGAACACCAAGACCGGTGAGACCTCCGAGCTGCCGGTGACCGGTCTGTTCATCGCGGTCGGGCACGACCCGCGCACGGAGCTGTTCAAGGGTCAGCTGGACCTGGACGACGAGGGTTACCTGCAGGTGGACGCCCCGTCGACGCGGACGAACCTGACCGGTGTCTTCGGCGCCGGCGATGTCGTCGACCACACCTACCGCCAGGCGATCACCGCCGCGGGCACCGGTTGCTCCGCGGCCCTCGACGCCGAGCGCTACCTGGCCGCCCTCGCCGACGGCGAGAAGGTGGCCGAGCCCGAGAAGACCCCCGCGGTCTGATCTCTTCTCCTCACCCCACACCCCGCGAAATCAAGGAGGCCGCCGTGGCCCTGAAGATTGTGACCGACGACTCCTTCGAAGAGGACGTCCTCAAGAGCGACAAGCCCGTCCTGGTGGACTTCTGGGCTGCCTGGTGCGGCCCGTGCCGCCAGATCGCCCCGTCGCTGGAGGCCATCGCCGCTGAGCACGGCGACCAGATCGAGATCGTCAAGCTGAACATCGACGAGAACCCTGCCACGGCTGCCAAGTACGGCGTGATGTCGATTCCGACGCTGAACGTCTACCAGAACGGCGAGGTCGCCAAGACCATCGTCGGCGCCAAGCCGAAGGCCGCGATCATCCGCGACCTCGAGGGCTTCATCGGCGACGAGGCCACCAAGGCCTGACCGCCTCCGTGTTTCACGTGAAACACGAACGGCCCACCCCCGCACTCGGGGGTGGGCCGTCGTCTTACCCGGACGCTACAGCGGCCTCAGTGCCGGCTCCTTCTGGACAGCCCCCAGGAGCCGGTCCAGCGCCAGTTCGACGTCTTCCTTCCAGGAGAGCGTTGTCCTCAGGTCCAGCCTCAACCGCGGATAAGTGGGATGCGGACGTACGGTCTTGAACCCGACAGCCAGCAGATGATCCGCGGGCAGCACGCACGCGGGCTCCTTCCAACGGGCATCACCGAACGCCTCGATGGCTTTGAAACCCCGGCGGAGCAGATCCTTGGCGACGGTCTGCACCATCACCCGTCCCAGGCCCTGTCCCTGATACCCCGGCGTGATCCAACCGGTCATCAGCTGCACGGCGTCGGGGGCCACGGGACTGGTCGGGAACGCCATGGATCTCGGCACATAGGCGGGAGGCGCATAGAGCACGAAGCCGACCGGCACCTCATCGACATAGACGACCCGGCCACAGGAGCCCCACTCCAGCAGTACGGCCGAGATCCAGGCTTCCTTCTCCAGTTCGGGTCTGCCCGCCTTTACCGCGGCTTCCCCGCTGACCTGATCAAGTTCCCAGAAGACACACGCACGGCAACGCTTGGGAAGGTCCGGAAGGTTGTCCAGCGTGAGCGGTACAAGCCGACGCCCCAAGGCTGATCCTCGCTTCCCATACCGGCCGCATCACGAGCGGCTGTCAGAACGCTCCGTTCTCGGAGCAGGCTGCCGATGAAGCCACCGACCGCCCCCAGTCCCAGTCCGACGGTCACCAGTTGGCTTCGGCTCACCTCTGGCATGCCCGCGCCTCCCTCTGCGATGGATCACGGTGGATGCGCCTACCAGAACGCATCGTATCCACCGGGCCATGACGCGGATACCGTCCAAGAGCAAAGGGCGGGCCGTGTTCCGGTAACACCGGCCACAACCCGCCCCCTCAACCCATGGCGACGGCTCAACCCTTGCCGTCGTCCTCCGTGTCCTGCTCGGAGAGACCCTGCTCCAGGACCCGACCCTCACCGGGAGCGAGGGTGCCGAGGATCCGGTCCAGATCCTCTATCGAAGCGAACTCGACGACGATCTTTCCCTTCTTCTGACCGAGGTCGACCTTCACGCGTGTCTCGAAGCGATCCGAGAGCCGGGTAGCGAGATCGGTGAGAGCAGGCGACACGCGGGCACCAGCACGCGGCCCCTTCGACTTCGGCGCAGCGGTGGTTTCCGAGCTCATCAGCGTCACGATCTCTTCGACCGCCCGCACCGACAGACCCTCGGCGACAATGCGATACGCGAGCTTGTCCTGCGCCTCCGGGTCCTCCACCGCGAGCAGCGCCCTGGCGTGACCGGCCGACAGCACCCCCGCCGCGACCCTGCGCTGGACCGGCGGGGAGAGACGCAGCAGGCGAAGCGTGTTGGAGACCTGCGGTCGCGAGCGGCCGATCCGGTCCGCCAGCTGGTCATGGGTGCAGTTGAAGTCCTTGAGCAGCTGGTCATAGGCGGCCGCCTCTTCCAGCGGGTTCAGCTGCGCCCGGTGAAGGTTCTCCAGGAGAGCGTCCAGCAGAAGCTTCTCGTCATCCGTCGCGCGGACGATAGAGGGAATGCGCTCCAGGCCGGCCTCTCGGCAGGCCCTCCACCGGCGCTCACCCATGATGAGCTCATAGCGTTCGGCCCCGAGCTGGCGGACGACGACGGGCTGAAGAAGGCCCACCTCCCGGATCGAGGTGACCAACTCGGCGAGCGCGTCCTCGTCGAAGACCTCACGAGGCTGGCGTGGGTTGGGCGTAATGAAGTCCAGCGGCAGCTCGGCGAAGTGCGCTCCCGGCTCCGGCTCGGACACGATCTCCGGCTCCGGTGCCACCTCGGTGATCTCCGGCGCCTGGAGTGTCTGCGCCAGCGTCGCCAGCTTCGCGGCCGCCACACCGCGCTCCGGGTTCAGCGACGGAATCGCGCCGGGGGAGGTTGCCCCCGCCCCGGCAGCAGGCACCGTCCGCTCCTGGGGCGCAGCGGGGATCAGCGCACCGAGCCCACGCCCCAGCCCTCTACGTCGATCACTCACTGGATCCCCTCCGACATGCTTCGCTGATTGTTCTGACCCACATGCGCATGCTGGGGGTCGTAGTGCACACCGACACCCCTGAGCGCGATCTCCCGGGCCGCTTCAAGGTACGACAGCGCGCCGCTGGAGCCCGGATCGTACGTGAGGACGGTCTGGCCGTAGCTCGGCGCCTCCGAGATACGCACCGATCTCGGAATGCTGGTCCGCAGCACCTCGTCACCGAAGTGGGTGCGCACCTCGTCCGCGACCTGTGAAGCGAGCCGGGTCCGACCGTCGTACATGGTGAGAAGAATCGTCGACACATGGAGCGTGGGGTTGAGGTGCCCCCGGACCAGATCGACGTTCCTGAGGAGCTGTCCCAGGCCCTCCAGGGCGTAGTACTCGCACTGGATGGGGATCAGCACCTCGGCCCCCGCCACCAGGGCGTTGACCGTGAGCAGGCCGAGCGACGGCGGGCAGTCGATGAGGATGTAGTCCAGCGGCTGCTCGTAGGCCTGGATCGCTCGCTGCAGTCGACTCTCCCGCGCCACCAGCGACACCAGTTCAATCTCCGCACCGGCGAGATCGATGGTGGCTGGGGCGCAGAAGAGACCTTCGACGTCGGTGACGGGCTGCACCACTTCGGAGAGCGGCTTGCTCTCCACCAGGACGTCGTAGATCGAGGGGACATCGGCGTGATGGTCGATGCCCAGTGCGGTGGAGGCGTTTCCCTGCGGATCGAGGTCGATGACCAGGACCCGGGCGCCGTGCAGTGCGAGCGATGCAGCGAGGTTGACCGTGGTGGTCGTCTTCCCCACTCCGCCCTTCTGGTTGGCGACCACCATCACACGCGTCTGCTCAGGCCTTGGGAGGCCCTCGCCGGCACGGCCCAGCGCCTCTACTGCCAGCTGGGCAGCGCGGCCGATGGGGGTGTCATCCATCGGGGGCGGTGTTTCACGTGAAACATCCTCCCCCGCCGTTTCGGTGCGGGGACCGGGGACCGGGTCGGTCATCGGTCCCGCGATGTTGGCGTTGGACCGCAAGGATTCACTCTCCTCGGCTGCAGGCTCTCGATGAGCAGAGCCTGCCATGCTTTCGGGGTCGTGAACCAGCGAGGCCCGTGGATCTGTGGATGAATCCCCCTCTGTGGACAATTCCGTAACCCTCACGGGGGGCTTGCGGTCGCGCGGCGTGGCAGCCGCACGGCCGCGGCTGATGATTCCCTGCAGCAGTGAGCGACGTTTCACGTGAAACACGATGCACGCGCAGCGCGACGAGACCGCCTCGACACTCCGCAGCGGATACGTATGGCAGCTTGTATGGAGCATCGCTGATAGGCAGTACCGACCGGCGGGACAGCGAGGGACTCAGGGTTTCAGCGACGGCGACGGGGACGGCTCGGACGGGCGGCCTTGGCCCGCTTCGCGGCGAAGCGGACTCCGCCGGGGCTCTCTCCGACCTCTACGCGCACTACGGTCGTCATGGGATCCACGATGCCCTCACCGACGTGCAGGACTGAGGCTTCCACCACACCGAGCTTGCTCAGGGCTGCCCGTGCTCCGTTGATCTCCTCCTCGGCGGTGTCGCCCTTGAGCGCCAGCATCTCGCCGTACGGGCGCAGCAGCGGCACTCCCCAGCCGGCCAGACGGTCCAGCGGAGCCACCGCGCGCGCCGTCACCACATGGACGGGGGCCAGCGTGCCGAGCACTTCCTCGGCACGCCCGCGTACCACCGTCACATGGTCGAGGCCCAGGAGTTCGACGACCTCCTGAAGGAAATTCGTGCGCCGCAGCAACGGCTCAAGAAGCGTGATCTTCAGATCCGGCCGGACCAGCGCCAGCGGGATCCCGGGCAGGCCGGCCCCCGAACCGACGTCGCAGACCGTGACGCCCTCAGGCACGACCTCGGAGAGCACAGCGCAGTTCAGCAGATGCCGCTCCCACAGGCGCGGTACTTCGCGGGGGCCGATGAGGCCACGCTTGACCCCGGCGTCCGCGAGGAGCTCCGCGTACCGAACGGCCTCCGGGAAGTACTCACCGAATACCGTCCGCGCCTGTTCGGGCGCCTGGGGGAGCTCCGCTGCCTCCGTCACGGGAACCATCCTTCCGTACCGCACTGGGGTGGCTGACTATCAGGCTGACAAAGATCGGCCCCGCCTGCGAACAGACGGGGCCGACAACACAAGGGGCGTCAGGCGGGGAGCACGACGACGAAGCGCTGCGGCTCTTCGCCCTCCGACTCGCTGCGCAGTCCGGCGGCCGCGACCGCGTCGTGCACGACCTTGCGCTCGAAAGGCGTCATCGGAGCCAGCTTCACCGGCTCACCGCTCTGCTTCACATCGTTCGCGGCCTTGGCGCCCAGCTCGGCGAGCTCCGCACGCTTCTTGGCCCGGAAGCCCGCGATGTCCAGCATCAGGCGGCTGCGGTCACCGGTCTCCCGGTGCACGGCCAGACGCGTCAGCTCCTGGAGCGCCTCGAGAACCTCGCCGTCGCGGCCCACAAGCTTCTGCAGGTCACGGCCGGACGAGTCGCTGATGATCGAGACCGCGGCCCGGTCGGCCTCGACGTCCATGTCGATGTCGCCGTCAAGGTCGGCGATGTCGAGCAGACCCTCGAGGTAGTCGGCCGCGATCTCGCCCTCCTGCTCCAGGCGAGTCAGGGTGTCGCCACCCTCGGCGGCGGCCGCGGAGGTGGTGCCTTCCGTCACGGATGGACTCCTTCTACTTCTTGGAGGACGGGTGCTTGGGCCGCTGCTGGCCCTTGCGCTGTCCGGACTTGGCTTGGCGTGAGGAGCCGGAGGGCGACTTGCCCGCCTGCTTCGGCTTGGCGTCCTGCGGCTCGTCCTTCTTCTCCAGCGAGGTCTTGGGCTCCTCGGTGGAGGCCGCGGAGTCCTCGGCGGCCTTGGCCGCGCTCTGGGCAGCGGCGGACTGGCGCTGGGCCTTGGTCTGGCGCTTGGGCTGCTGACGCCTCGCGGCACCGGCGGCCTCGGACTCGGTCGCGACGGTCTCGCTCCTGGCGACCGTCCCGTCGGGCTGTGCGGCGAAGCCGGCCTTGGAGAGGCCGACGAAGAAGCGGCGCTCGTTCTCGTTGCGGTCGCTGCCCTTGGCGACGATGGCCTGGACGATGTTCCGCCGGCGACGGCCGCGCACCTCACCGTGCACGGTGACGCTCTTCAGCAGCCGCTGCAGGTAGGCGTCCTGGGCCTTGCTGCCCGGGGTGGGGTTCTGGTTGATCACGTACATCTGCTGGCCCATGGTCCACACGTTGGTGGTCAGCCAGTAGACGAGGACACCGACAGGGAAGTTGATGCCCATGCCGGCGAAGATCAGCGGGAAGATGTACATGAGCATCTTCTGCTGCTGCATGTACGGGGTCTTCACCGAGAGGTCGACGTTCTTCATCATCAGCTGGCGCTGCGTGTAGAACTGCGACGCCGACATCATGATGATCATGATCGCCGTAACGATGCGGACCGACGTGATCGAAGCGTCGAGGGAAGCGACCTTCGCGGCGCTGTCCGTGAAGGTGGCCGCCAGCGGCGCCCCGAAGATGTGTGCCTCACGAGCGCTGTCGAGCAGCGGCTCGTTGATGACACCGATCGTCTTCCCCTCGGCGATCGAGGACAGGACGTGGTACAGAGCGAAGAAGAACGGCGACTGCGCCAGGATGGGAAGGCACGAGGAGAGCGGGTTGGTGCCCGTCTCCTTGTACAGCTTCATCATCTCTTCGGACTGACGCTGCTTGTCGCTCTTGTAGCGCTCCTGGATCGCCTTCATCTTCGGCTGGAGCGCCTGCATGTTCCGGGTCGACTTGATCTGCTTCACGAAAAGCGGGATCAGACAGATCCGGATCAGCACCACCAGGGACACGATGGACAGACCCCAGGCCCAGCCCGTGTCAGGCCCGAAGATCGCCCCGTACAGCTTGTGGAACTGGACGATCACCCATGAGACAGGCGTGGTGATGAAGCTGAAAAAACTGGCAATCGTGTCCACTAATCAGGCTCCTTGAGCATTGGGCGAGGTCTCTGCGGCCGGGCTCGTCTCGGCTGAGTGCCCGCCCTTGCCGCCACGCAGTGCGTTGCGCAGCATTTCGTGCCAACGAGGGCGCTTGCGCGGCGGGACGTGGTCCACACCACCGGGCGACCACGGGTTGCACCGCAGGATGCGCCAGGCGGTCAGGGCCGTGCCCTTCACCGCGCCATGCCGGTCGATAGCCGTAAATCCGTAGTGGGAACACGACGGGTAATACCGGCAGACAGGTCCGAGAAGCGGGCTAATCGTCCACTGGTACAGCTTGATCAGAGCCAGCAACGGGTACTTCATCGCATGCCCCCTCACAGCAACCGCTGAAGAGCGGCATCCAGGTCTCGGGCCAGCTGTGGGTACTCGGCGTCGCCCGCTCCGGGCAGCGCCCGTACGACAACCAGGCTACCGGGGGGCAGCCCGGGCAGCCGATCGCGAACGAGGTGGCGCAGTCTCCGCTTGACCTGGTTACGGACGACCGCTCCGCCCACGGCCTTGCTCACGACGAAACCCGCACGCGTCGGGGGAGCGCTCTCCCCAGGCGCGTGCGGGTCCGTGGCACCGCTGCGTAGATGGACGACGAGTAGCGGGCGACCGGCCCTGCGTCCTCGGCGTACCGCGGTTGCGAAGTCCTCGCGCCGCCTCAGCCGATTCTCGGTAGGCAGCACGTCATGACCTGTAGCGGTCAGGCGGACAGGCTCGCGCGACCCTTGCCACGGCGGTTCGCCAGGATGGCGCGGCCGGCGCGGGTACGCATGCGCAGACGGAAGCCGTGGGTCTTGGCACGACGGCGGTTGTTCGGCTGGAAGGTGCGCTTGCTCACTCGGGGGCTCCAGAAATGATTCGTTGGTGGCGGGACATCGCCTGGCTGTCACCGTGCGCCCACGAGTAGCTCGCAATACGCCCGAGTGCACCGCTTCACGATCACAGACCGTGATCTTTGCCCATCGGAGGCAGGCGGCAGCAGCCATCGACAACTCGACCACGTTACGGTACGCGCGGCTACGCCATCCGGTCAAACCAACCGCTGGGTGCCGCACACTGTGCACAGGCTGTGGACAACAACTTGAACCACGTCAGCCGCCGCGACTACCGTGGCTGAACTCCGAATCTTTTCCCCTTGTGTCCTTACCTGTCCTTACAGACCGTCCCGAGAACCACACATTCGTGGGACCTGCGAGAGAGCGTGCCCTGTGGCTGACGTACCTGCCGATCTTGCCGCAGTGTGGCCACGGGTGCTGGATCAGCTCCTCGGGGAGGGCCAGCAGGGCATCGAGCCCAAGGACAAGCAGTGGATCGAGCGCTGCCAGCCCCTCGCGCTGGTGGCGGACACCGCTCTGCTCGCCGTCCCCAACGAGTGGGGCAAGCGCGTCCTCGAGGGCCGGCTGGCGCCACTGATCAGCGACACCCTGAGCCGTGAGTGCGGTCGCCCGATCCGTATCGCGATCACCGTCGACGAGTCGGTCGGCGAGCAGTCCGCGCCTCCCGTGCAGCAGCCGCGCTACGACGAGCGCCCGCACCAGGACTCGTACGACGGCTACGGGCACCGTCAGCAGATGCCCGACGACGGGCTGCCGACCGCGCGCCCCGCCTATCCGGAGTACCAGCAGCAGCGCCCCGACCCCGGCTCCTGGCCGCGCGTCCAGGAGGACCTGTGGCAGCAGCAGCGCCTGGGCGGGTTCCAGGAGCGGGACCCGTACACAGGACCGCGCGCCCAGCAGCCGCAGCACGACTACCGCGGCCCGCAGAGCCAGGACCGCCCGCAGTACGAGCAGCAGCGCCCGGAGCGTGCCGAGCTGCCCGACCCCCAGGCCCCGCGCCACGGAGGCCCCCAAGGAGGTCCGGGCGGTGGCCCCGGGTCCATGGGTTCGCCCTCCGGCAAGGCGCCGGGCCCCGGCGAGCCGCACGCCCGTCTCAACCCCAAGTACCTCTTCGACACCTTCGTCATCGGGTCGTCGAACCGTTTCGCCCACGCGGCCGCCGTCGCGGTGGCCGAGGCGCCCGCGAAGGCGTACAACCCCCTCTTCATCTATGGCGAGTCGGGGCTGGGCAAGACGCACCTGCTGCACGCGATCGGGCACTACGCGCGCAGCCTCTACCCGGGCACGCGGGTGCGCTATGTGAGCTCCGAGGAGTTCACCAACGAGTTCATCAACTCGATCCGTGACGGCAAGGGCGACACCTTCCGCAAGCGCTACCGCGATGTGGACATCCTGCTGGTCGACGACATCCAGTTCCTCGCGAGCAAGGAGTCGACGCAGGAGGAGTTCTTCCACACCTTCAATACGCTCCACAACGCCAACAAGCAGATCGTGCTGTCCTCCGACCGGCCGCCCAAGCAGCTGGTGACGCTGGAGGACCGGTTGCGCAACCGCTTCGAGTGGGGTCTCACCACCGATGTGCAGCCGCCGGAACTGGAGACGCGGATCGCGATCCTCCGGAAGAAGGCCGTGCAGGAGCAGCTCAACGCCCCGCCGGAGGTGCTGGAGTTCATCGCCTCGCGGATCTCGCGCAACATCCGCGAGCTGGAGGGCGCCCTGATCCGGGTGACGGCCTTCGCGAGCCTGAACCGCCAGCCGGTGGACCTCGGGCTCACCGAGATCGTGCTGAAGGACCTGATCCCCGGCGGCGAGGACTCGGCCCCCGAGATCACCGCGAGCGCCATCATGGCGGCGACCGCCGACTACTTCGGGCTGACGGTGGAGGACCTCTGTGGATCCTCGCGCAGCCGGGTGCTGGTGACGGCCCGCCAGATCGCCATGTACCTCTGCCGGGAGCTCACCGATCTGTCGCTGCCGAAGATCGGCGCGCAGTTCGGCGGCCGGGACCACACGACGGTGATGCACGCGGACCGCAAGATCCGCGCCCTTATGGCCGAGCGGCGCTCCATCTACAACCAGGTCACGGAGCTCACCAACCGCATCAAGAACGGCTGACACGCCGGCTGAGACAGCTCTCCGAGGACGCCCCGGGACACCGTTCCGGGGCGTCTTTCGTCGTTGAAAGGGGCGTCCCTCCTCGTTACGGGGGGCGCCCCGGCGGCGTTGAGGGGGCGCCCGGGCGGGGACGCGCGCCGCCGGCCTGTTCGAATACCGAGGCGCGGGGAGCCGTTCTCCACAGATGTGGGGAGAATCCTCCGTCCACAGCCTGGGGACCGGTGGGTTGTCCAGATCGTGTCCACAGGCAGCCCGCTCGAGAGATCATCATTCCAGGTCAGACCCTTGTGGATTTGTGACCAACCGTGCTCCACAGTCTGTGGACAGATGATCTGTCCACAGGGGCGCACCGGCGTTGTCCACCGGCGGCCCACAGGCAGAGCCCTCTTGCCCACAGCTTCTCCACACCGCTGTCCACTGTTCGGCAACGAAACGCCCGGCCTCACCGGCTCGAGTGAAAGCCGTCACACCAAGGTGGTCGGTTGGCCTGTGGGGAAGGTGGGTAAAGCTGGGGACGAGGCTGGGGAGAACTCCCCGTCGCCTGTGCATCGGGTGTGCAGAACTTTCCGGCGTCCACAGAAAGGGCCGGTTGTCCACCGGTCCCACCCACAGGCACGGTGGACAAAAAACGGGCAGTGACCAGCGAAAACGACGTTATCCACCGTTTCCACAGGCCCTACTACTACTCCCACTTAGAGTTACCGGGAAATTCGCTTCGAAGAAGGCCCTGTGCACAACTCGGCCCCGGAGCCACCGAGGCCCCTCGCAGCGACTTGACCCCGAGCCGCACCGACTGTCGGCGGCGTGCGTCAGACTGGTCCCCGGCAACGTCCCCTGCCTCCGGTGGGGAGACACCGAGCCAGACGACGAAAGCCAGCAGGGCGAGCCAGCAACAGCAGGAGGCGGTTCCGGTGAAGATCCGGGTGGAGCGCGATGTACTCGCGGAGGCGGTGGCCTGGGTGGCCCGCAGCCTCCCGGCCCGTCCGCCGGCGCCCGTACTCGCGGGCCTTCTTCTGAAGGTCGAGGACGGCGCGCTCAGCTTCTCCAGCTTCGACTACGAGGTCTCGGCCCGCGTCTCGGTGGAGGCCGAGGTCGAGGAGGACGGCACCGTCCTGGTCTCCGGCCGACTGCTCGCCGACATCTGCCGCGCTCTTCCCAACCGGCCGGTGGAGATTTCCACAGACGGTGTACGGGCGACCGTGGTCTGCGGCTCGTCGCGATTCACACTCCACACCCTGCCTGTGGAGGAGTACCCGGCCCTGCCGGAGATGCCCACCGCGACCGGCACCGTCCCCGGTGAGGTCTTCGCCTCCGCCGCCGCGCAGGTGGCCATCGCCGCCGGCCGTGACGACACGCTGCCGGTGCTCACCGGTGTGCGGATCGAGATCGAGGGCGACACCGTCACCCTGGCCTCCACCGACCGCTACCGCTTCGCGGTCCGCGAGTTCCTGTGGAAGCCGGAGTCCCCGGACGCGTCCGCGGTCGCCTTGGTGCCCGCGAAGACCCTGCTGGACACCGCCAAGGCGCTGACCAGCGGTGACACGGTGACCCTGGCGCTCTCGGGCTCCGGCAAGGGCGAGGGTCTGATCGGTTTCGAGGGCGCGGGACGCCGCACGACGACGCGTCTGCTCGAAGGCGACCTGCCGAAGTACCGGACGCTCTTCCCCACCGAGTTCAACTCGGTCGCCGTGATCGAGACCGCCCCGTTCGTCGAGGCCGTCAAGCGCGTGGCCCTGGTGGCCGAGCGGAACACCCCGGTGCGGCTCAGCTTCGAGCAGGGCGTGCTGATCCTGGAAGCCGGTTCCAGCGACGACGCACAGGCTGTGGAGCGGGTCGACGCCAACCTGGAGGGCGACGACATCTCGATCGCCTTCAACCCGACGTTCCTGCTGGACGGTCTGAGCGCCATCGACTCCCCGGTCGCCCAGCTGTCCTTCACGACCTCCACCAAGCCCGCGCTGCTGAGCGGCAAGCCGGCCGTGGACGCCGAGGCCGACGAGGCGTACAAGTACCTGATCATGCCGGTCCGCCTCAGCGGCTGAGACCGCTCCTCCGCCCGGCCGACCGCGTTTCGCGCGGGTCGGCCGAGCGGTCGACTGAGCGGCTGACCCCACAGGTGTGCGCCCGCACCCCGGCGTAGGCTCGGACGCGGGTACGAACCGCACACGACGCTTAAGGAATCTCTGATGGAGCTCGGTCTCGTCGGTCTTGGCAAGATGGGCGGCAACATGCGTGAGCGCATCCGCCGCGCAGGCCACACCGTCATCGGATACGACCGCAACCCGGACCTCGCGGATGTCCACAGCCTCGAGGAGCTTGTGGGCAAGCTCAAGGGCCCCCGCGTCGTGTGGGTGATGGTCCCGGCCGGTGCCGCGACCCAGTCCACCGTCGACGAGCTGGCCGAGCTGCTCTCCCCCGGCGACATCGTCGTGGACGGCGGGAACTCCCGCTGGACGGACGACGAGAAGCACGCGGAGGAGCTCGCCGCCAAGGGCATCGGCTTCGTCGACTGCGGTGTCTCCGGCGGTGTCTGGGGCCTCGAGAACGGCTACGCGCTGATGTACGGCGGCGACGCCGAGCATGTCGCCCGGGTCCAGCCGATCTTCGACGCGCTGAAGCCCGAGGGCGAGTTCGGCGCCGTGCACGCCGGCAAGGTCGGCGCGGGCCACTTCGCGAAGATGGTCCACAACGGCATCGAGTACGCCATGATGCAGGCCTACGCCGAGGGCTGGGAGCTGCTGGAGAAGGTCGACTCCGTCACCGACGTGCGTGAGGTCTTCCGCTCCTGGCAGGAGGGCACGGTCATCCGCTCCTGGCTGCTCGACCTGGCTGTCAACGCGCTGGACGAGGACGAGCACCTCGACAAGCTGCGCGGTTACGCCGCGGACTCCGGCGAGGGCCGGTGGACCGTGGAGGCCGCGATCGACAACGCCGTGCCGCTGCCCGCGATCACCGCCTCGCTGTTCGCGCGCTTCGCGTCCCGCCAGGACGACTCGCCGCAGATGAAGATGATCGCCGCACTGCGCAATCAGTTCGGTGGCCACGCGGTCGAGTCGAAGAAGTAATCCACAGGCTGTGTGCTCCGGCGCACGGCCACGCCGGGGGAAGGTCGGCGCACATCATGCATGTCACGCATCTGTCGCTGGCCGACTTCCGGTCCTACGCCCGGGTCGAGGTTCCGCTCGACCCGGGCGTCACCGCGTTCGTGGGGGCGAACGGCCAGGGCAAGACGAACCTCGTGGAAGCGGTCGGCTATCTGGCCACGCTCGGCAGCCACCGGGTCTCCTCGGACGCGCCGCTCGTCCGCATGGGCGCCGAGCGCGCCGTCATCCGGGCCGCCGTCACCCAGGGCGAGCGCTCCCAGCTGGTCGAGCTCGAACTCAACCCGGGCCGCGCCAACCGGGCCCGGATCAACAGGTCCTCGCAGGTAAGGCCCCGGGACGTACTCGGGATCGTCCGCACAGTCCTCTTCGCGCCCGAGGACCTGTCGCTCGTCAAGGGCGACCCCGGGGAGCGCCGGCGCTTCCTGGACGAGCTGCTGACGGCGCGCGCGCCGCGCATGGCGGGCGTGCGGTCCGACTACGAACGGGTGCTCAAGCAGCGCAACACGCTGCTGAAGAGTGCCGCGATGGCGCGGCGCCACGGCGGACGGTCGATGGACCTGTCCACGCTCGACGTGTGGGACCAGCATCTGGCGCGGGTGGGCGCCGAGCTGCTCGCCCAGCGGCTCGACCTGATCGCGACGCTCCAGCCGCTGGCGGACAAGGCGTACGAGCAGCTGGCGCCGGGCGGCGGGCCGGTCTCGCTGGAGTACCGGGGCTCCGCGGCGGGCGACGCGCACACCCGCGAGGAGCTGTACGAGCAGCTGATCGCCGCGCTCGCCGATGTCCGCAAGCAGGAGATCGAACGGGGCGTGACCCTGGTCGGACCGCACCGCGACGAGCTGTTGCTCAAGCTGGGCGAGATGCCGGCCAAGGGCTACGCGAGCCATGGCGAGTCCTGGTCGTACGCGCTGGCGCTGCGGCTGGCGTCGTACGACCTGCTCCGGGCGGAGGGCAACGAGCCGGTGCTCGTCCTGGACGACGTCTTCGCCGAGCTGGACGCGCGGCGCCGGGAACGGCTCGCGGAGCTGGTCGCGACGGGCGAGCAGGTGCTCGTGACGGCGGCGGTCGACGACGATGTGCCGGGTGTGCTGGCGGGCGCGCGGTACGCGGTCGCGGAAGGTGCGGTCGAGCGCGTATGAACAACTCCCCCGAGCTTCCGGACCTCACCGGGGGCTCCGGCCTGCCCGGCGCCGGGACGCACGCACCGGGCTCGCCGGCGAGCCCTGGCGGTCCCGTGGCCCCCGGCGTTCCAGAGGCGTCGGGCGTCGACCTGGCGCGGGTGGCCCTGCGTGCCGCCAAGGAGCAGGCGCGGGCGCGCGGCGCGGCGGCGCAGCAGAAGAAGCAGGCCAAGCGCGGCGGCGGGCTGCGGTCGGGTGCCCGCGCGGACGGGCGCGACCCCCTGCCCCTCGGCGCCGCGATCAACCGGCTGATCACCGAGCGCGGCTGGGAGACGCCGGCCGCGGTGGGCGGTGTGATGGGCCGCTGGCCGCAGATCGTCGGCGACGACCTCGCGAAGCACTGTGTCCCTCTGCGGTACGACGAGGACCCGGACGAGCGCGTACTCACCGTGCAGTGCGACTCGACGGCCTGGGCGACGCAGCTGCGCCTGCTGGCGCCCCGGCTGGTGGCACGTCTGAACGAGGACCTCGGTCAGGGGACGGTACGGCTGATCAAGGTGCTGGGCCCCGGCGGCCCGCGCCGGGGGTACGGACCGCTTCGTGCGCCGGGCTCGGTAGGGCCCGGGGACACGTACGGATAGCGGAGCGGACGGCCGAACCGCACCCAGGAGCGAGCGGAAAACGGCTCCGGTGCGCCCGCCCACACAACCCGTGACAGCCCGAAGCGCTGGGTGCCCGTCAGAGCCTCTTGGAGCCCCTTCCCGGATATGGGGAGTCGGGCCGCGCCGGTTCAGGGCGGCACATGCGGACTCAGGTACCGGCAAACCCCCATTCATGTCAGCGCTACCGGTAGACTGGAGGACAATCCCGCCTTACTGCGGAACATGTCGAACGACGCAGCCGCTCCCGCCTGCCCGGAGAACGGCTCGTGCTGTGCCAGAAAGGGCGCTTCGTGGCCGATTCCGGCAACCCCAACGAGAACATTCCGTCCACCTCCGGCGAAGGCGTGCCGGAAGAGAACGTAGAGGCGGCCGAGGTCGTCACCTCGCACGGCGAGGTGACTGCCTCGTACGACGCCAGCGCGATCACCGTCCTCGAGGGCCTCGACGCGGTTCGCAAGCGCCCGGGCATGTACATCGGGTCGACCGGCGAGCGTGGTCTGCACCACATGGTCCAGGAAGTCGTCGACAACTCCGTCGACGAGGCCCTGGCCGGTCACGCGGACATGATCGACGTCACGATCCTGGCCGACGGCGGTGTGCGCGTCGTCGACAACGGCCGTGGCATCCCGGTCGGCATCGTCCCGTCGGAAGGGAAGCCGGCCGTCGAGGTCGTGCTGACCGTCCTGCACGCGGGTGGCAAGTTCGGCGGCGGCGGTTACGCGGTCTCCGGCGGTCTGCACGGCGTGGGCGTGTCCGTGGTGAACGCGCTGTCGACGCGGGTCGCCGTGGAGATCCGGACCGACGGCCACCGCTGGACGCAGGAGTACAAGCTCGGCGTGCCGATGGCGCCGCTGGAGCGCCACGAGGAGACCGACGAGACGGGCACCTCGGTGACCTTCTGGGCCGACGGTGACATCTTCGAGACGACCGAGTACTCGTTCGAGACGCTGTCGCGGCGTTTCCAGGAGATGGCGTTCCTGAACAAGGGGCTGACCATCCGCCTGACGGACGAGCGGGAGTCGGCGAAGGCCGTCCTGGACGCGGACGACCCCGAGGCCGCCGAGAGCGCGAGCGAGGCGGAGAAGGTCCGCACGGTCACGTACCACTACGAGGGCGGCATCGTCGACTTCGTGAAGTACCTGAACTCGCGCAAGGGCGAGCTGATCCACCCCACGGTCATCGACATCGAGGCCGAGGACAAGGAGCGGCTGCTCTCCGCCGAGATCGCGATGCAGTGGAACTCGCAGTACACGGAGGGTGTCTACTCCTTCGCGAACACGATCCACACGCATGAGGGCGGTACGCACGAAGAGGGCTTCCGCGCCGCCATGACGGGTCTCGTCAACCGGTACGCGCGCGACAAGAAGCTGCTGCGCGAGAAGGACGACAACCTCTCAGGCGAGGACATCCGCGAGGGCCTGACGGCGATCATCTCCGTCAAGCTCGGCGAGCCGCAGTTCGAGGGCCAGACCAAGACCAAGCTGGGCAACACGGAGGCCAAGACCTTCGTGCAGAAGGTCGTCCACGAGCACCTCACGGACTGGTTCGACCGCAACCCCAACGAGGCCGCGGACATCATCCGCAAGGCGATCCAGGCCCAGACGGCCCGCGTGGCCGCCCGCAAGGCCCGCGACCTGACCCGCCGCAAGGGGCTCCTGGAGAGCGCCTCGCTGCCGGGCAAGCTGTCCGACTGCCAGTCGAACGACCCCACCAAGTGCGAGATCTTCATCGTCGAGGGTGACTCCGCCGGCGGCTCGGCCAAGTCCGGCCGCAACCCGATGTACCAGGCCATCCTGCCCATCCGGGGCAAGATCCTGAACGTCGAGAAGGCACGGATCGACAAGATCCTGCAGAACACCGAGGTCCAGGCGCTGATCTCGGCCTTCGGCACCGGAGTCCACGAGGACTTCGACATCGAGAAGCTCCGCTATCACAAGATCATTCTGATGGCGGACGCCGACGTCGACGGTCAGCACATCAACACGCTGCTGCTCACCTTCCTGTTCCGCTTCATGCGGCCGCTGGTCGAGGCGGGGCACGTCTACCTCTCCCGCCCGCCGCTGTACAAGATCAAGTGGGGCCGGGACGACTTCGAGTACGCGTACTCGGACCGCGAGCGCGACGCGCTCGTCGAGCTCGGCAAGCAGAACGGCAAGCGCATCCGCGAGGACTCGATCCAGCGCTTCAAGGGTCTGGGCGAGATGAACGCCGAGGAACTGCGCATCACCACCATGGACCAGGACCACCGTGTGCTCGGCCAGGTCACGCTGGACGACGCGGCACAGGCCGACGACCTGTTCTCGGTGCTGATGGGTGAGGACGTGGAGGCGCGGCGCTCGTTCATCCAGCGCAACGCCAAGGACGTCCGCTTCCTCGACATCTGAGTCGGTCTCAGCTGACCGCACGAAAGGACTGAAGACCAGCAATGGCCGACGAGAACACTCCTGTCACCCCCGAAGAGGAGCCCGTCGCTCTGCGGGTCGAGCCCGTCGGGCTCGAGACCGAGATGCAGCGGTCGTACCTCGACTACGCGATGTCCGTCATCGTGTCGCGTGCCCTCCCGGACGTGAGGGACGGCCTCAAGCCCGTCCACCGCCGGGTGCTGTACGCGATGTACGACGGCGGATACCGGCCCGAGAAGGGCTTCTACAAGTGCGCCCGTGTCGTCGGTGACGTCATGGGTACGTACCACCCGCACGGCGACACCTCGATCTACGACGCCCTCGTGCGCCTCGCCCAGCCCTGGTCGATGCGCATGCCGCTCGTCGACTCCAACGGCAACTTCGGTTCCCCGGGCAACGACCCGGCCGCCGCCATGCGGTACACCGAGTGCAAGATGATGCCGCAGTCGATGGAGATGCTCCGGGACATCGACGAGGAGACCGTCAACTTCCAGGACAACTACGACGGCCGCAACCAGGAGCCGACGGTCCTGCCGGCGCGCTTCCCGAACCTGCTGATCAACGGCAGTGCCGGTATCGCCGTCGGTATGGCCACCAACATCCCGCCGCACAACCTGCGCGAGGTCGCGGCCGGTGCCCAGTGGGCGCTGGAGCACCCGGAGGCCACGCACGAGGAGCTCCTGGACGCGCTCATCGAGCGGATCAAGGGCCCCGACTTCCCCACCGGCGCGCTGGTCGTGGGCCGCAAGGGCATCGAGGAGGCGTACCGCACCGGCCGCGGCTCGATCACGATGCGCGCGGTCGTCGAGGTCGAGGAGATCCAGAACCGCCAGTGCCTGGTGGTCACGGAGCTGCCGTACCAGACCAACCCGGACAACCTCGCGCAGAAGATCGCCGACCTCGTGAAGGACGGCAAGATCGGCGGCATCGCCGACGTCCGCGACGAGACGTCCTCCCGGACCGGCCAGCGCCTGGTGATCGTGCTCAAGCGCGACGCGGTCGCCAAGGTCGTCCTGAACAACCTCTACAAGCACACCGACCTCCAGACGAACTTCGGCGCCAACATGCTGGCGCTCGTCGACGGTGTGCCGCGCACGCTCTCGCTCGACGCGTTCATCCGCCACTGGGTGACGCACCAGATCGAGGTCATCGTCCGCCGGACCAGGTTCCGGCTGCGCAAGGCCGAGGAGCGGGCCCACATCCTGCGCGGTCTGCTCAAGGCGCTGGACGCGATCGACGAGGTCATCGCCCTCATCCGGCGCAGCGACACCGTCGAGGTCGCCCGCGAGGGCCTGATGGGTCTGCTGTCGATCGACGAGATCCAGGCCAACGCCATCCTCGAGATGCAGCTGCGCCGGCTCGCCGCCCTGGAGCGCCAGAAGATCGTCGCCGAGCACGACGAGCTCCAGGCGAAGATCAACGAGTACAACGCGATCCTCGCCTCCGAGGAGCGCCAGCGCCGCATCGTCAGCGAGGAACTGGCGACGATCGTCGAGAAGTTCGGCGACGACCGCCGCTCCAAGCTGGTGCCCTTCGACGGTGACATGTCCATCGAGGACCTGATCGCCGAGGAGGACATCGTCGTCACCATCACGCGTGGCGGCTATGTGAAGCGTACGAAGACCGAGGACTACCGCTCGCAGAAGCGCGGCGGCAAGGGCGTTCGCGGCACAAAGCTGAAGCAGGACGACATCGTCGACCACTTCTTCGTGTCGACGACCCACCACTGGCTGCTGTTCTTCACGAACAAGGGCCGGGTCTACCGCGCGAAGGCGTACGAGCTCCCGGACGCCGGCAGGGACGCGCGCGGCCAGCACGTGGCCAACCTGCTGGCCTTCCAGCCGGACGAGCAGATCGCCGAGATCCTGGCGGTCCGCGACTACGAGGCCGCTCCGTACCTGGTGCTCGCCACCAAGGGCGGTCTGGTCAAGAAGACCGCGCTGAAGGACTACGACTCGCCGCGTTCGGGTGGTGTCATCGCGATCAACCTCAGGGAGACCGAGGACGGCAGCGACGACGAGCTGATCGGCGCCGAGCTGGTGTCGGCCGAGGACGATCTGCTGCTCATCAGCAAGAAGGCGCAGTCCATCCGCTTCACCGCCACTGACGACGCGCTGCGTCCGATGGGACGAGCCACGTCCGGCGTCAAGGGGATGAGTTTCCGCGAGGGCGACGAGCTGCTCTCGATGAATGTCGTCCGGCCCGGTACGTTCGTCTTCACCGCCACCGACGGTGGGTACGCCAAGCGCACCAACGTCGACGAGTACCGCGTCCAGGGCCGCGGTGGCCTGGGCATCAAGGCCGCCAAGATCGTGGAGGACCGTGGTTCCCTGGTCGGCGCGCTGGTGGTCGAGGAGACCGACGAGATCCTCGCCATCACGCTGTCCGGTGGTGTGATTCGCACGCGAGTCAACGAAGTCAGGGAGACCGGGCGTGACACCATGGGCGTCCAACTGATCAACCTGGGCAAGCGCGATGCCGTCGTCGGTATCGCTCGCAATGCCGAGGCCGGTGCCGAAGCCGAAGAGGCCGTCGGGACCGAGGACGCCGAAGGTGTCGAGGACGCCGAAGGCGTCGAGACCGAGGCCGTCGAGGGCACCGAGCCCTCGACCGCGGAGCACGAGGAGTAGAGCGTGAGTGGAGCCACGGGCGCCGGATCGGCCGCTGCTGGAGCGAACGGTGCCCGTGGCCCTGCCACGGACTCCCAGGGGGTTGTGGTGACGGACACTCGGGGGTCGAACCCCTCGTACGAGGCCTATCCGAACGGGCCTCTGCCCGGCGAGCGCGAGCCCGCGCAGCCGGGCCGGCCCTACCAGCCGCCGCAGGCCTACGCCGGCCAGGGCGGCCCCGCGGTGCGCCGACCGCGCACCGGCGCCAAGACGACGCCCCGGACACGCAAGGCGCGGCTGCGGGTGGCCAAGGCCGACCCGTGGTCGGTGATGAAGGTCAGCTTCCTGCTCTCCATCGCGCTGGGCATCTGCACGGTCGTGGCGGCCGCGGTCCTGTGGATGGTCATGGACGCCATGGGCGTCTTCTCCACGGTCGGCGGCACGATCAGCGAGGCCACCGGTTCCAACGAGAGCAATGGCTTCGACCTCCAGTCGTTCCTGTCGCTGCCGCGCGTGCTGATCTTCACCTCGGTGATCGCGGTCATCGATGTGGTGCTGGCCACGGCGCTGGCCACGCTGGGCGCCTTCATCTACAACCTGTCGGCGGGCTTCGTGGGCGGCGTGGAGCTGACGCTCGCCGAGGACGAGTGACCTGCGAACCAACCGATTTTGGAGCTACCGCCTCCGTGCGCTAATCTTCAGAGGTCAGCGCGCAGCGCGGAGGGGCTATAGCTCAGTTGGTTAGAGCGCATCCCTGATAAGGATGAGGCCACAGGTTCAAATCCTGTTAGCCCCACAGTGCGAAGGGCCCCCAGTCGATCAGACCGGGGGCCCTTCTGCATCTCCCGACCGGTTCCGCCGCCCGCGCGGTACGGCGCCGACTCGGGGGCGGGCCGATCGCCGTTCGCCGCGCGAGGCGACACGGGCGGCGGAGAAGGCAGTTGACCCCCCGGTAGGTCACCGATCGATATCGGTCGGTGTGTATTGTGGGGCGCCAGAAGTCTCCTACGTCAAGGAAAGACGAGGTCGCGCGGTGAAGAAGCTCCTCCTGGTCGCACTGGCCGCCATCGGCGGGCTCCTCGTGTACCGCCAGATCCAGGCGGATCGCGCCGAGCAGGATCTGTGGACGGAGGCGACCGACTCCGTGCCCGCAGGTTCGGGTGTGTGAGACGCGCAAAGTCTGCTGACGAAGCCCTGGCCGTGCATACGGCCGGGGCTTCGTGCCGTTGCGGGACCGTGACGGCGCCGCCCGTGAGTTCACTTAAGCAAATCATTGGGTTGCAACAGTAAATGCATGGTCCTTGGGGTCGGGCAAGGCGGACAAGGGGCGCGATCCGGCCGCGCGCGCAGACAGCGGTGGTACGGGCGGGGCAGGATGGACCGGCACCGTGGCCGCCGCCGTGGCGGGCTGTGCGGTCGTCCTGATCGCGGAAGCGGTGCTCGTGCTGGTACGGCGCAGGGCGGCCACGGAGACGACGAGGAGAGACGCGTGAAGAGGCAGCGCGGCAGCGGCCGGACGACGGCCGCCGTGGTGGCGGCGATGTGCGTGGCGGCGCTGCCCGGCCAGGCGTGGGCGGCCGGCGAGAGCCCGTACGTCTTCGACAGCGGCGCGAAGACCGTCAAGGGCGCCGTGTCCAACAGCGACGCACAGCGCCTGGACGCGGGATCGGTGTACCGGGACTCCATCAAGAAGGACGGCAAGCTCTACTACCGGGTCGACCTCGACGCGAAGACCAACGCGTACGTCTCGGTCGTCGCCGTGCCGAAGCCCGGGAACAAGGCCGAATACGGCGACGGCATCAGAGTGAGCCTGCAGGACGGCTCCAGCACGCAGTGCAGCTCGCGCGACACCCGCTTCGAGTCCGCCGGGTTCACCCGGCCCCTGGCCGCGTACGCCTCGCGGACCATCAAGGCCGGGAGCACCAACTGCCAGGAGCAGGGCGCCTACTACGTCCTGGTCGAGCGCACGGGCAAGAGCACTTCCACGCCCGAAGACTGGCAACTGGAGATCCGCTACGACTGCGAGCCCACGCTGAAGGCGGCGGGGCCGACGTCGGTGCCGGACAGCTGGCCCTCGGCGTCGCCGCCGCCGCCCACCGGCGGTCCGCAGAAGCGCGCGGGTGGGACCAGCTATGTCGACGCCACCGGTCTCAAGCAGGGCGAGTGGCGGGACGACATCAAGCCCGGGCAGACGCTCTACTACCGGGTGCCGGTCGACTGGGGGCAGCAGATCTTCGCCACCGCCTCCCTGGGCAGCAGCTCGACGGGCAGCGACTACATCGGCAACGCGCTCGTCCTCTCCCTGGACAACCCGGCGCGCGGTCACGTCGACCAGAACACGGTCGCGTACGACGGCAAGCAGAACCAGGTGGCGCTGGAGCCGCAGCGGCCCGTGGCGTACGAGAACCGTTACGCCTCCAGCGAGGAGACGAACGCCATGCGGTTCGCCGGCTGGTACTACCTGTCGGCCACGCTCAACCCCGAGCTGGCCGGGGCCTACGGCGACAAGGCCCTGCCGCTGACGCTGCGGGTGAACGTCACCGGACAGGCACGGACGGCGCCCGCGTACGACGGGTCCCCCGGGATCTTCACGGTCACCGACGAGGACCGGGAGGCGGCCGCGAGCGGGCAGAGCGGACCGGAGGCGGAGCGGAGCGACACGATGCGTCTGGTCGCGGCCGCCGGGATCGGCGCCGGGACCGTGCTTCTGCTGGGACTGGCGGTGTGGATGGTCGTCGCCCGGCGGCGGGGGGCCGCGGCCTCGTTCTCGGGCTCGTCCTCGGCCTCGGGACAGGGAGGGCCGCCGCAGTACGGGCCGCCTGCCTCCTGGTGAGGCAGGCGGCCGCGACGGCCGCGGAGGTCAGGACTGGGTGAGGGCCCAGATGCCGACCGCGAAGCAGATGAGCGCCACGATCAGTACCGGGATCGCCACCTTCGGGGGCGGTCCCGGACGCTTGTCGCCACCGGGGACGGCCGCGGGGGCCGGTGCCGGAAACGCGGGCGCCACGGCCGCCGGGGAAACCGTCGGGGTCTGGGCGGGAACCTGAACGCCGTGAGCGGTGTATTGACGCGTAGGAGGCTGCTCATACGGCACCGCGGACGTGGGGGCCTGCGCGAAGTCCGGCGCCGGGGCCGGAAGGGGGGAGGCCGGGTGAGCGGCGACGGGGGCGGGAGGCGGCGGGGCAGGTGCGGCCTGGTGGGGCTGTGGATGGGGCTGTGGATCCGGCTGGGGATCGGGATGTGGGTGGGACTGCTGCTCCGGCCGCGCGGACCGGGGCTGCGGCGGGGGCGGCAGATGGAAGCTGCCCGTCTCGGACGGGGAGAACGAGGGCTGGTCGCTCGCGGGCGCGGCGGGGCTCGGCCCCGGGGCCACAGGGCCGTTCGGGCCGAATCCCGCCGGCAGGGGCCCGATCTGGTCGAAGACCTCGACCGGCTCCTCGTCGGCAGCCGGCTCGGGCAGCACGTCGACGGCGCTCGTGAGCGCCTTGCGCGCGCCCGTGGCCGTACGGAAGCGCGCTGCCGGATCGGGCTGGAGCAGGCCCGCCAGGACCTGCCACAGGGGCTCGGGGATGCCCTGGGGGGCACCGGGCGTTCCATGCGCCGCGAAGTGTTCGATCAGCGCCTGGGCGTCCGGCTTCTGGCCCTGGAGCAGATAGAGGGCGACCAGGCCGACGGCGAACAGGTCGGCCGTGAAGTCCGGCTCGGCGCCCATCATCTGCTCGGGAGCGAAGTAACCGGGCGTTCCCACCACGTAGTTCGTCTCGGTGAGCCGGGGCTCGCCCTTGCGCATCGAGATGCCGAAGTCGGACAGCCGCAGATGCGGCCGCCCGGTCCCGGTGGCCTCCAACAGGATGTTGGCCGGCTTGATGTCGCGGTGCACGACCCCCTCGGCGTGCACCGCGGCGAGCCCGGCGAGCAACTGGTCCAGCAGGGTGCAGACGAAACGCGGAGGCAGGGGGCCGTAGTCGCCGATGACGTGCGCCAGCGAACCGCCGCTCACCAGATCCATGGTGAACAGCACCTTGTCGTCGTCCGCGGCCCAGCTGGCCGGGGCGAGGACATGCGGGTGGTCGATCCGCAGGGCCTGCTCGCGGACGAAGCGCAACAGCGTGTGCGCGTCGCTCTGCTGCAGCACCTTGGCCGCGACGTACCGGCGGCGGCGGTGGTCCCAGGCGCGCCACACGGCACCGACCCCACCCCGGCCGATCGGGTCGATCAGCTCGTACCGACCAGCGAAGACCTCACCCATTGCGCTGCGCCCGCTCCCAGTTCCCTGTTCCGGAGTCGTTCCCTGTTCCGGTCTTGTTGTGCCCCGTGCCGTTCGGCCCGGCGGACTGTCAGTTCTGGTGCGACTCGTAGTGCGCGACCGCGTCCGCGGTGCGTCCGGCGCCGTACACCCGGAGGAACTCTGCCAGTTCCGGGTGGCTCGGGGCGAGGGTGTCCGCCGCGTCGATGATGTCGCCGGCCGCCGAGACCGAGCGCAGCAGCGACTGAATCTCCCGGACCACCCGGCGCACGGTCGGCGCCCCCGAACTGTTGGTGGTCTGGCTGGTGCCGGTGAGGACCGAACCGCCCTGCGACTTCTTGATCTCGTCCATCCGGTCCGTGGCCTCGGCGGCGCTGACACTGCCGTCGGCGACCTGACTCGACAGCTCCTGCAGGGCCTGGACACGCTGGACCACGGCAGGGTTGCCGATCTTGGCCCGCTGGCCGCTCATCAGCTGGGAGAGCATGGGGGCGGACAGCCCGAGCACCGCCGCCAGCCGCGCCTGGTTCAGGCCCAGGTCGTCGATGAGCCTACGGAAGAGCGCCCCCAACGGCTCGCCGTACCAACTCCGCTGAAGCTCTCTGGCTCTGGCCGTGGCTTCCTGCTGCGCTGCATCCATGACGTCTCCCCATCCCTGCGGTTCGCCACTGCGAACCTCGACGTGCATCTTACGGAGCGTGGTCTCCGACCGGGAGTCCCAATCCTTTTGCGGGATTCGGGGGGTGACCCGGTACTCTGGTCTCGTTCCGGGGCCTTAGCTCAGTTGGTAGAGCGCTGTCTTTGCATGGCAGATGTCAGGGGTTCGACTCCCCTAGGCTCCACCGGACGAAAGGCCCTCCGGCCCGCGCACGACGCGGACCGGAGGGCCTTTCTCATGCGGGGGCCTGGGCGTTTGCTCGGATCAGGGCCGGCCGCCCCGTGCCCGTGTGCTGCCGTGCGCCTGAGTGATGTCGAACAGGCCCCCGTCGGGATCGCGAAGGGTCACCCAGCGCTCGGCCTCGTGGGACTCCACGGCCGAGACCACGCTCCCGCCGAGGGACGCCGCCGCCTCCATGGCCGGCTCCAGCTCGGGGACCCGGAAGTGGACGTGCCAGCGGGGCCGCAGCCGGGGTTCGTACGCGGCCTCCTCGACGGCCTCGCTGTTCAGCCGGGCCACCGGCTCCCCGCCCTGGCGCAGGACGACCTGGTCCTCTTCGTACGACACCTCGCAGGATCCGGGCCGGCCGGTCGCCCACTCCAGGATCTCTCCATAGAAGATCGCGGCGTCGAAGGCGTTCCTCGTGCGCAGCTCCAGCCAGGCCGGTGCCCGTCCTTCCCCGACCCGCCAGGCCGAGTGCACCCGGCCCTCCCAGATGCCGAAGACGGCGCCCTCGCGGTCGGCCGCCAGCGCCGCCCGCCCACGGGACGCGAAGGAGACCGGGCCCACCGCCACTGTGCCCGTCCGCTCGCGGATCCGGGACACGGCCACATCGGCGTCGTCGACGGCGAAGTACGGAGTCCAGGCGACCGGCACCGCCAAGTCCCCCGCCAGCGCTCCGATGCCCGCCACCGGAAGACCGTCCAGCTCGGCCGTGCGAAACGCCTCACCCAGACCGGCGGGCCGGAACTGCCAGCCCAGCACAGCGCTGTAGAAGCGTTGGGTCGCCTCCAGGTCCCGCGTCATCAGGCTCACCCAGCACGGCGCACCGAACACATCACCCGTCGAAATGTTCATCGCTCTGCCCTCTCACCACACGGCCGCACAGCCTCGCCGCCGGATCGGCAGCGGCCCGTCCGCGAAAGACACAAGCTCTCGCGGACGGGCCGGAAGGGGGCGTACGACAGGCAGGAACGCCTCTTGTCCGTGCTCGGCTGCGCCGTACGGGTGGTGTTCATCTGAAGATCTGCGCACGGGTGGCGTCGCTCCCCGCTATTCGCCCGTGCGTACACATCATGAGAAAGGTATGTAGATCGCGCAACTCGAAATGAACCATTGGGAAGCGCGCAAATCGCAACACACACCATAGTTCGCCCACGACCGCACACCACCGAAAGCGAGGGGCCATGGCCGCCGTCAAGGTCAAGCAGTTCTGGACCGCCTTCATCTCACTTCTCTTCGCCCTGCTCGCCTCCGTCGGCCTCGCGAGCACCGCGAACGCCGCGCAGCAGCCCGCCGTCCAGCAGCCGAAGGAGCCGGCCGCCGACGCGGCGGGGGTGCGCACCGCGTCCGTACCCGCCCAGCCGGTGTATGGGGGGCCGAGTGCGCGAAACCGGTCCCTGCCGCCGACGATCAAGCAGCGCATCAGCGCCGAGGCGCACGGCTCCTCGCCCTCCGTACGCCACATGTCCGCCGCAGCGCCGCTCGAGACCGACCTGTACGACCTGGCGCTCGCCGCGGCGTAAGGCGCCGGGAGCACTCATGACTCCCAGCGCCCAAAACTCCCAGCGCCCAAAGCTCCGCCACAGAGCTCCGCGGAAGGCCGGCTGTGAACGGTCGGGGTCAGGCGAAGGTCAGCGACGGTCGTCGCGGTCCTTGGACCCGGTCTCGGACCCGGATTCGGCTTCCTTGGCCTCCACCTCCGGATCGAGAGAAGTCCGGTCGGTGCCGTCGACGGACGACAGAGTGGTCCGTTCGGAGACATCGGTAGGAGCCGGCGGCTCGACCAGCCAGTCGGGGTTGGCCTGCTTGTCCCACCACTTCCAGGCGGCGAAGGCGCCGCCCGCGAGAACACCCAGGACCGCGAGGCCCTTGGCGAGACGTCCGGCCTTGGCCCGGCGCTCGTGCTTCTTGACGATCTTCCGAATGTCCTTTGCCGTCACCTGCCCGCGCAGCGCGGCCAGAGCGGCGGTGGAACGCGCTCCGGTCTCCGCCAGTACGGGCTGAGCCGTGGCGACGACCTGTTCAACACGAGGAACGGTGTAATCGGCCGCCTGACGCGCGGCCTTGCGGGTCCGAACCGCCGCACGATGCGCGGCTTCGTCGATCCGCTCCGGAACATGCGGCGCCACATAGGCGCCGTACTGCACCCGGGCCTGCTTGGCGGCCCTGGAAACCTTCGGCGAGATCTTCACGCGTGCCTGGTGCGCATAGTGCGCGGCCTGGTCCTTGGCCGTATCGGCGTAGGGCGCCACCACTTCCGCGGCGTGCAGCACGCTACCCTTCGCCGAATCAGTCGCGGCGCGCACGCTATCGATGCGGGTCACGGGATCCTCCTCCTCGGTGGCGGTGTCGGTATTTCGCCTTTCCACCCACTTCGAAATCATGCCCGTTGACTCAAGGTCCGGCATGCGGGGCGGGCATCCGGGGCAACGAGACGCCCCGCGGCGGCGACAAGGCTTCCTCATGCGCCGGTGCTTCCGTGCGAGGATCGGTCGACGTCGGAGAAGACTTACGGAAGGCACCTCGTGGCCGAGCAGCTTTACGCCACCCTGAAGACCAACCAGGGCGACATCGAGATTCGGCTTCTGCCGAACCACGCCCCCAAGACGGTGAAGAACTTCGTCGAGCTCGCCCGGGGCGAGCGCGAGTGGACGAATCCCGCGACCGGCGAGAAGTCCACCGCCCCCCTCTACGACGGCACCGTCTTCCACCGCGTGATCAGCGGTTTCATGATCCAGGGCGGCGACCCGCTGGGCAACGGCACGGGTGGTCCGGGGTACGAGTTCGCCGACGAGTTCCACCCCGAGCTCTCGTTCGACAAGCCGTACCTGCTGGCCATGGCCAACGCCGGCCCGGGCACCAACGGCTCGCAGTTCTTCATCACCGTCTCGCCGACCGCCTGGCTGACGCGCAAGCACACCATCTTCGGCGAGGTGAGCAGCGAGGCCGGCAAGAAGGTCGTGGACGCCATCGCCGGCTGCACGACCAACCCGCGTACCGACCGCCCGCTCGAAGACGTCATCATCCAGTCGGTCGTGATCGAGACCCGCAAGAGTTGACCCGCAAGAGCTGACCCGCAAGAGCTGATCCGGAGGACCGCTGCCGTTGACGGAGCGGACCGGTCCCGGTCGACGAAGGGGAACCTTTTCGCCCCGCCCGTCCGTAAGGATGGGCGGGGCGGTGTGCGCTGAGCGCCGCCGTGCGCGCACACCGAAGCGTGCGGCCCGCCGCCGGCACGGAGAGGAAAGAGGAGAGCGCGATGGAGCAGGCGCCAGGCAGTCCGCAGGAGCCGCAGGACGCGCACTCCCTGCCGAGCTGCTACCGCCACCCGGGCGTGGAGACCGGCATCCGCTGCACCCGCTGCGAGCGGCCGATCTGCCCCGACTGCATGGTCTCCGCCTCGGTCGGCTTCCAGTGCCCGGACTGTGTGCGCGGCGGCTCGGGCACGGGCCACACGCCGACCGCGAACCAGCCCCGGACCATCGCCGGCGGCAGGGTCGCCGGCGACCCCCGCTTCGTCACCAAGATCCTCATCGGGATCAATCTGGCGGTCTTCGTGACCGTGCTCGCGCTGGGGGAACGGTTCGTCGCCGAGACGGAACTGATCGGTTATGCCTTCAGCCCGGTGCTCGGTGAGGTCGTCGGGGTCGCCGACGGCGAGTGGTACCGACTTCTGACCTCGGCGTTCCTGCACCAGGAAGTCATGCACTTCGTCTTCAACATGCTGGGCCTGTGGGTCATCGGCGGCATGGTGGAGCCGGAGCTCGGGCGGGCGCGCTACGCGGTCCTGTGTCTGCTGTCCGGCCTGTCGGGCAGCGCCCTCGTCTATCTGATCGCCGCGCCGAACCAGCCCTCGCTGGGCGCGTCGGGCATCGTCTTCGGCCTGATCGGCGCGTTCGCCGTCGTCGCTCGGCGCCGTGCCCACGACATGCGGCCGGTCGCTCTCTTCATCGCGCTCGCCCTGCTGCTCACTTTCACCAGGCCCGGTATCTCCTGGGAGGCCCACATCGGAGGCCTTGTCGGAGGCGCCCTGGTGGCCATCGGCCTGGTCCACGCCCCCCGCGAGCGCCGGAAGCCGGTCCAGTACGCAGCCTGTGCACTGGTCCTGCTGGCCAACGTGCTGACCGTGATCCTGAGAACCTCCGCGCTCAGCTGAGCGGCAGCTTTCCCCAAAGTTGTCCACAGCGTGTGGCGAGTTGTGCGCACTGCGCCGGGAACAGCTGTGCCCCTCGCCCCTGACCTGGGTTTTCCCAGGAGGGGCAAGGGGCCGGAAGATTCACCCGTGCGGCTGCCGCAGTCACACCGGCGTCAACGTCATGTGAGTTATCCACAGATCGTCTGACCTTTTCCCCAGTGTGGACAACCTGTGGATAACCTCAGGGCAGAACTTGACGAGCGGCCGCCACGGCCGCTACCCAGCCGCTATTTCACGGCTGCTTCCGCCGCTACTTCCACTGAGTGGAGACGCCGAAGCCGCCGGCGATGAAGCCGAAGCCCACGACGATGTTCCAGTTCTCGAGCGACTTGATCGGAAGCGATCCGTCGGTGACGTAGAAGACGACGATCCAGGCAAGCCCGATCAGGAAGAGTGCCAGCATCACCGGCGCCACCCAGCTACGGCTGGTCAGCTTGATGCTGGTCGCCTGCTTCGCTGCCGGCGGCGGCGTGAAGTCGGCCTTCTTGCGGATACGTGACTTCGGCACGAGGGACTCTCCTGTCGATGCGCTGCGTGACCGCGCAGGTAACTGTGGCTGGCGCCGGGACGGGGCAAGGGGGACCACTGCCTCCCCCGGGCGTCCGTTAGCGTAGTGCTTCCGCGGCGCCGAGTAGGAGAAGGGTACGTTGAGCAATTCTGCCGACTCCCCCCAAGGCCCGGTCCGGCGCACCGCCTGGCGGCCGGTCCGGGTGCTCACGGCCGCCGTCTTCGCCCTCGCCGGTCTGATCTTCGTCACCAGTTTCAACACCGCCAAGGGCACCAACATCCGCACGGACGCCTCCCTGCTGCGGCTCTCCGACCTGATCCAGGAACGCAGCCACAAGAACGCCGGGCTCGACGAGTCCACCGCGGCCCTGCGTGCCGAGGTCGACCGGGCCGCCGAGCTCGCCCGGCGCAACGACGGCTCCACCAGGACCGAGGACGAGAAGCTCGGCGCACTGGAGAAGGCCGCCGGAACCACCAGGGTCACCGGCCCGGGCATGACCGTCACCCTCAACGACGCCCCGCCGAACGCCCAGGCCGCCCCCGGCTACCCCGAGCCGCAGGCCAACGACCTCGTCATCCACCAGCAGGACCTCCAGGCGGTCGTCAACGCCCTGTGGAAGGGCGGCGCCACCGGCATCCAGGTCATGGACCAGCGGCTGATCTCCACCAGCGCCGTGCGCTGCGTCGGCAACACCCTGATCCTCCAGGGCCGCGTCTACTCCCCGCCGTACAAGATCACCGCTGTCGGTGACATCGGCGCGCTCAACAAGGCGCTCACCGCCTCCCCCGCGATCCAGAACTACCAGCTGTACGTGAAGGCGTACGGCCTCGGCTGGAAAGTGGACGAGCGCGAGAAGGTGACTCTCCCCGGCTACTCGGGCACAGTGGATCTCCACTACGCGAAGCCTGTGAGCTAGCTGCGGGAGGGGCCGTCCGGTGGCGGTACGACTGATCGTCCGAACCTTCAGCGAACTGTGCATCACCGTCGGCACCCTGATCATCCTCTTCGTCGTGTACGTGCTCTTCTGGACCGGGGTCAAGGCCGGCAGCGCCACGGACGGGCAGATCGACACCCTCCAGGAGCAGTGGGCGAGCCGGCCGGTCGCGCCCGCCGCGGGACCGCCGCCTCCCGCGCGCCCGGCGTACGAGGACGGCAAGGGCCTGGCCGTCATGTACGTCCCCCGCTTCGGGAGGAGCTGGCAGTGGCCGGTGCTCGAGGGCACCGGGGCGGCCACCCTCAAGAAGGGCCTCGGCCACTACACCGGCACCACCCGGCTCGGCGAGACCGGGAACTTCTCCGTGGCCGGCCACCGGCGCACCTACGGGGACCCGTTCAAGGACGTCTCGAAGCTCCGCCCCGGCGACGCGGTGGTCCTCAACGACGGGACGACCTGGTTCACGTACCGCGTCGACAAGAAGCCCTACCGGACCGTTCCCACCGACACCGGCGTGATCGACCCCGTTCCGGTGAAATCCGGGTTCGACGGACCCGGGCGCTATCTGACCCTGACGACCTGCGACCCGGAATGGGGCAGCAGCCACCGGCTGATCGTCTGGGCGCATCTGGACGCCACCAGACCTGTGACCCTGGGCAAGCCCGAAGCTTTGGACAGCTGACCCATGCGGACGGCGTCGCCCCTTACTCTGGTGCCGTACCGAAGGGCACCACGAGGAAGGACCGGCAGACGTCATGTACGGCTGGATCTGGCGGCATCTGCCGGGCAACGCATGGGCGCGGAGCGTCATCTCGCTCGTGCTGATCCTCGCGGTCGTCTACGTGCTGTTCCAGTACGTGTTCCCCTGGGCGGAGCCGCTGCTTCCGTTCAACGATGTGACGGTGGACGGCCAGTGACCACGCGCATTCTCGTCGTCGACAACTACGACAGCTTCGTCTTCAACCTCGTCCAGTACCTGTACCAGCTCGGTGCCGAGTGCGAGGTCCGGCGCAACGACGAGGTGGCCCTGGAACACGCCCAGGACGGCTTCGACGGCGTACTCCTCTCGCCCGGCCCCGGCACCCCCGAGCAGGCCGGCGTCTGCGTCGAGATGGTGCGGCACTGCGCGTCCACCGGCGTGCCGGTCTTCGGCGTCTGCCTCGGCATGCAGTCGATGGCGGTGGCGTACGGCGGTGTCGTCGGCCGGGCGCCCGAGCTGCTGCACGGCAAGACCTCCCTGGTCACCCACGAGGGCAAGGGCGTCTTCGCCGGGTTGCCGTCGCCGTTCACCGCGACCCGGTACCACTCGCTGGCCGCCGAACCGTCCGAGTTGCCGGACGACCTCGAAGTCACCGCACGCACGGCCGACGGCATCATCATGGGGCTGCGCCACCGTGAACTGGCGGTCGAGGGCGTGCAGTTCCACCCCGAGTCCGTCCTCACCGAGCACGGTCACCTGATGCTCGCGAACTGGCTGGAGCAGTGCGGCGACAAGGGAGCGGTCGGCCGGTCGGCGGGGCTCGCGCCGGTGGTGGGCAAGGCTGTCGCGTGACCGAGGGGTCGCCGTGGTTCCGGGCGACAGACCCACCACAGGAGCACGAGCGTCCGTACGAGCCGGCGCCCGCGCCGTACGACCCCGGGCCCACGCCGTACGTCCCTGATCCGGTGCCCGCGCCGTACGACCCCGGGCCCATGCCGTACGTCCCTGATCCGGCGCCCTACGCGCAGCCGTACGCCCAGGCGTATGCCGACCCCTATGCGGATCCCTACGCGCGGTCGGCCGGGGCGTATCCGGAGCCGGAGCGGTACGCACCGGGGGCCGATCCCTACGGAGCGGCGCCGGGGCCGTACGCGCCGGGCGCCGGGCAGTACGCCCCCGTGCCCGAGCAGTACGAGCCGGCGCCCGGGGGATACCACCCGCATCCCGGACCCCAGGAGCCCATATCGGAGCCGTACGACGCGTCAGCGGGGGCGTACGAGCCGGAGGCGGACCTGGGCCACGACCCACAACCCGAGCCCGAGCCACAGACGCGCGGGCCGGGCCGGGCGGAGCGCCGCAGGGCCGCCAAGGGCCGGGGAGGCGGCAGAGGCGCCCCCGCCACCCCCACGGCCCCCACCGGCCCCACAGGAGCCGCAGCGGGACAGCCCCTGTCCCGGGTCGAGGCCCGGCGTGCGGCCCGTGCCCGCAAGGACAGCGTCGGTGTCGTCGCCAGCCGGGTCGTGGGCGAGCTGTTCATCACCTTCGGCGTCGTGATGCTGCTGTTCGTCACCTACCAGCTGTGGTGGACCAACGTCCGCGCCGGGCTGCAGACCGACCAGGCCAAGCACCAGATCGAGGACGAGTGGGCGAAGGGCCGCACGCCGGGCGCCTTCGAACCGGGCCAGGGCTTCGCCATCATGCACATCCCCAAGCTCGACGTCGTGGTGCCGATCGCCGAGGGCATCAGCAAGTCGCAGGTCCTGGACCGGGGCATGGTGGGCCACTACGGCGAGGGCAAGCTCAAGACGGCGATGCCCGCGGACAAGCAGGGCAACTTCGCGGTGGCAGGCCACCGCAACACACACGGCGAACCCTTCCGCTACATCAATCAGTTGAAGCCCGGCGACCCGATCGTCGTCGAGACGCAGGACGCGTACTACACGTACAGGATGACCAGCATCCTGCCGCAGACCTCACCCTCCAACATCAGCGTGATCACCCCCGTTCCGACCGGGTCGGGCTTCACCGGACCGGGCCGGTACATCACGCTGACGACCTGCACGCCCGAGTTCACCAGTACGTATCGAATGATCGTGTGGGGCAAGATGGTCGAGGAACGCCCGCGCAGCAAGGGGAAACCGGACGCGCTCGTAGGCTGAGACCCCCAGACCCCATGCCTCCAGACGGGACAGATGCCCAGTGGTACGTGCGCGCAACCGGATCGCCGCAGCTATCAGTGTCTTCGGCGAACTGCTGATCACCGCGGGCGTGCTGCTCGGACTCTTCGTCGTCTACTCGCTGTGGTGGACGAACGTCCTCGCCGACCGCGTGGCGGACGAGGAGATCAGCCAGGTCCGTGACCGCTGGGCCGGCGGCCCAGGGGCGCTCGACACCAAGGACGGCATCGGCTTCCTGCACGTCCCGGCCATGAAGAACGGCGAGGTGCTCGTCAAGCAGGGCACCGACTCCAAGGTCCTCAACAACGGTGTCGCCGGCTTCTACACGGACCCGGTCACGTCCGCCCTTCCGACGGCGAAGCAGGGGAACTTCACGCTGGCGGCGCATCGCGACGGCCACGGTGCGAAGTTCCACAACATCCACCGGGTGAGGAACGGCGACTCGATCGTCTTCGAGACCAAGGACGTCTGGTACGTCTACAAGGTCTACAGGACCCTCTCGCAGACGTCGAAGTACAACGTGGACGTCCTGGACCCGGTCCCGAAGCAGTCGGGGAAGACCAAGCCGGGCCGCTACATCACGCTGACGACCTGCACCCCGATGTACACCTCCGACTACCGCTACATCGTCTGGGGCGAGCTGGAGCGTACGGAGAAGGTCGACCGCGACCGTACGCCGCCGGCGGAGCTGCGCTGAGGAGAGCGGCAGCAGCCGCGGACACGGAGCACACGCGGACAGGAGAGAGCCCCGGCATCCATCCTTCGGATGCCGGGGCTCTCTCTTTCGTCGCCGGCGGTCTCGTGAACCGGAACCAGGGATCAGTCGCCGCGTCCGGTCAAGCCGGACTGGCCGAAGATCGTGCCGCCGCCCCCGTCGTCCCCTCCGACGGTGAGCAGGGTGATGGTGTCACCCCTGTTCACCGTGGAGCCGGGCGGCGGGTTGCTGGCCACGACCGTCGCGCCGCCCTTGTCCACCGAGTTGGGCGCGAGCGTGACGACCAGACCGAGGTCCTCGAGCTGCTTCTTCACATCCCGGTACTTCTTGCCCCGGATGTCCGCCGGGACCTGGACCTGCTGCGGCTGCTGCGGGCCCTTGGAGACCTTCAGCGTCACCAGCGTGCCCTCGGCGGCCTTGGAGTCGGCCGGCGGGTTCTGCTCGGTGACCTCGCCCGCGGGCTTGTCCGAGTCGACGTCGACCCTCGCCACCTGGAACTTCAGCGTCTCCAGCTGCGACTTGGCGGAGTCGAACTGCGTGCCGACCACCGGCGGAACCGTCTTCAGCGCCTTCTTCGCGACCGTGATGGTGACCGGGGTGTTCTTCTCGGCCTGCGTACCGCCCTTGGGGTCCTGGTCGAGGACCGTGCCGGGCTCCTCGTCGGACTCCTCCTGCTTGACCTCGATCTGCGAGAAGCCCTTCGACTTGAGCAGCTCCTTGGCGCTCTCCTCGGACTTCTCGGTGACGTCCGGCACCTCGACCGTCGGCGCGCCCTCGGAGACGACGACCTGGATCGTCTCGCCGCTGTCCATCTTGGCGCCGTTGTCGGCCGACGGCGTCTGGCTGCAGATGAAGCCCTTGGGCTGGTCGCAGCGCTGACTGCCGGACTGGGCGACCTTGACGCTCGCGTTGCCCGCGAGCCTCTCGGCCTCGTCGAGCTTCTTGCCGACCAGCTGGGGCACCGGGACCTTGGCCGTGCCGTTGTCGTTGTCGAAGATCGAGCGGCCGATCAGGATCGCGCCCACCAGCACCAGGATGCCCGCCAGCACCAGCAGGATCGTCGACGTGTTCGACTTCTTCTGGCGTCTGCGGTCCGGGCGGTCGTCATAGCCGTAGCCGCCGTCGTCCGGGCTCATGGGCGGCATCATCGACGTCTGCCCCGCCGGGTCGGCCTGGCGCAGTGCCGTCGTCGGCTGGTCGTCCGGCGCATAGCCGCCGTATCCGGCCACACCCATCGCCGCCGTCGCCGCGACGGGCTGGCCGTCGAGGCACGCCTCGATGTCCGCGCGCATCTCGTCGGCCGACTGGTAGCGGTAGTCGGGGTCCTTGACCAGCGCCTTCAGCACGATCGCGTCCATCTCGGGCGTGATCTCGGGGTCGAAGTTGCTGGGCGGCTGCGGCTCCTCCCGTACATGCTGGTACGCGACCGCGACCGGGGAGTCCCCGATGAACGGCGGGCGCACGGTCAGCAGCTCGTAGAGCAGGCAGCCGGTGGAGTACAGGTCGGACCGGGCGTCGACCTGCTCGCCCTTGGCCTGCTCGGGGGAGAGGTACTGGGCCGTGCCGATGACCGCCGCGGTCTGCGTCATGGTCATACCGGAGTCGCCCATGGCGCGGGCGATGCCGAAGTCCATGACCTTGACCTGGCCGGTGCGCGTCAGCATGACGTTCGCCGGCTTGATGTCACGGTGCACGATGCCGGCGCGGTGCGAGTACTCCAGCGCCTGCAGGATGCCGACCGTCATCTCCAGCGTCCGCTCGGGCAGCAGCTTGCGCCCGGAGTGCAGCAGCTCTCTGAGGGTCGAGCCGTCGACGTACTCCATCACGATGTACGGGATGGAGATGTTGTCGACGTAGTCCTCGCCGGTGTCATAGACAGCGACGATCGCCGGGTGGTTGAGCGAGGCGGCCGACTGGGCCTCACGGCGGAACCGGGCCTGGAAGGACGGGTCGCGGGCGAGGTCGGCCCGCAGCGTCTTCACGGCGACGGTGCGGCCGAGCCGGGTGTCGTGGGCGAGGTAGACCTCAGCCATGCCACCACGGCCGAGCACCGAGCCCAGCTCGTACCGGCCGCCGAGGCGACGCGGCTCTTCCATAACTGTTCCAGCCCTCTCCGTCAGTCCCGACCGCACCCGACTGTGTGGTCCGGCGGTGTGCTGTTCGCGCATACGCTACCGGGCACGGCAAGCCGTTCCGCCCGCGACCGGCACCTGATACCCGACCGGTACCGGGGCGCGGACGTCACTTCTTGCCGTCGAGTACCGCCTTCATCACGGCCCTGGCGATCGGGGCTGCCAGGCCACCACCGCTGATGTCGTCACGCGCGGTGCCCGCGGAGTCCTCGACCACGACCGCGACGGCGACCGGGGAGCCGCTGTCCGTCTTGGCGTACGAGATGAACCACGCGTAGGGGCGCTTCTTGTTCCCCTCGCCGTGCTGAGCGGTACCGGTCTTGCCGCCGATCTTGAAACCGTCGATCGCCGCCTTCTTGCCGGTGCCGTTCTCGACGACGTTCTCCATCATCCGCTGCACCAGCTGCGCGTTCTCCGGCGACAGCGGGCGGCTCATCTCCTCGGGATCGTTCTGCTTGAGCACGTCGAGGTTCGGCGCCACCAGCTTGTCGATCATGTACGGCTTCATCAGCTTGCCGTCATTGGCGATCGCCGCCGTGACCATGGCCATCTGCAGCGGCGTGGTCGCGGTGTTGAACTGCCCGATGGCCGACAGCGCGTTGCCACCGCGGTCCATCTTCTTGTCGTACACCGAGGCGGCCGAGCGGACCGGCACGAACTGCTCCGCGTTGAAACCGAACTTCTCCGCCGTCTCCAGCATGTCCTCACGGCCGACCTCGTCACCGAGCTTGGCGAAGACGGAGTTGCAGGAGACCTCCAGCGCCTTGTTCAGGCTCGCGTTCTGGCAGCCCTGCGCGTGGTTCTTCATCGGCGTCGTCGACAGCGGGATGTTGTACGGCTCAGGGGTGTCCGTCGCCGCGTCGATGTCCCTTATCTTGCCGTGCTCCAGGGCCGCGGCCGCCGTGACCACCTTGAAGACCGACCCGGGCGGGTAGATCTCCCGCAGCGCCCGGTTCAGCTTCGGCTTGTCCTTGTCCTTCTCCAGCGCCACCCAGGCCTTCTCGTCCTTGGCCGAGTAGCCGGCGAAGGACGAAGGGTCGTACGAAGGCGTCGAGGCGAGCGCGAGGATCTTCCCGGTCTGCGGGTCTATGGCGGCGACGGCGCCCTTCTTGTCCCCGAGCCCCTCGAAGGCGGCCTTCTGCGCGGCGCCGCTGAGGGTGGTGACGACATTGCCGCCGGTCTTCTTCTCGCCGGTGAACATCGACATGGTCCGGTCGAAGAAGAGCCGGTCGTCGTTGCCGGTGAGGATGCCGTCCTCGATCTTCTCGATCTGACTCGCGTCATAGGCCTGCGAGGCGTAACCCGTGACAGGAGCCCACATCGGACCGTTGATGTAGGTCCGCTTGAACTTGTAGTACGTGTCCTTCGAATCGACGGATCCGGTGATCGGGTTGCCGTCGACGATGATGTTGCCGCGCTCGTTGGCGTACCGCTCGATCTGCACGCGCTTGTTCCGGCCATGGGTGTTCAGCTCGTCGGCGCGGACGTACTGGAGCCAGTTGTCCCGCATCAGCAGCGCGAGGACCAGGAGGCCGCAGAAGATCGCGACCCGGCGCAGGGGCTTGTTCACGGACGGACCACCTGGGTCATCTCGGCGTCGGGGGACGGGGCGGGAGCCGGCGCGGGGCGACGGGCGGTGTCACTGATACGGATCAGGATGCCGATCAGCGCCCAGTTGGCGATGACGGAGGAACCGCCGTACGCGAGGAACGGCATCGTCATACCGGTCAGCGGAATGAGACCCATGACACCGCCGGCGACGACGAAGACCTGCAGAGCGAAAGCCCCGGACAGGCCCATCGCGAGCAGCTTGCCGAACGGGTCCCGGGCAGCCAGCGCGGTACGGACACCGCGCTCGATGATCAGGCCGTACAGCAGCAGGAACGCCATCACACCGGCCAGACCGAGCTCCTCGCCGACCGTGGCGAAGATGAAGTCGGAGTTGGCGGCGAAGCCGATCAGGTCGGAATTGCCCTGGCCGAGCCCGGTACCGAGGATGCCGCCGGACCCGAAGGACATCAGGACCTGAGTCATCTGGTCACAGGCCGCCGACGTCTCCCAGCAGGCGAAGGGGTCGCGCCAGGCCGTCACACGGGCCTGCACATGGCCGGCGAACGACGCCACACCGACAGCGCCGCCGGCGGACATCAGCAGACCCATGACGATCCAGCTGGTCCGCTCCGTCGCCACGTACAGCATGATCACGAACATGCCGAAGAACAGCAGCGAGGTGCCGAGGTCGTTCTCGAAGACCAGGATCAGCAGGCTGATCGCCCAGATCGTGAGGATCGGGCCGAGGTCGCGGCCACGCGGCAGATAGAGACCCATGAAACGCCGGCTGGCCAGAGCCAGCGCGTCACGCTTCACCATCAGATAGCCGGAGAAGAAGATCGCCAGGACGATCTTGGCGAACTCACCGGGCTGGATGGAGAAACCACCCACATTGATCCAGATCTTCGCGCCGAACACGTCGGACCCGAGACCCGGAACGAGCGGCAGCAGCAACAGCACCAGCGCCGCCGCCATCGAGATGTACGTGTACCGCTGCAGCACGCGGTGGTCCTTGAGCACCACCAGCACACCCAAGAACATCGCGATGCCGATCGCGGAGTACATCAGCTGGTTCGGCGCGTCCGGACTGAAGCTCTTGTACAGCCGCATCGACTGGGCGATCAGCCGGGGCGACTGGTCGAGCCGCCAGATCAACACCAGACCGAGCCCGTTCAGCAGCGTCGCCAGCGGCAGCAGCAGCGGATCCGCGTACTTGGCGAACTTGCGCACCACCAGATGCGCCACGCCCGCCAGCAGGCCGAGCCCCAGACCGTAGCCGAGCATGCCCGTGGGGACCTTGCCGTCCAGGGCCAGGCCCACATTCAAGTACGCGAACACCGGAATGACGACGGCGAACCCGAGCAGCGCCAATTCGGTGTTGCGGCGGCTCGGCAATTCGATCGCGCCGATGGTGGTCGTGTTGGTGACAACGCTCATGGTGGTGAAAGGCCCCCCTACGGGTGCTTACTGCTTGCCGCAGTTCGAGGCCAGCTTCTTCTCCTCCTCCGAGAGGCTGGGGCCCGGAGAGGGAGTCGCTGCGGTGGGCTTGGTGTCAGTGGCGGTACCGGCGGGCGGCGGCGTCGCCTTGTCGGCCGCCTTTTCCCTGGCCGCGCGGCGCTGCTCGTCCTTCTTGCAGGCCGAAGCCTGCGTCGCAAGCTCCTGAATCTTGGCCTGCGCCTTGCCGAGGCTGCCGCCGGTGATGGTGTCCTCGACCTGCTTGCGCTGATACGGCGGCAGGTACTTGAGTTCGATCTCGGGATGGTCCTTCTCGACCTCCGACAGCGAAACCCAGGCCAGATCCTGGCTGATGCCCCGGTACAGCGCCACGTGCTCGTCCTTGGCGCCTACGTAGTACTGCGTCTGCGTCCAGCGGAACCCGCCGTACACACCACCGCCGACCACGGCCAGCGCGAGAACGATGAAGAACGAACGCTTCAGCCACTTGCGGCCCGAGCGCGGCTTGCTGAAATCGTCCTCGGTGTACGCGCCGAACGCCCCCCCGGGGGGCATACCGCCATAGCCGACGTCGTCACCACTGCCCGGAGGACCGAAACCACCAGCCGGCGGCTGCGGCGCCGACTGACGGCCCAGCCCCGACGCACGCCCGGCCGGAGTCTGCATGGCCCCGCCGTCGTTCAGCTGCGCCTGGTTCTCCGCGACCGCGCCGACGATCACCGGGGTGTCGTTCAGCTGCCCCGCGAGAGTGTCGCCCGAGTCGGTGTCCAGCACATCCGCGACGATGCACGTGATGTTGTCCGGGCCGCCGCCGCGCAGCGCGAGCTGGATCAGCTCCTGCACGGTCTCCTGCGGACCCTGATAGCTGGCGAGGGTGTCCTCCATCGTCTGATGGGACACCACACCCGACAGCCCGTCGGAACAGATCAGATACCGGTCACCGGCCCGGACCTCCCGGATCGACAGGTCCGGCTCGACATGGTCACCACTGCCCAGCGCCCGCATCAACAGCGACCGCTGCGGATGGGTGGTGGCCTCCTCCTCGGTGATCCGGCCCTCGTCGACCAGCCGCTGCACCCACGTGTGGTCCTGCGTGATCTGCGTCAGCACACCGTCCCGCAGGAGGTACGCGCGCGAGTCGCCGACATGGACCAGACCGAGACGCTGACCCGTCCACAGAAGAGCCGTCAGGGTGGTTCCCATGCCCTCGAGCTGCGGATCCTCCTCGACCATCATCCGAAGCTGGTCGTTGGCGCGCTGCACCGCCATACCGAGCGACGTCAGGATGTCCGAGCCCGGAACGTCGTCGTCGAGCGTGACGAGCGTCGAGATCACCTCCGACGAGGCGACCTCACCGGCGGCCTGGCCGCCCATGCCATCGGCGATGGCCAGCAGTCGGGGACCGGCGTATCCGGAGTCCTCATTGCCCTCGCGGATCATGCCCTTGTGCGATCCGGCGGCAAAGCGCAGGGAGAGACTCATGCGCACCTCGCCAGTCGGATCCGGGTACAACCGGTCTCGAGCCACACTGCCCACCCTCCGGTCGGGAACTCGTGGCGGTCCGCTCCCCGGACCGCCACGGTTCGCTCGCTCCGCTCGCTCATTGTCGTACTACTTCCGCAGCTCGATGACGGTCTTGCCGATGCGGATCGGCGCGCCCAGCGGAATCGGTGTCGGGGTGGTGAGCCGGGTCCGGTCGAGATACGTGCCATTGGTGGACCCGAGATCCTCGACGATCCACTGGCCGTCACGGTCCGGGTAGATCCTGGCATGACGACTGGACGCGTAGTCGTCGTCCAACACGATCGTCGAGTCGTGGGCGCGGCCCAGCGTGATGGTCTGCCCCTGAAGGGCGACCGTCGTGCCGGTCAGCGTGCCCTCGGACACGACCAGCTTGGTCGGCGCGCCACGGCGCTGGCGACTGCCGCCGCCCTGCTGCCCCCGCTGCTGCGGAGGCGCGGCGGCCTGGCGCGCGGCCTGCTGCGGACGCGCGTTCTCGCGGCGCGAGCCGCGCTGCGTGACACGTGTGCCGAACAGGTCACTGCGAATGACCTGGACGGCCACGATCACGAACAGCCACAGAACGGCTAGGAAACCTAGCCGCATGACCGTCAGGGTCAGCTCTGACATTGCCCCCGCTTCACCCTTCGGCTTGCCGGTAAACGATGGTGGTGCTGCCCACGACGATCCGCGAGCCGTCGCGGAGCGTAGCGCGGGTGGTGTGCTGCCCGTCTACCACGATGCCGTTGGTAGACCCGAGATCCTGGATCGTCGAGGGCGTTCCGGTCCGGATCTCACAGTGCCGACGCGAGACGCCGGGGTCGTCGATCCGCACATCGGCGTCGGTGCTGCGTCCCAGCACCAGCGTCGGGCGGGAGATCTGGTGGCGCGTGCCATTGATCTCGATCCAGCGGCGCATCTGCGCGCCGGGCATGGGTGCCGCCGCACCGGGACGGCCGGCGCCGTGCGGCGCCTGACCGGGGCGGGGTGCGCCCGGCGGCGGCGCCGCGGGCATGGGAGGCGCGGCGGCCGGCGGGTAGCCGTAGCCACCTGCGGCCGCGGCAGGACCGCGACCGGGCTGCTGGCCGTGCGCCACCGGGCCGCCGGGGCCACGCTCGGGGGCCTGCGGCTGTGACGTACTCGACGCGAGCGTACGACTGCGCACCCGGTACAGACCGGTGTCGAGGTCGTCGGCCTTCTCCAGATGGACCTTGATCGGGCCCATGAAGGTGTAGCGCTGCTGCTTCGCGTAGTCGCGCACCAGGCCGGACAGCTCGTCGCCGAGCTGGCCCGAGTACGGGCTGAGGCGCTCGTAGTCCGGCGCGCTCAGCTCCACGATGAAGTCATTGGGGACGACGGTCCGCTCACGATTCCAGATCGTCGCGTTGTTGTCGCACTCCCGCTGGAGGGCGCCCGCGATCTCGACCGGCTGGACCTCGGACTTGAAGACCTTGGCGAAGGTGCCGTTGACCAGACCTTCGAGACGCTGCTCGAAACGCTTCATGACTCCCATGGGGCACCTCCTCCGTCGTAACCGTCCTGGTACTGCTTACTGATCGTATCCACGCGTCGGGAAATCGGCTGGTTCCCCTTCTCTGCCCTGTGGACGAGTGTCACCTCTCACACGGATCGTAGAGGCGGCCTCCCGACAGTGTCCCGCACCCGGAGTGCGGGACGGAGGAGCGGGTGGCGCACCTCTCCTTCTTTCCACTCCGGTTCTCGGCCCATCCACGTGGCTGATGGCCGGTGTGCGGTGGACGGTGGTGGCGGGCGTCGGGCCGCGGTTCCGAGCCCAGATCCCTGTCTTCCCACCCTCCCCCGGCTCACGCCCCGGCTCGTCGCGCGGCTCTCCCCCCGCTGCTGTTCGCCCGCACGGACCCCGAAACAACGGATGTGAATCCACCGTCGGCACCGTGCTAATCTTCTGATGTCGCCAGGCGCTCGCACCGAACAGGTGAGGGAGCAAGGAGACACACCCAATGCGCGGGTGGCGGAATAGGCAGACGCGCTGGATTCAGGTTCCAGTGCCCGAAAGGGCGTGGGGGTTCAACTCCCCCCTCGCGCACCAGACGGAAGCCCCGTAGGTCATCGACCTACGGGGCTTCCGCGTTTTCCGGACACGTTCCGGATAGGCTCCGGCGCCTTGGCCGGCACGTTGACCCGGCACGTGGACGGGGACGTTGCCCGGACCACACGTCCCGACTGGGGTCGCGACCTTCGTCGCACGCGGAGGAGACGAAAGAGGACCGCGAGCGCGACGCCCGGCTGCCTAGGGTGCGAGCGTGGACGTGTCATCGAAGATCAGAGCGGGCCTGCAGTGGCTCGCGGCGCCCGAGCTGTGGTCGCGGCGACGGACAGCCGGCGAGGTCGTGCTCGCGGTCGTCATGGCACTGCTCGCCGCCGGCACCGAGGAACTGCTGGGCGGCGAGGGATGGCGCCTGGCCTGGGTGGCGCTCGCCACCGTCGTCCTGTCCCTGCTGCGACGCCGGCTTCCCGCCACCGTCCTCGTCATCACCGGAGCCCTCGCCCCGCTCATCGCCGGATTCGGCCCGCTCCTCATGCTCGTCGGCTGGTCCGCCGGACGGTACGTCGCCGGAGCCGGCCGCGCACTCACCGCCTTCACCGCCTCCTACGCCCTCTTCACCAGCGTCACCGTCCTCGACACCTGGGACCAGCAGCGCGCCCTCAGTCTGGCGTTCATGACCACGCTGTACTTCCTCGCGACGACGGTCGTACCAGGACTGGGCAGCCGCTACTGGACCCAGCGGCGGACCCTCCTGCACACCCTGCAGGAGCGCAACGCACAACTCCTGCGCGAACGGGCCATGATCGCCGGACAGGCACGCCTGCGCGAACGGCAGCGCATCGCACAGGACATGCACGACAGCCTCGGCCACCAGCTGGCGCTCATCGCCGTGCACACCGGCGCCCTCGAAGTCGACCGGGAACTGACCGACCGCCAGCGCGGCGCCGTCTCCGTACTGCGCAACGCCTCCGTGACCGCCATGCACGAGCTGCGCGAAGTCGTCGGCATCCTCCGAGACGGAGTCGAGGCGCCCACATCCGTCGAAGCCGCCGCCGTAGCCCTGGACGAGACAGGACGGGCGGCCCGAGGCATCGCCGGCATCGAAGGCCTCGCGCACGCCGCGCGAGTCGCGGGCAACGCCGTCGAACTCAGGCGCCGCGGCGACGCCCGACCACTCGCCGCGGCCCCCGACCACGCGGCCTACCGCATCGTGCAGGAGGCACTGACCAACGCCTACAAACACGCACCCGGCGCCCCCATCACCATCGAGCTGCGCTACGAGCCCGACTCCTTCGTCGTCGAGATCGTCAACGAACCGGCCACCGACCTTCCCGACGAGGTCGTCAGCGGCGGACAAGGACTCACCGGCCTCCACGAGCGGGCCCGGCTCGTCGGCGGAATGGTGCACGCCGGCCCCGCCGACAGCGGCGGGTTCCGCGTCGCCGGAGTTCTGCCCTACGGAGTCGTGGAAGCCGCGCCTTTGGTTGACGCCGCCGACGACTTCCGACAGCAGTCGCCCGCACACCCCTTCCGCGACGGTGGTCCGGTCATGGACTGGACGATCACAGAGCGGGAGTTGGCGATGGCGGTAAACGGGGGCAGGAGCAAGGGCGGCGGCATAGCACTGGGATGCGGCATCGCGTTCGCGGCGCTCGTCCTGCTGATGGTGGCCGGCGGCTTCGGGCTCTACTTCCTCGTGGGGTCGCTCGACAAGGCGATGATCGGCCCCGGCCAGTACGAAGCGGTCCGTGTCGGCGCCGCAGAGACCGAGGTCCGCGACCAGCTGCCCAGCGGCGACACGTTCGCGACGACAGGCCTCCACGGAAAGGGCCCCAAAGAGCCCGAGGGATCCAAATGCCTGGTCCTGATGTCCTCCGAGCCGGGGGACGACCTGGAGACCGAGCCGGTTTTCCGGTTCTGCTTCAAGGACGGCAAGCTGATCGAGAAAAAGTCGTACAACGTCAAGCGCTAGCCGCGTCGGTGGCGACAGCGGGCAAGCTGTCGCCGACGTCGACGACGCCGACCGGTAGCTGTGGGGGTGGGGAGTGGCAGGGCCACGCATCAGGGTCGTCATAGCCGATGACGAACCCCTCATCAGGGCCGGGATCCGGATGATCCTCACCTCCGACCCGGACATCGAAGTGGTCGCCGAGGCGGCGAACGGCCGCGAAGCCGTCGACCTCGCCCGCGCCCACGCCGTCGACGTGGTGCTCCTCGACATCCAGATGCCGGTCCTCGACGGCCTCGCCGCACTCCCCGAGCTGCGCCGAGCCGCCCCGGCGGCCAGAGTGATCATCCTGACCACCTTCGGCGAGCGGGACAACGTCCTGCGGGCGCTGGAACACGGTGGCGCCGGATTCCTGCTGAAGGACACCGCCCCGGCCGAGCTGATCATGGCCGTGCGGGCAGCGGCCGCCGGGGACGCCTACCTCTCACCGGCAGCGACCAGGCATGTCGTGGAGCAGCTGGCCTCCGGTCGGGCGGCGGCGCGCAACGAAGCAGCACGGGAACGCGTCGCCGCGCTGAGCGAACGGGAACGCGATGTCCTGGCCCTGCTCGGTGAGGGACTGTCCAACGCCGACGCCGGAAAACGGCTGCACATGAGCGAGGCGACGGTGAAGACGTACGTGAGCCGCATCCTCGCCAAGCTGGGTTGCGACAACCGCGTCCAGGCCGCACTCCTGGCGCGGGACGCCGGCCTGTAGGCGCGGCGGGTGCCGCAGCTCCGCGGCCTTGTCCGTGTGAGTGCGGTGGGATGGCAGGGCCCCGGCCGGGCCCTGGCCAGAAGACATCCGGCCCCGCGGCCTGTCCCCTGGAAGAGCGGCCGGGTTTTCCACAATCCTCGGGTTGTCCACAGGGGCAGACGGCTTCCAGCCACCGACGGTACGGTCTGGGCAGTTGATGTTGATCCACGTCGTGGCGCACACGCCCACGACCACCAGGTCACGGGGGAGGCGGTGTCATGGGCGAGACCCGGGCAGCGGTGCCGGCACAGCGAGGAACGGACGGAGAACGCATCCCACCGGTCCCCGGCTTCGCCCCGCGCGCCACCACGACCACCGCAACCGCTCAGAAGGCGGCCGACTCCCCCAAAACACGGGGAAAGGCACTGCGCGACCGTGTACCGCGCGCCGGGCACAGCGCGCTGACCCTCACCTCCGACCGGCCCGACGCCGTCCGGGCCGTCGAGGAGTCCAGCCGGGGACGGGTGCCGGAACTGACGCCCATACGCGTGGGCCGCATGGCCGCCACCCCCTTCGCCTTTCTCCGAGGTTCCGCCGGCCTGATGGCCCACGACCTCATGACGACACCGGTCACCGGCGTAGGCGCCCAGATCTGTGGCGACGCCCACGCGGCGAACTTCGGCCTCTACGGCGACGCGCGCGGCCGGCTCGTCATCGACCTCAACGACTTCGACGAGACCGTCGTCGGCCCCTGGGAGTGGGACCTCAAGCGCCTCGCCACCTCGCTCGTCCTGGCCGGGCGCGAGGCAGGCGCCGACGAGGTCACCTGCCGGGCAGCCGCCTTCGACACCGTCGGCGCCTACCGCCGGACCATGCGCCTGCTTGCCAGACTGCCGGTACTCGACGCCTGGAACGCCATCGCCGACGAGGAACTCGTCTCCCACACCGACGCCCGCGACCTGCTCGGCACGCTGGAAAGGGTCTCCGAGAAGGCCAGACAGAACACCAGCGCCCGGTTCGCCGCCAAGTCGACCGAGGCTGTGACCGACGCCGAGGGCACAGGGGGACGACGCTTCGTCGACGCACCACCCGTACTGCGACGCGTCCCCGACCAGGAAGCGGCAACCGTCGCGGCCGCGCTCGGCCCCTATCTGGAGACACTTCCCGACGACCGGCTGCCGCTGCTCGCGCGGTACGCGATACACGACGTCGCCTTCCGGGTCGTCGGCACCGGAAGCGTGGGCACCCGGTCGTATGTGGTCCTGCTCCTCGACCACCGGGGTGAGCCACTCGTCCTTCAGGTCAAGGAAGCCAGACCGTCCGTGCTGCTGCCCTACCTGCCCGGAGCCGGCTTCGAGGCCCCGGACGCGGGGCACGAAGGGCAACGCGTCGTGCACGGACAGAAGCGGATGCAGGTCGTCAGCGACATCCTCTCTTCGACTACACGACATAGGTTGTCTGACCTGCGAAAACCCCGGTCGGCAGTGTGTTTGCGGACAGACAGCCGACCGGGGCGCTCCCAGGGTATGACGAAGCCCCGCCCATGCGCCACGGGGGATGGACGCACGGACGGGGCAGTGAGACCGGCCTGAGCCGGTGGCTTCATTCGTCAGTGATGCACTTCGGGCACGATACAGCGCGCTGCCACTCGTCCACCTTGCCGGTTGCTCCGCACGCCGGCTTGCCGTCTTCGGTCAGCGCGTGAACGGTCAGCACGTCGTCACCAACGGTGCCGGTTACCCGAACCGATCGCTCATGCTCAGTCATGGTCACTCGTTGCTCTTCCTGATCGTCCGGGGATCGTGCGGGTGTCCGTGAACCATGTGTGTGCGCATGGCGAGAACAACGGGGCGCGCACCGGAGACGCTTCCGGACGTGATCACGTGCCTGATGCAATTCCGCAGGAAGCGGCACACGGGGCATGTGGCAGGGTCCGCAAGGCCACGGCGCGGAGTACGCAGATTCAGCATTAGCACCGGCGTTCCCCCCGTGACTTGCAGTCGGGCAGTGCGCACGGTGGCGGAGTAGATCCGGGCGGGAAGTACACGACCCCGGAAGTCACGTCCAGCGCTCCGCCGTACGGTGTCCACCAACCGGCCGGAGAGTTCGCGTACGGGCCGGTGGGGTCGTCAAGGAGCGTTATTAGCTCCGGCTCAGGTAAGGCGCTTGTACGGGCGCTCAGCCGTTTTGCCGGGGCGGTCACCCGACCTTCGCCCCATCGTTGATCCACGCCTTGACGCGCGAGAGCTTCGGTTCTTCGTGCGGGTGATTGTTGATCTCAATGAGAAGGTCACGGTCCCACGACGTGTCCCACTGTTTCGCCAACGCGTGGCACACGTCGCACCCGGTGCGCACGGTTGCACGGATCTCCGGCTGACGGTGGGACACGATCTCTCGTGGTGCCTCAGACAAGTTCGCCACCCTCTCTCGCTCGTGGAACGGGGAAGGGTGGCGGACGGTCGGGGGAATGGCGCTCCCCGATCCGTACAGCGACCTTCCCCGCGTTTTCACGCGGTCCGCTGTGGTCATGTTTTGTTGTCCTCACTCCGGGGTGAGTTGATCATCCGTCAGGAGTGGTGCCGTTTCAGGCTACGCCTACGAAACTGTCTCGTCAGCCGTTTCGTCACGGGTAGTTGGCTCGTCATCCGTCAGGGTGTAGGTCGTGCGCCCCACGGTCACCGAAACTGAGCCTTCCCGGATTGCTTGCGCTGCACGCTCGAAGTCTTCCGCCCGTTCCTTGTTGTCTCGCGCCACCCGTTCCCACATAGCGGCCTTGCCCTCAAGTTTGGCCAGAATCTCACCGACGCTCGTGAAGCTCTTCGTCTTCGGTCCGACAATGCCCGTGTTGAAGTCGTCGTCAATGTCCATGACTTGAGGGTACGCAGAAGCCCCCGCACCAACTACCGGGAAGGCAGTCAGTACGGGGGCTCAGCGGGTTACTTGCAGAACGACGACTTGACCGCTTCCACGATCTTCGCTCCCTGAGCGTCCGTGAGCTGTCCGGCCGTTCCCCCGCTGTACCGGTAGTTGGCGTTACTCGCCATGGTCGCAGCGTCCTTGCCGGCCTTGAGGTCCTGACAGACGTTCCGGGCTCGTCTGACAGCTCGTTCTTCGTCTGCCGCAAGCTCCGGCTTGATGTTGCCCAGCGCGGTCACGAGCGCCTTCGTCTGTGCGGCATCCGGCGACGGAATCGGGTCAGCCACCGGGGCAGCCGAAGTCTTCACCGGCGCGGAGCTGGGCGCGGTAGCTGTGTCGTCGTCACTGCCCCCGCATCCGGCAAGAGCGAAGACGGCAACGGCAGCGAGAGCGGGCAGGGTGTAGCGCATGGTTCCCCCCATGTGTGTGTCATGTACAGGAATCGTGAAGGGTAGCCCATGGGTACGACAAAGCCCCGTACCAACCGCCGGAGTGGCAGTCAGCACGGGGCTCAGGTCGTCGTCAGACGCTCAGGGCAGCGTCAAGCTCCTTGTACTTGCGTCGGACGGTGGCAGGGTGACGGGTAGCGGCCTTGCCCACCTCTTCGGGGCTCAGTCGGTGTCGCCAACCCTTCTCAATGATCTCGTCGGCTTCCTTGTTGCTCAGCCGGTCGGCAACGGGCTCAGCCGGCTCGTCCTGGGGCTCCGGCTCCGGAAGCTCGTCCTGAACGGGCTCGTCCGGGGCGTTGAACTCCGGAGCGTCTTCCGGCTCGTACCGCTCGAACAGGACAGTCTCCGGCGGGTTGTGCACCACCATGCGGGCAGCAACGGGCTCGTCCAGAATGGCGCGCTCCCAGGGGGCAAGCCCTTCGTCGTACAGCTCCTTGAACGCGTCCGCCTTCGTGGCCTTGTGCTCCGCGTCGGCAAGGGCAGCCATGTAGACCGGGCCGACTTCGGCAAGGAGCATGACGAGCGCCGGAGCGATCAAGTGAACGGCCACACCGACCGCGTCACGATCCGAGACGCTGAGCCACACGTTCAAGAACACGCTACTGAGACCGGTGAGCCACCGGAAGGCAACCGGCCACTTCCCCAGCTTCGTCACGCCATGCCGGGCAAGGGTGCTCTCCGCGCTCAACGCCATGATGAACGCCGCGTCAACGATCAAGCCCAGCACGAAGCCGGACCACTCCCACTCACTGTGTGCCGACACGAACGGCGTGGTCGTCATCAGTGAGTAGAAGACGAGTCCAGTGATCAGGAACCAACGGCCACCGGTCAGCACCCGCCGGGTTCTCCGGATCGTGCGCTGAGCCGGCGTGACCGTTGGCTTCTCAGCCTTGCTCTTCCCCATGTCGCTTGCCCCTCAAGTGGCTTGACGTTCTGTCAGGCGCTCTTGAGCGAAGGGGATTCCTACGCGTCGCACTCAGCCCGGTACCGTGCCGCTGCCTCTTCGTCCCACACGGTCCACGGGTCTCCGTCCGGGGCGTATCTGCCTAGGTCAGCGTTCCACTTCCACGGGTGCACACCGATTGCGTGCCCCGTGATGCTGGAGTGCGCGACTATACGGAAGCGTGGTGGACCGTGCCTGACGAGCATCTGAGCGACGATCACGCCGTATGTCTCAAGGACGCGGCTCACGTCTTGCTCAGTCATCACATGCTCTTCACCGGCTTCGCTGTGTTCGGGTGCGGGTTTCCATGTCCAGCCACCTTCCGGAGTCGGGACGTAGAACTCAAGGGTGAGCTTCACCTTCGGGGCTACGCGCCATGGCATACGTGCGTCACCACCTGGGACTTTGTGTCACCGGCCGTTTGGCCGATTCCCATGGTGTGGGGGGCATCCGACCTTGTACCCCGTGCACCACACAAGTAACACAAGGCAACCGGACGGCTCCGGAGTGTTGGCCATAGCTTGCTTTTCCGTGCTGATCGAACATGCGTACGAGGATACTCCCAGCCACCGACATATGCCAGAGAGTAACGGAGTGTGATCACTTTGTGCGTTTGTGAAACGACTAAGCGCGAAAAGGGGTCAACCCACTCTTGAGAGTAGGCTGACCCCTTATCAGGCTCAGTTGACGCGGACCCACCGGAAAAGGTGCGCTTGCTTCGGGTTGCCGTTGCACTTCTCGCCGTGTGCGACGCACTTGAGTTCCCGTACCTGAGCCATTTTCTTACCCCTTCGCTCCGTCGTTCTTACAAGAGAATCGTACCACGTAACCACTCTTAAGAGTAGGCACTGACGCGACGAAGCCCCCTAACTCCCGTAGGAATCAGGGGGCTTCGTATGCGCTCAGCTCTGTATGTACCCGATTCGCTCGAACCGAGAGACTTCGTATGCCGCAGCGTCAGCGGCGTAACCCGGCTCGAACCCGTCCGCTTCATAGTCGAACGTCCAGCCGGTCAGCTCGTCGCCACCGCTCAGGAGAACGCGCACGGTCAGCGTCTCGCCGTTCAAGGTGACTTCGGCAGTCTGCTTGCTATCGGCGTTGGTGAGCTTCACGGTGTCCATGTTTCCCCTTCGGCGTTTCGTGCTTACAAGGGAATCATAGCCTACTCTTAAGAGTAGGCACAAGCTCAGCGCTCGTCTCCGGGCCACCCGTAGTACGCGCCTTGCAACTCATCAATCAGCTTGCGGAGTTGCGCCCGGTCGCGTATCACGAGTTCGTTCCCGTACGAGCTTCCGGCGCTCGTGTGCACACCGTGAGCCCGTACGCGAAGTTCCCCGGTCCGCTTGTCCCGCACGAGCTGAGCGCCCACATCATCCAGCGGGCTTCCCGTCAAGCGAAGCGGAATCTCAGGAATCATTGCGCTCGTCTCCGTGGCAAACGGTGTGCGTGGTGGGGCTGTTCGGGACCGGAACCACAGTGGTACCGCCGGAACGCTGCGGGCTCTTCGGCGTGGTCGGCTTGTTGAAGTTGGGACGCGGAGCCGGAGCCGGACGCGGAGCGGGGGCAGGTGCGATGCGCGGAGCCGGAGCCGGACGCGGGACGCTGAAACCAACCGTCGTGTACGTGTCGCAACGGGTGTCGTCGTCCCCGTCAGCGGCACAGCCGGCCACCATGAGCGCGCCCACGAGAACGGCCGAAGCGGCAGCGGCAACCTTCGTGCCGGTGCTCATCTTGTCCTTGCTGTACGAGTTCATTCGTTGCTCTCCTCAACGTCGCGGTAATTGACCTTGCGCTTCCATGCGTCGCGCACCTGGGCAGCGATCAGGGACAGTGCGTCAGTCTTCTTGGGTCCGTATCCGTGCGAACCGTTCAGTTGGCCGTGGCGCTCAAGGTCTAGCCATTCGGCAACCATGTCGTCCAGCACGTCAATTGCGGCAGGGTCAAGCTCAAGGAACGGGTTCTTGTCGCTCACACCCGTACCGGAGCGGAGGGGATTCCCCTCAAGCGAAGAGCCGGCCAACCCACTCTTGAGAGTAGGCTGACCGGCTCGTTGGTCATTCGGTGTCGTTGGTGTCACGAGCAAGGAAGCGCGCAAGGGCAAGCACGTCTTCCGGGTACGCGTCGTTCGTCAGGGTGGCCTCACGGATCAACCGCACAGCCACCCGGTACGTGTCCACGCGCTCAGCAAGGTCTTCCGCTGCCCGCTGTGCCCGTGACGTGAGTACAGGGGGCTTGAACTCCGGGATCGTCACGGACGGAGACCGCGCGCAATGAGATCCTGATACGCGCGTTCCTGGGGGCTCATGGTGCGACGCTCGTAGGTCTGCCCCCGGAAGGTGAGCGAAGTCTTCGCGGTCTCGCGCGTGACCTTCTCCTGTTCAGCGGCAGTCTCGTTCAGCCACGCGGCAAGCTCACGCATCTCGCGCGGGGACAGCTTCGCGCGGTCACCCGGAACGGCCAGAGACGCAATGCCCGGCTCACTGTCCTTCGTGAACGCAACGACGCGCTCACCGGTCTTCGTCTTGAGTACGGCCTTCGTCTCGCGGGTGACGCTCAGCATGGGTGCGGTCTCCTTCAACTCGTTTGCAAGGCGCTCAGCTTCTATCTGTGCGCGTACTTCCTTGCGGAACTGTGTCCACGGGTAAAGCTCCGAAGAGGGGTTAACGCTCACGCGTCCGCCCAAAGGGAAAGCTGAACGGGCTTGAACGGCTCGTGACTGATCAGAACGGCAGCATCCTTCTTGAAGACGACCTGACCGAAACGACCAACGCGGTACGAGAACTCAGGAACTTCGTACTCCCACACGTGGAAGCCGGCGGAAGCCAACCGGTCCCCGAAGTCCTCAAACCAATTGTTCAGCTCGTCCACCGACGCGAAGCCACAGACTTCGTCGTCGTAGATCGTGTTCAGGTTCGGGTCAGCTTGCGGGGAAGGGTGGCGCTCGTCGCTGTGTCGCCAACCCATGCCGGTCAGCTTCTCGTAATCGTCAATGGGGACGTTCCGGCATGTGTACGGGCCGGAGGGGAATTCCTTGTCACGCGCCGTGGCATGGGCAACCCGCCAAACCTTCACGATGCTCTCTCCTGATCGTTGGGTGTGGTCTTGCGTGCCCCCGGCGGGATTCGAACCCGCGTCGTCCCGTGCACCCTTGCGGGCTCCGGATTGGGATGCTCTTCCGTTGAGCTACGGGGGCGTATGGGGCCGGAGCCCCGTTGCGTCAGACAGACGACTTGAAGCGGCAGGCGAGAGCGTCAGCGCGCCGGAGGGATGCGAGCATGGGCAGCGCGTTCGTACGGCTCTTCCGCACGGTGCTGATCACTTCGCCTTCCGCGTTGTGCGTCACGAACTCAACGGCCATGCGCGAAGCGGTCGGGAAGGTCTCGACGTGTCCGCCGGTCGGCAGGTTGTAGGTAGCCACGGTGTTGCTCCTTCGGTCTGTTGCTCGTTATGGAGCGGAGGGGATTCCCGCGCGGTAGTCCGCGTCATGGGCGAGATAGGAGACCGCACGAGACAGCCGTTCGGGGTCGTCCTTGAAGTGGCCTAGGGCGAGATTGCAGGAGTGGCAGAGAACGCCCCTGACGCGTCCTGATGAGTGCTCGTGGTCGATAGCGTGGGAGCGCTGGAAACTCCCCGGTGGGGCTCCGCAGATATCGCACGGCCGGCGCATGAGTTCCGTGAGCGTTTCGGCCGTGATCCCGTACCGGCTCAACGTCCGCTCAAGCGAGCAACACGACCGGCACTTAGCGCGGGGCTTGCCACGCATGGGGGAGAAGTCCTCAAGAGGTTTCTTCTCCCCGCAGCGAGAACAGGACTTCACGCGGTAGCGGCCTTCTTACGGGCGTTGTACGCGCGCTTCTGAGCGTTGCGCTTCTCCGGGTTGTCCTTGCGGAAGCGCTTCGTGGCTCCGCGCTTGCACGACTTGCACTGAGACATGCGCGCCCCGGTGACCTTGTTCCGAACGTAGAACTCGTCAACGGGCTTCTCAATGCCGCACGCCTTGCAGCACTGCGTTTCGCCCTTCGGGGCTTCCGGGCTTCCGCCCAGGTACAGCGTCTTGAAGTTCTTCCGGGCTTCGTCCCTCACGCTCTCAACGGACGTGTAAGCGACCCCGGCCACTTCGGCAAGTCCCCGGTGGTCGTCGGCACCGACACACGGGAAGTCGCCAATGCCGTACTCAGCGGAAAGAACGGCTTCCTGTTCGGCAGGGAGAAGGTCAAGGGTCTCGTGAACCCGACGCTTGTTCTCGCGCTGACGCTCAGACAGCTCGTCGTTCGCCTCATTGCGGGCAATCGCGTAGTTGGTCAGCGTGTCGGCAACCGTGGCGTTCTCGTTCTCGCCAACCGGAGCGTCAAGGTACTCAGCCCCCTGCCACGAGATACGAGCGGCGTACGCGGTCTCAGGGGTCATGCGCTTCGTGCCCATGACTTCGGTGAGGACGCACAGCCGCTCAGCTTCGTACGGGTCTCCGGCAGCCATGCTCAGCGCCTTCTCAAACTCAGCGGCAATCGAACGGCTGACACCCTGCCGCGTCACGGTCTTGCGCTCGTCGCTGAGCTTCCCGGAAACGGTCCGGTCCATGAAGGTGAAGAACTCCGCCACAGACGAGCCCGTGAAGCGGCTCAGTCCCTCCCACACGGCCACACGACCCACCTGGGCAAGATCGTCCATCAGGTCAGCGTCCGTGCGTCCGCCGGTCGTCGCGTACCGCCGGGCAAGCTGAGACACGCGCTCTTCCGTCGCTTCGATCACTGCCGTAACGGCCTCAAGGTCGTTGTTCTGAGCGGCGGCAATCTGCTGAGCGGTGAGGTCAATCACTGGGGAATCTCCTTCGGGGTGGCTTCGCTCCGGAATGGAGCGGAGGGGATTCCCACCGAAGGAGTCAGGCGTTTGCCCAGGTCACAGCCCTGTTTGGGCATGGCTCCGCCACGGAATGGCGAAGAGGGGTGTCACGGCCTAAGCCCCGTCAGTGGGACGGTTGCTGACGGGGGCTTGATCAAGGCCGTTCGTCGTTGCGTGTTCGAACGTACGTCAGTGCCTACTCAGAAACAATCGTTGTGAGTAGGCACCGCACATCTAGTTGACCATGCAACGGGGTCGGTCGGAAGGCATGTTTCTAAGGGGAGACCCCGGCTCATCCTTCGGGATGACGGGTGAGCCGGGGTCGTGACAGGGGGGTTACCTGCGAATCGAAGAAACGGCCTTTTGCGGGGGCTCAGCCCACTCTTGAGAGTAGGCAGTGAATCGTGATCGCGCCGTGATCTAATCGAACGTCGAACAGAAGCGGAAGGTGGCCTAGCTCACTCACGCGGCCTTCGCGTACGCCTCTTGCGGGTGCTCCGCGTACCACTCGTCTTGCGCGATCAGGAGTTCAGGCAGGTACTTACCGGAACTGTCCTTCATGTAAAGGCTGCCCCACGAGCGTCCGCCAACTTCGGCTTCGGACTCAATCGGAACGCCGAACAAATCGAACGACATGCAGCGTTCGAACTCACGGGCAAAGTCCTGGGCTTCCTTCGCGGGCACCGACGCAAGCACTTCGTCATGGATCGGCAACTTCATGTAGTCGAGAAGGCCGGCCTCTTCCATGTTCAGCATGGCTTGCCCCAGCACGTCACGCGCTGCCGACTGTGACTGATAGTTCACAACGGCGTACATACGGTCCCGGTCAAGCGGCAGCCGGCGACCGGTGACGGACACGGTGACGAGCCCGGTTGCACGAGCTTCCCGCTGCCACTTCTTGGACGCTCGAACGATCTCCGGATACGCCCGGTCGTACGCAGCAATGGCAGCGCGCACCTGAGCGATAGGCGCACCGGTCTGACGCGCGATCGTCTCAGCCCCTCCGCCGTAGACCTTGCCGAAGCCGATTCCCTTACAGAGCTTGCGGTGAGCCTTCGTGAAGTTCGGTCCGAACACGAGACGCGCCGTGAAGTCGTGCAAGTCCTCACCGGCGTTGATCGCTTGCTTCATGCGCTTCACGTTGGCGAGAGCGGCAAGAACGCGCATCTCAACGGCAGCGAAGTCGGTACTGATCATCACGTGACCGGGGTCCGCAAGGAGTGCGCGCCGGATCATGAAGTCAGAAGACGGGAGCGTTTGAAGCGCGGGCTTCGTGATGCTCATACGACCCGTGCGGGCAGCGAGTGTCTGTATGTTCGGGTGTACGCGACCGTTCGCGTCCACGTTCGTCAGGAAGGTGTCCGCGTACGCGGTGACCCACTTACCCGCACGCTTCGCGCGAAGGACAGCGTCAGCAAGCCGGTTAGGCTCACGTCCCCCTACGCGCTCCCAATCACGGTCAAGGTCAGCGAGGAATTGAAGAACGGCCTTGTCTGTCTTGAGCGCGCCCCCCTTCGTGTACTCAGGCGCACTGTTGCCCGGAAGAATCATGTCTTCGCCCATGGCAAGAAGGGCTTCCGCCACCTGGGCACCGGAGTTGACCGACTCAACGCCATACCGGGCGGCAACCGCGCTGTACTTCGCCTCTTCCTCATGAAGCTTCACGGACAGCGTGGACGCGTACTCACTGTCCAGCACGATTCCGGCGCGCATCATCACTGAGCACATGCGGGCAATTTGGTGCTCGTAGTCCACGAGTGCCTGACGCACGCCGAGACGAGCAAGCTCACGAGTCAGGATCGGGTCAAGACGCGCCGTGTAGATCACGTCAAGGCCGGCGTACAAGTTGTAAGTCGGGTGATCCAACGGGATGTTCGCCCAACCCGTGGCCTTCGTGAAGCCGAGACCGTTGAAGACTTCGGTCAGGTCTCCGGCAGTGTCCGGCGCGCTGGGGTCCGTGTAGTGGGCGCTGAGGGGCTTGAGGCCGGTCCCGATTCCCCCCTTGTGAGGCTCACGCGGGTCAATGAGCGTTGCCTTGATCTTCGTGTCAACGGTCTTCGGTGCCAGGATCTCAAGGGCAAACTCCGCGTGCTCGTCCAGTACGAGCCAATCGAACGGCGCATTGTGGATCAGGAAGCGCGGAGCCATGCGGAGCACGAAAAGGGCAGCCTCAATGAAGCGTCCCCCGCGCTCCCAGTGGATCACCCATGCCGTGTGCTCGTCACCGAACTGAACGGTCCGAAGTCGGTACGTGGCGCTGTAGATATCAAGGCCGGTCGTCTCAGTGTCCAGCGCGATCGGTCCCCGGTGAGCGGCAGTGCGCGCCCACTGCATGAACTCACGAAGGTCGTTGTCCGTCTCTGGAATGTTGATCCGGACGTGTTCGCCGGCCACGTCATGGAAGTAAGTTTTCAAGGTGTGTCCCCTAACGCCAAAAGGGGTCAACCCACTCTTGAGAGTAGGCTGACCCCTTGTCGGTTGCGTGCCTTACCGCTCCGCGCGGTGAGCGTCCAACGTCGCTTTCAACTCACGGAACGCGGCGAACGCCTGATGTGGGACCACGCCGTTGCCGATTCGCTCAAGCTTCTCGCGGTGGCTGAGCCCCGGAACGTTGGTCACCCAACCGGGCTCTAGCCCCATCAGCCACTCAGCGAATTCGGGCGAGAGCTTAACTCCGCCGCGTGGACCACGAATGACCGGAACCGGTGCCGCTGTCTGCCGGATTGTTTCCCACCGGTACACGGCAGGTGCGAACTCTCCCCACCACTCAGCGGGGGAGTGCGGTCCGTCGTCGGGCAACTCGTCTTCGGGCGTGACGTTCAGCAAGAAGACAACTTCGTCTTCAAGGGTCGGACCGTGGCCACCGGCCTTACGTTTGTCCGGGTGCTGAGCGCTGCCGTTGCTGCCGAGATTCGCGGTAGGGGTTTTGAAGAGCTTGTCAGCGCGGTCACGCGGGAAGAGACGAGCCACGGCGGTAACAAGGTCGTCCCCACCTGCCCCCGCCCGGTCACGCTTAGCGAAGTCGGGACCCCGGTTAGCGTCAGCTACGGTCGGGGTCGGAAGGAGCGGCAACGCAGAACCACCGGTCACGCATGTGCGGGGCTCCGATATCGGAAGCTCGTATACACGTCCACGCAGCGTCATACCCGATCTCGTGAAGCGACGTGAGGACCGATCCGAGCCCCCTATTTCGGATAGCTCCGACGTTCTCCAAGAACACGTGTCGCGGTCGAATGACCCGTATTGCGTCAGCGATGTTGAACCAAATTCCACTGCGCTCACCCTTGATCCCCTCACGCCTTCCGGCATTGCTGATGTCCTGACACGGGAAGCCCGCAGTGATGGTGTCCACTTCGCCCGTGAACTCGTGCCACGGGGCGTACCTCACGTCACCGATGTTCGGCGCGTCCGGGAAGCGGTACGCCATGACTTCGCACGCTGCCTTGTGGACTTCCGCAACGACCGTGACCTTGTCTCCGGTGAGCGCTTCTACTGCGATACCGAGACCGCCGTAACCCGCGCATAGCTCAAGGATTGGCACCGGGTGCCCCTCCGCTCTCATTGGGTTGCTGTTACCTGTCTGAGAGCGGAGGGGATTCCCACCTAGCCCTGACCGAAGATTCCGGGTCCCGTGGACTTGTCCGGCTCGTCAGCAAGGCGCACACCGACCAACGCGTTGCCCTTCGCCACCCGCTTACGGGACACGCCGCGCTCTTCCATGGCGGAGAAGAACGCTCGTCGCGTCCAACGCTCCTTGCTGGGAAGGTTCTCGGCTTCGCACCAATCCAAGTAGTGATTGAACGCGTCCCCGCCCAGCATCACGGCACCCTCAGACTTCACGAGCACAGCGGGAACCGAAGGGTCTTCGGAGTAGAAGCCGGCCAACGCGTCGGACGTGGCGCGGTAATCGCGCGTAGCGGACGTGATGGAATCCGGGTCACGAAGGCCGGACGCGTACCACTCGACAGCACCACGCACAGCCCATGCCACGATCCCGGCAGCCTCAGCAAGAAGCTTCTTGTCAAGGTCGTAATCCCGCTCGTGCGGAGCGAAGTACCGGTTGAAGGGGATGAGCTTGACGCGTCGCCACAGACCTTCGTCAGCACCCTTGAAGCGGGGCTTGTGGTTCGTGGCGAGAAGAATGAGAAACGTGGGCGCGAAGGTGAAAAACTCCTGACGCAAGAAGCGCGCGGTGACCTTGTCCTTGCCCGTGACGCGCTTCAACACGGCTTCCGACATGGGCTTGCCGCTCTCGCCTTCCGAAGCCATGACGAGCCGGGCACCACGAAGCGCGGCAATGTCGTTCGGGATTCCGCCGCTGCCCTTGTCCTCAAAGGTGGCGAACGGCGTGGTCTTCGTGATGTTCCCGAAGACGCTCGTCAGGGTGTCCGTGAAGACGCTCTTGCCGTTGGCACCCTTCCCCCACAAAACCCCGAAACACTGTTCCGACGTGTTGCCCGTGATCCCGTAGCCCGTGAGCCGCTGCATGTAGCCGACAAGGTCAGGGTTCCCCGGAAAAATCTCCGTAAGGAACTGTTCCCACCGGGGGCACAGCGCGTCAGGGTCGTACTCAATCGGCAGCGAGACCGTGAGCATGTCGTTCTTGTCGTGGTCCCGGAGCGTGCCGGTCCGAAGGTCAACGACACCGTTGCGGAAGCTCAGAAGGTGCGGAGCCGCGTCGAACTCGTCCGCGTTGACGTACACGCTGGGCACGCTGCGAAGCTCCGTCATGAGAGCGTCAATGCGCGTCGTCATGGTGAACCCGCGTGCTTCCTGAGCGTTGCCGGCCAACACGAGCGCAGCGCCCATGCGGTGGATCTCCTGACGAACCTTGTGCTCCGACCGCTCCCAGGTAACGCCGTTCCACGTGTGGAAGCCGAGACCGGGCGCGTACTTGATCCTTCCGTCAGACCACGCAACGAGCGCATGAGCGTTCATAGCGTCGCTCTCCCCGTACGTGCGCACGAGATCAGCGAGAATGTCAGCCGCGTCACGTCCCTGATCGTCGGACACCGTGACAGCACCGGTCCGCTTCGCCACCGTGGCCTTGCGCTGGGCAGCCTCAGCAACGGCACGGTCCACCACCGGACGAGCCGACTTCACCGCGCCGTGCATGAGCCCTGGGAAGTCGTCGCCGGTCGTCTCGCGCCACTTCGTCAGGTCAGTCTTCGGCCCCAGGTTGGGAATGGGGAGCGCGTAAACCTCAATGCCGTACGGCTTGAGACCTTCGGCAAGCGCACGGTTGAAGCGCTGCCCGGCTTCGTCGTTGTCTCCGGCGGCAATGACCTGAGTCCCGGCAAGGCCGGCTGCAAGCTCAGCGAGAAGGTCAGGGCTTCCGGCAAGGGACGCGCCACGGATACATACCGCGTCGTACCCGACCGCAACCGACGTGAGACCGTCTCCGGGTCCCTCAGACACGATCGTGACCGCGTACCCGCCGGAGCCCCTGAACACGCCGTACTGACCCCACCGAAGCCCCTCCGGGTTGCTGAGGGACAGCCACCGTCCGGGACAGTGTCCGGTCAGGTCTCGCCCCTGCAAGCCACGGGCTACGCCGTTGAAGTCGTGCAGCGGGACCGTGAGCCGGGGGAACTGACGGAAGCCACGGGAACGGTAGTTGCGGGCTCGTCCTTCGCTGTCCGTGTAGTCAAGACCCGGAACGCGTCCGTCGTCCACACCAACGAGAAGTTCGGCAGCCGTGGCACTGTCGAGACCGAAGCGGTCAAGCGCGTAGCCACGAGCCCGCTGACCCCACTCCGAAGTACCGACGAACGCGGCAACGGTCTTGTCCACGTACATTGCAAGCTGAGCAGTGAGAGCGGTACCCACGAGCGCGGGCTTCTCCTTCGGCACCGTGAGACCGTCGCCGGTCGCGTTGAAAAGGTCATTCCAGTTGAGCCGGGCAGCAAGACGAACCTTGTTGGTGTCGCATCCCGCACGGCAGGTGAGCCGAACCTTGAGATCGTCACCGCGCCAAATCCGAAGCGACGGACGGGAGTCCCCGTGTGCCGGGCACTTAGCGAGATACCCACCGTCCGCCTCTTCGGTCACGGTCCCGAACCGTGCAAGTACGTCCTTGAAGTCCACGGGCCACCCTCTTTCTTCCGGTTGCCCGTGCTTGATCGGAGGGGATTCCTACACGACCGGTCCGAAGGTCTCCGCCCACTCCGCAAGCGTCTTCGCACCCTTGCTCAAGTTGCAGCCGGCACACGCGGGGAGCATGTTGGAAGCCTTGTCGGCACCCCCCTTGCTCAGCGGGTGGACGTGGTCAAGGTGCGTGGCGCGCTTGTCGCAGTACGCACAGCGGTAGCCCCAACGCCGCATGATCTCTGTACGGCTGTACGACTCGTGTTCAACGCCGTACTCCTTCGCGCGCTTCCGGTGCGTCAGCTCGTGGCGCTTGTCCGGCGGCAACTTCGCGTAATACTGCTTCCGGTGGTCCGCTGCCCGCTTCCGGCGACACGTGGCGCACGAGCTTGACGGACGCTTCGCCTTCCCGGCAAGGAACTGTTCAGCGGGCTTCGCTCGTCCGCAGTGCCGACACACCTTCACTAGTCCCACCACACAACGGACGCGCCACGAGTGATAGCAGTGCTGAGCGCGTCGGCGTAGCGCGCCCAATCCTTCCGGTCGGTTACGCCTGCCCTGAGATACACGGTGTCCCCGTGGCTCAGCGCGCGTACGTCCCCCATGGCCGGAGCCGCGTCGGGACCAATGAACATGCCGGTTTGCATGTTGCCTACTCTCAAGAGTGGGTTGAAACGACAACGGGCCGGACAGCACCCGTGTGAGTACCGTCCGGCCCGTGTCGCGCCTACTTGCCTTCGTCCTGTTCCCCGGTGACGTTGCTCCGCAGAAGGCGCACATGAGTTGCCGCTACGTGTTCAGCCCGTAGTGTCTTGCGCGGTTTCTCCGAACGGCTGTCTGTGCCGGTCGGCTGCACCTTGAGCATGGGGAACTTGCGCCCCTCAACGCGGACGAAGTACGTGCGGCGAACAATCGCGTCCGACGCACGCACCCCGTTCCCTTGACGTGAGGGGTAGTTGACGAGATCACCCGGATATAGGGGCTCACCGGCATAGTCAGCGACAATGCCGCGCTTACCCATACTCAGGATCTCCGGTCTCTTCGTACACGCCGAAGCGAACGCGTCGCTCGTGGATCACGGCGTTGCGCATGGCCGGCGAGAAGTCCCACAGCGGAAGACGGATCGTCTCGTCACTTGCTGCGGGAAGCTCCGTCGGATGCTGCGGGACGACGCTCACCGCTCGTCGGCAATCGCGTCGTTGTACGACTTCTTGACCCGGATCACGGGCTTGATGTACGAGACCGGAGTTCCGCGCTTCGGACCCTTCTTGATCACGAAGTCAACCGGCTCAAGCTCAAGCTCAGCGAGCACCGGGCCACCCTGACCGATCCGGGCAAGCGCGTCTTCCGACTCGTGCAGAACGGCAAGGAGCGTCCACGCGCCTGTCTGAAACTTGAACTCCCCAAGCTCCGGGTCGTCGGCAAGCTTGAAGGTGATCGTGATGGACGGACCGGGTCCGTCGTCGTCCTTCGCTGCCTGCTTCCGCTCAGCGAACAGGGAAGGGCACCCGCACGGAGACCCAACAAGCTTCTCGTCCTTCGGGTGGCTGACGAAGTTGAAACCGTCGCAGTGGTGCTTGAGCTTGCCGTTGATCCACTGCTTCATGTCCCAGTGGATACCGTCCGCCTCAAGGATGACGGGAATCTTCGTCGCGCTCGTGAACACGTCAATGAAGTTCTCCGACGTGCTCTCTTCGTTCTCAACGGGAGTGCCCCCGAAGAGCTGAGCCACGGCTTCGGCAACGTGCTTCTCACCGGTGCTGAAACGCCACTCCGAGAGCGCTACGCCAACGGTCTTGCCCTGTTCGTTCACCTCCGACGTACCGGAGTGCAGCCGGCCAACGGAGTCGTCAGCGTAGGTCTTCCGCTCCTTCGGCTTGTTGTCTTCGTCTCCGGCCCAAATGCTCTGCTTCGCCATGCTGCGTGCTCCCCATGGGATTGAGGGAACGGCGGAAGGGGTCAGGTCGTGTCCACGCACCCGAAGGTGTCTGCCGACCGTTCCGGCCTTCCGCCGCTCCGTTGCTCTCTGCATGGGCGCTAGAGCCGAAGGGATTCCCAGGGCACGAGAAAGCCCCCCTGCCCGACCACGAAGGCCAGACAAGGGGGCTCAGGGGACTCACGCGGGATGATCCCCGGTGAGCTTGAGGGCAGCGCGGTACGCCGCTCGTGCCTCTTCGTTCTCAACGTGCCGAAGGAAGACGCGCGCCTTCGCGGTCTCAACGGCCTGTTCGGGTGTCGGGTGCTCTTCCGGGTAGACGTAGGTTTCCTCAAGGAGACGCGACCCGATCCGGCGACGCTGCCTCAACTGGACTTCAAGCGCACGGCCGAAGCTTGCCGACTGCACGCGGTAGAAGAGCCCTTCGGGAAGCTTCACGCGGTCTCCCACTTCCCCGCGTCGTTGTTGTCAAGGGTCACCTTGAACACCTGCCGCGTCTGTGAGTGCCACACGCACACGCCTTCCGGGTTCATGAAGCCGGGGGCAGCGACGGAGCCGCGCGAAGCAAGCGCAACAAGCGCGTTCTCAATCTCCGCTTGACTGAACATGCCCTGATAGAGCACCGGAGCCGGCTCAACAATCGCGCTGCCGAGACGAACGTTCACGTCCTTGTGTCGGTCCGTGTTGAAGAGCGAGAAGCGACGGTCAGGCAGCCCGTATCCGCGCTGAATGCCGAAGCCCCACCACTCACCGAAGTGCACACCGGTGCCCAGCGCACGAACGAGACCTTCGGCGTTCTCGTACACCCAACCGGCAAAGCCGAAGTTGTCCTTGCCCTTGCCCGGAGTGATGACGCGGGACCGGGACTGAGCGGTGAGGACGTAGCGGGTACCGTCCACCACGACGGAGTACGAGCCGGGCGGGAAGTCGGTCCACGCGGGGACGTGCGGAACGGTGCTGATGTGGATTGCCGCGTTGGTCCCGTCAAGCTTCTCCGTAACGACGATCGTGCGGAGGAGTCGGGGGGTCTTCGGCCATGCCGTGAACGTGTGGTTGGTCATGCTCTTACCGGAGCGGAGGGGATTCCGACCCCGGACGCACGAAAGCCCCCCAACGCCCGTGAGTGGGTCGCTGAGGGGCTAACGCTGGGGTGAGGCTAGTTGGACTTGTTCGAGCGGACCGGAGCCGTCAGAAGCCCCGTGATAGCCACGAGAAGCCACGCCTCACCGAAGCCGATTGCCGGGACAGCCGGCCGCACGCTGTGCCACACGCCGAAGAGGAGCATGACGAGCCACGGCACGAACATGATGAGCGCCACGAGAAGCACGAGCGCGCCCACGAGACCGGCAGCGTCCGCCGCAGTGTTCCGCTTCGCCATTGTCTTGGTTCCTTCCGTTGGGGTCAGTGGGACTTGAGCGAAGGGGATTCCCTCACCCTCCGCACGAGCCACACAGCCCCGACTTCTGAGGGTTGCAAAGACAGTTCGGACCGCTCACGCGCGGGTTTGCTCCTTATCTCCCAAGAGGGCATTCAGCTTCGTGTGGACAGCGGCAAGCTTCGGGAGATCAAGCCCCAGCTCACGCGCCGTGTTGACCGCGTCGGCACACTCGTTGATCACGTCAACGACTTCGTCAGACTTCATGTGAAGACTGAACTCGTGCATTCGGCTCGTGTGCGTAGCGAGCATGAGTCAGCCCCTCCGCTGCGTACCGGTGACGAGTCGGCTCTTGCTGGACGCGATCGGCTTGAGGACAACCCGCCGGCTCAGGTCACGGTCCCAATTGAACGTGCCACGGAGACGAAGGAACTCCTCAAAGACTTCGTCGTCAATGACGACCGGCTTGAACGCCCACTGTTCGTCAGTGATGTGCAGAACGGCAGCACCGTCAAACTCAGGCATGGGTTCCCGGTTGCCGTCCGCGTCAATGATGAAGTCCGCGTTGGCGTATGCGCTCATCTGAAGCGCCACGTCCGGGTAAGTGGCCTTGCTGGTCTTCCAGTCACCCATGATCAGGTGACGCTTGCCGGAGCGGTCCGGGGTCGGGTTGCCGTTGTCGTCAAGCCACACGTACATGACCACGTCGAAAGAGCCGGCGTACTCGTGCGTGTCGCTCCAAGCCACGTCTTCCGCGCGGACGAGTTCCGGGTTCACCGCCTCAAGGAACTCAGCGAAGTGCTTGCGGTACGGGGTCATGTCCGGGTGAACAGGCGTGGTGAACCTGCCGAACGAGTCCCGATCGGTGAAGCCACCCTCACCGCGAATCATGCGCTCAAACAGGTCGTGAGCCATGCTGCCCACGTCAGCGCGAACCTTCGTGTACCGCCGGGCAGCGCCCCGGAGATAGTCAACGGCTCCGTCCCGGTCGCGTGCAGCCATCTGCGCCACGAAGTCAATGGAGTCAACCGCAAGCTCAGCGGTCATGCGCGCGTTCCACGGACCCAAGAAGTTCTGCTTGGGAAGCATCCCGATCACGCTCGTCACGCCCGGATACACGTTGTCCGGGAAGGCAGTGTTCAGGTAGAAGCGACTTCCGCCCCTGTAGAGAGTTCGGATCTTGCCCATGGGTGCCCCTTCCGGGCTCAGGGATTCGTTTGCACTAGTCCTTGAGCGGAAGGGCTTTTCAGCGGCAGGTGCAGAAGTGCACGTTTGCACTCCGACCCGGTTTCTCTTATGGATCTCTATTGTTGTTCCTGGGAGACCTACAAATCTGCACTTCTACACGACGAAGCCCCCGGTCCCTTCCGCTGTGGAAGAGCCGGGGGCTCGTGGTCGCGCTGGGGTCAGCTCACAGCTTGGCAGCCTCACCCGCAAGGACCGTGACGAGCGATTCAAGCTGAGACTTGAGATCCGCCTTCTCGTCGTCGGTCAGCTTGCTCGTGTCCGCCGTGACGTTCGTGATCAGGTTCCGCCCCAGCGAGACGAGCGACGTGCTGACTTCCTGCCGCTCCGCACCCTCAAGCTTCTTGACAGCCTTCGTGACGCTCTCCGTCAGCTTCGTAGCGCGGGCAACCTTGTCCGCCGCACGCTGCTTCGCGGTCTTCTCCGGCGTGGCCTTCTCAAGCCACTCAGCGGGAATCTCCTCCGTGATCCCCTTCGCCTTCTCCTCAAGCTCCGTGACCTTCGCGGTCAGCTTCTCCTTCTCGTCCTTCGGAAGCTCGTCGTCGTCCAGCGAGTCACGAGCCGCGTCAAGCTCCTTACGAGCCGCGTCGAGTTGCTTCACGCGGTAGTTGAAGCGCTGGATCTCGGTACGGCCGTAGCGCGGAAGCTCAATGCCCGCGTGCTCGTACACGGCGTAAATCGCTTCGGTCAGGGACGTGTAAACGTCTTCGTCCCCCTCTTCCGCCTCACCCTCAGCGATCATCTTTCGCCCGTCTTCAACGAGCTTCGCCGCTTCCGGGAAGTACAGACGCGCGGTCTCAAGGGCTTCGTCCGGGTTCGGGGACGAGTCGAAGTCACGGAGCCACCCAACGAGAATGTCAGCCATCTTGTTCTGTGTGGCCTTCTGCAACGCGTCGTGCGCGTCGTTCGTCTTCGTGTCTTCCGCGCTGACACCCTTGCGCGCTCCGTCGTACACGAGACCGGCAGCGTTCTTCGTCTTCTTTTCGATTGACGTCAGGTCAGGCAGACCCGAAGCGTTGTGCGTCATCTTAAGACGCATCTCAAGCATGGTGCGCGCGACGGTCTCACCGACTTCGGAGAGCTTGAGCCCGTACTTGACTCCGTCCTTGAAAGCCTTGATGGACTGAGAGACGAGATCCGGAATGCCCTCAATCTCAAGAGGGTTCTCAGCCTGCCGAACAACGACAGTGGTGGACGCGGGGGCAGGTGCGGGGGCTTCCGCCGGCTCCGGCTTCGTGGTCGCTGCCTTGTGCGCTTCGTTGACCGACTTCCGTAGCGCAGTGCGCTTGCCCTGGGGAAGCTGACGAATCTTCTCTTCCGCCTCAGCCTTGAGTTCGTTGGCCTGAGTGGTCGCGCCTTCGCTGCCCGGCTCAATGGCCTTGATCTGATCCACGGTGGCGTGAACTTCGCTCATCAGCGCGTCAACGTCCGTGTTCGTAGCGTCGGAAGGGTTGGAGTTCTTCGCGGGCATGGTGTCTTCCTTCGGGTATGTGTAGCTTTCGCCGGTTTCCCGGTTGCTGATCGTGAGCGTGACGGACGAGCCGTGTGTGTCGGCAGCGGCAAGCATCTCGTCAGCGGCACGCTCCGCGCTCTCCGCGTCGTAGTACGCGTTCGTGGAAGCTTTGTCCTGAGTGGAGTACTGGAAAGTCAGTCGCCACGGAAGCTTTGCGCCGGCCTTCGGCATGTCCTGTTCCCCTTCGGTGCCTGACGGCTCGTCAGTGATCATCTTAAGCGCAACCTTCGCGCACTGAGTGCACGAGACATAAGGCGTGTGGGCAAGCCGGACAGTTGTAATCGGCTTCTTGCACAGCGTGACCGTGTCGCTGTCCTGAGCCGCGTGGACGTACTTACCCTTGCCCAAGTAGAAGGTGCGGTACCCGGTCGGTGCGGTTACGGCGGTCATGCTGTCTGCCCCTGTCATGCTTGCGTGCTCACCCTATCGGAACGGCCAACCCACTCTTGAGAGTAGGCTGACCGTGTTACCAAAGCTTTACCGCTTGTACGAACTCAGTCGGTCAGCGTTTCGACCTGTTCGTTAGGAAGGAAGATCAGCGCATCCTTGCCCCAACCGATCATCGTGGTACCCGTGATCATGTCCGTGCTGACCGTCTTCACGTCCGTCAGCCCCGACTCAGTCACGAGCACATCCCCAAGGGTTACGTCCTTCGCGCGCTTGATCATTGCTGCCCCCTCCGTGTTGTTCCGACAAGGAAGAGACTACTCTTAAGAGTAGGCACTGACAAGTCAGGGACACGAAAAAGCCCCCCACCGACCAACCCGAAGGTCAGTCAGTGAGGGGCTGTCTCGTCAGCTCCGGGGGAGAAGCAGGCTGTCAACGATCCTGTTCAGGTCGTCCAGCGTGCCCGTGTTTCCAATCGTCAGGTCAGTCTTCACGTAGTCAAGCGCGGTCTCACTCTTGTGCTCCGCGTTCTCCCCAGCGCCGGCCCCCGGTCGTGTGACCCGGATCAGCGCGAAGCCACGTTGCCGCAGCGCGAAGGCTTCGTTCTCGTACCGAACGTCCGTGATGATGACCGGCAGGTTCCACGAGTCCGCAGCGTCCACCTTCCGCAGTGCAAGGCGAACCCAAAACTCTTCGTCGTGCAGCCGTACGGTCTCGCCCGTGGACTGCAAGAGCCGACGAACTTCCGGGTACCGGTCCTTCGCGTACTCCCAACCAACGTCGTTGATCAGGGCAGCAAGCCGGACCACCACACCGGGACTCGTCTCAACGAGCGGGTTCGTCTGCATGACCATGGCCTTAAGCGGATCAGCGAAGGCAACCCGCGTGTACGCACGAGACTGCACGAGCCGCGTGGCCACGCTGTCCTTGCCGCTCCGCGCCTTGCCGATCAAACCGACGTGCTTGAAACGCACTCCGTGCCCCTTCCGGCAGATGATCTATCCACCGGAAGGAGAGCGGAGGGGATTCCCTTACGCGCCCAACAGGACGTGCAGCGCGCCCATGACAGCGGCACCGGGGAAGTCAGGCTTGACCGCAGTGACCGCAGCGACGACACCCGCAGAGAAGGCAAGGATCTTGACCTTGTGCTTGCCGACCCACGAGAAGACCGCGCTGACTGCCGACACTCCGCCGGCCTTGCTGTGCTCACCCATGCTTGTACCTCCTAGACGTTCGGGACCTTGAGCGCGTCCCACGTGGTCTTACCGGGCCAACCGTTCGCGTCGGCACCCGTGTAACCCTGCTTCCGCTGCCACTTCGCGTACGAAGCCTTGTCCGCGTCAGTCCACTGGGGACCCGGACCGTCCTTGTACGCGGAGCACCCAACGGCCACGAGCCGCTTCCCCATGGCAGTCACAATCGGGCTCTTCGGGTTCTTCTTGAACCACGCCGCACCGGGGAAGGGCTCGTACTTCGGCTTCGGGGGCGTGGTCGGCTTCGCCGGAACGGAAGGCTTCGGAGCCTCACCCGCGAACTTCGGGTCAGCCGACTTGATCCCCTCCGGGAACTCCGGGTATCCGTACCCGTACACGTACGCGTCTCGTCGCGCACGCTTCTTGAGGTACACGCCGTTCCCCTCAGCGGAGCCGGAATCGTTCGTGTTGCCCTCAATCGTGTACGCGTAATCCGCGTCATAGGCGTACACAATGCCCGTGTGCGACCCACCACCGGAGCCAAAGAAAATCTGAGCCCCAACCGCCGGGTACTCCGAGAAGCGCCCCTTGTTCTTGAACCACGACACAGCGGTTGCACACGACGCGGTACGCGGGTACAGATCAGCCACGCCGGCCACGAGTGCAGCCCAGCTCACGAAAGTCGCGCACCATGGCTGATAGTTCGACCACTCAAGACCGGGGACAGCAGGGCTGAACTTGTTCTTGTTGTTGTAGTGGCCGTTCGAGAAACCTTCTCGGTAACCCACTTCGGCCTTCGCAACGGATATGACCTTGTCTACAGCAGACAAGAGCGTTCCCCTTCCATGAAAAGAGCCCCCGCCCATTCCCAGGGCAGGGGCTCACGAGTTCGGCGCAAGCGGTTAGGCAAGCGCCACAATCGGAATGTCGTGGTCGGCAAGGGCAGCCGTGTTCGTCTGACTCACGGTCGTCGGAAGCGTGGACTGAGCGGCCAAATACCATGCACGCGCGAACGGCGTGGTCGTCATAAAGAAGTTGGCCGTGGCAACAGGCGCTTCGTTCTGCACGTGGTAGAACGAGAAGTCAGCCGTTCCGCCGGTCGTCATGAGCCACGCAACCCAGTAGCGCCCAGGGGTCAGCGTCGTTGACGTGAGCGTGAGCGGTACAGCGCCAATGTGGTTGCTTGCCATGGCAGGAAGTACGCCCGATTCCTGACCGGCCATGGTCAGCGCCACAGCAGACGACGCGACGACGCGCGTTCCGTCTTCCCTGTAGATACCGGCCATGTAGCGGTTGGTCGAAACTCCGCCGTACCCACGAGCGAACAGCACAGCCTTCGTCACGGTGGTGCTCTCCGTGATGTTGAAGCCCGTGAGGTACAGCCGCTGAGGGACAAGGTACTTCGCTGCCGGGTTCGCCACTCCGCCCGGATCAAGGGACCACGCCTTGAAGCCCAGGGCTTGAGGAGTCCACGAGTTCCGCGCCACGTCGGGAATCTGCGCAATGGGAACGTCAGCGTTCGCGTCCAGTGTCGCAACACCGTTCGCCACGCCACGCGTTGACACAGCAACGTACGTGCTCGTGAGCGACGGAACCTGAGCGGTCGGAATCTTGCTGGACGCGTCCAGTGTCGCAACGCCGTTCGCAGCACCCTTCTCACTCGTGGGTACAGCGCTCACGTCCGCTGCGCTCAGGACAACGTCACCGGTCTTCGTGTTGACGGAGCTGACCGCACCCGTACCGCCGGAGCCGACCGACACAACCGTTCCGTCAGCCTGCCGGACCTTGAGAACGCCACCTTGCGAGTAGACAACGACACCACCGGTTGGGTTCGTGGTCGGCACCGTGACAGCGTCGTCAACGCCCAGGATGGCACCCGCACCACCACCGAAGTCAGCGCTCGTGGAACCCAGTTGAAGCCCGCCCACGTAGTACGCCACACCCTGAGCGACGAAGTTGCCGTTGGAACCGATACGCGTAGCGAGTGTGCCGGAAGCGTTCTTCCACTCCGCAAGGTTGGTCGTCCCGTTCCCCTGCATGGTCAGCGCCACGCCGGAAGGGTTCGTCAGGGTCACCGCACCGGAAGCAGTAGCGCCGGCCGCAAGGACAGACGCGAGATCAACCGTGACAGCGGCAGCGCTCGTGCCGTTGACCGACTGCACCACACCGGGCGCACCCTGAGCCCCCGTGGCACCCGTTGAGCCCGTGTCACCCTTCGGACCCTTGATGTTCCCGACCACGCTGCCCCAACCGGTGGCAGTGCGCTGGAAGAGGTCACCGGAGTCAGTACGAAGCAGCATGTCACCCGGCTTCGTCCCTACGGCGGACGTGGTCCCTGAGTTGACGTACCACGCTGCGCCACGAACGTTACCGGCCTGAACCCACGTACCGGCGGACTTGCTGTACGTCGTCACGGTCGTGCTCGTGACACCCAGGATCGTCGTCGTCTCGTATTGGTTGTAAACGTCACCGTCCACACCCAGCGTGCTAGCAGGAACGGTGCTACCCGTGTACACCTGGGAACCCGGAGCGCCCGTGTCACCCTTCGCGCCCTGGGGACCCGGAACGGGAACGTAAGTCGGGGTCGTGGGGTCAGCCGGCGCAACGTCCGCAAGGTCAATCTCCGCTGTGTCCTTCGGGAGAAGGAGAGCGAAGGTACGAGCCCCGGTCACACCGGTCAGGTTCTCCTTCACCGTGTACGACCAATCCGAAGGGTTCATACCTTCGTTGTCCGTAGCGGGAAGCGTCACCTCAAACGCGCCGAACTCGTCCAGACGCGCGACGACCGGACCGGCAACGAACAGGTCAGCGTCAGGGAACGTCAGGAGACCCGGACCCGTGAAGGTAACCGTTCCCTGTAGCCCCCTTCCGTCCGGACCCCGGTACTGCCCCTTGACCTTGACGGTCACGATGCTGGGGGGCAGCGGGTAGGTCTCAACGGGCTGTGTCATCTGTCCCCCTGTTCAGAAGTCGGTCAATGTGCTGCCGAAGCTCACGGTTCTCAGCGCGAAGCTCAGCCACTTCGTGACGGAGTCCAGCGTTCTCGTCCCGCAATGCGCGGACTTCGGTTACGAGCGTGGCAACCTCTTCGGTCAGCCGGTCGGCTCGTGCGGTCTGTGCTTCGGCTTCGTCGCGCCATGCGTCCCGCGCACCGGTCTTCACCTGCCGGTACACGAGCATTAGGAAAAGGGCAGCGCCCCCGACGATCTCAGCGACTCCGGCAAGGTCCGTCATCCCGTCCATGTCACCGGGCTTCCGTCAGTCGGGGTCAGGGCTCCGCCAATGCGCGGGTTGCCGTCGCTGGACTCCTCAATGAACGTGCCCAGCGGCACACCGGTGACCAGAAACGGGTTACCCATGCCGACCGTCAGAGACTCGCCGTCCACCGTCACGCGCTTGTTCACGCGGTAGTCAATGGCAAAGCCCTTCCAATCCTGACCGTCGTCAAAGCCGATCGGCTGAGGGTGCTTCCATGCCCACGTGATCGTGCGCGTAAAGCCGTTGTCCGGAGCCGGCCAGTCATCAGCCTTGTCAATGGTCGTTTCCTTCGTCTTCGCGCCGGTCACCATGTCCCTAATCCACACGGTCACAGATACGTCAAGAGGTCCGCTCGCACCCTGGGGCAGATGAAACGGAATCCCAAGGATGAGTACCGGCTGATTCAGACCCGTTGAGTTAATCGCTCCAAGAGAGTGCGTGTACTCCGCTCCTTGAGTCCCCTCAAGCGAAGGGGACTGATACGAGCTAAAGGGCAGCCGCTCATTCACGCTGCCCAGCTTCGGCTTACGCTCAAGCGCGGTAATGCGCCGCTTCATTTCGTTCAGCTCAGTTATGAGCGAAGGCGGAAGCGCGTTAGCTTGAATCGCCATTTTGGAAAACGTCCTTACTCGCAAGGGAAAGCGCGACGGTCTCAGTGCCGTTCACGTCAACGTCAACGCGTCGCTCAGTCAGTACGAAGTCTTCGAGCAAGCGGACGTACCCTGAGTCCACCTGAACAGTGCCGATCGCACCGGGCAGGAAGGGCAGCGGATCAAACATGCCCGGATACAGGGTCAGCGTCGGAATCGCAATGACCTGACGACCCACAGCGGCAATCGCGTTGGCCTTCGGGATCAGGTCCCCCGTAGCCTTCAAGTCGCTGTACGTGGCAACGTGGGTCAGTGCCGGCGTGTCAAGGTCGTTCGACTTCCACGCGTAGGGCTTCACGCCTGTACCCAGGTCAGCCCCGAACGCGAACGAGCGCGTTGCTAGCTTGCTTCCGTCGTACGAAACCTGAGTGACGTTGCAATTCTCTCTGTGTACTAGAGCGGAAGGGATTACGTTCCGCCCCCGCCCACTCATCAAGAAGCGGTTTCCAACGGTCCCGTCAGCGCGCCAATAGGTCTCGTACCGGAAGTCAAAGCCCCCGTCTTCGTCGGCAAGCTCGTTGATCGCTTCCGCTGTGTTCTTGAACTCCGAGAAGCCCCAGCTACGGGAACGAATACGGCCGGTCGTGTTGAGCCACGACGTGTCAGTTCCAATACCGCCTTCGTCGTTGGCAACCTCAATCCAGTCGCGCAACAGAAGGGCTTGATCCTTGTTGCCCTTGTAGCCCAACCACCTGCCGGGAAGCCTGCCGTTGTCGCTCAAGCCCTCACGGAACCCGCCCAGGTAGCACGTCGAGTAATACGAGTGCCACCCGGACGCGTTCATTGACAGCGTGCCCGCTTCAAGGTCAGCCGTTGCCGTCCACAGCATTCCGCCCCAAACGGGCTCGTCGTCTCGCGTGATGACGAGCGCGCTCTTGCCCGGCTCCAACGTGTCCGGGTCGGCAGCCTTGAGCGGCATCCCAACCGTTGCGGTACCCGCTGCGTTCAGCGTCTCGCCGTACTGAATCCCGGTGACCGGAAGTGAGCCGACAACTTCGCCGGTCTTCGCAACGGTCTGCAAGACTTCATAGCGGGCAGCGGGCATGGGTTCCCCCCTAGCTAGCCCACTCTTGAGAGTAGGCAGGTTACGTGTTGTAAGGGCTCTTGCTGAGCTGCAAGTTGATATACAGCGCGTTGATCGCGCCGACCGCTCCCAGCTCAAGCCCACCGCTCGTCATCAACCCAAGACGTGCGTCAGCCCCCGTGGCAGAGAAAAAGGTCTGACCGATCGTGCCGTACGTGTTGACCTTCGGCCGGCTGATTGCCGCCGGTACGGAACCGATGGACACGAGCTGTCCCGGTGCCTTGCTGGGGGAGAGATCCACGCGCCCGGAGAACTCCCACATGGTGGAAGACTCGCGCACGTACAGCGTCCCGGAGACCGCCACGTTCGTTCCGTCAGAAGCCTGATAGTTGGACAGCGTGACTGCCTGCCACGGTCCGGGGTCGGTCGTGAACCACGTACCGTCAGCCTTCCGTCTCCAACGCTGATTAGTGCCAATGTCGTACACGGTGGCACCGACACCGACAGTGGAAGCGGTCGGAAGCTGTCCCGCCCAATCAATGGCGATAGTGCTTCGGCCGGCCAACGCTGCCTGATCCCGGTACTGTCCCTGATACCGCGTGACGGTAAGCGTGAACGTGGTCGTGGCCTTCGGTACGTCCACCCAACCCAGCGCAACGGCGTTCGCGGGACGAGCCGGAGCCACCGGAGTTGCCGCCGGAGTGCCGGGAACGATCTCGATTGCCACGCCGTTCGTACCGTCGTCAGCGAGCGTCGTGAGCCGGGCAACGATCAGGTCCCTACGCGGGTTCACGTTTGAGGCAGTCGGGACAGCCACGGTCGCACCGGGGGACCATGCCCACGTTGCACCACCGGCCGTCAGCCCCAAGAACACGTTCCCGGAACCCACAGACACCGTGCGGGCAGTCTGGTCACTGTTCAGGAGAAAGTCAGTAGTGGACGCGAACAGATGGGTCATGCCCTGACGTGGGACGCTCAGGCTATTGAAGTTCGCAAGGTCGTTACCGCCGTACGAAACACCGTCCTGAAACCATGCAAAACCCGCCATGTCAGACCCACCTATCTACCCACGTAATGACCGCTCGTGCGGAAGTGAATTCGTCACGGCTCGTCAGCCTCAGCCGGTGAAGTCCCGGACCGTACTCCGGCCACACGGAACCAACCTTCACGAGCCCCGTAATGTCCTGACCGGCAACCGTCGTCACGGTCATTCCGGCGCTGTCAATGACTAGGTCTCCGTCGTGATCCACGGAGAAGAACTGTCCCGTTGTGTCGTCCCACAGCGTGGGAGAAGCCCCACCGGTTATGACGACCTGGGGACGAGCGGTAACCGACCCGTACTGAGTCAGCCACGTAATCGGGTCCGGCGGGGGAGCGCCCGAACCACTCACGACCCACGGCACAGCGTCCGGGAAGGTGAGCCCGCTAGCATCCTGTTCGCGCTCGTAGCTCCGCACCACCGACTCACGGGGAGCGTCGCCATACACGTAAGGGCTCGTGGCGTACAACTCAACGACGACGTTGCACACCATGTTTGCGAAGTTCAGGTCAAGAGGGGCGCTCCGCTTCCGTGGACGCGCCATGACGTAACCGGTCTGATCGGCAGCCACACCGGGGAACCGGAAGCGCAACGGTTTCTCAACGTCCCCCGGCATGAACGCCGCTTGCAAGTCCACGAGCGCCTGAGTGAACTCCTCACGCGTGCTGCCGTAGACCTCAAGGGTCACGGTCACCGTTCGACCGTTCATGTAGTCGTCACCCGCGTACAAGCCGTGGCGCTGCACAAGAGTCAGGTCAGATGACCGGATCTCCGGCAGCGTCAGCAACCCGTCAACGGCAACGATGGAAACGGCGGAGTCGGGTTCCCCCATGACGAGCCCGTTATATTCACACGTCCAGTCGTTCAACTCCGCCATTCCATCCCCCTCTTATGCCTACTCTTGAGAGTGGGCTGACCTATGCCGGCGACGTACGCAGCGCCCATGCGACCTCACGCCCAATAGCGAACGGGTCCGCGTTGGTCTGCACGTTGACCACGACCCCACTACCGCCGGAAAGCGAGTGGTTCGGAACGACGCGCGAACCGTTGGGAAGGTAAACCTCTTCCGGTCCACGCTCACCGACCCGGACCACGCCGGAAGCCGGTCCACCCATGGCGCGAATCTTCGGAATCGGGTTGGCAGGCAGATCAATGCTGAGCTTGCCCCAACCCAGCTTGTTCGGGATCGCGTAGTTGAGAAGATCAATCACGCCGTTGATCGCACCCTTAGCGGCACGAGCCACAGCGGACGCAAGCGACGACGCGAAGCCACCTAGCCGGCTGAGCCCGTTCTTGATTCCGTCGATCACGCTGCCACCGATCGACTTGCCCGCGCTCACGAGCGAAGACAGCGACGACAAGAGCCGTCCCGGTAGCCCCTTCACGAAGCCAACAACGGCGTCAAGTCCAGCCTTCGCCTTATCCCTGACCCACTTGAAAGCGTTCGTTGTAGCGGTGACGATCGTGTCCCAATGCTTGATGATCAGGCCGGGACCGGTGAAGTTCAGGAACAGGTTCTTGATGAAGTTGAAGACACCCTTGATCTTCTCCCACACCCATTCGAAAGCCTCAAGGGTGTACTCCTTGATCGTGTCCCAGTTGGCCCAAATCAGCGCGGCAAGGGCAACGATCCCGGCAATGACCCATGCAATCGGACCCATGGCGATTACCCATGCCGCTGCCATACGAGCCGCTTGAAGCATGGCCTGAACGCCCATGAGAACCCACTGACCGACGATCACGGCACCGGAGACAACGGCTCGTGCTGCCGCTGCTATCCATCCCCCGATCGTTGACCATGACGCTGCCACCTGAGTTGCTGCGCTCGTGACCGACGCGGCTGCCGTTGTGACCCAACCCGTGACCACACCCGCAGCGGTAATGCCTTGCTGCACAAGCCACGAGATCAGCGCGGGAAGGATCAGGGTTGTGATCAATCCGGCGATAATCCCGAAGGTCGTGCTGTGCTGCGAGATGAAAGACGCGGTTGTCTGAATGGCTGTGCCAACCCAACTGAGCTTGTCGGCAAACGCCGATACCGCCGGGATGACCGTTCCGCCCAGGAAGTCAACAAGGTCTTGCTGTAGCCCACGGCTGAATGCCTTGAGCTTCGTTGCCGCGTTGTCGTGCATGGTGTCGCCGGCCTTCTTGGCAGCACCGTCAACTTTGCCCAGGTCGTCAACGGCCTTAGAAGGGTCAAGACTGAGAAGCGCGTCTTGCATATCCTCAGCCTGAGTACCAAAAAGTTGAACGGCAAGAGCCGAACGTTCGGCAGGGTCTTTGACGTTTCGGAGCCCGTCAAGAGTCTGGTCAAGCGCCTTCTTAGCGGCCGGTCCGCCTTCGGCAATGGCCTTCGTCATCTCCTTGCCGGAGAGACCCATTTTCGCGTACGCCTGATCGACCGTGTCACCACCGGCCCGGACGATAAGACCGAACTCCTTGAGGCTGTCAGCGACAAGGTCAGCGTCACGCGCGCCACCCTTGAGCCCCTGAGACAGAAGCCCCATTGCCGTCTTGCCGTCAAGCCCCAAACCCTTGAACTGAACGCCGTACTCGTTGAAGGTGTCAAGCAAGTCTTCCGACTTGTTCGCGCCTTCCTGAGCACCCTTCGTCAGAATGTCGAACGCTTCCGTTGCGTTCTTCGCCAACCCGGTCTTGAGCATCTGCCCGACCGCATTGGACGTGGGACCGACTTCGTCACCCAGGACCGTTGCAACGTTCATGGCTTGCTTGCTGATTTGGCTCATCTCATCAGCAGTAGCCCCGGCAGGTACTAGACCTTGCTGCCAAAGGGACTTGAGCGCTTCGTTCGCGTCAGCTACGGACTCCCCGTACCCGTCCGCGTACACGGCTCCGGCAGCCTCACCCAACCGCTTAGCTTCGTCGGGGGACGCGCCCAACTGAGCGGCAAGCAGGTCAGCGCCGGCCCCCTGTTCTAGCGCGTCCATAATGCCCATGCCGATACCGGCGGCAATGGCACCACCGGCAGCGAGAGCGAGACCGGACGCTATCTCACCGAACTTGCTGACTTCCTGCCCGGCTTCGTCAAGCGTCTGAGACAGCTCTTCCGCGTCGCCAATGAGTGTGATCCGAATGGGATCAGCCACAGCGCACCCCCTACGTCATGACGGGAGTACGGCGCTCCCCATTGCTGCCGGAAGGCCGGCCACGTCCCCCGCGCTGAGCCCTGTTGTGCTCACGCTCTTGTGCCTCAAGGTCTTCGTTCATCTGATCCACCAACGCGCGGAAGTCCCTCAGCTCAAGGGACTGCACGTCACGCCACGTAAGCCCCTTGAAGTGGCCAACGAGACGCGCGCAAACAACTACGCGTTGGGCGCGGTAGGGTCCGCCTTCGCCTTGCCCTTGAACTCAATGCGAAGGTTCTTCGCGTCCTCAAGGGTGAAGTCAGGGTTCGTGCGCTTCTTGACGACGTACGCCATGGCAAGAATCAGCTTGCCCTTGCGGGCTCCGGCCTTCGCCATACCGTCAAGCGGACCGTCAATGATCTCTTCAATCTCGCAAATCTCGCCAACGGTAAGGCTGTCCATCTTGAGAGACAGAACGTCGTCAGCGGCAGGCTTCGGCTTCTGAGCGGGCATGGTCAGTCACTCTCCAAGTAGTCACGAACGATCTGCGATATCAGCCGCTCGTACGTCGCGCTTACGGCCTGAGACTTACGAGCCATAGCGCGGTAAAGGAATCGGTTCGGGCGAATGTGTCGCTTCCGGTAACCGAAGTGAATTGCGGCAGCGTAGGGAACACGGGACGCTGAGCCCGCTTTAATGGCCACCGACTTCTGAGAAGCCACGACCTTAATGGACTTGTCGAGTTTCCCCGGACGGTACTTCTTGGACGACTTAGCGTCCCGGTGCCCGTCCGGGGACTCACGCACAGCAGCGGGAAGGACAAGGTCACCGGCCTTCTTGTTCGCTCCCCGGATCGTCTTGTTCAGCTCCTTGTCCCGTAGCTGTCGCACGTTCCGCTGAAACTCACGGAGACCGTCAACCTGAACGGTGAACTTGCTACGGGACACGAGCGGACTCCCTTACGGCGTGGCCGGCTCCGGCTCCGTGTACGTGACCTTGATTGCGGCAGTGCCGTTACCGGGGTCAAGGATTCGGAACGGCAGGTTGTGAACGGTCAGCTCGTCAACGGACGCTTCGGGGGACTCCCCGGTGAACTGAACGGCCGGCGCTTCCACCTTGAGTGAAGTGCTCGGAATCAGACCGGTCATGTTGACCGTGAGCCCGCACAGCTCACCCGCAACGAAGGCTTCGTACAGCCCCAGCGAGTCAACCGAGAACTCACCCTCAAGGCTGCCTTCGTAAGTCGGCATGGCGTTGCGAACGGGCTTCTCCTTGAGCGCGTTCCCCCGCAGAAAGCGACGGTCCACGTTCAGGCCACGGTCCCCGGACAGCTCAAGCTTCGTCGCGTTGAGTGGTACCGCGCTGCCGTTCCGGCTCAGGGCAATGCTCGTGCGCGTCCAGTCGTACGCGTACGCCTCAGCGGGATACACGGGCGCGACAATGTCACCCGGAAGCTTGGAGTGAGTCACGTCCCGGAAGTCAAAGCCGACCGTGAGAACGCACGCCTCTTCGGTCTCAGCGGTCAGTTCCCACTCAGTGGCGACACAGCCCAGGTGCTTATACGCAACCTTCGTACCGTCCACGGTGGGACGGACCATCTGAGCCGAGAACGAAGGGGACAGCATGTCGGACGAAGTCTCAAAGACCCACGTGCGCGTACCGTCACCGTTGCTCGTCACGGTGGCCTTGTCGAACGCGGCAGCGAAGAGAGAACCCGCCCCAGCGTCCAGAACGTCAATCTCAATCTCGCCTTCGCCACCCATGTTCACGATGTTCCGGCGGTCGGCTCGTGCAGTCTGCATACCGGCGCGGAAGCCCACCGACTCAACGAACTCACGGGTCGTCTTCCACGAGTCCGCGTGGCCTTCGTAACCCTCAACGGTGGTGGACAGCGTGCCGTACGTGGCTTCCTGCCCAATGCCAATGCTTGCGTCAAGCGCCATGCTTGCGCCCCCTTCTACTGATAGACGCGACCACGAACGCGGACGCGGACTGTGAGAGCGCTGAACGCTCCGTCAGTCGTCTCGGAAGTCTCGACTGAGGCTGACTCCGGCCGAAGGTCTACGAGCCCCGTGACGGTCGTTCTGTCCACCGTGGCGCACGCATCCGTGATGCTGTCCCGCAGCACGTACACGCCGCGCTCAGCGTCAATGGGATTGCCGGGGGAGATCACTACCGCGTGAACTTCCACGTAACCCGTGACGTTCGTAGGCTTCCGGCCTTCTCTCATGCCGGCTGACGCAAGGTCGTCGTCAGTGGTCGCGCCTAGCCACACCTGTTGCCGCCGGGAGTTGTCACCGGTCTCGGCATAGGTGCACTGGACTCCGGCCGGAACCGAAGCCTTGAGCCGGTCGAACAGCGCGGACTTCGTGTCAAACATGAACGCCACGCTGTCCCCCTACATGAAAATGAACGGCAATCGCGCGCGGTACAGATTCAGCTTCGCGTTCACTTCCGGCAGTGAAGTCGGACGGAACGAGCCCCCGGCTTGAGCAAGCTGAATGCTGCCGAATTCGGATTGAAGTTGAAGCGCGCGATCAGGAATGCGGGACACCGTGTCAAGGACGTACTGACGCGCGATCGTGCGCACGCACCACCGAATAATTTCCGGAGTCGGGTTGTCCACGGTGTCCCACTTCTGCCCGCAGTAGACCTCAACGGTTTCAACCGCGAAGTCAATTGCTTCGGACAGAAGCGCGTCACTGAACAGGGCGGAGTCTTCCAACCCGTCCAGCGCGCGAAGCTCTGCAATGTCGGCGTATGCCATGTGCACCCCTCAGCGGGGAAGGGGGCAACCTACTCTTGAGAGTGGGCTGACCCCCTTCCCGTCAAGCGGGATCAGGCACCCGCACCGATGGTCAGAACCTTCGCGGAACGCTCGTCCACAAGGAGACCGTCCGCACGCTGAATGAACCGGTACACGACCTGATCGTTCAGGAACTTGTAATCAACCGACCGCTCAACGCGGAGGGGACCGGCAAGGCGGACACGGTACTTGCTCAGGTCACCGAACAGAACCTTCGTCGCCGGAACACCGTCATCGGTCAGGACCGGCTTGCCGTTGAAGGTGTCGGGAGCGCCGGCCACGAGACCGGAAGCCCACAGGTACTGACCGTTCGCGTCCTTGAGCTTGCGCATGAGCGCGGCAGTCTTGTCGGCCACAACGTACTTCGCGTCACGACGGTAGGACTGAGTCAGCTCGTAGCTCAGGTCAATGAGCGCGTCGGCAACCTCACCGTCCGGGGACGTGAGGGTGAACCCGGCAGTGGCAGCGGGGGCAGAAGTGAAAATGCCCTTCGGCTGACCCGTACCGGTGCCGGTCAGGAAGTGACGACCCATACCGTCACCAATGGCCGGACCCGCGTCACCGACAAGGAAGCCGACAAGGTCAAGCGCCTGATCGGCAATGAACTCACTGGACACGGTGGACGCGTATGCGTACTTGTAAGCGCCCACGGAAACCTGAATCGTGGTCGGCTCAGACTCGGGAATGTTCCCGTTCTCGCCCACGATGGAAGCGGACGCGCGACCGGTGACAACGGTGAAGTCAATCGGCTCACCGCTGGACGTGGTCACGATGCTCGCACCGTTGCGCATGATCGTGCTGCGCTCAACGGCCTGAGCGAGAAGCTGACCGTACAGGGTACGGGTCAGAACGTTCGGGTTGGACGGACGGTCAACGGTACGAGCCTCAACGTCCCCCGCCTCAGCACGGAACTCAAGGGACTTGCCGAACCCGTCAGCGCCACCCAGGGACCGAAGCTGAGCCGAAGCGTCAGCAAGCTTGTCCTGAGTGCCCTTCTTGCTACCGGTGCCCTTGAGTCCCTGCATGAGAGAGGTGACGTTCTCAGTCGCAGCGAGAGCGTCAACGCCGCGCTTGATCCGACCGTCAAAGTCCGCAATGGCAGTGAGAAGGTTCGTCTCCTTCTCGCGCGCCTCAGCGGTCATGTCCTTGCCGGCGAACTCGTCGGTCAGCGCCCGAAGCTCGTGGGTCGCACGCTCACGCGCCTCAAAGTTGGCGCTCAGGGTCTTAGCGTCCATGTTCAGACACCGTCCTTACTGAGCGCGCGGAGAAGTGCACGCTCGTTGAAATAAGAAACCGGCTCCGTGTCGGAAGCCGGTGGGTCGTTTCGCTCTTCGGGTTCGGGCGGAGGGGGAGCGAAGTCCCCAATGCCTAGCGCCTGTTCGACAGACCGAAGCGCTGCCTGAGTGGTCGGGTAAGCCGGGTTCACCACCGGTCCGACTTCGGCAACGTCCATGGCCGTAATCTCCCGAACCGGAAGACCGGTCTCAGGGTCGTCGTCGTCTGCCCGACGCTGCCCACCGTCCAGCACACGGAAGGTGAAGGAGCTACCGCGAAGGTCACCGCGCTTGAGGAGAGTGGCAACGTCACGGCCGGTCGTGGTGTCGGGAAGATCAATCTCGTACCAACCGCCTTCGCGGTCTTCGCCAACCCGGAGCGTCCCCGCACCCGTCCGCCCAAGCAGGGCATTGACGTTGTGGTTGAACGTGGCAAGAACGTCGTTCTGTCGCAGCGACGGAGCCCCGGCACCGGGAACGATCCGCTCTCGGAACCCGCCCAGGTCGTGACTCAGCTCGTTGAAGCGGTAGGCGTACCCGCGCATGACGATCTCGCCGTTGTCCGCCTTGCGCTCTTCCGGTGGGCTAACCGCGAACCTACGTTCAAGGTCAGTCATCCGTGCCCCCTTCGTCAGCCGGCTCTTCGTCCGGCTTCTCTTCGTCCGGCTCGTCTCCGGCCGGTGGTTCGATGGCAGGGGGCTCAACAACGGGCTCAGGCTCCGGCTCCGGCTCCGCGCCAACTTCGGCAAGGTTCATGGGAACGCGGTAGCTCTCGCCCAACCCGTCAGGCAGCGGGGGAAGGTCTTCGGCTGCACGCACTTCGTCAATGCTGTAAATGCCGTTCTGCAAGCCGAGTGAGTACAGCTCCATGCGTTCCTTCGGAGCCCCGCGCTTGATCTCGTCAAGGTCGAACTTGACGAACCGGAAGCGGTCGGCAGTCTCCGCGTACAGAAGGCGCGTGAACCCTGCCTCAATGCGCTCAAGCCACGGGCGCAGAGAGAACATGCTGAATGCGATGTTCTGTTCAGCGAGACCGGAGCCCCACGAAGTGGAGTTCGTAGCGTCGCTGATCAGGTGAGGGGGAACGCCGAAGATCCGCGCAATCTCAGGAACCTGAAACTGTCGCGTCTGCAAGAACTGAGCTTCGTCCGGGCTCATGGCAACCTTGCTGAACTTCGCACCTTCGGTGAGAAGCGCAACCCGGTGTGCGTTGTCAACGCCCGTGTTCGCTGTGCGCCACGCTTCGCGCGCACGCTTCAACCCGTCTTCGGACATGGTGCCCGGCACTTCAACTACGGCACCGGGGACAGCCCCGTTCGCAAAGAACTTGCTCCCGTACTTCTGTGCAGCGAGAGCAAGACCGATGGACTCACGCGCGTACGTGATCGGGGAACAGCCGGCGAACTCACCGGGAAGCATCATCCCTGGGATATGAAGAATGTCCCTAGGGGTGAACCATCCAAGAGCGACTTCGTTACCGTCGTCGTCAACGTCGAACGCCTCAAAGACCTTGCGACGCTGACCGTCCACCATGACCATGTGCGGGATAATCGACGTGGGGTCAAGCACGTCAAGCCCAACGATGTTCGGCCCCTGCCAACGAACGGCAAGGTACGCGTTCCCGTCAAGCAGAAGACTGAGAACGGTCTGAGACAGAATGTCAATCCGCCCCATGCCCCCCGGCTCCGCGTTCGGGTAGTCCAGCCAATCGGGGGACGTGATCGCACGCTGAGCCCCACCACGCTTCGTGTACGTGGCAACGGGCAGCGTGGCAATCGTCTCCGAGAGAAGACGGACGCAACCGAAGACCGCGCTCACTTGAAGCGCGTCAGAAGCGGTCACACGCTCACCGGAAGCAGCGGTAAGGGTGCCGTACAAGCTTGGGTCGTACGGCACCCATTCGCGGGACTCCGTGGCAGTGGCTAGCGCTGGAGACTCCCCCCGGCGGAGTAGGTCAGACCAGAAACCCACCGGGTCCCCCTTACTGCCTACTCTTGAGAGTGGGCTAGTCGTCAAACATCCCGGCTTCACCACCGATGATGTGAACGCCTTCGTCGTCTTCGTACGTGGCGAGAATCGCCGTGTTGACGAAAGCTCCGTTGTCTTCGCGCCACATCACAGCGCCGTGAACGGCAAGGATCATGGCAACGGCAAGGTCAATCTTTCGCCGGCTGGACGCGTGCTCTTTCGTGATTCGCGCACCACGTGCGTCTTCACGGATCACTGCGTTTCCGATGTGCCGGGCAAGGGACGGGTTACCGTCGTGGCTCATCCGACCGTCACGAGCCGCGTCGTACACGGCCTGAGTGGCAGGCACCATGCGGGCAAGTGAGTTCGTCGGGAAGGCTTCTACCGGGTAACCCTCAGCCTCAAGATTCTCAAGGGTCTCTTCCCAGCGGTACGGGTCAGCGACAAGGTTCACGACCCGGTACGTTGCCAACGCTTCCCGCAGTGCCTCACGCACGTCGGGCATGGGCACGCGCCAATGTGCGTCACCCTGGGGGGCTTCCCAGTGGCCTACGACGAACACCCGAAGGTCTTCCACGCGGCAGGCAACGAGCGCTGTGCTGTCACCCTTCCATGAGCCGTCAAAGCCCAACACAACGGCTTGCCCAGGTAGAAGGTTGTCCTCACCCGCAAGGCTGTCCCACAGCCCGTGAGGCAGCCACGTGGACGCGCCACGGACGAACTGACTCAAGCGGTAGATCCGGAACGACGCTTCTGTTGACCGCTGAGCGGCTGCCTTGAAGTCGTCTTCGTTCAGGATCTCGTAAGAGGGGTTACACGCCTTCCACACTTCGGGGTCAAGGTGGTCAACCGTGTCACCGATACGCGGACCCCACGAGCGATAGAACAAGGTGGGGTCGTTGACCTCACCGGAGTTCACGCGCTCACCGGTCTCGCACAGCGCGGCGAACGGTCCGTCAGGGTCCGGGCCGGCTGTCGAGACAACCCACGTCATGGGTTGGTTACGAGCGGCGGAACCCAGCGTCAGCGCGTCGAACAAGTCGGCGTTCTTGCTGAACGCGTACTCATCCAACGAGACCGCGCACGGGTTCAAGCCCTGTTGCCGTCCAGCGTCCGCGCTCACGACCCGGTACGTGTTGTCCTTGTACCGGATAATGTCGCGCTGCACGTCGCACACGGCGCTGAGCTTCGGGGACGCGTTGACCATTTGCTTCGCCGCGTCGAAAACCATGCGCGCCTGATTGCGGTCATTCGCCGCAGCGATCACCTGCCGTTGTGCGTCGGCGCGATCAGCGATCAAGTGGTAAAGCATGATGGCTGCCGCAATGGTGCTCTTGCCGTTCTTACGGGCAATGCACACGACTGCCATTCTGTGCTTGCGCTTCCACTGACCAAACGCGTCTTGCTCAAGGCGGTACGCGTCAACGAGTAGTTCCTTCTGCCACGGCAGGAGCTTGAACCGTTGGCCGGCGAACGAGCCGGTCAGGTAACAGAACTCCTCAATCCACTTCGCCACGCGGTACCCCTCCGAAGGGAAGGGAGCGTCAGCGGGAATGTGCCGAGAGATGACCGGGTCAATCTTGCTCACCGGTCACCGCCTCAGAAGTCTTCGGGTCCCGCTTGAACCTTGCGGGCTTCGGCAGCCACGATCCCTAGACGCATACGAGCTTCGGGCGTGAATCCAATGACGGTCTCGATAGCGCGAAGTTCCTTCTCCGTGCTCTCGACGTACCGCATTGCCGGGTGCACAACAGGCTGACCCGTGCTGCCAATCGTCATGAGACCGTCAGCGTCCACAGCGTCAAGGAGCTGGGAGCGTCGGTCGTACAGTTCCGCGTACCGGAGAATCAGGTTGCGGTCAGTGTCGGGGGAGTAGGCACCGGAGCCGGCTTGCCAGACAGCGCGCCAAATCTCCTTGCCCGTGGAACCCAGGTGACCCGGAGCACGGGGAGCACGACCTTCGTACACAATCGGTGCCTCAGCCTCAGCGGCGTAGTTGGCGTTCCCGGTGCGTAGCTCAGGGCTCTTAGCGTGGCTCATGGCACCCCCTAACGGAGCGTTCATCCCCCTTAGCGGGTGCCTTCGTGGCGGGTACAAAGTGGGTCATTCTCAACGTGACCCCAGGTGAGCGCGGTGACGCTCCGTCCAAAAACGGCCGTACACCTAGCGCGCGTTTTCCGAGCTGGGGCCGGGATCGCTGAGAGGTAATGCGGCGAACTTTCGGACCACTCTCCCCCTACCTAGAAGGGGCGCTTGCCGAAGTCCATTGCCGTCTTCGTCTTGTGGCATGACTTGCACAGCACTTGAACATTGCTGTCTATGTCCTCACCACCACGAGCAAGGGGAAGCACGTGGTCAATGTCCACCTGAGAAGGCAGGTACACGCGAAGGCACATGGCGCACTGTCCAGCCACGGCCTTACGCACAGCCTTACGGAGACGAGCCGCAGCATTGTTGCCACGGGCTATAGCCTCACGCCGCTTCACGTGTGACTGCACTGACCTACGCGCTGTGTAGTGGCTGTGGTGCAGTGCACACCTGCCGCTATGGGTAGCCCACTCTCGACACTCAAGACACCGTGTACGCATGGGCTACCCTCCCCCCTCTTCGTGGGCACCCCCCTATGGGAAGCACCCCCCTGCCTACTCTTGAGAGTGGGCTGAACGTGAGTGGGTCGGGTAGGACTTGAACCTACAACGCACGGGTTAAGAGCCCGTTGCTCTGCCAATTGAGCTACCGACCCGGAGCCCTGGGCTGCAACCCGGAGAGAGACCGGGGAGCACTCAAGGCACCGTTGAGCCGGTGGGTTCTGACCGCCGTGTTCGGTGTGGAAGGGTGCGCGTTACCTCTTCCGGCTCACCCTTACTAGAGCTAAAGGGATTCCCTAGAGCGGAGGGGATTCCCGCGCGGGGGGTTGCTGTGGTCCGCCGGCTGACAGCGGGCAGGGTGCAGGTTTGCAGGTTTGCAAGCTCCTCCGGTTTCTCTATAGCTTTTCTAAGGTGTTATCAAGATCAAGTACAAAGCTGCACTAGTGCACAAGCCCAGGTCAGGCAGGGGATTCCTCAAGGGGGCTCGTGTAGGGTGTGTCACGGAACGGTATACTAGTTAGGCTAACTAACGAGTTGAAGGCACAAAAAGAGGACCGACCCCGAAGGATCGGCCCCCTTCCCGCTGTGCTCGTTACTTCGCGCTGCCTTCCTTCGGCTTCGCCCATGTGATCTTGACGCGGTCTTCAATCGGAACGGGCTCGTACCCGGTGCCGAAGTTCGGAGCCTTCGCAACAACGATCTTGTCCACGAAGAGCGTTACGAAGTCGCGCCGTTCGGTCATGGACGCGCTGTACCACCACGAGCCTTCCCCGGTCATGTCCCCGCCGGGTTCCTTCGTCTCCGTCCAGACCTTCGGGCTCACGAGCGTCGGAACCTTGCCCTCAAGCTCCGTCAGACGCTCGTCACAGCGCTGTATGGCTGCCTCAAGGTCGTCGCGCTTCTTGATGAACCGGTCACGCCCCATGGTGCCCTTGTAGACACCCGCGTCAAAGTCGTCCCACAGCTCAGCAAGCGCGGCCTTGTAGTCGGCCCGTTCGATCGTGACGGATTGCTTGTCGGCAGCCACGTCGGGGGCAGCGTGCTTCGCGGTGAAGCGTTGCGTGGCTTCCACGAGAAGGGCAATGTCGTCAGGGTCTTCGTAGTCCAGCGCGTTGAGCCGCTTCAAGACCCGTTCGGCAACGTACTTGTCCAGCCGGTCACGGAGTACGGCAACGGTGCCTTCGTGCGTGCTCGTGACCCCCTTCTTGCGCTGACACGTATAGGTCGTCATGGCAGCGGTCTTGCCGGCCTGTTTGCACATGGTGTGCGCGCCTTCGCAGAAGAGCACCCCCAGCGCGGACAGAAGCGAGTCACCGCGCGTCAGGGACGTTCCCTTTGGCGCGCTCGTCTCCTTGGCAATGGCAAGGCACTTCTGTAGCTCGTGGTACCGGATCGGGTCAACGATCGGCTTGTGAGAGATCACGGGACGACCCTTCTCGTCCCGAACGCTGCGGTACCCGATCCGCTTTTTCCACGTCCCCTTACCGTCCTTCTTGGGAACGGTCTCGTACATGGGTTCCGTTTGGTGTCCCATGAGACGCGGATCAGTGAGCACGCGGCGGAGAGTGGTCACCTTCCACGAAGGGGCGGCAATCCCGCGCTTCGCGTGTGACGCGATTCCCCGCGTAGGCACACCGGTTTCGTTGAGCCACGCGCACACGCCCGTGAGCGATCCGGGGTGAGGCTTTCCGGGAACGTATGGAACGTCCTTGTACTTAAGGATGCGGTCCACCACGTCCTGAATCACTTTGACTTCGTCCGGCTCAGGGACGAGCACCCGAATCGTGAGGTTTTCGAGTTGCTTCACTTCGGTGCGGAAGCCGAACGGCGGAACGCCCCCGACAAACCCGCCGGCTGCCTTGAGAGTTTTCTTCGTGCCGCTTACCGCAAGGCTCTTGTTCCGGCTTTCCTCCCATGACGAGTTCAGCCGCATGAGAAGGGTGACGAGACCGATAAGGTCGTCTGTCACCGCACCTTCGTAAACGCTGATGAATTGCACCCCTAGGCGCTGCAACTCAAGGATTACGGGCAGTGCGTCTTTTGGTTCTTCGCGCGAAAGCCTGCTGAGGTAGTTGACTACGATCACGTCAATGAGACCGGCACGCGCGTCTTTCAACATGCGCTCAAACGCGGGTCGCTCTTCGCCGTTGAACGCCGAAAAGTCGATATCCTCGTATACCTCAGTAAGCTTGAGGTCTTCGGTTCGGTTGATCAGGTCCGTCGTCTCACGAACCTGAGTGATCGTGCTTCCTTGACTCTTGTCTTCTCGGGCTTCCGACTGCCGTGCGTAGATCACGGCTCGTCGCATGGGTTTCCTTCCGGCAGCAACTTCGGTCGCTGTCGCCAACGTGTCTGTCCGCATGGGCATGATCCTAGCTCAGACCCACCTATGTCGTGTAGCCGTTTGCCTGCTCGGCTGGACCACGGTCGACGGCAGACCCTTCCAGGTCCGGCAGTTCCGGAACCGAAAGGGGAGCGTGGACCCCGCGGCACTCGCGGCGGACCAGGTCGACGACTACGGACGCATGACGGGCGCGCTCCTGGCCAGAGCCCATGCCCACAGCGCCGACCCCCGGCTCATAGCCGGGTACTGCGGCAAGAACGAAGAGCTCGACGAGGCGATCGCCGGCTTCGCCGTCGCCTACGCGGACCGCACCGAAGCAGACCACGCCGACCTGCTCGAAGCGGTGAGAAGCGGTCGCGTGCCTGCGGAGCTGGGCGTATGACCCGGTCGTGAGCGCGACGACGGACGACGGGGACGGGGACAAGCGGTAGGGGGCGGGGGAGGGAGGGGGCGGGGGTGGCCCCCCTCCGAGGCCCGTAGGCTGGTTCAGTGACGACCCGGAGCGACGACATGAACGACGCCCTGAACAACGACGGCCAGGCCCACGCCCCTGTGGCCCCCGAGACCCCTGCGGCCTCCGAGGCCGGCGGTCCGCAGGTCGATGGTGGGACCGCGCCTGAAGCCGGTGGCGGCTCAGGGGATGACGAGCGGCCCGAGGCGCGGCTCGAGCGGGCTGTGCGGGTGGCGGAGCAGGCGTTGATCGAGTTCGAGATCGCCGTGGAGACCTTCCGGGTCGAGGTGGAGAACTTTTCCCGGCTGCATCACCAGCGCCTCGGCCCGATGTATTCGAGGCTGGACGAGTTGGACGCGCTGATCGCCGAGGCCCGTGCGGCGCGGACCGGCGATCCCGAGGATCTGCGCAAGGCGCAGGAGGCCCGGGCGATGGTCATGCCGATGCCGGGGGTCGACGAGCTCTTCCACGAGTGGATGGACTCGGAGGGGCTGTCGCCGGAGGCCGCCGCGATGCTGACCGATCAGCCGGTACAGCCGCCGAAGCGGGTACGGCCCAGTGATGAGGCGCGCAAGCTCTACCGGGAACTGGTTCGTAAGGCGCATCCGGATCTGGCGCGGGACGACGAGGAGCGTGGCCGGCGTGAGGAGTTCATCACGCGGGTGAACGCCGCGTACGGGCGTGGGGATGCCGGGCTGCTGCGGGAGCTGTCCGACGAGTGGGCGGCGGGGCCGGTTCCGGTGCCTGACCGGCTCAGTGAGAGTGAGGAGCTCTACGCCCGGCTGGAGTGGCTGGCGCAGCGCAAGGAGCTGCTGACGCTGGTCGCTCGTGGGCTGGAGGAGAGTGCGATCGGCGCGATGCTGCGGATGGCGCCTGATGATCCGGACCGCTTGCTGGAGGAGATCGCCGAGCAGTTGCTGGCGCAGGTCTCCGAGCGTGAGGCGGAGCTGTCCGCGCTGGTGCAGTAGGTTTTCCTGGGTTTGTGCGGGTGCGCGCAGACTGGGAGACGTACACGCCGTACAGACGAGAGAAGGCCTGACCCATGAACTTCGCGTCCTTGCCCTCGGTGGATGCAGCGTCGGTGCCGGCCGATGGGCTGGTGCTGGATGTCCGTGAGGATGACGAGTGGGCGGCCGGTCATGTCGAGGGTGCGCTGCACGTTCCGATGAGTGACTTCGTGGCGCGCTTCGGTGAGGTGACCGAGGCGGTTGCCGAGGGGCGTCGTGCCCATGTGATGTGCCGGGTGGGGGGTCGGTCCGCGCAGGTCACCCAGTACCTGGTGCAGCAGGGCATCGACGCGGTGAACATCGATGGCGGGATGCTCGCGTGGGAGGGTGCGGGGCGTCCGATGGTGACCGACAACGGCAGCCCGGCTTTCGTTCTGTAGCTCTGGTTTCCTCAGCTTCGGCTTCTCGGCAGCTTCGGCTTCTGGTCCTGCGCCGGCCTTGGGGGTCAGCCGAGGGGGTGTTCGGCGAGGAGATCGCCGAGCTCCTCTTCGTGGGCGGCTGCCGGGCCGAGTGAGAGCTCCAGGTGTTTGGCCCAGGCGTGGTAGCGGTGCAGGGGGTAGTCGGTGTCCGCGCCGAAGCCGCCGTGCAGGTGTTGGGCGGTCTGGACGACGCGGCGTACGCCTTCCGAGGCCCAGATTTTGGCGACGGCGATGTCGCCGGTGGCGGGCAGGGGCCCGCCGGTGCCGGTGCCGGTGCCGGTGCCGGTGCTGATGCGCCAGGCGGCCTGCCAGAGGGTGACTTCCATGGCGCGGAGGTCGATGTAGCGGTCGGCGGCTTGGACGGCGACGGCTTGGAAGGTGGCGACGGGGTGGCCGAACTGCTCGCGTTTTCCGGTGTAGGCGCTGGTCAGGGCGAGGGCGCCTTCGCCCAGGCCGAGTGCGAGTGCGCAGGTTCCGGTGGCGAGCAGTGCGCGGAGCCATTCCCAGGCGCCGTCGGTGTCGATGAGCTGTCGGCTGTCGATGCGTACGGAGTCGAGGTGGACCTCGGCGAATAGTTCGCCGTTGGTGGAGTACTGCTCGGCGAGGGTGATTCCGTCGTGGTCGCGGGGGACGAGGGCGATGACGGCCCTGCCGTCCGTGGTGTGTGCGGGGATGGCGAGGTGGTCGGCGGAGTGGGCCCAGGGCACGCTGGTCTGGGTGCCGTCGAGGGTCCAGGTGCCGTCGTGGTGGTGTGCGGTGACGGCGAGTTCGGCGGGATCGTGTCCGGTGCGGCCGTTGGCGGCGACGGTGAGGACGAGTTCGCCTCGGCCGACGTGGGGGAGGATTTCGCTCTTCAGCGCGGGGTCGGCGTATCGCTGGAGGGTCATGGCGACGGCGCTGGTTTCGAGCAGGGGGATGCGCGCGAGGGCTTTGGCCGATTCGCGCAGGACCAGGCAGAGGGCGATGGGATCGAGGCCCGCGCCGCCGTGCTCGGGCGTGAGGACCAGGCTGAGCAGGTCGGCTGTGGCGAGCCGGGCCCAGAGTGGCCGGTCATAGGTGTCGGAGACGGCGCCCGGGGTGAGTGCGGGGCTTGGTACCGCGTCGGGTGTGACGCTTGAGAAGACTGCTTTCGCCGCCTCGACGGCCGCCTGCTGTTCTTCGGTGAAGGTGAAGTCCACAGCCTGTCCTCCCGCGGTGCACCGTTATCTGACGGACCGTCAAGATAGAACAGGTTCTAGCGGAAAGGAATGGGGCGGCGACCGTCGGGGCGCCTTCGGGTCAGCGGTCGAAGTCCAGCTCGACCTCGGGGGTGACCGGGTGGGACTGGCAGGCCAGCACATAGCCCGCGTCCGTCTCCTCCGCCTCCAGGGCGAAGTTGCGGTCCATGCGCACCTCGCCGCGGACCAGGAAGGCCCGGCAGGTGCCGCACACGCCGCCCTTGCAGGCGTACGGGGCGTCCGGGCGGGCCCGCAGCACCGTCTCCAGCAGTGAATCGCCTTCCTTCACGGGCCAGTTGCCCGAGCGGCCGTGCAGGGTCGCGGTCAGCTGCGCGTGCGCGGGTGTGCCGGACGAGGCGGCCGGCGTGGGCGCCGGGCTGCCGTCGACATGGAAGATCTCCTGGTGGATACGGCTCCGCTCCACACCGAGTCCGCGCAGGGTCCGCTCGGCCCCCTGGACGAGGCCGAAGGGCCCGCACAGGAACCAGCCGTCCACCTCGGCGACCGGCAGCAGCGCGGGCAGGAGCCCGGTCAGCCGCTCCTGGTCCAGCCGTCCGGACGGCAGCCCGGACTGCTGCTCCTCCCGGGACAGCACGGTGACCAGCTGGAAGCGGTCGGGGAAGCGGTCCTTCAGGTCGGCGACCTCGTCCAGGAACATCGTCGAGGCCACGGTGCGGTCGCTGCGGATCAGGCAGAACCGAGCTTCGGGCTCGCGCATCAGCAGCGTGGAGGCGATGGACAGTACGGGGGTGATGCCGCTGCCGCCGACGATGGCAGCGAAGTGGCCGGGCCGCGGTTCCAGTACGAAGCGGCCCATGGGTTCCATGACCTCGACCGTGTGCCCCACGGCGAGTTCCTTGAGCGCGAAGGTCGAGAACTCTCCTCCCTCGACCAGCCGGATGCCCACGCGCAGCACCGGGTTCTCGCCGGCGGGAGCCGCGGCGGTGCAGATCGAGTACGTGCGCCGGATCTCCTCGTCACCGGTGGTCCGGCGCAGGGCGAGATGCTGGCCGGGGGTGTGGCGGAAGGTCTCGCGCAGCTCGGGCGGCACGGCGAAGGTCACGGCGACCGAGTCGTCCGTCAGCCGCTCGACCTCGCTCACACGGAGCGAATGGAACATCTACAACTCCTTGAAGTGGTCGAACGGTTCGAGGCAGGCCTTGCAGCGGCGCAGGGCCTTGCAGGCGGTGGAGGAGAACCTGCTCAGCAGCTCGGTCTCGGTCGACCCGCAGTGCGGGCATCTGATGGCGAGGGTCAGTGCCACGGGACCGGCGTTCCCCTGGTGGCGGGGCGGGGCTATTCCGAACTCGGAGAGCTTGCGCCGCCCCTCCTCGCTGATGTCGTCCGTGGACCAGGCCGGGGAGAGGACGGTGACCACCGACACCTCGGGGATGCCGTGTTCGTGCAGGACCCGCTCGATGTCGGAGGACATCGCCTCGATCGCCGGGCAGCCGGTGTAGGTCGGGGTCAGCTCGACCTCCACCTTGCCGGGCCCGAGGACCTGGACGCCGCGCAGCACCCCGAGCTCTTCCAGGGTCAGTACGGGCAGCTCGGGGTCGGGAACGGAGCCGGCGAGTCGGCTCAGCTCCTCCTCGAGCGGCGTCATGGTCACCATGTCGCCCCCGGGTGGCTGCGGTGCAGGTGCTGCATTTCGGCGAGCATCCGTCCGAACGGCTCGGTGTGCAGTCCCTGTCGTCCGGCTCCGGCCGTCCAGGCCCCGGTCCGGGGTCCTTCGGGGACGGTCAGGGTGGCCTGTTCGAGCACCTTGGTGATCGAGGCGAGCCACTGGGCTTCCAACTCCTGCCAGTTCACGTCGAGGCCGTCCAGTGGCTGGAACATCTCGCCGGTGAAGCGCCACAGTGCTTCGCACGCCTGCCGCATGCGCTCGTGGCTGTCGGCTGTGCCGTCGCCGAGCCGCAGGGTCCAGTGTTCGGCGTGGTCCTGGTGGTAGGTGACTTCCTTGACGGCCTTCGCCGCGAGTCCGGCGAGGGGGCTGTCGCCGGCGGCCAGCCGCCCGTACAGGAGCCGCTGGTAGGTGGAGAAGTAGAGCTGGCGGGCGATGGTGTGGGCGAAGTCGCCGTTGGGCTGCTCGACGAGCTGGACGTTGCGGAAGGCCCGCTCCTCGCGCAGATACGCCAGTTCGTCCTCGTCGCCGACGAGGCCGAGCAGGATGCGCGCCTGGCCGAGGAGGTCGAGCGCGATGTTGGCGAGGGCGACTTCCTCTTCCAGTACGGGGGCGTTGCCCGCCCATTCCCCGAGCCGGTGGGAGAGCACGAGGGCGTCGTCACCGAGGGCGAGGGCCGCAGCGTTCAGCGGGTGGTCCGTCGCCGGCGTGGCCGCCTGGAGCGCCGTGGGCGCGGGCGCGCCGTCGGTCGGGGTCACAGGTGCTTCACCCCCTCGGGGATCTCGTAGAACGTCGGGTGCCGGTAGGGCTTGTCGGCCGACGGTTCGAAGAAGGGGTCCTTCTCGTCGGGGGAGGAGGCGGTGATCGCCACGGAGGGCACCACCCAGAGGGAGACGCCTTCGTTCCTGCGGGTGTAGAGGTCGCGCGCGTTGCGCAGGGCCATCTCCGCGTCGGGTGCGTGGAGACTGCCCGCGTGAGTGTGGGACAGGCCGCGGCGTGAGCGCACGAAGACCTCCCACAGTGGCCAGCCGTCGGTCGTCATGCCCGTGCCTCCCCGTGCTTCGCGGCGTATGCCGCCGCTGCTTCTCTGACCCAGGCTCCGTCTTCGTGTGCCTGGCGTCGCCTGCTGATCCGCTGTTCGTTGCAGGGGCCGTTGCCCTTGAGGACGTCCCAGAATTCGGTCCAGTCGATGGGTCCGAAGTCGTAGTGCCCGCGCTCCTCGTTCCACCGCAGGTCGGGGTCGGGGAGCGTCAGTCCCAGTGCCTCGGCCTGGGGGACGGCTATGTCGACGAAACGCTGGCGCAGTTCGTCGTTGGAGTGCCGCTTGATCTTCCAGGCCATCGACTGGGCCGAGTGCGCGGACTCGTCGTCCGGCGGGCCGAACATCATCAGTGAGGGCCACCACCACCGGTTCACCGCGTCCTGAGCCATGGCGTGCTGGGCCTCGGTGCCCTGGGAGAGGGCGAGGAGCGATTCGTATCCCTGGCGCTGGTGGAAGGACTCCTCCTTGCAGATCCGCACCATGGCGCGTGCGTACGGGCCGTAGGAGCAGCGGCACAGCGGCACCTGGTTGGTGATCGCGGCGCCGTCCACGAGCCAGCCGATGGCGCCGACGTCGGCCCAGGTCAGCGTGGGGTAGTTGAAGATCGAGGAGTACTTCTGGCGGCCGGAGTGGAGCTTGTCGAGCAGCTCGTCGCGGCCGGTGCCGAGGGTCTCCGCGGCGCTGTACAGGTAGAGGCCGTGTCCGGCCTCGTCCTGCACCTTGGCCATGAGGATCGCCTTGCGGCGCAGGGAGGGCGCCCGGGTGATCCAGTTCGCCTCGGGCTGCATGCCGATGATTTCGGAGTGGGCGTGCTGGGCTATCTGCCGGACGAGTGACGCGCGGTACGCGTCGGGCATCCAGTCGCGCGGCTCGATGCGCTCGTCGGCTGCTACGGCGGCGTCGAAGTCCGCTTCATAGGTCGCCTGCGCCTCGGCCGCGTCTCGCGTGTCCGTAGTCACTGCTGTCACCGCCGTCACTGCCGTCATCGAACCCCCTACCGACCGATCGTTCGGTTGAACGACTTCAATGGTGAGTCGGCGGCCCGTAAGGTGTCAACCCTGTGGATAACTGCTGTGGACCGACGGGGATCGGGGCGGGATGGACTCGTACGACGACGAGAGCGGGCGCGTCGGGCGCGGTGAGCGCGGCCCAGGGCCCCTGACCACGGCTTATACGGCGGGTGATCAGCCCGCAGGCTCCGAGGAATCAACCGGATCACCCCGAGTGGCCGGCTCGCCGGGCGCCTTCGGCGGTCAGCCCGGAGTAGCCCGCGCGGGCGAAAGCACCGGCGAGGACACGGGTGAAGGCCCGGCCGGCGCGAGAAACCCGGGCGCGGGCATAGCCGCGCTCTCGCTTCCGTACCAGGTGGTCGCCGCCGTCGCCCTCGCCGTCATCGGCGTTCTGGCCTGCGCGCATGTGGCGATGATCTTTCTGCATGTCGCGCCGTCGAACACGCTGACCAAGCAGAACGGCGCCGCGATCGACAGCTGGGTCTACCCCGAGTTCGAGCAGAACTGGAAGCTCTTCGCTCCCAACCCCCTCCAGCAGAACATCTCCGTCGAGGCCCGCGCCGAGATCGCCGGGTCCGACGGCGGCCGCCGGACGACAGGGTGGATCGATCTGTCGGCCGAGGACGCCGAGGCCATCCGCGGGAGCCTTCTGCCCAGCCATGTGGAGCAGAACGAGCTGCGCAGGGGATGGGACTTCTACGTCAACACGCACAACGACAAGAACCAGCCCAACGGCCTGCGTGGCCGGCTCTCCGAGCGCTACGTCCGCCGCATCGTGATGCTGCGGCTCGACGAGCGCGCCCTGGGCGGCAAGGTGGAGCGGATCCAGCTGCGCTCCGCGACCCGCTCGGTCGAGGCGCCCCCGTGGAGCCAGGACAAGAGCGACAACCGCCCCTTCTACCGGGTCGCGCCCTGGTGGTCGGTGACCGCCGCGGACCTGCCCGGCGGTGTCCGCAACGACCGTACGGCCACGGAGGCGGGCAAGTGAGCCACATCGCGACCACCACCCCCGCCTCGGCCCCCGAGCCGCGCGAGCCCCTCGACCGCCGGCTCGCCCGCGCCGCGCAGCGTGTCACCGGCACGGCCATGGGCCCGTACCAGAGCGCCATCGTCCGCATCGGCTTCTCCGCGGCGTGGCTGTTCTTCCTTCTGCGGGAGCTGCCCCACCGCCGGGAGCTCTACGGCCCCGACGGCCCCTGGGGCTGGGACATGGCCCGTGAGCTGATCGCCGACAACGACGCGTTCACCATCCTCATGTGGTCGGACTCCACCGTCTGGTTCGAGTGTGTCTACGCGTTCGCCGTGCTCTCCAGCGTGCTGCTGATGCTCGGCTGGCGGACACGCGCCATGTCGGTGGTCTTCATGGTGGGCGTGCTGTCGCTGCAGAACCGGTCCATCTTCATGGGGGACGGCGGCGACAACGTCATCCACCTGGTGGCCGTGTATCTCGTCCTCACGCGCTGCGCGCAGGTCTGGTCGCTGGACGCCCGCCGCGCCTCGCGCCGTGAGGACCCGGCGTCGCCCTCCCGCGACTGGGTGGGGCCCCTGCTGTGGGCGGTCCTGGGCGTCTTCCTCGTCCGGACCACGCTCTCCCTGGACCTGACCGGCGAGGTGTGGCTGCTGGTGCTGCTGTGGGGGCTGTGGGTGGCGCAGGCCCTGTGGTGGGTGGCGTGCCGGTACGCGCCCGGCGAGCCGCGGACCCTGCTGGACGTCTTCGCCAACCTCGCGCACAACGCGACCCTCGCCGTGATCATGGCCGAGGTGTGCCTGATCTACGCGACGGCCGGCTGGTACAAGATCCAGGGCTCTCGCTGGCAGGACGGCACCGCGCTCTTCTACCCGCTCAAGCTCGACTACTTCACGCCGTGGCCCGCGCTGTCGGACCTGCTGGCGTCCAGTGGTGTGCTGGTGATGGCGCTGACCTACGGCACGGTCATCGTCCAGGTCGCGTTCCCCTTCACCCTCTTCAACAGGCGGGTGAAGAACGTGCTGCTGGTGCTGATGATGATGGAGCACGCCGGGATCGCCGTGCTGCTCGGACTGCCCTTCTTCTCGCTCGCGATGATCGCCGCGGACGCGGTCTTCCTCCCGACGGTCTTCCTGGTCTGGCTGGGCGTACGGGTGGGCGGTGGCAAGGACCGGCTGCTGGCGCGCGTGCGCGGCGGGAAGGCGCCCGATCAGCGGCGTACGCCCGAGGGGCAGGCCACCCGTACTCTCGTGGGGTGAGCAGCGAGACCCCCCTCGACCCCGCGATCCCCGCCGGCGCCCCCCTCGACCCCGCGATCCCCGCGGGGGGCCTTTCGGACGCGCCGAGCCGTGCCGGCTCCGAAGAGCCGCTTCAGTACGACGACGGCTTCGGCACCGAGATCGGCGTCGGCCCGCATCCCGGGCCGTGGCCGTCCGGCGAGCGGTACGACCCCGAGCTGCTCGCCGCCGGCGACCGGCGCAATGTGATCGACCAGTACCGGTACTGGTCGCGTGAGGCGATCGTCGCCGATCTCGACACCCGGCGCCACGACTTCCATGTGGCCGTGGAGAACTGGGGTCATGACTTCAACATCGGGTCGGTCGTGCGGACCGCGAACGCCTTTCTGGCGAAGGAGATCCACATCGTCGGCCGGCGGCGCTGGAACCGCCGGGGCGCGATGGTCACCGACCGCTACCAGCACGTCCGCCACCACCCGGACACCGACTCGCTGACGGCCTGGGCGGCGGCCGAGGGCCTGCCGATCATCGGGATCGACAATCTTCCCGGAGCCGTGCCGCTGGAGCGGACAGAGCTGCCGCGGCGGTGCGTGCTGCTCTTCGGTCAGGAAGGACCGGGCCTCACGGAGGAGGCCCGCGAGCACGCCACGATGGTCTGCTCGATCGCCCAGTTCGGATCGACCCGCTCCATCAACGCGGGCGCGGCGGCGGCGATCGCCATGCACGCGTGGGTGCAGCGATACGCGGAGATCGCGGAGCCCTCGTAGGGGCCCCGCGCCCTCCCCTGCACCGATCCGCCCGGCCCGGCCGCCCCGTGGGGCCGGGCCGGGCGGTCGTGAGGCAGGCCGTCAGGCCTGGCGGCGGACCTCCACCACCCGGAAGCGGTTCGCGACGAACGCGCCGTCGCACAGCGCCGCGTTGGCCGCGGGGTTGCCGCCGGAGCCGTGGAAGTCGGAGAACGCCGCCGTCTGGTTCACATACACCCCGCCCGTCAGGTTCAAGGAGAGCTGGGCCGACTCCTCCAGACAGACCTCCTCGACCGCGCGCTCCGTGTCGGGCGACGTCGTGTACGCGCCGACCGTCATCGCGCCCTTCTCGCGGACCGTGCGCCGCAGCAGCTCCAGAGCGTCGGCCGTCGAGTCGACGGAGACGGCGAAGGCGACCGGCCCGAAGCACTCGGACATGAACGCCGCTTCCGTGTCCCCGCCCTCCCAGTACTTACGGGCGCCGTCGAGCTTGACGATGACCGGCGTACGGACGACGGCGTCCGGGAATTCCGGGTTGGCCACCTCCCGCGACTCCAGAGCCACCTCGCCGAGCTCCGCGGCCGCCTCCAGGCGGGCCTTCACATCCGGATTGACCAGCGCGCCCAGCAGGGCGTTCGCCCGGGCGTCGTCGCCGAGGAGCCCGGCGACGGAGGCGGAGAGATCCGCCACGACCTCGTCGTACGTCTTGGGGCCCGCGTCGGTGGAGATGCCGTCCCTCGGGATGAGCAGGTTCTGCGGGGTGGTGCACATCTGGCCGCTGTACAGCGAGAGCGAGAAGGCCAGGTTGGACAGCATGCCCTTGTAGTCGTCGGTGGAGTCGACGACGACCGTGTTGACGCCGGCCTTCTCCGTGTAGACCTGAGCCTGGCGGGCGTTGGCCTCCAGCCAGTCGCCGAAGGCGGTCGACCCGGTGTAGTCGATGATCCGGATCTCGGGGCGCACGGCCAGGGTCTTCGCGATGCCCTCGCCGGGCCGCTCGGCGGCCAGCGCCACCAGGTTCGGGTCGAAGCCGGCCTCGGCGAGGACCTCCCGGGCGACGCGGACGGTGAGCGCCAGGGGGAGAACGGCGCGCGGGTGGGGCTTGACCAGGACCGGGTTGCCGGTGGCGAGGGAGGCGAACAGGCCCGGGTAGCCGTTCCACGTCGGGAAGGTGTTGCAGCCGACCATCAGGGCGATACCGCGCGCGACGGGGGTGAAGGCCTTGGACAGCTCCAGCGGGTCGCGCTTGCCCTGCGGCTTGGACCAGCCCGCGTCCTGCGGGGTGCGGGTCTGCTCCGCGTACGCGTACGCCACGGCCTCCAGGCCGCGGTCCTGGGCGTGGGGGCCGCCCGCCTGGAACGCCATCATGAACGCCTGCCCGCTGGTGTGCATCACCGCGTGCGCGAACTCGTGGGTGCGGGCGCTGATGCGCGCCAGGATCTCCAGGCAGACCAGGGCCCTGGTTTCGGGGCCCGCGTCGCGCCAGGCGCCCATTCCGGCCCGCATGGCGGGCAGCAGCACGTCGATGTCGGCATGCGGGTACTCGATCCCCAGGCCCGGGCCGTAGGGCGAGATCTCGCCGCCCGTCCAGCCGTCCGTGCCGGGCTGGTCCAGCTCGAAGCGGCTGTTGAGCAGGGATTCGTAGGCGGCGAGGCCGTCGGCGGCGCTCAGGGAGCCGTTCTCGCCGTACGCCTTGGGGTGCTCCGGGTGGGGCGACCAGTACGCGCGCGTACGGATCGTGTCGAGCGCCTGATCGAGCGTGGGACGGTGCGTCTCGGCCAGGCGGTCGGTGGTCAGCTGAGCGGCGGCCATTGAGGACCAACTCCTCGTTGAGCTGGGCAGGGAGGGGCGGACAGAGCTAGAGTAACCGAACGATCGGTCGGGACAAGGGGGTCCGCAGAAGCTGTGGATAACTCGTAGGGGAGGATCACCGATATGACCGCCATCGAGCAGAGCCGCACCGTCGCCGTCGTCGGCACCGGCACCATGGGCCAGGGGATCGCCCAGGTCGCGCTGGTCGCCGGTCACCCCGTGCGTCTCTACGACACCGTCCCCGATCGTGCGAAGCAGGCCGCCGAGGCCATCGCCGCGCGTCTGGACCGGCTGGTCGAGAAGGGCAGGCTGGACGCGGAGGAACGGTCCGCCGCCGTCGGGCGCCTGCTCCCCGCCGCGGACCTCGCCGAGCTCGCGGACAGCGCGCTGGTCGTCGAGGCCATCGTCGAGCGGCTGGACGTGAAGCAGGAACTGTTCGGCGCGCTGGAGCGGACCGTCGCGGACGACTGTCTGCTCGCCACCAACACCTCCTCCCTGTCGGTCACCGCCATCGGTGGCACCCTGCGCGTCCCGGGCCGCTTCGTCGGCCTGCACTTCTTCAACCCGGCGCCGCTGCTGCCCCTGGTCGAGGTCGTCAGCGGTTTCGCCACCGACGAGACCGCCGCCACGCGCGCGTACGAGACCGCGAAGGCGTGGGGCAAGACGCCGGTGCGCTGCGCGGACACACCCGGTTTCATCGTCAACCGCATCGCCCGCCCCTTCTACGCCGAGGCGCTGCGGGTGTACGAGGAGCGGGGGGCCGACCCGGCGACGATCGACGCGGTCCTGCGGGACTCCGGCGGGTTCCGGATGGGCCCCTTCGAGCTGACCGACCTGATCGGCCAGGACGTCAACGAGGCGGTCACCCGCTCGGTCTGGGAGGCCTACTACCAGGACCCCAAGTTCACCCCGTCCCTGGCGCAGCGCAGGCTCGTCGAGTCGGGGCGCCTGGGCCGCAAGTCGGGCCAGGGCTGGTTCTCGTACGAGGAGGGAGCCGAGCGGCCACGCGCGCGTGCGCACGCGCCGGCGCCCGCGCCCCGGTCGGTGACGGTCGACGGCAATATGGGCCCCGCGGAGCCGCTGGTCGGCCTGATCGAGCAGGCGGGCATCAAGGTCCGCCGCAGGCGCAACCGGCATGGCGGCTTCATCAACCTCCCGAGCGGCGGTCAGCTGGGGCTGGCGTACGGCGGGACGGCCTGCGAGTTCGACGACGACTCGATGATCTACTTCGACCTCGCCCTCGACTACGCCACCGCCACCAGGATCGCGCTGTGCGCCGGGCCCAAGACCCCGCCGGACTTCCTCGCGGGTGCGGCCGGCCTCTTCCAGGCGCTCGGCAAGGAGGTCACCCTCATCGAGGACGTACCGGGGATGATCGTCGCCCGGACGGTCGCGATGCTGGTCGACCTCGCGGCCGACGCCGCCGCGCGGGGCGTCGCCTCGCCCGAGGACATCGACACGGCGATGCGGCTCGGCGTCAACTACCCCGTCGGACCCCTCGAATGGGGAGCCAAGGTCGGCTTCGGATGGGTGCGCGACGTACTGGAGGAGCTGAACGACCGCTGTCCCGGCGGCCGTTACGCCCCCTCCCTCGGGCTCGTCCGCCGGGCCTACGCCGAAGCCTGCGAGGCCACCTCATGACCACTCCCAAGCGCGACACGTACACCCCGGAGACGCTGCTGTCCGTCGCCGTCCGGGTCTTCAACGAGCGCGGCTACGACGGCACGTCCATGGAGCACCTCTCCAAGGCCGCCGGAATCTCCAAGTCCTCGATCTACCACCATGTGTCGGGCAAGGAGGAGCTGCTGCGCCGCGCCGTCAGCCGGGCGCTCGACGGCCTCTTCGGGATCCTCGACGAGCCGGCGGCGCAGCGCGGCCGGGCCATCGAACGGGTCGAGTACGTGACCCGGCGCACCGTCGAGGTGCTGACCGCGGAGCTGCCGTACGTCACCCTGCTGCTGCGGGTGCGCGGCAACACGACGACGGAGCGGTGGGCCATGGAGCGCAGGCGCGAGTTCGACCAGCGCGTCGCCGATCTGCTGAAGGCGGCCGTCGCCGACGGTGACCTGCGGGCCGACGTGGACATCAGGCTCGCCACCAGGCTGCTCTTCGGCATGATCAATTCGCTGGTGGAGTGGTACCGGCCGCACCCGGGCGGCGACGCGGACCGCGAACAGCTCGCGGACACCGTGGCGCACCTCGCCTTCGACGGGCTGCGGACCGCCCGCTGACCGCCGAGGCTCACGGGGCCATTCCGGGCCCTTCCAGGGCGTCCAGGGCGTCCTCGGAGCGCCCTGGGGGGCTGAAGGGCACCCGTACGGCGCAGAGCGCGGAGAAGCGACCGGTCAGCTCTGGTCGGGGTCCAGGTCGGTCTCTTCGAAGACCAGCAGCGTCCGCGTGGACAGCACCTCGGGAATCGACTGGATCTTGGTGAGTACCAGCTCCCGCAGGGTGCGGTTGTCCGGCGTGTGCACCAGCAGCAGGACATCGAAATCGCCGCTGACCAGAGCGATGTGGGCGGCTCCCGGAAGCGCCTGGAGCTGCTCGCGAACCGTGCGCCAGGAGTTCTGGACGATCTTGAGGGTGATGTAGGCGGAGGCGCCCTGCCCCGCGCGCTCGTGATTCAGCCGGGCACTGAAACCGCGGATCACACCGTCGTCGATCAGCCGGTTGATCCGGGCGTAGGCATTGGCTCGGGAGACATGGACCCGTTCGGCCACCGAGCGTATCGACGCGCGCCCGTCGGTCTGGAGGATGCGCAGGATGTCCTTGTCGATGGGGTCCAGCGGCCGCGCGGACGACCCCTGCGCCCAGCTGTCGGCCATTTGTTCATCCGCCATGTCCCCCCGCCTCTCTTCGATGGACGACCTGCCTCTATCCCAGGCTGTGGAGAACCGTTTGTCCACAGGCTGAAGGTGCCTGTAGCCAAAATGCCTCCACGACCGAACAATCGGTAGGTGAGGCGCGCCACACTCGCGCCCACCGCCTTCGGGTCTTATGCCCGCTCCCATGAGGAGGTGGACTCGTTGAAACAGAGCAGTTCGACAGTCCAAGAGCTGCCCGGTGCCGCAAGCGCCTACCGGCCGACCCCGCCCCCGGCGTGGAAGCCGCGCACCGACCCCGCGCCCCTGCTTCCGGACGCCGAGCCCTTCCGGGTCCTCGGCACCGAAGCCGCGTCCGCGGCAGACCCCGAGCTGCTGAAGCGGCTCTACGCCGAGCTGGTGCGCGGCCGCCGGTACAACGCGCAGGCCACCGCCCTCACCAAGCAGGGCAGGCTCGCCGTCTATCCGTCGACGACCGGCCAGGAGGCGTGCGAGGTCGCCGCAGCGCTGGCCCTCGAGGACCGCGACTGGCTCTTCCCGTCCTACCGCGACACCCTCGCGGCGGTCGTGCGCGGCCTGGACCCCGTCCAGGCGCTGACGCTGCTGCGCGGCGACTGGCACACCGGGTACGACCCGCGCGAACACCGCATCGCGCCGCTCTGCACGCCCCTGGCCACTCAGCTGCCGCACGCCGTGGGCCTCGCGCACGCGGCCCGGCTGAAGGGCGACGACGTCGTCGCGCTGGCCATGGTCGGGGACGGCGGCACCAGCGAGGGCGACTTCCACGAGGCGCTGAACTTCGCGGCCGTCTGGAAGGCCCCCGTCGTCTTCTTCGTGCAGAACAACGGCTTCGCGATCTCCGTACCGCTCGCCAAGCAGACCGCGGCCCCCTCACTGGCCCACAAGGCCGTCGGCTACGGAATGCCGGGCCGGCTCGTCGACGGAAACGACGCGGTCGCGGTGCACCAGGTGCTGTCCGAGGCGGTCGCCCGCGCGCGGCGCGGCGGCGGGCCGACGCTGGTCGAGGCCGTGACGTACCGGATCGACGCCCACACCAACGCCGACGACGCCACCCGCTACCGCGGCGACGCCGAGGTCGAGGCCTGGCGGGCGCACGACCCGGTCAAGCTGCTGGAGCGGGAGCTGACGGAGCGCGGAGTGCTCGACGAGGACGGGATACGGCAGGCCGCCGAGGCCGCCGAGACGATGGCGGCGGCGCTGCGCGAGCGGATGAACGCCGACCCTGTGCTGGACCCGATGGACCTGTTCGCGCACGTCTACGCCGAGCAGACGGCGCAGCTGCGGGAGCAGGCGGCGCAGCTGCGCGCGGAACTGGACGCCGAAGGCGTCGAAGGTGAGGGGTCATGACCACCGCGGCAGTGAAGCCGGCGGTCAAGCCCGCCACCATGGCGCAGGCCTTGCAGCGGGCCATGCGGGACGCCATGGCCGAGGACCCGACCGTCCATGTGATGGGAGAGGACGTCGGCACACTGGGCGGGGTCTTCCGCGTCACGGACGGGCTCGCCAAGGAGTTCGGTGAGGACCGGTGTACGGACACCCCGCTCGCCGAGGCGGGCATCCTGGGAACCGCCGTCGGCATGGCCATGTACGGGCTGCGGCCGGTCGTCGAGATGCAGTTCGACGCCTTCGCCTACCCCGCCTTCGAGCAGCTGATCAGCCATGTGGCCCGGATGCGCAACCGCACGCGCGGCGCGATGCCGATGCCGATGGTGATCCGGGTTCCGTACGGCGGCGGCATCGGCGGTGTCGAGCACCACAGCGACTCCTCCGAGGCGTACTACATGGCGACTCCGGGGCTCCATGTCGTCACGCCGGCCACGGTCGAGGACGCCTACGGGCTGCTGCGGGCGGCGATCGCCTCCGACGACCCGGTGGTCTTCCTGGAACCGAAGCGGCTGTACTGGTCCAAGGCGACGTGGTCGCCGGACGCGCCGCCGGCCGTCGAACCCATTGGGCGCGCGGTCGTGCGGCGCACGGGCCGCAGCGCCACGCTCGTCACCTACGGCCCCTCCGTGCAGGTGTGCATGGAAGCGGCGGAGGCGGCCCAGGCGGAGGGCTGGGACCTCGAAGTCGTCGACCTGCGCTCCCTGGTGCCCTTCGACGACGAGACGGTCTGCGCCTCGGTGCGCCGCACCGGCCGGGCGGTCGTCGTGCACGAGTCGACCGGTTTCGGCGGCCCCGGCGGGGAGATCGCCGCGAGAATCACCGAGCGCTGCTTCCACCACCTGGAGGCGCCCGTGCTGCGGGTGGCCGGATTCGACATCCCCTACCCGCCGCCGATGCTGGAGCGGCACCATCTGCCCGGCGTGGACCGGGTCCTCGACGCGGTGGCGCGGCTTCAGTGGGAGGCGGGGAGCTGATGGCCCAGGTGCTCGAATTCAAGCTGCCCGACCTCGGTGAGGGGCTGACCGAGGCGGAGATCGTCCGCTGGCTGGTCGCCGTCGGAGATGTCGTCGCGATCGACCAGCCCGTCGTGGAGGTCGAGACGGCCAAGGCGATGGTGGAGGTCCCGTGCCCGTACGGGGGTGTGGTGACCGCCCGCTTCGGCGAGGAGGGCACTGAACTGCCCGTCGGTGCACCGCTGTTGACGGTCGCCGTCGGGTCGAACGGGTCGGGTTCCTCCGGTGCGCCGAGCGCCGGGGAGGCCTCCGGCACGGCGAGTGCGGGACGTGCGGCGACCTCGGACGGTGAGGGCTCCGGCAATGTCCTCGTCGGCTACGGGACGGGCGCGCCGGCCGCGCGACGCCGCCGGGTCCGCCCGGCGAACCCGGCCGTCCCGGCCTCCGCCCCCGCGCCTGTCCCCGCCGCTCCTGCTCCGGTCACGGCCAGGGCCGCAGTGGTACGCGACGAGTCCGGGCCGGTCCCGGTCATCTCCCCCCTCGTACGCCGACTGGCCCGGGAGAAGGGCCTCGAACTGCGGGAGATCCAGGGATCCGGTCCCGACGGGCTGATCCTGCGGGCGGACGTGGAGCGGGCGATCCTTGAGGCGCGGGCCTCCGAGACGGCGGCCCCGGCGCCGGCGCGGGTGCAGGCGGCCCCGGCCGCCGTGCCCAGCGCCGCCGGCGAGCGGATCCCGCTGAAGGGCGTACGCGGCGCGGTCGCCGACAAGCTCTCCCGCAGCCGCACCGAAATCCCGGACGCGACCTGCTGGGTGGACGCCGACGCGACCGAACTCATGGCGGCCCGCGCCGCGATGAACGCCGTCGGCGGCCCGAAGGTCTCGCTCCTCGCCCTGCTGGCCCGCATCTGCACGGCGGCCCTGGCCCGCTACCCGGAGCTGAACTCCACGGTGGACATGGCCGCCCGGGAGATCGTCCGGCTGCCGGGTGTGCACCTCGGGTTCGCGGCCCAGACGCCGCGCGGCCTGGTCGTTCCGGTCGTCCGGGACGCGCACACGCGGTCGGCCGAGTCGCTCACGGAGGAGTTCGCCCGGCTGACCGAGTCGGCTCGCCAGGGGACGCTGACCCCTGCGGATCTCACCGGAGGCACCTTCACCCTGAACAACTACGGGGTGTTCGGGGTCGACGGGTCCACGCCGATCATCAACCACCCCGAGGCGGCGATGCTCGGAGTGGGGCGGATCATTCCGAAGCCGTGGGTGCACAACGGCGAGCTGGCGGTCCGCAAGGTGGTGCAGCTGTCGCTCACCTTCGACCACCGGGTCTGTGACGGCGGCACGGCGGGCGGCTTCCTTCGCCATGTCGCCGACTGCGTGGAACAGCCGGCGGTGCTCCTGCGCACGCTGTAGGACGGCACTTTCCGGTGCCGGTGGGGCGGGCGCCCCCCCCGGGGAAGTCAGTGCCTGTGGGACCCGGAGCCACCCGGGCCTGCGGGACCCGGTGCCCACCGGGCGGCGACTGGGGCGACCGGTGGTTGTTGGTGCCGGAGGGATCCGGTGCCACCCGGGCGGTCCCCTTCGGCGGGCGGCGGATCATACTGCTGGGGTGACCGCGTATGACGCCATCGTGCTCGCCGGGGGCGCTGCCAAGCGGCTCGGCGGGGTGGACAAGCCCGGCCTGAGCGTGGGCGGCCGCGCCCTGCTCGACCGGGTCCTGGGGGTGTGCCGGGAGGCCGGGCGCACCGTCGTCGTCGGCGGACGGCGGCCCACCGCGCGACCCGTCCTCTGGGCGCGCGAGGAGCCGCCCGGCGGCGGGCCCCTCGCCGCGCTCGGCGCCGGGCTCCGGCAGGCCGAGGCGGAGACCGTCCTCGTCCTCTCGGCCGACCTGCCCTTCTTGGGGGAGGAGACCGTGCGGGAACTGCTGGCCGCCGCGCGGCAGGGCGACGCGGAGGCCGCGCTGACGGTGGACCCGGACGGCCGGGACCAGCCACTCGTCGCCGCGTACCGCACCGAGCCGCTCCGCCGTGAGCTGGCTCTCATCGCGACCGAACACGGCAGCCTTTCAGGGCTGCCGTTGCGTCTTCTCACCCAGGAACTCCGCTTCGCCCGGGTCGCCGCGGAGCCCCTCGCCTCCTTCGACTGCGACACCTGGGAGGACATTGCCTCGGCCCGGGCGCGGATCAGGGAGCATGGGAACGTGCTGGACGAATGGATCACCGCAGTCAAGGACGAGCTGGGCATCGAGATCGACGTCGACACCGGCGTCCTGCTCGACCTGGCCCGCGACGCCGCGCACGGGGTCGCCCGGCCGGCGGCGCCGCTGACGACCTTCCTGGTCGGCTACGCGGCGGCGCAGGCGGGTGCGGCAGGTGGCCCGCAGGCCGTCGCCGAAGCGGCGCGCAAGGCCGCCGCGCTCGCCAACCGCTGGGCCGCCGAGGCGGAACAGGACCCGGGCAAGGCCGCCCAGGGCGACGGCAAGGGCGCCGACGCCGGATGATCCCCGAGGAGCGCGACGCCGACGGCGTGGACGACGCCCTGGCCCTGGTGGGCCGCCAGGCGCAGGAGAGGGCGGCAGCGCGCCCCGCCCCCGGCGGTTCCGCCCTGGCCGCTGTCCCCGCCGAGGGCGACCTGCCCGGCCGCGTCGACCCCCGTGCCCCGGCGCCCGCCCCGCCCCAGACCCGTACGGGCGGAACCGGCGAGGACCCCGCGCGGCCCAACCCGCCGCCGGCACCCGTGCCGGCCGCGATCCCGGACCCGGCTTTCCCGGACCCGGCTTTCCCGGACCCCGGCGCGGCCCCGCGCCGGACGCCGGAAGCCCCCACCACACCGGGCGCGGCCACCCCACCGCCCACAGCCACCACCGCCCCCACCCCCGGCGGTCCGCACTCCGAGCACCCCGCCCACCGGGCCACCCCCTGGCCCGACGCCCGGGCCGTCGCGGCCGGTGCGGCCCGTGGCCCCGCCCGGGCCTCAGTGCGCGTTCCGCTGGACCAGGCTCTGGGCCGGGTCCTCGCCGAGCCGCTCGCCGCCCTCACCGACCTCCCGTCCTTCGACACCTCGGCGATGGACGGCTGGGCGGTCGCGGGCCCCGGCCCCTGGGAGGTGCGCGAAGGCGATTCGGTCCTCGCCGGTCACGCCTCCACGGAGCCACTGGCGGACGGTACGGCGGTACGGATCGCGACCGGCGCCCGGATCCCCCAGGACGCCACCGCCGTCATCCGCAGCGAGCACTCCCGCAGGGACGCCGCAGGCCGGCTCCACGCCCAGCGCGCCGTCTCCCCCGGGCAGGACATCCGCCCGCGCGGCCAGGAATGCCATGTGGGTGACCAGCTGCTTCCCGCGGCCACCCTGGTCACCCCGGCCGTGCTCGGTCTGGCGGCCGCCGCCGGGTACGACGAACTGGTCACCGTCGCCCGCCCCCGGGTCGAGATCCTGGTGCTCGGCGACGAGCTGCTCACCACCGGACTCCCCCACAACGGACTCATCCGCGACGCCCTCGGCCCGATGCTCGCGCCCTGGCTGCGCGCGATGGGCGCCGAGGTCCTCGGTACCCGCCGGATCGGCGACACCGCCGACGCCCTGCACGAGGCCGTCACCGGGTCCGCGGCGGATCTCGTGATCACCACGGGCGGTACGGCGTCGGGGCCCGTGGACCACGTCCACCCGGTGCTGCACAAGGCCGGGGCCCGGCTCCTGGTCGACGGCGTGAAGGTGCGCCCCGGGCACCCGATGCTGCTCGCCCGCCTCACCGGTGACCAGCAGCAGGTCAAGCACCTCGTCGGGCTGCCGGGCAATCCCCTCGCGGCCGTCTCCGGCCTGCTCACGCTCGCCGAGCCGCTGCTGCGAGCCCTTGCCGGGCGCCCGGCCTCGGAGCCGTACCGGATGCCCGTACGGGACAAGGTCCACGGCCATCCCCACGACACGCGGCTCGTGCCGGTCGTGCACCGCCAGGACACCGTCGTACCGCTGCACTACAACGGCCCGGCCATGCTCCGCGGGATTGCCGCGGCCGACGCACTGGCCGTGGTGCCGCCCGGCGGCGCGCTGCCCGGCGACGAGTTGGCGATTCTCGAACTTCCCTGGTCGCCAGCGCCGGCGGGGACGGCGGGACCGGCCGAAGGGGTGTGTTTCACGTGAAACTTCCCGGCCACGACGCCATCGCCCGCAACGCCGACGAACATCTCGAGACCGCGCGGATCAGGCTCCCGCGCCGCATCGTGGAACGCCCGATGCGGCAGGTGACCAAGCGTCTGCTGATGGCGCTGCTCGTGCTGGTACTGACCGTGCTGATCGTCTACCTGGACCGCAGCGGCTACCACGACAATGCCGACGGCTCCGTGGACCTGCTGGACTCGGTGTACTACGCGACGGTGACCCTCTCCACGACGGGGTACGGCGACATCGTCCCCCACAGCGACAGCGCGCGGCTCGTCAATGTGCTGCTGGTGACTCCGCTGCGCGTGCTTTTCCTGATCATTCTGGTCGGCACCACTCTTGAGGTCCTCACCGAACGGACCCGGGAGGAGTGGCGGCTGAACCGCTGGAGGTCCACCTTGCGCGACCACACCGTCATCGTCGGATTCGGCACCAAGGGCCGTTCCGCCATCCAGACCCTCTGCGCCACCGGGCTGCGGAAGGACCAGATCGTCATCGTCGATCCCAGCACCAAGGTGATCGAGGCGGCGAACGCGGACGGATTCGTCGGTGTGGTCGGCGACGCGACCCGTAGCGACGTCCTGCTCCGTGCCGAACTGCAGAGGGCGCGTCAGATCGTCGTCGCCACCCAGCGCGACGACACCGCCGTGCTGGTCACCCTGACCGCCCGTCAGCTCAACCGGGGCGCGAAGATCCTCGCCGCTGTGCGGGAGGAGGAGAACGCGCCGCTGCTGCGACAGTCCGGCGCGGACGCTGTCATCACCAGCGCCAGCGCGGCCGGCCGGCTGCTGGGCCTCTCCGTCCTCAGCCCCAGCGCCGGCACGGTGATGGAGGACCTGATCCAGCAGGGCAGCGGCCTCGATCTCGTCGAACGGCCCGTCATAAAGGCCGAGGTGGGCAAGAGCGTGCGGGAGACCGACGATCTGGTGGTCAGCGTGCTGCGCGGCCACCGGCTGCTCGGATACGACGATCCGGCGGCCAGTCCGCTCCAGTTGACGGACCGCCTGATCACGATCGTGCGCGCCCGGTCCGTTCCGTCCCTGTCCACCCCGCCGGAGTAGCCTCGCCGCCATGCATGCGATCACGATTCCGGAACCCGGTGGTCCCGAGGCGCTCGTCTGGGCCGAGGTGCCCGATCCCGTGCCCGGCGAGGGCGAGGTCCTCGTCGAGGTGGTGGCGAGCGCCGTCAACCGCGCGGACCTCCTCCAGCGTCAGGGCCGTTACGACCCGCCGCCCGGCACCAGTCCGTACCCCGGCCTCGAATGCTCCGGCCGGATCGCGGCCCTCGGTCCGGGGGTCTCCGGCTGGTCGGTCGGCGACGAAGTGTGCGCCCTGCTCACCGGCGGCGGCTACGCGGAGAAGGTCGCCGTACCGGCGGGCCAGCTGCTGCCCGTACCCGAGGGGATCGATCTGGTCACGGCGGCCGCGCTGCCGGAGGTGACCGCCACGGTCTGGTCCAACGTCTTCATGATCGCGCATCTGCGGCCGGGCGAGACGCTGCTGGTGCACGGCGGCGCGAGCGGGATCGGCACGATGGCGATCCAGCTCGCCAAGGCCGTCGGCGCGCGGGTCGCGGTCACCGCGGGTGGCCCGGACAAGCTGGCGCGGTGCGCCGAACTCGGCGCGGACATCCTCATCGACTACCGCGAACAGGACTTCGTCGAGGAGCTGCGAAAGGAGACCGACGGGGCCGGCGCGGACGTCATCCTCGACATCGTCGGAGCGAAATACCTGGACCGGAACGTGAAGGCGCTCGCGGTCAACGGACGCCTGGCCATCATCGGTCTGCAGGGCGGTGTGAAGGGCGAATTGAACCTGGGCGCCCTGATGGGCAAGCGCGCGGCCGTCACGGCGACCACGTTGAGGAGTCGTCCGGTACAGGAGAAGGCGGCGATCATCGCGGCGGTGCGGGAGCATGTCTGGCCGCTCATCGGCGCCGGGACGGTCCGCCCCGTGGTCGACCGCACCCTGCTGATGTCCCACGCGGCGGACGGCCACCGGGCGCTGGAGTCCAGCTCCCATGTGGGCAAGGTACTGCTGGTGACCCCCGACAAGGCCTGACCCCCGACAAGGCCTGGTCCGCACCACCAGGCCTGACCACACAGGTCCGACTCACGGGTGAGGGGCCGGTGCGCACCATGCGCGCCGGCCCCTCACCCGTACCGTCGTCACCGCTACAGATACGGGCCCGAACGAACCGCCCCGTGCCCGCTGTCGTCGTCGTCCTCGTGCGAGGAGCCCGGCGGCAGCGCGCGGCGCATCTGCTCCAGTTGGGCGCGGGCCGCCATCTGCTGGGCGAACAGCGCCGTCTGGATACCGTGGAAGAGCCCCTCCAGCCAGCCCACCAACTGGGCCTGCGCGATGCGCAGTTCCGCCTCGGAGGGGATGGCCTCGTCGGTGAAAGGCAAGGACAGGCGCTCCAGTTCCTCGACCAGCTCGGGCGCCAGCCCGTCCTCGAGCTCCTTGACCGAACTCGCGTGGATGTCCTTGAGCCTGACCCGGCTCGCTTCGTCCAGAGGAGCCGCGCGGACTTCCTCGAGGAGTTGCTTGATCATGCTGCCGATGCGCATGACCTTCGCGGGCTGTTCGACCATGTCCGTCACGGGCACCTCGCGCGACTCGTCGTCGGCGCCGCCGACAGCCGTCCCGTCCTGCCCCACCACCAGGACATGGGGGCTCTCCTGCGACCGTTCACTCCTCGGCATCTCCATGCCGTCATTCTCTCGCACACGCGCCTCCAGACACGGTGTGCCCCCGTACGAGGGTGATCCACCCTCGTACGGGGGCACATTCGCGGCACGACGGTCGTCCGTCGGCCCGGGCCCGTCAGGTCGCGGCGCGGCGGGCCAGCGCCCCGCGGGAGCGGGTGACCAGCGCGGCCAGCACGGCGGCCCCCAGCGGGACGAGGACCAGCAGGGCCCCCAGGGTCTCCCACGGGACGACGATCGGTACCTGGGGCGGGGCGTCGGGTCCGTAGCCCTGGTTGAGGGCCTCCTCGTACCAGGCGAGCTGCTCGCGTTCCTCGGTGAGGCGCAGTCCGACCGCCGGGAGCACCCCGGCCGCCGAGCCGAGCACCACACCCATCGCGGCCACCACCCCGCACTGGAATCCGCTGAGCGTCCTGCGGACCCGCGGCGGCGCCCCGACCGCGGCCAGCGTCTTCAGGTCGGCCTCGGCGTCGGCCTGGGCGAGGCCGGTGGCGATACCGGCGGCGCCGATGGTGATGAGTCCGGCGAAGACGGTCAGGGAGAGCAGCACGATGCTGTTCTCGCTGACGAAACCTTCCTCCAGGTGGAGGTCGATGCTGCCGCCGGTCTTGGCGAGCTCTCCGTCGAGCTTCTGCCGCTGCTCGGAGCTGGGCATGTGGTCGGTGGAGTAGAACGCGCCCAGCGGCACCGTGGTGAGGCCGGCGGCCTTGGCCACGGCCGGAGAGAGGAGCGAACCGATTCCGTACGACTCCTGGCCGCTCGGCACCTGGTAGGCGGGGAAGGTCTTGATCTCGCCCTCCGGGTCCTTGCCGTTCTGCGCGGCCAGATCGGCCTTCTCGGTGTCGGTGATCAGCCGCAGGCCCACCTTCCCGGTCTTGTCGACCGGGGTCTTCGAGAAGGTGACGAGCTTGCCCTCGGCCAGTGCCTTCCTGGCTCCGGCGTCGGTGATCCCGAGCACCTGGAGAACCTTCTCGTCGCCGACGAGCACGCCGTCGCCGAAGCCACCGCCGCCCACCGAAGTGCAGCGCCAGTCCTTGGCGAGCTTGCGGCGCTCCTCCTGAGAGAACCTCTCCGCCGGGTCCTTGCCGTCCACGGCAGGGCCCCACAGCGGGCACTCGTTCGCCTTCGGTATGACGACCTCGAGACGGCCGCATTCCTTGCCGCCGCCGTAGGTCGAGCAGCCGGGCTTGCCGACCGAGATCCGGTCCACATCGGCCCGCACGTCGGTGGGCAGGTACTTCTGCACCGCCTCGCGCACCCCGGGCACGTCCCGGCCGCCGTCCTCGTCGAGCATGACCGACACGGCGCCGTAGGGCAGCCGCGGCTCATAGGCGGCGCGGGCCTGGGCATCGCTGCTCGCCGCGTAGGTGGCGACGGCGACCGTGCCCGCGACGGCGGCCAGCACGGCGGCCACGGCGGGCGCCGTGCGGCCCCGGTTGCGTACGGCGTCGCGCAGGGCCAGCCGGGGCGACAGGGGCAGCCAGCGGCCCGTACGGCCGAAGAGGCCGACCAGGGCGGGGGTCAGGGCGACGACGCCGAGTTCGGCGAGGGCGCTGCCGCCCGCGACGATCAGGAACCCGGCGGAGAACAGCGACCCGTACAGCGCGATGGCCCCGCCGAGGAGCACCGCGACGAGTCCGACGACGGGGAGCACCCGATTGCTGCGGCGCACGCCCCGGCGGCCGGTGAGCGAGGCGAGGACCGACTGGCGGGAGGCGGTGATCGCAGGGACGATCGCGGCCAGCAGGCCGGTCACCACCGCCAGCAGGGCAATCCCCAGCAGCTCCAGCGGACGGACGTCGAAGGCGCCGAACCGCTGGCCCATGTACGTCTCGAGGAGAGGCTGGAGCGCGAAGGTGAGAATGAGTCCGAGGACCGTGCCGATCACCGCCGCCGCGAATCCGATCACCAGCCCGCCGGCAAGGACGATGGCGCGGATGTGACGGCGGTCGCCGCCGTTGGCGCCGACGAGGCCGAGCTGGCGGCGCGAGCGGCGCGCGCCCACGGCGAACGCGGGGCCGGCCAGCAGGCAGATCTCCAGCATGGCGAGACCGACGATCGTGCCCAGGGCGGCGAGGGCCGCGGCGTCGGCGGCCCCGCTCCGCCCGAACGAGTTCCAGTCCTTGTGCTGGTAGAGCGGTACGTCGGAGTCGGCCGGCGGGTCGAGGAGCACCGCGCGAGACATGACAACGATGCCCTTGGTGTTGGTCTCCTTGACCATGTTCCACGTGAAACCACCGGAGACCTTCAGCAGATAGGTGCTGCTGATGTCCTGGGCACGCAGCCCCGATGCCTCCAGTGCCTTGCCGTACGGGGCGAGGAAGGCGCCCGGCAGTGCGTTGACCTGGTCGGTCTTGAGATCGTTCGGGAGCTCGTAGGAGCCGACGATCTTGTACTCGCGGTCGAAGCCGCGGGCCGTGAGTGTCGAGCCCACCTTCAGCCCGCTGTTCTCCAGGAAGTGCGTGGTCGCGGAGACCTCGTCGGGCTTCTCGGGGAACCGGCCCTCCTGGAGGGACATGATGCCCTTGGCCATCGGGTCTGAGGCCTTGAGCTCACGGATCTCGGTCTGGAGCAGGCCGTGGGTGGTCCGCAGCTTGCCGTTGCCGGTGGAGTCGATGAGGGCCGTGGCACCGGCGGGGAGGACCTTGGAGACATCGGCGGGGCCGTTCGGCCACGGCTTGCCCTCGAAGTCCTGGGCCGGGGTGTGGTTCTCGGCGTCCGGCGACTGGTAGATCGCCACACCGGCGAAGCCGGGGTCGCTGAGCCGCGCGTCGGCGGCGCCGAGGGCGCGCTCCGCCTTCTCCTCGACGGAGAGTTCGGAGCTGCGCATGGTCAGGTCGAAGGCGCTGACGCCAAGAATGGGAAGGGCGATCATCGCGAGAACGAGGAAGCTGCGTCCCTTGAAGCGCCAGGCGTCACGGCGGGCGATACGCACCGCGGCGCGCCAGGAGTGGAACCAGTTCGTCACCGCTCGGCCGCCTGGCCCGTGAGGAGCGAGTCGGCCTCGCTGCGGATGGTCTGGTCGACGACGGCTCCGTCGCGCAGGAAGACCACGCGATCGGCCCAGGCGGCGAACCGCGGCTCGTGGGTGACCAGCACGCCGGCCGCGCCCGCGTCGCAGCGGGAGCGCAGCAGGGCAAGGACGGACTCGCCGGTCTCGGAGTCGAGCGCGCCGGTCGGCTCGTCCGCGAGGACCAGGCGACGGTCACCGACCAGGGCGCGGGCGATGGCGACGCGCTGCTGCTGGCCGCCGGACATCTCGTCGGGGAACCGGTCGGCGAGGTGGCCGAGTTCCATCTCCTCCAGCGCGGCGAGCGCTTCGCCGCGCGCCTTGCGGGCGGAGATGCCGTCGAGCTCCCGGGGAAGGGCCACGTTCTCGGCGGCCGTGAGGGCCGGGATGAGGTTGTAGTCCTGGAAGACGTAACCGATGCTGCGGCGGCGCAGGGCGGCGAGGGTCTTGCGGTCGCCGGTGGTGATGTCGGTGTTCTCGACGATCACGCGGCCCGAGGTGGGGGTGTCGAGACCACCCGCGATGGTGAGGAGGGTGGACTTGCCGGAGCCGGAGGGGCCCATGACGGCGACGAGTTCACCGGGAAAGACGTCGAGGTCGATCCCGCGCAGGGCGTGCACCTCGGTGGCGCCGGAGCCATGGACGCGGGTCAACTGCTGGAGCTGCAGCACGGGCTGCGGTCGGTCGGTCATGGAGAGGGGTCCCCCTTGGGCGTACGCGCACGTACGGAGCGGATGAACTGCGGGAAGGGCGGGAAGATCGGGAAGGTCGGGAGGGCCGAAGCCCGGAGAGCGGGGCGCGGTGTCAGCGCGGCGGTGCCTGGCTCGCCTCGGCCGCCGGCACGGTCACGTGTCCGGGTGCCGTCGGCGGGCTCTGCCCGGCGGCCGTCGCGGAGAGCCGGATGAGCCGGGCCTCACAGTGGTCGAGCCAACGGGCCTCGGCCTCCGTCTGGAAGATCAACTGCTCCAGTACGAGCAGCCAGGCCACGTCGTCACGCCCCTGTTGGGCGCCGCTCTCGATGGCGGTGATCGCCTGGGCCTTGAGCCGGGTGTAGTCCTGCATCGCCTTCACGGTGTGGTGGCGCTGGGACTGGATGACGGCGCGGATGTCGACCCCGGGGGCTCCGACGGCCATCGCGAGCTTGATGGCCAGTTCGTCGCGCGCCGGGCTGGTGCGGTCCACGGGCCGCTCGAACCACGTCCTGAGCTCGGTGCGGCCGCCGTCCGTGATCGTGTACAGCGCGTGGCCCGCGTCGTCCTCGCCGCTCTGCGCGACCATGCCGTCGCGCTCCAGCCGACTGAGGGTCGTGTAGACCTGGCCGACGTTCAGAGGCCAGGTGGAGCCGGTGCGGGACTCGAACTCCGTACGGAGTTGTGAGCCGTAGCGAGGGCCGCGTTCGAGGAGGGCGAGAAGCCCGTGGCGGATCGACATACTCAGTATGTATACCGAGTATGCCGACGGAGACAAGCGCCCTGAGAGGGACCTGAAGGGTCCGTCTGAAGGGGGACGGCAGGATCGGCGGGCCGCTCAGCGCCGCCGCAGCCGGACCCCGAGGAAGCCGATACCGAGGCCCATCATGGCGAGCCCGGCGCCCATCGTCAGGACGGGAATCTGCCGGTCAACGGCGTTCCCGGCGGACTGCGTGGCGTTCGCCCGGGAAGCGGCGGACGCGCTCGGGGGCGGAGTCGCGGCCAACGGCTCCTCCGTCTCGGGGACCATCTCCGCATCCCCCTCCGCCTCCTCCTCCGGGGGCAGGGGTGTTGCGGTTTTGGTACGTGAGAGGCCGGCCGGGGTGTCCGGACGGACCGGAACGGCGCTCTGGAGGGACGCGGGCCGGCGCCCCGGCCGTACACGTCCCTCGCCGGCCTGGCGCCCGGCGAGCGTCGCCGAGGGGGAAGGCTTCGCCGGACCGGCGGGCCCGTCGGGGCCGGACTCGTCCTCCGGCCCGGACGCCTCCTCGGGCTCGTACGCCTCGTCCGTACCGGAGAGCTCCTGCGGACCGGAGAGCTGCTCCGTACCGGACGGCTCGTCGGCACCGGACTGGCCATCGGGGCCCCCGGCTGGTGTGACCGCGGGAGCCGCGCCGGCCCCGGCGGCGCTCCCGGGCGCCGCCGCAGGACGCGAAGGGGTGGTCGTGGGCCGCGTCGGAGCCGGGCCATCGGCCGGACGTGCGGAAGAGGGGAAGCCGGGCGCTCCGGCCACCGGACCGTCGGCCCGGACACCCGGCTCCCCGTACGCGACGCCGGGCGTGGCCAACAGCAGTGACGCGAGCGCCGGGGCGAGCGCCCACCGCCTGCGGAGTTCTGGAGTCACCGGGTGACCCCCTCCCGTGCCGAGCCGCCGAGGTGTCGAACTCAGCGTCACATGACGCCACATATCCAGCATCTCGGACGCGCGTCGAGGCGCGTCCCGTCTCCGACATGCCGAACGGCCCGGCACGCACCTTCCGGTGCGCCGGGCCGTTCCCATGCCGAGAGGTGGCCGTCCGCCGACCGGGCGGCCGGGCGGTGACCGACTGATCCGCAGTCGCCGGCCGCCCGGGCGCTCCCGCGGCCACAAGCCGGGCGCTCCCGCGACGAAAGCCGGGCGCTCCCCGGGCGAGAACCGGCCGCGCCCACTCCTGGGGCGACCACTCGGAGGCGACTGCTCAGAGGCGACCAGTTCGGGACCGGCCACTCCGGGATCGCGTGGGGGCGACCAGTCCTGGGTCGACTACTCCGGCGGGTTGCCCGTGGAGATCTCCAGGGTCAGCTCGACCTCTTCCTTCTTCACGTCCGCGTCCGCGGGCGGGAACTGGTTGAGGATCGTGCCCTCGCCGTAGGTGGCCTCGTCCACCGGCGTCTGCTTCATGATCTTCCAGCCGGCGGCCTGCACGCAGGCCTTCACCGACTGGATGTTCTTGTAGCGGAAGTCCGGCAGCTCGAACTTCTCCGGGTCCTCGCTGGACTCGGTCGGCTCGAGGCATTCCTTCTTGTCGATGGTCTTGCTGAGGTCGGGGCCCTTGTGCCCGGCCGCCGCCGACTCGCTCGCACCGCCGCCCCCGGCTTCGGTGCCCGGGTCGTCGTCCTGCAGGGAGATGGCCGTGATCACACCGCCGATGGCGATCAGTGCGACGACGATCGCGCCCACGATCACCGGCATGTTCCGCTTTCCGGAGCCGCCGACGCCGGCGGCCACCGGGCCGGAGTGCTGGGGCGCCATGGTGTACGGCGCGGGGCCCGGCGTCGGGGTCTGGTACGCGGCAGCGGGCGCCGGCGTGTGCTGCGGGTAGCCATAGCCGGCCGCCGGCGTCGGAGCCGGGGTCGGAGGGCCGTACGGACCCGGCTGCGGGGTGTGCGGCTGGTACGGCGTGTGCACGCTCTGCGGGCCGGGCGCCGGAGTGCCCTGGCCGACCGGCGGGAAGACCGCCGAGCCCACGCCCGAGCCGCTGCTGACGGGACCGCCCGCGACGATGACCGGCGCGCCCGACTGGCCCGCCGACAGGACGCGCAGGCACTCGTCGCGCATGGCCGCGGCGCTCGGGAAGCGCTCGTTCGGGTTCTTCTTCAGAGCGCGGGCGACGAGCGCGTCCATGGCCGGGGTCACGGACCGGTTGATGGACGACGGAGCGACCGGTTCCTCCTGCACGTGTGCGTACGCGATCGCCAGCGGCGAGTCCGCGTCGAACGGCAGACGGCCCGTCAGGAGCTGGAAGAGCATGATGCCGACCGAGTACAGGTCGGAACGGGCGTCCACGCCCCGGCCGAGGGCCTGTTCGGGCGACAGGTACTGCGGCGTTCCGACGACCATGCCGGTCTGCGTCATCGAGGTGACGCCCGACTGCATCGCACGGGCGATGCCGAAGTCCATCACCTTGACGACGCCGCGCTTGGTCATCATCACGTTGCCGGGCTTGATGTCGCGGTGGACCAGGCCCATCTCGTGGCTGGTCTCCAGCGCCGCCAGCACATCGCCGGTGACCTTCAGGGCCTTGTCGGCGGGCATTGCGCCGTACTGCTGGATGTCGGCGGCGAGCACCGATCCGAGGGGCCGGCCCTCCACGTACTCCATGACGATGTACGGCATGAGCGAGCCGTCCAGCTCGTCCTCGCCGGTGTCGAAGACCGACACGATGTTGGTGTGCGACAGCTTCGCCACCGCCTGCGCCTCGCGCCGGAACCGCTCCCGGAACGACTGCTCGCGCCCGAGCTCGGTGTGCAGCGTCTTGATGGCGACCTGACGGTCCAGCGCGCTGTCGTACGCCAGATACACGGACGCCATGCCGCCTTCGCCGAGCAGGTCGCGAAGCTGGTACCGGCCGCCCGCTACGGAACCGCCGGCATAGCGGCCCTGTGCGCCGTCCTGGCTCATTTCGTGCTTCCCCCTACGCGCGCGTGGCGAGCGATGATCCGGAATTTACTGGCCAAGTCTGCCCCAGGGCAGTGACACGTCAAGCCGGGTGCCCGTTCCGTGACCGTACGCACAAGAAGCGTCTCGCAAGCGTTACCGGAACAGGACCGAATTTGCATGGGCGTACGGGGAACCGGTTGGATGGCCCGTCCGTCTCGGACCGGGGTGTCGCAGGAAGCCTGTAGCGTGACATGGCGTAGGACCCCCAAAGACACGGCGGAAGACCGCGCACCCAGCACGCGGACAGAAACGACGGCGAGGACTGATGGCACCCGAACCCGAAGCAGGCGGCGGCGGAGTGTCGGATGCGGAGTCATGGGGCGTCGGTGGCCTGGTCGGCGACGGGCGTTACCGGCTGACGCACCGTCTCGGACGCGGCGGCATGGCCGAGGTGTTCGCGGCGGAGGACGTACGGCTCGGCCGTACGGTCGCCGTCAAGCTGCTCCGCTCGGATCTCGCCGAGGACCCCGTCTCCAAGGCCCGCTTCACGCGTGAGGCTCAGTCGGTCGCCGGCCTCAACCACCATGCGATCGTGGCGGTCTACGACTCCGGTGAGGACGTCGTCGCCGGACACTCCGTCCCGTACATCGTGATGGAGCTCGTCGAGGGACGCACGATCCGCGATCTGCTGATCAGCGCGGAGGCTCCGCCGCCGGAGCAGGCGCTCATCATCGTCTCGGGCGTGCTGGAAGCGCTGGCGTACTCGCACCAGCACGGCATCGTGCACCGCGACATCAAGCCGGCGAACGTCATCATCACGCACGGCGGCGCGGTGAAGGTGATGGACTTCGGCATCGCGCGCGCCCTGCACGGCGCGCAGTCGACGATGACCCAGACCGGCATGGTCATGGGCACCCCGCAGTACCTCTCGCCGGAGCAGGCGCTGGGCAAGGCCGTCGACCACCGCTCCGACCTCTACGCCACGGGTTGCCTGCTGTACGAACTGCTGGCGCTGCGGCCTCCGTTCACGGGTGAGACCCCGCTCTCGGTGGTGTACCAGCACGTCCAGGACGCGCCGGTGCCGCCGTCGGAGGTGGCGGACGTGTGTCCGCCCGAGCTCGACGGGCTGGTCATGCGGTCGCTCGCGAAGGACCCGGACGACCGGTTCCAGAGCGCCGAGGAGATGCGCGGGCTGGTGCAGTACGGGCTGCAGATGCTCCAGCAGCAGGGCGGTCACTCGGGCGGGTGGAACACGGGCCCGGTGCAGGCGCACGAGCTCGCCCACCAGACTCCGGGCCACGGCACCGCCGCGACCGCGGTGATGGGGCACCCGGGGCACGGTGACACGTCCAAGGGCGCGATCCTGCCGCCGGTGAACCCGCATGACGGCGGGTACGACGGCGGATACAACGGCGGCGGGCAGGGCGGCGGCAGTGGCCGCGGCAAGCTCTGGCTGTTCCTGGCGCTCGCGCTGATCGCGATCACCGCCGGAGTCGTGTACGCGCTGGACCGGCCGGCCGACACCGACAACGGGAAGACCGACAAGCCGTCGGTCTCCAACACGCCGTCGAAGTCCGGTACCACGCCGACGCCGTCGGACGAGCAGTCCGAGGAGACCGACGAACCGGACACCTCCACGGGCGGCGACCAATGGCCGAACAACCCGCCGCCGGAGAAGCCCTCGCACACCAAGAGCGACGACCCGTCCCCGTCGGGCAGTTCCTCCTCCTCGCCCGGTACGACGGAGGGTGGTACGACCACCGACGGCACCACGGAGGGCACGACCGAGGGGTCGACGGAAGGTTCGACGGACGGGTCCACGGAGGGCACCACCGAGGGGTCCACGGAGGGCACGACCGAGGGCACCACCCAGGGCACGACCCAGGGGACCACGCAGGGAACGACGCAGGGCACGACCGAGGGCGCCACGGTGGGTGCGAACGGCACCCCGGGCGGAAACACCGGGGGAAACTGACGTCCAGCGGTGACCGGTGTCGGTGACTTTCACCAACACCGGTCGCCCGCCGTCGCCCTCACCCCGTGAAGGCCTCGCGCACCGCCTCGTACTCCCTTGTCCACCACACCGCCAGGGCCGACGCCGCGGGAAACTGCGGGTCGGCCCTGTGGTCGTGCAGCTGGTAGCGCCAGCGCAGTATCCAGAAGTCGTTGAGCCGCTCCCACCACACCCGGTGGACGGCGGCGGCCAGTTCGGCCGCGTCGGCCTGGGCGGCCCGCCGGTACGCGCGGGCGTAGGCGCGTACCTTCGCCAACTCCAGTTCGCCCGCGGGCTGTACGAAGAAGATGGCGGCGGCCCTGACGGCCTCCTCCGCCCGCGGCTGCACGCCGAGCCGGTCCCAGTCGACGATGGCGGCCGGTTCCGCGCCCCGGTGGTCGACCCGGTAGAGCAGGTTGAGGGGATGGAAGTCGCCGTGCACCCAGCCGCCGGCGTCCGCGGGCGGCGGGCGGCGATGAGTGTGTTCCTCGATCAGCAACCGCCGTTCGGCGAGGCGGTGTTCGGCCAGCTCGTCGAAGCCTGTGCGGGGCCGGCGGGCGCGGGCGTGGCGCAGCAGTTCGTCGATCACCTCGAAGGTGTCAGCCGGGTCGGCGCTCTCGTAGCGCCGGCGCGGGCCGGGCTCCATCACCTGCTCCAGACACGTGTGGACGAGCCCGAGGAGCGCCCCGAGACGCCGCGATTCCGCGGTCGTCAGCTGGGCGCCGTCGCGGTGCCGTCCTTCGATCCAGGGGTGCAGGGCGTAGCAGCGGCCGCCGATCACGGCGACGGTGTCGCCGTGGGTGTCCTCCACGGGCGGCGCGACGGGCACGCCGAGGGACTGGAGGCGCTGGGTCGCGCGGTGCTGGCGGGCGATGGCGTCGGGGTCGCCGTCGAGGTGGTGCTTGAGGAAGTAGGCGCCGTGGGTGGTGGAGAGGCGGTAACCGCGGTTCAGCAGGCCGAGGGTGACCGGCTCGCAGGAGAGCGGGTCCCCGGCACCCTCGTAGCGGCGCAGCAGCGCACCGACGGGTGGGCCGATGGAGGGGGCAGTAGTTGCATATGAGCGCGGCACTCACCAAATGGTAGATCACGCAACGTGGTGAAGTTGTCGCTCCCCGGAGTAGTCGAGCGTATGCACGGTGACGAACTGCGGCTCGATACGCATATGAACGGGATCGAACGGCCGACCGTCGACGAGCGCGGGCCCCGGCCCGAGGAGCTCCAGCTGGTCCTCGGTCGGCTCGACGATCCGCGCGGTGCCCGTGACCTGCACGGACCACAGCTCACGGCCCTCGGTGCGGCTCTCGGTGCGGGAGCGGAGATTGTCCGAGCCGTACGCCACCACGCCGCCGTCGCACGCCCGGTGGTGGCCGAAGCCGCGGTGCAGCCTGACGATCACGCAGCGGTCGGTCACGATGTGCCGTGCCGGTACGACGCACGGCATCGCTCGCATACTCGTCGCCACGTGCCCGTACGACACACGGCGGAGTAGCTCCATCGCGCGGATCTGCTCGGGGGACATGGCTTCCACTCCGGGTCCCCGGGCGGACCTGCGAAAACGGGTCCCCTGCCCTGTTTGGGCGGGACCCAGGTCCCGAAAGCGACACGGCGGGCGCGGCGGCCGCCGGGTCCGTGTCCCGGCGCGCACCGGCGGTCAGCGGCGCTCGGCCTGGAGGCGCGCCACATACGCGGCGGCCTGGGAGCGGCGCTCCATGCCCAGCTTGGAGAGCAGGCTGGAGACATAGTTCTTGATCGTCTTCTCGGCCAGGTGGAGCCGCTCACCGATGACGCGGTTGGTCAGGCCCTCGCCGATCAGATCGAGGATCTTGCGTTCCTGCTCGGTGAGTCCGGCGAGCTTGTCGTCGCTCTTCGCGTTGTTCCCGTCGCGCAGCCGCTCCAGTACGCGCGCGGTGGCGACCGGGTCGAGCAGCGACTTGCCGGCCGCCACGTCCCGTACGGCCGTCAGGAGCTCACTGCCCCGGATGGCCTTGAGGACATAACCCGAGGCCCCGGCCATGATCGCGTCGAAGAGTGCCTCGTCGTCGGCGTAGGAGGTGAGCATCAGGCATGTGATGCCCTCGTCGCGCGAACGGATTTCGCGGCAGACCTCGACGCCGCTTCCGTCCGGCAGCCGTACGTCCAGAACGGCGACGTCGGGACGGGTCGCGGGGATCCTGACCAGCGCGTCCGCGGCGGTACCGGCCTCTCCGACGACCTCGATGTCGTCCTCTCCGGAGAGAAGATCGTGGACGCCCCGGCGGACGACTTCGTGGTCGTCCAGGAGGAAAACAGTGATTTTGCCTGATTCGCGCACGCGGTCAGTTTCACATATTCACTCTTCCCGTGCCCGGGGTCACCGGGATAACGTGCCCGTGTTCCGGCGGCCTGCAAGGCTGTGACCAGTGATTGTTCCCGCGTTTCTCGATTTACTTGGAAATCCAAGCAAAATCGCAGGTCAAATGGGGTTTCGCAGTAATGCGAAGCACTGGGTAACGTGCCTATGACAGGGCGCTCGCCGGGGCACCTGTCACGCCTGTCCCGGCCGAGTCGCACCCACCCCGTGCACGGGTACGGATACAGGCGAGCCTCCCCTTACCTGCGGTAGGGGGGACCCCAGGCCTTCCCGGCGGATCCCGGGGGCCGGACCGACGGAGGAGCACGCACGTGACCGTGGAGAGCACTGCCGCGCGCAAGCCGCGACGCAGCAGCGGCACCAAGCGCACCACTAGCGCGAGGAAGCCACAGAGTTCCGAGCCCCAGCTGGTGCAGCTGCTGACGCCCGAGGGCGAGCGCGTCGCGCACCCGGAGTACGACATCGACCTCACGCCGGAGGAGCTGCGCGGGCTCTACCGCGACATGGTCCTCACCCGGCGCTTCGACGCCGAGGCCACCGCGCTCCAGCGGCAGGGCGAGCTCGGCCTGTGGGCGTCGCTGCTCGGCCAGGAGGCCGCGCAGATCGGCTCCGGTCGTGCGCTGCGGGACGACGACTACGTCTTCCCGACCTACCGTGAGCACGGTGTCGCCTGGTGCCGCGGGGTCGACCCGACCAATCTGCTCGGGATGTTCCGTGGTGTGAACCACGGCGGCTGGGACCCCAACAGCAACAATTTCCACCTCTACACGATCGTCATCGGCTCGCAGACCCTGCACGCCACCGGCTACGCCATGGGCGTGGCCAAGGACGGCGCGGACAGCGCGGTCATCGCCTACTTCGGCGACGGCGCGTCCAGCCAGGGTGACGTCGCCGAGTCGTTCACCTTCTCCGCGGTCTACAACGCCCCGGTCGTCTTCTTCTGCCAGAACAACCAGTGGGCCATCTCCGAGCCCACCGAGCGCCAGACCCGCGTCCCGCTCTACCAGCGGGCGCAGGGCTACGGCTTCCCCGGCGTCCGCGTCGACGGCAACGACGTGCTCGCCTGCCTGGCCGTGACCCGGTCGGCGCTGGAGCGGGCCCGTCGCGGCGAGGGCCCCACCCTGGTGGAGGCGTTCACCTACCGCATGGGCGCGCACACCACTTCCGACGACCCGACGAAGTACCGGGCCGACGAGGAGCGCGAGGCCTGGGAGGCCAAGGACCCGATCCTGCGGCTCAAGGCGTACCTGGAGAAGGCCGGCCACGCCGACGCCGCCTTCTTCGAGGAGCTGGAGACGGAGAGCGAGACCCTCGGCAAGCGGGTCCGCGAGGCCGTCCGTGCCATGCCCGACCCGGACCACATGGCGATCTTCGAGAATGTCTACGCCGACGGGCACGCGCTCGTCGACGAGGAGCGCGCGCAGTTCGCCGCCTACCAGGCGTCGTTCGCGGACTCCGCTGCCGAGGGCGAGGTCAAGTAACCATGGGCGTACAGAAGCTTCCCCTCGCGAAGGCGCTCAACGAGTCGCTCCGCACGGCCCTGGAGACGGACCCCAAGGTCCTGATCATGGGCGAGGACGTCGGCAAGCTCGGCGGTGTCTTCCGGGTCACCGACGGACTGCAGAAGGACTTCGGCGAGGACAGGGTGATCGACACCCCGCTCGCCGAGTCGGGCATCGTCGGCACCGCGATCGGCCTGGCCCTGCGCGGCTACCGCCCGGTCGTGGAGATCCAGTTCGACGGCTTCGTCTTCCCCGCGTACGACCAGATCGTCACGCAGCTCGCCAAGATGCACGCACGCGCGCTCGGCAAGATCAAGATGCCGGTCGTCATCCGTATCCCCTACGGCGGCGGCATCGGCGCGGTCGAGCACCACAGTGAGTCCCCCGAGGCGCTGTTCGCGCACGTCGCGGGCCTCAAGGTGGTCTCGCCCTCCAACTCGTCCGACGCGTACTGGATGCTCCAGCAGGCCATCCAGAGCGACGACCCGGTGATCTTCTTCGAGCCGAAGCGGCGTTACTGGGACAAGAGCGAGGTCGACACCGAGGCCATCCCCGGTGAGCTGCACAAGGCCCGGGTCGCCCGGGAGGGCGCGGACCTGACGCTCGCCGCCTACGGCCCGATGGTGAAGGTCTGCCTGGAGGCCGCGGCCGCCGCGCAGGAGGAGGGCAAGTCGGTGGAGGTCCTCGACCTGCGCTCGATGTCCCCGATCGACTTCGACGCCATCCAGAAGTCGGTGGAGAAGACCCGCCGGCTGGTCGTCGTGCACGAGGCGCCGGTCTTCTACGGCTCCGGCGCGGAGATCGCGGCGCGCATCACCGAGCGGTGCTTCTACCACCTGGAGGCGCCCGTGCTGCGGGTCGGCGGCTACCACGCCCCGTACCCGCCGGCGCGCCTGGAGGAGGAGTACCTGCCGGGCCTGGACCGGGTACTCGACGCCGTCGACCGCTCGCTGGCGTACTGAGAGAGGGTCGTGACGACAATGACGACTGCGACGACTGCGTCCGTTCGTGAGTTCAAGATGCCCGATGTGGGCGAGGGGCTCACCGAGGCCGAGATCCTCAAGTGGTACGTCCAGCCGGGTGACACCGTCACCGACGGCCAGGTGGTGTGCGAGGTCGAGACGGCGAAGGCGGCGGTGGAGCTGCCGATCCCGTACGACGGTGTGGTGCACGAGCTGCGCTTCCCCGAGGGCACGACGGTGGACGTCGGCGAGGTGATCATCTCGGTCAACGTGGGCCCGGGCGAGCCCGCCGCGCAGGCCACGGTCGCCGAGCCCGAGCCCGCCCCGGCGGCACCGGCCGCCCCGGCGCCCGAGGCCGAGGAGGCCGAGCCGCAGGGCCGCACGCCGGTCCTGGTGGGCTACGGCGTCGCCGCCTCCTCCACCAAGCGGCGGGCGCGCAAGGGTGCCCCGGTGCCCGAGCAGGCCGCGGCCGCCGCCGCGGTCCATGGCGAGCTCAACGGGCACTCCGGTGCCCCGGTGGGCGCCCGCCCGCTGGCCAAGCCGCCGGTGCGCAAGCTCGCCAAGGACCTGGGGGTCGACCTGGCGTCGGTCACCCCGACCGGCCCGGACGGGATCATCACCCGCGAGGACGTCCACGCGGCGGCCGCCCCGGCGCCCGCGCGGACCCAGGCGCCGGCCCAGGCACCGGAGCCCGTGAGCGAGACGCCGGCCGCTCCGGCGCCCGCCCCGGCCGCCGTGGGCGAGGCGCGGGAAACCCGGGTTCCCATCAAGGGCGTCCGGAAGGCGACGGCCTCGGCGATGGTCGGCTCGGCGTTCACCGCGCCGCACGTCACCGAGTTCATCACCTTCGACATCACCCGCACGATGAAGCTGGTCGACGAGCTCAAGGCCGGTACGGACATGGCGGGCCTGCGGGTCAACCCGCTGCTCCTCATCGCCAAGGCGGTCCTGGTCGCCATCCGGCGCAACCCGGAGATCAACGCCGCCTGGGACGAGGCCGCCCAGGAGATCGTGCTCAAGCACTACGTCAACCTGGGCATCGCGGCGGCCACGCCGCGCGGTCTGATCGTGCCGAACATCAAGGACGCGCACGCCAAGACGCTGCCCGAGCTGGCCCAGTCGCTGGCCGAGCTGGTGGCCACGGCCCGCGAGGGGAAGACGACCCCGGCGGCCATGCAGGGCGGCACGATCACGCTCACCAACGTCGGCGTCTTCGGCGTCGACACCGGCACGCCGATCCTGAACCCGGGCGAGTCCGCGATCCTCGCGATCGGCGCGATCAAGCTCCAGCCGTGGGTCCACAAGGGCAAGGTGAAGCCCCGTCAGGTCACCACGCTGGCGCTCTCCTTCGACCACAGGCTGGTCGACGGCGAACTCGGCTCCAAGTTCCTGGCGGACGTCGCCGCGATCCTGGAGCAGCCCAAGCGTCTGCTCACCTGGGCCTGAGTACAGGGCCCCGAGTGGCCCGAACACACCGATGGCCGGCCCTTCCCGGGCCGGCCATCGGCGTTTCATGAGGTGCGGTCCGTCAGTCGAGCACGTCGGGGATCGGCTGGGTGGCGGCCATCCGCGCGGCCGTGGTGCCGAAGGCGTAGTCGAGCATCTTCATCGAGTCGACGTAGCGGTTCTCGTCGTTGAGGACGACCCCGACCACGGTCTTGCCGTTACGGGTCGCGGCGAAGACCAGGCACTTGCCGGCGGGGGTGTTGGTGCCCGTCTTGACGCCGATCGCGCCCGGGTAGGCGTAGCCCGCGGGCTTGGGGCGCACCAGCAGGTTCGACTGGTCCCAGGTGTACGAGCGGGTGCGGCCGTTCGAGGCGATGGCCGAGGCCTTGCCCGAGGGCGACTTGACGATCGTGGAGAAGGTGTAGTTCTTCAGCGTGTACGCGGCGAGCTTCGCCAGGTCGCGCGGGGTCGTGTAGTTGTTCCCCGTCGGGGAGTTGCCGTCGAAGGAGTCGAACTTCGTGTTCGTCAGGCCGAGTGCGGCGGCCTTGGCGTTCATCTTGGCGATGAAGCTGGCCTTGCGGGCCGCCGTCGTCGTCCCGGTGCCGAAGGTGTCGGCGAGCGCGTAGGCCGCGTCGCAGCCCGACGGGGCCAGCATGGCGTTGAGCATGCCCGTGACGGTCAGCCTGTCACCGACGTAGAGGTACGCGCTGCTGGCGCCCACGGAGTTCACGTAGTCCGGGTACGCCTGCTTGACGGTGATCCGGCGGTTCAGGTCGACGTTGGGTGTGGTCAGCACCACGAGCGCCGTCATGATCTTGGTCGTGCTCGCCATCTGCCGCTTGGTGTCGGCGCCCTTGCTGTAGAGAGCGGCCCCGGTGGCGTTGTTGAGCATGAACGCGCCGCTGGCGCTCACCGGTGGCGCGGCGGCCGCGGCCGCCGGCGATGCCACCGGGGAGGCCGTCACCAGGGCTCCGGTGGCCACGACGACGGCGGCTGCTCGGCGCAGGCGCGGAAGGCTGAATATCAAGTTCGTCCCCGAGTTCGATCGTGAGGAGGGACCGCCTGTGGTGCGGCCCCCGACAACTAGACACTCGTGGAGGCGGGATGGATGTACGGGCCGGGTGAGGAGCGGGCGACGGTGTCCGCATCGTGATACCGACACGACTTGTAGCTTTGTTGTATCTAAGCTGTGCGCATGCCCGTCGCTCCCGTTCCCGCCCCCGCCTCGGCGCCCGGCTCCGCGGTCGTTCCCGCGGCTGCCTCCCCGGTCGTTCCCGCGCCGGTGAAGCAGGCACCCGCCGCCGACCGCGTCTACATGCACGTCAAGCAGGCGGTCCTCGATCGCCGGTACGAGGGCGGGACCCTCCTCACCGAGGGCGAGCTGGCCCAGGCCGTCGGGGTGTCCCGTACGCCGGTACGCGAGGCGCTGCTCAAGCTGGAGATGGAAGGACTGCTCAAGCTCTACCCCAAGAAGGGCGCGCTGGTCCTCGCCGTCTCCGCGCAGGAGATCGCCGACGTCGTCGAAACCCGGCTGCTGGTCGAGGAGTTCGCCGTCCGCCGGGCGGTGCCCGCTCCCGCGGCGCTGATCGAGCGGCTCGAAGAGCTCCTGGAGGAGCAGAAGCGCCGGGCCGGGGCCGGGGATCTGGCCGAGGTCGCCGTGACCGACCGCTGCTTCCACGCCGAGATCGTCAAGCACGCCGGCAACCAGATCCTGGCCAGGCTCTACGACCAGCTCCGCGACCGGCAGCTGCGGATGGGCGTGGCCGTGATGCAGTCCCAGCCGGACCGGATCGCCAAGAACATCACCGAGCACGCCGAGATCCTGGACCGGATCCGCGCGGGCGACGCGGAAGGCGCCGCCGCCTGCGTCCGGCAGCACCTGAGCTGGGTCAAGGTCGTGGTCCGGGGGGAGGCCCGATGAGCGGATCCGCCGTCTCCCTGCCGGGCGACCCTCCCGGCGGCCGCCGCGCCGCCCTGGTCTGGGGCGTCGGCGTCGCCGTCTACTTCGTCGCCGTCATCTTCCGTACGTCCCTGGGCGTCGCCGGGCTCGACGCCGCCGACCGCTTCGACGTCAACGCCTCCGCGCTCTCGACCTTCTCGATCCTCCAGCTGCTCGTCTACGCGGGCATGCAGATACCCGTCGGCCTGATGGTCGACCGGCTCGGCACCAAGAAGGTCCTGACGCTCGGCGTGGTCCTGTTCACCGCCGGACAGCTGGCCTTCGCGCTCTCCCCCTCGTACGGCCTCGCCCTCGCCTCCAGGGCGATGCTCGGCTGCGGCGACGCGATGACCTTCATCAGCGTGCTGCGGCTCGGCGCCCGCTGGTTCCCGGCCCGGCGCGGCCCGCTGATAGGCCAGGTCGCCGCGCTCTTCGGCATGGCGGGAAACCTGGTCTCGACGCTGGTCATCGCCCGGATGCTGCACGGCATGGGCTGGACGGCGACATTCGTGGGCAGCTCCCTGGCCGGCGTCCTCGTCCTCGTGCTCCTGCTGCTGTTCCTCAAGGACCATCCCGAGGGGCACGAACCCGCGCCGGCCACACACGCAGGCACCGCCTATGTGCGCCGGCAGATCGCCGAGTCCTGGCGCGAGCCGGGAACCCGGCTCGGTATGTGGGTGCACTTCACCACCCAGTTCCCCGCCATGGTGTTCCTGCTGCTTTGGGGGATGCCGTTCCTCGTCGAGGACCAGGGGCTCTCCCGGGAGACCGCCGGCGCGCTGCTGACCCTTGTGGTCGTGTCCAACATGGTCGTGGGGCTCGCGTACGGCCAGATCATCGCCCGCCACCACGGTGCCCGGCTCCCGCTGACGCTCGGCACGATCGGCGCCACGGCCCTGCTGTGGGGGGCCACTCTCGCCCACCCCGGCGACCACGCCCCCATGTGGCTGCTGGTCACCCTCTGCGCGGTGCTCGGGGCGTGCGGCCCCGCGTCCATGATCGGGTTCGACTTCTCCCGGCCCGCCAACCCCCCGGAACGGCAGGGCACCGCCTCCGGCATCACGAACATGGGCGGGTTCGTCGCCTCGATGACCACCCTGCTGGCGGTGGGTGTGCTCCTCGACGCGACCGGCGACAACTACCGGATCGCGTTCGCGTCGGTGTTCGTCCTGGAGGCGCTGGGGCTCACCCAGATCCTGCGCCTGCGGGCCCGCGCGGCACGCCGGGAGCAGGAGACCCTGGTGGCCAGCCGGGTGGAGGCGGTCCACGTCCCCGTCTGAGGCTCTCAGGGGGTGACGGCGAAGTTGTCCAGGATCGCCTCGGCCAGGGCGGTGTCGCCCTCGGTCTTGATCTTGTCCGCGACCGCCCCCGGACGGACCCGCCCGCACGCCAGCCGGACGTACGTCTCCCAGTCCAGGGTCAGCGTCGCCGCCGGGCCCAGCGAAGGGGCGCCGTCGACCGAACCCCGGCCGTCCGCGTCCACCCGGACCGTCCGCAGGAACTCGACCGGCCCGTGCACGTCGAACACGACGGCGGAGTTCGGCGGCGCGCCCGCGTCCTTGGCGACCACCCTCGGCAGGACGGCCAGGAAGTTGTCACGGGCGACATGGGCGCCGGGGGAGTCGAGATTGCCCGGCTGCCCGAGCGTGGTGCGCAGATCCTGCTCGTGCACCCAGACGTCGAAGGCCCGCATCCGGTAAGCGACTTCGAGGGTCTGCTCGGCGCCCAGCGGGGCCCGGATCAGATGGTCGGGCGCGCGGTTCTCGTTGCGCAGCTGACGGGCGCGCCGGATCAGCACGTATTCCAGCTCGGACGTCATCTCCGGCGCGGTGTGGTGCCGCCGCACATCGACCTGCATCTCCATGTAGCGGGCGAACTCGCTGCGGACATGGTAAAGATCGCGGGGCAGTGTGTGGATCGGCCGCGGGTCGCCGAGCATCTCGCACTCCATGCCGATGACGTGCGACACGATGTCCCGCACCGACCAGCCCGGGCACGGCGTGGCACGGTTCCACTCTCCCTCCACGAGCGGCTGCACCAACTCGGCTATGGCTTCGATGGAGTGGGTCCAGGCATCGGCGTAGGTCTGAAGGCTGGGATGGACGGTCACGGGACCCCTCGGCGGTTCTGCGGTGCGCGGGCTGAAAACTGACTGCATGGGAGGCTCGGACGCTAAGTTACGCTGCCCGAAGGCACCCCGGCAGTGCTTTCGTGTGACGATCGTAGGCCCGTGTTGACGACTCGAATGCCAGGACGGTGGTAGTGTGCGCGCCTCGTTGATCCAGATCGCTGTAGACCTGGACGAACCGGTCCATGCGCGTCGGCAGCGGGCCGCCGCGCTGGTACGTGAGGAGCGCGGCTCCGACCTCGTCGTGCTGCCCGAACTCTGGCCCGTCGGCGCGTTCGCGTACCAGTCCTTCGAGGCCGAGGCCGAGCCGCTCCAGGGCCCCACGTACGAGGTGATGGCGAAGGCGGCGAGCGAGGCCGGTGTCTGGCTGCACGCCGGCTCGATCGTCGAGCGCGCCACCGACGGCCGTCTCTACAACACCTCCCTGGTCCTCTCCCCGGCGGGAGAACTGGTGCGCGCCTACCGGAAGATCCACCGCTTCGGCTTCGACAAGGGCGAGGCCGTGATGATGGCCGCCGGTGCGGAGCTGGTCACGGTGGCCCTCCCGGAACTGACCATCGGCCTCGGCACCTGCTACGACCTGCGCTTCCCCGAACTCTTCCGGGGCCTCGTGGACGCGGGCGCCCAGGCCTTCGTCCTCCCGGCGGGCTGGCCCGAGCGCCGCCGCGACCACTGGACACTGCTGGCGCGCGCCCGCGCGGTGGAGAACCAGGCGTACATGCTGGCCTGCGGCACGGCCGGTACGCACGCGGACGTCGAGCAGGCGGGCCACAGCATCGTGGTGGACCCGTGGGGCGAGGTCCTGGCCGAGGCGGGATCGAGCGAGGAGATCCTGCGGGTGGAACTCGACCGGGCCAAGGTGGACGTGACCAGGGACCAGTTCCCGGCCCTGAAGGACCGGATCCTCGGCATGGAGCCCCCGCGCCACTGAGCCCAGCCGCCGAACCCCGCCCCGAGCCGCGCCGCTCAGCCGCGCCGCCGAGCCCCGCCCGGGCGGGTCAGTCCTCCCGCTCCTTCTCCGCCATGCGGATGACGCACACGGCGACGGCGATCATCAGCGCCGCGTCGGCGTCCTCCCGCACGACGTTCACGGCGTACGTCTCCCGCACCCGGAACCACTGCCGGGAGATGTGCGCCAGCAGCTCCCCGTCGTACTCGACCGTGAACTCCCGGTCCAGGATCCGCCCGCTGACATCGAGCTCAGTGCCGTCGACGAGGTCGACGCGGTAGTGATTGCGCAGCAGCGAGAGCCGCTTCCGGCGGATCGTCGCAAGCGTCCGCTCCTCGCGCTCGACCGTCATGGCGTCGCGCAGGCTGAACATCTTCTCCCGCAGGGTGATCAGCACCTGCCCGGAGGAGTCCTTCAACTCCAGGGTGTCGCGCAGCCGCAGCGCCTTCCCGTCGACGAGGAACGCCTGGTGCCCCTGCTCGTCCTCGATCCAGTAGTCGTCACCGACGGCGAAGATCTTGTCCCGTACGAGGTATTTCATGGGTCAGAGATCGCTGGTGTCGAGATCGAGGTCGAAGGGGGTCGGGAGGTGCAGCGGGGTGCCGAAGGGATGGGGGCCGTCGACACGGGTGTAGCCGAGGCGGCCGGGTTCGGAGAACAGGGAAACGCTCTGTTCGGACCGGTCGATCAGGAGGTAGAGGGGCGCGCCGTATTCGGCGTAGCGCTTGCGCTTGACGACCCGGTCCGTCTCGGCGTTCGACTCCGAGGTGACCTCGACGACCAGGAGCGTCTGGCTGGGCACCAAGGCGTGGGCGCCCTTGGCGAGATCCTTGGGAACCACGGCGATGTCAGGGACGTACCAGTTGGGCGAGCTGGGCAGGTCGAGGTTTCCGGAGCCGGTGACGCATCCCAGCTCCTTGACCCGCGGTTTGATCTGGTCGCGGACCACTTCTGCAGCGCTTTGGTGGTCCCAGGTCGGCGGCACGATGTCGATGACCCCTTCGATGACCTCGGCGTGGTCGCCGCGGATCCTCTGAACGGCGAACTTCAGGGCACGCTCCTGCTCGATGCCCTCGCTGTACTCGGGCGCGGTGGTCATCAGCGACGCTCCTTCCCTCAGCACGTGCGTCAACGGTCCCACGCGGGCCCACGCCCCGTCGCCGCCCCGGCTCAGTGTCACCCGTGAGTGTGTACGAGAGGGATGGCACCCTTGAACCATGAACGATTCCGCATCGGCGCCCACCCCCGCGCCCGCACCCCGACGTGCCCGTGTCCGTGCCCCCGAGCTGATCGGCAAGGGCGGCTGGCTGAACACCGGTGGGGAGGAGCTCACGCTCTCGGCCCTCCGGGGGAAGATCGTTCTGCTCGATTTCTGGACATTTTGCTGCATTAACTGCCTTCATGTCCTCGATGAGCTCCGCGAGCTGGAGGAGAAGCACCGCGACACCCTCGTGATCATCGGGGTCCACTCGCCGAAGTTCGTGCACGAGGCCGAGCATCGGGCCGTCGTCGATGCCGTCGAGCGGTACGAGGTGCACCACCCGGTGCTCGACGACCCCGAGCTCGCCACCTGGAAGCAGTACGCCGTGCGGGCGTGGCCGACGCTCGTCGTCATCGACCCCGAGGGGTATGTCGTCGCCCAGCACGCCGGTGAGGGCCACGCGAACGCGCTCGCGACACTCGTCGAGGAGCTGGAGGCCGCGCACGAGGCCAAGGGGACGCTGCGGCGGGGGGACGGGCCGTATGTGGCGCCCGAGCCCGTCGCGACCGATCTGCGCTTCCCCGGGAAGGCCGTCCTCCTGCCCGGGGGCACCTTCCTCGTCTCGGACACCACCCGTCACCAGCTGGTCGAGCTCGAGGCGGACGGCGAGACGGTGGTGCGGCGGATCGGCGACGGGGAGTTCCGGGAGCCGCAGGGGCTCGCGCTGCTGCCCGACGGCAAGGTGGTGGTCGCCGACACCGTCCATCACGCCCTGCGGATGTTCGATCCGGCCACCGGCGCCGTCGAACTCGTCGCCGGCACGGGCCGCCAGTGGTGGCAGGGATCCCCCACCTCCGGGCCGGCCCTGGAGGTCGACCTGTCCTCGCCGTGGGACGTCGCCTGGTGGCAGGGCAAGGTGTGGATCGCGATGGCCGGTGTCCACCAGCTGTGGACGTACGACCCCGGCACCGGCACGGTCGAGGTCGCAGCGGGCACGACCAACGAGGGACTGGTCGACGGGCCCGCCGGCGAGGCGTGGTTCGCGCAGCCGTCCGGGCTCGCGGCCGCCGGCGACCGGCTGTGGGTCGCCGACTCCGAGACGAGCGCGCTGCGCTGGATCGAGCCCGACGGATCCGTCCACACCGCAGTGGGCACCGGCCTCTTCGACTTCGGGCACCGGGACGGCGAAGCGGGCCAGGCGCTCCTCCAGCACCCGCTGGGCGTCACCGCGCTGCCGGACGGGTCGGTCGCCGTCTCGGACACGTACAACCACGCGCTGCGCCGGTTCGACCCGGCGACGGGCGAGGTGACCACGCTGGCCACCGATCTGCGCGAGCCGAGCGACGCGGTGCTCGTCGGCGACGACATCGTGGTCGTCGAGTCGGCCCGGCACCGGCTGACCCGCCTGCGGCTGCCCGAGGAGGCCGTGCAGGTGGACGCGGTCGCCCACCGGACGCAGCGCGAGGCGACTCAGGTGGCTCCGGGCCGGCTCCGTCTCGACGTGGTCTTCCAGGCGCCGACCGGGCAGAAGCTGGACGAGCGGTACGGACCCTCCACGCGGCTGCTCGTCTCCTCCACGCCGCCGGAGCTGCTGGCGGAGGGGGAGGGGACGGGCACGGACCTCTTCCGTGACCTGGTCCTGAACCCGGAGGTCACCGAGGGCGTGCTGCACGTCTCGGCGATGGCCGCGTCCTGCGACGACGATCCGGCGAACGAGTACCCGGCCTGCCATGTGCACCAGCAGGACTGGGGGGTGCCGGTGAAGGTCACCGGCGAGGGGGTCTCCCGACTCCCGCTGATCCTGGCGGGCCTCGACGCCTGAGGCGCCGGCACGCACCAGGGACGCGGGAGGGGGCACACGGGGGTGTTCAGTACGCGAGGCCCTGACGACGGGGCGGCCGCGCGGCCGCCCCGTCCAGACAGCCGGCCACCCACGCCGACGGGCTGTGGGTGGCCTTCTGGCCGCCCGCCCCTTCGCTCTCCATCCGCGCGCAGCCGCCGTCGAGCATGTCCCGGACGCGGTCGCCCCTGACGTCCGCCTGCCGGATGCGCGTGCTGTGGATGAAGCCGGCTTCGTAGGCGATGTCGGTGCCCCACGGGGGCCGTTCGTTGTACTTCCAGGTCACGATCCCGCCGACGGCCGTGCAGAGCGCGACGGCGGCGGCGGTCGAGAGGAAGAACTTCTTCCGTGACGGCCCGCTGTGATGGATCAGGGCTGTCTGCTGTCCCAACAGAACCATGGTCAACAGCGTGCCGCCGCAGGGGTTTCCCGGATGTTTCGCCCGACGGGCGAGCGCTACCGGGGTGTCAGTAGCGCCGCTCGTCGGGGGTGTCGACCACCGTCGGGGCGACGGGTGGCACAACGGCCCGCCGACGCCTGGCGATGCTGGTGAACGTCGCGACGCCGATCAGTCCGACAGCCATCAGGATCAGCCCCACCAGATCGAGGTTGATGCCGTCGAGCTCCCAGTCGGTGGCGAAGGTGAGGATCGCCCCCACCGCTATGAGGATGATGCAGCCGCCCAGGCCCATGGATCCCGCCTCCTTCTCGGGTAGACCTCTCGGGTACCCGGGCAGCCCGCACCTACACGCCCCGCTCCGGGGACCGTTGGGCGGGGCCGCCCGGCGCGGGCGGACCGGGGTCAGCCTTCGAGGAACGCCACGAGCGCGTTGGCCAGCAGGAACGGGTCGTCGGCGCCGCACAGTTCGCGGGCGCTGTGCATCGACAGGATCGCGACGCCGATGTCCACGGTCGTGATGCCGTGGCGGGCGGCGGTGATCGGGCCGATGGTCGTGCCGCAGGGCATGTCGTTGTTGGAGACGAACGCCTGCCACGGCACGCCGGCCTTCTCGCAGGCCGCGGCGAAGACGGCTCGGCCGCTGCCGTCGGTGGCGTACCGCTGGTTGACGTTCACCTTGAGGATCGGGCCGCCGTTGGCGCGCGGGTGGTGCGTCGGGTCGTGCCGCTCCGCGTAGTTGGGGTGCACGGCGTGGCCGGTGTCGGACGAGAGGCAGACCGTGCCGGCGAAGGCGCGCGCCTTGTCCTCGTACGCGCCGCCGCGGGCGAAGACCGACCGTTCCAGGATCGAACCGAGCAGCGGGCCCTGGGCGCCGGTGTCCGACTCGGAGCCGTTCTCCTCGTGGTCGAAGGCGGCGAGGACGGGGATGTACTCCAGGTCGGGCCGCGCCGCCACGGCGGTGAGCGCGGCGACGCCGGCGTGCACCGAGATCAGGTTGTCCATGCGGGGGCCGGCCACGAGCTCGCGGTCGCGGCCGAGGTAGGCGGGCGCCTCGATGGAGTGGACCATGAGGTCCCAGCCGGCCACGTCCTCGTCGTCCACGCCCGCCTCGTCGGCGACGAACCGGATCAGGTCGCCCTCGTGGACCTCGCCGAGGCCCCAGATGGGCTGCATGTGGCGCTGGCGGTCCAGCTTGAGGCCGTCGTTGACCTGACGGTCGAGGTGGATGGCGAGTTGGGGGACGCGGAGCACGGCCCGGTCGATGTTGACCAGCCGGTGGGTGCCGTCGCGCAGGGTCAGCCGGCCGGCGAGTCCGAGGTCGCGGTCGAGCCAGGTGTTGAGCAGCGTCCCGCCGTACGTCTCCACGGCCACTTGCCGCCAGCCATGGGCACCCATGTCGGGGAACGGCTTGACCCGGAGGTTGGGGGAGTCGGTGTGGGCGCCGACGATCCGGTACGGGGTGTGGGCGGTGGCGCCCTCCGGCACGTACCAGGCGATGATCGCGCCGCCGCGGATGACGAACTTGCCGCCGCTGGAGCCGTCCCAGGCGTCGGTCTCGGCGAGTTGACGGAAGCCGGCCTTCTCCAGCCGCTCGCCGGTGTTGGCCACGGCGTGGTACGGCGAGGGGCAGGCGGCGAGGAAGGCCATCAGGTCGTCAGTGTGTCCGCGGTCGAACGGAAGAGGTGCGCGTGCGGCGCTCTCCGGCGTGGTGGCGGCGGGTGAAGGGCGGGAGGTTGCGCTGCTCATGGGTTCACCATACGGGCGGGCGGCAGCGGCGATCGCCCGGCGGAGCAGGGGGTGTTGTCAGTGGTGCCTGCCAGTATCGGTCCTGTCCACCGATCGTGACGGTGATCGTGCCCGGAGGTGCCTTGTGACCACAGTGACCGCTCCCGCCTGCGCCGCGTGCGACGCTCCCCGCGCCGAGTGGAACGGCCGGATCGGGCTGGCGCTCTGCGCTTCCTGCACGGCTGCCGCGACGGGCACCGGTGAGCGGGATCCGGTGCTGCTCGGCGACATCCTGCCGGTGACCGCGGCGGCGCTGCGGGTCCGTGTGCCCGCGCCGCGGACGGGCGGGCCGGGTGACGGGCCGTCGGTGGTCTGCCGGTCCTGCGGGCGGCGGGCGGTGCGGCACCGCACGGTCGCGGGTGGCTGGGTGGCGATGGAGCCGGGCGAGCGGCCGGCGGCGGGTGTGCCGCGCGGTGAGCGGTGGCAGATCGCGGGGGACGGCACGGCGGTGCGTCTGCGCGGGGCGGCGCCGTCGGACACCTGCCGGGTCAGCCACTTCTCGGTCTGTCCGGGGCGATGACACGACGACGGCCCGCCCCCGGTGACCGGGAGCGGGCCGTGCGGGCCGTGCGTGGGCGGGCGTACTAGAACGCGGCCTCGTCCAGGTCCATCAGCGAGCCGTCGACCGCCTCGGCGAGCGCGCGCTCGGCCGAGACGCCGGGCAGGATGTTGGCGGCGAAGAACTTCGCGGCCGCGATCTTGCCCTGGTAGAAGGCGCGGTCCTTGGCGGAAGCGCTTCCGAGCTTCTCGGCGGCCACCGCGGCGCCGCGCAGCAGCAGGTAGCCGACGACGACATCGCCGGAGGCCATCAGCAGACGGGTGGTGTTGAGACCGACCTTGTAGATGTTCTTCACGTCCTCGCCGGTGGCGGTGAGGTCGGTGAGCATCGTGCCGACGATGGCCTCGAGGTCCACGGCGGCCTTGGCGAGCGCGTCGCGGGCGCCGGCCAGCTCCTCGCCGCCGGTGCCGACCGCGAGGAACTTCTTGATCTCCTCGGCGAGGGCGTTCAGCGACTGGCCCTGGTCACGGACGATCTTCCGGAAGAAGAAGTCCTGGCCCTGGATGGCCGTGGTGCCCTCGTAGAGGGTGTCGATCTTGGCGTCCCGGATGTACTGCTCGATCGGGTACTCCTGCAGGTAGCCGGAGCCGCCGAAGGTCTGCAGGGACTGGGCCAGCTGCTCGTAGGACCGCTCGGAGCCGTAGCCCTTGACGATCGGCAGGAGCAGGTCGTTCAGGCCGTTGAGCGCCTTGGAGTCCTCACCGGCGGCCTCCTTGGCCTGGATCTCGTCCTGGATCGTGGCGGTGTAGAGGACGAGGGCGCGCATGCCCTCCGCGTACGCCTTCTGCGTCATCAGCGAGCGGCGGACGTCGGGGTGGTGCGTGATGGTGACCTTGGGGGCGGTCTTGTCCATGAAGTTCGCCAGGTCGGAGCCCTGGACGCGCTCCTTGGCGTACTCGAGCGCGTTCAGGTAGCCCGTCGACAGGGTGGCGATCGCCTTCGTGCCGACCATCATCCGGGCGAACTCGATGATCATGAACATCTGGCGGATGCCGTCGTGCTTGTCGCCGATCAGCCAGCCCTTGGCGGGGTGCTGGTCGCCGAAGGTCATCTCGCAGGTGTTGGAGGCCTTGAGGCCCATCTTGTGCTCGACGTTCGTCGCGTAGACGCCGTTGCGCTCGCCCAGCTCGCCGGTCTCCCAGTCGAAGTGGTACTTGGGCACGAGGAAGAGCGAGAGGCCCTTGGTGCCCGGACCGGCACCCTCGGGGCGCGCGAGCACGTAGTGGAGGATGTTCTCCGACATGTCGTGCTCACCGGACGTGATGAAGCGCTTCACGCCCTCGATGTGCCAGGAGCCGTCCTCCTGCTGGATCGCCTTGGTGCGGCCGGCGCCGACGTCGGAGCCGGCGTCCGGCTCGGTGAGGACCATCGTCGAGCCCCACTGCTTCTCGACGGCGATCTCGGCGATCTTCTTCTGCGCCTCGTTGCCCTCCTCGAAGAGGACGCCCGCGAAGGCGGGGCCGGAGGAGTACATCCACACGGCCGGGTTCGAGCCGAGCAGCAGCTCCGCGTAGCTCCAGATCAGGGAGCGCGGGGAGGTGGTGCCGCCGATCTCCTCGGGCAGGCCCAGGCGCCAGTACTCGGAGTCCATGAAGGCCTGGTAGCTCTTCTTGAAGGAGGCCGGGACGGGGGCGGTGTTGGTCTCGGGGTCGAAGACCGGCGGGTTGCGGTCCGCGTCGGCGAAGGACTCGGCGAGGTCGTTCTCCGCGAGGCGGGCGATCTCCTCGAGCACGCTCTTGGCGGTCTCGACGTCCATCTCCGCGAACGGACCGGTGCCGTACACCTTGTCACGCCCGAGCACCTCGAAGAGGTTGAACTCGATGTCGCGGAGATTCGACTTGTAGTGCCCCATGGCGACGGCTCCGTAAGGATCGGGAGAGGGTTCTCGTACACATACCAACAAGTAGCTACGATGATGCTACCCGTCGGTAATAAGAGCAACCCCTATCCCCATATCTGTGACGCAGTAGGCTCTGGACCATGTACGGCTACGAGCAGAATCAGGGTGCCCAGCAGCAGTACGCCCCGCCGCCGCAGCAGCAGATGCAGGGTGGATACGGGCAGCAGCCGCCGCTGTACCCGGAGCCGTCCCCGCCGTCGCTCGCCGACGCCGTGCGGGCCTTCACCACCGGGTCGATGGCCGCCGAGGACTTCCAGCAGATCTTCGCGACCTCCAAGGTCTACTGCCCGCGCGGCGACAACCCCGGATTCCTCGCGCTGCACAACACCCAGCAGCCCGTCATCCCGATGTTCACCTCCCTCAAGGAGCTGCGCCGGTACGCGGGCAAGGAGTCCAAGTACTTCGTGATCACCGGCGCCGAGGTGATCGACCTGCTGCCCACCGGGTACGGGTTCGTCCTCGACATGGAGGGCGACCACCGGATGGTCTTCGACGCCAAGGCCGTGGAGCAGATGGTCGACTTCGCCATGCGCCGCATGTACGGCTAGTCCGCCGTCGCCGTCAGCCGGAACGCCCGGGGGGAATGCCTCCCGGGCGTTCCGCGTTCCCGGTGGCAGGAAGTTCATCCTTCAACTAAACTGGTCGACAAGAAGGAGGTCCCGCCATGCCTGCTGTGACTGTGGAGAACCCGCTCACCCTGCCGCGCGTCAGCGCCCCCGCCGACGCCGTCGCGCGTCCGGTCCTCGCCGTGACCACGGCGCCCACGGGGTTGGAGGGGGAGGGCTTCCCGGTGCGCCGCGCGTTCGCCGGGATCAACTACCAGTACCTCGACCCGTTCATCATGATGGATCAGATGGGCGAGGTGGAGTACGGGCCCGGAGAGGCGAGGGGTACTCCCTGGCACCCGCACCGCGGCTTCGAGACCGTCACCTACCTGATCGACGGAACCTTCGTCCACCAGGACAGCAACGGCGGCGGAGGGACCATCCAGAACGGGGACACCCAGTGGATGACCGCCGGTTCGGGCCTGCTGCACATCGAGGCCCCGCCGGAGCGTCTGGTCATGTCGGGCGGGCTCTTCCACGGCCTCCAGCTCTGGGTGAACCTCCCCGCCGCCGACAAGATGATGGACCCGCGCTACCAGGACATCCGCGGCGGCCAGGTCCAGCTCCTCACCTCCCCCGACGGCGGTGCGCTGCTGCGGGTCATCGCGGGTGAGCTCGACGGGAACGAGGGGCCCGGCATCACGCACACCCCCATCACGATGATCCACGCCACGCTGCGGCCGGGCGCGCAGATCACGCTGCCGTGGCGCGAGGACTTCAACGGCCTGGCGTACGTCCTGGCCGGACGCGGCGCCGTCGGCACGGAGCGCCGGCCCGTCCACATGGGGCAGACCGCGGTCTTCGGCAACGGCGGCTCGCTGACCGTCCGGGCCGACGAGAAGCAGGACGGGCACGCCCCCGACCTGGACGTCGTGCTGCTCGGCGGCCGCCCGATCCGCGAGCCGATGGCGCACTACGGACCGTTCGTGATGAACACCCGCGAGGAGCTCCAGCAGGCCTTCGAGGACTTCCAGAAGGGCCGCCTCGGCAGGATCCCGGCCGTGCACGGTATGCAGGACCAGGAGGGCCCGGGCCAGTAGAACCGGCTCGGCAGACCGCCAAGTACGCCGTACGTTCGGCCCGGGTGACGCACCGTCACCCGGGCGGACCCGTCCGGCGGGCCCGCGCCCCGCGGCCGTGATCGGGTGGTGCCGTGCAGACGCCGCGCTCCAGGACACCGCCGCCCCCACCGCTGCTCCCCCGGCCCGTGCGCCGTCTCGCCGCCTGGTGTGTGGTCGCGCTGCTGGTCGCCGGGGTCGCCGCCGTCGCCATCCGGCTCTGCGTCATCCTGCAGACCGCCGTCACCCCGGTCCTGCTCGCCATCCTCGGCACCGCGCTCCTCGGCCCGCTGCACCGGCGGCTCGTCGGACTCCGGATGAACCGCTCGCTCGCCGCCGGGCTCACCTGCGTCGCCGTCGTCGCCGTCGTCGGCGGAGCCACGTACATCGTCGTCAGCGCCCTGATCGAGACGGGCGACCAGATCCTCGACTCGCTGCGGCAGGCGGCCAAGGACCTGACCGCACACTTCGGGGCGGCCGGCACCTCCCTCGACGACCTCGCCAAGAACGCCAGGGAACTGCTCTCCAAGTTCGGCGGCACGGCGGCCTCGGGGGTCATCAGCGGCCTCAGCGTGGTCGGCGAGATGGTCGCCATCGCGGTCCTCGCACTGCTGCTGGTCTTCTTCTTCCTGCGCGACTCGGACAAGGCCGCCGACACGCTCAAGTCCCTCGCGCCCCGCTCCACCGGCGACACCCTCGAGGCGATGGGCCGCCGCGCCTTCGAGGCCGTCGAGGGGTTCATGCGCGGGACGACGTTCATCGCCCTCATCGACGCCCTCTGCATCACCGTCGGCCTGCTGATCCTCCGGGTGCCCGGCGCGGTGGGGCTCGGCGCGCTGGTCTTCGTCGGCGCGTACATCCCCTATCTCGGCGCCGTCATCTCCGGCGCGGTCGCCGTCCTCGTCGCCCTCGCCGACCGCGGATTCGTCATCGCGCTCTGGGCGCTCGGCGTGGTGCTCGCGGTGCAGGTCCTCGAGGGCCATGTGCTGCAGCCGATGATCCAGAGCCGGACGGTGCAGATGCACCCCGCCCTGGTCATGCTGGCGATCACCGCCGGAGCGTCCGTCGCCGGGATCCTCGGCATGCTGCTCGCCGTCCCGGCGACCGCCGCCGCCTTCGGCGTGATCGGGGTGCTGCGCACGCACTACGGATCACACGGTGGACCGCCCCCGGACGCGGTGACGCCCGAACAGGCCGAGTGACGTGCGGCGGAGCGGGCCGACGCGGGCTCAGGCCGCGGCGCTGCCCGGCTCGAATCCGGCCAGCATCTGCTCCAGCGCCTTCTGGTCGGGCCCGATGAAGGGATCCGCCGAGGTCGCGGCGGCGATCGTGGCGATCATCCGCGGGGCGAGGCCGACCGCGGGCGGCAGATGCGTGCAGAGGACCGTCTCCGGGTCCATGGTCCGCAGCGGTTCCACGGTCGCGAGGTACTGGTCCGGATTGACGACGTGGATCCACGGACTGTCGATGGTCGCCCACAGCAACTGCGCGTCGCGCAGATCGTCGGTGGGGACGTCGGCGGCCTGCCCCTGGTCGGCGATCTCGGCGCTGGGCATGGGGCCGCCGAAGCAGTCGGAGCTGAAGCAGGTGCTGGAGCGGTCGTCGTAGAAGCCGACCGTGGCGGGGCTGTCGTAGAGCGGCGGCCGGAAGGCGTGCAGCGTGCGGTCGCCGACGTCGAGCGACTGTCCGGGATTGAGCAGATAGACGCGGTCCATCGGCAGCGGGCGCTCGGTGGACATGATCCCGGCGCCGAGGAACGTCGTCACGATCCGCGCCTCGGGTGCCACGTCGAGCAGAGCGAACAGACCACCGGTGTGGTCCCGGTCGGGGTGGGTCAGCCAGATCCAGCGGACGTCGGCGGGATCCATGACCGAGCCGAGCGTGGCCACGAAGTCCCGGTCGGGCAGGGAGAGTCCGGTGTCGATGACGACGGGCTGCTCGGAGAACAGGACGAACGCGTTGACCGGGAGGAAGCCGATTCCGGGTACTTCCAGGAAGTCCCGCAGGACCGTGGTGTCACTTCCGACCTTCTGAGTACTCATGGCGGGCTCCGGTGGTCCCCCCCTTGCGGCCGTACAGGATCCAGTCTCCTCCTGGGGGGTACCGGACGCCCGTCGGCCGCCGGTCGGCGAGGGCAGGGCTACTCGGGCGCGGCCATGTCCTCGTACAGCTCGAACCAGATGGACTTGCCCTCGCCCCTCGGGTCCACGCCCCACGCGTGCGCCAGCATCTCCATCAGCACGAGACCCCGCCCCGAGGACGCCATCTCGCCCGGCCGCCGCCGGTGCGGCAGTTCGTCGCTGGCGTCCGCGACCTCCACCCGCAGCCGGCGCATCCCGTGGGCGCCCGTCGCCTCCGCGACGAGCAGCGCGTCGCCGTCCGTGTGGACGAGGACGTTGGTGATCATCTCGGAGACCATCAGAACCGCCGAGTCGAGCTGTTCCTCGTCGGTCCAGTCGTGCAGGAGCTGGCGGATCTGCTGCCGGGCCGCCGCGATCCGCTCCGGCTCGGCCTGGGCGATGGTCATGGCGGTGCGCCGGGGGGCCTCGGGGGCGGCGCTGCCGAGGCGCGACAGCAGCAGGATCGCGATGTCGTCCTCGCGGCGGTCGGCGAGGGGGCCGGTCGTGTAGTGGGAGCCGGGCCCGTGGACGGCCTCCACCAGGGTGTCGGCGAGCTCCTCGAGCGAAGCGCCGTCGTGGGCCTCCAGCAGCTTGCGGATCCGGGCCCAGCCGGAGTCGAGGTCGTGCCCGCCGGTCTCCAGGAGACCGTCGGTGCAGATCATCAGGGTCTCGCCCGGTTCCAGCGTCAGCCGGGTCGTCGGATAGTCCGTGTCCGGCACGATGCCCAGCGGCAGCCCGCCGGCCGTGGGCCGCAGCAGGACCGTTCCGTCGGTCATCCGGACGGCCGGGTCGGGATGCCCGGCCCGGGCGATGTCGAGGGTGCCGGTGGCCGGGTCGACCTCCAGGTAGAGGCAGGTCGCGAAGCGGGGCGAATGGTCCTCCTCGGCCCCGTCGGTGATGCCGTAGAGGAAGCGGGAGGCGCGGGAGAGCACCGCGTCCGGCCGGTGGCCCTCGGAGGCGTAGGCGCGCAGCGCGATCCGCAGCTGGCCCATCAGCCCGGCGGCCCGTACGTCATGGCCCTGGACGTCACCGATGACCAGGGCGATGCGCCCGCCGGGGAGCTGGATCATGTCGTACCAGTCCCCGCCGACCTGGAGGCCGCCGCCGGTCGGTACGTACCGAGCGGCGACGGAGAGCCCGGGGATGCCGGGGCCGAGGACCGGCATCATCGAGCGCTGCAGCCCCAGCGACAGCTCGCGCTCCGACTCGGCGACCCCGGCCCGGGCGAGGGCCTGGGCGAGCATCCGGGCCACCGTCGTCAGCACGGAACGCTCGTCGGGGGTGAAGGCGACGGGGTGTTTGAAGGCGGCCATCCAGGCGCCTATCGTGCTGCCCGCGACGATCAGCGGCAGAAAGCTCCACGACTCCCGGCCGAATCGTTTCGCCAGGGGCCAGGTCGCGGGAAAGCGGCGCCGGTACTCCTCCGGAGTCGGCAGATAGATCGCCCGCCCCGTCCGTACGACCTCCGCCGCCGGGTAGTCCGTGTCCAGCGCCATGTCCGTGAACGGGCCCTCGTCGCCGGAGCTGTGCCCGTGGTGCCCGATGATCGTCAGCCGGTCGCCGCGCACCCCGAACACGGCCAGCCCGTCCGGTGAGAACCCCGGCATCGAGAGCGAGGCGGCGACCCGCAGCACCTCCGCCGTCGACCGCGCCTCGGCCAGCGCCCGACCCGCGTCCAGCAGGAACGCCTCGCGCGAGCGCCGCCAGTCGCCGGTCACGGGTGTGGCCGCGGCGGTGCCGGGCTGCGGCTCGGCCACTTCCTGGAGCGTGCCGACGAGCTGGTAGTCGTTCCCCTCGATCATCGGCTTCGAGCGGCTGCGTACGGTACGGATGACCCGGCCGCTCTCGTCCATGATCCGCAAACGGGCCTCGGCGAGCGTTCCCTCGGCGACGGCGAGATGGACGACTCCGTCGATCTCGTTCCAGTCGACCGGATGAAAACGCGAACGCACCGCCGCCTCGGTGAGCTCGGCGGGCCGGGCGGGCAGCCCGAGCAGCCGGGCGGCCTCCGCGTCGAGGGTGACGATCCCGGAGGCGTTGTCCCAGCGCCACAGACCGGTCGCGATCGCGGCCAGGACGTCCTCGGTACGCATTGCCCCACCATAAGAAGATCGTGGGGGAAATCGCCACTGAGAGTATTCGAAAAGGGATCTTGGGGTGGACGGTAACCTTGACCAGTCGAGCCCTATCCCAATCCTGAAGACTGGATGAACGACGATGCATCGGTACAGGTCCCACACCTGCGGCGAGCTCCGCGCCTCAGACGTCGGCACGGACGTCCGGCTGAGCGGCTGGCTGCACAATCGGCGTGACCTGGGCGGCATCCTCTTCATCGATCTGCGCGACCACTACGGCATCACGCAGCTCGTCGCCCGGCCCGGCACCAAGGCCGCCGAGGTCCTCGACAAGCTGACCAAGGAGACGGTCGTCCGGGTCGACGGCAAGGTCGTCTCCCGCGGCGCCGAGAACGTCAACCCGGAGCTCCCCACCGGCGAGATCGAGATCGAGGCCGCCGACGTCGAGGTCCTGGGCGCGGCCAAGCAGATCCCGTTCACCATCAACGCCGACGACGGCGTCAACGAGGAGCGGCGCCTGGAGTACCGCTTCCTCGACCTGCGCCGCGAGCGCATGCACCGCAACATCATGCTGCGCACCGCGGTCATCTCCGCCATGCGGCAGAAGATGACGGCGCTCGGCTTCAACGAGATGGCGACCCCGATCCTCGCCGCGACCTCCCCCGAGGGCGCCCGTGACTTCGTGGTCCCGTCCCGGCTGAACCCCGGCAAGTTCTACGCGCTGCCGCAGGCCCCGCAGCAGTTCAAGCAGCTGCTGATGATCTCCGGCTTCGACCGCTACTTCCAGATCGCGCCCTGCTTCCGCGACGAGGACGCCCGTGCCGACCGTTCGCCGGGCGAGTTCTACCAGCTCGACATCGAGATGAGCTTCGTCGAGCAGGAGGACGTCTTCCAGCCCGTCGAGAAGCTGATGACCGAGCTCTTCGAGGAGTTCGGCGGCGGCCGTCACGTCACCTCGCCGTTCCCGCGGATCCCGTTCCGCGAGGCGATGCTGAAGTACGGCTCCGACAAGCCGGACCTGCGCGCCCAGCTGGAGCTCGTCGACATCACCGACGTCTTCGAGGGCTCGGAGTTCAAGGCGTTCGCCGGCAAGCACGTCCGCGCGCTCGCCGTGCCGAACACCGCCGACCAGACGCGGAAGTTCTTCGACGGCCTCGGCGACTACGCCGTCGAGCAGGGCGCGAAGGGCCTGGCCTGGGTGCGCGTGGCCGAGGACGGCTCGCTCACCGGCCCGATCGCCAAGTTCCTCACCGAGGAGAACGTCAAGGTCCTCACCGAGCGCCTCGGCCTGGATGCAGGCCACGCCGTCTTCTTCGGCGCGGGCGAGTTCGACGAGGTCTCGAAGATCATGGGCGCGGTCCGCGTCGAGGCCGCCAAGCGCGCCGGCCACTTCGAGGAGGGCGTCTTCCGCTTCTGCTGGATCGTCGACTTCCCGATGTACGAGAAGGACGAGGACACCGGCAAGATCGACTTCTCGCACAACCCGTTCTCCATGCCGCAGGGCGGCCTGGAGGCCCTGGAGACCCAGGACCCGCTGGACATCCTCGGCTGGCAGTACGACATCGTCTGCAACGGCATCGAGCTGTCCTCCGGCGCGATCCGGAACCACGAGCCCGAGATCATGTTCAAGGCCTTCGAGATCGCGGGCTACTCCCGCGAGACCGTCGAGCACGAGTTCGCCGGAATGCTCCGTGCCTTCGAGTACGGCGCCCCGCCGCACGGTGGCATCGCGCCGGGTGTCGACCGCATCGTGATGCTGCTCGCCGACGAGCCGAACATCCGCGAGACGATCGCCTTCCCGCTCAACGGCAACGCCCAGGACCTGCTGATGGGCGCCCCGACGGAGCTCGACGAGAGCCGTCTGCGGGAGCTCAACCTCCAGCTGCGCAAGCCGGTCGAGAAGAAGCCGGCCGACAGCCGCCCGGTCACCGAGGCCGTCCACCCGGACGCCGCCCGGTAACACCAGGAGTACAGCCGAAGGGGCCCGGGATCCGAAGTGGATCCCGGGCCCCTTCCGCGTGTGGGAGCGGACCGGCCCGACCCGGGTCAGTGGAGGGTGTAGCCCTGCCAGCCGGTGGAGACCTTCGTACCCGGGCCGAAGGTGCCCGTGCCCGTGCCGTTGTGACGCCACAGGGCGCCCGAGGTGTCCCGGGCGAGGAGGTCGCTGCGGCCGTCTCCGGTGATGTCGCCCGTACCGACGAGGGCGTTGTACGAGCTCCCCCAGTCGGTGGCGCGCAGGACGCGTGCGCCGAACGTGCCGGTGCCGGTGCCGTACACGCCCCACAGCTCATTCGAGTTGTCGTGCAGGAGCAGGTCGCCGTTGCCGTCCCCGTTGATGTCGCCCACGCCGACGATCTTCTTGTAGCCCTTGAAGGCGGTGCTCAGCTTCACGGCGGGGGCGAGGTACCCGGTGCTGTTGGTCGCGTAGAGGTACAGCGCGCCGGTCGAGGGGTTGCGGGTGATCAGGTCGGGCCGGCCGTCGCGGTTGACGTCGCCGGGCGAGGTGAGGACGTCGAAGGCGTTCCAGCCCGTGCCGAGGACCTTGTGCGCGGTGGCCGGCGTGACGGTGGCCCCGCAGGCCGGGGTGTAGCGCCGCATCTCGCCGTTGGGCATGCGTACGAGGACGTCGTTGCAGCGGTCGCCGTTCATGTCCCCCATGGGGACGGGCCGGACGCCGGCCGGCCAGCCGGCGCCGGTGACGGTGCCGGCGGGCTTTCCGGTGGCGGGATCGCCGTAGGAGATCCGCAGGCCGCCGCTGGAGGTGACCGAGAAGAGGTCACCGATCCCGTCCGGCGTCCTGGCACTGCCGCCGAAGTCCCGCGGCACGGCGGTGCCACCGGTCACGGTGATGCTGCCCGAGGCGAGGACGGTGCTGGTCGGCACGTAGGGCTGCTGCCCCTTCAGGGTCCATGTCATCCGGCCGTTGGGGGCGGTGGCGGCGGTGTCCTTGTCGCCCCGGCCGTTCCACTTCGGCGCGACCTTGGTCCCCATGCCGCTGAAGGTCTTGAAGGGCCGGCCCGACCGGTCGTTGAGGGTCAGGGTCCAGTCTGCCGTCTGGTCCAGCGTCCAGGACGGGGTCCACGCCCGGCTGGCGGTGGTGGTCCCGGCGAGGGCGACGGTCGAGGGGACCGTGGACCCCGTCACGGCGACCGGGGTCCCGCCGAAGGTCCGGGCGGAGTGCAGACTCACCGTCCGGTCGGGCTGGTTGTCGTGCCACACGATGGCGGCCTGTCCGGCGGGTCCCGCGGCGATGTCCGCCACGGGATCCATTCCGTAGCCTTCGGTGTCGGGCAGTCCGGCGGCCTTGGTCCATGTGTCGTCGGAGGAGGTCCGCGCGGCCTGCCTCAGGGTCTGGTGATAGGACCCGTTGGAGAAGACCCGATCCGTCCACACCACCCGGGCGGTGCCGTCGGGGCCGATCGACACCTCGTACCGGGCGTAGGCCTCGCCACTCTGCGAGACGGCCTGCATGGGCCCCCACGCAGCGGCGCCCGCGGTCAGGGTCGAGCTGCGGATGGTGGTCGGGGCGCTGTCGCCGCCGTCCCGCCAGTCCCACCAGACGAGCGTCACGTCACCGTCGGGCGCGATCAGCGGCTCCGGTGACGGGACGGTGGTCTCGTTCGCGTAGATCGGCACGGCCTTGGGCGCGTCCCAGCCGGCCGCCGCGCTCCTGCGGACGGACGCGCGCAGGCTCTGGGTGCCTTCCTCGCCCTCGCGCACGTCCTGCAGCGACCAGGTGAGGGCCAGCGAACCGTCAGGCCCCGCGCCGATGTTGGGCTCGTTGGTCCCGGCGTCGGGTACGGACATCGGCACCGGGGCGCCCCATGCGCCGGCGACGCCCGGGCGGGTGACCGTCTCGATGACCGCCAGGCCGTCGGGGGTGGTGTGCCGGTAGGCGATCACGGCCGTGCCCTGGGTGTCGACGGCGACGTCGGGGCCGTCGACCGACTCCTTTCCGGCGGCGGCGGGGGTGGCCACCGGAGCGGGTGCGGTCCAGGTGCCGTCGGCGGAGCGGCTCGCCGCGGCGACGGAGGCGGTGCCGGAGCCCGTCGGGTGCGCGGACCAGGCCGCCGTGACGGTGCCCTGGGGCCCGGCGGCCAGGCGGAGGTTCGCCACGGACATGCCGGCGTCCGTGCCGAGGATCTCCTTCGGCTCGGACCAGACCCCCGCGGTCACCGTGGCGGAGACCAGCCGGGCCGCCGAAGCGGGCGCGTCGGGGCCGCCGTCCTGGGGCAGTTCGACCCACAGCGCGGTGACCTGACCGCCGGCCCCGGCGGCGAGCTTGAAGTCGCCCCGTGGGGTCGGCGTCGTCGCGAGCGTACGGGCGGGCCCGAAGGTGTTGCTGTGCGCGGGACGGACCGCCGCGTAGAGCCGGCGCGAGCCGGGGCCGAACCCGTTCCACAGGATGACCGCCGAGCCGTCGGAGGCGATCACCATGTCCTGGGCGTCGATGAGTTCCTCGTCGCCGCTGACCCGCGTGGAAAAGTTCCACGGCGGCAGCGTGGCCGCGGCGGCGGTTCCCGCGGTGAGCAGGGGGACGGCGAGGCCCCCCGAGACGATCAGAGCGGTGGTGATGGCCGCGGCCAGTCGGCCGCGTGTGCGGGCGTGTACGCCCATGAAGCAGTCCCCCTCATCTTGTTGATCATGGGGTGGGACAGCCGGAGATGTCGAATGGTTGTACGGGAAGCGGTGGAACGGTGACGGGCCCGCACCGGTACCGGTGCGGGCCCGTCCCCCTCCGGACAAATCCCTCTTTGCCGCTCCAAAGGCCCCCGTCCCTCCTCG
>NZ_JBVIPQ010000004.1:372381-715681 GCF_055577795.1 Streptomyces sp. NPDC033174
CGTGGGGGGGGGGGGGGGGGGGGGGGGGGGGGGGGGGGGGGGGGGGGGGGGGGGGGGAAGGGGGGGGGGGGGGGGGGGGGGGGGGGGAGGGGGGGAAGGGGGGGGGGGAGGGGGGGGGGGGGGGGGGGTCCCCGTCACCGTACGGACGAGTCCTTCTTGGCGCCTCAGGAGGCCCTAGTCCTTCTTCGGCTCCTCCAGACGCGGGCTGTGTCCTCTGGGGGCGACCCCCAGACCCCCGCGTGTCCCCGCAGGAGGCCCTAGTCCTTCTTCGGCTCCTCCAGACGCGGGAACAGCACCGCGCCCTTCGTCACCGTCGCGCCCACCGGGAGCAGGCCCCACGTGCCCGCGTCCTGGACGCGCTGGGCGGCCAGCGGACCCAGGTCGGCCGCCTCGGCGCCGAGGGAGTCCCACAGGGCCTGGGAGGTCTCCGGCATGACCGGGTTCAGCAGGACCGCCACCGCGCGCAGCGACTCCGCCGCGGTGTAGAGGATCGTCGCCAGTCGGGCCCGGCCCTCGTCCGAGTCGTCCTTGGCCACCTTCCACGGCTCCTGCTCCGTGATGTAGCCGTTGACCTGCTTCACGAAGTCGAAGATCGCCAGGATGCCGCCCTGGAAGTCCAGCTCCTCGCCGATCTTCCGGTCGGCCTCGGACACGGCCTTCGCCATGCCCTCCGCGACCGCCTTCTCGGCTTCGCCGGACGCCGTGGCCTCCGGCAGGGTCCCGCCGAAGTACTTGCCGACCATCGCGGCGACGCGCGAGGCGAGGTTGCCGTAGTCGTTGGCGAGCTCGGAGGTGTAGCGGGCGGTGAAGTCCTCCCACGAGAAGGACCCGTCCTGGCCGAACGCGATCGCCCGCAGGAAGTACCAGCGGTACGCGTCCACGCCGAAGTGCGAGGTCAGGTCCTGCGGCTTGATGCCGGTCAGGTTCGACTTCGACATCTTCTCGCCGCCGACCATCAGCCAGCCGTTCGCGGCGATCCTGCCCGGGACCGGCAGGCCCTGGGCCATCAGCATGGCCGGCCAGATGATCGCGTGGAAGCGGAGGATGTCCTTGCCGACCAGGTGCACGTTGGCCGGGAAGGTCTCGTCGAACTTCTCCTGGTTCGCGCCGTAGCCGACGGCCGTCGCGTAGTTCAGGAGCGCGTCGACCCACACGTAGATGACGTGCTTCTGGTCCCAGGGGATCGGGATGCCCCAGTCGAAGGTGGAGCGCGAGATCGACAGGTCCTGCAGGCCCTGCTTGACGAAGTTCAGGACCTCGTTGCGGGCGGACTCGGGCTGGATGAAGCCGGGGTTGGCCTCGTAGAACTCAAGCAGCTTCGGGCCGTACTCGCTGAGCTTGAAGAAGTAGTTCTCCTCCTTGAGGATCTCCACCGGCTTCTTGTGGATCGGGCAGAGCTTCACGCCCTGCTCGTCCTCGATCAGGTCGCCGGGGAGCTTGTACTCCTCACAGCCCACGCAGTACGGGCCTTCGTACCCGCCCTTGTAGATCTCGCCCTTGTCGTACAGGTCCTGCACGAACTCCTGCACACGGTCCGTGTGCCGCTTCTCCGTCGTACGGATGAAGTCGTCGTTCGCGATGTTCAGGTGCTCCCAGAGGGGCTTCCACGCCTCCTCGACGAGCTTGTCGCACCACGCCTGCGGGCTGACGTCGTTCGCCTCCGCGGTGCGCATGATCTTCTGACCGTGCTCGTCCGTGCCGGTGAGGTACCACACCTTCTCGCCACGCTGACGGTGCCAGCGCGTGAGCACGTCGCCTGCGACGGTCGTGTAGGCGTGGCCCAGGTGAGGAGCGTCGTTGACGTAGTAGATGGGGGTCGAGACGTAGTACGCCTTCGCCCCCTGCTTCTCGGATCCAGTGGCCGCCATGGTCGAAATCCTAACGGTCCGTTGAAGATCCATTCACATCGATAAGAGGCGGAGACATTTGCGAAACCTCCCCTCGCGTAGAAAGGCTCATCCGGGGAGGACGGGGGAGCGGCGGCGTGAGCGAGGACGAGAGCATGCGGGTACTGGTCGCGGAGGACGAGCAGGTGCTCGCGGAGCTCGTCGCCACCGGGCTGCGGCGGGCGGGATTTGCCGTCGACACCGTCTACAGCGGGGACGCGGCCCTCGCCTACCTCGGGCTGCACGACTACGACGTGGTCGTCCTCGACCGGGACCTTCCGCGCGTCCACGGCGACGACGTCGCGCGGGAGCTGGTCGCCGGGGCGTCCCGGACGCGGATCCTGATGCTGACCGCCTCCGCGTCCGTGGAGGACCGGGTCGAGGGCCTGGACCTGGGCGCCGACGACTATCTGGGCAAGCCCTTCGAGTTTCCCGAGCTGGTCTCCCGGGTGCGGGCCCTGCGGCGGCGCAGCGCCCGTCCGGTACCGCCGCTGCTGGAACGCGACGGGCTGCGGCTGGACACCGTACGCAGGACGGCCTCCCGGGACGGCCGGGACCTCGATCTCTCACCGAAGGAGTTCTCGGTGCTCCAGATCCTGCTGGAGGCCGACGGGGCCGCGGTCTCGGCCGAGGAGCTGCTGGAGCGGGCCTGGGACGCGCACGCCGACCCGTTCACGGGCGCGGTACGGGTCTGCATGAGCAAGCTGCGCGGGAAGCTGGGGGAGCCGTCCGTGATCCGTACGGTCCAGGGTGTGGGATACGCGCTGTGATCGGCCCGGGGTCCACCATCCGTACGCGGATCGCGCTCGTCTACGGCGGGGCCTTCCTGGTCCTCGGGGCCGGCCTGCTGGTGATCGTGAACCTGCTGTCCCGGGCGGGGACGGAGAACCGGGTCGCCGAACTCCGCTCGGAGTCCGTCCCCGGGGTCTTCATGCCCGCCTCCCCCGCGTCCGAGGCGTCGGAGGCGTCGGAGGTCTCGCGGGTGATGGCCTACCGGCTCACCGACACCGTTCAGGACGTGGCCTGGCAGCAGATGCTGATCTGGTCGTCGTTCGCTCTCCTCGCGATGGCGCTGTGCGCGGTCGCCGTGGGCTGGTGGACCGCGGGGCGGGTGCTGCGCCCCGTGCACACCATGACGGAGAGGGCGCGCGAGCTGTCCGAGCGCGATCTGGGCGTGGGAGCCCCTTCGGACGGGGTCTGGGGGAGGATCGCGGCGAGCGGCCCCGACGACGAACTGAAGCAGCTCGGCGACACGATCGACGCGCTGCTCGGGCGTCTGGAGGCGGCCTTCGACAGTCAGCGGCGGTTCATCGCGAACGCCTCCCACGAGCTGCGGACCCCGCTGGCGACGCAGCGTACGGCGATCCAGGTGGGCCTGGACGAGTCGGCGTCGGCGGACGAACTCGCCGCGACCAGGCGGGTGTTGCTGGACAGCAACCGGCGCAGTGAGCGACTGATCGAAGGGCTGCTGGTGCTCGCGCGCAGCGAACGGGGTCTGGAGGAGCGCGAGGACGTCGACCTGGGGGAGGTCGTCACGGAGGAGGCCGAGCGGCACGGGCTGCGGGCGGTGGCGGGGCGCGGCGGGGTCGTACGGGGCAACCGGGCCCTGCTCGCCCAGCTGGTGGGGAACCTGCTCGCCAACGCGCTCGCCCACAACGTGCCGGGCGGGCGGGCCGAGGTGGCCGTGGAGGGCGGCGTACTGGTCGTGACCAATACGGGCCCGCCGGTCGCCGCTTCGGACATCCCCGGGCTCTTCGAGCCCTTCCGGCGGGGCGAGGGGCGGGACCGGATGGGCCCCGGCGCGGGCCTCGGGCTCTCCATCGTCCGCTCGATCGCGATGGCCCACGGCGGCACGGTCACGGCCGTGCCGGGCCCCGAGGGGGGCGGCCTCGCCGTCACCGTGACGCTCCCGGTGACGGCGAGGTCCGGCTCCTAGCCCTTCGTCTCGCTGTCGGCCCCGGTGCCGGCGTCGTCCGTGCCGTCGCCCTTCCAGGCGGCGAGCAGCGCGCGGAAGAACGCCGGGTGCGGGGTCTCGGCGGGCGTCGGGCCCGCGTGGAAGAAGCCCGCGTTCTCCGCCTGGAGCTTGCGCAGGTAGTCGAAGCCCTTGGCGTCCTCCTCGCCGAACGCCACGAACTGCCAGAAGACCGGCCTGCCGGCCGCGTCGGCGAGCGCCTGGGTGGCGGCCGTACGGGACTCCGGGGCACCGTCCGTCTGGAACACGACGAACGCGGGCCGCTGCGGGCCGGCCTTCTCGTGCTGGGCCAGGACCTCTTCGATGGCGCGGTGGTAGTTCGTCCGCCCCATCCGGCCGAGGGACTCGTGCAGTACCTCGATCCGGCCGTCGACGTTGTCGAGGGTCAGCTCGCCGGTGCCGTCGATCTCGGTCGAGAAGAAGACCACCGGCACGGTCGCGTCCTCGTCGAGGTGCGCGGCGAGGGCGAGGGTCTGCTCGGCGAGGTGCTGGGCGCTCCCGTCCTTGTAGAACCCGCGCATGGACAGCGACCGGTCGAGCACCAGGTACACCCGGGCGCGGGTGCCCGTGAGGCCCTGCTTCTTGAGGACCGCGCCGGCGGCCTTGTAGGCGTCGGCGAGCTGGGGCGCGCGGCTCTTGACCCGGGCGAGGGCCAGAGCGGGCTTGCCGGCGGTGGCGGCGGTCTCCGGCGCGGCTTCCCCGACGGTCTCGGGGGCCTCGGCGGCCTCCGGCGCCACGGCCGCGACCGTCTCGGCTGCCTCGACCGTGTCGGGCTCGGGCTCGGGAAGTGTCTCGGGCTCCGTGACGGGCTCGGGAGCCTCCACCGTCTCGGGGGTCTCCGGGGCCGCGACGGCCTCGGGCTTTGGAGCGACCGGCTCGGCCTCCGGCTCGGCAGCCTCGACCGTCTCGGGGGTCTCCGGGGCCGCGACGGCCTCGGGCTCCGGAGCGACCGGCTCGGCCTCCGGCTCCGGCTCGGCCTCGGGCAGGACCTCGGGCACCGTGACCTTCTCAGGGGTCTCGACCGCCTCAGCCGTCTCGACCGACTCCACCGCCTCCGACTCCACCACCTCCGGCTCCGCGGCCGGCTCCTCGGTGGCGGAAACCACCGCCTCCGGCTCCTTCGCCGGCTCCGGTTCCTCCCGCGCCGCCGGCACCGTCGGTGCCGTCGTCGCCGTCGTGAGCGGCTTCGGGTTGTCGAAGGAGGCCGCCACCAGGTCCGCCGCCGCCTTCTCCACCGGCGAAGAGGCGGCGTCCTGCGCCTGCTCCCGGGGTCGTTCCTGTGCGGGGACCGACGCCTGCGCGGGCGCGTCCTGGGCCGTGCGTTCCGTCTGGGCCGGGACGGAGGCTGCCGCCGACTCGTTACGCTCCGCATGGTCGCGACCAAACACCTTGCGCAGCAAGCTCCGAATGCCCATGGGCGAGGCCTTTCGCATGAGTTGGGTGCGGTGTATGTCCGTACTGGTAGGAATCATCCCTGGCCAGGGCGGACACGTAAGGTTAGCGGCCCCGTGCGTCGGCAAAAGGCAAGGGTCAATTACGTCAATCGCGCCCCAGTCGCCCTGGATTCATCCCTCGTTCATCCTCCCGCAGCCGCGGTGCACATGAGCGCACATAACGTCACCGCCGGACGGAACACCGACACCATGTCGGCACCATGTCGGCGCGGATCGCGCCGGAGGAGGACCACGTGCGCCATCTGCTGCCGCTGCTGAGCACCCACTCCCACGCGGGTGGGCGCTCCGCCCTGACCTGCCGTTTCCGCTGCGGCGACGCCTGTTTCCACGAGGTGCCCAACACCAGTGACAACGAGTACGTCGGCGACGTCATAGCCGGCGCCTACTCGCGCCGCTCGCTGATGCGCGCCGCCGCCGTGGTCACCGTCGCGGCCGCCGCCGGCGGCGCGGTCGTCGGCGCGGGCGGCACCCCCGCCGTCGCCGCCGCCCCGGCCGAGGACCGCCGCGGCGGCAGGCCCGGGAAGGACGCGGCCCGCGGTCTGCGCTTCGTGCCCGTGGCCCCCAACCGGGACGACAAGGTCACCGTCCCCGACGGCTACGCCCAGAACGTCGTCATCCGCTGGGGCGAGCCGATTCTCCGCGGCGCCCCCGCCTTCGACCCCGACAAGCAGACCGCGAAGGCCCAGGCCGGCCAGTTCGGCTACAACAACGACTTTCTCTCGCTGCTCCCGCTGCGCGGTGAGCACGGCCGCCAGGTCCTCGTCGCGAACCACGAGTACACCGACGAAGTCCTGATGTTCAAGGGCTACGACGCCGCGAACCCGACCCGCGAGCAGGTCGAGATCGCCTGGGCCGCGCACGGTCTGTCGGTCGTCGTCGTCCAGGAGGAGCACCGCACCGGCAAGCTCACCGCCGTGACGCGGCACCCGCTCAACCGCCGTCTCACCGCGACCGGCGAGTTCCGGCTCACCGGCCCCGCCGCCGGGTCGCCGCTGCTGCGGACCTCGGCCGACGCGTCGGGTACGAAGGTGCTCGGCACGCTCAACAACTGCGCCGGCGGCACCACCCCGTGGGGGACGACGCTGCACGGCGAGGAGAACTTCAACCAGTACTTCGCAGGCGGCTCCAGCGCCACGGACAAGCGCTACGGCGTCGGCGCCGGCGCCAGCGAGCGCAAGTGGGAGCGGTTCGACAAGCGCTTCGACCTGGCACAGGAGCCCAACGAGGTCCACCGCTTCGGCTGGGTCGTCGAACTCGACCCGTACGACCCGGACTCCACGCCCCGCAAGCGCACCGCGCTCGGCCGCTTCAAGCACGAGGCCGCGCAGCCGCGACTCACCGAGGACGGCCGTCCCGTCGTCTACATGGGTGACGACGAGCGCTTCGACTACTTCTACAAGTTCGTCTCGTCGAAGCGGATGAAGAAGGGGAACTCCCGGGCCGCCCGCGAGCACAACCTCACGCTGCTCGACGAGGGCACCCTCTACGTCGCCAAGCTCACCGGCGACAGCCCGGCCGCCGAGACCGACGGCACGGGCAAGCTCCCGAACGACGGCGAGTTCGACGGCAGCGGCCAGTGGATCCCGCTCGCCACCGGCGATGTCTCGCACGTCCCCGGGATGACCGCCGAGGAGGTGTACGTCTTCACCCGCCTCGCCGGTGACAAGGTCGGCGCCACCAAGATGGACCGCCCCGAGGACGTCGAGCCGTCGCCGCGCACCGGCCGCGTCTATGTCGCGCTCACCAACAACAAGGACCGCGGCGCGGCCGGCAAGGCCCCCGCCGACGAGGCCAACCCGCGCAACGCCAACAAGCACGGCCAGATCCTGGAGCTCGCCGAGCACTGGGACGACCCGGCGAGTGACGGTTTCGCGTGGCGTCTGTTCCTGGTCGCGGGCGACCCGAACGATCCGGCGACGTACTTCGCGGGCTTCCCCAAGGAGAAGGTCAGCCCCATCTCCTGCCCGGACAATGTCGCCTTCGACCCGTACGGCAACCTGTGGATCTCCACCGACGGCAACCAGCTCGGCTCGCACGACGGCCTGTTCGCCGTCGCCACCCACGGCGAGCGGCGCGGTGAGCTGAAGCAGTTCCTCACCGTCCCGGCCGGCGCCGAGACCTGTGGCCCGCTCGTCCAGGACCGCCGTGTCCTGGTCTCCGTGCAGCACCCGGGCGAGGTCGACGGCGCGTCCGTCGAGCAGCCCGCGTCGGTGTGGCCGGACGGGCCGGGCCGGATCGTCCGCCCCTCGGTGGTCGCCGTCTGGCGCGCGGACGGCAACGGCATCGGCGTCTGACCGAAGTCCGCCCCCGCGTCAGGTGCGAGCGGACGGCCCTCAGACCACGCCCACGCTCTCCCGGAACCGGGTGAACTGCTCCCGGGGCTCGCCCGTGTACGCCCACGGCACCGGTGCCGCTCGTGCCCCGAGGAGCCCGAGCACTCCCCGGGCGATCTCCCGCTCGTTCGCGTAACAGGCGGCGTGCGCGAGATAGTTGAGATCGGCGACCTCCTCGGGCGCGACCGGCCCCGGTGTGCGGCCGCCGATCCAGCGCTCCCAGGTCCGCCGGATCTCCGTCACCGCCAGCTCGTGCTTCCAGTGCTGGTCGAAGCCGCGCACCGGAGCGCGGCCCCTGGATCCCTCGGCGATGTAGCGGTACTCCTCCACCCGCGCGACCTGTACCAGAACCGGCAGCGGCGACCCGGGCGGCGCCACCCCGGCGGCGTCCCGCGCGAAGTCGTACATGGCGCCGTGCGTGCCGTGCCACCGGGCCGACCAGTAGCGCAGCAGCTGGGCGTGGCCTTCGGTGTTGTACGGGTCGCGGCGTCGCAACTCGTCCCACCAGCGGCGCAGTTCGTGCCGCCCGACGCCGCCCTCGTACAGCCGGGCCACCGTCAGCAGCGACACCCAGGGCATGGGGTCAGTGGGCCGGGCGTCGGCCGCGCCGAGGCACGCCATCACGGCGGCGTCGAGCCGCGCGCGCTCCACGCAGGTGCCCCGGCCCACCGCGATCGCCTCGTTGAAGACCCGGACGACCTCGGTGGCGGCCCGCAGCACGGCCGCGTCGGGGTTGTCGGGTTCGGCCGCCCGCCAGGCCTCGACGGTGGAGCTGCCCGCCGCGGCGTGGGAGAGCAGCCGCAGCCGGTGGGTGCGGCGCGGCCAGTGGTCGCCCGTGGCGCGCAGCAGATCGCGGACGCCCTGCCAGCGGCCGATGACGATGTCGTGCCGAGCCTCGGTGAGCGGGCGGTCGCCGAAGTCGGGGTCGAAGTCCGGTACGAAGCGTGCGGGGCGGCGGCGAGAGGCCATCCACGTTCCTCCCTCGGTGTCAGAAGTCGGTGGCCAGGGCCTCGCCGGTGCGACTGCCACCGCCGCGGCCCGAAGGGTTGTACGGCTCCGCGGCCGCCAGTGCTCGCGCCGCGTCGAGTTTCGCGGGGCGGTAGTAGGCGCTGCCTCTGCGCCAGTACCAGAGCATCGGCGCCACCCCGGCCACGAGCCCGCCGAGCCCGATCGCGACGGAGGCGGTCGACAGCTCCGCCAGCGACTCGGCGAACACCCACAACATGAACGCGGAACCGAGCAGCGGCCAGGCGCCGCCGAACAGGAAGTTCCGTACGGACGTCAGGAGCATCGACTTGTAGGCGACGACCGCGGCGATGCCCGCGAGACCGTAGTAGAACGCGATCAACAGGCCGATGGCGCTGACCGCCGCGCTGAGGATGTCGCCCACCGAGCCGAGGGCGGTCGCCGCGACGAACATCAGCGCGGCGGCCCCGCCGACCACGGCGATCGCCACCCAGGGGGTGTTCCAGCGGCGGTGGACGGTGCCGAGCGCGGCGGGCAGGGTGCGGTCGCGTCCCATGGCGAACAGCGAGCGGGTCACCTGGATGAGGGTGGTCTCCAGGGTGGCGACCGTGGAGAGCATGACGGCCGCGACGAGGAGTTTCCCGCCGACGCCGGGCCAGATCTCCTGTCCGAGGGCGGCGAGCACTCCGGCTCCGCTCTCCTTGATCTGCCCGGAGGTCAGCAGGACGTTGACCGCGATGGTGAACGCCTCGAAGAGCAGGAAGACCACGCCGACGCCGACGAGCGCCGCGAGACCGGCGGTGCGGCGGCTGTCGCGGGTCTCCTCGCTGAGATTGCTGGTGACGTCCCAGCCCCAGTAGTAGAACGCGGCGATCAGCGCGCCGGAGGCGAAGCCGCCCGCCCCCTCGAAGTGGCCGAAGCCGAGCCACGACCAGTCGAAGGCCCGGGCGCTGCCCCGGTGGACGAGCGCGGCGAGGATGAACGCCAGCAGGACGACCAGTTCCACACCGGACATGAGGAGCTGCGCGCGCACGGTGAGCCGGGCGCCGCCGAGGACGACCAGCAGCATCATCAGGAACCAGCCCGCGCCGACCGCCGCGGACAGACCGGTGTGCTCGGCCAGTTCGGGATCGAAGAGGGCGAGGGTCATCGCCCCGGCCGGCAGCGAACCGGCGACCATGAAGAGCGTCGCGGAGACGACGAGGGCCCAGCCGGAAAGGAACCCCAGGAACGGGTGGAGCGTGCGGCCGACCCACGAGTATCCGGCGCCCGCGTTGACGTCGATCCGGCCGAGGCGGCTGTAGGCGAGGACGATGCCGAGCATCGGGATCGCGCAGTAGAGGAGCGCGGCCGGCCCGGCGAGTCCGACCGCGCCGAAGAGGACGGCGGTGGTGGCGGCGAGGGAGTAGGCGGGGGCGCTTCCCGCGACCGCCATGACGATGGTGTCGAACGTGCCGAGGACGTTGGGCTGCAGCCCTCTGCCAGTGTCTCTGCCGGTGTTCTTGCGCATGGCGAATGTCCTCGTGTGGCACGTCATGTGGCGGTAAGTCAGGACGAGAAGAGTGCGCACGGTCGGACCGGTGGGGCGCCGGGCGCGCGTGGGGTGAATCGTGCGCATCGTAGTCGCCCGGGTGGAATGCGGTGACGGCGGTGTGGAGGATTCCGTTTTCCCGGGACGCCCCGGTCGGCGGGCGGCTATCCCGCCACCGGGCCGGGCGCGGCGATCGCCCGCGCCGCCCGCACCTCCCGGCGCAGCGGGGCGAGAACGCCCTCGTCGTCGCCTTCCGGTTCGGCCCGTACTCCGACCAGGACGTCACTGGTGCGCAGGCCGTCCGCCAGAGCGCGCAACTGGTCGATGACGGCGGTGACTTCGACCGGCGCGGGTGGCGGTGCCCCGTGGTCGACGCGGACCCGCGCGGCCGTCGTCGCGTCCACGATCCGTTCGACGGCGACGACCAGGGGCCACCAGGCGGCGGCGCGCGGCCCGGTCGGCACCGGGGCTGACGGGCCCGAACGCGTGGGACACGTACGAGGCCGTGTCGGCGACGGCGTCGGCGAGCCGGTCGCCGATCCGGGTCCGCCAGCTCTCCGGCCAGAGCAGATATCCGGCGACCAGCGCGATCCCGCAGCCGATGAGGGAGTCCCAGAAGCGGGGCAGCACCAGGCCGAAGCCCTGCCGGTTCAGCAGATCGGACAGCAGCAGGATCACCGGGGTGATCGCGGCGGTCTGGAAGGCGTACCCCTTGGCCGAGAACGCCGGGATCAGCGCGGCGAGGACCACCATCACCGGCACGTCCCACCACCCCCGGGGCACCTCGGCGAGCACGGCCGCCGCGACGACCAGACCGGCCGCCGTGCCGAAGGCGCGCATGACCGCCCGCGAGAAGACCGACCCGAAGTCGGGCTTGAGGACGAAGGTGACGGTCAGGGCGACCCAGTACGAACGCGGGACGTCGATCAGCGACACCAGCGACTGGGCGAGACCGATGCACAGCGCGAGCCGCAGCCCGTACCGCCACGAGGCCCCGGAGAGCAGCGCCCCGCGCACGGCCCGCCGGATCCGGACCCGCAGTGCCGCGGGCCGGCCGAGCCGGTCGTCGACGTTGTAGGCGTCGGGTTCGGCCGCGTGCACGACGGTGGCCGCGTGCCGCAGGGCGTGGTCGACGGCCCGCTCGGCCGGCGTGGCCGGCGGCGGCAGGTCGAGCGCGGGCATCCCGGTGCGGCCCTCCTCGACGGCGTCGGCCAGCTCCCGTACGGCCGCCGGGATCGCCTCCGGCAGCGGCCCGAGCCTCCTGGCCCGCTGATGCGCGGCGGGGGCGGCCTCGACCAGCGGGATGACCACATTGAGCTGGGCGAGCAGCCGGACCAGGACCGGGGCGCGGCCGTGCTCGCGGGCCCGTCGGCCGAGGACCAGGTCGTACGACTGGTTGAGGGACTGGGTGACGGCCTGGCGTTTCTCCTCGTACGCGTCGGTGCCCGCGGCGGCGAGGACGTCGGCGACGGACCGGTAGGTGGCGGCGACGGCGGCCCGTTCGGGGACCCCGCCGCGCAGCGGCCAGCCGAGCAGGGTCAGCGCGAGAACGACCGCCCCGCCGAGGGTGAGCAGCAGCGGCGCCTTCCACCAGGGGCCCGGCAGGGGCAGTCCGGCACCCACGACGGTGTTGAGGAGCAGCAGCAGACCGGATACGGAGGCGATGGCGCCGATCGACGAGATCATCCCGGAGACCAGCGCGACCAGGGTGAGCGCCGCGACCGCGAACCAGCCCTCGCCGTACACCAGCGAGCCGAGCAGGATGCCGGCCGCGCCGAAGAGCTGGGGGACGGCGATGTTCAGGAAGCGCATCCGGTAGGCGTCGGCGGTGTCACCGATGACCCCGGAGAGGGCGCCCATGGAGACGAGGGCGCCGTACGAGGGCCGGCCCGCCGCCAGACCGACGGCGAGCGGGGCGGAGAGGGCGACCGAGGCCCGGGCGACCGAGGCCCAGGGGATGGGCGCGGGCTGGGGGCGCAGGCCCTGCACCAGCCACTGGGGCGGGGAGAGCCGTGCGGTCCGCGTCCTTGCCGTCGTCATGTGAGGCCTCGCGGGGGCGGGCGGCGGCCCGGGGCCCGGCCCGGGCTCAGCTCTCGTACCCCTCGACCTCCGCGGCCGGGCGGACCGCCGCCGAGTTCGGGTCGTCGCCGTACTCGGCCTTCGCCCGCCGCTGGCGCAGCAGGTCCCAGCACTGGTCGAGCTGTACCTCGATCCCGGCCAGCCGTGCCTGCTCCTCGTCCGAGAGCCCGCCGACCCGGTCGCGCAGGGCGCGTTCCTCGGAGACGAGGTCGCCGATGGTGCCCAGGATCTGTTCGTTGTCCATGTCCTCCAGCGTGGCGCGTCAGCCGCCGGCATGCAGGTCGAGGTCGGCCAGCAGGGCCCGGTGGTCGGAGGGGCCGACGTCCAGGAAGCGGACGCCGCGTACCGAGAAGTCGTCGCTGACCAGCACATGGTCGATCTGGGCGAACGGGGGGAGCGGGCCGCCGCGCGGCCAGGTCGGGGTCCGGGGGGCGCCCGTGAGACGGGCGCTGTCGTGCAGCCGCCCGGCGTCGAGCACGCGGCGGAAGGCGGCGTGGTCCGCGGAGGCGTTGAAGTCCCCGGCGAGGAGGGTGGGCCGGCCCCGGTGTTCCACCGCGAACGCCCGCAGCCGGCCCAGCTCCCTCTGCCACAGCGCGGTCCGGCCGGGCAGCGGAGGCATCGGATGCGCGAGCTGGAGGCGTACGTCCCTGCCGCCGATCCGTGCGGTGGCGCCGGGCATCCCCATGACGCCGGGGACCGGGGCTTCCTCCGTCAGCGGGTGGACGCTCAGGATCACCGACCCGGCGGATCCGTCCGCGGCGACCTGGGCCCGGTACGGATAGGCGGTGCGCAGCGCCGCGTCCAGTGCGGCCGCGCAGGGGCGGTCGCACTCCGACACGAAGACGGTGGTGGGCCGCTGCCGGCGGATAGCCTCGATCAGTTCGGGGGCGGCCCGCCCGAACTCCACATTGGAGGTGAGCACCCGCAGTTTCGCCACGACCGGGCCCTCGGCGTCGGTGGAGCTGGGTCCGTACGGCTGGACGAACCATCCGCCGACGGCGAGGACGGCGAGCGAGAGCAGCGCGAGGAGAGCCCGCCTCGCGGCCAGTGCCAGCAGCAGCGCGAGCCCGGCCGGGACGGTCAGCCACGGCAGGAACGCGAGCAGCTGCGGCACGGGCGTGATCCCGTCCGTGCCGGCCAGCCGGCATCCGACGACGACGGCGGGCCCGGCGAGCAGCAGGGCGGCGGCCCAGGCGGTCGCCCGCGACGAGTGCTTCACGCTTTCCAAGGACGTCACGCTCTCCAAGGACGGTGTGGCGCGATCCGGGGTTGCGGCGGGGGCGGCGCCGTGTCCTGCGCGGGCGTCGGGCGGGGTCCCTGGCGGGCCGCCCGCGGCGTGGCCGGGTGCCCGCCGGGCGGCCCGGCCCCGGCCGGATGCCTCGACGGGCTCGGCGGCGAAGCTCCGCAGGCGCGCCCTCAGTGCCGCAGTGCCTGGCCGATCTCGGCCTTCGTGGCCCCGTTCAGCGAGCGGTTGCTGCGGGCGGTGCCGGTCTTCGACTCGCCCGTCGGGACGTCGTTCACGTTCAGCACGACGGTGTCGAGCAGATTCCCGCCGCTGTCGCGGAAGTTCACGGCGATCGTGTAGTCGGCGCTCTTGTCCGTGCTGTTGGTGACGGTGACCGCGGCGGTGGTCCGGTCGCCGTCGGCCTTGACCGCTCCCGCCCGCACGTCCGCCTTCCCGTCCACCCCGTCCTTGATCTCGGCCATCCTGGACGCGGCGTCCGCGGTCGCGGACGCGACGCTCTCCCCGACCCTGGCCCGGTCCTCCTCGGTGCACCCGACGGCCCCGGCGGCCAGGACGAGGGCGGCGGTCAGCGGGGCGACGGCGCTGCGGCAGGCTCTCATCCCTCCACGGTGCGGCCGGGGCACGGCGGGCGCCATCGCTGGGAGGTCGGACGGGTCATCCGGTCTGCCGCAGGAACCCCCGGTCCGCGTCGCCGACCCGGTCCCGGGGACCGGCGGCCCGCAGCACCACGTCGAGGACGCGGCCGGGGTCGGCGGCGTAACTGTGGGCGAACCACGGCATGTTGGCCTCCACCACGGCCCACTCGCCATCGGCCAGCAGCCCGATGTCCACACAGGTGGCACTGGGCAGCGACGGCGCGCACGCGTCGAGGAACGCCCGTGCGAAGTCCTGGGCCCGTGCGTCGACGGGCGCGGGGTCGAGGCGTCCGTGGACGGCGTAGCGGCTGCCCGAGGCGACCTCCCCGTCGAGGACGAACAGCCGGTACTCGGCGGCGAAGGAGACGACACCGCTGACGAGTATGGGAGTGTCGTCCGGCAGGTCGCGCGGCAGCCGGGTGCCGTCCGCGTACACGGCGGCGGGCAGCGAGTCGTGCTTGGCCGACGGCGGCTTCACGAACGCGGGCCGGTCCCTCTCGCGGGCCGCGCCGAGCGTCGTCAGCCCGATGTCCCGCCGTACCCATTGGCGGGGCAGCCGGGTGAGCCAGCCGTCGTCCGGCTCCAGCAGGCCGACACCGAGGCGGTCGGCCATCCGGTCGGCGGCGAGCGGCCCTCCGTACCAGTGGACCCCTTCCCCGGCCGCCCGCTCGACGGCCCCGGTCACCCGCAAGCCCCGTCGGACGGCGGCCTGTCCCAGCAGTTCGGCGGTGCTGGTGCGGGGCGGGTGCAGGAAGAGGGTGGGCGGCCGCCCGGATGACGCGATCCCGCGCCCGGTGTCGTCACGCATGACGCCGAGCGTACGGAGGCCGTGCGCGGAAGGGACCGGCGCCTCGGGTGCCGGTTCCTTCCGTATTACGTCGGGACGGAGGTCAGACCGTGTGCCGCGTCCCGCCCGTCGCCAGGGCCCAGATGACGAAGACCGAGACGGCCATCCCGAACACCGCCCACACCGGGTGGTACGGCAGGAACAGGAACTGGGCCACCAGGTTGAGCGCGACCAGGGCGATGCCCACGGCCCGGGCCCACTCGGCGCCCTTGAGGATGCCCCAGCCGGTGACGGCGAGAACGATGCCGAGGATCAGGTGGATCCAGCCCCAGGTGGGGAGGTTGAAGGCGAAGACGTAGTCGCCGATGCGGGTGTAGACGTCGTCCTCGGCGATCGCCGCGATGCCCTGGAAGACGTCCAGGATGCCCGTCACCAGCATCAGGATGCCGGCGAAGAGGGTGCCTCCGGCGGCCCAGCCGTCGTGGGCAGGGTCGGAGGTGCGGGTGGGCCGGGAGCGTGCGGTGTTCTGGCTCATGGAACTCATGGTCGGGCGGATCCGCCGGGTCGACCTTTCAGCTGGGCCGTTCGGGCGACGCGCCCGGCGTAGCGGACCCGGGGGCGTCGAGCGTGGCCAGGAAGTCCCCGAGTGCCGCGTTGAACTCCTCGGGGCGTTCCAGATTCGGCAGGTGCGCCGCGGATTCGATCACGGCGAGCGTCGACTGCGGCAGCGCGGCGTGCATCGCCTCGGCGTCCGTGACCGGCGTGTAGGTGTCGTCGCGGCCGACCACCACCAGGGCCGGGACCGTGACCCGGGTGAGCAGCTCGCGGTAGTCAGGGCGCTCGGCGCGCCCGCGCAGCGCGGCCGCCGCGCCCTCGGGCGGGGCGTTCAGCATCATCCGGAGGACGTGGGGCGCCGCGTGCGTGTTGTACGGGGCGACCATCTTGTCCAGGACCTCGTCCGCGTACCCCTTCATCCCCTCGGCGAGCAGCCGGTCCGCCTGCGCGTTCCGCGCGGCCCTGCCCTCGGGCGTCTCGGCGGCGGGAAAAGTGTCGGCGAGGATCAGGCCGCGGACGCGGTCGGGGTGGGTGCGGTAGCACTCCATGACGATCTGGCCGCCCATGGACAGGCCGCCGAGCACGAAACGGTCCACCTCCAGGTGGTCCAGGAGAGCCACGATGTCGTCGGCGAACAAGGACAGCGGGGTGAGACCGGGGGTGACGCCCGAGGTGCCGTAGCCCCGCAGGTCGGGGGCGATCACCCGGTGGGTGGTGGCGAACGCGGCGAGCTGCGGCTGCCACATGGTGCGGTCGAAGGGATGGCCGTGGACCAGGACCAGCGCGGGGCCGGTGCCTTCGTCCTCGTAGCCGACGGGAACTCCGTTGATCTGCGCGGAAGGCATGGCCCGAGGCTAGGCAGCCCTCCTGACTCGGTGCAATAAAATCTTTGCTCTCGGTGCAATGCCGTCGGGGCGGCGCACGACGCGGGAGGGGCGTATGGACTACCGGAGGATCGCCGACCGGATCGCGGCCGACATCGCCGCCGGGCGGCTGCGGGCCGGCGACCGGCTGCCCACCCAGCGCGCCTTCGCCCGCCGCCACCGGATCGCGCCGTCCACGGCGATCCGGGTCTACGGGGAGCTGGTCCGCCGGGGCCTGGTCGTGGGCGAGGTCGGACGCGGCACCTTCGTCCGGGCGGCGCCGCCGCAGCCCGGGCCCGCGCTCGCCGAGGCCGCCGGGGTCGCCCCCGTGGACCTCCAGCTCAACTACCCCGTCGTGTCCGGCCAGTCGGAGCTGATGGGCCGGGCGCTCGCCGCCCTGGCGCGCCCGGACGTGCTGACGGAGGTGACCCGGCCGGCGGCCGCGGCCGGTACGCCCGGGGCGCGCGCCGCCGCGGCCACCGTCCTGGCGAGGGCCGGCTGGGTGCCCGACGAGGACCGGGTGCTCTTCGCCGGCAACGGCCGCCAGGCCATCGCGGCGGCTGTCTCCTCGCTCGTACCGCCGGGCGGCCGGCTGGGCGTGGAGGCGCTGACATATCCGCTGGTCAAGGCGGTCGCGGAGCGGCTCGGCGTACGGCTCGTGCCCCTCGCGGTCGACGAGGAGGGAATGCGGCCCGACGCGCTGGCCGCCGCGCACCGGACCGCGCCGCTCGCCGCCGTCTACGTCCAGCCGACCCTGCACAATCCGCTCGCGCTGACAGCGGGGGAGCGCAGGCGCCAGGACCTCGCGGACGTGCTGCGGGAGTCGGGACTGACCGCGGTCGAGGACACCACCTGGGCTTTTCTCGCGCCGGACTCCCCCGCCCCGCTGGCCGCGCACGCTCCCGAGCACACGATCCTGGTGGACAGCCTCTCCAAGCGGCTGGCCCCGGGTCTGACCGTCGGCTATCTCGTGCCGCCCGCCGCCCACCGGGAGCGCCTCGCCCAGACCCTGCGGTCCGGCGCGTGGACGGCGGCCGGCTTCCCGCTGGCGGCGGCCACGCGCTGGTCGGAGGACGGGACGGTCGCCGAGGTCGTCGCCGCCAAGCGCGCCGACGCCGAGGCGCGGCACCGCCTGGTGAGCCGTCACCTGGGCCGCTTCGACCTCGTCACCGATCCCCGGGCGTACTACTGCTGGTGGCGCCTTCCCGCGCCCTGGCGCGCCGAGACCTTCGTCGCCGCGGCGGCCGCCGAGGGCGTCGCGGTGACCCCGGGCAGCGCGTTCGCCGTCGGCTCCGGAAGCGCCCCGGACGCGGTCCGGATCGGTCTGGCGTCACCGCCGCCCGGGATCCTGGCCGACGCGCTCGGCCGGCTCGCCGGCCTTGTCTCTTCCCTGACGGACCGCCCATGAGAGACCACCGCGCCCTCACCGACCCCGCCGGGCTGCACGTCCTCGACCACGACCTCGGGCAGCTGGAGATCCTCGGCGCCGGTACGGCCAGGGGCCGGGGCCTGATCCACTTGCGCTGCCGCCGCCGCCGGGTGTGCCCTTGAGGGAAGTGAGAGTGTCCGAGCGCGAAGGAGCTCCTGCCATGGCCACACAATCAGTGGTGCCCCCGCGGCACCAAGCACGGCACCGGGCCCGGCACAGCGCACTCGGCTGGGCGCTGCCCCTCACTCTGGGCGTGATCTACGGCCTGTACACGGCGGCCGTCGAGCGCGGCGGCGGGGTCATCACCTGGGGAATCGTCGTGCTCGGCGTGGTCTCGGGCGCGGTCCTGGCCGGGGCATGCTTCCTCCTGGGCCGTACGCAGAAGTCGCTGCCGCGCGAGCTGCGGGCCGCCGCCTACGCCGCGCTGACCGGCATCGCGGTGGGCTTCCTCTTCAGCCTGTCCCACGCCAGCGTGCTCCAGTCGACGGCGCTGGCGCTCGCGATGGCCGCGGCGATGTTCTGTGTGGCGTTCTACGTCTTCTACACACGCGAGTGACGGGTCCCCGAGCTTGCGCTGACGGGTACCCGAGCGTGCGCGGCACCTGAACCGAACGCGTACGACGGCCCTCCGCGGGCGGGGCTCCTCCGCCCGCGGAGGGCCGTCGCCCGTCTGGCGCACACCCCGCCGCGGTCGGAGACCGGGTGGAGCGAACTCCGACCCCCGGGATCTCACAGGCGGGGGGCGAACCCGATCGAAGTCCGCCCCCGCACCCTGGTTCGCCGCCCGCTACTTCAGGCGCAGCTCCGCCAGCTGATCGGCGAAGGGGACGACCTCGTCCTCCTCCCGAGCCGGAGCCGGACGGGCCTCCATCAGCTCCGCCAGCTCGCCGCCGGCCCGGTCGATCCGGGACGGCAGGCCCGCCGTCCACTCGTCGCCGCCAGAGCCCCAGTCCTCCGACGCCGCGTACACCGCGGTCGGCACGACCAGCGCCCGCAGATAGGCGAACAGCGGCCGCAGCGCGTGGTCGAGGGCGAGCGAGTGGCGGGCCGTGCCTCCGGTCGCCGCGATCAGGACCGGCTTCCCGCTCAGCGCCTCGGGGTCGATCAGATCGAAGAACGACTTGAAGAGTCCGCTGTAGGAGGCGGTGAAGACGGGCGACACGGCGATCACCCCGTCCGCGCCGGTCACCGCGTCGACGACGGCCCCGAGCTCGGGCGACGGAAAGCCGGTGACCAGATTCTTCGCGATGTCGACGGCGTGGTCGCGCAGTTCCACGACCTGGACCTCCACCGGCCGGCCCCGCTCGGTGAGCCGCTCCTCGGCAGCCCTGGCGAGCCGGTCGGCGAGCAGCCGCGTGGACGACGGCCGGCTCAGACCGGCGGATACGGCCACCAGCTTCAGCGTGGGCAGCGTGTGCATGGGGTCAGGCCTCCTGGGTGCGTACGGCGGGGTGGAGCGGCGCGGTCGCGGGCACACCGGCCGGTCGCAGATTGGCGAACTCCTTGCGCAGCACCGGCACGACCTCTTCGCCGAGGATGTCGAGCTGCTCGAACACAGTCTTCAGGGGGAGCCCGGCGTGGTCGAGCAGGAACAGCTGCCGCTGGTAATCGCCGACGTACTCGCGGAAGGACAGGGTGCGGTCGATGACCTGCTGCGGGGAGCCGACGGTCAGCGGGGTTTGCGAGCTGAACTCCTCCAGGGACGGGCCGTGCCCGTAGACGGGCGCGTTGTCGAAGTAGGGCCGGAACTCCCGTACCGCGTCCTGGGAGTTCTTGCGCATGAAGACATGACCGCCCAGACCGACGACGGCCTGCTCGGGAGTGCCGTGGCCGTAGTGGGCGTAGCGCTGCCGGTAGAGGCGGACCATCTTCTCGGTGTGCTCCTTGGGCCAGAAGATGTGGTTGGCGAAGAAGCCGTCTCCGTAGTACGCGGCCTGCTCGGCGATCTCGGGGGAGCGGATGGAGCCGTGCCAGACGAACGGCGGGACGCCGTCCAGCGGGCGCGGGGTCGAGGTGAAGCCCTGGAGCGCCGAGCGGAACTTCCCCTCCCAGTCGACGACGTCCTCGCGCCACAGCCGGTGGAGGAGGGCGTAGTTCTCGATGGCGAGCGGGATGCCCTGGCGGATGTCCTGCCCGAACCACGGGTAGACCGGGCCGGTGTTGCCCCGGCCCATCATCAGGTCGACGCGGCCGTCGGCGAGGTGCTGGAGCGTCGCGTAGTCCTCGGCGATCTTCACCGGGTCATTGGTGGTGATCAGCGTCGTGGACGTGGAGAGGATCAGCTTCTCGGTGCGCGCGGCGATGTGGCCCAGCAGGGTCGTCGGCGAGGACGGCACGAAGGGCGGGTTGTGGTGCTCACCCGTCGCGAAGACGTCGAGACCGACCTCCTCCGCCTTGAGGGCGATGGCGACCGTGTTCTTGATCCGCTCGTGTTCGGTCGGCGTACGACCGGTGGTCGGGTCGGTCGTCACATCACCGACGGTGAAGATCCCGAACTGCATCGTGCTCACCTCTCGCGGGCGATCCGGCTGGATCCGTCTGCTTTATTTGGTTGAATCTTAAACTGACCCTCTCAACCGCACGGCCCGCGCCCCTATTCCCCGGCCCGTACCCTGGTCCCCATGAGCGAGAAGGACGGGGACCACGAGCGCTGGAAGGAACGCGGCGTCGCCCTGCGCGTCTTCGTGTACGTCTTCGCCACGCACGCCTTCGCCGGATTCGTCTGGCTCCTCTTCTACGTCGGTGAGAACGCCCAGAGGTAGGCGTCCCATACCCCTCCCGTAGAGTTCGCCGACGTGAGCTCCGTACCCCCACCAGCGATATCCGTCGTCGGGATCGGCGCGGACGGATGGGACGGCCTCCCCGGCCCCTCCCGGGCCGCCCTGCGTGACGCCGAAGCCGTCCTCGGCGGCCCCCGTCAGCTGGACCTGCTGCCCGCCGAGTGCGCCGGCGAACGGATCGCCTGGCCCACACCGCTGCGCCCCTCCGTCCCCGGTCTGCTGGCCGCCCACGCCGGCCGCCGCCTCGCGGTCCTGGCCAGCGGCGACCCCATGTTCTACGGGATCGGCCGCACCCTCGCCGAGATCGCCGGCGCGGACCGCCTCCGGGTCCTGCCCCACCCCTCCTCCGTCTCGTACGCCTGCGCCCGCCTCGGCTGGCCCCTGGAGGACACCGGGACCGTCACCCTCGTCGGCCGGCCCCTCGCGTCCCTGGCCGCCGCCCTGCACCACGGGCGGCGCCTCCTCGTCCTCAGCGCGGGCGCCACGACACCCGGCGAGGTGGCCGGGCTGCTGCGCGAGCGGGGCTTCGGACCCAGCCGGCTGACCGTCCTGGAGCAGCTGGGCTCCGAGCGGGAGAACGCGCTGCACGGAACCGCCGACACGTGGGACCGGGCTCCGGGCGACGCCCTCAACGTCATCGCCGTCGACTGCGTACGCGCCCCCGGCGCCCTGCGGCTCGGCGCCTCGGCCGGACTGCCCGACGAGGCGTACGAGCACGACGGCCAGCTCACCAAGCGCCACGTCCGCGCCGCCACCCTCGCCGCGCTCGCGCCCGCGCCCGGCGAGCTGCTGTGGGACATCGGCGGAGGCTCGGGCTCGATCGGTATCGAGTGGATGCGCACCCACCGCTCCTGCCGGGCGATCACCGTCGAGCGGGACCCGGAGCGGGCCGCCCGCATCGCCCGCAACGCCTCCGCCCTGGGTGTCCCCGCCCTCCGTGTCGTCACCGCCGCAGCCCCCGCCGGGCTGACCGAACTGCCCGCGCCCGACGCCGTGTTCATCGGGGGTGGGCTCACCGCTCCCGGTCTCCTGGACGCCTGCTGGGACGCGCTGCCCCCGGGCGGCCGGCTGGTCGCCAACACCGTCACCCTGGAGTCCGAGGCGCTGCTCGCCGACCGGTACCGGACGCACGGCGGCGAACTCGTACGGCTCGCGGTCGCCCACGCCGTCCCGGTGGGCGGCTTCACCGGCTGGCGCCAGGCGATGCCGGTCACCCAGTGGTCCGTCACCAAGAAAGAAGCATCAGCATGACCGTCTACTTCATCGGCGCGGGCCCCGGGGCCGCCGACCTGATCACGGTGCGCGGCGCCCGTACGCTCGCGTCCTGCGGGGTCTGCCTGTACGCCGGCTCCCTCGTCCCCCGCGAACTCCTCGCCGAGTGCCCGCCCAACGCACGCCTCGTCGACACCGCCCAGCTGGACCTGGACCAGATCGTCGCCGAGATCGTCCGCGCGCACGCGGAGGGCCAGGACGTGGCCCGGCTGCACTCCGGGGACCCGTCCGTCTTCAGCGCGGTCGCCGAGCAGATGCGGCGCCTCGACGCGGAGGGCATCGACTACGAAGTCGTCCCCGGCGTCCCCGCGTTCGCGGCGGCTGCCGCCGCGCTCAAGCGGGAGCTGACCGTCCCCACGGTCGGCCAGACGGTCATCCTCACCCGCATCGCCCAGCAGGCCACCCCCATGCCGCCCGGCGAGGACCTGGCGACCCTGGGCCGCAGCGGCGCGCTCCTGGTCCTGCACCTGGCCGCCCGCTACGTCGACCGGGTCGTCGGCGAACTGCTCCCGCACTACGGCGCCGACTGCCCGGCGGCGGTCGTCGCGATGGCGAGCCGCCCGGACGAGGTGGTGCTGCGGGGCACCCTGGACGACATCGCCGCGCAGACCAAGGCGGCGGGGATCACGAAAACGGCGGTGATTCTGGTGGGCCGCACGCTGGCCGCCTCCCAGTTCCGGGACAGCCACCTGTACGACCCGGAACGGGACCGGCACGTCTGCTGAGCCCGTCCGAGGCCGGCCCGAGCCCCCTCGCGGCGGCGCTCAGCGCGTTTCGAGGACCTTCGCCACGAACGCCCCCACGTTGCCCGTCATCCGCTCGACCCGCTCGTCGAGCGTGAGCGTCTCCTCGTAGCGGGGCCGCGTCGCCGGCTGCCGCTTCTCCCGGACGTAGAGAGGGCACGCCAGGTCGGCGCAGGCGTAGATGCCGACGGTGTTTCCCTGGCGGCCCGCCGCGCCCGCCCGCGGCGCGGCGAAGAGGGACACCCCGGAGGAGGCGTGGCCGGTCAGACAGAACTGGCACAGGCTCGACTTGATCGCGCTCGTGCGGACCTTGTCCGGGGTCCGCAGGGTGATGCCGACGGGGCCGCCGTCGGCTCCCGGCACCACGAGGTGGCTGCGCAGGGGCGCGCCCGGGTCGCGCCAGCCCAGGAAGTCGAGGTCGGCCCAGGGCAGCTCCCCGAAGTCGAGGGGGAGCTTGAGGCGGGCGGCCTCACCCTTGGAGCAGTTGGCGAACGAGCCGCGGATCTGTTGTTCGGTGAGAGGTTCCACGCCGGAGAACGGTACGGAAGAGGACGGATCGAGGCATCCGGGTTTCCGCCCGGGCTGCCTCAGGAGCCGTGGACCTCGGTCACTTCCAGCACCCGCGCCGTGATTCCCCCGGCCGTCCCCAGCGCCGCGCGCTGCGGAGACGCCAGGAACGACTCGTACGCCTCCTTGTCCGGGAAGCGCAGCAGGTGCACCTCCGCGAGGCCGTCGCCCGTGCGCAGGCGCCGCTCCAGGCGTCCGCCGTGGGCGGGCAGGAGCGCCAGGACGGCGTCCTCGTAGCGAAGGGCCGCTTCCGCCGCGTCCTCGGGAAAGTCGACGAGCACGGCGAGCTGGAAGGAGAGCGCGGCCCCGTCCAGCGGCTTCCAGAAGGTCACGTCGCTGTGCCCGCCCGGAATTCCCGGCGTGCGGCCCGTCTCCACATAGCCGTGGCGCAGATAGAAGGGCGGGGCCTGGAAGGAGTACGAGGAGACGGTCATCCGCGTGCAGCCGCGGCGTCGCGCCTCCTCCTCGGCCGCGCGCATCACCTTGCTGCCCCAGCCGCCGTGCCGGTGGTCGGCGCGCACCCACAGCAGCTTGATGAAACCGCAGCCGCCCCAGGTCGCGCCCGTCAGCCCGCCGATGAGCTCGCCGTCGGCGTCGGTGACCCGGACGGACAGGCCGGCCTCGTCGTAGGCACCGGTCGTCCGCTGGTTGAAGGCGGTCAGCTCGTCGCCGAGCCGCTCCTCGAGCTGCTCGTCCTCGCCGCCCACCGTCAGGTTCACTCGTCGTCCTCCAGGTCGCCCTCGGTCTCCAGGAAGACCTGCCGCAGCCGCTCCAGGACCTCCGGGTCCGGCTTGGCCCACATGCCCCGGGACTCCGCCTCCAGGAGGCGCTCCGCGATGCCGTGCAGCGCCCACGGATTGGCCTCCTGGAGGAAGGCGCGGTTCTCCGGGTCGAGGACGTACGCCTCGGTGAGCTTGTCGTACATCCAGTCGGCCACGACCCCGGTCGTCGCGTCGTACCCGAAGAGGTAGTCCACGGTCGCCGCCAGCTCGAACGCGCCCTTGTAGCCGTGGCGCCGCATCGCCTCGATCCAGCGCGGGTTGACGACGCGTGCCCGGAAGACGCGGGACGTCTCCTCGACCAGGGTCCGGGTGCGGACGGTCTCGGGGCGGGTCGAGTCGCCGATGTAGGCCTCGGGGGCCGTGCCCCGCAGCGCGCGCACGGTCGCCACCATGCCGCCGTGGTACTGGAAGTAGTCGTCCGAGTCCGCGATGTCGTGCTCGCGGGTGTCCGTGTTCTTCGCGGCCACCGCGATCCGCTTGTACGCGGTCTCCATCTCCTCGCGAGCCGGACGCCCGTCGAGCTCGCGGCCGTACGCGTAGCCGCCCCACACCGTGTACACCTCGGCGAGGTCGGAGTCGGTGCGCCAGTCCCGGGAGTCGATGAGCTGGAGGATGCCCGCGCCGTACGTCCCCGGCCGGGAGCCGAAGATCCGGGTGGTGGCCCGCCGCTCGTCGCCGTGCTCCGCCAGGTCCGCCTGCGTGTGGGCCCGTACGTGGTTCTGCTCGGCCGGCTCGTCGAGCGACGCCGCGAGCCGCACCGCGTCGTCGAGCAGCGCGATGGTGTGCGGGAAGGCGTCCCGGAAGAAGCCCGAGATGCGCAGCGTGACGTCGATACGGGGACGGCCCAGCTCCGCGAGCGGGATCGCCTCCAGGCCGTTGACCCGGCGCGAGGCGTCGTCCCAGACGGGACGGATGCCCAGCAGGGCCAGGGCCTCGGCGACGTCGTCGCCGGAGGTGCGCATCGCGCTCGTGCCCCACAGGGACAGGCCCACGGAGGTCGGCCAGTCGCCGTTGTCGCTGCGGTAGCGCTCCAGCAGCGAGTCGGCCAGTGCCTGGCCGGTCTCCCACGCGAGACGCGAGGGGACGGCCTTCGGGTCGACGGAGTAGAAGTTCCGGCCGGTGGGAAGCACGTTGACCAGGCCGCGCAGCGGCGAGCCGGACGGCCCAGCCGGGACGAAGCCGCCGTTCAGCGCGTGGACGGCGTGGTCGAGTTCGTCGGTCGTCGCGGCGAGGCGCGGCACGACCTGGCGGGCGGCGAAGTCGAGGATGTCGACGACCGCCTGGGGATGACCGGCGGCCACGGTCGCGACGGATCCCGGGTTCCAGTCGGCGTCCTCCATCGCCTGGACGAGCGCGCGGGCGGCGGCCTCCGTCTCGTCGGCGGCGGTGCGGGTCGCGGCCGACTCGTCCAGGCCCAGCGCCTCGCGCAGGCCGAGGAGCGCCTGCGTTCCGCCCCAGATCTGGCGGGCGCGAAGGATGGACAGCACCAGGTTGACCCGCTCGGGGCCGGTCGGGGCGCCGCCGAGGACATGCAGGCCGTCGCGGATCTGCGCGTCCTTGACCTCGCACAGCCAGCCGTCGACGTGGAGCAGGAAGTCGTCGAACCCGTCGTCGTCGGGGCGGTCTTCGAGCCCGAGGTCGTGGTCGAGCTTGGCGGCCTGGATCAGCGTCCAGATCTGCGCGCGGATCGCCGGAAGCTTCGCCGGGTCCATCGAGGAGATCGCCGCGTACTCGTCGAGCAGCTGCTCCAGGCGGGCGATGTCACCGTAGGACTCGGCCCGCGCCATCGGCGGTACGAGATGGTCGACGAGGGTCGCGTGGACGCGCCGCTTGGCCTGCGTGCCCTCGCCCGGGTCGTTGACGAGGAAGGGGTAGACCAGCGGCAGGTCACCGAGGGCGGCGTCGGGGCCGCACGCGGCGGACAGACCCGCGTTCTTGCCGGGCAGCCACTCCAGGTTGCCGTGCTTGCCCAGGTGGACCATGGCGTCGGCGCCGAAACCGCCGTCGTCCGCCGAGGCGGCGATCCAGCGGTAGGCGGCCAAGTAGTGGTGCGACGGCGGCAGGTCGGGGTCGTGGTAGATCGCGATCGGGTTCTCGCCGAAGCCGCGCGGCGGCTGGATGAGGACCAGCAGATTGCCGCGCCGCAGCGCGGCGAGGACGATGTCGCCCTCCGGGTTGCGGGAGCGGTCCAGGAACATCTCGCCGGGCGGCGGGCCCCAGTGCCGCTCGACCGATTCCCGGAGTTCGGCCGGCAGGGTCGCGTACCAGCGCTTGTAGTCGGCGGCCGGGATACGGACCGGGTTGCGGGCGAGCTGCTCCTCGGTGAGCCAGTCCTGGTCGTGGCCGCCCGCCTCGATCAGCGCGTAGATCAGCTCGTCGCCGTCGCCGGAGACGAGACCGGGTACCTCCTCCCGGCCGAAGTCGTATCCCTCGGTCTGGAGGCGGCGCAGCAGGGCGACGGCGGAGGCGGGGGTGTCGAGGCCGACCGCGTTGCCGATGCGGGAGTGCTTGGTCGGGTACGCGGAGAGGACCAGCGCGAGGCGCTTCTCGGCGTTCGGGATGTGCCGCAGACGCGCGTGGCGCACGGCGATCCCGGCGACCCGGGCCGCGCGCTCGGCGTCGGCGACGTACGCGGGCAGGCCGTCCTCGTCGATCTCCTTGAAGGAGAAGGGGACGGTGATGAGGCGGCCGTCGAACTCGGGCACCGCGACCTGGCTGGCGGCGTCGAGCGGCGAGAGGCCCTCGTCGTTCTCCTCCCAGGCGCTGCGCGGGCCGGTCAGGCACAGCGCCTGCAGGATCGGTACGTCGAGGGCGGCGAGCGCGCCCGCGTCCCAGGCCTCCTCGTCGCCGCCGGCCTGCGCCTCGGCGGGCTTGGTGCCGCCGGCCGCGAGCACGGTGGTGACGATCGCGTCGACGGAGCCGAGGCGCCGCAGCAGTTCGGGCTCGGGAGCCCGCAGGGACGCCACGTACAGCGGCAGCGCCTGGGCGCCCTTGTCCTCGATGGCGGCGCAGAGCTCGGCGACGAAGGCGGTGTTGCCGCTCATGTGGTGGGCGCGGTAGTAGAGCACGGCGACGGTCGGGCCGTCGGTGCGTCCGGGAGTGCGCTCCAGCGGGCCCCACGTCGGCGCGGCGGCGGGCGGCTCGAAGCCGTGGCCGGTGAGCAGGACCGTGTCGGACAGGAAGCGGGCGAGCTGTTCCAGATTGTCCGGTCCGCCGTGCGCGAGGTAGGCGTGCGCCTCGGTCGCGACACCGATGGGGACGGTGGAGGCCTCCATCAGCTGCGCGTCGGGAGCCTGTTCGCCGGTGAGGACGACCAGCGGCTTCTGGGCGGCGCGGAGGACGTCCAGTCCCTCCTCCCAGGCGCGGACGCCGCCGAGGAGGCGTACGACGACCAGGTCGGCGTCCTCCAGGAGGGCGGGCAGGTCGCCGGTCGTCAGCCGGGACGGGTTCGCGAACCGGTAGGCGACCGGACCGCCGGCCGCGCGGGCGCTGAGCAGGTCGGTGTCGGAGTGCGACAGCAGCAGGATCACGTGCGCAGGCCCTTCCTCGGGGTTGTCCGCGCCCCGGGTGGTCGTATGGACGGCGGGAGTTCCTGACTCACCGGACCTTTCGGCCGGCTCACAGTGGCGGGACCGCGCCGGAATCTCACCGGGCTTCCTCCCTAGGGTCGTGGACCCTGTGCCGTTCTGCATAGTAGAGGCTGCCCGTACCGGGCAGGGGGGCGCCCGCGAGCACGTGGGTATGCTCGCCGCCATGCCGCCCACCCCACCCACAACGCCCAACAGGGGCGAACCTCTCATACGGGACCGTGGCGACGCCTGTCCCGGGGCGCTCCGGCTGCACCCCGCCGATGACGGGCGCCTGGCCCGACTCCGCCTGCCCGCAGGCAGGTTGACGCGCCGTCAGGTACTCACGCTGGCCGACGCAGCGGAGACTCTGGGTGACGGGCATCTCAGCATCACCTCGCGTGGCAACGCCGAGCTGCGGGGCCTGGGCGAGGGCTGTGGGGCGGATCTCGCCGAGCTCCTCGCGGAGGCCGGTCTGCTGCCCTCCGAGACGCACGAGCGTGTCCGGAACGTGGTGGCGTCCCCGGCGGCGGGTCTGGACGGACTGGGCTCCGGCGACGTGCAGTTGTGGGCCCGGGAGCTCGACGCGCTGCTGTGCGCGACGGACTGGGCGGCGGCGCTTTCCGGTCGTTTTCTCTTCGTCCTCGACGACGGACGGGGGGATGTGGCGGGACTGGCCGGCGATGTGACCTTGATCGCAGAGACCGGGGACGTGCCCCGGGGGATCGGGGGTGCGGCGCGGGGGGCGGCGATTCCGGCGCACGAGTCCTCGGCACCGGAGCTCGCGGAGGTGCCACGGGAGCTCGCCGGCGCGGCGCGGGGGGCTGCGGACGCGGCGCCGGAGCGCATCGATGTGTCACCGGCCACGGCGGGTGCCGCGCGGGTGACCCTGCACGTCGGCGGCCGTGCCTTCCGTGTCGCCGCCGCCGACGCCCCCCGGGCCGCCCTCGTCGCGGCGGAGGCCTTCCTCGCGGCCGCCCGCGCGGCCGGAAACGGCGCCTGGCGCGTGCGCGAGCTGCCCGCCGGGCAGGAACCGGACGTGGCGGCGTACGCGGAGCGGGCGGGGATCGCGGCGGAGCCCGTACCCCCCGCGCCCCTGCCCACCGGCGCGCCCCCCGCCCCCGGCCTCCTCGGCGACACCGCGCTGTCGGTCCTCGCGCCGCTCGGCCGCCTCTCCGTCGCCCAACTGCGGGCCCTGCTGCCCGCCGTGGACACCGGCGAAGTGCGGCTCACCCCGTGGCGCGGCGCGGTCGTCACCGGCTTCGCGGACCGCGCCGCCGCCGGGGCGCGGCTGCGGGAGCTCGCGGCCGAGGGCCTGATCACCACCCCCGAATCGCCCTGGGCCGGCGTCGGCGCCTGCACCGGGCGCCCCGGTTGCGCCAAGTCCCTCTCCGACGTCCGCGCGGACGCCGCCCCCGGCCTCACCGGCGGCCTCGCCCCCGGCCCCGGCGGGCTGCCCGTCCACTTCTCCGGCTGCGAGCGGCGCTGCGGCCATCCGCACGGCGCGTGGGTGGATGTGGTCGCGACGGCCGACGGCCAGTACGACGTGAACGGCGTCCCCACCCCCCGTACCTCACTGGCCGCCGCGGTCTCGGCGGCCCGTACCCGTCCCCGTACCCCTCCCGGCACCACGAGATGAGCGAGAGCAGAGTGTTCGACTACGAGAAGGACGGCGCGGAGATCTACCGCCAGTCCTTTGCCACCATCCGCGCCGAGGCGGATCTCGCGGGCCTGCCCGCCGACGTCAGCCAGGTCGCCGTACGGATGATCCACGCCTGCGGGATGGTCGACCTCGTCCGCGATCTCGCCTACACGCCCCAGGTGGTGGCCCGCGCCCGCGAGGCGCTGCGCGCCGGGGCGCCCATCCTGTGCGACGCGCAGATGGTCGCGAGCGGCGTGACCCGCAAGCGCCTGCCCGCCGACAACGACGTCCTCTGCACACTCTCCGACCCGTCCGTGCCGGGGCTCGCCGCCGACCTCGGCACCACCCGCAGCGCCGCCGCCCTGGAGCTGTGGCGGGACCGCCTCGAGGGGTCGGTCGTCGCCATCGGCAACGCGCCCACCGCGCTCTTCCGCCTCCTGGAGATGATCGAGCAGGGCGCGCCCCGCCCGGCCGCCGTCATCGGCATACCGGTCGGCTTCATCGGAGCGGCCGAGTCCAAGGACGCGCTCGCCGCACATGTGTCGGGCGTCGACCACCTGGTGGTCCGGGGACGCCGGGGCGGCAGCGCGATGGCCGCGGCCGCGATCAACGCGATTGCGAGTGAGGTGGAATGAGCGGGCAGCCCTTGCTCGGGAAGCTGTACGGAGTGGGCCTCGGCCCCGGCGATCCGAACCTGATGACCGTACGGGCCGTCCAGGTCATCGCCGAGGCGGACGTCGTGGCGTACCACTCCGCGCGCCACGGCCGGTCGATCGCCCGCTCGATCGCGGCCGCGCACATCCGCGAGGACCACATCGAGGAGCGGCTGATGTACCCGCTCACCGTCGAGACGACGGACCACCCCGGCGGCTACCGGGGCGCGCTCGACGACTTCTACGAGGAGGCGTCGGCCCGGCTCGCCGAGCACCTCGACGCCGGCCGCACGGTCGCCGTCCTCGCGGAGGGCGACCCGCTCTTCTACGGCTCGTACCAGCACATGCACAAGCGGCTCGCGCACCGCTACCCGACCGAGGTCGTCCCCGGTGTCACCTCCGTCAGCGCGTCGGCGGCCCGGCTCGGCACCCCGCTGTGCGAGGCCGAGGAGGTCCTGACGATCATCCCCGGCACGCTGCCGGAGGAGGAGCTGACGGCCCGTCTCGCCGCGACCGACTCGGCGGTGGTGATGAAGCTCGGCCGCACCTTCCCGACGGTCCGGCGCGCGCTGGAGCGCGCGGGACGCCTGGAGGACGCGCGGTACGTCGAACGCGCCACGATGGAGGGCGAGCGGACGGGGTCCCTGGCGGACATCGACGCGGACTCGGTCCCGTACTTCTCGGTGGCCGTGCTGCCGTCCCGTATCGACGCGGTGGTCCCCGAGGCGCGCGAGCGCGGCGAGGTCGTCGTCGTCGGCACGGGCCCGGCGGGCGCGCCCTGGCTCACGCCGGAGTCCCGGGGGGCGCTGGCGAACGCGGACGACCTCGTCGGATACACGACGTATCTGGACCGGGTGCCCGTACGGCCGGGGCAGCGCCGGCACGGCTCCGACAACAAGGTCGAGTCCGAACGGGCCGAGTTCGCCCTGGACCTGGCCCGTCGGGGGCGGCGCGTCGCCGTCGTCTCGGGCGGCGACCCGGGCATCTTCGCGATGGCCACGGCGGTACTGGAGGTGGCGTCGCAGGAGGCGTACGCGGACGTTCCCGTACGGGTCCTGCCGGGCGTGACGGCGGCGAACGCGGCGGCGGCCCGCGCCGGCGCCCCGCTGGGCCACGACTACGCGACGATCTCGCTCTCCGACCGGCTCAAGCCCTGGGAGGTCATCGCGGAACGCCTGCGCGCGGCCGTGACGGCCGACCTGGTCCTCGCCCTCTACAACCCCGGCTCCGCCAGCCGCACCTGGCAGGTGGCGAAGGCCCGCGAACTCCTCCTGGAACACCGCGCCCCGGACACCCCGGTGGTCGTGGCCCGCGACGTCGGCGGCCCCTCGGAATCGGTCCGAGTGCTCCCACTGGTGGACCTGGACCCGACGGAGGTCGACATGCGCACGCTGCTCCTGATCGGCTCCTCCCAGACCCAGGCGGTCCGCCGCGGCGACGGCGCCATGGTGGCGTGGACCCCGAGGCGGTACCCGGAGGGGTAGGAACGGGCCGGGCCACGCGGTGGCCGGGGCGGACCGGGGGGTGGCTGGTTTCCGGCCCGGACCCCGGTCCTGCCCGGGGCCCGGCCTCCCGGATCGGGCACGCCAACCACCCCGTGCCACGGCCCCGGCTGGCGCGTGCGGCCCCACCCCCGCGCTACCGGTGTGTTCCAGCGCCCGCGCCCCAGGCCCCGGGCCCATTGAGGAGGCCCCGGGCCACGTGCCGCCGCAGCCGCCTTGTCACGGGAGGCGGCCGACATCCCGCCGCGATGCGAAACCGCCGCCCACCCTTCATCCCAGCCCTTGCTCCATCTATCGATAGTCGATAGATTCCCATCGTGACTCGATGGAAGGGTGGGCTATGGGAAAGCTGACAGTGGCCGCGCTGCGCGCCGTGCTTGTGGTGGTGCTCGCCGGCACCGTGTGCGTACAGGCGCTAATGGTGTGGGCGTTGGCCACCGACCCGGAGGACGGGTCGCTCCCGCTGACCCCGCTGCGCGTGCTCACGATCCTGGGCTTGGTGTCGGCCCAGGTCGGCCTGGTCTGCGTATGGCGGCTGGTGACGATGGTGCGACGCGGAACCGTGTTCTCCCACGCGGCCTTCCGGTATGTGGACGTCGTGATCGGCGCGATCGTGGCGGCTGCCCTGGTGTGGTTCGCGGTCACGGCCCTCAATGCGCCGGGCCAGCGGGAAGACCCGGGTGTCACCGTCATCATGGGCGGGATTGGCGTGGCCATCCTGGGGGTCGCGCTCTTCGTGCTCGTGCTGCGGATGCTGCTCGCCCAGGCTGTCGCGCGTGACGTCGAAGCGTCGCAGATGCGGGCCGAGTTGGACGAGGTGATCTGATGCCGATCGCCGTCGACATCGACGTGATGCTGGCCAGGCGGAAGATGTCCGTGGGCGAGCTCGCGGACCGCGTAGGGATCACCCCCGCCAACCTGGCGGTACTCAAGAACGGCCGCGCCAAGGCGGTGCGCTTCGCGACGCTCGCCGCGCTCTGCGAGGTGCTGAGTTGCCAGCCGGGCGACCTGCTGCGCTGGGAGGCCGAGGACGTCGAGGGCGGATGACGTGCCCCAGGGCGGACGGGAAATCTGGAAGTAGGTCCAATCCGGGGAGCAGGACCGAAAGCCGGTTCTGCCCCTGGCCGGTGAACAGCTCCTCCGGCATCGCGACGTCGAAGGAGCTGCGACGGTGCGCCGGCTCGGCTGAGGGCAGAGGACGACCACAGGTCGCCTGACCCGGCGGCCCAGGCCGGTGCCGCGGCCGGCCCAAGCCGACCCGTGGCGTCAGCCCAGAGGCCCCTCGTCCTCGGTCTGCGGCGCCCGCGTCGACAGTTCCGCCCACACCAGCTTGCCCGGCCCGTTCCTGTCGGTGACGCCCCAGCGGTGGGCCAGCACGTCGACCACGGGCAGCCCCCAGCCGCCGCTCGCGTCCTCGCCCGGCAGTGCCATGAGCGGGCGGACCTCGGAGGCGTCGTGGACCTCGATCCGGAGGCCGTCCGGGACGGGGGCGAAGCGGGTCTCGATCTCCCGGCCCGGTACGCGCGCATGGCGCACGGCGTTGGTGAGCAGCTCCGAGAGGACGAGCGAGGCACTGTCCTCGATCCGGCTCAGCCCCCAACCGGCCAGCGCGGCACGCAACTCCGCCCGCGCGCGCCCGACCGAACGCGGGCTGCGGCTCCAGCGCCGGACCATCGTCGGCTCCTGTTCCATCAGGCCACCTCCACGCCGTGGATCATCCGGGGCCCCACGTCGACGCCGTGGGCGGCGAGCCAGAGGGCTCGCCGCCGCTGCCGCTGAAGCCGGACCTTTTCCCGTTCTTCGTACGCAGTCAGATACGGACGTACGAGCCTGCTGTCCTCACCGCGCAAAGGGGTGCACGGGAAGGAGACGGGGGCCGGGGGTGCCGCGTGACCCGCGCGCGGCGGGGGGCCGGTGCGGCGACGGCGGCCCGACGGGGGGAGTAACAGCCGCAGCAGCGGCTCGAAGAGACGGTGGACGACCCTTACTGAGGTGCCCTTTGAGAAGCGGCGGTGGTCGGAAATGAGCACGGCTTGTCTCCCTGACTCGTGAGCTTCATCTCTAGAGAGGTCGTCTCAGTGAAGTGAGTGCCGGGAGGGGTGTCCATGCTTCTCTAGAGAACTCATCCGATCGAGTCGCGGAGTGGGGAGTCGGTCGGCCCCTTAGGGTGTCCGGAGCGGAAGGAAGTGATCGGTTTCATGGCGCAGGGTGACGACCGGCGGCCCAAGTACCAGCGGATCGCGGACGAGTTGAAACAGGCCGTCCGTACCGGTGTGTACGGGCCCGGGGATCGGCTGCCGGGGGAGAACGACCTCATGACCACCTACGAGGTGGCCCGGATGACCGCCCGCCAGGCGTTGGGCGTCCTTCAGAACGAAGGGCTCGCCGAAGCGCGCAAGGGCGCCGGCGTGTACGTGCGGGCCTTCAAGCCCCTTCGCAGGCGCGGAATCCCCCGGCTCGCCCGGGACCAGTGGGGGTCCGGCCGGTCCGTATGGGGCGTCGACATCGATGACCGTCCGCTGATCGTCGACCAGGTCGAGGTCACCGAGGAGGAGGCCGAGGACAGGGTCGCCGGGGCGCTCGGGCTGTCTGCCGGGGTGTTGGTCTGTGTCAGGAGGCGGCGCTTCGTGCTCGAGGGGAAGCCCGTGCTCCTCGCCACGTCCTATCTGCCCGCCGCTCTCGTGGCAGGTTCCGCGATCACGCGGGAGGACACCGGCCCCGGCGGGGTCTACGCCCGTCTCGCCGAGCTCGGGCACGAGCCCGCGCGCTTCCGGGAGGAGATCCGCAGCCGGATGCCGACCGCCGAGGAGGCGGAGCGGCTGGTGCTGCCCGCGGGCACACCCGTGGTCCTGATCTGCCGGACGGCCCGTACCCGCGACGGCGGGATCGTCGAAGTCAACGAGATGACGCTCGACTCCGGTTCCTATGTGCTGGAGTACGACTTCGACGCCTGAGGCAGCCCCCGGCGGCCCGTCTCGCCGCCCGCTCCGGACCCTCCGCCGCCACCTCAGGCCTCCCCGGTGCCGGGGGCCACTCGCTCTGCCCGAGGCCCGTCGGCCGCAGTGTGGACATGGCGTCGTAATCCACGAGCTCGGGCGTCCACGTCGCGCAGGGTCAGGCGCCCCGAGCCAGGGCCGCCACCCACCCCGCCGCCTCCGCCGGCGTCGTCGCCGTCGGGATGCCCTCCGGGGTCGGGGGGCGGCGGACGATGATCACGGCGAGGCCCGCCTCTCGGGCCGCGCGGAGCTTGGGGGCCGTCGCCGCGCCCCCGCTGTCCTTGGTCACCAGGACGTCGATGCGGTGGCGCCGCAAAAGCTCCCGTTCGCCGTCCAGGGAGAAGGGGCCCCGGTCCAGGAGGACTTCCATACGGGCCGGCGCGGGGGGTTCCGGGGCGTCCACGCTGCGGACCAGGAACCAGGCGGCGCAGGACGCGAAGGCCGACAGCCCCATCCGGCCCGTCGTCAGGAAGACCCGCTCGCCGAGGGTGTCCACGAGGGAGGCCGCCTCCTCCAGGGAGCCGGCCGGGTGCCAGGTGTCGCCCTCCACGGGGGCCCACCCGGGACGGCGGAGCGCCAGCAGGGGAACATGGGCCAGGTCGGCGGCGTACGCCGCGTTGAAACTGATCGTCCCGGCGAAAGGATGGGTGGCGTCGATGACCGCGTCCACCTGGTGCTCGCGCAGCCACCCGGCCAGGCCCTCCGCCCCGCCGAAGCCCCCGATCCGCACCTCGCCCGGCGGCAGCCTCGGCGACGCGACCCGGCCCGCGAGCGAGTTCGTGACGCGTACCGTCGGATGCAGCAGCCCGGCCAGGGCGCGGGCCTCGGTCGTACCTCCGAGGATCAGGACGTGCATGGGGATTCCTTCATGACGGCGAGCGGCGGGCGCACCGGCCAACTCAAGCACACCGGTCTGCGGCCCGGCTGGACCACCGGTGCCTGTGCCACCGCGGCCACCACCGCCGCGTACACCGCGCTGCTCACCGGCGACTTCCCGGACCCGGTGACCATCACGCTCCCGAAGGGGCAGACGCCCGCCTTCGCCCTCGCCGTCGAGGACATCACCGGCCCCGCCGTGACGGCGGGCGTGGTCAAGGACGCCGGTGACGACCCGGACGTCACCCATGGGGCGCTGATCCGGGCGACGGTGCGGGCCCTCCCGGCCGGTTCCGGGGTCGTCTTCCGAGCCGGCCCCGGCGTCGGGACCGTCACCCTCCCCGGTCTCCCCCTGGAGGTGGGCGAGCCGGCCATCAACCCCGTGCCCCGCCAGATGATGCGCGACCACATCGCGCGGGTCGCGGAGCGCCACGGCGGCAGCGGCGACGTGGAGATCACCGTCTCCGTCGACCACGGCGAGGAGATCGCCCGCTCCACCTGGAACCCCCGCATCGGCATCCTCGGCGGCCTCTCCATCCTCGGCACCACCGGGATCGTCGTCCCGTACTCCTGCTCCGCCTGGATCGACTCCATCCGGCGCGGCGTCGACGTGGCGCGGGCGGCAGGACTCACGCATGTCGCCGGATGCACCGGGTCCACCTCCGAGAAGACCGTCACCGCGCTCTACGACCTCCCCGAGCTCGCCCTGCTCGACATGGGCGACTTCGCCGGGGCGGTGCTCAAGTACGTACGCCGGCATCCCGTCGACCGGCTCACCATCTGCGGCGGATTCGCCAAGCTCTCCAAGCTCGCCGCCGGCCATCTCGACCTGCACTCGGCCCGTTCGCAGGTGGACAAGGGTTTCCTCGCCGAACTGGCCCGCCGGGGCGGTGCGGACGACGCCCTGGCCGCCGAGATCGCCGTCGCCAACACGGGGCTCGCGGCGCTCCAGCTCTGCGCCGCCGCCGGTGTCCCGCTCGGCGATCTGGTCGCCGCCACCGCCCGCGACCAGGCCCTCGCCGTACTGCGCGGGGCGCCGGTCACCGTGGACGTCGTCTGTATCGACCGGGCGGGGACGGTCGTCGGCCGCTCCGAGCCGTCCCGGCCGCGCTGACGGGGAAGGCCCCTGCCGCGGCACCAGCGAGAGTGCCGTCGGCGATGTCGGCCGGGCCGGTGAAGTGGACGGCGTACCTCCACCCGTCCGGGGTCCGTACGGGACGAGGCTGGTCGGCGTCCCGAGGGCGCGCCAGTACGGCCGCCGTTTGCTCGCCATGCCGGGACGGTACTGCGGACTCACCGCCCATGCGGCGCGTCCGGCGTCACCGGGGACGTACGCGCCCCGACCGTCCGGATAAACGGATGGTCGGGGGCGAGCATGACGCGGCAGGATGCTCCGCATGCCATTGCCCACCCCCGAGCTGCGCACCGCCCGCCTGCGACTGAGGCCGTTCACCGACGCCGACGCGGCGCCGCTCTACGCGCTGCACAGCAGCGCCAGCGTGCTGCGCTACTGGGACTCCCCGCCTTGGACCGAACCGGCCTGCGCCCAGCGCTTCATCGCGACCTGCCGGACGATCGCGGAGGAAGGCACGGGAGCGCGGGTGGCCGTCGACCGCGTCTCCGACGGCGCGTTTATCGGCTGGTGCGGCCTGACCAGCTGGAACCCGGACTTCCGCAGCGCGTCCCTGGGCTACGTCTTCGCCGCTGCCGCCTGGGGCCACGGCTACGCCACGGAGACCGCCCACGCCGTCCTGCGGTGGGCGTTCGACACCCTGGACCTGAACCGCGTCCAGGCCGAGGCCGACACCCGCAACGTGGCGTCCGCTCGGATCCTGGAGAAGCTCGGCTTCGTTCGCGAAGGCACCCTCCGCGAGGACTGCGTCGTCAACGGCGACGTCTCCGACTCCTGGGTTTTCGGCCTCCTCCGCCGCGAGTGGCACCCGACGGCTGGCCGTTAGGACCGAGACCTGCCCGCCTTTCGGTCCGCAACCCCACCGAGGTCACCGTGCCGCTCCGGCGAGCTCAACGTCTTCGCTTGCCCCACCGATCTAGGGCTTGGTGCCCGCAGCCCCCGCGAACATGGATTCCCTCCTGGAACTCATCGAGGATGGCCTGCTCAGTGCCCAACCCACCTCAGTTGCCCCATCTAGATTGAGACAAGTCCTACTCGCCGTCGCACTCAGTCTGAGGCACACCTGGCCACAGGTGGCTACGTAGGTGAGGGCGAAGAGCGGATGTCGGTGATTCCTGGCGGAGGAATAGTCAACAGTTGTGGATCGGTTGGGTGCGCCATCAGCTCAGTCGAGACGGTCCTTTGCACGCCCAGCCCTCCGCCAGAGCACCGTCATCCCGAGCGTCAGTATGCTCAGGGCCGCGACCACGATGGCGACCTTGATCGCGCGGTCCAGCAACAAGTGGTGAAGGAGGTCGGACGACTCCGCCCCAAGGCTGGTCATCGCCCACCACCTTGTCGGCGCGACCAGGACGCACCGCTCTGCCTGTCCTCGAACCGTCGGGCGGCGGCACGCAGTCCGGCCCTCACCACGGGGTCCGCATAGCGGCGCACTTCATCGAGCCTGCCCCTGCGCTTGAGGGTCAGGGCAATGGCGAAGACCAGCAGCGCCAGCACCACGAGGCCGCCCACGACCAGGCCGAACCTGATGAGCATGAGATTGAGATACGTCTCCACGAAGAACCCTCCACCCGTTTTATCACGCCTGTGATACTTCCTTTGTATCACAGGCGTGATAAAACGAGTGCATGCCCAAGTACGTAGACCCGGACGCTCGCCGCCGACTCGTCGTCGACGCGTTGTTCCGAGTCGTCGTCCGCGATGGCCTGCAGCGCACCTCACTGCGAGCCGTCGCCGACGAGGCCCAGCTCAACATCGGCTCTCTGCGCCACTACTTCGCCAGCCAGCAGGACCTGATGCGGTTCGCGATGCAGTCGATGCTCGACCGGGTCGGCGGTCGACTGCTCGAACACATTGAGAACATCGGCGATCTGGGCAGCTACCCCCGCCCGGAACAGCTCCGGCTCGCAGCCGGTCTTCTGGCCGAGCTTCTGCCTCTCGACGAACGCCGCCGCGCCGAGGTCACCGTCTTCCTGGACTTCAACACGACCGCCCGCACCAACCCGGCCTTCGGCGACCTGTCCCGCCAGGCCGCCGAAGGCACGAGAAGTCTCGTGCGCCGCGTGCTCGCCCGGCTCAACACATCAGGCACCCTGCGCCCCGGCCTCGACGTCGACATCCAGACCGAGCGGTTGACCGCGCTCCTGGATGGGCTCGGCCTCAACGCCGTCCTGCACCCCCAGCTCCTGAACCCGCGGGCATGCATGGATGCACTGCTCACACACTTGGACGATCTGTCATTGCCTGTTGAGACCCCGAGCCCGGCGCACTGACCTCGGTGATTTGAGGTGAGTCAGGCGGCGTGAGCCTCGGCGAGATGCTTTCGATGAGAAGTAGCAGCACCTGGGAGCGGTGGGGGCGGTCGGCCAGGTAAGTCGGATGTCGATTCGGCGCTTCGACCGCGAAAGAACAGGTGCGTTCCCAGGGCGGCCGCGCTGCCGAGCCGACGCGAAGATCCGGTGCACCACTCGCCCCCCGCTTGGAAAGTACGGCATCCTTCCCCTTCCTGATCAAGTTGCGTCGGCTGGCACAACACCGAAGGCATCATGAGAGCTGCCGAGCTGCCGAGCTGGCTCACGGGCTCACGGGCTCATGCCCGACGCACGGTGACGCCAGACCCCCTCGCCCGGACGGGGGAGGGAGTCGGTACTGGCGGAGGAGGTGGCCGGGCCGCTGCTCACCGCAGGATGAACCCATGCCCCGATCACACAAGCAGCACCTGGCCGCAGCCCTCACCGCCTGCCTCGGCGCCCTCGCCTACACCGTCAGCAAGGTGGACCTGGCGAGGGAGGGCGAGCTGGGCATGCCGGGCTTCCCCGCGCCGGCTGAGGCCTACGCCGCCGTCGCCAACGTCGAGACCGCCCAACTGGCCAACGCGGCCCTCGGCCTGCTGATGGCCGTCGTTGCGCTGCTCCTCGTGCGCCTGCCGCGGACCCCGCTCGTCCGATGGCCGGCGCTCGTCGTCTCCTGGGCGGGCATCGCAATGGTGGGAGCGGGCGTCCTCGGGTTCGGGGCCCGCGCGGCGGGCCTGGCACCGAGCCTGGGTGCCACCCCTCCCCATATGCTCACCGCGCTCGCGGCATTGCTCGTCGGCGCCGTGTGGGTGACGGCCTGGACCATCGCCGCGGTCTCCGCCATGCGCAGCAGCCGCAGGCGGCCCGCCACCAGCGCCAACCTGTGAAGTTGAGAGTCACCAGCCGGTGCATCGGGTTGGCAGCAGACCATCAACTGCAGAACCCCAACGCCACCGTTGACCCGAGAAGTTGAGCCAGAACCGAAACCGGTGAACAAGGCCACGGCCGGGTACCCCGGGTACCCGCCTTCACCGCCGCACTGGCCGGTGGCCTGGCGCATCTACCCTGGTGTGGCTGCCGGTTGGAGGCAGCCCATGGGAGGGGACGCCTTGTCCGAGGATGATGCGCGGCGCGTGGAGTCGCTGCCTTCGGCACAGGTCACGCGGGTGAGCGCGGCGGGGTCGAGGGACCTGCCGGGCGAACGGTACACGCGGTAGTGCCCGCCGTTGTCCCACTCCTGGGTGAAGTTCCCGGGCGTCTTCCAGTACACCTGCGTCTCGCCGACGCGAACGACGGAGCCCAGGTCGGTCGGCGGCTGCCACGGTGTGCGGTCGACGCCGTCACCGACGACCGTGGCGGAGAACACCGACGGGTTGCCGAGCGCGTCGAGGGCGCGGACGCGGTAGTACCGGGGGGCGTTGAGGGGCGCTTCGTGGTCGTCGTACGACGGCTCGGTGGCCGTTCCGAGCAGCGTGTACGGGCCCGCCGAGGCCGAGGCCGCGTGGACCTCGTAGCGTGCGGCGTCGGCGACGGCCTGCCGGCGCAGCATGGCGTGGTACGCGTCACCGGTGACCGTGAGGCCGGCCGGGGCGGCCGGTCCGGTCCACGCTGGTGGCCGTCACGTCGAGGCTGCCGACGGACTCGCGGTCGGCCTTGTCGACGGCGCGGACCTCGTAGAGGAACGTCTGCCCCGTGGCGGGCGGCGCGTCGGTGAAGGAGGGGGTGGTGAGCAGGGCGGAGCCGCTGACGTTCGCCCAGCTCGTGGCGCTGAGCCGGCGGTACACGCGGTAGCCGGCGAGGTCCGTCTCCTTGTTCGCGGTCCAGCACAGCACGGCCTTGGCGGTGGCCGGTCGGCCGCGGACGACAGCAGGTTTCTCGGGGAGCGGGACCCCTCCCGGGCTCAGGCCGCGCACCGCTCCACCAGGGCGCCGTAGTCGGGCAGATCGACGGTGTTGGTGACCTTCTTGCCCTGCTCCAGCATCCAGTTCAGAACGCGACGACGGCTCAGCAGGCCGTTGCGCAGGCGCAGACCCCAGGCCGTGCCGGGAGCGAGGAACGGGCCGGTGCGGTCGCCGCTCTTCTGGCAGCCCTCGGCGTAGCCGCGCAGCAGTCGCTCGTAGCGGGCGAAGGCCGCGGCGTGGTCGTCGGGGTGCCGCGCCAGCTCCCCGGCCAGGACGTACGCGGCCACGATCCCGGTGCCGGTGCCCATGCCGCCGATCGTGGCGCCGCAGGCGGCGTCGCCGACGAGGGCGATCCGGCCCCTGGACCAGGTGTCGACGTCGGCCCGGCTGATGGAGTCGAAGTACAGCTCAGGCGCCTCCTTGAGCGACTCCAGCAGCCGGGGCACCTCCCACCCCTGGCCGGCGAAGGCCCCGGCGATCAGGGCCTTCTGCGCTTCGATGTCATGGCGGTCGTACGTGAGTTCCGGTGAGGCGAAGACGAAGAAGGCGCCGGCCCGGTCGGGGTTCAGGCGGTCGGTGCCGACGCTGGCGAGCCGGCCGGGGGTGTTGAAGCCGACGGACCCCTCGCCCGGGCCGGTGCCGAGGTGGTTGGGCAAGCTCCAGGTGGCGGCGTAGTGGCCGAGGTGGCGGACGTACGACTCCTCGGGGCCGAAGGCGAGGCGGCGGACGTTCGAGTGCAGGCCGTCGGCGCCGATCACCAGGTCGTACGTGGCCGGGGCGGCGTTGCGGAAGGTGACCTGGACGCCGTCGGCGGTCTCGGTGAGCGAGGTGATCGAGTCGCCGAAGACGTACTGGGCGTGCGGGAGGCTGTGCTCGTGGAGCACCCGGGCGAGGTCTCCCCGCAGGACCTCGAGGTCGCCGCCCGCGAAGTCGCCGGGCAGGTGCAGGAGTTCGCGGCCGTTCTCGTCGACGAAGCGCATCGGGCTGCCGCCGGTCCGGCGCTCGCGCAGCCGGTCGAGGACTCCCATCCGCTCCAGCACGGTCATGTGCGTCTCGCCGCGGAAGTCGACGGCCTGGCCGCCCTCGCGCAGGCCCGGCGCGAGCTCGACGACGGTGACATCGAATCCGTAGTGGCCGAGCCAGTGGGCGAGGGCCGGGCCGGCGATGCTCGCGCCCGAGATCAGGACCTTCTTGCTCATGGGGCTGCTCCTCTGCTGAACCCGATAACTGCGTCTGAGGGACACTATTTCGATGTGTGTACGGTAGACGCAGTTTCCCCTCGCCGCAAGGGCCGAGGCCGGAGACGTGCGGCGGAGACGGTGAGCCGGCGACGGTGAGGTGGAGAGGGTGGAGCGCGGCGTGGCGAAGGAGAGTGGTGGGATGGACGAGATGGTGCGGCTGCTCTGGGGGCCGCCCGCCCGGCCGACGCGCGGGCCCAAGCCGGCGCTGACCCTGGAGCGGATCGCGCGGGCGGGCGTGGAGATCGCCGACGCGGAGGGGCTGGGCGCGGTGACCATGCAGCGCGTCGCCGAGCGGCTCGGGAAGACCAAGATGTCGCTCTACCGGTACGTGCCCGGGAAGGCGGAACTCGTCGCGTTGATGGTGGAGTCGGCGATCGGCGAAGTGACGGAGGCCCGGGAGGGCGGCTGGCGGGAGCGGCTCGACGCCTGGTCGCACGGGCTGTCGGTCTGGTTCCACGAGCACCCCTGGCTCCTGGACGCCACCCTCGGCGCGCGGGTGATGGGGCCGAAGGAACTCGCCTGGCTGGAGGAGGCGCTCGTCGCCCTGGAGGGGACGGGCCTGACCGGGGCGGAGCGGATGGACGCGGTGGTCCTGCTCACCGGCCATGTCCGGGGCATCGCGGCCCAGGCCCGCGCGACGGGGCCGGGGGAGCGGACCGAGGAGCAACTGGCGCTGGCCCTGGGCGAGGTGATGCGCGAACACGGCGAACGCTTTCCGGCCCTCGGCGCGACGCTGGCCTCCGTGGACGCGACGGGCGGCCGCGACCAGGCGCTCGACTTCGGCCTGGAGCGCATCCTCGACGGCCTCGAAACCCTCATCGCGCGCCGGGCGTAGGGGGCAGGGGGGGCGCCGCACGGGCCCGGGTGTCCCCGGGCCCCGGAGCGCCCGCCGCCCTCACGCCGTCGCCATCACCCCCGCCGTCAGTTCGAGGCGGCGGCCCGTGAACCCCGCGCGGATGCGGCGGTCGTGGGTCACCAGGACCAGCGTGCCCGCGTAGGACGCGAGGGCCGCCTCCAGTTCCTCGACCAGGCCGGGAGACAGGTGGTTGGTCGGTTCATCGAGGAGGAGGAGGTCGAGGGGGTGGGCGGTCAGGGCGGAGAGTTCGAGTTTGCGGCGCTGGCCCGTCGACAGGCCCGAGACCGGGGTTGCCAGGTCGCGCGGGGCGAGGAGCCCCAGGTCGAGCAACCGGGCGGCGCGCTCGGGGCCGTACGCCTCGGCGACCGTACGGGTCTCCGTCGGCGGGGCGGAGTCCTGGCGCAGGTGGCCGACTCGAGCGGGGCGGCGGACCGTGCCCCTGTCCGGGGCGAGTTCACCGGCGAGGAGGCGCAGGAGGGTGGTTTTCCCGGAGCCATTGGGGCCCGTGACGAGGAGCCGTTCGCCCGGGGCCAGACGCAGGCTTCCGAGCCGCAGCCGCCCCGCCACCTCCACATCGGTGAGTTCGACCGGTGCGGAGGCCTCCCCCTCGATCCGGCCGGTGAACCGCAGCGGCCGCGGCGGGGCGGCGACCGGGTTCTCGGTCAGCCGCGCCGTCCGCTCACGCGCCGCGCGAATACGGCTCATCGCTCCGTGCGCCCGAGACCTGGCCCGGAACGCCCCGGCGCCGCTGAAGGCCGCCGGTGCCTTGCGCGGGATCGCGGAGAAGCGGTCGATGGCGGTGTCCGCGAGGGCGGCGTTCCGGGCGAGCTCCGCGCGCCACTCCTCGTACTCCCGCTCCCAACGGGCGCGGGCGGCGGCCCGGCCGGTGAGGTAACCGGCGTAACCGTCGCCGTACCTGCGGACGGTCCGCAGGTCCTGGTCGACCTCCAGGATCGCGGTGGTGACGCGGTCCAGGAAGACGCGGTCGTGGGTGACGGCGACGACCGTGCCGCGATGGGCGCGGAGCCGGTCCTCCAGCCAGGCGACGGCCTCGTCGTCGAGGTCGTTGGTCGGCTCGTCCAGGAGCAGCAGCTCCGGGTCGGCCGCGAGGGTCGCGGCGAGCGCGAGCCGCGAGCGCTGCCCGCCCGACAGGGTGCCGAGGGGCCGGTCCCGGTCGAGTGCGGCCCGTTCGCCGAGGCGGTGGAGGACGGTGTCGACGCGGCGGTCGGCGTCGCGGCCGCCGCGTGCCTCGTAGGCGGCGAGCAGCTCCCCGTACGCGTCCAGTCCGGCCTGCCCCGCGCCGGGCGGCCCTGATTCCGCCAGCGCGGCTTCGGCCTGCCTGATGCGGCGTTCCAGGGTCCGTACGTCGGCCAGCGCGAGGTCGACGGCGTGCTGGACGAGGGCCGTGCCGGGCAGATCGAGGGTCTGGGCGAGGTGGCCGAGGCCGCCGGGGGAGTCGACGGTGACGGTGCCGCTGTCGGGGGTGTCCCTCCCGGCGAGGAGGCGCAGCAGCGTGGACTTGCCGGAGCCGTTGTCCCCCACGACGCCGATCCGCTCGCCGGGCCGGACGCTGAGAGAAACCTGGTCGAGGACGACACGGTCGTCGAATCGCTTGGTGACGCCGGACAGAACGATGCGGGTATCGGGTGAGGCAGGGAGCAAGGGTGCGTTCCTTCGGTTCTGGTCCAGTGAAAGACGAGACGTATCGTCTCGCGCGACTTCGAGAGTACGCCCGCCGCACCTCTCGCGCAAGACGCGTCGTCTCGTCACGTCCGCGCGCGCCGTGACCCGGTACCGTCCCGATCGTGGAGGCGAGAGGGAACGTGTTCGACTTCGGCATCGACGGCTACCGGCCGCACTGGCTCCAGGGCGGCCGGGCGGTGACCGCCGCCCACGCCGAGCGGCTGCGCGGGCTCGTGGGGCGGCCGCTGACGCGCAGCTGGCTGGTGTGGGACCTTCAGGGCGACGAGTGGTTCCCCGACTGCCCCGTCGTCCTCGACTTCGGCGGCGAACGCGTCGAGATCAACCACCAGAAGTTCGACGACCTCTCGCTCACCTGGAATTCCTTCGATCCGGAGCGGTCGCCGGTGCGCTGGTACGGCTTCGAGCTCGCCTGGCGCGCCGACCCGCTGCCCCAACTCGTGGAGCTGAGCGGGCAGTTGGTCGACAGTGTCGAGCTGGTGGAGTGGTTCGACGAGAAGGCCGGCCGGGGCGGCGCGGGCGGGGACGCCGGGGGCCGGGGCGTGGACATCGGGTTCGGCCTCGCGGACGGCTGGCTGACCGTCTTCAACGCGCTCGACGAGAACGGGCTGGCCTTCGCCCCGCCCGACCCGTCGTTCTACCGCCGTCAGGCTCTCCTCCGACCGGGCGGCCGACCAGGCGACTGAACAGGCGACCGACGGGGCGACTGCATGGGTGGCGACGCGGACGCACTCGGCGGCGGGACGGCGACGGGCCCCAGCACCGGAAGGTGCTGGGGCCCGTCGCCGTGATCACGACCTAGGCGTTGGTGCCCGTCTTGCGGCGCCGCACGACGACCATCGCGCCGGCTCCGAGGACGACGGCCGCGCCACCCGCGAGGGCGATCTGCGGGACGACGTCCGACGAGCCGGTGTCGGCGAGGCTGCCGTTCGTGGTGTTCACCGGCTGCGTGGACTGGCCGCCCTGCGCCGTGGTGTTCGAAGTGCCCGGCTTGGGCCGCGGCTTGGCGTCCTCGACCTTGCCGGGCTTCGTGCCCGCGGCCTGGAGCTGGAAGACGTACTCGGTCAGCTCGGGGGACCCGCCGCAGCTGAGGTCGTCGTTGGCGTAGTCGCCGGCGAGGAAGGCCATGCCCTGGCCGGCCGGCGCCGACGCGTCGACCTTCAGACGGAGCTTGAAGTCGGCGTGGGCGCCCGCCTTCAACTTGTTGACGGCGTCGATCGGGTGCTTCTCGTCAACCGGCTTCCACGCGGGGGACGAGGTCGACGACCACTGCAGGTGCAGAAGCTTGTCGAGGTCCTTCAGCCCCTTCTTGTCGAAGGCGTGGACGCTCGCGAACGGCCAGACCTTGTCCAGGGTCCGCTCGGTGCCGTTGGTCATCCGCAGCGTGAAGTCGACCGTCGTACCGGCGACGACCTTGCCCGGCAGTCCGGTCAGGGTGGTGGTCAGACGCGGCTCGGGGACGCAGCTGCCCTCCTCGCCCTCGCCTTCCTCCTCCTTGGCGTCGGCGAGCGCCTTCTCGGCGGCCTTCAGTGCCTTCTCGGCATCCTTGCGGGCCGTCTCGGCGGCGGTGGCGGCCTGGAGGGTGGCGATCCGCTGGTCGTCCCGTGCGTCCGCGGCGGCGGTGGCCTTCTTGTCCGCCTCGGTCTTGGCGCTCTCGGCGACCTTGACGGCCTCCTGGGCGTCGGCGACGGCCTTCTCGGCGGCGGCCTTCTCCTCGGGCGTGGCGGTGGCGGGCAGCGTCAGGAGGTGGTTGTTGGCTGCCGTGAGCGCGTTGTCGGCGTTCGTCTTGGCCTCGGCGGCGGCCTTCGCGGCCTTAAGGGCGTCGTCCGCGGCGAGCGCGAGCGGCGCGTCGTCGGCGAAGGCCGCGTCGCGGGCCTTCACGGCGGCGCTCTCGGCGGCGAGCGCCTCCTCGTACGTCTTCTTCGCCTTGGCGACGGCCTTTTCGAGCTCCTCGACGGAGGGCTTGGCGGGCGTCGTCTGCTGCGTCTGCGGGGCAGGAGCGCCGGGGGCGCCCGCGGCGAACGCGGGGGTGACGGAAAGCAGCACGGCGGGGGTCGTCACGGTGGCGACGACCGCCGTGGCGAGAATGCGGCGGATCTTCACAGGAGACCTTCTCTGGATCCGAAGAATTGAAATGCGGTCGCCGCGGTAGACGGCACGCTGAGCGACTGCCGCATGATCGTATGGCCGCAATAGGGCCCGGAGAAGGTGCATTTACCCGCCCAGTCGGGCGGAATGTGGGAGTCCGTGGTGGTCATAGAACGCCAAACCGGACAGTTGCTCACGACTCCTGTGGTTTTTCTGTGAGCCATGTCATTCTCAGGGCATTCCGTCGTACGTCATTTGCTGGTGCAGGGCCCCGGCATTCAGAAGAGCAGGAACGCGCCCGCGGTGGCCGCGCCGAGGGACGCGCCGGCCACTGTCTGCGCGACGGTGTGATAGCCCAGGGCGACACGCGACCAGCAGACGGCGATCGTCAAGGCGTACCCGAGCAGCCACCAGGGCGAGTGCACCGCCGCGAGCAGCGCCACGACCGCCGAGGCGACGGCGGAGTCCACCGAGATCTTCCACACCGTGTTGACGGCCAGCAGGCACACGGTCATCCCCCACAGGGCCAGCATCGCGGTGAGGATCCCCGCGGGTGCCCGCCCGAGGACCATGACCACGGAACCGGCACCGATGGAACCGAGGATCACGAAGAAGATCGGCGCCCGCTTGGTGCGGTCGACGACATGCCGGTCGCTCCAAGTGCCGCGCCCACGCTCCCACTCGATGTATCCGGCGGGCACCAGCCCGGCGCAGAGCGCGCCGAGGAATCCCCACAGGAGCCCGGTCCAGTGGCCCGCCGCGGCGAGGCCGATGGCGAGCATGCCGACGAGAAGGACATTGCGGGGCTGGAGGACGTCCGTGACCGTACGAGCCACCGGCCGCTGGTCGTCGGTGACCGTACGGTCCGTCCCGCTCATGCCGCCGGCTCCAGCGCTGCGAGGACGGCACGCGCGCGGGCGTCGTCGACGTGGCGGTACGCGGCGGCCACGCGGACCAGCCACGCCACCTCGCCGTCCTGGTCCGTGGCGTGCTGTGCTTCGACCGCCGCCGCCCCTCCGACCGGCGCCCCGTCCGACTTGGCGGCGAGGGCGGCCTTGATCCAGTACGCCTCCGCCAGCGGCGCGTCGCCCGCCGCGGCCTCCTTGGCGGCCGGGAGCAGACCATCGGGGACGTAGTGGCGGAGCTTCTCGACCGCGTCGGCGATGTCGGCGGCCCAGCGGTCGATCCGCAGGTCGGCCGGGGTGTCGAAGCGCAGCAGCTCACGGGGAAGGGAGGCGGGCGGTGCGAAGGGCTGGTCGGGGAAGGCGACCATCAACTCCCTCCACAGCGGGTGGAGCCGGGCCTGGGCCCGCCACAGTTTGGCGCGGCGCCAGCCCTTGCTGAAGGCCGGGATGGAGGCGCCGACGGCGAAGAAGCCGAAGAGGACGAGCTGCGCCACCTCGGTGATCTTGTCGAAGCTCTGGGCGAAGGAGGCGCTCGGGTGGTCGGCGACGCTGATCCACATGAACAGGGTCCGGCTGACGGTGTAGCCGACGCCGATGAACATGGCGACGGTCATCATGCCGAGGCCGATCCGCAGGTGGCGCAGCCGGGCGTCGGCGGTGGCGAGCGCCCACTGGTAGGCGCAGACGGCGGACGCGGCGCCCAAGTACAGGTAGAACACCGTCATGTAGAGCGTGGCGCCCCACTGCCCGGCGTGGTCGGAGACGAACCGGTCGGAGGGGACGTGCCGGTCGACGACGGTGAAGAACAGGACGGTCAGCAGGATCAGTGTGGCGGCGGACGCCTTGGTCGCGACCTGCTGGATGATCCGGGCGAACCGCACGTGCCGGGGGATGTCACCGCCGTCGGGGTACTGCCCGTAGATGGCGACGATGTAGCTGAGGATCGCCAGGATCGCGATGGTCGCCGTGTAGTGCTTGATCAGTACCGCGAGGTCGGTGACGGAGCTGTTGTTGAGCCCGATGCGGACGATGTGGGTCTTGGTCCACAGGGCGACGGCGAACCCCGCGTAGCAGCCCCACAGGGCCCGGCGGCGCTTGTCTTCTTCGTCGCCCCACAGCGCGGCGGGCATCCGCCAGAGGGCCACGGCCGTCATGAGCCCGGCTATCAGATAGCCGGCGAGGTCGAGGGGGGTCACGTCGGGTTCCTAGGGGTGTGGGGGGCGTCGGGGGGGCATGCCGGGTCCGGGGCGAACCGGGTCATGAGCGGCGGAAGAATCCCTGCCGCCGGTGGGCGACGGGCCGGGAGAGGGAGTTGGCGAGGCGTCCGACCATGTCGTCGCTGGTGACGTCGCGCGCCATACGGGGGATGAGGGAGGCGCCGAACTCGGCCATCCGCTCCTCGTGGGTGTCGTACTGGGCCCGCGCCTGGATGACGGTGTCTCCGAGCGCCGATGCGTCCGGCGGTGAGGCACCGGGCGGCACTGTCCCCGGCGGTGAGGCACCGGGGGGTGCTGTCCCCGGTGGTGAGGTGCCCGCCGGCGCTGTCCCCGGCGCGAGGACGCGGCTGATCAGCGAGGTGTCGAAGACGGGCATCAGCCGCCGCAGTTGCTCCGCGTCGAGGCCGGTGCCGTGGTCGAACCACTCGTGGCAGAGCTCGTGCAGGATGACGTGCTGGGTCTGGTACTCCGTGGGCCGCCGCCGGTACAGCACGAGGCTGGTGGTGCCCGAGGCCAGCCGCAGGCCGCACGCCGCGTTCACGCGGGCCAGCCGGTCGGGGAGTTCGTGCAGCACGATGGTCCGGCCGCGGGCGGCTTCCATGTTGGCCACGAGCCCGGCGATGCTGAAGGGGGCGGGGATGGGAAGGTCAGCCAGTCCGGCTTCGCACTCTTTCCGCAGCTCGCGCAGGGACATTGAGGCCTCTTGGTCGTCGTCACGCGTGTGTGTGACATCGGACGCCGATTTTAGCCAATGCGTGCGAGTGACCGGGCGGGCGTTCCCTACCGCGCCGTACCGTCGCCCGTACCGTCGTCGGCGCCGCCCTTGGTCTCCCCGGGGCCCCCGCCCTTGGTGTCCGTCTTGCTCTCCTCCAGGAGGGAGAGGGCGAAACGCAGCAGGTCCGGCGGCAGTCCCTCGTCGTCGACACCACGGCCCGCGAGACCGCTGATCTCCCCGGAGCGCCGCCTGGCGAGGAACTGCAGTCCGGCGACGACGTCGTCGACGACCTCGGACTCCTCCTTGAAGAACCGCCAGTCCACGCCGAAACCGAGGCCGAGCGCCTTGAGGATGTCCTCGGAGGGGTGAGTGACCTTGCCCGCGAGGATGTTGGAGAAGTAGCTGTGGGAGAGGGAGCCGCCCCGCTCCTTGACGAGGTCGGCGAAGAACCGTCCCGACACCTTCTGGCCGGGGAAGGTCTTCTCGACCATGTACTCGACCTTCTGCTGCAACGTCGTCAGCTCAGGCGTGTGTTCTCCGCCGCTGTCCACTCGGCCCCCCACGTTCACGTCCGCCGTACTGTACCGACCTTGCCACGACGGCCCCGGGCCCGGCACCGGTGACAAAGCGGAGCAAGTCGCTCCGTAGCCAGGGCTGGGCTTGCGCAAACACTCTACGTCACTGTTAACTCGAAAAAACACGGACAGGGGGCCACGAGGGGAGTCCCCTGCCCGTGGAGATCTGACGACGCCTCGGACAGGATCCGGCGGTGCTACGGGCGTGCCGGTGACGGTGTCCGGGCAGGTCCGGGGTGGTGCCACGGACGTGAGCAGCCCTTCGCGACGGGGGAGGCGCGAAGGGCTGCTCGTGCAGTATGGCACCTCGTCAGCGTCGGCCGCAGGCAGCTGGAGCAGACTGTTCCTGGCCCAATCTCCGTGTCGATCAAGCCTGTTGAGAGTGTTCACCTCTTTTCCGCGCGAGTGCCGCGGCCCTGTCCTGGCGAGCTGCCCCGCACCGAGGGCGGATCCTCTCGGGAATTCGTACGACATCTCACTCGCACGAGTGGTACGCGGCGTCCGGTGAGCTCGCGCGGCCCGGTCGGCGACAACGGCACCGCCGCCAACGACGTGATCTGCGCCCTCAGCGGCAACGACACCATCAACGCGGGCGGCGGCAACGACACCGTCTACTCCGGCCCCGGCGACGACAGGGCCCCGGGCGGAGACGGCACCGACACCCTCTACGGCGAAGCCGGGAACGACACCGTGCTCGGCGAGGCGGGCAGCGACCGGCTCAACACCGTCGACGGCGTCGGTGGCAATGACGCGGCGTACGGCGGCCTCGGCTTCGACAGCTGCAGCACCGACGCGGGCGACCTCCGCAACAGCTGCCCGTAGCCGCCCGCACCTCCCACCCGTTCTCCTGTCGCGTCTTCATCGCGTCTCCTTCGCGGCCCGGGTCGTTCCCCGGGCCGCGAAGCCGTTCTCCGAACTGCCGTACCCTTCGGTGACTCCTGGTGGTGCAGGTGAAGGAGCGCAAGGTGATTCGGGTCGCCGTCGTGGACGACGAGCAGCTGGTCCGCTCGGGGCTGCAGTTGATCCTGGGTTCGGCCGGGGACATCGAGGTGGTGGCGGGCTGCGGCGGGGCGGAGGCCCTCGACGCCGTGCGGGCCCACCGGCCGGACGTGCTGCTCCTCGACATCCGGATGCCCGATGTGGACGGCCTGACCGTCCTGCGGCAGGTCACCGCCCTGGAGTCCGCGCCGGCGGTGGCGATGCTGATGACCTTCGACGCCACCGAGTACATCCACGACGCGCTGCGGGTGGGGGCGGCCGGTTTACTGATGAAGAACACGGCTCCCGAGCAACTGGTCCACGCGGTACGGGTCCTGGCCACGGGCGGCAACATCCTGGCGCCCGAGGCCGCGAGCGCAGTGATCGGCGGCTATCTGTCCACCGGCCGCGAGAGCGACGCGGCCCGCCGGGTGGCGGCCCTCACCGACCGGGAGCGCCAGGTTCTCGTGCTGGTCGGCGAAGGACTGTCCAACCGGGACATCGCCCGCCGTCTGCGCCTCTCCCACGGCACGGTCAAGGACCATGTGAGCTCGGTGCTCTGCAAGCTCGGCGGTGTCAACCGAGTCCAGGCGGCCGTGGTCGCGGACCGCGCGGGGATGCTCGGGGCCCCGGGGGACGTGCTGTGAGCCGTTCGGAGGCGTGTGGGGCCGGACGGTTGTGGCGTGCCTGTGCCGCCGCGCTGCCCGTGGGCGTCGCCGCCGTCGACGGACTGGTGGTCAACGGTCTCGATCCGGGGCCCGGGATCTGGATCGCCCTGGTCGCCGCCGCCGCGCTGGTGGTGCGCCGCCGCTTCCCCGAGGTGGCCCTGCTCGTCGGACTGCCCGGGCTCTATGTCGGCTACATCGCCTTCGCGCCGCTGATCGCCCTCTACTGCCTTGCCGACCGCCGCCGCAGCGCCGTCGTCGGCGGCGTGAGCGCGGTGCTGGTCGCCCTCGCGCAGTTCCTTCCGTATCCGATCGACGACCCCCTCGCGCTCGACCGCCGGACCGTTCTCGCCGCGCTGGACTCCTGCGTCCTCGCCGTCGGCGCGGTGGTGCTCGGCCGGTCGGCCCGGCTGCGCCGCGAACGGCTGCGGGAGGTCACGGAGAGCCGGGAGCGCGAGCACCGGCTGCTCGCCGAGCGGACGCTGTCCACCGAACGGGCGCGCCTGGCCCGCGAGATGCACGACGTCGTCGCCCACAAGGTCAGCCTGATCAGCCTGCAGGCGGGGGCGCTCCAGGTCAGTGAGCCGGACGCGGCCACCGTCCGGGAGAGCGCGGGAGTGATACGCGAGCTGTCGGTGAATACCATCGCCGAGCTTCAGCACATGGTGGGGGTGCTGAGGGCCGCCACCGGGGGCGCCACGTCCGAACTCACCCCCCAGCCGCGCCTCGCGGATCTGCCCGCGCTCGTCCGGGACAGCGGGCTGCGGGTCAGCCTCGACACTCCCGGGGCCACCGGCGGATGGCCCGAGGCCGTGGAGCGGGCCGCGTACCGGACGGTCCAGGAGGCGCTCACCAACGTCCGCAAGCACGCGCCCGGCGCGGACGTCCATGTCCGTGTGAGGCCGGTCGACGGGGCCCTGCGCGTCGAGGTGCGCAACACCGGCGCCGACCGGTCCACCGCGCCGCTGGACCTTCCCGGCGGCGGACACGGCCTGGTGGGTCTGCGGGAGCGGGCGCACCTTCTCGGCGGTACGTTCCGTACGGAGACCGTGCCCGGCGGCGGATTCGTCGTCCGCGCCGATTTCCCCGTCCGGCCGTGACGAGAAAGGCCTCCTGGGCATTCCCGCTCATTCCGCAGGAGGAGATTCGGTGCGCCGACCCCCGCCACTCGGCGGGGGTGTGACCCGTCGAATGGCCGGGCTTTATCGGCATCCACCTTGGACTCTCCCGCCAGTTGCAGTGGTTTCCCTGGGAAAGCTAGGATCGCCGTGCGCGTTGACCCGCGCACGCCGACAGGCGGCCGTACGGGGGAAGTAGGGCATGAATGGGCAGGGAAGACGACTGTATGGCGGTCGGACTCATTGTCTCCAGAATGTCATTGAGACGAAGACTCAAGCGTCTTTTCGCCACCAGAGGGTGGCAATCGATGGAGGTGGAGGGCAGTCAGGTCCTTCCGCCCTGTGATGTGCTCGTCGTGGACATCGACCGGCTCGACGAAGTGCACGAACCGGTGCCCATCGCGGCGTTGACCTACGGCACCGATGTGCGTCACCTCGGTGTCCTCAAGGCCGATGTCCGCGCAGTGGTGGATCGGGACGACCTGGACGAGGCCTTTCTGGAGGCCGTTCACGAGGTCGCGGCGGGGAACGGGTGGATCTCGCCGACGCTCGTACGCCCACTGCTGCGCGGCCCTCACACCGAGCAGGCCGCGCACCTGCCCTCGCACACCGCGGCCCGCGTCAGGCGCCGCGATCCGGCGCTCACCGCCCGCGAGTACGAGGTCGTGTCACTCGTGAGCCAGGGCATGAACAACAGCGAAATAGCCGGAGCTCTCTACATCGCCGAGAGCACGGTGAAATTCCATATGTCCAACATCCTGCAGAAAACCGGTTTCCGGGACCGGAGCCAGCTCGCGGCACGTATGCCCGCGCACCTTCCCGCCGCGCGGTAAGAGACAACGAGAGAAGGAGACCGTGATGGGGAAGAAGAAGGAAACTCTCCGCTGGACCCCGGTGGCGATTCTGCTGATACTGGCGCTCGTCGCGCCGCTGTTCGGGGACAGCCCCACCGCCGTGGCGATTCCACTGCTGCTCGCGGTGGTCCTCGGTCTGGTCAATGTCATGCAGCAGAAAAGGGAACGGACCCGCGACGCAGGCTGACAAAAGGCGCCGGAACACAGAACGCCGGACCGACCGCCGTGCCGTGCACGGTCGTCGGTCCGGCTTCGTGTTGCCGTGGACGGCCCGTCAGGACACCTCGTAGCGCGCGAACCGCAGGCCGCCCAGCGCGCCGATACCGGCCGCGTACAGCGCGAGCACCAGGAACCCGAGGCCCTGGGAGGCGCCCTCGGCGCCCGCCGCCGCCGTCATGATCGTGCCGCCGCCGGCGATGTCCCCGGCCCCGCCCGGCAGGAGGTTGCCCAGACCGGGATGGCCCATCGACGAGGACATGATCCGCAGCGTCGGCTCCAGGAACTGCGTGACGAGCAGGAGCCCGACGATCGCGACGACCTGGTTGCGTACGAGCGCGCCCACACCCACGCCGATCGCGCCCCACAGCGTCATCACCACGACGCTGCCGAAGAGCGCCCCCAGCACCGGTCGGTCCGTCAGGTACGAGTGCTCCCCGTGCCCCGACAGCAGCGCGGCCGCCGCCAGCGCGCTGGCGCCCACCGACACGGCTCCGTACACGAACGCCGTGCAGAGTCCCACCAGCAGCTTGGCGCCGTACACCCGCATCCGCCGGGGTTCGGACAGCAGGGTGGCCGTGATGGTGCGGGAGTTGTACTCCTGGGTCACCAGCACGACCCCGAGCGCGAGCGGGAAGACATAGGCGAGCGCGACCGCGAGGTTGTACGCGGGGACAACCTCGTCCGCCGAGTCGAAACTGAGCGGACTCCTCGGGGCGTTGAGGCCGCCGAAGACGACGAGAGCGGTGAGGCCCGCGCTGCACAGGGCCATGGCGAGCAGCAGGATCCACCACAGCTTGGTGGTGGTGAGCTTGCGCAGCTCGGAGGAAAGGTGCGTCTTCATGGATGTCCTCGCGCTGATGCTCGTGCTCATGCTCGTCTTCGTCGTCGTGCTGGTGCTCGTGGTCATGCGCGTGCTCCGCTTCCGGCCCGGGTCAGGCGCATGAAGGCCGACTCCAGCCGTTCGCCCTCCTCCAGCAGTCCGCCGAGCGGCCCGGCGCACAGCAGCCGTCCGTGGTGCATCAGCAGGACGTCGTCGACGGTCTGCTCCATCTCGCCCAGCAGATGGCTGGAGAGCAGCACGGTCCTGCCGGAGGCGGCGAACGCCCGCAGGAACTCCCTCAGCCACAGCATCCCTTCGGGGTCGAGACCGTTGCTCGGCTCGTCCAGGATCAGCAGGTCGGGGTCGCCGAGGAGCGCCGTGGCCAGCGAGAGCCGCTGCTTCATCCCGGTCGAGTAGCCGGAGACGGGACGGTCCGCCGCGCCTTCCAGGCCCACGTCCGCCAGCAGCAGCTCGATCCTCTCGGGTCCACAGCCGGCGGCCTGCGCGTAGCAGCGCAGATGACCGCGGCCGGTCCTGCCGCCGACGAACGCGCCGCCGTCCAGGCCGACGCCGACCCTGCGGGTGGGCGCGGTCAGTTCGCGGTAGGGGCGGCCCCAGAGGTGCGCGGTGCCCTCGGTGGGCCGGATCAGCCCGAGCAGCATCCGCAGCGTCGTGGTCTTCCCCGCGCCGTTGGGGCCGAGGAAGCCCGTGATTCTGCCGCGCGCCACGTCGAAGGTGACGCCGTCGACGGCTCTCGTCCCCCGGAACTCCTTGGCGAGACCCCGCACCGAGATCACGTACGTCTCCTGCTCCATCTGCTCCATCTGCTCCTCGTCCACTGGGGTGTTCAGACTGTGTTGAGGTCGACCTGCGACCGGATCAGCTCCCGGTAGGGACCGGACCGAGCGACCAGTTCGTCGTGGCGCCCGGTCTGGACGACCCGGCCGTGCTCCAGGACCACGACGAGGTCGGCGTTGACGATCGTCGACAGCCGGTGGGCGATGACGATCCGGGTGCACTCCAGCCGGTCCAGCGCGCCGGCGATCCGGGACTCGGTGACGGTGTCCAGGGCGCTGGTCGCCTCGTCGAGGACGAGGACCCGCGGCTGCCGGGCGAGCGCGCGGGCCAGGGCGATGCGCTGGCGCTGCCCGCCGGAGAGGCTGCCGCCCATCTCTCTCACCGGCGTGTGGTAGCCGAGGGGCATGGCGGCGATGTCCTCGTGGACATGGGCCTGGTGCGCGGCCTCGACGACCGCCTCCATGGAGGCGTCAGGGATGCCGAAGCGGATGTTCTCCGCGATGCTGCGGTTGCTGAGCACGATGTCCTGGGGGACGTAGGCGGCGCCGGCGTAGAAGGCGTTGGCGTCGATCTCCCGCAGGGAGACGCCGTCGTAGGCGATGTCCCCCGACTGGATCGGATAGAGCCCCATGAGGAGCTTGCCCAGGGTGCTCTTGCCGGAGCCCGAGCTGCCGACGATCGCGACCCGCTGTCCTGGCCGGATGTCGAACGAGATGTCCTGGAGCGCGGGGGTCTTGGCGCCCGGGTAGGCGAACGCGACCCGGCGCAGCGAGACCGCGCCGCGCATGGTGAGCGGCCGGTCGCCGAAGGCGCCGGTGGACTCGGGCTGGTGCAGGATGTCGCCGACCCGCGCCACCTGCGCGTTCGCCGTGATCAGCTGGGTGAAGGCGCCGGACAGGGACATCACCATGCCGAGGCTGGTGGCGGTGAGCGTCTGCGCCGCGACCGCCGAACCGAGGTCGAGGGAGCCGTGCAGGACCAGCCACAGCCCCACGGCCAGCACCAGCAGCGGCCCGAACACCTGGAAGACGGAGTAGCCGCTGGTGGCCGCGCCCTGGAGGACGATGCGCCGCCGGGTCTGCTCCAGGCCCGCCGCGTACACCTTCCTCCAGTCGCGGAAGAACGTGTCCGTCATCCCGGAGACCTTCAGGGTCTCGATCGACGACAGCGCCTCCATCTGGATGGAGGAGGACTTCGCGGTCTCGCTGATCTCCCGCTCGGTGATGCGGCGGATCGGCCGGTAGGTGCAGACGGCGACCACCAGCATCGTCAGGAAGACGGCGAAGGCCGTCGCGCCCAGGGTGAACGAGCGGTAGAACATGTAGCTGAAGATCGCGACGAGGCTGCCGAGATCGAGCAGCACGATCGACATCTGGCTGGAGATCATGTCGCGGACGGACGCGATGCTGGACAGCCGGTAGAAGAGCTCACCCTGCGAGCGGTTGGCGAAGTACTTGTACGGCAGGTCGAGCAGCTTCTTGAACGTTCTGCCCATCATCGCCTCGCCGAGGCCGCGGATCACCGCCGCCAGACACACCGTACGCAGCAGCGAGAGCAGGAAGAAGACCGTCATGGGGACGGTGAAGGCCACCAGGACCAGCGCGATCGGCGCCTTCTCCAGATAGCCGGCGTAGTCGTTGACGGCGTACTGCGTGGCGATCGGCATGAAGATCGTGAACGAGTACAGCAGCAGCGACATCACGAACGCCTGGACCAGCGGCGTCCGTGCGCCGCTGAGCGACCTCAGGAAGTCCCGCCAGACGCTGGGCTCCCGGTGCCGCACCGGCTGGTGGTCGGCGGTGGGCGTGGCCTCCAGGGCCAGACCCGAGTAGTGGGCCTCGAACTCCTCGACCGGGTACTTCCGCCGCCCGCTGCCCGGGTCGACGACGGTGACATGGCGGTCGGTGATCTCCTCCACGACGACGACATGGCTGTCGTCCCAGTAGGCGATCAGGGGCAGGGCCAGCTGTCCGAGACGGTTGGCGCCCGCCCGGAAGGCGCGCACCTGGAAGCCCCGGCCGCGCAGGATGGTCGCGATCTCCTTGATGGTCAGGCCGTCGCGGCCCACTTCGTGCTCGCGCCGCAGTGCGGCGACCGAGTCGCGCGATCCGTACGCGGACAGCACCATCGCGATGCAGCACAGACCGCATTCGGACTGGGCGAACTGCTGGACTTCCCGGACCCGGCGGGCCCTGCGGGTACGCACTGCCATCAGCGGCCTCCGAGACAGAGAGGGAGAGCGGCCCGGGGGTGGTCCAGCATCAGCCGGGCGTAGTGCCAGCCGGACAGGCCGAGGAAGAAGGAGGGCAGGTGTGGCTCGGTCCCGATGCCGCAGGACCAGCCGCCGCCCGTGCCCGGGCCGTGACGGTCGAGGAACGCGGCGCGGAGGGCCCCGGCCTCGTCGCGCAGCTCCGGCCAGTCGAAGCGGTCGGCCAGCCGGCACAGGACCGCGATCCGGCCCGCGACGCCGTGGCAGAAGCTGATGTCGTCGCCGGGTTCACCGCCGGTGAGCCGCTCCACCTCGGGAGCGATGAAGGCCCGGATCCGGGCGTTGGACTCGCCGAGGGCGGCGAACAGCTCACCGGCCGCGTGGGCCACTCCCGCGTACCCCTTGCACCAGCCGTTGCCGCTCGCCCGGTCGCGCAGGCTCTCGTCCTGCCACCGGTGGCGTGCGTAGGCGTGGGCGAACCGCTCCAGATGGTCCCGTGCGCCGCTGTCGCCGTCGAGGCCGCTCGCGACCATGGCGCTCATGGCGGCGATGCGTCCGAACCGACCATGCGCGAGGCCCAGTTCACCGGTGTGAGTCTCGGGGGAGCCGTCGACGGCGACCAGCCGCCGCAGCAGCCGCTCGGGCGGGACGCCGGTCAGCTCCGGGGCGCCGTGCTCCAGGTAGCGCGCGAGGTAGACGAGGTAGCCGCCGTATCCGTTGAGGTGGTCGAAGTCCGCCGCCGTGAGGGCGTCGACGTCGAGGGCCGGGGCGTCGGGGCGGGCGCCCACGACGGTGAAGGGGGCGTCGGGTGTGCGCAGGCGCCGGATCTCCCAGTCGGTGACGAGCTCGGAGAGCGCCCCGGTGAAGGGGGACATCGCCAGCGGAGTCCCGTCGCCCGCGAAGGCCGGATGCCTCGCGGCCCGGGAGGCCCGCTCCATGTCGACGCCGAGCGGGGAGGTGCCGGTGAGCACCTCGCTCTGCGCCAGATAGAGCAGCAGGCCTCCGCCGTCGTACAGCGGCGCGTTGACCCCGCCGAGGCGCAGCCCGTCGCCCTGGAGCCGGGGCATCAGCCAGGTCGGCGCCGTCTCGTCGCCGACGACGAGGTCGCGGAGCGTGGCGTGCCAGGCGCGGGCGTCGGTCAGGTCGGGAAGCGTCTCGTGGCGCGATGCCCGCCGGACGTCCCAGACGTCGTCCACCGAGCCGGCGAGCGCGTACCGCAGATAGGTCAGGTCGCGCTGCGGTGGCCGGGCGAAGAAGGCGCGGACGGCGTCGAGCGCGGACTGCCGGGGGGCGGTTCCGGCGGCCGTGCGGATCTCCTCGCCGAGGTCACCCCGCATCCGGGCGGAGTCGCAGTCCACCGTGAAGAAGGGGACGTCGAGGTCGAGAAGAGCGGCCACCTCCTCACGGTGCAGCGCGTCCGCCGACTCCTTCGCCGCGCCCCGGTAGTGCCGGGGCAGCTTCCCGAGCAGCTCGGCCCGCGCCTCGCGGCTCCCCAGGTGTACGGGGTGGGTGGAGGCCTCGAGGAAGCGCGCGTACACATACGTCGGCCGGACGACCTGGCGCACCGCCCACTCGCCGGAGTCCCGCACGGCCGCTTCGACGCCGTCCCGGTGGGCGGTGAGCCGCTCGCGCGCCTCGCGGTAGCCGGCGGATATGTCGTCGACCCACTCCCTGGGGTCCAGCGGCTCACCGGATACCGTCGCCATGTTGGAGCCGTGCTCGACGACGACCGGGCTGCGGTCGAAGCGGATGTCGTCCGTGCCGGCGTCGACGACCATGTACGACTGCAGGTGCTCGGAGGCCCCGGGGCGGACGCAGCCGATCCCCGAGATGTCGACGTCCAGCTTCGCTCCCGCGTAACGGGCTGGGAAAAGAAGGGTGTTGAGCACCGAGTGCTCGATGTCGAGGTTCAGCGCGGCCTGCGCCGAGGCGCTCGGCGCCGCCGTGCCCAGGGGGCCGTTGGGCAGCGAGACCAGGGTCTCCGTATCGATCACCACGGGCCCCCGCGGCACGGCGATGATGTTCTCGTGGTGCAGATCGGTCGCGCCGATCATGCCGAGGAGCGCGGCGACCCGGCCGAAGCGCCGGAAGTACGCGCCCGACGACGCGGCGTCGTCGAGGTCGGTGTGGGTGATGAACTCCTGCCACACATGCGTCGGCCGGACGATCGACCTCGGGTGCAGCGGGCCGAAGAACGAGCCGTCCTCGTCGAGGAGCGCGCGGAGGGCGGACAGCAGCTGCTGGCAGTTGTCCTGCTGCGGCTTGTACACGGTCCGGACCGTGTCGTCCCAGGTCACCAGGCAGACGGTCCGGCCGCCCCGGTGGGCGTCGCCGAGCCCGGGGACGAGCGAGGTGATCCGCCCCTGGACGCCCAGGAGGTCACCGAGCTCCCGCCGGTCCGCCGCCGCCGCGCTCAGCACCTCGCGGACGGTCCGCGCGGTGCGGACGGTCAACAGGCGCAGCAGCCGGTCCAGTTCGGGGAAGCGGGCGAGCAGCGCGGCCCGTCCCTCCTCGCCGGCGATCCGGGCGTGGAACGCCTCGTACGTCCCGCCCTCCGCGTGGAAGGAGGCGATCAGGGTCCGTACTCCGGTCTCGGCACAGACACCCATCAGGGAGCGCAGTACGGACTCGGTGACGGCATCGGCGTCGGTCACGTCGTTCCGGAAGGCGGCGATGTCCTGCGCGCAGTCCTCCAGGTACGGCGTGTAGAAGGCGCCGAAGACATCGGCCCTCTCCTCGGTGATGCGCTTCACCAGCTCTTCGGTGTGCACGGTCTGCTCTCGGGTCGGGGGCGGAGGTGGGAGGGTGGGGACGGGCGCCCCGGAAGTACCAGTTCCGGGGCGCCCGTTCCGTACCGGTTCAGCCGGTTCAGCAGCGCTTGGTGCAACCGCTGGTCGGGCAGCCGCCCTGCATCGCGGCGCTGGCGCCGACGATGACCGTGGTGACGGCGGTGGCCGGGATGATGGTGGGCGTGAAGCCCGCGGCCAGGGACTCCGGCGCGTCGGCCAGCTCGACGAGCTCGTCGACGGAGACGTAACCGGTGGCGTCGTTCATGGCGATGTTGCCCATGACGGTTCCTTTCAGTTGGTGGTGCTCTTCTTGGCAAGACCCCTTCAGGGGGCCTCGTTCGTGGCTGCGCTAGGCGAAGCGCAGGATGGAGGGGTAGACCTCCGGGTCCAGGTGGTGGAGCACGGACCAGGCGAGTCCGGCCTCCCCGACCATGAGGCTGTTGGTGTAGGCGTACTTGGTGTCGGAACGCTGCTCGTAGCGCTCGACGACGTCACCGAAGAGGCGCGGATAGATGTCGTCGACGCCGTCGCCGAACAGTCCGGGAACCGTCCGCTCCCCGAGGATCACGACCTCGGCGCTGGCCAGGTCGCCGTGGCAGTACGTCGGGTTGTTGCCGAAGCCACGGCTGAGGGTGAGCCCCGCGAGCCGGGCCAGGACGGGCGCGGGGACGGCCTCGGGGGCGTGCTCCGCGGTCATCAGGGCGCCCAGCAGCAGCCCCGGCGCGCCGTGGCACCAGCCGTATGAGCGCTCCGGCTCGCCCCAGACGCGGGGCCAGTCACGGTCGCTCTCGTCGTAGGAGTCGAGCACCGCGCCGACGATCCGCAGGCCCAGCTCCCGGACCCGGGTGTCCCCGAGCTCGGTGCCGTGGCGGACCAGTACCGGTCCGATGCCCATCGCGCCGTGCGCATAGCCCGTGTAGGGGGTCACCCGGGCGTCGGCCGGGTCGTGGAGACCGAGGTCGATGCCGCCCAGCGCGCGAACCTCGGCGGCGGCCACGGTCGCCGCCGCTTCCGCCACGGACCGGCGCTCGGCCGGGCTCGTCGCCCGCCGGTGCAGGGCCAGCGTGACGGCCAGCGCGCCCGCCATCCCGCTCAGCAGATCGGTGCCGACCTCGGCGCCCGAGCAGCGGGCGAGCTCCCGGGCCAGCTCTCCCAGCCGGGCACTGTCCGGCTCGTCCAGCAGCTGCCGGGCGACGGCGACGGCGTAGGCGGTGCCCGCCATGCCGGTCATGCCGCCGACGGACACGCCCTGTTCGGCGAGGAGACCGCCGCGCAGCTGCTCCTCGACCGGGTCCAGCACACGGCGGGCGGCGTCGGCGAAGTCACGCCGCCCGGTCTCGCGGGCCAGACCCGCGAGGACGAGCGCGGGGCCGGGGCTGCCGCCGTACAGGTCGTAGCCCAGGGTGCCGGGGCTCCACTGGCTCTGTGAGTCGGTGGTGACCTGGGGGGCGATCCAGGTCGCCGGGTGGCGGGGGTCGGTGCTGGTGACGAGGGTCGCCAGCAGCCGGTCGCCGACGCGCTCCGCCTCGGCGACGAGACGGTCCCGGTCGACGGAGACCGCGGGCCGGCCCGCTCCCCGTACGGGCACGAAGCCGGTCTTCTCCTCGTCCGTCGGCAGCTTGTTGACGAAGGAGTGGTCGATCAGGCGCAGTTCCCGTTCGATGACGTCCTCGCAGAGCCCGTGGAGCCGGGCGCGCACGGTCTCCAGCGGCGGCTCGGCCAGCGCGTCCTCCCGCACCACCCGGCCGTGGGCGTGCAGGGCGCGGGTCCGGGCGGAGTACGAGAAGTACGGGACGTCCCCGTCGGCCATCTGCCGGACCTCCTCGTCGGCGAGGGCCGGGTTGTCGCCGGTGCGCAGCACGACCCGGTTGAGGACGGCGGCGCGGACCACCGGGTCCGCCATCGCGTGGGGATGGGTCGCCATCCGCAGCAGTTGCGAGTAGAAGATCGTCGCCTGGTTGACGTGCCGGAACCGGGCGTCGCCGAGGAAGGTCTCGATGGCGTCCATGACGTCGTCCGGGTGGGCCGCCGCGTACTCCAGGACGCGGCGGAACTCGGCCTTGATGGTGTCCCGCTGGGCGGCCACCGGCAGCTGGGTGGCGCGCTGCACGGCGAGATTGGCGTTGGGCTCGGTGGTCCGCGTGCTCACCATGGAGACGAACATGTCGTCGCGGCCGGCGTTCTGGAGGCCGAGCGACTTGTACGGGGCCTGCTGGCCGGTGTCGTAGCCGATGGCGCCGATGTCCAGGCCGGGACCCTTGTCGCCGGAGCGGACGACGAGCGGGAGCAGCCCGGAGCCGATGATCGACTCCTGGAGCGTGAGCGCCCCGAGCTTGGACGCCGCGCCGTCGTCGTAGGCCTCCGGGACGGTGAGCCGGGGCGACAGCAGCGTCTCGGTGTCGATGACCACGGGTCCCGCCGCGCAGGACACCATGTTCTCGAAGTGGATGTCGGTGGCCTTGAGCAGGAAAAGGACACCGGCGACGGTGCCGACGCGGGCGTAGTAGTCCTTCTGCTCGCCGGCGTACTCCTCGGTGGGGACGAACTCCACGAAGCCGCCCCGGTCCGTGGGCAGGACGGAGTACGTCGGCAGATCGGTGCCCAGACGCTCGTTCATCCAGGCCACGAAGGAGTTGTATCCCGCCTCCGCCTCGATGGGATGGGGCTTGTAGAGGACGCGGCGACCGTCGGTGAAGACGACCTGGGCGACCGAGGTGCCGCCGTTGTGGGTGTCGCCCTCGCCCAGGGAGAGGCGCGCGACCAGGGGTGCGGAGCCGCCGTCGCCCATGAGCGTTCCCAACCCGTCCTGGTTCTCCGCTACTTCGCGCAGCAGGTCGAGGACGTACCGGGCGGACGCCTCGACACGGCAGTCGACCAGGTGGAAGAGGTGGGGGTAGGCGGCGAGCAGTTCGCCGTGCCCCTCCTCGCTGTTGGTCCAGCGACGGAAGGCCGCGTACCGCTCCTCGGGGGTGTCGCCGTCGAGCAGACCGCGGGAACGGCGCTGGTGGAGCACCTCGACAAGGGTCCGGATCATCAGCCGGGAGACGAGACCCGTCTGGTTGTCGACGAAGTCGTCGACGATCGTGTGGGTGCCGGCCACCACGGAGGAGGCCTCGACGCCGCCACGGACCAGGTCCGCCCAGGGGCGTACGAAGTGCGCGAAGTAGTCGTGGAAGAGCCCGTCGGGGTCGAGGGCCGGGTCGTAGGCGGCGGGCCGCACGGGACGCCGCTTCCCGCCCTGGACGCTGTCGGCGGCCGGGGCCGCCCGCAGCCGCTCCTCGACGTGCTCGATGAGCTCGGGGGAGGTCAGCTCCGGCAGATACGTCCGCAGCGCTTCGGAAATGACGTGGTCGTCACTGTCGTCAATGACGTGGTCGTCGTGGCTCTTCATGAATACCGGGTCCAGGGCGGGGAGATGAGGTGACGCCGGGAGGGAGGTCCCGGCGTCATTCGGTCACTTGCAGTTGTTCTGGCACTCGGAGGTGGCAGTGCAGAAGTTCCCGTTGTTCCCCAGGACGTAGCTGGCGCCGTAGCAGCTCAGGGACGAGAGGACCGTGCCCCAGCCCTGACCGGCGGCGCTGACGGCGTCGAGGTTCTGGTCGGTGATCTCTTCGAGGATGCCGACGTTCGGGTTCGCCATGTGGCTCACACCTTTCACACGGACGGACGGCGGGCCCGTGGGCCGGCCGTTCCGTACTGATCTTGACCTCCTGAACGCTAGGGACCGGCGGCGCGGCGCACCCCCGCCCACGGGCGGGTTCTCTCCCCTCCTGGGGACCTGTTCGCGGGAGGGGGCGGGGGAGGGGACGGACGGGGAGAGGTATGGGAAAGGGCCGGCGAGAGGCACGGAGAGCGCGGCCGGGACCGGGGCCGCGGTGTCCGTGACGCCGTGCTTCACCGGGTCGGTGAAGGCGTGTACGCGGGCCCGCTCAGTCCGCCGCCACGACACCCGCCGGAGATGCCGCCCGCGACTGGGAGACCGTCGCCCGCCTGGAGACGCTCGACTTCGTCGCCGCTACTGGTGAGCCGGGCTGTCGGAAGTTGCGGAATGGCCGAACTTCCTGAGCCTGACGCGAGCGGCTTGTGTGCGCGAGTCGCGGGGCGGACGTTGGCCGGCTCGGGCTAGCTGGCCTCAGGTGCTGGTCCGGATCTTCGGTGGCTCGCGGAGCGAGGTTGTCCACCTCTTCGCTAAGGGCGTGACGGCTGTCGAAGTAGCGCTGCTTGGCATCGGGCGACCACTGCATGGGCGCCGCACCCGAAGGGGACGCGGTCCATCGGACGCAGGCCGATCGCCTTCGGCGCCGTCGCCCACTCCGGGGTGGAGACCCCGCTCAGCTCTCCACGCCGATCCAGCGGTGCTCGGTCGTCATGTACTCGTACATCGGCCTTCCCTTGGTGCCGCTGGTGCGGAACGGCCTGCCCTCGTCGGTGATCCGCACCGTGCCTGAGCGCCCCTCGCTGCTCCACTCCAGTTCCAGGTACCAGCGGCAGTCGCAGGTCGACGTCCGCGCCGTGACCAGCAGCTCCTCCGGGTCGGAGGACGTCACGGTGTACGGGAACGAGACCGCCGGGATCGTCGTCCCCGAGCTTGCGTCGAAACCGGCGACCGGACGCGCGAGCGGGCGGGGCATGTCGAGGTTCACATCGATGGAACGCGGCGTGAGCGCGCCTCCGCACCCGCTGCTCATCCGGTAGGCGCTCCCCTTCGCGGGCCCGTCCCGCTGGATGACCCGTACGCGCAACGCCTGGAGGACGACGGTCCTCTCGGACCGGCCCTGGACGGAAACACGCACATTGGTGTCCCGGCCGTGGACCGCGCCGACTGCCCTCACCCATGGCCTGGAGTCCTGCTCCACCGGCGGCGGAGGGACCTGCTCGGGACCGCGGTTGATCAGGTACTCGTGGCCGCACCCGCTCTGCCAGACGTCGGAGGTGGCGCTCCAGGTGAACGGCAGGTCGACGGGGGCGGCGGCCGACGGAGGGACTGAGGGACCGGGGGCACGCCGGGTGCCTTCGCTGCCGGCCCCCTCGGCGGGGGCGGCTCCGGCGCCGGGGCCGAGCGACAGCAGGGTGACCGTGGCGGTGACGGCGGCGGCGACCGCGGCGGCGGCGGCGAGGAGCGCGGCCCAGCGGCGGCGGAGTGGGCGGGCCGGCGGTACGGAGGCCGGTTCCTCGGTCGCGGGTTCCTCGGACGCGGGTTCCCGAGTCGCGGGCACCGTCGAGGGCTCAGGCTCCGGTGGCGCGGCGGCTGAAGGGGCGGGCGTCGGTGGCGCGGCGGCTGAAGGGGCGGGAGTCGGCGCGGTGGCGGGCGCCGTAGCAGCGGCCGGGGGCGTCTGCGGCCGCCGGACCGCGTCCGCCAGGATCCACAGCCGCTGCAGCTGGACCCGTTCCTCCGCGGAGGCTCCGCAGAGCCGCGCCAGCCGCTCGACGGGCGTGAACCGCGCCGGTACCGCCTCGCCGGAGCAGTACCGGTGCAGCGTCGAGGCGCTCACGTCCAGCCGCCGTGCCAGAGCCCCGTAGCTGCGGCCGGAGCGGTCCTTGAGGCCGCGCAGCCGCTCCGCGAACTCCTCGACCTCGGCTTCCTTCCCCGTGCGCATACGCCCCCCGCTCCCGTCCCGCCCCTGTTTCCGTCCCGGGCGGCGTTCCACCCCGTCCACATGTCCCCACATCATCTGGGGTGGAATGGTTCCACCGTCCCAAGCGGTCGCGTCGGCATTGCGCGGGCCGGGGTACTGCTCCGAAGCTGATCAGCGTCTCGTCACCGTCGCATCGGGGGATGCCGTCCATGTTCAGTTTCCGCACCACGCTCACCGTCGCCACCGTCGCCGCGGCCGGCCTCGCCCTGGGCGCCGCCACGCTCAACCCGGCCGCCGCCGCCCCGGTTTCCGCGCCGGCCCCGACCGGCCCGGCCGCGGCGCCGGCCTTCCTCGCAGCGGCGCAGATGCCCCCGTCCTCCACCCCGTGGACGGCCGGGAGGGTGACCAAGGGCCTTCCGGAGGGCGGCCCGTTCTGCGCTCCCGGTGTCGTTCCGGCCGCCGGCACCAGCCACCGCGTCTTCCGTACCGAACTGGACACCGGCGGCGTGCAGATCACCACGGTCGCCGCGACGCCCGCAAAGGCCGCCGAGCTGGTCACGGCCCTGCGCCGGGCGTTCGCCACCTGCGCCGACCGGATCGAGCGGCAGTACCCGACGGTCCGGGCGAGCGGCGCGTACCACGGCAGGGTGCCGGCGGAGGACGGCGCGTACGTCTACAGCCTCGACACCGAGGACACGGAGGTCGGCAGCACGGACATCGGCCTGTTCTCCGTGGGCCGTGACGGACGCACGGTCACCTACGTCCGGTGGGGGCAGCTGGGCGATCTGGCGGACGCCCCGGTGAAGGCGTTCACGACCACCACGCGTACGGCGGTGAACAAGCTCTACCGCTGAGCCGGCCGGTCCCGGACCACCCTCCACTCCCCACACCGACACCCCGCACTGGCAAGGAATTCAGTGACCACCATGTGTCCCGGGCGCGCTCTGCGTGCCCTGACGGTCCCGCTCCTGGGGATCGTCCTGCTGGCCGGATGCGGCTTCTCCGGCGCGACGGACGGCCCGAAGAACACGAACCGGCTCGGCGACGGGAAGCGGGGCGCCGCAGCCCCTGCCGGCATCACCATCGCCCCTGCCGGGACGCGGGGCGAGTCCGTGAACCCCGCCGACGTCGTGGAGGTCGTGGCCGCCGGCGGAACGCTGACCTCTGTCGTGGTCAAGCCCGCCCGGGGCGAGGGCGTCGAGGTGACCGGTGCCTGGGACGCTCCCCGGCGCACGTGGCAGTCGGACCGCACGATGACCCCGGGGACGGAGTACGTCGTCGAGGCCACCGCCGTGAACCCGGAGGGCACGACGGCCCGGGCCCGGAGCACCTTCCGTACGTCGGCCGCTGACCGGGGCAACGGCGTGACCGTGACACCCGCCAGGGGCACGGTCGTCGGCGTCGGACAGCCGGTGTCGATCGCCTTCGACATCCCGGTGAAGAACAGGGCGGCGGTCGAGCGGCGGCTGTCGGTCACCACCACTCCGAGGACCGAGGGGGCGTGGGGCTGGGCCCGCGACCCGCTGACCGGCACCGAACGGGTGGACTGGAGGCCCCGGACCTACTGGGCCAAGGGCACCAAGGTCACGATGGTCGCCGAGCTCAGCGGCGTGGAGACCGGCCCCGGCCGCTATCTGCGCCGGGACGTCACCACCACGTTCACCACGGGCACCGCCCGCGTCTCCGAGGTGGACCTGCGCGAGCACACCATGACCGTCACCGAGGACGGCCGAACGACCAGGGTCATCCCGATATCGGGCGGGGCACCCGACTACCCGACCTGGAACGGCACCATGGTCGTCCTGGGCAAGCAGGCCCTCGTACGGATGACCTCGCGGTCGGTCAGGATCGACGACCCGTACGACAAGGAGGTCCCGTGGGCCGTGCACATGACCACCTCGGGCACCTACACCCACGCCGCCCCCTGGAACGAGGGCAAGGGCTACTTCGGCCGGGTCAACAAGAGCCACGGCTGCGTGGGGATGTCCGAGGCGGACGGCAAGTGGTTCTACGACCGGGCCGTACGCGGTGACGTCATCAAGGTCCACGGATCGACCCGGGCGACGGTCGCCACCGGTAACGGGTTCGGCGACTGGAACCTCAGCTTCGACCAGTGGCGGGGGCTCAGCGCCCTGAACCGCTGAGCAGCCGTTCCCGCCCGGGCGGGCCGGCTCACGGGGGCGGCCCGGGGGGTGGGACGCGCAGAGGGCGGGCCGCGGCGCGGCCCGCCCTCTTCGACGTGGGGCGCGGCCCGGAGTCACGGGCCGCCGGGGGGATCAGGGGCAGGACGCGATGGTGCTGCGCGCGCGCTCGGGGGAAGCGTGCTTCACCTTGCAGGTGTCCGTGTCGAGGCCGCCGTCGACCACGCCCCAGCCGGGGCCGGCGAGCAGGTCGGCGCCGCCCTTGCCGCGGATCAGGTCCTTGCCGGGGCCGCCCTGGATGACTCCCCCGGCCTCCACGGCCAGACCCTTCGCCTCGACGGTGTCGTTTTCGCTGCCGCCGAGGACACGGCCGCCGAAGTCGATGACGCCGGTCACGATGTAGTCGCCGCCGTCGTTGCCGAACACCTGGCCACCGCCGCGCTGGTAGTCGCCGGGGGTGCCGTGGACGCTCCCGACGGTGATCCGGTCGCTGCCCATGTCGCCGTAGACGGCGGCGCCGTGCTCGCTCGTACCGCGGACCGTGGCGACGGTGATGGTGTCGTCACCGGCGTTGCCACGCACGGAGCTGGACCCCTCGCGGGGGAGGAGGTGGCTGGTCTGCATGGTGTCGTCACCGTCGCCGCCGAGCACCTGCGAGTCGACGACCAGACCCTTGATCCGGATGTAGTCGTCGCCGCCGCCGCCCCACACCGTGACGTTCTCGATGTCGTTCTCGCACTCGATGCGGTCGTTGCGGTCGGTGCCGAAGACGGTGTCACCGGGAGGCGCGGAAACACCGTTGACGGTGCACTGATGACTGGGAAGCGCACTGCGCTCGGCCGCTGCCGCGTGGGCCGGAACGGCCATGAGCAGAGCGGAGACGATCGCGGTTGCGGTCAGGGCGCGGGATGTGGCAGGCATTCGGTCTCCTGGGGTGGAAGGTTGGGACTTCATCTGCCCATTCAGAAGCTAAAGATGAGCAAACCTGACATTTCGTCACCCGCTCGACCGATAAAGTGTGTTTATGTCATTGTGCGGTAACGGTACTTAGCCACGGCGACGCGGCCGGTCCGCGGCTCCTCCGCCGTCCGGGCGAACCGCCGCCGCGTCGGCCCACGACCGGCGGCCGCCGACAACTCTCCTTGGGTACCGATGCGGCACTACGCACGCCGCGGACGCGACACCACCGATGAGTTCGTCCGGCCGCCGCGGTCTCACCCTGCGTAGAGCCCGCCGACCACCTCTCCCGGAGGACCATCATGAGGAAGATCACTGCCGGCCTGTTCATCTCGCTCGACGGGGTCGTGGAGGCGCCCGACCAGTGGCACTTCCCTTACTTCAATGACGAGATGGGCGCCGCCGTCGACGCGACCCTCGGCGCGGCCGACACCGTCCTCTTCGGCCGCACGACCTACGACAGCTTCGCCGGAGCCTGGCCGGAGCGCGAGGCGGCCGGGGGCGAGGACGCCGCCTTCGCCAAGAAGCTCGGCGACGCCCGCAAGATCGTCGCGTCGCACCGGAAACTCGACTTCACCTGGCGCAACTCCGAACAGCTCGAAGGCGGCCTCGTCGAAGCCGTCACGGCCCTGAAGAAAGAACCGGGCGGAAACATCGGCATGAGCGGCTCGGTCTCGGTCGTCCGCCAACTCCTGGCCGCCGGCCTGCTGGACGAACTCCACCTCCTGGTCCACCCGATCGCCGTCCGCAAGGGCATGCGCCTGTTCGACGAGGGCGAGCGCCCGATCCCTCTGCAGCTGCTCTCGTCGGAGACCTTCCGAACCGGCGTACTGAGCCTCATCTACACCCCGGCGGAACCCCCCGCCGACGCCACCTACACCGATGCGAAGGCCCATCTGCCCCAATCCGAGGGGTAGGTCATCGGGCCACACCAAGGTCCCGCCGCGTGACGCGGCGAAGCTCGGCCACGGCGTCGTCGAACCGGTCCTCCACAGGGGGGCGACGCCGACCACGAGCCATCATCGGACCCCTGTCCACCGACGAAGCGGTGTCATCGGGCGCGGCGTCGGCCTGAGCTCCTGGATCGCACTGCGACGAACACCACCTCGGCCACGACGATCACGATGCCGATGATCAAAAGGTAGATCAGGCCCTCCGCCACCGCGCCGATGATTCCCAGGACGATGGCCACGAGTAGCAGGAACAGGAGGAATGCCATACCGAGACACCTCCCTCGCCTGCGGGCGTGACGACGCCGCCGCAACAACCCCGGCGCGTACCCACCGGGACCGCCCTTCCGGGTCGGCGGCACATGACAGTGTGCCGATACGACCCACTTTCATGCTAAGCCTCGTGCGCATTCCCGGCATGGGTGATTCTTCATGCCGGTACGGGCCTCTCCGTACCCGGGAACGGCCTTCGACCGGCGTCAGCCGCCTTCCTCCTCCTCGCTCTCCATGAGCCGGATCCCCTGGTGGGTGAGGGTGACCATCGCGGGTGTGTTTCCCCGCTCCCAGTCGACCGTGATGAGCCGCTCGCCCGCCAGATACGTGCAGGCGGCGGCCAGATCCTGCTGGGGGATGTCGAGATCGTCGCGGAGCTTCGCCCCGGCGACGCCAAGGAGCCGATTGCCTTCCGTGGCCTCGTACAGAGCCTTCATGATCGCATCGCGGTAGTTCTTCCGCTCGCGCAGTGTTGCCATGGGTGCACCGCTTCAGATTTCGTCCGTCTGCTGACGGTCGTCCTCGGAGGACTGACTGGTGGCCAGCCAGGATCGCGCGGGCTCTGCCGCGTGGGTGGTATCCACGGTGAGGTGGAGGCGCGTTCCGCCGTTCACCGTGTCGACGGGGTAGCTGCGCTGTTCGGTGGCGGCGAAGCAGCGACGGAGAACCTCCGCGACCTGCCGGGCGGTCTCGGGGGACGAGGCGACGATGCGCACGTCGGCGTACCCGTGAGCGGGCACTTCCGGTGACTTCATGGTGACCTCGTTCATCGGGGAGACGTGCGTGGGGTGGGCGTGACGTCGGCGCGCCACGCCCACCGCCTCCGGTCGTCGGGGCACGCCCAGCCTCTCCGGTCGGGAAGTGCCGAGGTCATCCGCGACCCCCGGCACCTTGCTCGTGATCGTCGACCGGGGGCGATCCGGCGGGTTCTTCCGGTCGTCGGTTCTTCCCGCGCAGTCGGCCGATTCCCGGCAGGGCCTCGCTGTAGCGGAAGGCAGCGATCCTTCCCTCGTGCTGTGCGTTGAGCCGGTGGATGAGGATCATTCCCAGGCCGATCATGGCGATGATCAGGGCCACGGTGATGATGGTTTCCACGTCCTCACCTCCCTCGGGCGGAGTCGAGGAGCCCGGCCGGGCTCCCGCCCGCCGAGCCGGAGCCGCCGTCGGTCTCCCAGCCCTCCTCCCGGCTTCGGGCCGCCGTCCCCTCGCGGACCGAGTCGTCGTCCAGCAGCTTGCTGGCGGTGAGGAGGGCCCCCGGAACGGCAGCGGCGGTCATCAGCCGTGCGGCTGTAGCCGTGTCGGTCTCCGGCGGGATCACCAGGAGGTCCATGCGGCCTCTGGTGTAGGAGAGGATGATCAGCTTGTTCGGGTCCTGCTCGTCGGCGAACCAGCCCACGTGCACGGTGTGCCCGGTCACGGGCACCTTGCGCGGGATCACGGGCCAGTGGGAGGGGTTCACCGTGACACGGGTGACCCGGCCCCAAGGCGCGTCCAGGGCGTCCGTGAGGGCGGGGAGTTCACGGGAGAGGTCGCGGGAGCGGGGCCACCAGGCACCGTCCAGGAGCCCCGGAACCGACCCCGCGGGGACCAGGGAAAGTCGGGCCGGTGGCGAGAGCACGGGCCGCTCGGTGATGCTTGTACGTTCAATGGTCGCGGTCATGACGCGAACCCGCCTCCGGGCTCGTCTTCGACGTCCCGGTGTTGTTGCTCACCGGAAACGGCACCAGCATCGGAGCTGGCGTACGAAGTACTCCCGGTGTCTCAACTCTACTCCGGATGTCGGTCTGCGGCGGGCGTATGACCAGGCATTTTTCCTGGGGAGCCCGCGCCGGGATCCGTCGGCGCGGAGCCTTTGCGCGTCGTCGGCGGAGTACGGTGAGAAGACGAGGTCACTTCGTTCGGCGGACGCGCCGAACTCCCCCAGAGGGGCACACACCATGGCCGACTCCGACGACCTTCGCGACCCCCAGCTGCTGCCGGACGAGATTCACCATGCCGTGAGGCCCGGAACGGTGCTGTTGAGGCTGGAGACGACACATGCCCGCGAGGGAATCCTCGACGGCGCCTGGTGGCCGCGTTCGCGGGACATCGGCACCGAGCTTCCCGGCCTGATCTCCGCGTTGACCGAGCATCTCGGCCCGGTCACGCGCGTCGGCCTGGACACCGGCGCCTGGGAGGAACTGCCCACCCGCCTGATCGTCGACGACCGCATCGTGCACCTCGACTCCTTCGCCGTCGGTGACGACACCGTCCTCATCACTCGCGGCGACCGGGACCACTTCTCCCTGCTCGTGGTCCCGCCGCACGCGACGGCTGACGCGGCACGCGCCGCGATGGCCCGAGCCGTACGGGCCGACAATGTCACCCAGGCCGAACAGATCCTCATCGAGACCGGAACCCGGCGAGCACACACGATTCCCGCCGAAGAGCCTCGGACGGGCCAGGAACGCCGCGAAGGGTGAGGAAGCCGTTTGGGCGCTTCGGTCGTGCCGCGACCGCCCGTGGGACGGCTCGCACCCGGCCCGCGTGAACGGCTCAGGTCGGCACGGGCGTGGAGGACAGACCGAGAAGCCCGGGCGCTCAGACGTTCGTCCAGGCGTCGAGGAAGGCTTTCCGCCCCTCGAGGTTGGCCGATTTGTGGTCCGCGTGCACGATGCGCCAGGCGGTGAGCTCGAGGTCGCGGAGCCATAGTTCACCGATGACCTGGGTCTTGAGGTCGGGCAGATGGTCGGACTCGGCGAGTGCCTGTCCGATCACCTCCCCGGCCGCCATGCGCTGGGGCGGGGTCATCTCGTCCACGGCCGAGAGGATCTGCCGGGCCAGACCGGCGCCCTCTCCGGCCAGGGAACGCAGGACCAGCGCCTTGATGTTGCCGGGCAGCAGGTAGGCGGTGCCCGAGGACCTCCACAGATCGGACCAGAAGTGTTCGCCTGCCTCGGTGGGGGCGGGGAGCGCCGCGAACAGGCCGAGGAGGTGCGCGGTGGCGGCGTACCCGTCGGAGTGGGCCGCTGCGACCACCGCGATATCGGCGACGCGCCCCACGTCGAGACGGCCTGCCTCGAGGTGCGGAGTCAGGCCCAATCCATGTTCCAGCTGATGTGCGAGGGGGGCGGATGCGTGGGAGCGGAACTCGGGAAGCATCGGCGGTCCTTGGGCGTAGGCGAGCGGAGGAGCCTGCTCGGGAGCCTTGATCGTGCCCATGGTGAGCCGGCGTTACACGACGTATCCACGCCCAATTGGCGGCGGATGGCGTGGACCGGAGTTCACGGGGGCGGCGGAACCGGCCGTGTCCGGCGATGCCGGCATCGCCTTCCGGGGCCACCTCGTGGGTTCGGCTTCCCCGAGGTCTTCCACGCCTTGACCGTGGCAGCCCGGCAAGGATCCGGGCCGCGCGGGCATGTGGTGTCCGCCGGCTCCGGCGGCCACGCTCACCTCAGGCCGTGGCCGGCGGGTGCGGTTCGGCCGCGGAGCGGCGGTGTTCGGCGTTGATGCGCTGGGCTTCCTCGAGTTGGTCTTCGAGGATGATGATGCGGCAGGCGGCCTCGATGGGGGTGCCCTGGTCGACGAGTTCCCGGGCGCGGGCGGCGATGCGCAACTGGTACCGGGAGTAGCGCCGGTGACCGCCCTCGGATCGGAGGGGGGTGATCAGCCGTGCTTCGCCGAGGGCGCGCAGGAAGCCCGGAGTGGTGCCGAGCATCTCAGCCGCCCGCCCCATCGTGTAGGCGGGGTAGTCGTCGTCTTCGAGACGGCCGATCGGATCGTCCGCTGTCATCTCACCTCTCTGCGGAACGCGTGGAGGGGCCCTGGTGCCGTACGGCACCAGGGCCCCGAAGGAACTGCACCATCTGCCGGCCTCAGTACTGCGCCGGCCTACTGTGTCCGCACGGCCGCCCCATACGGGGTCGGGGGTGCGGGGATCGCGGATGTGTGACCGGAGACCACCTGCCTATCGATGTCCTGCGGTACCCGGGGGAAAAGGACTTCCGCCCGGGCGATCCCGATGGTGCTCAACTCCTCCGTTCTTCCTCTGAACCAACTCACTTACTGCAACTGCCGGTGGCCTGGGAAAGCGCCACCCTCTCGACAGCCGACCCCTCGCCATCCTGCGTCCGTCCGGCTTGGAACCCCACTGCCGACCCTCAGCACGCGCGCCCGCAGCCCGACGCCTTCACTGAGGAACCACTGACTACCGCACTGCTGGTACTACGAACTGCACCTACGGAACTGCAACTGCACTTACTCCTCACGGCGGCCCCTGATCACCGCGGGCCACCCGGTCCGGCCGTCAGTCCCGTCGCCTTCCTGCGACAACCATGGCTTCGGGACTCCACCACCGCACCGTCCTTGCGAACTGCTCGTGTACTGCGGCCCGGCAGTTCATCTCTGCCGGGCCTTCCTCGATCTTGGCTACGAGAGAAACCATAACCACACCACAGCCGAATGTCTACTCTGGCCGCTGTAGGTTTTCGTATCTGACGATCAGGCAATACTCCTTGCCCCTCCAGTAGGCGAGGGGCGGACATACGTCGGGCCCGACCGGAACGTTCCGGTCGGGCCCTCACTGCTGTTCAGGTGCGGCTTGCGTCTCCCCGCCGGTCAGACCGGCGCGGGAGTGCCGAGCAGGGCGGACGCCTGCTGCATCGGGCTGACGTACGTGGGCGCCGCCTGGGGCCCCGGTCGGCAGACGAAGCCGAGGAGGGTCATGGCCCGGACGACTTCACCGGCGCTGAAATCACGACGGTCCTGACGGGTGATGACCGCGCCCACCTGCTTGACGGGGTACTGGCGGCGTCCGATGGTCACGGACTCTCCCGTCACCGGTTCTGGTTTCACACCCTTCATCGTTTCCAGCACCCCGCTCTTCGTCAGGTCGAACGGGAAGCGGGCGATGACGCAGCGCATAGGGCCTCACAGGGAGAAGGGGAGGGGTGGAGAGGGGGCCGCCGGGGTTGGGGCGGTTCAGCGGGAGAGGCTCAGGACGCCTGTGGTGCAGGCCTGCCCGCCGGCCGCGGGCAGCGTTGCGAACCGGCTGTGGCGCATCGCGTGCTCCGCCCCGGCCGGCCTGGTCACAGGCGAGGTGACCGGTCCGTGGTCGCCGAGGAGGTCGCGCAGGCGGACACGGTCCGTGTACGAGGAGCTCTCGCGGGCGGCGGTGAGCTGGGTCTGGGTGACCAGACCGGTGCACCGGCCGTCCTCGTCGCAGAGGAGCAGGTGCCCGGCGCGGGCACTGGCCATGACGGACAGGGCCACCTCGACGGTCATATCGCCCCAGACCTGCGGTCCGGCCTCGTCCAAGGCCTCGACCACGTTCCTGTTCGTTGAGGTGGTGCTCGTGGGGTGGGGCTGCGTTTGAACCGGTGTCACACATGCCTCCAGCAGAGAATGGTCGGTTGTCGATCCGCGTACGAAGGTCCTAGGCGGCCGAGCCGAAGGCGGACCGGCGCTGGGCGGTACCGCGCGTCACCTGCGAGGGCCGGCCGCGCCGCCGGCGGGAGGCGGCGGCGCGCTTGGGGCGGTCGGCCACGGGTGCGGGGATGACGACCGGGATGCCGGAAGGAGCCTGGGCACCGGTGATGCGGCTCAGTTCGGCCTCGCCGGACCGGACTTGAGTGATCCGCGGGCGGATGCCCGCATCCGACATGAGGCGCACCATGCCGTGTCGTTGGTTCGGGGTGACGAGGGTGACGACACTGCCGGACTCGCCTGCGCGGGCGGTACGGCCACCACGGTGCAGATAGTCCTTGTGGTCGGTCGGCGGGTCGACGTTGACGACGAGATCGAGGTTGTCGACGTGAATGCCGCGGGCGGCGACGTTCGTGGCGACCAGCACGGTGACGTGCCCGGTCTTGAACTGCGCCAGCGTGCGGGTGCGCTGCGGCTGTGACTTGCCGCCGTGCAGCGCGGCGGCTCGTACGCCGCTGCCCAGCAGGTCCCGGGTGAGCCGGTCGACGGCGTGCTTGGTGTCGAGAAACATGATCACGCGGCCGTCACGGGCGGCGATCTCCGTCGTGGTGGCCTGCTTGTCGGCGCCGTGGACGTGCAGCACGTGGTGCTCCATCGTCGTGACCGCGCCGGCCGAGGGGTCCACGGAGTGCACGACGGGATCGGTCAGGTACCGGCGGACCAGCAGGTCGACGTTGCGGTCCAGGGTGGCGGAGAACAGCATCCGCTGCCCCTCGGGACGCACTTGGTCGAGCAGCGCGGTGACCTGCGGCAGGAAGCCCATGTCCGCCATCTGGTCGGCCTCGTCCAGCACGGTGATGCGCACCTGGTCCAGCCGGCAGTCGCCGCGGTCGATGAGGTCCTTGAGCCGGCCCGGGGTCGCGACGACGACCTCGGCACCACCTCGCAGCGCGCCCGCCTGCCTGCCGATCGACATGCCGCCCACGACCGTGGTCAGCCGCAGCTTCAGCGAGCGGGCGTACGGAGTGAGCGCGTCGGTCACCTGCTGCGCCAGCTCGCGGGTGGGGACGAGGACCAGGGCAAGGGGCTGGCGGGGTTCGGCGCGCCGACCGGCGGTACGGGCCAGCAGCGCCAGCCCGAAGGCGAGCGTCTTGCCGGAGCCGGTGCGGCCGCGGCCCAGAACGTCACGGCCCGCGAGGGTGTTCGGCAGGGTCGCGCCCTGGATCGGGAACGGCACGGTCACGCCCTCGGCCCCGAGCGCGGCGAGCAGCTGCGGGGGCATGTCGAGATCGGCGAACGTCTCGACGGCGGCCAGCGCCGGGGTGATCGTCTCGGGGAGTGCGAACTCACCCTGCACAGTGGCGGTCCGGCGGCCGTAGCCGCCCGAGCGGCCTGCCCCGCCGGAGCTGCTGCGGGCCGACGAGCCGAGGCGGCTGCCACCCTGTGCGGAGCCGGTACGGCCATTCCGCGTGCGGGAGAAGCGGTCGTTCGTGCGTGTGCGGTTCATACGGAACCTTCCTCGATGCGGCGCATATCAAGGAATTTCCCGCAGCGAATGAGCCGCTCGGAGAATTGCAAGAATGGGCCGAATGGAACGCGAAAGCGCATCTGGCCGGCGGGAAATTAGCTCGGCCGGAGGCGCTGGAAACGGGTGACGCGATACGGGTGTGAAGCCCGGGCGTCGACTGCGGTATGGCAGCTCTGAACGGGGTGTCCGCGTGCGGTGAGGGCGCGGACCCCTCAAAATCTTCCCGGAGGCGAAACCACTCCGGGGAATGCGTGCAGCTGGGGCCCGCACCCCGAAGGATGCGGGCCCCAGCTACGTCGTACGCGTCAACGTCAGGCGAGAACGATGTTCTCGGCCGTCGGGCCCTTCTGGCCCTGCGCGATGTCGAAGCTGACCTTCTGGCCTTCCTGGAGCTCACGGAAGCCCTGGGCGGCGATGTTCGAGTAGTGGGCGAACACGTCGGCGCCGCCACCGTCCTGCTCGATGAAGCCGAAGCCCTTTTCCGCGTTGAACCACTTCACGGTGCCAGTACTCATGTCATGTCTCCTTTGGGGCACATCGGGGTCCGCACTGCGCGGACGCCGTGTCGCCGCGATGATTACCCCACCCGGAAAATGACCGGAAATACAAAAGCGCTCTCAGTCGCACAGAAGCCGACCGAAGACACTTGAAGTTTGGGAACCACAACTGCAACTGAGATCGACAGTAGCACGCCGAAGCTCCCGGAGGGTGTTGAATATTTCCGCTCTTCCGCTGTGCCAAAAACTCTCACTGTGCGGTCCGTTAAACCCTCACTTCGCGGGAACAGATATTTCTTCAGGTCATGAGGCGGATTTCCTTGCCCACGCTGCCGTCTCGGCAGCCACCTGCACCGGCCGTGATCCTCCGGGCAGCCCTAACCCTTCACGTCCGGCTTCCACTCCTGGACGAGGAGCCCGAGCAGCACCTCGTCAAGAAACTCGCCCATCACCCAGACCGAGGAGCGCAGCACGCCCTCGCGGACGAAGCCGTTGCGCTCGGCGGAGCGCAGCATGGCGGCGTTGTCCGACAGCGTCTCGATCTGCAGCCGCTGCAGGCCGCGCACGACGAAACCGTAGTGGCACAGCACCGCGACCACGTCGGTGCCGTAACCCTTGCCGCGACAGGACGGCAGCAGTCCAAGCCCGATGTGCGCGGACCGGTTGTGGTTGTCGATGTTCGACAGCACCGCGGTGCCGACCAGCGTGCCGCCGTCCAACTCCACTACGGAGAACGGGACATGCCCCTGCTCCTTGTCGTCCACGACGAGCCGCGAGTCCTTCGAGCCGGGCGTGATCGGCCGCCACGGCCGGCCTTCGGCCCGCGCGGAGTTGACCACGTCGTCGTAGAGCTCGGCCCGCAGGATCGGGATGTCGTCCTCGTGCCGGGCCCTGAGCCCGACCTTGCTGCCTCTAAGCATGTGGGCTTCCTATCCGACCGGGTTCGACGACGGCAAACCGATAAGGCGACGGCATTGGCCACCTCCCGGGCCCCCAGGGCACGGAGGCGCGTGGCCGGCCGCCGGAAGATCCGCCGGGCAGGCCCAGGTCAGAACCGAGCGGTGCCCACACTGCGCACCGCTTCGGCGAGGGCGCGGACGAGGTCGTTCTCGCTCTCGGTTCGCCGTACCAGTGCGTACGACAAAGCCGGCATGTCGGGGAGCGCCAGCCACCGGACATGGGGCATGGACCAGTACTGGGTGACGTGGCCGGGGAACGTGTGGATGATCTCGCCGGTGCCGACCAGGTTGATCAGGTCGTCGGCGGTGGTGATGGGTTCGACGCGTTGGATCGACCTGCCTTGGGGCGTCCGGAAGGGCAGGTAGCTGTCCTCCCAGTAGTCCGGCATGTGGGGGACCATGGCGTGCGGGAATTCGGCGACCGTCTCCAGAGGTACGGAATCTCGTTCAGCCAACTCGTGGTCGGCGGACACGGCGAGCACGCGGGGGTCCCGGAAGAGGATCGGCCCGACGGTCAGATCCTCCTCCTCCACGGGCAGCCAGACGAGCAGAACGTCCATCTCTCCCGCACGAAGCCGGGCGAACGGATCGATGAAGGATGTGGCCCAGTGGTGTCAGTTGGACGCTGCGTCGGCTGGAGCGGTCGAACAGGGCGCCGCACGATGCGCCGTTCCTGCTGCTTGATCGCCTGGCTCACCCGTGCCTGGCTGACATGCAGCCGTGCGGCGGTACGCCCGAAGTGCAGCTCCTCGGTGAGCGTCAGAAAGATCTCGATGTCCCGTATTTCCACGATGCACCGCCCCGTACTCACTCACAAGCCACGACATAACCATGCGGCTATCGAGACCATCCCTGATCCGGCTTGATCGGCTTCATCGCCCTGAAGGCGGCTTGGACCCACCGGAGAGCGCCGAGGCGACGCAGGTCGGCACGGGCGATCCTGTCACACCCCTCGCTCGGTCTCGTCGGTGTCGGGAACAACCCGCGCCGCAAACCGCCCTCCCTGACATACTTTGTGACGAACCATCAGATATCGGATCGCACGCCCACTGGGGGTGACCTGTCCCGGCGCGACACGGACAACAGAAGGAACAAGAAGACGATGCACGGCCGGCTCGACATGACGGCGATGTACGCGATGCACGACGCGCTCCGACGCGACTTCCAGCACCTCGGCCACATCACTTCCCGCGCGGATCGCGACCCCGGCGAGGCCCTGATTGCCGCCGCCTGCTGGGGCCTTTTAAAGAAGGCCCTGCACGCTCACTACGGCGCCGAGGACGACGCCCTGTCACCGGCCCCAGGGCACGGGCCACCGCGACCCGAGGCATCCCAGGGACGTCATCGGCCGGCCCAAGGGGCACGCGGCGAGTAGGCCAGCGCTCATAGGAAGGCGGTGCTCCCGCGGGGACGATTCCGAGGACGATCATGATGTCCGCCGATCTCACGGGGTGATACGAGGTCCCTGTTTCCGGGGTGGATTTGGATCCGCCCTCTGGCTGTGGCTTCCCGGGCAGGACAGTCCTACCGTGGAGAGATAGCGAGCAGACCTCTGGAGCGCGCATGCTCGTCACTCTCGTTCTCGTCCTCCTGATCGCCGCACTTCTCGCCGCGGCCACGACGTCCGCCCCGAAAGTGCCGCACGCCGAGAGACGGCCGCTGGCAACCAAGGGCGCGAAGACGTCGTGGACCAGCGTGGCATCGCCCGCCCACAGGCAATGGGTGGGCGAGCGACCAACCGGGACAGCGAGCAGCGGTCGGGGCTCAAACCCGTCCAAGCACCGATCCGAACCCCGGTAGGCCGCCACATACTGGCGCACGACTCACGAAGGATGGCTGCCGATGAGTATCGGCACGAAGATCACGCACAAGGCTGAGGCGTTCAAGGGCGGCGCCGAGCAGACCATCGGCCGTGTGACCGGCAGCTGGCACCTGCGGGCCGAAGGCCGTGGTGACCAGGTCAAGGACGCCTTGAGGTACTGACCACTGCGCCCGCACTGCCGGCCTCACGGCAGGCCCCGGAGGTGCCAGGTATGGCCGTAAGGAAAGGCAAGGCCGCCCAGGCCAGGTCCCAGGGGCGGCGTGTGTCCAACAGCCGTGCCATGGAGGTCCAGTTCAGGGTCGGACTCTCCGCGCGCGGTGTGATCTACGTACTGGTGGGGCTGCTGGCCGCGCAGATGGGGTTCGGCGGCGAAAGTGGCAAGGAGGCCGACCGGTCCGGTGCGGTGCGAACCGTCGGCGAGCAGCCGTTCAGCCGGGTGCTGCTGTGGGCGCTGGTGGTGGGCCTCCTTCTGTTTGGCCTCTATTCGTTCGGTGAAGCCCGCCGGCGCAGAGCCCCTGAGCCAGGAGCCTCGTCAGAGCAGCCGACCGAGGCCCCGGGCTCGGAGACGCCCCCAAGTGCGCCCTAATGAGGACACCTCGTCCGATGCCGTGGGCCGCTTGTCTCCGTTCGGGCGCTTGCGGAGCGCGATCCGCCGCTCGCGGGCCGGGCGCAGGTGGGGATGGGGCAGCGATATCGACCTGTGGCAGCGGTCACTGGGATTCGCGGCGCTCGGATTCCTGACACTGGTGCCACTGCTGATCGTCGTGTCCGCGGCCGATCCGACGAGCGGACGGGGATTCGCGCAGTGGCTGGGAGACGGTCTCGGCGTCTCGACGGCTGCCAGGGGGGAGATCGAGCGGTTGTTCGCTCTGCCGGGCCAGGCGTGGCGGACCACGACGGCGTTCGGCCTCGCCGTGCTTGCCGTCTTCGGTCTGTCGTTCGGGGCGGCGGTGCAGAGCGGCTACGAGAACATCTGGGATCTGCCCCCGGCCCGCTGGTGGGCCAGGTGGCGGCACGTGCTGTGGCTCGCCGTCCTCATCGGGTTCCTCTTCCTTTCGGCGCTCACACCCGTGTGGCGGGACTCGTTGGCCCGCGGGGTGGTCACGGTGCTGATCGGCACCCTGTTCTTCTGGTGGTCCCAGCGGCTACTGCTCGGTGGCCGGGTCGCCTGGGCCACCCTGCTGCCCGGGGCGGTCGCCACCATGCTCGGGCTGCTCGGCCTCAGGCTGTTCTCCCGGCTCGTGTTCTCACCGCTGATCGCGTCGAGCGCCGTCACCTACGGCCCGTTCGGAACCGTCCTGGTCATCCAGTCGTGGCTGGTCGGCGTGGGCGTCGTCGTGTTCGGCGGCGCCCAGGCCGGCCGACTGCTCCACGACGAGCTCCCCCGCCTGGCAGGGGCGCTGAAACGGCGAGGGTGAGGCTCGGATCTACCGCACTCTTCTCCGCTCAGGGGGCAGGGCCGTCTCACCCGTCCGAACCTCGCCAGTCAGCTGCGGGATCGCTCTGAGCGATCCCGACAGCGCACTGTTCACAGGACTCGCACCGCAAGACGTCGTGATTCATCGGCGTTGATCACCGCACCCGGCGGGACCGTGCCAAGCCTGGCTGAGCAGTCGAGTCAGTGTCGTGCATGTCGACAGCGTGTGCGGCCATATGCCTCAGGGCCGGATCGGGCGGGACCCCAACTCCAGGAGGACCGGCGGAAAGACGACGTCGCGTGCCGGGGTGCAGTGGAGCAGGTGGTCGCTGGAGGTGAGGGTGAGGAGCCGTGTGGGCTGCTGCTGGAATCCAGTGATGGTCAACGATGCCTGACGCCGCTGGAAGTCGCCCTGGAGGTCGAGCAGCAGGTGCAGTGCAATGACTTCCATGAAGGGCACGCCAATGAGGTCCAGGTGCAAGGGGGCGCCATTGGCTGCAGCGGCGGCGGTGGCCTGGTGCAGGGTCGGGCAGGTGTCCATGTCCAGTTCGCCGGCCACCGTGATGACTGTGCCTTCTGGATCGTGGCGCATGGTGACGCGGATGCCGTCGTTCACGGTTCGTCCCCGTTCAGGGGTCGAGCCCATCACGGTCGCCCGCCGATGCGGGAAAGAAGGCCGCTGAGCGCGCGGCGTAGGGCCGCGCGCAGCCGAGCGAGACCACCCGCACCGGGCCTTGGCCATTGATATGGCCGTAGGGGCGGCGCGGGGTCTCCCACCAGACCAGGCTGGTTGTCCCCTTACAGTCCCAGAAGTCGTGGCCGCAGTCCAGACGACCCCCGGCCGCTCTGGGTACACCCGGCGAGCGACGGTTCGGGGCTCGACCTGACGCCCTGATACGGCACTTATGGCCCGCCGCCAATGGCACCCGGGCTCTGGGAGGTCGAGACAACAAAGAAGCCCCGGGCCGCCGGCCTGGGGCTCTTGTGTGGAGCGGGTGACGAGAATCGAACCCGCGCTCTGAGCTTGGGAATCTACTGCGCGGAACGCGTTCACACCATCGCTGACCTGCGTAGGCAGGCCCTGGCGAGCCCCTCTCGGAGGGCCTCCGGGAACCGGTTCTGACTGCTGTTGACCGTCTCTCAAGGGCACGGTTGGGGCACGCCTTCGCGGTGCTGCCGCGGAAGGGTGACCCGATGCTCGGCCCGGCCGACACTTCGAGCAGCGCGAATCGGTTTCCTTGGCCCTGCTGACCCTGATGGAGCGCCTCTCGCCGGTCGAGCGGGCCGTCTCGTCCTGCGCGAGGCCTTCTCGTACAGCCACGCGGAGATGGCCGCGATCCTCGACATCACCGAGTCGGCGAGCCAGCAGCATGTCCACCGGGCCCGAATCCGGGTCGCCGCCGAGCGCCGACGAGGCGGTGAGGCCGACCCCGCGTCCGCGCGTCGGGTCGTCGGGTCGTCGAGGAGTTCCTCGGCGTCGCCGCGTCGGGGTGCACCGAACGGCTGGTGGCGTTGCTCACCGACGACGTGATGGCGCACTCTCGGACGGCGCCGGGTTGGCCAAGCGGCTGTTGCAGTACAAGACGCCCGAGCAGGTTGCCTCGCACGTGCGGGCCGGCTTCAAGCCGACGCCGGCGAAGCGGCGGCTGGCAGGCGGCTCACCCACGTTCCATTTCGCATTGGTCAACGGCTCCCCGGCCGTCCTCGCCGTGCTCGACCACCGGGTCGTGGGCGCCGTGGCGTTCGAAGTCCGTAAGGGGAAGGTCGCGTCCCTGTGCGGCATCGCCGCAGCGGGACGGCTCGCGCGCCTCAACGAGGCTTGGCGGCAGCACGAACCTGACGCGCCGGTCATCGCCGCATGGTGACCGGATCGGGTGACCAGGTCTCCGGTCGTACTTACCCTGCTGCTACGTCGGCGGGGCGTGACCGCGCCAGTCAGCCGGTGCGGCGGGAGCGGGTAAGAGCCCGCCAGCCGAGCACTGTGCCGATCAGCCCCAGAAGCAGGGCCACGTACGCGCCGCCCAGTCCGTTGCCGGTGCCGAGTCCACCGTCGGCGGTGGCCGCGACCAGCCCGCCGAGAGCCATGGCGATCAGCCCCGCGATCACGGCCGCCGTGGCCCCGAGCGACCCGTTGGCAATGCCGAGACGACCGGCGGGTCGGGTCAGCGCCAGCACGGCGATGACCACGGCGGCCAGCCCCAGCAGCCCGCCGGTGGTGGCTCCGAGCCTTCCGAGGCTGAAGTCGGTGACACTGGCGGCGAGCGGCTGGACCGAGGCGTGCGCTGTCGCTGGTGTGGCAAGACCGAGCCCGCAGAGCAGGGCGGTCGCGGTGGCGGCGACCAGGCGACGAGCGGACATCAGGGTGCTCCTTCTCTTCCCACGACTGGATGTCGTTCGAGCATGTCGGCCGAGCCCCTGGCAAGTCGTCCAGCAGGCGCAGGCACTTCGCGCTACCACGGCCGCGGCAGGCGCCGCGGAGCTACTGCGTGCGCGGTAGTCGGCCGCTCGTCCCCGAGCGGGATTCGCCCGCGGCAGCCTCCGGCTACGGTGCGCGCATGAGCCAAAGACGGTTCCGCGTTCGGGCCGGTGTCAGGGACTGGCTGATCGCCGTAGGCGTGGCGGCAGCGCTGCTGGTCACCGGTCTGTCGGGGCAGCACTCCGCCACGGGCCTCGGCCTGCTCGGCTACGTGCTGTTGGCGGTGGGCGGCCTGTCGCTGGCCGCGGGCCGCCGGGCTCCGGTCGCCGTCCTCGCCGTCACCGGGCTCTGCGCGGTGGGCTACCAGGCGGCAGGGTTCGACGTGGCTGCCGTCGCGTTCCTCTTCGCGGTGTACGCGGCCATGCGGGCGGGACACCGGATCGTCACGGTGGTGGTGAGCGTGGCCGTGCTGGCCTCTCTCCCCCTCGCGGCTCTCGCATCGGGCCTGCACGACACGGGCGAGGCATTCGCGCAGGCCCGGGGCGCCCTCCAAATTGCCTGGCTCATCGCCGCCGGCGCCGCCGGTGAAGCCCTCCGCCAGGCCGAACAGCGGGCCGACGAAGCCGAACGCACCCGCGAGGAGACCGCGCGGCGCCGCGCCGACGAGGAGCGGCTGCACATCGCGCGGGAGCTGCACGATTCGCTCACCCACCAGATCTCGGTCATCAAGGTGCAGTCCGAAGCCGCCGTCCACGTGGCCCGCAAGCGCGGCGAAGAGGTACCGGAGGCCCTCCTGGCGATCCGGGAGGCCGGCCGGGAGGCGTCCCGGGAGCTCCGCGCGACCCTGGAGGCGCTGCGCGACGACGACACCACTCCGCCGCACGGGCTCGATCACGTCACCGAACTCGTCGAGCGGGCTGGCAAGAGCGGCCTGGAGGCGACGCTGACGATCGAGGGCCGGCGACACGACGTGCCAACCGCAGTGGGCAGGACCGCCTACCGGGTCGTTCAGGAATCGCTGACCAACATCGCCCGTCACGCCGACGCCGGCACGGCATCGGTCCACATCGACTACCGGCCGGACACGCTCGCGATCCGCATCGACGACGACGGCAAAGCCACGCCGGGCAGTGCGCCGGAGCCCGGCATCGGGCTCCTGGGCATGCGCGAACGCGTCACCGCCCTTGGCGGCCGGCTCCGCGCCGAACCGAGAAGCGAGGGCGGCTTCACCGTCCAGGCCGAGCTTCCCGTGGAACGAGCCTCATGATCCGTGTCCTGCTGGTCGACGACCAGCCGCTCATCCGCAGCGGATTCCGCGCGTTCCTCCACCTCGAAGACGACATCGAGGTCGTGGCCGAGGCCGCCAACGGGCAGGAGGGACTAGAGCTCGCCAGAGAGCACCTCCCCGACATCGCACTCATCGACATCCAGATGCCGGTCCTCGACGGCATCGAGACGACCCGGCGCATCGCAGCCGACCCCGTCCTCGCCGGAATGCACGTCGTCATCCTGACCAACTACGGCCTGGACGAACACGTCTTCAACGCCCTGCGCGCCGGCGCAGCCGGATTCCTCGTCAAGGACATCGTGCCGGAGGACTTCCTGCACGCCGTACGCGTGGCCGCGCGCGGCGATGCCCTCCTCGCCCCCTCGATCACCCGCAAGCTGATCAACCGGTACGTCACCCAGCCGCCCCCCACCTCCAGTGGCACCGGCAAGCCTCTGGAGGAGCTGACCGGCCGCGAACGCGAGGCCGTCGTCCTGGTCGCGCACGGCCTCTCCAACGACGAGATCGCGGCCCGCATGGTGATCAGCCCACTGACCGCGAAGACCCACGTCAATCGGGCCATGACCAAACTCCACGCCCGCGACCGCGCCCAGCTCGTGGTCCTCGCCTACGAATCCGGTCTGGTTGTCCCACGCAGCTCGCCACCCCACGTCGGGTAGATGCGCCGCAAGGCTCGTATCGTGCTGTGATGTGCCAGGTCACAGGCTCGGATGGATGGCAGATCTCGTCCCTGTGACCTGGTGCGATCGTCCACTGTGTACGGCCTTTTGGGGGACGTCAGACTGCCCACATGACTGACACCGAACATTCGGCTGCTGCCCTGACGCTAGGAGGGCGGGCGTGATCGATGTGACTTCGGACAAGAGCCTCGTGGCATCCGCTCGGCTGCGATCGGCACCGCTGGTCTTGGGCGCCGGCGCTCTGGTGGGTGCTCTGGGCGGGATGATCGGTCTGGGCGGCGCGGAGTTCCGGCTCCCGCTCCTGATCGGGATGTTCGGCTTCGCGGCGCTGTCGGCCGTCATCCTGAACAAGGCGATGAGCCTGGTCGTCGTGGTCACCGCCCTGCCCGCCCGCCTGGCCGCCGTCTCCTTCGGTGAGCTCGGCGCCCACTGGTCGATCGCGGTCAACCTGCTGGCCGGGAGTCTGCTCGGCGCATGGGCGGGAGCCTCGTGGGCCGTGCGGATGCGGTCCGCCACCCTCTACAAGGTCCTCGCGATCCTGATGGTCGGCATGGCCGCTGCCCTCGTCGTCACCCACACCACCGCCGTGGGCTCGCTCTCCCTGCCGACCGCCGTCCAGGTGGTGGCCGGACTGGCCGCCGGGTTCGGCATCGGCGTGGTCGCCGCCATCATGGGCGTCGCGGGCGGAGAGCTGCTGATCCCCACGATCGTGCTGCTGTACGGAGCCGACATCAAGCTGGCGGGAAGCCTGTCCCTGCTGGTGTCCCTCCCCACAATGCTCGTCGCGTTCGCCCGCTACAGCCGCGACGGCAGCTTCGCCGTCCTCGGTGCCAACCTGCGCTTCGCCGGACTCATGGCCACGGGCTCGATCGTCGGCGCGCTCCTCGGCGGGCTCCTGCTCGGGGTGATCCCCGACCCGGTCCTCATTCCCGCACTCGCGGTCATCCTGCTGATCTCAGCGGTCAAGGTCGCCCGCCACGACTGACCGGCTGGAGCCACCGGTCAAGTGCCTCTTCGAGAGCGCGAATTCGCACGGACGTCGCGAGTTATGGCGCAGGTCATACGGAAGTCGTCCCGTGATTCGATAGGGCTTCGCGTCCATGTGGTGCAAGTGGTGCGCGAAAGGGCCTCCGGCCAGGGCATTCCTGCGAGTTGGGGCACGCGAGGGCACGGAAAGGGTCCGATAGGTCTAGACAACGACGAAGGCCCGGGTCGCTGACCAGGGCCTTCTGTGTGGAGCGGGTGACGGGAATCGAACCCGCGCTCTGAGCTTGGGAAGCTCATGTTCTACCATTAAACTACACCCGCGTAACGGACCCGATCATCGGTGCCGCATCGTCGCACACTCTACCCCATATCCAGGCCCTTCGGTGTCGTCTCCCGAGGGGCACGTGTCGTCTTCCGGGGGTGGACGCGGGTGCGGGGAGCGGGTGTTGGGGCGTAGGTTGGGCGGGCGGAGTGCCGCTCGCGGCTGTGTCCTGTTCATCCCCTAATGTGGCTATCTCGTCCACGGCTTGTTGGGGAAGGGACTCGATGGACCCGATGGAGCGCACCCTCGTTCGCTGTGCCGAAGGGCACGTGTTCAGCACCACTTCGTTCCCGATGCAGCAGCTCGGTACCGGCCGGATCGGGCCCGGGCGGTTGCTGCGGTGTCCGCGCTGTGCGCGGCTGCGGCATGCCGTGCCGGTGGAGCTGCAGGGGCGGTAGGACCGCCGCGGAGGCCGGGTGGGGGCGCGCGGGGGCCGTCCGATTGGGGCGGGCCCGCGCGCTCTGCGTATCCTCGGGGCGTGCTTCTCTCAGACAAGGACATCCGGGCCGAGATCGACGCCGGGCGGGTCCGCATCGACCCGTACGACGAATCCATGGTGCAGCCCTCGAGCATCGACGTGAGGCTTGACCGCTTCTTCCGGGTGTTCGAGAACCACCGCTACCCCCACATCGACCCCGCCGTCGAGCAGACCGACCTCACCCGCGAGGTCGAGCCGGAGGGGGACGAGGCGTTCATCCTCCACCCCGGTGAGTTCGTGCTCGCATCGACGTACGAGGTCATCTCGCTTCCCGACGACATCGCGTCGCGGCTGGAGGGCAAGAGCTCCCTCGGGCGGCTCGGGCTCGTCACCCACTCCACCGCCGGTTTCATCGACCCCGGCTTCTCCGGGCATGTCACGCTGGAACTGTCGAACCTCGCCACCCTGCCGATCAAGCTCTGGCCGGGGATGAAGATCGGGCAGCTGTGCCTGTTCCGGCTGAGCTCGCCCGCGGAGTTCCCGTACGGCAGCGAGCGCTACGGGTCGCGCTACCAGGGGCAGCGGGGGCCGACGGCCTCCCGGTCGTACATGAACTTCCATCGGACGCAGGTGTGAGCCATGAGTGACGTACGCGAGAACCTGACGTACGAGGGGTTCGGGCGCGCCGTGCGCGAGCTCGCTCAGACCATCGCCGACGACGGGTACGAGCCCGACATCGTGCTCTCCATCGCGCGCGGCGGAGTCTTCGTCGCCGGCGGCCTGGCCTACGCCCTCGACTGCAAGAACATCCACCTGGTCAACGTGGAGTTCTACACCGGGGTCGGTACGACGCTCGAGATGCCGGTCATGCTGGCCCCCGTCCCCAACGCGATCGACTTCAGCGACAAGAAGGTGCTGATCGCCGACGACGTCGCCGACACCGGCAAGACGCTCAAGCTCGTGCACGACTTCTGCCTCGGGAACGTCGCCGAGGTCCGCAGCGCCGTCATCTACGAGAAGTCGCACTCCCTCGTGAAGTGCGAGTACGTGTGGAAGCGCACCGACGAGTGGATCAACTTCCCCTGGAGCGTCGAGAAGCCCGTCGTACGCCGTTCCGGGCAGGTCCTGGACGCCTAGCGCGGCCCCGCAGGACGGACGACATGGAACGCAAGGGAAAGGCCCCGCCGAGACGCTCGGCGGGGCCTTTCGCGCTTCAGAGATCTCCGCGCTTCGAGATGTCCGCGCTTCTCAGATGGTGCCCAGCTTGATGATCGACAGCAGCGCGATCAGCTGGATGGCCGACGCCCCCAGGGCCTTCGGCCACGGCAGGTCGTGCGACTTGCTCACCATCGACGTGAACAGCGCTCCCGCCGCGAGCCAGGTCAGCCAGCCGACCACCTGCACCAGGCCGTTCTCCCCGCCCAGGAACAGGGCGAAGATCAGGCGCGGTGCGTCCGTGATCGACATGATCAGCATCGAGAGGCCCACGGTGGGCTGCCACGCGCCGTCGCCGCCGAGCTGGCGGGCCAGGGTGTGGGTCACCGCGCCCAGGATCACGCCGCCGATCACGAAGCCGACACCCGTCATCAGCGCGTACGGGATCGCCGTCGAGATCGTCGCGTTGATCGCCTCTTCGCGCGCCTGGTCGAAGCCGAAGATCGCCAGCAGGCCGTAGAGGAACGTGACGATCAGCGCCGTGCCCCACACCGCGTGGTCCCGCATCTGCCAGAACGTCGGGCCCGGGCGCATCACGATGCCGCTCAGCAGGGCCTTCCAGGGCAGCCTGGGGCCCGAGGGGGCCGGGGCGGTGCCGGCGCGGTAGGTGGCGCCGTCGCCGTACGGGTCCTCGTCGATCCTGAACGCCTGGGTGTGGCCCGGGTTGTTGGCCGCCGACGCCGGCTGCGGACCGCCGGCGTACGGGTCGTAGCCGTACTGCTGGGCCTGCTGCGGCGACTGGGGGTGCTGTGGGTGCGGGGAGTGGCGCGGGTCGCCGAAGTACTCCGGCTCGCCGTACGGTCCCTGCCCCCCGCCTCCCTGGGGCCACTGCTGCTGATGTTGCTGCGCGTACGGAGGCGGCGGCGCCGCGTTCTGTCCGTACGGCGCCTGCTGCGCTTGTTGTTGCGGGGGGCGGTTGTTGTCCCGGCCGCGTCCGATCCTGAATCCAGCCACGTCAACGAACGTACCTGCTCCCGCTGTGCGGGGTGGGCGGGGCGGCGGAACGCGGCTGTCTTTGCGGCTGACCTGTGACATCCCCTAAGGAGGCATCCCCTAGGGGAACCCGAACGACGAAGTGGCCGGTCCGCCGCACGGGCTGACCGGCCACTTCGTCGTTCTCAGGCACCTCTTACGGGCTGCGTGCAGACGCCCTGCGTGCGGGCGGCTACGAGGAGACCGGCTCCTCCACCGGCACGTCCTCCACCGGCGTCTTGACGGAGTCCAGCAGGAGCTGGGCGACGTCGACGACCTGGAGGCTTTCCTTGGCCTTGCCGTCGTTCTTCTTGCCGTTGACCGAGTCGGTCAGCATGACCAGGCAGAAGGGGCAGGCGGTGGAGACGATGTCCGGGTTGAGCGACAGCGCCTCGTCCACACGCTCGGTGTTGATGCGCTTGCCGATCCGCTCTTCCATCCACATGCGCGCGCCGCCGGCGCCGCAGCAGAAGCCGCGTTCCTTGTGGCGGTGCATCTCCTGCTGGCGCAGGCCCGGGACGGCGGACATGATCTCGCGCGGGGGCGTGTAGACCTTGTTGTGGCGGCCCAGGTAGCACGGGTCGTGGTACGTGATCAGACCGTCGACCGGGGTCACCGGGATCAGCTTGCCCTCGTCGATGAGGTGCTGGAGCAGCTGCGTGTGGTGGATGACCTCGAACTCGCCGCCCAGCTGCGGGTACTCGTTCGCGATCGTGTTGAAGCAGTGCGGGCAGGTCGCGACGATCTTCTTCGCGGCCTTCGGCTTCTTCGTCGAAGGGTCCTCGTCGTCCTCGCCGTACGCCATGTTCAGCATGGCCACGTTCTCCTGGCCGAGCTGCTGGAACAGCGGCTCGTTGCCGAGGCGGCGGGCGGAGTCACCGGTGCACTTCTCATCCCCGCCCATGATCGCGAACTTCACGCCCGCGATGTGCAGGAGCTCCGCGAAGGCCTTGGTGGTCTTCTTGGCCCGGTCCTCCAGGGCGCCGGCGCAGCCGACCCAGTAGAGGTAGTCGACCTCGCTGAGGTCCTCGATGTCCTTGCCGACGATCGGGACCTCGAAGTCGACCTCCTTGGTCCACTCGACGCGCTGCTTCTTGGCAAGCCCCCAGGGGTTGCCCTTCTTCTCCAGGTTCTTGAGCATCGTGCCCGCCTCGGACGGGAACGCGGACTCGATCATCACCTGGTAGCGGCGCATGTCGACGATGTGGTCGATGTGCTCGATGTCGACCGGGCACTGCTCGACGCAGGCGCCGCAGGTGGTGCAGGACCACAGCACGTCCGGGTCGATGACGCCGTTCTCTTCGAGGGTGCCGATCAGCGGGCGCTCGGCCTCGGCCAGCGCCGCGGCGGGCACGTCCTTGAGCTGCTCCGCGGAGGCCTTCTCCTCGCCCTCCATGGTCTTGCCGCCACCGGCCAGCAGGTACGGCGCCTTGGCGTGCGCGTGGTCGCGCAGCGACATGATCAGCAGCTTCGGCGACAGCGGCTTACCCGTGTTCCAGGCGGGGCACTGCGACTGGCAACGCCCGCACTCGGTGCAGGTGGAGAAGTCGAGGAGGCCCTTCCAGGAGAACTGCTCGACCTGCGAGACGCCGAAGACGTCGTCCTCGCCCGGGTCCTCGAAGTCGATCTCCTTGCCACCCGAGGTCATCGGCTTGAGCTCGCCCAGAGCGGTGGAACCGTCCGCGTTGCGCTTGAACCAGATGTTCGGGAACGCGAGGAAGCGGTGCCAGGCCACACCCATGTTGGTGTTCAGGCTCACCGTGATCATCCAGATCATGGTGGTGCCCAGCTTGATCATCGCGGCGAGGTAGACGAGATTCTGCAGCGCGGTGATGCTCAGGCCCTTGAAGGCCAGGATCAGCGGGTACGACGCGAAGTACGCGGCCTCGTAGTGGTCCACGTGGTGCAGGGCGCCCTCGAGGCCGCGCAGCACGTAGATCGCCAGGCCGATGGTGAGGATGACCCACTCGACGAAGTACGCCTGGCCCATCTTGGAGCCCGCGAACCGCGACTTGCGGCCGGGCCGCGAGGGCAGGTTCAGCAGGCGGATGACCATCAGCGTGGCGATGCCGAGGGTGGTCATCGCGGCGATGAATTCGATGTACAGCTCGTACGGCAGGAAGCCGCCGATGATCGGCAGCGTCCAGTCGGCCTGGAAGAGCTGGCCGTACGCGGTGATGATCGTCGGCGGCAGCGTCAGGAAGCCGACGGCCACGAACCAGTGGGCGAAGCCCACGATGCCCCACCGGTTCATGCGCGTGTGGCCGAGGAACTCCCGCACCAGGGTCACACTGCGCTGGTAGGGGTTGTCGGTCCGGGTGCCGGCCGGGACCGGCTGCCCGAGTTTGAAGTACCGGACGAACTGGCCGATGGCGCGTGCGAGCAGCGCGACGCCGACCACGGTCAGCACCAGCGACACAATGATCGCGGCGAGTTGCATGAGGGGCTCCTCGGGCCTGCGAGGCGGAAGTCAGCGTATGCTGATCAAGCGTGGGCTTACTAAGCGGTAACTTAATCAGTTCAGGCTGAGACTACCCACTTATCGCGCCACGCTGTAGCCAGGCCTGCGGTGATCTGTATCGCTCAGGTGACCCTTCCCCTGAGCGCAGGCAGGGTCCGGGCGAGGATCGCGAGGTCCATCCCCAGCCAGTGCTGATCCACATAGTGCAGATCGAGGAGGGTCATTTCCTCCCAGGGTAGTTCCGAGCGGCCGCTGACCTGCCACAGCCCCGTCATACCGGGGCGTACGGAGAGCCGGCGGCGCCCCTCGCCCGTGCAGCTCTCGTCGGTGGCCGGCAGGGGGCGCGGGCCGACCAGGGACATCTCTCCCCGTACGACGTTGATCAGCTGCGGCAGGGCGTCCAGACCGAGGCGCCGGATGTGACGGCCCAGCGGGGTCAGCAGCGGGTCGCGGGGCGGTGTGCTGCGGGAGTGGGGGATGTACGGGGTGATTGCCCCGTCCTCCGCGCTCGCGCCGACGGCCGGGGCCGCGCGCACGCCCCAGGCCTCGACGCCGGTATCGGTCTCGCCGACGCCCCCGGTCGCACCTTCGGACCCGGTCGCGCCCCCGGTCACCCCTTCGGCCCCGGTCGCGCTTTCGGATCCGGCGCCCGCCCCCGTTTCGCCCGCCGTCCTCGTCGTGCGGAACGCCAGCATCTGAAACTCCCGGCCCGCCAGGCCCGCCCGCCGCTCCCGTCTCAGTGCTCCTCCGGGTGAACTCACCGCCACGCCCGCCGCCACGGCGAGCAGGAGCGGGGCCAGTACCAGCAGCAGGAGCAGGCTGCCTGCCAGATCGAGTGCGCGTTTGGCCGTCATGTCCCACACCGTCCCTGGATTGTGTGAGTTATTTGTCCATGTTTGCGGGTTTGCGGTCAGACTCTCTCACGGCGGGGAGGGATTCCCCGGGCTGCCACGCGGGCTCCGGGCCAGTGCTATGAGCGGCCCGGTCGGCGAAGAGTTGAGCCGCCCACACTCAGGTCTGTTGACGCGTCGCCACGGGTCATGCATCCTTGAGCCAGTTCCACTCAAGTAGTCAGCTGGAGGAATTGAAATGGCACGTGCGGTCGGCATCGACCTGGGCACGACTAACTCCGTCGTCAGCGTTCTGGAAGGCGGCGAGCCCACCGTCATCACCAACGCCGAGGGCGCCAGGACCACGCCGTCCGTCGTCGCCTTCGCCAAGAACGGCGAGGTGCTCGTCGGCGAGGTCGCGAAGCGCCAGGCGGTCACCAACGTCGACAGGACCATCCGGTCGGTCAAGCGCCACATGGGCACCGACTGGAAGATCGAGATCGACGGCAAGCACTTCAACCCGCAGCAGATGAGCGCCTTCATCCTGCAGAAGCTGAAGCGCGACGCCGAGGCGTACCTGGGCGAGAAGGTCGTCGACGCGGTCATCACCGTCCCGGCGTACTTCAACGACTCCGAGCGTCAGGCCACCAAGGAGGCCGGTGAGATCGCGGGCCTCAACGTGCTGCGCATCGTCAACGAGCCGACCGCGGCCGCCCTGGCCTACGGCCTCGACAAGGACGACCAGACGATCCTCGTCTTCGACCTCGGTGGCGGCACCTTCGACGTGTCGCTCCTGGAGATCGGCGACGGCGTCGTCGAGGTGAAGGCCACCAACGGTGACAACCACCTCGGTGGTGACGACTGGGACCAGCGTGTCGTCGACTACCTGGTGAAGCAGTTCCAGAACGGGCACGGCGTCGACCTGTCCAAGGACAAGATGGCTCTCCAGCGTCTGCGCGAGGCTGCGGAGAAGGCGAAGATCGAGCTGTCGTCCTCCACCGAGACGACGATCAACCTGCCCTACATCACGGCCTCCGCCGAGGGCCCGCTGCACCTGGACGAGAAGCTCACCCGCTCTCAGTTCCAGCAGCTCACCCAGGACCTTCTGGAGCGCTGCAAGACGCCGTTCCACAACGTCATCAAGGACGCGGGCATCAACCTGTCCGAGATCGACCACGTCGTTCTCGTCGGTGGCTCGACCCGCATGCCCGCCGTCGCGGAGCTCGTCAAGGAACTGACCGGTGGCCAGGACGCCAACAAGGGCGTGAACCCCGACGAGGTCGTCGCCATCGGCGCCGCCCTCCAGGCCGGTGTCCTCAAGGGTGAGGTCAAGGACGTCCTGCTCCTCGACGTGACCCCGCTGTCGCTTGGTATCGAGACCAAGGGCGGCATCATGACCAAGCTCATCGAGCGCAACACCACGATCCCGACCAAGCGGTCCGAGATCTTCACGACGGCCGAGGACAACCAGCCGTCCGTGCAGATCCAGGTCTACCAGGGCGAGCGCGAGATCGCGGCGTACAACAAGAAGCTCGGGATGTTCGAGCTGACCGGTCTGCCGCCGGCCCCGCGCGGGGTCCCGCAGATCGAGGTCGCCTTCGACATCGACGCCAACGGCATCATGCACGTGACCGCGAAGGACCTGGGCACGGGCAAGGAGCAGAAGATGACCGTCACCGGCGGCTCCTCGCTGCCGAAGGACGAGGTCGACCGGATGCGCCAGGAGGCCGAGCAGTACGCGGAGGAGGACCACCGCCGCCGCGAGGCCGCCGAGGCCCGCAACCAGGGCGAGCAGCTCGTCTACCAGACCGAGAAGTTCCTCAAGGACAACGAGGACAAGGTCCCCGGTGACGTCAAGACCGAGGTCGAGACGGCGGTCGCCGAGCTCAAGGAGAAGCTGAAGGGCGAGGACACCGCCGAGATCCGTACGGCCACCGAGAAGGTCGCGGCCGTCTCCCAGAAGCTCGGCCAGGCGATGTACGCCGACGCCCAGGGTGCCCAGGCCGCCGGCGGCGACGCCGGTGCCGGTGCGGGCCAGGCCAAGGCTGAGGACGACGTCGTCGACGCCGAGATCGTGGACGACGAGAAGGACGCGAAGGGTGGCGCCGCATGACGGAGGAGACCCCGGGCTTCGAGGAGAAGCCCGACGTCCCCTCCGGCGCCGCCTCTGACGACGCCGCCGAAGCCGCCGAGGCCCCCTCCACGGAGGAGGGCTCGGCGGCCCCGGCCGGGGACGCAGCACAGACGGCCGGCCTGACGGCCCAGCTGGACCAGGTCCGGAGCGCGCTCACCGAGCGCACCGGGGATCTCCAGCGGCTCCAGGCCGAGTACCAGAACTACCGCCGCAGGGTGGAGCGCGACCGGATCACCGTCAAGGAGATCGCGGTGGCGAACCTCCTCACCGAGCTCCTTCCGGTGCTCGATGACATCGGCCGCGCCCGTGACCACGGCGAGCTGGTGGGCGGCTTCAAGTCGGTGGCCGAATCGCTGGAGACGGTCGCCGCGAAGATGGGCCTGCAGCAGTTCGGCAAGGAGGGCGAGCCCTTCGACCCGACGATCCACGAGGCCCTGATGCACAGCTACGCGCCGGACGTCACCGAGACGACCTGCGTGGCGATTCTGCAGCCGGGGTACCGGATCGGCGAGCGGACCATCCGGCCCGCGCGGGTGGCGGTGGCCGAGCCCCAGCCCGGGGCGACGCCGGCCGCGAAGGAAGAGAAGTCGTCCGACGAGGAGAGCGGTGGCCCGGACGAGGGCTGACGCGACCCGGTGGAAGGAGGGACGTCGATGAGTACGAAGGACTTCGTCGAGAAGGACTACTACAAGGTTCTCGGCGTCCCCAAGGACGCCACGGACGCAGAGATCAAGAAGGCGTACCGGAAGCTCGCCCGCGAGTTCCACCCGGACGCCAACAAGGGTGACGCCGGCGCCGAGTCGCGCTTCAAGGAGATCTCCGAGGCGAACGACGTCCTCGGTGACCCGAAGAAGCGCAAGGAGTACGACGAGGCCCGCGCGCTGTTCGGCAACGGCGGGTTCCGGGCCGGGCCCGGCGGCGCCGGCGGCTCGTTCAACTTCGACCTGGGCGACCTCTTCGGGGGTGCCCAGGGCCCGGGGCAGGGCGGCGCCGGAGGCTTCGGCGGCGGACTCGGGGACGTGTTCGGCGGTCTGTTCAACCGCGGCGCCGGTCCGGGTACGCGTACCCAGCCGCGCCGCGGCCAGGACATCGAGTCCGAGGTGACACTCAGCTTCACCGAGGCGGTCGACGGGGCCACGGTCCCGTTGCGGATGTCCAGCCAGCAGCCCTGCAAGGCCTGTTCGGGCACCGGTGACAAGAACGGCACGCCGCGCGTGTGCCCGACCTGTGTCGGCACCGGGCAGGTCTCCCGGGGCGGCAGCGGCTCCTTCTCGCTGACCGACCCGTGTGTGGACTGCAAGGGCCGTGGGCTGATCGCCCAGGACCCCTGCGACGTCTGCCACGGCAGCGGGCGCGCCAAGTCCTCCCGGACCATGCAGGTCCGGATCCCGGCGGGTGTCTCCAACGGGCAGCGGATCCGGCTGCGCGGCAAGGGCGCGCCGGGCGAGCGCGGTGGTCCGGCCGGCGACCTCTATGTCGTCGTGCACGTCGACGCGCACCCGGTGTTCGGCCGCAAGGACGACAACCTCACCGTCACCGTGCCCGTCACCTTCGACGAGGCGGCGCTCGGCGGCGAGATCAAGGTCCCGACCCTCGGTGGCCCCCCGGTGACGCTGAAACTGCCCGCGGGCACGCCCAACGGCCGTACGATGCGCGCCCGTGGGAAGGGTGCGGTCCGCAAGGACGGCACCCGCGGGGACCTGCTGGTGACCGTGGAGGTCGTCGTGCCGAAGGACCTCGACGACAAGGCGCGCGAGGCCCTTGAGACCTACCGCGAGGCGACCGCGGGTGAGGACCCCAGGGCAGAGCTGTTCCAGGCCGCGAAGGGAGCTTGACGTCATGGACATCAGACCGGGACGCAGCCGCAATCCGTATGAACTGACCGACGAGACGCCGGTGTACGTGATCTCGGTGGCGGCCCAGCTCTCCGGCCTGCACCCGCAGACGCTCCGGCAGTACGACCGCCTGGGTCTGGTCTCCCCGGACCGTACGGCGGGGCGTGGCCGGCGCTACTCGGCCCGTGACATCGAGTTGCTCCGGCAGGTGCAGGCGCTCTCGCAGGACGAGGGCATCAACCTGGCGGGAATCAAGCGCATCATCGAGCTGGAGAACCAGGTCGCCGCGCTGCAGTCCCGGGTGGCCGAGCTGTCGGCGGCCGTGGAGGGCGCGGCGGCGACGCTGCGGCAGCGCGAGGCGCAGGTCCACGCGTCGTACCGGCGGGATCTGGTGCCGTATCAGGATGTGCAGCAGGCGAGCGCTCTGGTGGTCTGGCGGCCGAAGCGACCCGAGTAGGCCCGTGAGGCGAGGCCCCCTCCGACGGAGGGGGCCTTCGTCGTGCCCGGCGCCGGGTCACCCGGCCTGTCACCCGCGCCGCCACCCGGCCCGTCGTCCGGCCCCCGTCCGCGCCGCCACCCGGCCCGTCGTCCGGCCCCCGTCCGCGCCGCCACCCGGCTCACGTGATCATTTCGATGCCCAGGTCGAGCGCCGACTCCCACCACGGCGCCGCGCCCGTCCCGAAGGCGGCGGCCAGCGCCGTTCCCACGGCGATGTCCTGGCCGAGGACCTTGGCGTCGTCCCGCCAGTCCGCCGAGACCGTGCCGTCGCCGGTGGAGTCCAGTTCCCCAAGCGCCCGGCCGTCCCTCAGCAGCCGGCTGGTGACGTACGAGCAGGGCACCAGCCGGTAGTTCGCCCCACCCACCTCGGCGTCGACGCGGTAGGACCGCCGGGAGATCCGCCCCTTGGCGGGCAGGATGCGGGCGGGCCGCCCGTCGACGGTCAGGGTGAGCAGGTCGGCCGCCCGGGTGCCGATGGGGACATGGACGTCCGGTGTGGCGCCGGGGGCCCGTACGAGCGTGACGGAGGGCAGGCCCTCGCCGGTCACGTGGAGGGTCCCGGCGTCGATGTCGAGGGCGACGTGAGTGAGCATGCCTGGTGATCCCGTTCCAGCATTCCGGACTGTGCGATGAGAAAGCCGAGTTGGGCGCGGCTGCCGCTGCCGAGGGCGGACGCGAGCTTGGCGATGTGGGCGCGGCAGGTGCGGACGTTCATCCCCAGCCGGCGCGCGATGGCCTCGTCGACGTGGCCCTCGACGAGGAGTTTGGCTATGGAGCGCTGCACGCCGCTGATGCCGTCCACGGCCGGCGTGTAGGGGACTTCGTGCTCCCAGGGGACACCGTGCAGCCAGAACTGGTCGAAGACGCCGACGAGATACTGCACGAGGCCCTCGTGGCGCAGCTCCAGGGCGACCCGCCGGTCTCTTCGCGCCGGGATGAAGGCGACCTTCCGGTCCACGATGATGAGCCGGTCGATGATCTCCTCGAGGGTGCGCACCTCGAGGCCGTAGGGCGCGATGCGTTCGACGTATCCCATGGTGGCCGAGTGGTGGCGGGCGGTGTGCTGGTACAGCGTGCGCATCTGCACACCGCGGTCGAGCAGCGGCTCCACCCGGCGCAGCCCTTCCTTCAGCACCTCGGGCGTGCGCCCGCTGCCCGGCTGGAGGGTGAGCAGCTCCATCGTGCACTCGTTGATCACGCGGTCCAGCGTGGCGTTGATCAGGCTGAGCCCCTCCAGGACGCTGATGGCCTGGGTGGCCGACGGGTCCGGGGCGTTGATGGTCATGAATGGCTCGAACGTGTCGGCCAGCGAGATCGCGAGCTGCCTCCGCTGCTGGATCTCCCGCTCGATGGGGTGTATCAGCTTGTTCAGCGCGATCGACGGAGGAACCGGCCGCAGCCAGTTGGTGTCGTCCGGATCGGGGTGCAGCAGGGCGAGGTCGATCAGGCACGGCACTTCTTCGACGTCCGCCCGGGCTATCCGGCCGGCGCGTAGAGCGGTCGCGTACAGGTGCTTTCCGGCATCGCACAGCTCGCCATGACTGTGACCGTTATCCGTATCGCCCCTTTTCGACTGCATTTACACCCCCCTCAGGGTCCTGCATTACAGGAACATGATGCCTGGACTTGCTGGTGGAAGCGTTCGGAGTGAGCCATCGTCGTAGGCGCGGGGGAGGAGGTAATGATCAAAAGAGGTGGAGATCGGCCATGACCAGGATGGTTCGTGCACTTAGCGCCATAGCTGTTGTTGCGGCGGCTGCTCTCGGCGCTGTCGCTGCCAACGGTGAGCCGACGTGGGACAGCGAACCCGCACACAGCGTAGTAGCGGCTCCGGGCGAGCCGACGTGGGACATCGCTCCCACGGTCGAGGGGGAGCCCACGTGGGACCTCGCACCGGTGGACGTGGACGCATGACCGTTCCGCCGGACGACCGGGTCTTCCGCCGGGAGATGGCTTCGGCCTATCGATCCGGGTGGCATTTCATCGATCTCGTCACCGCGGTGCCACACCGTGGCGAATCGTTGATGGTCACCCTCTTCGGGGAGCCCATCCTCGTCACCCGCGGAGAAGACGAGGACATTCGCGCCTACCGCTGCCTCCGCCGGCCCCGAGGGGCCCCACAGCCCGTCCGCTGTGCCATCCGGTACGGCATGATTTTCGTCAATCTCGACCAGCGCGACCACCAGCTGGTCGAGCCCGAGACCACCACCGCCACCCCCCGCAGTGCCTGAGCGGTTCCCCCGTCGTTGTAAATCGCTCAGGTGCTTCCCCCACACAGCGGCGCCATCGTGGACCTGAAACACGATGGCGCCGCTGTGCTGTGCCCGTGCGGCCGATCGGTCCGGAAGGCGGGCCCTACGCCCGGCCCATCGCGCGCGTCAGCGCGATCTCGATGACCACCCGGTCCGGGTTCGGCGCCGGCGTGCGGTTGTAGCGGGCGGCGTAGCGCTCGACCGCGTCGGCCACCACCTCCGCCTCGGTGCGGATCGTCGCCACGCCCTCCAGCGTCGCCCAGCGCCCCTTGTCCACCTGGCAGACCGCCACCCGCGCGCCGCCCGGGCCCGCCGCCAGGACATTGGCGACCTTGTGGCTGTGCTTGTTCGTGATGACCCGGGCGATGCCGTTCTCGCCGCCCTCGGGGTCGTACGTCACGCCCACCGCGACCACGTGCGGACTGCCGTCCGGCCGGGGAGTGGTCAGCGTGCTCATGTGGTACTCGCTCCAGAAGGCGCGGTACGAGTCGTCGGGGTTGCTCGGGTCGATGGCCATGGGCGGAACCTACCCGCGCATCCGGGATCCGCGACACCTTGAGCGGAATAGACTCAACTTTGTGTACCTTAGAAGAGTCATAGAAGTCAGGGACCGCTGAGCCGCACCCGCGCAACGAGGAGGAGACACCGCACGTGGACGCAGAACTCACCAACAAGAGCCGGGACGCGATCAACACGGCCACCAGCCGGGCCGTGTCCGAGGGGCACGCCGACCTGACCCCCGCGCATCTGCTCCTCGCGCTGCTCGCGGGCCAGGACAACGAGAACATCATCGACCTGCTCGCGGCCGTCGAGGCCGACCAGGCCGCTGTACGGTCCGGAGCGGAGCGGCTGCTGGCCGCCCAGCCCAGCGTCACCGGTTCCACCGTCGCGCCGCCGCAGCCCAACCGTGATCTTCTCGCCGTCATCGCCGACGCCGACAAGCGCGCCAAGGAGCTCGGGGACGACTACCTCTCGACCGAGCACCTGCTCATCGGGATCGCGGCGAAGGGCGGACAGGCCGGCGAGGTGCTCGCCCAGCAGGGGGCGAGCGCGGCAAAGCTGCTGGACGCGTTCGAGAAGGCAAGGGGAGGACGTCGGGTGACCACAGCGGACCCCGAGGGTCAGTACAAGGCGCTGGAGAAGTTCGGTACGGACTTCACGGCCGCGGCCCGCGAGGGCAAGCTCGACCCGGTCATCGGGCGCGACCAGGAGATCCGCCGGGTCGTCCAGGTGCTGTCCCGTCGTACCAAGAACAACCCGGTCCTCATCGGTGAGCCGGGTGTCGGCAAGACCGCGGTCGTCGAGGGCCTCGCCCAGCGGATCGTGAAGGGCGACGTCCCCGAGTCGCTGAAGAACAAGCGGCTGGTCGCGCTCGACCTCGGCGCGATGGTGGCCGGAGCGAAGTACCGCGGCGAGTTCGAGGAGCGGCTGAAGACCGTCCTGTCCGAGATCAAGGCCAGCGACGGCCAGATCATCACCTTCATCGACGAGCTGCACACCGTCGTCGGCGCGGGCGCCGGCGGCGACTCCGCCATGGACGCCGGCAACATGCTCAAGCCCATGCTGGCCCGCGGCGAGCTGCGGATGGTCGGCGCGACCACGCTCGACGAGTACCGCGAGCGGATCGAGAAGGACCCCGCCCTGGAGCGGCGTTTCCAGCAGGTGCTGGTCGCCGAGCCGACGGTCGAGGACACCATCGCGATCCTGCGCGGCCTCAAGGGGCGCTACGAAGCCCACCACAAGGTCCAGATCGCCGACTCCGCCCTGGTGGCCGCCGCGACCCTCTCCGACCGGTACATCACCTCGCGCTTCCTGCCCGACAAGGCCATCGACCTCGTGGACGAGGCCGCCTCCCGCCTCCGGATGGAGATCGACTCCTCGCCACTGGAGATCGACGAGCTCCAGCGCGCCGTCGACCGCCTCCGGATGGAGGAGCTGGCCCTCAAGAACGAGACCGACCCGGCCTCCCGGCAGCGCCTGGACAAGCTCCGCAAGGACCTCGCCGACAAGGAGGAGGAGCTGCGCGGGCTGACCGCCCGCTGGGAGAAGGAGAAGCAGGGCCTCAACCGGGTCGGTGAGCTGAAGGAGAAGCTCGACGACCTGCGCGGCCAGGCCGAGCGCGCCCAGCGCGACGGCGACTTCGACTCCGCCTCCAAGCTGCTGTACGGGGAGATCCCCGCCCTGGAGCGGGAGCTGGAGGCGGCCAGCGAGGCCGAGCAGGAGGCCGCGAAGGACACCATGGTCAAGGAGGAGGTGGGCCCCGACGACATCGCGGACGTCGTGGGCTCCTGGACCGGCATCCCGGCGGGACGCCTCCTGGAGGGCGAGACGCAGAAGCTGCTGCGCATGGAGGACGGGATCGGCCGGCGGCTCATCGGTCAGGGCGAGGCCGTACGGGCCGTGTCCGACGCGGTCCGCCGCACGCGCGCCGGGATCGCCGACCCCGACCGGCCGACCGGATCGTTCCTCTTCCTCGGCCCGACCGGTGTCGGCAAGACCGAACTGGCCAAGGCGCTCGCCGACTTCCTCTTCGACGACGAGCGGGCCATGGTCCGTATCGACATGAGCGAGTACGGCGAGAAGCACAGCGTCGCCCGGCTGGTCGGCGCGCCTCCCGGCTACGTCGGCTACGAGGAGGGCGGCCAGCTCACCGAGGCGGTCCGCCGCCGTCCGTACAGCGTGGTGCTGCTCGACGAGGTGGAGAAGGCGCACCCCGAGGTCTTCGACATCCTGCTGCAGGTCCTGGACGACGGCCGTCTGACCGACGGTCAGGGCCGGACGGTCGACTTCCGCAACACCATCCTGATCCTGACCTCCAACCTGGGCAGCCAGTTCCTGATCGACCTGACGGCCACAGAGGAGGAGAAGAAGGAACGTGTCCTGGAGGTGGTCCGCGCCTCCTTCAAGCCGGAGTTCCTCAACCGGCTCGACGACCTGGTGGTCTTCTCCGCCCTGTCGAAGGACGAGCTGGCGCACATCGCGGAGCTCCAGATCTCCCGGCTCGCCAAGCGGCTGGCCGAGCGCCGGCTCACCCTGGACGTCACCCCGGCCGCGCTGGAGTGGCTCGCGGACAAGGGCAACGACCCCGCGTACGGCGCGCGACCGCTGCGCCGCCTGATCCAGACGGCGATCGGCGACCGGCTCGCGAAGGAGATCCTCGCCGGCGAGGTCACGGACGGCGACACGGTCCGTGTGGACCGCTTCGAGGACGGCCTGATCGTGGGCGCCGCCCAGTAGCCGCCGCCCTCGCCGCCCATAACCACAGGGTGGATGCGAACAGACGTGCGAGGGTGGTGCCCGCCGCCCTCGTACGATCTGTCAGCCCGCAGCGGATCGCGGCGGCCCGGGCTTGCCACCGACCGGTCGGGATGGGGGAGGATGGCAGGAACCGTACGAAGGGAAATTCACGGTGAGCATCGACCCGTCCTCGATTCCGAATTTCGGGGGACAGCCCCAGCCTCAGGCCTCAGGACCGGCGGGCCCCGTCGTCCCCGACCAGGACCTGGTCAAGCAGCTCCTGGACCAGATGGAGCTGAAGTACGTCGTCGACGACGAGGGTGACCTCGCGGCGCCGTGGGAGGAGTTCCGGACGTACTTCATGTTCCGGGGCGAGGAGGACCAGAAGGTCTTCTCGGTGCGGACCTTCTACGACCGGCCGCACGCCGCGGACGACCGCGCCAAGATCCTCGACACGATCGACGACTGGAACCGCCGCACCCTGTGGCCCAAGGTCTACACGCACCTGCACGAGGAGGAGGACGGCTCCGCCACCCTCCGTCTCATCGGCGAGGCGCAGATGCTGATCGGCACCGGCGTCGCGCTCGAGCACTTCGTCTCCTCGACGGTCAGCTGGGTGCGCGCGTCCATCGAGTTCGACAAGTGGCTCCTGGAGCAGTTCGGCCTGGAGTCCGGCGAGGACGAGAAGCCCGGCGACGAGGCCTGAGCGGTTCCGCCGCGGCCCCGCGAGGTCACTCGTGAGGCCCTACAGGACCATCGTCAGCGCGTAGACGCCGTAGCAGAACGACAGCCCGGCCAGGGCCGTGATCACTCCGATCGCGGCCCGCGGCCGGGCTTTCGTCAGCGCGCACGCCAGCGGCAGCAGCAGCGGGAACGCGGGCAGCAGGAAACGGGGCTTCGACTCGAAGAAGCCGGAGCCGCCCACGGCGATCACCACCAGCACGGCCGCGTAGACGAACACCGGCACCGGCGGGCGGTCCATCGCGAGCAGCGCGAACAGCAGCACACCCGCCGCGGTGATCAGCAGGGCCATCGAGAAACCGAAGGCCATCGGCTGGGTCAGCAGCGTGCGGACGAAGCGCAGGGCGCCCATCCCGAAGTCGAACCGGGACGTCCAGCCCTCCTGCACGGCGAAGTAGCCGCCGAACAGATCGCCCCGCTGCCCGCCCACCCAGAGCAGATAGCCGGTCCAGCCGACCGGGGCCAGGGCCGCGCCCGCCCACACCGCCCCCGGGACCCGGCCGCGGCGCCGGCCGATCTCGTAGGCGGCCGCCGCCAGGACCGCCACGGCGACCGCGACCCCGTTGGGCCGTGACAGCCCGGCGAGCGAGGCGAGGGCGCCCGCCCACAGCCAGCGCCGGGTGAGCACCGCGTACAGCGCCCAGGCGGCGAAGGCGGTCATCACCGGTTCGGTGTACGCCATGGAAAGCACGATCGAGTGCGGCAGCAGGCCCCAGAGCAGCACGAGCACGGTGGCCGTGGTCCGGTCGTGCAGCCGTTCACCGATGAGGTAGATCCCCCACGCGGCGGCCCCCGCCGCCGCCCAGGACAGCGCCAGTCCAGCCGTCCCCCCGGTCACCGGGAGCACCTCGGTCACGGCCCGTACGAGCCCCGGATAGAGCGGGAAGAACGCCAGATCGGACTGGACCGCCCCGTCCGGCCAGTAGACCGTGCGGCCGTAGCCGTGGGCGGCGATCCCGATGTACCAGTCGGAGTCGTACGAGCCCGCGAGCAGCGCCCTCGGGGAGCGGCCGATGTGCCAGGACCAGAGCGCCAGGACGGCCATCCCGGTGAGCCGCGCGAGCGCGAACAGCCCGAGCGCGGGAGTGGCCCTGTGCAGCGAGGCCCGCCACCGGGGAACGGTCCGCGGACCGGCGGAAGCGGCGTGATCGAAGGTCTCGGCGGACAGGGGGCACCTCCGGGCGCGGGATCGGTCGGCCCGACCCCCCGGCGGCCCGGGCCGGCGGGGAGTCAAACATCGGTCAACCCGACAATCGGCAGATCCCGTGCAGCGCTAAAGCGCTTTCAGCCGCGATACCGCCTCCAGCAGCACACTCTCCCTCTTGCAGAACGCGAACCGGACGAAGGACGCCCCCGCGTCGCGGTGGTCGTAGAAGACGGCGTTCGGGATGGCCACCACCCCGCAGCGCTCCGGCAGTGCGCGGCAGAAGGCGAAGCCGTCGCTCTCGCCGAAGGGGCGGATGTCGGTGGTGACGAAGTAGGTGCCGGACGGGCGGTAGACCTCGAAGCCCGCCTCGGCCAGACCGTCGCTCAGCAGGTCCCGCTTCGCCGACAGATCGGCCCGGAGCCCGTCGAAGTAGCTGTCGGGCAGCCGCAGGGCCTCGGCGACGGCGTACTGGAACGGGCCCGAGGAGACATACGTCAGGAACTGCTTGGCGGACCGGACGGCGGTGGTCAGAGCGGGGCTCGCGGTGACCCAGCCGACCTTCCAGCCGGTGAAGGAGAAGGTCTTGCCCGCCGAGCCGATGGTGACCGTGCGCTCCCGCATCCCGGGAAGCGTCGCGATCGGGATGTGCTCGGCGTCGCCGAAGACCAGGTGCTCGTAGACCTCGTCCGTCACGACGAGCAGATCCCGCTCGACGGCGAGGGCGGCGACCGCGGTGAGCTCCTCGCGGGTGAGGACGGTGCCGGTGGGGTTGTGCGGGGTATTGAGGAGGATCAGCCGGGTCCGGTCGGTGACGGCGGCGCGCAGCTCGTCCAGATCGAGGACGTACGCCCCCTCGTGCGGGCGCAGGGTGACCGGCACCCTGGTCCCGCCCGCCATGGCGATGCACGCGGCGTACGAGTCGTAGTACGGCTCGAGCGCGATCACCTCGTCGCCGGGCTCGACGAGCGCGAGAAGGGCCGCCGCGATCGCCTCGGTGGCCCCGGCGGTGACGAGGACCTCGGTGTCGGGGTCGTGGGCGAGGCCGTACCGGCGCTCCTGGTGGGCGGCGATCGCGGTGCGGAGCTCGGGGACGCCCGGGCCCGGCGGGTACTGGTTGCCGCGCCCGTCGCGCAGGGCCCGGACCGCGGCCTCCCGGATCTCCTCGGGGCCGTCGGTGTCGGGGAAGCCCTGGCCCAGGTTGATCGACCCGGTGCGCATGGCCAGCGCGGACATCTCGGCGAAGATCGTCGTGCCGAATTCGGCGAGGCGGCGGTTGAGCAGCGGTCGTGTCATGACGGTCATCCTCGGGCGTACCTCTGGACTTCCTCAACTGCCGTTCGTGGATTCGCACCTGGGGGAGGACCCAACGCGCCATCTCCGACCCTGCCCCTGACACCTGCCTGAAAGCGCCCGAGGTAGGCATTCCAGGGGGGAGGGTGGGGTGTCGGCGTACGCGGTATTCCCCTGATCGGCCTGTCTGGGTGTGACAGGTGGCGAGGGTGGGCTTTCGATGGCGGTATGTCACGACGTGATCGTGTTTGCTCCCGCTCTGTTCGCTCCGCCGTGGCTTTGGGTCTGGTGGCGGCGCTGGCCGTCGGCTGTACCGGGGCCGATGCCGACACCACCGCCGTCGCGCGTGCGGCCGCCGCGACGTTGCCGCTGCCCACTGCCCCTCCGGCTCAGCCGCCGGCGCAGATCACCCGGGCCGAGGTCGAGACCGCGGTTGGCCAGCTGGACGACGTCGTGCGGGATTCCATGCGCCGCACCGGTGTGCCCGGTGTCGCCGTGGGTGTGGTGCACAACGACGAGGTGCTGTACGTGAAGGGGTTCGGCGTGCGCAAGGCGGGCACGCAGGACCAGGTCGGGGCGGACACCGTCTTCCAGCTCGCCTCGGTCTCCAAGCCGCTTGCGTCCACGGTGGTCGCCGCGACCGTGGGGGAGAAGACTGTCGGCTGGGACGACCCGGTCGTGGAGCACGACTCCGGCTTCGCTCTGAAGGACCCGTGGGTCAGCCGCCGTGTCACGCTGGCCGACCTGTTCTCGCATCGCAGCGGACTGCCCGACCACGCCGGAGACCTCCTGGAAGACCTCGGCTACGACCGCTCGTACATCCTGAACCGCCTGCGCTACCAGCCGCTGGCGCCGTTCCGAGCCGAATACGCGTACACGAACTTCGGGCTGACCGAAGCCGGCGTTGCCGCCGCGCGAGCAGCGGGGACCAGCTGGGAGGAGCTGTCAGCCGAGAAGCTGTACCGGCCGCTGGGCATGGACTCCTCCAGTTCTTCCTTCGCCGACTACGAGAAGGCGGAGAACAAAGCCGCCCTGCATGTGCAGAGCGGGGACACCTGGCGCGCCGAGTATGTGCGCGACGCGGACGCCCAGAGTCCGGCGGGCGGGGCCAGCTCCACGGCCCGGGACATGACGAAGTGGATGCGCCTGCAACTGGGCAACGGCAAGTTCGAGGGGCGGCAGGTCGTCGACGCCGACGCGCTGGCGCTGACCCATCTGCCGCACATGCTCTCCGAGCCGCCGCACTCGCCTGTGGACCGGTCCGGGTTCTACGGGCTCGGCTGGAACGTGAGCTACGACGACCAGGGCAGGCTGAAGCTCGGCCACTCCGGCGGTTTCGCGCTGGGGGCGGCCACCCACGTCGCACTGCTGCCCTCGGAGAAGCTCGGCATCGTCGTGCTGACCAACGGCCAGCCCGTCGGCCTGCCCGAGGCGATCACCGCCACGTTCCTCGACACCGCGCAGACGGGCGGGCCCACCGTCGACTGGCTGACGTTCCTCGGGCCGATCATCAAGCAGACCCTGGCGGGGGAACGCTCGCCGACCGACTACAGCAAGCCTCCCGCCTCGCCCGCACCCGCCAAGGCGGACAGCGCCTACACCGGAACGTACGCCAATGAGTACTACGGCCCGATGACCGTCAGCGCCCAGGGCGGCGAACTCACGATGCAACTCGGACCGAAGAAGCAGCGGTTCCGCCTGCGCCACTACGCCGGGGACACCTTCAGCTACCGCACCACCGGCGAGAACGCCGTCGGCCTGTCCGGCGTGACCTTCACCGTCTCCGGCGGACGCGCCGGCAAGGTCCGGGTCGAGAATCTCGACACGACCGGTCTCGGCACCTTCACGAGGAGCGACTGACGACCTCGTACACGGTCGGCCGTGGCCCGGCGGCCGGGCCCACGGACGGCCCAGTCAGCCTCGGACGGCCCCTGAACTGCCCTTCTGTGCAGGTCAGGGGCCGTTGCCCCACGAGAACCCTCTGAACTTCCTCAAGTGTGCTTTGACGGATCCCGGGCGGGGGGATCCCCCTGCCACGTGGCCGGCTCGTCCCGCTGCCGGCACGAAGCTCTGGACTTGCTCAATTCGGATTTGGCCGTGTGACGGCGGGGGCATCCCCCTCACACAAGGCGTACGGGGGTGACACGAATGGAAGTACTGGTCATCGGATTCGTGATGGCGGTCGTGGTGGTGGGCCTGATGGCGGGCTCCCGCGACAAGCGGCGCAGGCGGGGGAGGTCCAGCGGCAGCCACGGGGGCGGCTGGTGGGCGGGCGGCGGCGACAGCGGTGGCTCCTCCTGCGGTGGAAGCTCCTCCTGCGGCGGCGGGTCGTCCTGTGGCGGCGGTGGCGGCGGGGGTGGATGCGGTGGTGGAGGCAGCTGACACGGGGCAGCTGGTCCGCAACCACTGAAGGCGCCCGGCGGGCGAACTGCCGCCGGGCGTCTTCTTGTTGACCGGTGTGACGGTTGTCGTACCGCGCGATCGGTTTCTCTTTGAACAGATGAACCGAGGGGCCCCCGGGGGGATGGAAACCACGTCAAGTTGGGTAAAAACGCTGTGAGTCCCCCGCAGTTCATGATTCCCTCGCTGTCGAGAACATCCAGCCCTCGGACCTCGTGTGGACCCGAGCCGGCGAACCCCACTCCCGGTGAGACTCACCGGGACGCCCCCGGTCCACCCGTCAAACCGTGTTTGCGGAGCCGACCCATGCTCACGACCCTGAAGACGACCTATACCGACACGCGCGCGGCCGACCTGGCCTGGGCGCTGGGGCGGGAGCCGCTGCCCGCCCTCGCCGTGCTCGACCTCGAACTGAGAGGGGCCAAGCTCCAGTTGAGACTGCTTGGCGCCTCTCACCAAGTGCTCCTCGAGGAGGAGAAGGGCACCTGCTCGGAAACCGTCGCCTGTATGCCCGGCAGTAGTACACCGCTGCCGCTGGGCGTGTCCAAACGAGTGGGCGGATGGGAGTACGAGTTCGCGGCGCGCGTCGAGACGCTCTCGCAGGGCTCGTTCGCGGGCCGGGCACAGGAGTTGCTCGCCCTCGTCGCCGACCATCCCAACGGCCTCGCCGGAACGTTCCCCGGCTCGCCGCACGCCTTCACGGCGATGCTGGCGCAGCGCCACGAGGGACAGGTGCGGTGGCGCACCTGGCACGCCTACCCGCAGGAGGGGCAGTTGGTGGTGACGCGGACGCGCATTGGTGCCCGGATCGCAGCCGCCCTATAGGTGTGAAAGCGACTAAACATCCGTGTGGGTGACAGGCCGCGATGCGGGTGTGACGTAGCGTTACGAACATGATCGAACCGTCCGTCTCCGCGCCACCCGAACGTGTGGCGCGGCTGCCAGTACGGCCCGGCGCGGGGCGGTCCCTCGTCCTCGCCGCGGTCTTCGTCTGCGCTGCCTGCGGGCTGGTCTACGAGCTGGAACTGGTCGCTCTCGCCTCGTACTTGGTCGGTGACTCGGTCACGCAGGCGTCGGTGGTGCTCTCGGTGATGGTCTTCGCCATGGGCGTGGGTTCGCTGCTCGCCAAGCGGCTGCGCTGCCGGGCCGCCGTCGGGTTCGGCCTGGTGGAGGCGGCGCTGGCGCTGGTGGGGGGATGCAGCGCGCTGGTGCTCTACGCGGCGTTCGCGTGGATGGGCGAATCCAGTTACGTCCTGGTCGGGTTCTCGCTGGCGATCGGGGTGCTGATCGGCGCGGAGATCCCCCTGCTGATGTCTCTCATCCAGCGGACGGCACGGCCGGCGGTGGGGGGCCGGGGCCGGGGCGCGTCGCACCAGGAGGAGCCCCCGGAGGGCCCCGCCGACGACGACGCGGCAAGCACGGTCGCCGAGCTCTTCGCCGCGGACTACGTGGGCGCGCTCGTCGGCGGGCTGGCCTTTCCGTTCCTGCTGCTGCCCTGGCTCGGGCAGCTCACCGGCGCGCTGGTCACGGGCGCGGTGAACGCGATAGCGGGTGGCGCGCTGGTGCTGTGGCTGTTCCGGCGGGATCTGACGGCCCGTTCGCGCGTGCTGCTGATCACCGTCAATGTGACCGTGCTCGCCGTGCTGGCCACGGCGACGGTGTTGGCGGGAGACTTCGAGCGGGCGGCGCGGCGGGCGGTGTACGGGGACAGCGTGCGCGTCGCCATCCGCACCGACCTCCAGGAGGTCGTGCTGACCGGGGGGCGGGCGGGCCCGCCGGACCTCTTCCTGGACGGGCGGCTGCGGGTCAGCGGCCGCGACGAACGCCGTTACCACGAGGCGCTGGTCCACCCCGCGATGCGCGGCCCGCACCGCCGCGTCCTCATCCTCGGCGGCGGGGACGGCCTCGCCGCCCGCGAGGTGCTGCGCTATCCCGGGGTCGCGTCGGTGACCGTGGTCGAGCTCGACCCCGGAGTCGTACGCCTCGCCCGCACCGACCCGGCGCTCGCGACGCTGAACGCGCACGCCTACCGCGACCCGCGCGTCAGGGTCGCGTACGCGGACGCGTTCCGATGGCTGCGCACGGCGTCGACGGGATATGACGTCGTGATCTCGGATCTGCCGGACCCGGGCATCACGGCGAGCACCAAGCTGTACTCGGCGGAGTTCTACGGGCTCGCGGCCGGTGTGCTCGCCGACGGCGGGCGGCTGGCCGTGCACGCCGGGCCGCTGTCGTCACGGCCCCGGACGTACTGGACGGTCGAGGCGACGCTGCGGGCGGCGGGCTTCGCCACCCGGCCGTACAGCGCCACGGGCCGGACGTACGGGTTCGCTGCCGGTCCCGACCGGTCCGGCGAAGGCTCGTCCGAGGAACCGCACGACTGGGGATTCGTCCTGGCGGCGGCGGGCGGCCGGCCGGACCTGGCGCTCGCGGCGGACGTGCCCCGGCTGCGGACGCTGAGCCCCGCCCTGCTGGCGGCGGGGCGGGTCGAGGACCGGTCGAGGCCCCGGGACGTGGCGCCGTCGACGTTGGTGCATCCGCGCTACGGCGGCTGAGGCGGCCGTCGAAACGAAGACGGGACCGGTCTGTCTGAGTAGGCTCGATCCCATGGAGCATGAGGTGTTCGTTCCGGTTGCGCCCGAGATTCTTCGCCAGACGCTGGCCGACCCGGGGCGCGTCGCGCGCTGTGTGCCGGGGCTCCAGCAGAACGCGGACACGACGGCCGGGCCGTTGGCGGGCCGTCTGAGGATCCGGGTCGCCGGGCACACGATCACCTACCGCGGCTCCCTGCACGTCACCGCGCGCGGTGGCGGCTTCGCCGTCGAGGGTGAGGGCACGGAAGCCCGGGGCAGCGGCGCGGCGAAGCTGGCACTGGAGATCCGGCTGACCCCGACCGGGGACGGTACGACGCTGACGTTCACCGGTACCACCACGTCCCAGGGCCGGCTGGCGGAGCTCCCGGCCGACGCGGCCGCGGCCACCGCGCACCGCCTGCTGGACCGCTTCGCGGAATCCCTCACCACGGCGGCGGACGAGAGTCCCGGGAACGGCGACGAGAACAAGGACAAGAAGCCCGCGGAAGCGGACGAGGCCACGGGCGCCACGGCCGGCATCGTGGACGAGCTCGACGACCTCACGGACGAGGTCGACGAACTCACCGACGACGTGGACGAAGCCACCCCGCCGCCGCCCCGTCCGTCCGTCTTCGACGCCCCGGTCCCCCCGTCCGCCATGGACCCCCTCGAGGACGACGACTTCGGCGAGCCCCGCATCGGCCTTCCTGCCGAGCCCCCGGCGGAGGCGGCCCACGCCCGCCGCACGATGATCGGCCGCAGCGCGGAAGAGGTCGACCACGCCCCGCCGCGTGGCCGCTACGCCCCCGTCCCTGCACCCGACTCCGGCTCCGCCGGCGCCACGCTCCGCTGGATGGCGCCCGCCGCGGCCCTGGCCCTCGCCTCCGCCGTGGTGGTCGGCCGCGCACTGCGCCGGCGCCGCTGACGCGAGGCGCCGCCGCGTCCCGGTCACAAGGGCAGCGCCCTGTCCTAGGGTCGGAGCGTGAGCAACAACGAGACGCGACTGACGGCGGGCGACGCCGAGTTGACCATCGACCCCGACAACGGCTGCCGGATCGCGAGCCTGCGCGTCGGCGGCATCGAGCTCCTGCGCCAGGGTGAGCGCTACGGCTGCTTCCCCATGGTCCCCTGGTGCGGCCGCATCGCGAACGGGCAGTTCGCCAATGGCGGCATCCGGCACCGGATGCCGCTCAACTCCCCGCCCCACGCCATCCACGGCACCGGCCGCGACGCCGCCTGGCGGACGGTCCGCGAGGAGAAGGCCGAGGCCGCCTTCACCTACGACCTCGCCGAGCCCTGGCCGTATCCCGGGCGGGTCACCCAGACCTTCGAGCTGACCGAGGACACGCTGACGATCCAGCTCGGCATCGAGACCCTGGGCGATTCCTTCCCGGCGCAGGCCGGCTGGCACCCGTGGTTCAACCGCACGCTCGACGGCAGTACCCCCAGCGCCCCCGTGCGCATCGGCTTCACCGCCGACTGGCAGGAGGAGCGCGGCGCCGACCATCTGCCCACCGGCCGCCGGATCGGCCCCGTCCCGGGCCCCTGGGACGACTGCTTCGGTATGCCCGACGGCGTCGACGTCACCCTCACCTGGCCGGATCGGCTCGAGCTGAAGGTGACCAGCCGCGCCGAGTGGGTCGTCCTCTACGACGAGCAGGAGGCCGCCGTCTGTGTGGAGCCCCAGTCCGGGCCGCCGAACGGCCTCAACACTCATCCGCACTATGTGACTCCGATCGAGCCCCTGGAGATCGCGACGACCTGGAGCTGGCGGCGGCTCTGAGCGGGCGGCTTTAAGCTGACGGGCATGACTGACGTACGCGCTGACCTGCTCCAGCAGATCAAGGACAAGGCCGTGGTGCACGGCAAGGTGACCCTCTCCTCGGGTCTGGAAGCCGACTACTACGTCGACCTGCGCCGGATCACGCTGGACGGCGCCGCGTCGCCGCTGGTCGGTCAGGTCATGCTCGACCTGACCGCCGATCTCGACTTCGACGCGGTGGGCGGCCTGACCCTCGGCGCCGATCCGGTGGCGACCTCGATGCTGCACGCGGCCGCCGCGCGTGGCCGGACGCTCGACGCGTTCGTCGTCCGCAAGGCCGCCAAGGCCCACGGGATGCAGCGCCAGGTCGAGGGACCGGACATCAAGGGCCGCCGTGTCCTGGTCGTCGAGGACACCTCCACCACCGGCGGATCGCCGCTGACCGCCGTCGAGGCGGTACGCGCCGCCGGCGCAGAGGTCGTGGCGGTCGCGACGATCGTGGACCGGGCGACCGGAGCGGCCGAGAAGATCAAGGAAACGGCTGGTGTGCCGTACCTCTACGCGTATGCGCTGGACGAGCTGGGACTCGGCTGAAACTGACGAGTCGACGGTTGCACATGGGGTGACCTGGGCTTTTGGTGAAGGGCGGGCTGTTTCACGTGAAACAGCCCGCCCTTCACCCATGCAGGGCCTCGACGGGGGGTGGAGCCCGCGTCAGAGTCTGGAAAGATAGGGGCGACGATGACGTCGCCCCCAGGTCAGGGCCTGCACATATCGCACCCCCGCGCATCACAAGGAGCGGACACATGCCCATCGCAACCCCCGAGATCTACAACGAGATGCTCGACCGGGCGAAGGCAGGCAAGTTCGCCTACCCGGCCATCAACGTGACCTCGTCCCAGACCCTGCACGCCGCGCTGCGCGGCTTCGCGGAGGCCGAGAGCGACGGCATCATCCAGATCTCGACCGGTGGCGCTGAGTTCCTGGGTGGCCAGTACAGCAAGGACATGGTGACCGGCGCGGTCGCCCTGGCCGAGTTCGCGCACATCGTGGCCGCGAAGTACGACGTCACCGTCGCGCTGCACACGGACCACTGCCCCAAGGACAAGCTGGACGGTTATGTCCGCCCGCTGCTCGACATCTCCGCCGAGCGGGTCGCCAAGGGTCAGAACCCCCTCTTCCAGTCCCACATGTGGGACGGCTCCGCCGAGACCCTCGCCGACAACCTGGCCATCGCCCAGGAGCTGCTCGCGAAGGCCGCCGCCGCCAAGATCATCCTTGAGGTCGAGATCACCCCGACCGGCGGCGAGGAGGACGGCGTCACCCACGAGATCAACGACGAGCTGTACACCTCCGTCGACGACGCCCTGCGTACCGCCGAGGCCCTCGGCCTGGGCGAGAAGGGCCGCTACCTGCTGGCCGCCTCCTTCGGCAACGTGCACGGCGTCTACAAGCCGGGCAACGTCGTGCTCCGCCCCGAGCTGCTCAAGGACCTGCAGGCGGGCGTCGCCGAGAAGTACGGCAAGGCGTCCCCGTTCGACTTCGTCTTCCACGGCGGCTCCGGCTCCTCGGCCGAGGAGATCGCCACCGCGCTGGAGAACGGCGTCGTGAAGATGAACCTCGACACCGACACGCAGTACGCCTTCACGCGTCCGGTCGCCGACCACATGCTGAAGAACTACGACGGCGTGCTGAAGGTCGACGGCGAGGTCGGCAAGAAGTCGACCTACGACCCGCGCACCTGGGGCAAGCTGGCCGAGGCGAGCATGGCCAAGCGCGTGGCCGAGGCCTGCGCGGCGCTGCGTTCCACGGGCACCAAGCTCAAGTAGTCGGATGAGGACGAGGGCCCGGCACCGATGCGGTGCCGGGCCTTCGTCATGCCGACGGTTCCTCGCCGGAGAGTTCGACCACGCCCGGCCCGCGCCGAACCCGTTCGCCCACCCGCCGGCCACGGCGGGGCTGCTCGACTAGCCCACCGGCGGGCGGCCGTACAGGATGGCCCGTATGGACATTCGGCTGGCCACGGCCCAGGGACGGTGGGTGGTGTTCACCACCGTGCTGGGGTCCGCGATGGTCCTGCTGGACTCCACCGTCGTGAACGTCGCCCTGCCCCACATCGGTCATGACTTCGGCGCCGACATGGCCGACCTCCAGTGGACGGTCAACTCCTACATGCTCACGCTCGCCGGGCTGATCCTGCTCGGCGGCGCGCTCGGGGACCGCTACGGGCGCCGGCGGGTGTTCGTCGTCGGGACCGTCTGGTTCGCCGTGGCGTCGCTGCTGTGCGGGATCGCGCCGAACGCGGGGTTCCTGATCGCCGCCCGCGCCCTCCAGGGCGTCGGCGGGGCGCTGCTCACCCCCGGATCGCTGGCGCTGATCCAGGCCAGCTTCCACCCGGACGACCGGGCCCGCGCGGTCGGCCTGTGGTCCGGCTTCGGCGGCGTCGGTGCGGCCGTCGGGCCGTTCGTGGGCGGCTGGCTCGTCGACGGGCCCGGCTGGCGGTGGGTGTTCCTGCTCAATGTGCCGCTCGCCGCGCTGTGTGTGCCGGTCGCCCTGCGCCACGTACCCGAGTCGCGGGACACGGCGGCGCGGGGCCGCTTCGACGTCCTGGGGGCCGTCCTCGGTGCCGCCGCCCTGGCCCTGATCACCTACGCGCTCATCGGGGAGGCGTGGTGGGCCGGGGGTCTCGGGCTGGCCTTCGGCGCCGTCTTCGTGGTGGTCGAGCGGCGCAGGCCCGAGCCCATGGTGCCCCCGTCGATCTTCGCCTCACGGCAGTTCACGGCCATCAATCTGGTCACCCTCTGTGTGTACGCGGCCTTCTCGGGCTTCTTCTTCCTCGCCGCCCTCCAGCTCCAGGTCGTCTCCGGGTACTCCGCCCTCGGCGCCGGCACCGCCCTGCTGCCCACCACCCTCCTGATGCTGCTGCTCTCGGCGAAGGCCGGCGAGCTGGGGGAGCGGTTCGGGCCGCGCATCCCGCTGACCGCCGGCCCGCTGCTGTGCGCCGCCGGGATGCTGCTGATGCTGCGGGTCGGCGAGGACGCCTCGTACCTGCTGGACGTCCTGCCCGCCCTGATGGTCATGGGGCTCGGCATGGTCGTCCTGGTGGCTCCGCTCACCGCCACGGTCCTGGCCTCCGTGGACGTGGCCCGGGCGGGACTGGCCAGCGGGATCAACAACGCGGCCGCCCGCGCCGCCGGGCTCCTCGCGGTGGCCGCGCTGCCGCTGCTGGCAGGGATGGGTCCGGAGGCGTACCGCTCGGCGAGCGAGTTCGGTGCCACGTTCCGCAGGGCCATGCCGATGTGCGCGGGGCTGCTGGTGGCAGGCGCCCTCCTGGCATGGGCGACGGTCCGCAACCCGAAGAGCGCCGGCTGCCACCCGGAGTGCCGGGTCCACTGCGGGGTGACCTCGCCACCACTGGACCCGGGCGGGACGGAGGCGCGCCGGGGTCAGGCAGACTGAGGGCATGGCCATCCACGAGAACCTGCTGGGGGGACCTCCCCCCACCCGTCTGCCCGACGAACCGGAGCCGCGCGAGCTGCTCGCCGGCGGCGCCGCGCCCGACGATGTCGCCGCGAAGTACCCCACGTCCTCGCTGGCCTGGGCCCAGCTCGCCGACGAGGCGTTCGAGGTCGGCCGGGTCGTCGAGTCGTACGCGTACGCCCGTACCGGCTACCACCGCGGTCTGGACGCGCTGCGCCGCAGCGGATGGAAGGGCCACGGCCCCGTCCCCTGGGAGCACGAGCCGAACCGCGGCTTCCTGCGCGCCCTGCACGCCCTCGCCCGCGCCGCCCAGGCGATCGGCGAGAAGGAGGAGTACGAGCGCTGCTCGACGTTCCTCCGGGACTCCTCCGAGACGGCGGCCGACACGCTCGGCTGAGCGTCAATTCTCCACCGTTACAGGCCTGTTCCGCCCGGACGAAACCGGGCGGGGCGGGCCTCGTCGCGTCGGAGCGTTCACCGGACGCCGGTACGATCGCACGCGCCATCGATTTCATAGCGCCGGCGCAGAGGTCCCCCACACCCTCTTCCCCCACCCGGCCGACACAGGGGAGAAGTCTGTCTTGGGCAAGCGTGCCGCCGCACCCAAAGAACGCGGTGGTGGCCACGGCCGCCGCCGCAGCAGTAGCAGGGCGAGCAGCAGCGGCGGGGGGCGAAGAAGCGGAGGCGGTAGGCGCGGCGGCCGCCCCTTCGGGCCGATACTCCTGCTCGCCGTCGGTCTGGGCGTCATGATCCTCGGCAGCGGCGCCGCCCTCGCCTTCTGGGGTGACGAGGTGGGCACCACCCACGATCGCGCGGACGGGAAACAGTCCTCGTCGGCCACCGCCGCGGCGCCGGCCTCGCCGCCCGCGCCGAAGGTCTCCGTCTCCGCGTCCCCCAAGGCGTCGCCCTCCAAGGCCGTGAAGAAGCAGGAGAAGAAGGTCGACGAGAAGGACGTTCCCCCTTCGGGCGCCGGGACCTTCAGCACCGCGCAGGCCGCGGGCAAGGCCGTCGGGGCGGGGACCGTGCGCCGCTACCGCGTCCAGGTCGAGGACGGGGTGGACGTATCCGCCAAGCAGGCCGCGGCCGAGATCCAGCAGATCCTTGCCCACCCGCGCGGCTGGGCCGCCCACGGCCGGGGTTCCTTCCAGCTGGTGTCGGAGAACGCCGATTTCGTCATCCGGATCGCCACGCCGAAGACCGCCGACAAGCTCTGCCTCGCCCAGGGCCTCAACACGCACGGTGAGCTGAACTGCGAGACCACCGACGGTGTCGTGGTGAACCTGAAGCGCTGGCTGCTCGGCTCGCCGACCTTCGCCGGGCCGCCGTCCGAGTACCGCCATCTGATCATCAACCACGAGGTCGGCCATGAGATCGGCATCCGGCAGCACATGGGCTGCCCGGGCCCGGGCAAGCTCGCGCCGGTGATGATGCAGCAGATCAAGGGTCTGAACGGCTGCCGTTCGAATGCGTATCCGTATGACGAAGATGGCATCTACATCAAGGGCCCGCTCGTGTAATGATGCGCGTGGGGCCGCACGCGACGAAGCGGGCGGACCCGAGGGGACCGGGGCTCCACAGCCGATGGGAGGGAGCGGACCGCTACCCGGTAGTTCGTATCGAGGAGACAGAGATGTCGACTATCCCCGATGCCTCCGGAGCCGGTTCGGTCGACCCGAACCTCGACTTCGCGGGCACGACGCCGTACGAGGACTATGTCCAGGCGGACGTACTCACCCACCTCCAGCACCCCCTCTCCGACGACCCCGGAGAGATGGTCTTCCTGGTCACCACCCAGGTGATGGAGCTGTGGTTCACCGTCATCGTCCACGAGTGGGAGACCGCGAGCCGCGCCCTGCGCGAGGACCGCGTCCCGGTGGCGATGGACGCCCTCAAGCGGTCCGTACGGGAGCTGGAGGCGCTGAACCACTCCTGGCGCCCGCTCTCGCAGCTCACCCCGGCGCAGTTCAACGCCTACCGCAGCGCCCTCGGCGAGGGCTCCGGCTTCCAGTCGGCGATGTACCGGCGCATGGAGTTCCTGCTCGGCGAGAAGTCCGCGTCGATGCTGGTGCCGCACAAGGCCGCCCCGCGCGTCCACGCGGAGCTGGAGAAGGCGCTGTACCAGCCGAGCCTGTACGACGAGGTGCTGCGGCTCCTCTCGCGGCGCGGGCTGCCGATCCCGGCCGAGGTGCTCGAGCGGGACCTGTCGCAGAAGTACGAGCCGTCGCCGGTGATCGAGCACACCTGGGCGCAGATCTACGCCGACCCCGACCAGAACGCCGAACTGGTGCGTCTGGGCGAGGCGTTGACGGATGTCGGCGAACTGGTCTGGCGCTGGCGCAACGACCACCTCGTGGCGACCCGGCGGGCGATGGGCTCCAAGACCGGCACCGGCGGCTCGGCCGGCGTGGCCTGGCTGGAGAAGCGGGCCCGCAAGAACGTCTTCCCCGAGCTGTGGACGGCGCGCAGCCATGTCTGAGTCGCTCGCCGCCGAGGCCGCCGCCCTGGACGCGGGCGACGAGCTGGCCAAGCACCGGGAACTGTTCGCCCTCGACGACGGGGTCTACCTGGACGGGAACTCGCTCGGGGCGCTGCCCCGCCACGTCCCCGCCCGCATGGCGGACGTCCTCACCCGCGAGTGGGGTGAGCTGCGCATCCGCTCCTGGGACGAGAGCGGCTGGTGGACCGCGCCGCAGCGGATCGGGGAGCGGATAGCCCCGCTCATCGGCGCCGCCCCCGGCCAGGTCGTGGTCGGCGACTCGACCAGCGTCAACGTCTTCAAGGCGGTGGTGGCCGCGGCCCGGCTGGCCGGGGACGGCCGCGACGAGATCCTGGTCGACGCGACGACGTTTCCCACGGACGGGTACATCGCCGAGTCGGCGGCCCGGATGACGGGCAAGCGGCTCGTCCCCGTCACGCCGGCCGACCTGCCGGCCGCGATCGGTTCCCGTACCGCCGCGGCGCTCGTCAACCATGTCGACTACCGCACCGGACGGCTGCACGACCTGCCGGGTATCACCGCCGCCCTGCACGCGGAGGGCGCCCTCGCGGTCTGGGACCTGTGCCACAGCGCGGGCGCACTGCCCGTGGGCCTGGACGACCACGGCGTGGACCTCGCGGTCGGTTGCACGTACAAGTACCTGAACGGCGGCCCCGGTTCGCCCGCGTACCTGTACGTCGCCGAGCGGCACCAGGCGGATTTCGACTCGCCGCTGCCCGGCTGGAACTCGCACAGCGATCCCTTCGCGATGACCCCCGGCTACACGGCCGCGGACGGCGCGGTACGCGGCAGGGTCGGCACCCCCGACATCCTGTCCATGCTCGCGCTGGAGTCGGCCCTCGACGTCTGGGACGGCGTCGCGATCGACGCCGTACGGGCGAAGTCGCTGGCCCTGACGGACTTCTTCCTGGAGTGCGTACGGGCCTACGTCCCGGAGGGCCGGGTCGTCCCGCTCACCCCCGAGGCGCACGCCGAACGCGGCAGCCAGGTCGCCCTGCGCTGCCCGGACGCCCCGGCCGTGATGGAGGCACTGATCGCGCGCGGCGTGGTCGGTGATCTGCGCCGGCCGGACGTCCTGCGCTTCGGATTCACCCCGCTGTACGTCGGTTTCGCCGACACCGAGCGGGCGGCGCGGGTGCTGGCCGAGGTGCTGGGCCAGTAGAGGGCTTGATCTGCGGGGGCCCCAGTCCTGGTACGGTCCCCGCAGGTCAGACCAATTCGGCCCCGTCACCGAAAGGTTGAGCAGCATGCCGGACCCCGCCGCGCGCGACGCCGCCGAGGAGGCATCGGCCTTCTCGCATCCGGCCGTCGAACCGGACGCCTCCGCCGCCTACGGTGAACACCCGGACCAGATCGTCGACTTCTACGCCCCGCGCGGTGAACGGGCGGGCGGCGGACGGGCGCAGGCGCCGCTCGTCGTCGCCCTGCACGGCGGGGCGTGGCGGGCGCCGTACGACCGGCGGCATCTGACTCCGTTCGTGGACTTCCTGGCGCGCCGGGGTTTCGCGGTCGCCAATGTGGAGTACCGCCGCGGCGGCGGCGAGCCCGACGGCGACATTCCCGCGCAGCGGGCCGGCGAGGGCCCGGTCGCGGGACGCTGGCCGGAGACCTTCGACGACGTGGCCGCGGCGCTGGACGCGCTGCCCGACCTGGTCACCGCACACCTTCCGCAGGCCGATCCGCGCCGGATCGTCGTCACCGGGCACTCGGCGGGCGGGCATCTGGCGCTGTGGGCGGCGGCCCGGCATGTCCTTCCCGCCGGCTCCCCCTGGCGGCCGGCCGGGCCCCCGGCGCTGCGTGGCGCCGTCGCGCTGGCCCCGATCGCGCACTTCGAGCGGGCGGTGGAGCTGGGAGTGTGCGGCGGAGCCGTCACCCAACTCCTCGGCGGCCGGGACCATGTCGCCGAACGGGCGCCGTACGCCGACCCGGCCCTGCTGCTGCCCACCGGCATCGCCACGGCCGTCGTGCACGGCCGCGAGGACATCGTGGTGCCCCCGGCCGTCGCCGACGCCTATGTCGAGGCGGCGGCGAAGGCCGGCGAGACGGTCGGCTTCACGCTCCTGGAGGACGTCGGCCACTTCCCCCTGATCGACCCCGCCGCGGACGCGTGCGCGGTGGTGGCCGAGGAGATCGCCCAACTGGCCTGGTGAGAAGGCCGGGGGAGCGGGGACCGGAACTGTCCGCAGGGGTCCCCGGCGTGCGGGCATGACGCACACCACCCATGCCCGGACGTTCGCCTCCTGGGCGTCCCAGAACGCGGCGGCGTTCCGGATACCGCGACACGGCGGCGTGTAGTACCTGGGACGGACGCGGAAGGATCCGTATTCATGGTGACGACCGCGTCCGCCCGCGCCCTTACCGTGGCCGATGTGACACAGACCCCGCCCCACACGCCGAATCCGCCGCGCGCCGACTCCCACGGCAGCCGCAGCCCCGAGTACCGACTGGCCGCGAGCGCGCTCCGGGGCATGCGCCGTGAGCTCTTCGACGACGTCTTCGCCTACCGGGTGCTGCCGCCCCTCTCGCCGGACGCCCCCGTCGTGAGGCGGCTGCCGCGCGGCATACGCCGGTACGCGGTGTGGGCGCGGCACGCCGTGGTGGCGGCCATCGCGCTGTTCATGCTGATGCTGACCTTCGACACCGGGACCGTCCCGCTGGCGGCCGTCTCGGCGGCCGCCGTGCTGCTCACCCTCGTCCGGCCGGTCGCGGCGTTCTGGGTGTCGTTGCTCAGCTCGGCACCGGTGTCGTACCTCGACGGTGGGGACGTGCCCTGGTCGCCCTTCTCCTTCTTCGGACACCTCGTGGTGCTGACGGTCGTCGCCGCCCGCACCCGCCCCCGGACCGCCGCGTGGATGTGGGCGCTCACCGCGGCGTACTGCATGTTCGGCGAGGTCTTCCTCAACCGGGGCTACGGCGGCAACAGCCCCGAGATGCTGTTCGCCTCCGCGGTCGTCCTGCTCGGCGTCACCGTCCTGCACGTCCGCCGGGAGGCCAGACAGGAGGTCACCGCCCAGCAGACGGTGACCGAGAAGGAGCGCTCCAAGCGCACCCTGCTGGAGGAGCGCACCACCATCGCCCGCGAGCTGCACGATGTCGTCGCCCACCACATGTCCGTCGTCGCCATCCAGGCGGAGGCCGCGCCGTACCGGGTCGAGAACCCGCCGCCCGAGCTCGAGCAGGCCTTCCTCACCATCCGCGAGAACGCCGTCGCCGCGCTGACCGAGCTGCGCCGGGTCCTCGGAGTCGTACGGGCCGAGGACTACGAGGCGCCGGACGCCCCGCAGCCGACCCTGGCCGACCTCGACGGCCTCGTGGCGAACGTCCGCGACGCGGGCCTGAGCGTCGACAAGACCGTCACCGGCGCGGTGCGCGAGCTGCCGCAGGGCGTCGAGCTGTCCGCGTACCGGATCATCCAGGAGGCGCTGAGCAATGTGCTGCGGCACGCCCCCGGGGCGACCGCGAAGGTGGAGGTGTCGTACGTCCTCGGCGGGCTCGGTCTGCGGATCGCGAACGGCCCGGCCCGGGACCTGGTGAAGCCGTCGCCCGGGGCGGGGCACGGGATCACGGGGATGCGGGAGCGGGTGGCGATGCTGGGCGGCGAGATGACGGCCGAGGGTACGGACGACGGCGGCTACGAGGTCACCGCGTTCATTCCGGTCGCCCTGGTGCGCGAGGGGGCGGAGTGACGATCAAGGTCCTTATCGTCGACGACCAGATCATGGTCCGTGAGGGCTTCTCCGTCCTGCTCGGCGCGATGCCGGACATCGAGGTGGTCGGCGAGGCGGTCAACGGCCGCGAGGCGGTGTCGCAGGTGGCGGCGCTGCGGCCGGACGTCGTCCTGATGGACATCCGGATGCCGGAGCTCAACGGGATCGAGGCGACCCGCGAGATCGTCGCGGCGGACGCCGACGCGAAGGTGCTGGTCCTGACGACGTTCGACCTGGACGAGTACGTGTACCAGGCGCTGCGCGCGGGCGCGTCGGGCTTCCTGCTCAAGGACGCCTCGGCCCGGCAGCTCGCGGACGGCGTCCGGGTGGTGGCCTCCGGCGAGGCGCTGCTCGCGCCGACCGTCACCAAGCGCCTGATCACGGAGTTCGCGAAGGCGGCGGAGAACCCGAGGCCGCCGGCGCTGGCGCGCGTCGGGGACCTGACGGAACGCGAGACGGAGGTCCTGGTGCTGATCGCGCAGGGCCTGTCGAACGCGGAGATCGCGGACCATCTGGTGGTCGCGGAGTCGACGATCAAGACGCATGTGAGCCGGATCCTGGTGAAGCTGGGGCTGCGGGACAGGACGCAGGCGGCGGTGTTCGCGTACGAGGCGAGGCTGGTGACGCCGGGGTAGGGCGGGTTCGCGCCGTGCCGGGACCGTCCTGGCCGCCGTCGGGCGGGGCCCTGTGCCCGAGCCCGTCCGGCCGGGTAGCGTCCCCGCATGGATGCAGACTCCGCGCCCTTCGACCCCGCGTCGCCGGCCTTCGTCGCCGACCCCTACCCCGCGTACGCCGAGCTGCGCGCACGGGGGAGGGTGCACTACTTCGAGCCGACGGGGCAGTGGCTGGTGCCTCATCACGCCGATGTGTCCGCGCTGCTGCGGGACCGGCGCCTGGGGCGTACGTACCAGCACCGCTTCCGGCACGAGGACTTCGGGCGCAGCGCGCCGCCGGCGTCGCAGGAGCCCTTCCACACGCTCAACGACCACGGAATGCTCGATCTGGAGCCGCCGGACCACACGCGGATCCGGCGCCTGGTCTCCAAGGCGTTCACCCCACGGACGGTGGAGGGACTGCGGCCGTACGTCCACCGGCTGGCCGACGACCTGGTCGACGGGCTCGTCGCGGCCGGCGGAGGCGACCTGCTGGCCGCCGTCGCCGAGCCGCTGCCGGTCGCGGTCATCGCCGAGATGCTGGGAATTCCGCAGGGGGACCGGGCGGCGCTGCGGCCGTGGTCGGCGGACATCTGCGGGATGTACGAGCTGAATCCCTCGGAGGAGACGGCGCGGCGCGCGGTCGTGGCCTCGGTCGAATTCTCGGCGTACTTGCGGGAGTTGATCGCGGAGCGGCGCAAGGAGCCGGGGCAGGACCTGATCTCCGGGCTGATCGCCGCGTACGAGGAGGGCGACCGGCTGTCGGAGCAGGAGATGATCTCCACGTGCGTGCTGCTGCTGAACGCGGGGCACGAGGCGACGGTGAACGCGACCGTGAACGGCTGGTGGGCGCTCTTCCGGCACCCCGAACAGCTGGCGGCGCTGCGGGCGGACCACACGTTGTCCTCCACAGCTGTGGAGGAACTCCTGCGTTACGACACTCCGCTGCAGCTCTTCGAGCGCTGGGTCCTCGACGACATCGAGATCGACGGCACGGTGATCCCCCGCGGTTCGGAAGTCGCCCTCCTCTTCGGCTCGGCCAACCGCGACCCGGCGGTCTTCCGCGCCCCGGACATCCTGGACCTCACGCGCCGCGACAACCCGCACATCTCCTTCAGCGCGGGCCTGCACTACTGCATCGGCGCGCCACTGGCCCGGATGGAACTGGCGGCCTCCCTGAACTCCCTTCTGACCCGCGCGCCGAACCTGCGCCTCGCGTCGGAGCCGCGTCGGAAGCCGGGCTATGTGATCCGGGGCCTCGAGTCCCTGCTGGTGGAAGCCTGAGGTGCCCCATCCGGCCCCGACCCGGGTGTGCGGCGGCCCCGCCGCCCCCGGGCCTCAGGCCGGCAGGCCCCGGCCCCGCGCCCGCCGTACGACCCCGCCCGCCACTCCGGCGAGAAGTACCAGGGCGCCTCCCGCGAACAGTGCGTCATTCACCTCGTCCGCGGGTGTGCCCCGCCCGTCCGCGGTGGCGAGATCGCCCTTCCACGGCCCGTACGAGACGGCGAAGCCCGTCTCTCGCCGGCCCGCGCCGCCCGCGTCCGCGCGCTGCCGGGCCAGCCCCCTGGTGGTCTCCGGCAGGTCCAGGGCGACCGGCAGGACGACCGGTGAGGCTAGGGCACCGGCAGGGTCAGGCCCCAGCCCCCCTCGCGAACCGTCCACGTCCTGCGGCGCACCGGACCCGCTACCAGGGCGTCCGCGCGGTAGCGGAAGTCGGGGCCCGAGACCGTCACCGTGCTGGCCTCGGCACGGACCGGCTCCGCGCCCCGGGGTCTCACGGTCACCTCGGCGAAGCCACCGAGGGAGCGGACGCTGACCCCCTCCACCGGCTCACCGACATCGGCCAGCAGTACCCCGTCCGCCTCCACGCGCAGCCGGTGGGTGCGCACGGAGGGCGGCGCGGGCGCCGGCCGGACCAGGGTGCGGACCAGGGAGCGGCAGGTGTCCCAGACGGAGGGCGGCTGGCCGAACGACACGACCGGCCCGGGCGCCGCCGGGATCCGCAGGCCCCCGACCACCACGCCGTCGCTGTCGTCGACGAGCAGATCGAGCCGGCGTACGGCTCCTTCCAGGACCGCCCGTGCCGCCGCGACCGCCCCCAGCGGCACGCCGAGCGAACGGGCGAGTTCCAAAGAACCCGGGATCCCGACCGGGACCAGCGACAGTGACCCCCTCGCGAGCTCACGCTCCCGGTGCAGCAGGGTCACGGTGCGTAGCAGCGCACGGTCGTCGCCGATCAGTACGGGGCGCCGGGAGCCCCGGCGCGCCAAGGCCCGGGCGAACTCCTCCGGGCTCTCCGGGAGGCAAATCTTCGCCGTGGATCCGGCGCAGAGAACATCTTTCGCGATCCGTACAGACTCGCCGTCGATTCGGCGGGCGACCGGGTCGATGACCACCAGGAGCTGGTCGTGAGCCGACACCTCGGTCCTTCCTCGGGTAGCATCTTTGTGCAAGAGCCCCTTGCGCTATTGCGCCAGGGGCTTCGTCTATTCCGGGGCAACCGGTTCGACGGCTCAGGCTGTGTCGTACACCGTCGTACGACGTTTTTCTGCCCCCTGACCTTGGACATGCCCCACCCGGAAGGGGTGTACGCCTGTGCCCGCACTTGTGCTGCTCGGTGCTCAGTGGGGTGACGAGGGCAAGGGAAAGGCCACCGACCTCCTCGGTGGATCCGTTGACTATGTAGTGCGATACCAGGGTGGCAACAACGCCGGTCACACCGTCGTCGTGGGCGACCAGAAGTATGCGCTGCATCTGCTCCCTTCCGGAATCCTCTCGCCGGGATGTACTCCGGTCATCGGAAACGGTGTCGTCGTGGACCCGGCGGTCCTGCTCTCCGAGCTGAGCGGGCTCAATGACCGCGGCGTCGACACGTCCAAGCTCCTGATCAGCGGAAACGCCCATCTGATCACCCCGTACAACGTCACGCTGGACAAGGTGACGGAACGCTTCCTCGGGAAGCGGAAGATCGGCACGACCGGCCGGGGAATCGGCCCGACCTACGCCGACAAGATCAACCGGGTCGGTATCCGCGTCCAGGACCTCTACGACGAGTCGATCCTGGAGCAGAAGGTCGAAGCCGCCCTGGAGCAGAAGAACCAGCTCCTCGCCAAGGTCTTCAACCGCCGTGCGATCGAGTCCGGCAAGATCGTCGAGGAGATGCTCCAGTACGCGGAGCAGATCAAGCCGTACGTCGCCGACACGACGCTGATCCTGAACAACGCCATCGACGAGGGCAAGGTCGTCCTCTTCGAGGGCGGTCAGGGCACCCTCCTCGACGTCGACCACGGCACGTACCCCTTCGTCACCTCCTCGAACCCGACCGCCGGCGGTGCCTGCACGGGCGCGGGCGTGGGCCCGACGAAGATCAGCCGTGTCATCGGCATCCTCAAGGCGTACACCACCCGCGTCGGCGCCGGCCCGTTCCCGACGGAGCTGTTCGACAAGGACGGCGAGGCGCTGCGCCGCATCGGTGGCGAGCGCGGTGTCACCACCGGCCGTGACCGCCGCTGCGGCTGGTTCGACGCGGTCATCGCCCGCTACGCGACCCGGGTCAACGGCCTCACGGACTTCTTCCTCACCAAGCTCGACGTCCTCACCGGCTGGGAGCAGATCCCCGTCTGTGTCGCGTACGAGATCGACGGCAAGCGCGTCGAGGAGCTGCCGTACTCGCAGACCGACTTCCACCACGCGAAGCCGATCTACGAGATGCTGCCCGGCTGGACCGAGGACATCAGCAAGGCGCAGACCTTCGCCGACCTGCCGAAGAACGCGCAGGCGTACGTGAAGGCGCTGGAGGAGATGTCGGGCGCGCCGATCTCGGCGATCGGTGTCGGCCCCGGCCGGACCGAGACGATCGAGATCAACTCGTTCCTGTAGCAGCCACGCGGCAACCGCCGCTGCTCGAGAAGGGCGCCCCGCCGACGACCGTCGGCGGGGCGCCCTTCGCCGTACGGCTCCCCGCCCGGCCGCATCAGGATGCGAGGCGTGCCGTCCGCCCACGCGCTCGAGGCGGCGCAGCCGGCCGCAGGCCCTCCGGGAGGCGCTGAGGCGGCGGTCCGCCGCTCTGTAACAAGCCGTGGTCTAGACCTTGACAGGTCCATACCAATCGCGATTCGGTGGGCGTCCCCACACGGAAGGACGCACGCATGTTGCGACGCCTGCTGTCTCTCTTCGCCGCACTCACCACGGCCGTCGGACTGGCCGTCCTCCTCCCCGCCTCCGTCGCCTCTGCCGCCGCCTGCGCCACGCCCTGGAGTTCCGCCACCGTCTACACCGGCGGCAAGACCGCCTCGTACAACGGCCACAACTGGTACGCGAAGTGGTGGACCCAGAACGAGCGGCCCGGCACCACGGACGTCTGGTCCGACCAGGGCGCGTGCGGTGGCACCGACCCGGGCCCCGGTCCGAACCCCTCGGGCTTCGTCGTCAGCGAGGCCCAGTTCAACCAGATGTTCCCGAACCGGAATTCGTTCTACACCTACAGCGGCCTCACCGCGGCCCTGAGCGCGTACCCGGGCTTCGCCAACACCGGCAGCGACACCGTGAAGAAGCAGGAGGCCGCCGCCTTCCTCGCCAACGTCAGCCATGAGACCGGCGGTCTGGTCCACATCGTCGAGCAGAACACCGCCAACTACCCGCACTACTGCGACACGAGCCAGCCCTACGGCTGCCCGGCCGGACAGGCCGCGTACTACGGTCGCGGACCGATCCAGTTGAGCTGGAACTTCAACTACAAGGCCGCCGGTGACGCCTTGGGCATCGACCTGCTCAACAACCCCTACCGGGTCGAGCGCGAGGCGCCCATCGCCTGGAAGACCGGTCTCTGGTACTGGAACACCCAGAACGGCCCCGGCACGATGACCGGCCACAACGCCATGGTCAACGGCGCCGGCTTCGGTCAGACGATCCGCTCGATCAACGGCTCGCTGGAGTGCGACGGGAAGAACCCCGCCCAGGTCCAGAGCCGGGTGGACAGCTACCAGCGGTTCACGCAGATCCTCGGCGTCACGCCGGGCGCGAACCTGTACTGCTGAGCAGTTTCTCCAGCACCGGAGCGAAGGCGTTCGGGTGGCCTCGGTACCCCGTGTGGCCACCCGGGAACTCGACGAACTCCACGCCGAGCCGCTCCGCCAGAGCCGCGCCCGGCCGGTACAGCAGCTTTCCGCGGGAGTCACGGCCCCCGGCGAGCACGAGCTGCCCCGGCCGGGCGCGCACCATGTCCGCGAGCGCTTCCTCGTCCGGTACGTACGCCGTGTACTGGCGCAACTCCCGCACCAGGAAGAACGGCATGTTCGCCAGGACCCGCCGGAACGACTCCGCGAGGGGCGCGGGCAGCCGGTCGGGGTCCGGCAGTTCGCCGCCCTGCTCTCCGACACCCTCGTTCATGACCGCGACGGCGGCGGCGAGCCCGCCCCGCTCGTACGCGGCGGGGACCGAGGCGAAGAAGGCCCGGTGATCGGCCGCGTCCGGCAGCACCTCCACCACGGGCGGCTCGTGGGGGACGACCACGTGGACCCTCTCGGGGTGCCGGGTCAGCAGGTCCAGCGCGATGATCGCGCCCGAGCTGCTGCCGAAGACGAAGGCCCGCTCGCCGTCGGGAAGGACGTGGAGCAGCAGCCGGTACGCGTCCTCGCTCTGCTCCTCCACCCGCTGGTCGGTGACCGGTCCGTCCAGGACGCTGCGGGACTTCCCGCGCGGGTCGTACGAGACGACGGTGTACCGGTGGGCGAGCGCGCCCCCGAGTCCGTCGTACGCGGAGGCGTCGGCTCCGCCGCCGGGGATGAGCAGCAGCACGGGTCCGGTGCCCCGGACCTCGTAGTGCAGGGTCGCGCCCGGCACGGCCAGGGTGCCGGTCTTCGGCGGGTGGTTCACGGCGCGTCTCCTGTTCGTTGGACCTGAGCCCTTGCCTAGGAGCTCTAGGTTCTTGCCTAGGCTACACAGGAAGATCAGCGGCGGCGACGGTAATAGGCGTAGGTGAGGGCCAGGATCATCGGTCCCCAGAGGGTCATCAGCACCCCGACCGTCGTCGCCAGCACGTACCAGCCGTCCTCGTACGGGGGCCGGGCGGCGCCCCCGATCCCGAAGACTCCGCACACCCAGTCGACCAACAGCGCGGTGAAGAGCAGTCCGCCGAGCGTCGCCGGAACGATCACCGCGAACGGCGGTATGCGCCTGCCGCCGAGCCGGGGGACCCGAGCCGGGACCACCTCGCCCCAGCGGCGCACGAGACCGAGGCAGAGAAGCGCGACCGCCTCGGACAGGAGGCTGAGGCCGAAGACGTACGGCACGTGCCACCACTGCCACGGTGACGGTGGCTGGGTGCTGCCCATGTCGTAACCGAAGGCGTACGGAAGGCGCCACAGGCAGACAGGTAGGGCGACCAGGGGAATCGCGTGGGCGACGACGTCGGCCCAGCGGGGGACGGGTCGCTCGGTGCCGTGGCCGGGATGCCCGGCGGGGAGGGGCGCGGGATGAGGGAGGGGCGCGGGACGCCCGGCAGTGGTCATGGCTTCAGCGTCCTCGGCCGGCCCCGGGGCATGATCACGCCCGGGGACGAACCGCCTCCGCCGGACGGGGGAGGGCCTGGCGGCGAGGCCGGGGGCGGCGGAGCCTCGCACGGTGGGCCGATCCCGGACGGTGGGAGGATGGGCGCATGGGCCGGGCCCTCGTGACGCTCTTCCTGAGCGGCGATGTGATGCCGGGCCGGGGCGTCGACCAGATCCTTCCGCACCCCGGTGACCCCGAGCTGCGGGAGGCGTACATCCGGGACGCCCGGGACTACGTCGCGCTGGCCGAGGCCGCCCACGGCCCCGTCCCCGCGCCCGTGGACCCCGCCTGGCCCTGGGGCGCGGCGCTGGAGACGCTGGAGGCGGCCGCCCCCGACGTCAGGGTCATCAATCTGGAGACGAGCGTCACCACGAGCGCCGACTTCGCCCCGGACAAGGCCGTCACCTATCGGATGCACCCCGCCAACATCCCCTGCCTGACGGTCGCCCGCCCCGATGTGTGCGGGCTCGCCAACAACCACGTACTGGACTTCGGGCGCCGGGGCCTGGAGGAGACCCTGGACGTCCTGCGGGGCGCGGGGCTGCGGCCGTCCGGCGCGGGACGGGAACTGACCGAGGCGCGGCGGCCGGCCGCGGTGGCCACGCCGGGCGGCGGGCGCGTGGTCGTACTGTCCTGCGGGACCGCGTCCAGCGGGATCCCGGCGCACTGGGCGGCGACGGAGGACCGGCCGGGCGTCGACTTCCTGCCCGAGCTGTCCGCCGGGGACGCGGAGGGTCTCGTTCGGCGGCTGAGTGAGGTGCGGCGCGACGGTGACCTGCTGGTCGTCTCGATCCACTGGGGTTCGAACTGGGGCTACACGGTCCCGCGCGCCCAGACCGCCTTCGCCCGGCGGCTCGTCGACGGCGGGGTCGACCTCGTGCACGGCCACTCCTCGCACCATCCCCGCCCGATCGAGGTCTACCGGGGCAAACTCGTCCTGTACGGCTGCGGAGACCTCATCGACGACTACGAGGGCATCACGGGCTACGAGCGGTACCGGGACGACCTGCGCCTGCTGTACTTCCCGTCCCTGGACCCGGACACGGGCGAGCTCGCCGGACTGCGGATCGCTCCCCTGCGGGCCCGGCGGATGCGGCTCGACCACGCGCCGGCGGCGGACGCCGCCTGGCTGTGCGAGGTGCTGACCAGGGTCGGGCGGCCCTTCGGCACCGGCGTGGAGCCGGAACCCGGATCCGACGGCTTTCTCAGGCTCCGCCTGCCCGGAGCGCACTGACCGCGGCGCGAATTCCGGGTGCACCGCGTGCGCCTCTGACGATTGACTGAGCCTCATGACAACGGAACGCACGACGACCGACCCCGCGACGACCGACCCTGCCACGACCGAGCGCGTCGGGCCGCCCCTCACCGCGGGTGAGCGCGAGACCCTGCGCGCCTTCCTCGACTTCCACCGCGCCACCCTCGCCATGAAGTGCGACGGACTCACCGACGACGAGCTGCGGCGGCAGTCGATGCCACCGTCCACGCTCAGCCTTCTCGGCCTGGTGCGTCACATGGCGGAGGTGGAGCGCAGCTGGTTCCGCAAGGTGATCAACGGGGAGGACCTTCCGCTGGTCTGGTCGGAGAACGACTACCAGGTGGCCTACGACGCCCGCACCGCCACCCGGTCCGAGGCGTTCGCGGCCTGGCAGGCGGAGGTGGAGCACGCCCGTCGTATCGAAGCGGAGGCGGAGTCCCTCGATGTGACGGGGCATCAGCCACGGTGGGGCGCTGACGTGTCCCTGCGGCTGGTGATGCTGCACATGATCCACGAGTACGCCCGGCACAACGGTCACGCGGACTTCCTGCGCGAGGGGATCGACGGAACCGTCGGCGCGTGAGGCGCGACTAGGCCGTCTTCTGTCCTCAATGGCCCCCAGCGTCGTTCCCACCACACTCCATCGGTGAGGAGCAGCTCATGTCCGCACAGGTCAGGCCCGTTCCCGAGGGCTACACCACGATCACGCCGTGGATCATCTCCCCCGACACCGCGGCGCTGATCGACTATCTGGAACGCGCCTTCGGTGCCGAGGACCTGGGCCGGGTCGTCATGGAGGACGGGAGGATCGGTCACGCCGAACTGCGCATCGGTGACGCGCGGCTGATGGCCTTCGACAGCCCGGCGGACTGGCCGGTGACGCCCGCGTTCCTCCGGCTCTACGTGGAGGACGCGGACGCCACCCACCGGCGCGCGGTCGAGGCCGGGCGGCACCTCCGTCAGCGAGGTCACGCATCTGTTCTTCGGGGACAGGGTCGGCCGGGTGCGCGATCCGTTCGGCAACCTCTGGTGGATCCAGACGCACATCGAGGATGTCGACGAGAAGGAGATGGAGCGGCGCATGTCCGACCCCGTCTTCACGGAGGCCATGGCGTACATGACTAGCTCGCTGTACCGCCCCGGTCACCCGTGATCGCGTCCAGCGCCCGCGACAGCCGCTCCAGGACGCGTACGGTCTCGTCGAACCGCTCCTGCCCTCCGAGCTCGCCGACCAGCCGGGCGGCCAGCTCCGCGTGACCCGGGTCGATCTTCTTGATGACGGCCCGCCCCTCGGCGGTGGGGGCGAGGAGCTTGGCGCGGCGGTGGGCGGGGTTGGGGGCGTACTCCGCGAGGCCGCGTTCCACCAGCAGGTTCGCGACCCGCTGCACGCTCTGCCGGGTGATGCCCATGACGCGGGCGATCCCCGCGACGGACAGCGGCTCGGGCAGTACGGCTCCGAGGACCTGCCACCAGGCGGCCGTCAGCCCGGCGGGTCCGGCCAGTTCCTCGGAGACGGAGAGGAACTGGCCGTTGAGCCGGAAGACCGCGAGGGCGGTCCTGCTGAGCGCGTCCTGTTCTTCGCGGCTCATGAAGCCGTCTCCTCCTGCGCGTTGAGCTCTTCGTACGCGGCGGCGTCGGAGTCGTGGAAGAGCCGGTACCAGGCGTCCAGCTTCAGGCCCTCGAAGGCCCCGAGCCTGCCGAGCACCTCGCGGGCGAAGGCGACCGGCTCGGTCGGGCCGGCCGTGATCAGGTCGCCGTCGGTGACGGCGTCGGCCTCGACGTAGGACGCGCCGCCCTTGTAGCCGGTGGCGGCCAGATAGAAGGAGACCGCGCTGGTGTGCGGCCGGTCGTCGAGCAGTCCCTCGCGGGCGAGTCCCGCGGTGGCGCCGCAGATCGCGGCGACGGGCACCCCGGCGTCGAGGAAGGCGCGGGCTTTCGCGGCGAAGGGGGCCAGCTCGTCGCCGGAGTCCCACAGGTCCGCGCCGGGAAGGATGAGCAGGGCGCTGTCCTCGGGCTCCAGGTCGTCGAGCGCGATGTCGGGTGTGATGCGCAGGCCCCCGAGGGAGGTGACGGGGGTGGTGCCGGGCCCGACCGTCCTGATCTCGTACCCGGAGCGGGCGAGCCAGGCCGTCGAGTGGCCCGTCTCCCAGTCGGCGAGGGAGTCGTAGACCGCGAGGTGAACGGTCCCGCGGGAGCTTGTGGGGGTGTGGGTGGCGGTGCTGGTCATGCCGGCCTCCTGTGCCCTTGCGTGCGCTTCGACTATGACAGCAGACTGTCATATCGACAGAATGCTGTCAATGGGAGGGGGTGGCCCGGAGGGTCGTCCCACAGGGTGGACACCCTGCCGACGAAAGTGGCCCAGTCCATACAAGGTGGCCATGTCCGTCCCCACCTGGGCGTCCTTACCCTTGGCCGTATGACCCCTCATGCCGAACCCGATCCCCAGGCCGGCGCGGCCGTGAAGGCCGCCGACCGCGCGCATGTGTTCCACTCCTGGTCCGCCCAGGGCCTGATCGACCCGCTCGCCGTCGCCGGCGCCGAGGGTTCGTACTTCTGGGACTACGACGGCAACCGCTACCTCGACTTCACCAGCGGCCTCGTCTACACCAACATCGGCTACCAGCACCCCAAGGTGGTCGCCGCCATCCAGGAGCAGGCCGCGAAACTCACCACCTTCGCGCCCGCCTTCGCCATCGACGTACGCTCCGAGGCCGCACGCCTCATCGCCGAGCGCACCCCCGGCGACCTGGACAAGATCTTCTTCACCAACGGCGGCGCCGAGGCCGTCGAGAACGCCGTGCGCATGGCCCGGCTGCATACCGGCCGCCACAAGGTGATGAGCGCCTACCGCTCGTATCACGGCGCCACCTCCACGGCGATCAACCTCACCGGCGACCCCCGCCGCTGGGCCTCCGACACCGGCTCCGCCGGCGTGGTCCGGTTCTGGGCGCCGTTCCTCTACCGGTCGCCGTTCTACGCGCAGACCGAGGAGCAGGAGTGCGAGCGGGCCCTCGCGCACCTGGAGGACACCATCGCCTTCGAGGGCCCCGCGACCATCGCCGCGATCATCCTGGAGACCGTCCCGGGCACCGCCGGCATCATGACCCCGCCGCCCGGCTACCTCACCGGTGTCCGCGAGATCTGCGACCGGTACGGCATCGTCCTCATCGCCGACGAGGTCATGGCGGGCTTCGGCCGCACCGGAAAGTGGTTCGCCACCGAGCACTACGGCGTCGTGCCGGACCTGCTCACCTTCGCCAAGGGCGTGAACTCCGGTTACGTACCGCTCGGCGGTGTGGCGATCAGCGCCGAGATCGCCGCGACCTTCGACAAGCGCCCCTACCCGGGCGGTCTGACCTACTCGGGGCACCCGCTCGCCTGCGCCGCCGCCATCGCCACCATCGAGGTGATGAGGGACGAGAAGGTCGTCGAGCACGCTGCCCACCTCGGCGAGCACGTCCTCGGCCCCGGCCTGCGCGAACTGGCCGAGCGGCACCCCTCGGTCGGCGAGGTCCGCGGCCTCGGCGCCTTCTGGGCCCTCGACCTCGTACGGAACAAGGAGACGCGCGAGCCGCTCGTCCCGTACAACGCCACCGGCGAGGCCAACGCGCCCATGGCGGCCTTCGGCGCGGCGGCCAAGAAGCAGGGACTCTGGCCCTTCATCAACATGAACCGCACGCACGCCGTTCCCGCCTGCAACATCACCGAGGCGGAGGCCAAGGAGGGCCTCGCCGCGCTCGACGCCGCGCTGTCGGTGGCGGACGAGCACACGGTGTAGGCGGGCGGCGACCGCGGGGCTCCGACGCGCGCTGCGGATGCGGGACGCGGAATGCGGGATCGGGATGCGGGATGGGGGAGGGCCCGCCGGACTGGAGGAAGGCCGGAACACCGGCTGGAATCCGGCCCGGCGGGCAGCCCCGTGGCGGGGCCGGTCGCCCGCTGTCCCGGCCCCGAGGCACCCACGGGCCGCACCGGCGGGGAATCCCCCTGGCTTAAGGTGTGCGGAACCGGACGGAGGGGACCCACGCCATGCTCGCGAGCGGAGCTGTCACCCGCAACACGCTGCGGCAGCAGATCGCCGACGCGCTGCGCGACGAGGTGCTGGCCGGACGCCTCAAGCCCGGCCAGGAATTCACGGTCAAGCAGATCGCGGAGCAGTACGAGGTCTCCGCGACGCCCGTGCGTGAAGCTCTCGTCGATCTCACCGGCCAGGGCCTGCTCGACTCCATCCAGCACCGGGGCTTCCAGGTGCACCGGTTCTCCGTCGAGGACTTCCGGGACATGGTCGAGGCCCGCGCCCTCATCCTGGACGGCATCTTCCGCGTGGACGGGACGCCGTTCCCGCCTCTGACGGACGGGCCCGCCCTGGTCTCCGTACGCCGCCGCGCCGACGAGGCCTCGCGCGCCGCGCGGGGCGGCGAGCTGGACGTCCTCATCGGTTACGACCTGCGGTTCTGGCGTGAACTCGGGGCGCTCGTCGCCAACCGCTACATCGCCGGATTCCTCCACCGGCTGCGCGTCCAGGTCTGGGTCTTCGCCGTCCCCCGGCTGCGGGCCGAGCCCGACGTCCAGCAGTGGCTCTGGAGTGGCCACACGGACCTCGTGGACGCCATCACCCTCGGGGACGCCCGGGCGGCGCGTGAGGCCACCATGTCGGACAACGACCTCGCGCTGCGGTGGGCGGACCGTCTGGAGCGCCGCTCGGCATGAGCGGGCGGTGACCCGGCGACGGCCGGAACTGCCGGGCAGTCCGCGAAACTGCTGGGCCGTATGGGGAAGAAGAGCGCTGGTGGGTGGGTAGGGGATGGGCACCCGGGGCCGGTGAGGCCCGCTGATGTGTGACTGATGCCCACTGACTGTGCGGAGCGTACGCGGCGCACTACGCTGTCCCGACCATCGTACGAACCTGACGGAGAGCGAGCCTGCCTTGGCCTGTGACCTGTGGCTGGTCCCCCTCGTCGATGTGCTGTGCCACAGCCCCGACAATCCCTTCGCCGAAGAGATCGCGGCCTACGACAAGGCCCTGACCGAGTCCGGTCTGCCGACCGTCCCCGTCTTCGCCTACATGCCGGGACTCTCGGGTGACGTGGCGCCGGTCGCCGGATTCGACTACGACGCCCTCCACTTCTTGCGCCGGGCGTATCTCCTCCAGCTCTGCGGTCTCGCCGTCACACCCGTGGATGAACTCGGAGGCGACTACGAGCAGCTCCTGGAGATGTTCGAATCGACCGCCCAGCAGTCCCATCTGGTCTGGCACTACGACCACGCCGGCGCGTACGTCCCGGTGGACTTCGCCGCACCCCTGTCCACCGAGGAACTCCTGGAGGGCGGCGGCCCGTTGGGCTCCTCCCAGGGCCTGCTGCGCGAGCTCGAATTCGTGGGCCCCTCGATCGGCATCGACCCGGCCAACCCCCCGGCGGCGCCCCTCCCTCCGGAACGCCCCACCTCCCTCGAGGAGCCGGCGGGCCCGATTCCGTACGACGAGAGCCCCTTCGCCCGCGAACGGCACGTCTGGCTGGGCCTCCACGCGGCGGCGACCCGCAGCCTCGGCCAAGGCTCCATGATCATTTTTAGCTGACCGCACCGTCTTCGACCGACCGACCGACCGACCGACCGGCCGGCCGGCCGGCACGGCACAGGGGGCGCCTCCTCGACGGAGGCGCCCTTCGCGCATCCGCCGCGAGCCCGGTCCCTGCGCCCGCGATCCCCGCGAGCCCGGCCCCTGCGCCAGCCATGCCTGCGAGCCCGGCCCCTGCGCCAGCCATGCCTGCGAGCCCGGCCCCTGCGCCAGCCATGCCTGCGAGCGCGGCCCGGCTCGGCCCCGGTTCGGCTCGGCTCAGCGCGGCTCCGGGGGTCTCTGGCGCGGCATGTTCGGGCGCGTTCCCGGCGGCAGCGGGATCCGCGGCCCCGGCGCCGTCTGGTCCTGGCGCGGGGCCGACGTCGCCGCCACCGACTGCATCACCAGCGGTGCCGGGCCGGCCCGGAACTCGACCATCCAGTCCGCCGTCTCCGCCCGGACCAGCTCCGTCACGTCCTCCGAAAACCTGCGCAGCACCCCCAGGCACCGCTCCGCCGCCTCGCTCGCGGTGCCCTCCGTGGGCCCCAGCACCTCTCGTACGCTCTCCGACGCCCAGTCGAACTGAAGAGCCTGCAGCCGCCGCTGCACCGCCTGTGCCGTGGCCACGTCCCTTATCCAGCCGGACGTCAGGCCGAAGTACCGGTCGCAGGCCACACACGCCCCCGCCAGCAGCAGCGACAGATATCCCCACCCCGCGGCCCCGCTCGCGACACCCGTCAGGTCCAGCAGCGGCAGCGCGGCGCCCGCGACGACGCCCAGGGCGGTGGCCGCCCGCAGGGCCCTGGCCGCGCGGCGCTTGCGGACGCGGTCGGCCAAGTACCACTCGGTGGTCCGCAGCGCATTGCCCTCCACCCACCGGTACAGCTCGTCGAGCCGCTCCGCGGGCTCCCCCCAGTCGCCGAGCGGGAAGGGCCTCCCGGTCAGATCGCTGTGCGGCACCCCGTGAGACGCCCTGTGAGGCACCTCGTGCGACGCCCCGTGCGAGGCGTCCCCCTCCTCCCGGGCGGGCCCCCCGGGCTGCATCTCCGGCTGGCTCACCGGGGAACTCCTCTGCTCAGCGCTCTGCGCTCTCCTGTTACCCATCGTGACGTGCGGTGCACGCGTGCGTGCTGGTGCGCATGTTCGCGCACCCCTTCCTACCGCCGAATGGTGGGCCGCACGCCCGGAATCCCGGGATTTCCGCCCTCACGGGGGCCTTGATCAGGTAGTGGAGCGCCACGTTTCTCACTCGAAAGAGTTGTGGCGGCACGCCGGGCGTCAACCACGTAGGCTCGGCTTACCGAACATTCGTCGTCGAAATGCCAGGAGTGACCGTGATTCCCGGTGGTGGCCAGCCCAATATGCAGCAGCTCCTCCAGCAGGCCCAGAAGATGCAGCAGGATCTCGCGCGGGCGCAGGAGGAGCTGGCCGCGACGGAGGTCGAGGGGCAGGCCGGCGGCGGCCTGGTCAGGGCCACGGTGACCGGATCCGGCGAGCTGCGCGCCCTGGTGATCGACCCGAAGGCGGTCGACCCGGAGGACACCGAGACCCTCGCCGACCTCGTGGTCGCCGCCGTGCAGGCGGCGAACGACAACGCCCAGCAGCTCCAGCAGTCGAAGCTCGGCCCCCTGACCCAGGGGCTGGGCGGGATGCCGGGCCTCCCCTTCTAACGCGTACGTCCAGCAACTACCGTAAGAGTCAGGCACAGGAAAGGCGTTCCGTTGTACGAAGGCGTTGTTCAGGACCTCATCGACGAACTGGGCAGGCTGCCCGGCGTCGGTCCCAAGAGCGCGCAGCGGATCGCCTTCCACATCCTCCAGGCCGAGCCGACGGATGTGCGCCGCCTCGCGCACGCGCTCCTGGAGGTCAAGGACAAGGTCAGGTTCTGTGCGGTCTGCGGCAATGTGGCCCAGCAGGAGCAGTGCGGCATCTGCCGTGACCCGCGCCGCGACCTGTCGGTGATCTGCGTGGTCGAGGAGCCGAAGGACGTCGTCGCGATCGAGCGGACCCGGGAGTTCCGGGGGCGCTATCACGTACTCGGCGGCGCCATCAGCCCCATCGAGGGCGTCGGCCCCGACGACCTGCGGATCCGTGAACTGCTCGCCCGGCTCGCCGACGGGTCGGTCACCGAGCTGATCCTGGCGACCGACCCGAACCTTGAGGGCGAGGCCACCGCGACGTATCTGGCGCGGATGATCAAGCCCATGGGCCTGAAGGTGACCCGTCTCGCCAGCGGGCTGCCCGTCGGCGGCGATCTGGAATATGCCGACGAGGTCACCCTGGGGCGTGCTTTCGAGGGGCGGCGGCTGCTAGATGTATGACGACAGGGTCCGTGCGCTCAAGGGAGGCATCCTCGATGTCTGACGCCACACTGCACTCCATCACGCAGGATCCGGACAGCTTCGCGGTCCAGATCGCCGACTCGATCGAGTCCTTCATCGTGGCCACCACGGAAGTGGCCAAGGGCGACGAGCCCGACAGCGCGGTTCCCTTCCTTCTCCTGGAGATCTCGCAACTCCTCCTGACCGGAGGCCGGTTGGGTGCGCACGAGGACATCCTCCCGGACGAGCGGTACGAGCCGGACACGGGCCCCGACCTGGACGTGGACGACCTGCGTGAACGGTTCGCGGTGCTGCTGGACCCGGTGGACGTGTTCTCGGAGGTCTTCGATCCGTACGAGCCGCGCAAGGCGCCGGTGCCGTCCCGGATCTCCGACAACCTCGCCGACATCGTCACGGACCTCCGTCACGGCCTGGCCCACTACCGCGCGGGCCGTACGACCGAGGCGCTGTGGTGGTGGCAGTTCTCGTACTTCTCCAACTGGGGCCCCACGGCGTCCGCGACGCTGCGCGCGCTGCAGTCCCTGGTGTCCCACGTCCGCCTGGACCAGCCGCTGGCCGAGCTGGACGGTCTGGACACGGACGAGGACCTCGCCGAGGACGCCCTGGCGGAGGAGGCGGGCCGGGTGATGCTGGAGGAGATCGCGGGCCCGCTCGGCATGCAGGCCCGCACGACCGGCTGACCGCGCACGTCAGCCCCGAGGACCCGCTCGCGCGGTGATGCGTGGGCGGGTCCTGTGCTGTGTGCGGGCTGTGCGGGCTGTGCGGGAAGCGGCCTGCGGCATACGGCGTGCGGCGCGCTCAGGCGGTCGGCACGTTCGCCGTGTCGTTCGCCGTGTCGGTGTCCGTGTCGGTGTCCGTTTCAGGGCCCGTGTCGGCGTTCGGGCCCTCGTCCTCCGTGCCGCCGGCCGACAGCGGGGCGGCGATGTCCTCCAGCGACCTGCCCTCCGCCGGGACCGCGAGGAACACGGCCACCAGCCCCGCCGCGACCATCAGCGCGGCGCCCACGCCGAACGCGAGTACCGCGTCGGAGACGACCCCGCTCTCGGTCAGCCCGGCGAACAGCAGCGGCCCCGAGATACCGCCAGCGGCGGTGCCGATGGCGTAGAAGAACGCGATGGCCATGGCCCGGGTCTCCATCGGGAAGACCTCGCTGACCGTGAGGTACGCGGAGCTGGCCCCCGCGGAGGCGAAGAAGAGCACGACGCACCAGCACAGGGTCATGGTCTCGGCGTTCAGCCGGCCGCTGCTGAAGAGCCAGGCGGTGACGAAGAGCAGAAGCCCCGAGAGCAGGTACGTACCCGCGATCATCGGGCGCCTGCCGACGGTGTCGAAGAGACGGCCGAGGAGCAGGGGACCGAGGAAGTTGCCGAAGGCGATGACGGCGAAGAAGTAGCCCGTCGATCCGCTGGGCACGTCGAAGAACTTCACCAGGATCGAGCCGAACCCGAAGGTGATGGCGTTGTAGAGGAACGCCTGCCCGACGAAGAGCGCGAATCCGAGCGTCGCCCGCTTGGGGTAGGAGCGCAGCAGCGTCCGGGCGATCTCGGCGAAGCCGGTGCTGCGGCGCTGCCGGATGGTGATCGCCGTACCGGGCTCGGGCAGGGGTGCGCCCTTCTCCCGTTCCACCTGGCGTTCCACGTCGGTGACCAGGTCCTCGGCGCTCTGTGAGCGTCCGTGGATGAACATCCAGCGAGGGCTCTCGGGAACATGGCGGCGCACGAGCATGATCACAAGTCCCAGGACGACGCCCAGGGCGAAGGAGACCCGCCAGCCGACGTCCTTGGGGAGGAGGTCGGTGTCGAGGGCCACCACGGACAGCAGGGCACCGCCCATGGCGCCGAGCCAGTAACTGCCGTTGATGATCAGGTCGACACGGCCCCGGTACTTGCTGGGGATCAGCTCGTCGATCGCCGAGTTGATGGCCGCGTACTCGCCTCCGATGCCGAAGCCGGTGAAGAAGCGGAAGAGGAAGAACCACCAGACCGAGAAGGAGAGCGCGGTCATGGCGGTGGCGGCCAGGTAGACGGCGAGAGTGATCAGGAAGAGCTTCTTGCGGCCGAAGAGGTCGGTGAGCCGGCCGAAGAACAGCGCTCCGATACAGGCGCCGGCCACATACAGCGCCGCGGCGGTACCGGTGACCTGCGCGTCCGTGATCGACAGTCCACTGCCGTCCTCGGAGAGCCGGCTCGCCATGCTGCCGACGATGGTGACCTCGAGCCCGTCGAGGATCCACACGGTTCCCAGACCGATCACGATCATCCAGTGCCAGCGTGACCATGGCAGCCGGTCGAGACGCGCGGGAACCTTGGTGGTGACGGTTCCCGTCACGCCGTCCGCCGTGGAACTCATGACGCCTCTCCTCCTTGACGGTCGATCAGAGCACCCTCGCCCTGCGGGGGTTCGCCGTGGTTGCTACCGGTTGCCCAGATCCCTGCCGGCCACGCGTGTGCCGGCGCCACGCCTCCCCTTTCCGGGCGCCGCCGCCCCGCCCGCCGCCCTGCCTCGCCCCCCGGGCGCCGTCTCCGCCCAGCCCCCCGCCCCGCCCGCCGCCGTCCGCGCCTCGCCCCCGCGTGTCGCGCGTGACCTGCCGCACATTCCGCGTATGCCCGGAGACCTTGGGCAAGTGCCCCGTACGAGCAGCTCCGGTCCCGGCGCTTGATCACTTCGTGAGCGGGACATCTCACGATGCGATATGGCCCGGGCGATTCGGGGCTGCTCGTTAGACTGAACCGGCCGTAGTAATGACTGCGGTACATGGACCGAGCGAGGAGCGCACGTGGGCCTTGTCGTGCAGAAGTACGGAGGCTCCTCCGTTGCTGATGCCGAGGGCATCAAGCGCGTCGCCAAGCGGATCGTCGATGCCAAGAAGAACGGCCACCAGGTGGTCGTCGTGGTTTCGGCGATGGGCGACACGACGGACGAGTTGATCGATCTCGCCGAGCAGGTATCCCCGATCCCTGCCGGGCGCGAATTCGACATGCTGCTGACCGCAGGAGAGCGGATCTCCATGGCCCTGCTGGCCATGGCGATCAAAAACCTGGGCCACGAGGCCCAGTCCTTCACGGGCAGCCAGGCAGGTGTCATCACCGACTCGGTCCACAACAAAGCGCGCATCATCGATGTCACGCCGGGCCGGATCCGTACGGCGCTCGACGAGGGCAACATCGCCATCGTCGCCGGGTTCCAGGGGGTGTCCGCCGACAGCAAGGACATCACCACCCTCGGCCGCGGCGGTTCCGACACCACGGCGGTGGCCCTCGCGGCCGCGCTCGACGCCGAGGTGTGCGAGATCTACACCGACGTCGACGGCGTCTTCACCGCCGACCCCCGGGTCGTGAAGAAGGCGAAGAAGATCGACTGGATCTCCTTCGAGGACATGCTGGAGCTCGCCGCCTCGGGCTCCAAGGTGCTGCTGCACCGCTGCGTCGAGTACGCACGCCGATACAACATCCCGATCCACGTCCGCTCGTCCTTCTCCGGGCTGCGCGGTACCTGGGTCAGCAACGAGCCGCAAGGGGACCAGCAGGTGGAGCACGCCATCATCTCCGGAGTCGCCCACGACGTCTCCGAAGCCAAGATCACGGTCGTCGGTGTGCCGGACAAGCCGGGCGAGGCCGCGGCCATCTTCCGGGCCATCGCGAACGCCGAGATCAACATCGACATGATCGTCCAGAATGTGTCGGCCGCCTCCACCGGCCTCACGGACATCTCCTTCACCCTCCCCAAGGCCGAGGGCCACAAGGCCATCGACGCCCTGGAGAAGGCGAAGAGCGCGATCGGCTTCGACTCCCTGCGCTACGACGACCAGATCGGCAAGATCTCCCTGGTCGGCGCTGGTATGAAGACCAACCCCGGTGTCACGGCGTCCTTCTTCCAGGCGCTCTCCGACGCGGGGGTGAACATCGAGCTCATCTCGACCTCCGAGATCCGCATCTCGGTCGTCACCCGCGCCGACGACGTCAACGAGGCCGTCCGCGCCGTCCACACGGCCTTCGGTCTGGACAGCGACTCGGACGAGGCCGTCGTCTACGGCGGCACCGGACGATGAGCACCCGGCGATGAGCGCCCCGGAACGCCCGACGACGAGCGCCGGACGATGATCCGCAAGCCGACGCTCACGGTCGTCGGAGCGACCGGAGCCGTCGGCGCGGTGATGCTCCAGATCCTGTCGCAGCACGCCGATATCTGGGGCGACATCCGTCTCGTCGCCTCTGGGGGTACCCCTACCGGAGGCGGCGGGAGCCCGGCCGGCCGCAAGCTGGCCGTGCGCGGCGAGGAGGTCGAGGTCCTCACGCTCTGCGAGGAGGCCCTCGAGGGCACGGACGTCGCGCTGTTCCTGGTGCCCGCGGACGTGGCGGCGCGATGGGCACCCATCGCCGCCGCCAAGGGCGCCGTCGTCGTGGACAGCTCGGCGGCCTTCCGGATGGACCCGGACGTGCCCCTGGTGGTCCCCGAGATCAACTCCCATGCCGTGCGGGTGCGCCCGCGCGGCATCGTCGCCGGCCCCGGCTGCACCACGCTGGCGCTGATCGTCGCCGTGGGCGCGCTGCACGCCGAGTTCGGCGTGACGGAGCTGGTCGTCTCGGCGTACCAGGCCGCCAGTAGTGCGGGCCAGGACGGTGTGGGCGCGCTGCGCGCGCAGCTCTCCGTCGTCGCCGGCACGGAACTGGGCACCCACCCCGGAGACGTACGCCGGGCCGTCGGGGACGACACCGGCCCCTTCCCCGGTCCGCTCGCCCTCAATGTGGTGCCGTGGTCCGGTGAGCTGCGCGAGGACGGCTGGTCCTCGGAGGAGCTGCGGATCCGCGAGGAGAGTCGCAAGATCCTGGGGCTGCCCGATCTGCGCGTCGCGGCCACCTGCGTGCGGGTGCCCGTGGTGAGCGCCCATTCCGTCTCCGTGCACGCGCGCTTCGAGAACCCCGTCACCGTGAACCGGGCGCACGAGATCCTGGCGACCTCGCCGGGCGTGGTGCTGTACGACAACCCCGCGGCGGGCGACTTCCCCACCCCGGCCGATGTCGTGGGCACGGACCCGACCTGGGTGGGGCGGGTGCGGCGGTCGATGGACGACGAGCGCGCCCTGGAGCTCTTCGTCTGCGGCGACAACCTGCGCAAGGGCGCCGCCCTGAACACCGCGCAGATCGCCGAGACGATCGCCGCCGAGTTCGCGGCCCGGCCTCTGCCGACTTGATGTATCCGGCCATATGCGGCGGGAATTGGCTGCGGCGTGATCGTTGAGGTTTGTAGGATCTGTGAACGCCCTGTGAGCAAGTCGCCGGTCCATGCCACTTGAACTGGGGTGATGGCATGTTCGAGGATGCTCTTCCCCCTTTCTGCAACCGGTAGTTGGGCGGGAGGCGTCTATGCGGTCGCCCCTTCGCGGTGCTGCGAAAACCGGGGCATTGGGGAAGAGCGGGTACGCATGAGGGCAAACGACGCACCGTCAAAAACGGTGGCGTACGCGTACAACCCTGACGGGGGGCAGCGTGTCCAACAGGCGTGGCAGAGGTACTCGACATCACAGCGGTGGTCCCGCTCCGCGGCGTGGCCGTGGTCCCGCTCCGGACCGCGACGGCAGCCCCGGTCCTGGGCGCTTCCGTGCGTCCGCTCCGGCGGCCCCGCACGCCCGGCGGCATGCCGGTGATCGCTCCGATGCCCGCCACGCGGCCCGCCCGCATTCCGGCGCCGCGCGAGGGCGCTGAAGCGACGATGACCGCGGGCACCACCGTCGACCACCTCACCGAGACCTATCGCGCGCACTACCGGTCACTGCTCGGCCTGGCGGCGCTGCTCCTGGACGACACGGCCTCCTGCGAGGACGTGGTCCAGGAGGCTTTCATCCGCGTGCACTCCGCGCGCAACCGCGTGCGTGACCGCGAGAAGACGCTCGCCTATCTGCGCCAGACGGTCGTGAACCTGTCGCGCTCGGCGCTGCGCCGCCGCATCCTCGGGCTGAAGCTGCTCTCCAAGCCGATGCCCGACATGGCGAGCGCCGAGGAGGGCGCGTACGACCAGCTGGAGCGGGACGCGCTCATCAAGGCGATGCGGGGACTGCAGCGCCGACAGCGCGAGGTGCTGGTCCTGCGGTACTTCGCGGACATGACCGAGGCGCAGGTCGCCGACACCCTCGGCATATCGCTGGGCTCGGTGAAGGCATACGGATCGCGCGGTATCGCGGCGCTGCGTGTCGCCATGGAGGCGAACGCATGAACTGGCGCGGCGGCATGGGCTTCGGGGGCAAGGGCTCCTGGGGCAAGGGCCTCGGCGATCGAGGCCCTGGTGACGATGAGCGGTACGGGCCGGACGGGCCGTTGGACGACGACCGGACTGGAAACGGAATTGTGAACGACGGGCCGGACAACGAGCGGCACGTGAAGGAAACGGGCGGCCACGCGGGCGCCGCGGGCCGACCGGGCCATGAGAGCCGACCGGACCGTGAGGGCCATGAGGGTGCGAGCGGCTACGGCGGCACCGGCTTCGGTGCCGGTGGCTTCGGTGGTGGGCTCGGCAGTGGACTCGGTGGTGGACTCGGCAAGGGCGGCGACGACGAGCTGGCGCTCCGGCGGATGCTCCGCGGGGCTGTCGAGGACCTCGAACCCTCAGAAGGCGCCCTCGACCATCTGCGGCTCGCGGTCCCTGCGCGACGCGCCCGCAAGCGCCAGGCCGTCGTCGGCATCGCCGCCGCGGTGGTGCTGATCGGGACCGCGGTCCCCGCGTTCGTCCACGTCGCGACCTCGGGAGCGATCTCCGACGACCTCCCGGTCAACGCGGGACACGGCGAGCAGGCCCAGGGCGGAACCGGCGACGAGGCGGGGGAGGACGGCAGCGGCAACGCGCCCGGCAAGCCCTCGGTCGGCCCGTCTGCCGGAGAGAGCGCGACCCCCGGCACGCGGAAGCCCGAAGAGGCGATCTCGGGCAGCACGGGGGGCGCCGGCGGAGGCACGGTCACGCCGTCCACCTCGTACGCGGTGTCCTCCCCCGTCTGCGCGGCCGGCCAGCTGAGCGTCATCTCGGCGCAGGCGGAGAAGCCGGACGCGGAGGGCAAGGTCTACGGAACGTTCCGCGTCTCCAACATCTCCGGCACCGAATGCGCGGTCAACGGCGCGGGCAGCGTCAACTTCGAGGCCAAGGGCGCGGCCGACAAGTCCAGGATCAGCGTCGTGGAACACGCGGCGGGCGACGCGGCGAGCGGCCTCCCGGACCCGTCGCAGGAAGCCCAGGCACTGGTCCTCAAGCCGGACACGGCGTACGAGGTGAAGTTCGCCTGGGTCCCGACGGAGACCTGCCCCACCACGGGCGTCTCCCCGGACCCGACGCCCCCGGCCGACGCGGGCGGCACGACGAGCGGCTCGACCGGTACGGACACGTCGTCGGCGAACACCACGCCGCAGCTCGGCACGGAGGACGGCACCCCGCAGGAGGGCAGCGTCGCGGTCAGCCACACGGCGGAACCGGGAGCACCGGCGGCCGAGGCCACCATCCCGAACGCCTGCGCCGGCACGATCTACCGCACGGGAGTGCTGGACGCGTCCTAGGTGTATTGACCCGCAGGGTTGTTGACTCGGCTGATGGGTCGGTGTCCGTCGAGTGCGGTGTGGCAGCGGTGGTGGTTGTAGGTGTGGAGGAAGTCTGCCAGGGCCTTGGTCCGCTCATCGTTTGAGGTGTAGGGCCGGATGCAGGCCCATTCGTCGAGCAGGGTGCGGTTGTACGTTCGACTTTGCCGTTGGTTTGCGGTCGGTAGGCGCGGGTGAGTTTGCCGGTTGCGCCGAGGTCGGCGAGGGCGTTCTTCCAGGCCTGGCCCTTGCGGTAGGACCAGGCGTTGTCGGTCAGGACCCGTTCGATGCGGTCGATGCCGTGGGCGTGGAAGAAGGCGGCGGCGCGGGTGCTGAAGGCTGCGCAGGTCGCGGCCTTCTCGTCGGGGGATCTCGCTGTAGGCCAGGCGGGAGTGGTGGTCGACGGCGGAGTGGACGTAGTCGAAACCCATGCCGCGGATCGGCCTGCCGGCCTCGCGGTCGTTGATCTTGTGGCCGCCGCCGTCGGGGATCCGGCTGAGTTTCTCACGTCCACGGGGTGGGTCCAGTGGGTTCAGTCGTCGCTGCGGTCGCCGCTTCAGCCGTCGCTTCCGGCACCGCGATCGGGTGCGCTCATGTCTCCCGTGGCGGGCGTGCCATCGGCGAGCCCGTAGCGCAAATACACGGTGCCCTTCGGGCCGGCCGCCGGGGGTTCGAGGAGCGTGAGGTTGGTGGGCACCGCGCCGCCCTCGAACACCTTCTTCCCGACGCCGAGCACGATCGGGTGCACCCAGAGGTCGAGACGGTCGAAGAGCTTCTCGCGCAGGAGGCTCTGCACGAGGTTCAGGCTCCCGACGACCTTCACGTGCTCGTGCCGGTCACGGATCTCGCGCACCGCGGCGGCCAGGTCCGGTCCGAGGTGTGTGGACCCGGCCCACGAGAGGTCGGGCCTGCCGCGGGAGGCCACGTACTTCGGGACGCTGTTGAAGAGCGTGGAGATCTCCTGGTCCTCGCCGCCCTGCTGGTGAGGCCAATAGGCGGCGAAGATGTCGTACGTCCGCCGGCCGAGCAGGAGGGCGTCCGTGCCCTCGTACGCGGCACCGACCTGCGCCCCGGCGACCTCGTCCAGCAGGGGCGCCTGCCATCCGCCGAACGGGAACCCCACCGGGTCCTCGTCGGGGCCGCCGGGCGCCTGCCCGACGAGGTCGAGGGTCGCGAACAGCTCGATGTGGATGAGGCCCATGGCTTACTCCCGATGAGTCGGTTGTCTCCGTCAAGAGATAGACCTGCGGCTGCCCGCAGACTCATTGCCGCGCCGGAACCCGGCCGGACTGCGCGGCACGACGACCGCCGCCGCGGTGGTGCTCCCAGGCGGGCCGGCACGGGCCGGGGCTGGGGGCTGGAAGCGCACGGAACGCGCCGGGCTGGGGGCTGGAACCGCACGGGACCGGCCGGGGCTGGGGGCTGGAACCGCACGGGACGGGCCGGTGAGGCGCAGTGCGCGGAGGCCGGGCCGCGGGCGCGGCGGCCGTGCGCACCCCGGCCGGAGCGCCGTGTCGGGGCCGCCGGTCGCGGTGGACGCGACGCGACACACGGCCAGGCGTCGGCCGCCTCAGGCCGTGAGGCCCAGGGCCTCGTCCCTCGCCGCCTCCGCCTCCCGGCGGAACAGACGGAACCACATGAAGATCACGAAGCCGGCGAAGACGAACCACTCGCCCGTGTAGCCGAGGTTCTGGAACGCCTTCACATCCAGACCGCTGCCCGCCGGCGCACTCGCCGGGACCGGCTTCAGGCCCTGAGGGGCGTCCGTGAGCGTCACCCAGGCGTCGTAGACGTCGTCGGACACCACGTTCACCAGCGACGCCGCGCTGATCATCCCCAGCTGCCCTTCCGGCAGGCCGCCACCCGCGTGGACACCGTTCGTCCCGGGGTTCTCCGAGGCCTGGAGCGCACCCGTGACGGTGACCTCGCCCGACGGCGGGGCCGGGGCCTTCCCGCCCGCCGGAAGCCATCCCCGTACCACCGGCAGGGACCTGCCGCCGTCGGTCCGCAGCATCGTCAGCACGTACGAGCCGGTCCGGCCGTCCAGCTCACGGTCCGGCACCAGGAACTGCTCGCCGTACCGCCCGCTCGCCGACGCGTGCCGCCCGGACGTCTCCTTGTCGACCGGCAGGAGCTCGTCGAGCGGCGCGGCGGCCCGTGTACCGGGATCGGGCCGCTGCTCGGCCTGCCGGTGGGAGTCGACGCGGTCCTCGAACTTGCCCAGCTGCCAGGTGCCCATGAACACACAGAACGGGATCGCCAGCAGGACGAAGACGTTGATCCCCCACCAGCGGGGTGTTCTCAGGAACCGGTACACCCCTCCACGGTACGGAACGCGCTCCCCTCCCGGCCGCTCGGGTCCCCGGACCGCGCCGAGAACCCGGCTCCCCCGGCCGGGGTCCCCGGACCGTACCGAGAACCGGGGCTCACCCTGCCGGCCCGGTCACCGCCCGCTCACCCACGCACGCCCCGCCGCGCCGACCGGTCGCCGCCCGCTCACCCACGCACGCCCCGCCGCGCCGACCGGTCGCCGCCCGCTGTCCCCCGCAAGCCAGGCCACGCGACGCCTTCCCGCTCGTCCCGCTCGCCCCGCTGACACGGGTCACCGCCCGCTCACGCCCTCACCCCCCGCTCCGCGGGTCACGCCTCGGCACGCGGCCCCCGCAGATGCCGCTCGGCGAAGTCCAGCTCCAGCCGCACCTGCTTGATCCGCTCCTCCACCACCAGCGAGCCGTGCCCCGCGTCGTACCGGTACACCTCGTGCACCGCGTCCCTCGCCGCCAGCCGGTCCACATAATTCTCGACCTGGCGGATCGGGCAGCGCGGGTCGTTGACGCCCGCCGAGATGTAGACCGGCGCGCGCACGGCGTCCACGTAGGTCAGCGGCGACGACGCCTCGAACCGCTCCGGGACCTCCTCCGGTGTCCCGCCCAGCAGCGTGCGGTCCATCGCCTTCAGGGCCTCCATCTCGTCGTGGTACGCCGTGACGTAGTCGGCGACCGGTACCGCCGCCAGCCCCACCGCCCAGGCGTCGGGCTGCGTGCCGAGCCCGAGCAGCGTCAGATAGCCGCCCCAGGAACCGCCCGCCAGTACCAGCTTCCCCGGGTCGGCCAGCCCGGAGGAGACGGCCCATTCACGGACCGCCGCGATGTCCTCCAGTTCGATCAGCCCGACCCGGTGCTTCAGCGCGTCCGTCCACTCCCGGCCGTACCCCGTGGAGCCCCGGTAGTTGACCCGTACGACCGCGTACCCGTGATCCACCCAGGCCGCCGGCCCGGCCGCGAACGCGTCGCTGTCGTGCCAGGTCGGGCCGCCGTGGATCTCGAAGACCGTCGGGAAGGGACCGCTGCCGGTGGGCCGCTGCACCAGGGCGTGGACACGGCCGCCCGGGCTCTCCACCCAGACGTCCTCCACCGGCACCGACTCCGGTGCCTTCAGGCCGGGCGGGTCCAGCACCACCCGGCCTCCGGTGGAGCGCACCGCGGGCGGGCGCTGCGCCGACGACCACAGGTACTCGACGGCCCCGTCCGGGCGGGCCGTCGCGTCCGTCACCGACCCGGCAGGGGTCTCGATCCGCTCCAGGGCGCGCGTGGCCGTGTCGTACCTCCACAACTCACTGCGCGCCTCGAAGCTGTGCACGATCAGCAGCCCCGACCCGTCCGGGTACCACTCCGCCGACACATCGCCCGGCAGCCCGAGGTCCAGGTCGGTCTCCGTGCCCGACGCGACGTCCCAGAGCAACGGCTCCCAGCGGCCCCGCCGCTGGTGCCCGACCAGCAGCCGGGTGTCCCCGTCGACCGGCGCGAACCCCAGCACCGAGAGCCCCAGCTCCTCCTGGCCGCCCTTGGTGTCGTCCAGCTCCGCCACCGGCGAGCCGTCCCGGCGGACCACCCGCAGCGCCGAGTGCATCGCGTCCCCGTGCTCGGTGTGTTCGAGGGCGATCAGCGTGCCGTCGTGGGAGAGGTCGCCGACCCCGGCCAGCTCCCGGTGCCGGTAGATCTCGACCGGAGCCCCGCCGTCCCGCGCGACATGGACCGTCGATCCGTCCTCGTCGGTGGACCGGCCGACCACCACCGTGCCGTCCCGCCCGATCGCCAGCCCCGCCGGGTACGACGCCTCCAGCCCGGGCACAGCCGGTGTGTCCCCTCCGCCACCGAAGGGCTGACGCATCCACACGCCGAACTCGTCGCCGTCCGTGTCCGAGAACCACCAGATCCACTCGCCGTCGGGCGACAGCGTGCCGTCGGTCGTGCCGTTCGGCCGGTCCGTGGCCTGCCGCTGCTCGCCGGTGGCCCGGTCCCACGCGTAGAGCTCGTACGTCCCGGTGGCATTGGACACGAACAGCGACCGGTCCGGAGCGTCCAGGGCCCAGTCGGGCAGCGACACCCGCGGCGCGCGGAAGCGCTTCTCCCACTCCGGCATCCCGGCGAGGTCCGGCCCGTCGATGCCGGCTCCCGCAGGGGCCGTCCCGGCGAGGTCCGCCCTCGCGGGGCTGGTCCCCGGGCCGGCGGGCGACGACTCGTTCGTGTTGCGGTGCTCAGTCATGCGCCCATGATGCTCTGCCCCGCCGACAATCCGCTCGCATCGTCCGCAGCCTGTGGATAACCTCCCCGGCATGTACTCTCCGACCCCCGCCGACTGGCGCGAGGCCAACCGCGCACGCTGGGACGAACGGGTCCCGATCCACGTCGCGAGCGACTTCTACGACCTCGCCGCCTTCCGGGCCGGCAAGGACGTACTGCGCGACTTCGAGGTGGCGGAGGTCGGCGACGTCAGCGGCCGCTCGCTGCTTCACCTCCAGTGCCACATCGGCCTCGACACTCTCTCCTGGGCACGCCGAGGCACCTCTCACGTCGTCGGCCTCGACTTCTCCGAACCCGCCGTCGAGACCGCCCGCTCGCTCGCCGCCGGCCTCGGACTCGCACCGGACGCGGCCGCGTTCGTCGCCGCCGACGTGTACGACGCCGCGCAGGCCGTCCCCGACAGCGCGTACGACATCGTCTACACCGGCTGTGGCGCGCTGAACTGGCTCCCCGACATCGAGCGCTGGGCCGACACCGCCGCGTCCCTCGTCGCGCCCGGCGGCTTCCTCTACCTGAGCGAGTTCCACCCGCTCACCGACGCGCTCGACGAGGAGACCGGCTCGCGGATCAGCTACGACTACTTCGCCCGGGACGCCTGGGTGGACGAGGTGGCCGGGACGTACGCCGACACCGACGCCGCCACCGTCAACAACCGCAGCGTGGAGTGGCAGCACCCCGTCGGCGACGTCGTCTCCGCGATAGCGGCGGCCGGCCTGCGCATCGAGTTCCTGCACGAGCACGACGTCACGCTCTTCCCCCGTTTCGGCTCGCTGCGACGGCACGAGGACGGCTACTACCGCTACCCGGCGGACCGCCCCCGTACCCCGCTGATGTACTCGATCAAGGCGTCCCGCCCGTCCTCGGGCCGGTGAGCGCGCGCTCGAGGGGCGTACGGAAGCGGGGAGTGACGCGGACCTCGCCGAGCCACCCGTACAACCGCTCGGCCTCCTTCTCGACGGCGGCGACCGCGGCGGCGGTGTCCCGGACCGGAGCGGGCGGGTCGTCGAACAGCTTCCACACGATCTCGCCGTCCGCCCGCTGAGCCCAGCCCCCGATGATCCGGCCGTTCCACCAGACGGTGGGACCGATGTTGCCGCTGCGGTCGAAGAGCTCCGCGCGATGGCCGGGACGCAGGAACCAGTCGCGGCCCTGCCAGCCCATCGCGGTGGGGTCGAGCGCGGGCAGCAGGGCCGCCCAGGGCCCGGGCGCCGAGGTGTCCTCGGTGTCCCCGGGCAGCACGTACCCCACGCCCTCGTCGAGATCGACGGCCTCCGCGCCGAGGGTGGCGAGGGCCTTGCGCACATCCGTGACCTTCCAGCCGGTCCACCACTTCAGATCGGCCTCGGTGGCGGGACCGCAGGCGGCCAGCCAGTGCCGTACGAGCTCCGCCTGCGCCTCGCCGACCGGCACGTCGGGCATGGGCGGCGCGACGGCCCAGCGGAACTGACTGGACGTCCACGAGCCGAGCGGCCGCCCGCGCGTCACCCGCCCCTCGGTGCCGAGGACGCGCAGCAGCCGGGAGGACACGGACTGCGGCCCCTCGTTGGGCGTGCCGGGACCGTAGACGAACCGTGTCCGCAACCGCGGTACGTCCGCACCCAGCTGCGCGGCCGTCGCCTCGCCCCGCGCCTCCAGGGCGGCGAGCGTCTCCTGCTCCGTCTGCTCCAGCCACGCCGCGTCGAGGTCGCTGCCGGCCTCGAGATGCTTGATGAGCACGGTGCGTTCGCGGACGGCGACGGCGTGCGTGGTGGACGCCTGGACTACGGGCACGAGGTCGGCCGGGAAGACGAAGAGGGTGTGCCGCATGCCGTGCATCCGAAGCAGCGTCCGGTCCTCGTACAGCGCCCTCTCGACCTCGGCGACCGTCCTGCCGGCGTCCTGGAGCCGGGCGCCGACCGCGAGGTAGACGCTCGCCGCGTCGGTGGCGTGCAGGGCCACGACGGCCCGTCCGACTTCCTCGGCCCCGCCGCCCCGGGCGTCCCCCGCCAGCCGATGGCGTACCGCCAGCCGTACGCGCCGCTCTTCCCCCGAGATCCTCCGCCGCACAGTGCCCATGGCCCGGAAGGTTAATGCGCCCCTCCCGCCCTGCGGACGGGCGCGGCGATACGCTGAGGCCCCGCCCCCGTAGGAGACGTATGACCAGGCCAGCCCCGACGGCGCTGTGGCCCGTCGTCGGTGTGGTGGCGGCCGGCGGGGCCGTCGGAGCCGCTGCCCGGTACGGAGCCGCTCTGCTCTGGCCGACGGAGCCCGGGGCCTTTCCGTGGACGGTCCTGGCGGTGAACGCCGTCGGGTGCGTGGTCATCGGGGCGTTCATGGTCGTGATCGCGGACGTGTGGGCCGCGCACCGGCTCGTACGCCCCTTCTTCGGGACCGGTGTCCTGGGCGGCTTCACCACCTTCTCCACGTACGCCGCCGACATCCAGCGTCTTGTGGACGGCGGCGAGGCGGTCAAGGGGCTGGCCTATCTGGGGGCGACACTGCTCGCGGCGCTCGCCGGCGTATGGCTCGGGGTGGGCGCGGCGCGTCGCGTGGCGGCGGCCCGGCGTCCGGCGGGCAGGCCACCCCGAACGGAGAGGAGTGCGCCATGACGAGGCTGACGGGCACGGCCCTGCGGGTCACGGTGTTCATCGGGGAGAGCGACCTGTGGCACCACAGGCCTCTCTACACGGAGATCGTGCACCGCGCCCACGCGGCCGGCCTCGCCGGTGCCAGCGTGTTCCGGGGCATCGAGGGCTTCGGGGCCTCGTCCCTGATCCACACCTCCCGGCTGCTGTCCCTGAGCGAGGACCTGCCGGTGGCGATCGTGATCGTGGACACCGAGGAGCGCGTACGGGCCTTCCTGCCGCAGCTCGACGAACTGGTGGGGGAGGGCCTGGTGATCCTCGACGAGTGCGAGGTCATCCGCTACGCGGGCCGCGCGGCGGACGAGGGTCCGGGGACCGGGGCCCCCGGGTGAACTGGCTCCTGGTGATCGTCGGCGCCGCGGTCGGCGCCCCTCTGCGTTTCCTCACCGACCGCGCCGTGCAGAAGCGCCACGACTCCCTCTTCCCCTGGGGCACCTTCACCGTGAACGTGACGGGCTGCCTCGTCCTCGGCCTCCTGACCGGAGCGGCCACGGCGGGCGCCGCCGGATCGGAACTGCAACTGCTGCTCGGCACGGGCCTGTGCGGGGCGCTGACCACGTACTCCACCTTTTCGTACGAGACGCTGCGTCTGGCGGAGGACGGCGCGACGCTCTACGCCGCGGCGAATGTGATCGGGAGTGTGGCGGCGGGGCTGGGGGCGGTCTTCGCGGGGGTGGAGGCGGCGGAGGCGCTGTGGGGGTAGGTGGCCTACGTGAGCCCAGGCATGTCGGCGAAGCTCCACGCCCTTGCCGCCTGAGGCTCCTAGGACTGGCTGTTGAGGAAGCCTATGAAGGTGGCGCCCCACCACCCGCACTGGGAGACGGTGGCGGCGATCGCGCACCGTACCAGCAGCCGACGCGGTACGGGCGCCGCTCCCACGGGAGTCAGGCGCTGTCCGAGCCAGTGGGCGTAGAGGCCGTTGAGCGTGACGACGAGGACGAGTCCGAGCTTGACCCAGGTGAGCGGCGACTCCATGTTCGGCCTGAGGAACATGCCACTCAGCACCAGGCCGGCCAGCCCGCCCCAGATCGGGACATGCAGCGCGGAGGCGGTCTGCACGACGTCGCTGAGGCGCCGGCGGCCGAGGACCCAGAGGATGGCGAGCCAGTCGACGGCGAGTACGGAGCCGAGTCCGACGACGAGTGACGCGAGGTGCAGGAAGCGCGCCCCGGTGAGGAGGGACGTGGTGGCGTGGACATGGCCTGCCACCCAGCAGACCGTGGTCAGCGCGGCGCAGCTCAGGGCGCCGATCACCACCAGGGTCGACACCGGGGTGCCGATGGCCGAAAGGGGCGCAAGAGAGCTCTGGGGCGTCTGTGGCGTCAGGGACGCTGGCGGATGGGAAGCCCCGGACATGGCTGAAACCTTTCGGTGAAGTGAGGTTAGGCGAACCTAAGTGGCTGCGGCCGCGCACGTCAATACGTCCCGTCCATACGTCTCGTCCTCCGGACACGCCGGACAAGGGGGAGGTGTGCGGAAACGGCAGACGATGGCGGTACGGCACGGGCGACGGCGGCACGGCAAAAGCCCCGCCCTGAGGGGCGAGGCTTCGGTGGACGAAGGTGCTGAGGTGCGCCGGCTCAGCGCACGACGCGGTACCGCACATGCGTGACGTCCGGCGCGTCGACGACCCGGTCCGGTTCCAGTCGCAGATCGGCCGTGACGCCGTCGAGCAGTCGCAGTCCCTCACCGAGCACGATCGGCGCGAGGTGGATCTCAAGCTCGTCCACCAGTCCCGCGTTGAGGTACTGGCGGACCGTCCCGGCGCCCCCGGCGATCTGCACGTCCTTCTCCCCGGCGGCGGCGCGGGCCCGGTCGAGGGCGCTCTCGATGCCGTCCGTGACGAAGGTGAACGTCGTCCCGCCCTGCCGTACCCAGGGTTCACGCGGCGTGCTCGTCAGGACGAAGACGGGCGCGCGGAACGGCGGCGGGTCCGGCCAGCCGATCTCCCCTTCGGAGAACATGCTCCGGCCCATGACATAGGCGCCCGCCCGGGCGAAGTTCTCCTCGACGACCTCACCGGAGACGTTGGTCTCGCCGCCGCTCATGCTCTGACGCTCCCGCCAGGCCTCGACCCCGTACAGCCATTGGTGGATGCGCGTCCCTCCGTCGCCGAGCGGGTTGCCGGGCCGCGCGTTCGGCCCGGCGATGAAGCCGTCCAGGGACATACCCAGGCTGGCGAAGACCTTGCTCATGTCACCGCTCTCCGTTCATGGTCAAGGGGTCCGTCAGCAGCGGGGCGAGGGCGCGCGGACCTGCCCGTCGAGCGTGCGGCCGACGGAGGCGGACAGCAACCCGGCGAACTCCCGCCCGCCTCCGGCGGAGGCGGGCAGCAACCCGGCGAGCTCCCGCGCGCCTCCGGCGGAGGCGGGCAGCAACTCGGTGAGCTCCCCAGCGCCCTGACGCATCCACGGTTCGCTCGCGCCACCTTCGGCCACGAGAACCACCTCCGTGCCGAGGCCCGGCGGCCTTCCGGCAACGGCCGGAAGGCCGCCGAGGGCGGAGGCCGGACACCCGGCCGGGCGGAACACCGGCGCAGCGGCCGCCGAGGGCGGACGTTACGCTCCGCCGACCGGGCGGTAGGTGCACACATTGACTCCCGTGGCGCTGGTGACCGTGGACACCAGCTCCAGCGTCCGCAGGCCATCATCCGCGGGGAAAATCGACTTACCCCCGCCGAGAAGCACCGGCATCACCATGAGCCGGAGCTCATCGACCAGGCCCTCACTCAGCAGCGTCCGCGCGAGCGTGGGGCTCCCCATGACCAGCACGTCCCCACCCACGCCGTCCCGCAGCTCCCGGATGCGCTCGAGAGCCTTGTCACCGTCGATGCGGGTCGTGTTCTCCCACGTCAACTCGCCCTCGCCCAGCGTCCGTGAGACCACGTACTTCGGCAGCGCGTTCATCCGATCGGCGAACGGATCCCCAGCCCGCCCGGGCCACGCCCCGGCCATCGTCTGCCAGGTACGCCGCCCGAACAGCAGCGCCTCGGCCTTCCCCACCACCTCATTGAAGGCCCCACCGACCACCTCCGGATCGAAGAACGGATTCGACCACCCACCATGGGCGAACCCGCCGTCGGTGTCCTCGCCCGCCCCACCGGGTGCCTGCACGACGCCATCCAGGCTGATGAACTCACTGATCACGATGCGCACGGGACTGGCTCCTCTTCAACGCTTTCGGTTTACGGCAATAGAGACTGTCGCACCGTCAAAAAGTCATCGCTACACGGGGATCCTCTCGGCTGCCGCCCATCGGTGCGGTCGGCAGGCCCCCTGTCGGTGTGTTGCACAACGTTTTATGATCGCTACTCGGTGTACGAGGGGGCGGGCATGGCTGCGGGGGATTCGGCGTCCCGGCGGGCGCAGGAGGCGCGGCGGCAGGAACGGCGCTTACGTGAGCAGTGGCAGGCCGCTCGGCAGGAGGCCCGCAGATGGCAGGCGGCGAGCGAGGGGGAGCGGCGCGTCGCGGCTCAACTGCTGGTGCTGACCGAGCACGGGTGGCGGCTGCTGGTCGACCGGCGGTGGCCGGGAACGCGTGCCGCCAACGTGGACATGCTGCTGGTCGGCCCAGGTGGCGTCTTCGTCATCGACGTCAAGAATTGGCGGGCCGCTCCGGAGGTTTCGGACGGAAGGCTCCGGGCCGGCGGCGAGCCGAGGGACGAACACGCACGCAAGCTGCTGGCGGTGACGAAGGCCGCGGAGAGCGCGGTCGGGGCCCTGGGGCTGTCACCCGTGGCCGTTCGGCCGGTCATGGTCTTCGCGGGCCGACGCCTGGACGCCGAGCTGGGCAGGATCCGGCTGCTCGGCGAACGGGAGGTCGGGCCCTGTCTGCTCTCGGAGCGCCGTCGGCTTCAGCCGGCGCAGATCCGGGCGATCGCGGACCATCTGGAGCGTGTGTTTCCCGAGTACGAAGACTCGGCTGTTCCGGAGACGCTTCGACGCGACGAGCACGCGGTGCACGGTGAGGCCGACGGCCTCTTCGACATCGGAACGCTGCGCGAGGCCGCTCTGGACGAGGCGCGGCAGGCTCCCATCGAGCAATGGATGACCTTTCTCCACCCCGACCAGGTCGCTCTAGTCCGGCGCAATTGGGCAGGTCCCGCCCGGATCAGCGGTCCCGCGGGCACGGGCAAGACGGTCGTGGGTCTCCACCGCGCGGCACACCTCGCCCAACGCACCGCCGGGCGAATCCTGTACGTCACCTTCGCCAACAACCTGCCCCGCGTGCAGGGCACCTTCCTGAAGGCCATGGCGCCGGCCGTGGCGGATCGCGTCGACTTCCGCAGTCTTCACTCCTGGGCCCAGGAATTCCTGCAGAGTCGCGAGGTGGCGGTGCGCCTCAGTGGGGACAAGGCAGAGACCGCCTTCAGCCTTGCCTGGAAGCACGTCGGCCGGGGCAGCTGCCTTACCGAGATCGATTCGGGACACCGCTATTGGCGTGACGAGATCGACTACGTCATCAAGGGCCGCGGCATCACGTCCTTCGAGGAGTACGCCGCTGTGCCCAGGCGCCGACGCCGTACTGTCTTGCGCAGGTCACACCGCCAGGCGGTATGGGCACTGTACGAGGCCTACGAACGCGCGCGCGTCGAACGCGGAGTGCACGACTTCAACGACGTTCTCTCCCTCGCCCTGGCAGAGGCGGGCCACGGAACCGGCCGACAGCATCGATCGCCCTACACCGCTGTGATCGTTGACGAAGTACAGGACCTGACCCTCGTCGGGGTCCGGCTCCTGCACGCCCTGGTTGGCGACGCCCCCAACGGTCTGCTGCTCATCGGCGACGGCCAACAGGCGGCCTATCCGGGCGGGTTCCGCCTCTCCGACGCCGGCGTGGACATCCGTGGCGATCGAGGACAGGTGTTGCGGGTCAACTACCGCAACAGCAAGGAGATCCTGGAGGCAGCTCTCGCGGTCGTCGCCGAGGACGCCTTCGAGGACATCGACGGATTGAGCAGCCCGGGTCGACGGGATGTCGATCTGACGTACCACGACGGCCACGTGCACCGCGTGAGAGCGGAAACAACGGCGGAACATGACCGGGCACTGCTGGACGCCCTGCGTGCCCTGTCGCCGCAGGCGCTGGCAGACGCCGCTGTCCTGTGTCCCTCAATGCGTGCCATCGAGCACTACCAACGCCTTCTTTCCCGCGCCGGCATCCCCGTGTGCCTGCTGGAGCACTACGACGGGCGCCCGGTCGAGGCGGCGAAGCTGGGCAGTTACCGCCGCGCCAAGGGCCTCGAATTCAAACGGGTGTATCTACCGAACTACGACGCAGCCCCTCCGAGGGCGGCCGGGACTCCCGAAACAGAACGCGAACGGGACGAGATCGCTCGTAGCCAGCTCTTCGTGGCGATGACTCGCGCCCGCGACGTCCTGTGGCTGGGCAGCGTACGCATGGAACGACAGGCCCAGGCGGCCACTCGCTGAGACCGGCCTCATCGCCAGGGGCCTCGCGGCGGCCCAACTCGCAGGGCGCAAGGCTCGCGCCCATACTTGAACCAGAGTCTGATGTCGGCCACTGGCACCGGAGGTGGTCGGGTTCTTGCGCTGGTCTTCGAGGCCACGGCAGGCGTCGACGCGGGCGTGGGCGAATTTCCCCCTGGGCAACTGGCGTGCCCCGTGGCGCGCTGCTCCCCAGGCCCCGCCGGTCAGGGTTTGGCCGTCTCCGACCTGCGGCTAGCCGGTGACCGTGAAGTACCACCGCGACACAACCCTCCGAAGCGACGCCCACCGCAGACGGGCGGCCACCACAACTTCCCCTGCGGGCCGCTCGATCACGAAGGTCATGTAGTAATGAACATATCCAACACTGAACAACTGCGTGTCGTAGCCAACATCCCGGTGGGAGCGAAGCCGCTTGCTGTGGCGGTGGATGTCCACGACCACGTCTTCGTCACCAACAGCGGTGCCAACACCGTGTCAGTGATCGATTCGTCGACCAACACGGTGAGCGGCACCATCAACGTCGGCCTGCGCCCAGAGGGCGTGGCAACAGATCCTCAATTCGGCGCCTGCGTGGCCAACGGCGGCGACAACACCGTGACAATGATCGACAGATTCAACGCCGTCATCGCCACAATCAGCATCGAAGGCGTGCTCATCCCCCTACCCAAGATGATGGGGGTGGCGGTTGATCACATTTTGAGTCGCGCGTACGTGACCAACCGCGGCAGCCACCGGGTGTCGATAATCAGCGTCAGCGGCGGGCCGCTCCCCGCCCACCATTTCATCGATGTCCCTGGTCCCCTTGGTGTGGCGGTTGATTCGACAAGTCACCGCGTCTACGTCACGCAACCCGACTTCAACACGGTGTCGGTGATCGACCCTGCGGCCAACGGGGTCGTTGCGACCATTCCGGTACGACAGCAGCCCACCGGTCTCGCGGTCGACGCCCTGAGGCGGCGTGTCTATGTCGCCAATTCAGGCTTCAACGCAGTGTCCGTGATCGATATCACTACCGGCGGCGTCGCTGATATCAACGTCACTGCCAGACCCACTGGTGTAACGGTTGACTCCCGAGGCGACGCCTACGTCACCCAATTCGACGGCACGGTGAAGGTGATCGATGCCGCGTCCAACAGAGTGAGTGCCACCATCCCGGTGGGCTCCCGACCGGAGGGCCTGGCCTTCGAGCCCCACAGCGATCGCGTCTATGTTGCCAACAGCGGCGACGGCACCGTATCGGCGATCGATCTCGCCGCCAGTTAGAAGTCACCACCGTTGTGAAGCGGTGGCGTTCACGCCCTTGGCGGCGAGTGCGCGCGGCGACCGCCGCGACCACTCACTGAGGCGGTTGCCCCCGTCAGGTGCTCAAGTACCTGGCCAACCCGTCCCGGTACTGGTCGTACTCCAGGCCGGCACTGCGCAGGAACTCGGACACGTCCGCCAGCGTAAACGCCCGCTCAAGGTGGGCATCACCCCGAGCGCTTGCACTGTCCCCTTCCTGCCGCCTTCGGTGAAACGGTGGATGACGGTCTCCGTACGGTCCGGCATCCCAACAGCCTGCCGCGGGACAGGTACAGACGCATCCGGATGATGACCGGACACCCTTCCCAACGTTCGCCGGGCCTTTCGGCAGGCATCGCAGGCGCCGAGGGGATGGAGGCGACGAGGTGGACTGCACGGGAGCTGCGGCACAGCTTCGTGTCGCTGCTCTCCGACAAGGGGGTGCCCTCGAAGAGATCTCTCGATTGGTCGGGCACTCCGGTACGGCCGTCACCGGGGAGGTCCACCGGAAGCAGATCCGCCCCGTGATCCAGACCAGGGCGACCGTGATGGACGGCATCTTCAAGCAAGATCAGAAGCGGTAGCCACGCAGATAGTCACCCGAGTAGTCGCGCACAACGAAACAGGCCCCCTAGGAACGTTAGACACTCAGCCGCAGTGCAGGAGCTCAAGGGACGTCGCCTTCGGCGCCTGCACCCCACAGGGGTCGGCTTCGCCGACGGGCTGCAACATCCCCGAGTGTTGCAGCCGTCTGTAACCGGACACTCCGGACAGCCTCGGCTTGAGCTGTCCGGGTCGTTTCCGCAGGTCGTGGGCCTAACCGGACAGTCGGACAGCTGGGACGGACTTGGACGAGCGTGTCCGGAGCAGAGTCCAGGTCAGCGGAGAACTGGCCTGGGCTTCACCTGAGCCGCCTTCGGGATTCGAACCCCTACGCACTAATCGAGACCAAAACTGATGCCGGCCCCGCTTAGCGTGTGCGCCCTCTGAGGCTTGGGCCTTTGCGCGCTGCTGCCGTTCCAGCACACTGGCGACGCGCACAATCGTCAGTCACTTGGCCGCCTGCGCCGACGCAACGAACGCAGGTCAATCCTTGCGTCCGAGGTTTCCGGACTCGTCGATCCGGTATTTCAGGAGTTCTCGGACGAGTGACTCGTTGTCTTCCTGCGAGAGTAGCTCCGTCGGCAAATCGACGTCATGATGAACCCGTTGTCCGTCCATAGCGACAATGGTTTGGCTGAATTCTGCTCGGGTATCCCTGTCCGAGCTGCCCGCCAGCGAGCCACCGATGACATTACCCGCGTCATCGGTAACCAGCGTGATCTTATTCATCATGCCTCCTGGTTAACTGTAAAACGAATGGCTTCTGAAGGATACTCCGAAGCCATTGAAGTTCGTGACTGTGTTGTGGTAGAAGCATGGACTAGTGAGGCCGCCAGTTGCGGTGAACTCCACATGGCCAAGCGACCCGTTTAGTGCCACGTGGTTCGTTTCAGGGGCGGCGCCGAGCACAATCGGACCGTGGTAGCCTCCATTTCCCCACGCCCAATTGAATCCCAGCGTTTGATTCGGTCCAATGAAGTGGACTGTTGGGTCATAGCCAACGGCCATTGAAGGGCCTCCTCATCTTCGATCGCTCTAGGGGCTTGCGGCGTGAGCATCAATTCTTGCCTTGCCCACGCGCCGCAAGCTACCACCGCTGCGGTAAATTACTGAGAGTTACGCGCCGTGCATACTCGGCTGCACCCATTTTCCGTAGTGAACGACCCGTTCGGTCTTATAACCACACAGCGCGCTGGCTCATCGTGCTTGTGAATACAGGCTTGGCGTCAGCCTTTCGGGCGAGCTCGTCCCGGGGACGTGACTGACATGACAGCACCGCGCGTGAACGGGGGCGCAACTCCTCCGGCGCGTGTGGGCGCTGCTCGTGGGGGCGGATGTCACGGCCCCTCTTCGAGGTTCGCCCCATTGTGGCTGCCTCAAGCCGTGGAGCCGACCGCCCCAGGCTCCGCGTTTCTCCTCAGTAGCCCTTCGCCGCTCGGCGTGCGGCCGCCGGCCGGGTCGTGCTGGGCGAAGACAGGTGCGCGGCCCGAGCCGTCGGGCCGCGCCTCGCCGTGCCGTGCTCAGCGATCCACTCTGTGATGCACCGCAGGACGCTCTCTTGCCGCCCGGTGAGGTGATCGACCACGGGGCTCCCCCCTCCTGCGCGCGGACCAGGCGCCGGAGCTCCACCCGGGCCGCCGACGACCGGCCAGTCTCGGTTCGCCAGAACGACTGAAGCCAAGAACAAGCTGAAGGAGGTTCTTCGCGATCATGAGGATGGCCTGGCCATCGCGCCCACGAATTACACGGTGGAGAACGCGGTAAACGACTGGCTGATGTATCGGCCTGGCCGGACGCGACAAAGCAACGTTGGACGCGTGCTCCACCCTCAGCCGCAGCCACGTGATTCCGTCGCTGGGTGCCCGCAAGCTTCGTGACCTGGGCGCGGAAGACGTGGACAAGTGGCTGCATCAAGGCCAAGTCGCTCAGTACCCGGACGCTGCAAGGGATCCATTCCTGCCTGAACCGCTCGGTCAAACGAGCCATGGCGCGGGACAAGGTGAAGCGCAATGTCGTGGAGTTGTGCTCTGTGCCGAAGGGCCAGCCGGGACGCCCGTCCAAGGCGCTGACGTTCGCTCAGGCCGAGGCCGTGCTGAAGGCTGCCGCAGGCACGTCCATGCACGCTTATGTCGTGCTGGCGCTGCTCACCGGGGCAGGTACGGAGGAGTTGCGGGCTCTCACTTGGAATCACGTCTTCCTCAAGGGAAAGCCGGATGCGGGTCCGCCCGTACCCCCGCACATCGCGGTGTGGCGCTCGGTACGGGCAGGGGGAGATACCAAGACGCGGAAGTCACGGCGGACCCTCGCTTTGCTGCGCGGTGCGTGGACGTGCTCTGGCAGCGCTGGGAGGACCAGGGCTGGGATCGGCTGGCGGCTGGTGACAAGTGGGAAGAGAACGGTCTCGTCTTCGCCTCCGCCGTCGGCCGCGAGCTCGACTCCACCAACGTCCGTAGAGCCTTCCGCCAAGCCATCAAGGCGACAGACGGAGTGAACGCTGACGAGTGGACACCTCGTGAGCTACGGCACAGCTTCGTGTCTGCGCTCTCCGACAACGGTGTATCGCTCGAAGAGATCTCTCGGTTGGTGGGACACTCCGGGACCGCGGTCACGGAGGAGGTCTACCGGAAGCAGATCCGCCCCGTGATCCGGACCGGAGCGATCGCCATGGACGGCATTTTCAAGGTCGATCCGAAACCGTAGGCACTCAGTTAGACCCTCACAACGAATCAGGGCCGGTTTCCCGTGAAGGAAACCGGCCCTGACCTGGTGTTTCAGCTGTCGGGGTGGCGGGATTTGAACCCACGACCTCTTCGTCCCGAACGAAGCGCGCTGCCAAGCTGCGCTACACCCCGATGTCACTGCTCAGGCATTCCGTCGCGGCGACATCGATTACTTTAGCCCACCCGCGGCCGGAGACGAAATCCGGTTTTCGCGGTCCCGCAGGTGGGGGCGGGGCCCCGGGGCGGGGGTCCCTCGGTGATCAGTCCCGGGCCGTCAGTGTCAGCAGGGTCGCCTCCGGAGGGCAGGCGAAGCGCACCGGGGTGTAGCGGTTCGTGCCGCAGCCCGCCGAGACGTGGAGGTAGGAGAGGTGGCCCGAGGCGGAGTGGGTCGAGAGGCCCTTCACCCGGTCCGTGTCCAGGTCGCAGTTGGTGACCAGTGCCCCGTAGAAGGGGATGCACAGCTGACCGCCGTGGGTGTGGCCGGCGAGGATCAGGGGGTAGCCGTCCGATGTGAAGGCGTCCAGTGAGCGCAGGTACGGAGCGTGGACCACGCCGATCGAGAAGTCGGCGTCGGGGTCGGGGCCGCCCGCCACCTGTTCGTAGCGGTCCCGCTTGATGTGCGGGTCGTCGACCCCAGTGAAGGCCAGGTCGAGCCCGTCGAGCTTCAGGCGCCCCCGAGTGTTCGTGAGGTTCACCCAGCCCGCCGCGTCGAACGCGTCCCGCAGCCCCTCCCAGGGGTTGTGCACCGCGCCGACCACCGGCGCGTTGCCGTTCAGGCCGTGCCGGCCCTTCGCCTTCTCGTAGAGATAGCGCGCGGGGTTCCGGAGTTGCGGGCCGTAGTAGTCGTTGGAGCCGAAGACATAGACACCCGGGAACTCCATCAGGGGGCCGAGCGCGTCGACGACCTCCGGTACGCCTTCCGTGTCGGAGAGGTTGTCACCGGTGTTCACGACGAAGTCGGGGCGCAGGCCGGCCAGCGACTGGAGCCATGCGCGCTTCTTGCGCTGCCCGCACACCATGTGGATGTCGGACACCTGAAGGACCCGCAGGTCTCTCATGCCCGGAGGCAGTACGGGCACGGTGACGCGCCGGAGCCTGAAAGAGCGGGCCTCGAAGCCCGCCGCGTACACCAGACCCGCCGCAGCGGTGGCCGTGATTCCTGCCGTGATCTTCATGGGGAGCCCGTATCGCGCACGCATGTCTCCATCGTCGCAGACCTGGAGGGGCTCGGAAATGCGCGGGCGAGCACATTGCCGCACCTGCCACACTTGTCCGCATGACCACGCTCAAGTCCAAGCTCAAGGAAGACCTCACCGCCGCCATCAGGGCGCGCGACGAGCTGATCTCGTCCACGCTCCGGCTGACCCTCGCCGCGATCACCAAGGAGGAGGTCTCCGGCAAGACGGCCCGCGAGCTCTCCGACGACGAAGTCCAGAAGGTGATCGCCAAGGAGGCGAAGAAGCGTCGTGAGGCCGCCGACGCCTTCCAGCAGGGCGGGCGCGCCGAGTCCGCCGCGCGTGAGCTGGCCGAGGGCGAGGTCCTCGACGCGTACCTGCCGAAGCAGCTGAGCGACGACGAGCTGAACGCGATCGTGTCCCAGGCCGTCGAGGAGGCCAAGGCCGCCGGTGCCGAGGGCCCGCGCGCCATGGGTGCCGTCATGAAGATCGTGAACCCGAAGGTGGCGGGCCGCGCCGAGGGCGGCCGCGTCGCCTCCGCGGTCAAGCAGCTCCTCGCCGGCTGACGAGCGGCGCCCACGTGCGCCCGTTCCGACGGGGATCCCACGCGGTCCCGGTGACGCCGCGGACCACGCGGTCCCGGTGACGCCGCGGACGCGCACCCGCCTGAGCACAAGGCCGCGCCCACCCCGCGCAGCAACGACGAAGGGTCCCCGTGCCACGCACGGGGACCCTTCATCGACCTGAGCTCAGCTCGCTCAGCTCACTGGCTCGGCGCCGCTCACCTCAAGGCCGCGGCCACCCGTGCCCCCCGCCATTGCCCTGCCCGCGGTTGTTGCCCCCGCCGATCAGGTCCGGCGGGATGGTGATCCCCGGGAACGGGTTGCCGTCGTTGCCGCCCGTCCTGCCGGGCTTGTTGCCGCCCGGCTTCCCGTCGCCGCGGGGCTTGTCCTTCGGCGCGTCGGGGATGACGACGGGGACGAAGGACGGAGCCTCGTGCCCCTCCAGCGCTCCGGTCATCGCGCCCTTCCAGATCGGGCCGGGGACCTTACCGCCGAAGACCTTGTCGTGGTAGACGCCGCCGATGGTGATGTTCTCCATGTGCACCTGCTGGCTCGCGCTGCCCACCCACACGGCGCCCGACAGGTTCGGCGTGTAGCCGACGAACCAGGCGTTCTTCCGCTCGTCCGTCGTACCGGTCTTACCGGCGTTGTCACGGTCCTGCAGGCCCGCCTCCTGGCCCGTACCGGAGTCGACCACTCCGCGCAGCAGCGCGTTGATCGTGTCCGCGGTCTGCTCGTTCATCGCCTTGCTGCAGCTCGTCTTCGGGACGTCGAGGCTCTTGCCGCCCGGCGTCCTGATCGACTCGATGGCCGTGGGCGTGCAGTACGTGCCCCGGTTGGCGAACGTCGCGTACGCCGTCGCCATCGTCAGCGGCGAGATACCGGTGGAGCCCAGCGTCAGCGGCGACGGCGACACCGGCAGCTTCGTGCCGTTGCCCTGCACCACGCCCAGCTTGTCGGTCATCTCGACGACCGGGCACAGTCCGATGTCCTCGATCATCTGCACGAAGTACGTGTTGACCGACTTGGCCATCGCGTCCTTCAGTGCGTACGGACCGACCTCGCTCTCGTTCTCGTTCTCCAGCCGGAACCCGTCGGTGTTGACCCACGGCTTGCCGCTGCACGTCGCGATCGACGCCGGGTACGGCATCTCGTACGGCGCCGAGTACTGCTGGGTCGGCGGCCTGCCCTGCTCTATGGCCGCCGCGGCCACGAACGGCTTGAACGTCGATCCGACCGGGAAGCCGAAGTTCGAGCCGCCCATCCGCTTGTTGACCGAGTAGTTGATGGTGGTCTCGTGCTCGCCGAAGCCGTACGGCTTGGACTGGCCCATCGCCTGGATCTTGCCCGTGCCGGGCTGGATCATGGTGACCGCGGCCGCGACCGTGTCGTCCTGGTCGACGTGGTCCTTGAGCGACTGCTGCGCCGCCGCCTGCGCCTGCGGGTCGAGCGTCGTCTTGATCACCAGGCCGCCGCGGTTCCAGACCTTGGCCCGCTCTTCGCGGCTCTTCCCGAAGACCGGGTCGGTGAGGAACACCTGCTTGACGTAGTCGCAGAAGAACCCGGCGCCGTTCGTGGCCGTGATGCAGCCGTTCTTCGACTTGCTGACCTTGAGCGTGATGGGCGTCGCCTTGGCCAGATCGGCCTCCGCCTGGGTGATGTCCTTCATGTCGGCCATGCGCTGCAGGACGACATTGCGGCGCCGGGTCGCCTCCTGCGCGTCATTGACGGGGTCGTAGCGGCTCGGCGACTGGACGATGCCGGCCAGCAGCGCCGCCTCCTCCAGCTTCAGGTCCTTGGCGGGCTTGGAGAAGTAGCGCTGGGACGCCGACTCGATGCCGTACGCCTGCTGCCCGAAGAACGTGATGTTGAGGTAGTTCTCGAGGATCTTCTTCTTCCCCAGCTCCTCCTCGACCTGGATCGCGTACTTGAGCTCGCGAACCTTGCGGCCGATGGTCTGCTGGGTGGCCTGCGCGACCTTGTCGGGGTCGTCGCCGGCCTCCTCGACGAAGACGTTCTTCACGTACTGCTGGGTGAGGGTCGAGGCGCCCTGGGCGACCCCACCCGACTGCGCGTTGCGGTTGATCGCGCGCAGCACACCCTTGAGGTCGATCGCCCCGTGCTCGTAGAAGCGCGAGTCCTCGATCGCGACGATCGCCTTCTGCATGTAGGGCGAGATCTTCTCGAGCGGGACGACGGTCCGGTCGCGCGAGTAGACCGTGGCGATGTGGCCGCCCTGCGAGTCGAGGATCGTGGTGCGCTGACTGAGCGGGGGCGTCTTCAGATTGGCCGGGATTTCGTCGAATCCCTCGACCGTTCCCTTGGCGCCGAGTCCCAGTGCTCCCGCTGCGGGCAGCGCGATGCCCGCCAGGACGGCTCCTGAGAGCACGCTGACGCCGAGGAACTTTGCGGCCTGCTGGGCCCCGGTCAGGCCTCCGCCCGAGCGCTTCTTTGCCATGGGGGCAGCCTACGTTCTCATTCGCCGGACACGCGTATATGCCTTGGCCTAAGCTGCTCTCAACTGTCACAGCAGTGTGGATCCGTATCAAGGCCCCGGTGTGACATCGGTATGACTTTCCGCGCACCCGAAGCGTGTGACGTCGTGTCCGATTGCGTCTCATGCGTCATCCGAAGCCCGTTGTGACTCAACTGAAATGCACCGGTTTGCCCGAATGGTCGGGCATGTCCTTCGGTCACTCCCCTGGGTGATCTGCCGCGTACGCATAGTCCGTTCGGGCCATTCAAGATTGGGCCCGAAGGGGGTGTTGCGCTGTGCCCACCTTCCGTAACGTCCTCAACTGGCAGCGGTGAATATGCCGCTACCGCCGTGGGGGAGCCTCGATTCGGGAGAGGACGGCGCCGTGATGGGCTGGGTAACCGACTGGAGTGCGCAGGCAGCCTGCCGCACTACCGATCCGGATGAACTGTTCGTACAAGGAGCAGCGCAGAACAGGGCCAAGGCGGTGTGCACCGGATGCCCGGTGCGGACCGAATGCCTGGCCGACGCGCTGGACAACCGCGTCGAATTCGGCGTGTGGGGCGGCATGACGGAGCGCGAGCGCCGTGCACTGCTGCGCCGGCGGCCGACCGTCACCTCGTGGCGACGGCTGCTGGAGACCGCGCGTACGGAGTACGAGCGGGGCGCGGGCCTGCTGCCTGTGGCCATGGAGGACGACGAGACGTACGAGGCGTTCGCGGCGGTGGGCTAGCGCTCGGGTCAGCCCGGCGCACCCCACGCCCCGTCACTTCGGCGCCCGTGACCTTCTACGCAGCTCCGACCGGAGACGCCCCACCGGTCGCGAGCCGATCACCGATGGCCCGAAGCCCTGCGAGGTCGTGTACGTCTCCGGGCAGAGCGGGCACTTCCGTCACCGGAACCTCGGGATGGAGCGCGGTGAAGCGGTCGCGCGTTCGCTGTTCACGCGCGAGCACCTGCATCCGCTCGGCATGCAGGCGAAGCAGACCCGCGGTCAGCTGCTCCACCGTGTGCGGCTCACCGGTTTCCGGTTCCAGCAGTACTGCGGGCTCGACCTCAGGGCGTACGTCAGGGTCGGCAGCCTGTGCTGCCTGTGAATCACCTTCGGCAGCCCCGGGGTCAGTGGAGGCGGGCTGTGCATTGGTCGTGCCGGGCTTGGACTCGGGCTCGGGAGAGGTGGCCCTGGAGCCACGCACAGCAGCCTTCCCGGCCTCCTGATCCACAATGCGGCTTTCCTCAAGATTTTCCGCGGCGGCACGTGCCCGCTCGGCCGACAGCCGGGCGGCGCCGCTGCCATGCACCCGGTTGAGCACCAGACCGGCCAGCGGCATGTCCTCCGCAGCCAGGCGCTCCACGAAGTACGCCGCCTCCCGCAGCGCGTCCCGCTCCGGCGCCGCCACCACCAGGAACGCCGTCCCCGGCGCCTGCAACAGCCGGTACGTGGCATCCGCCCGGGTCCGGAAGCCGCCGAACATCGTGTCCATCGCGGCCACGAACGTCTGCACGTCGCGCAGCAGCTGACCACCCAGCAGCTTCCCCAGGGTCCCGGTCATCATCGACATGCCGACATTCAGGAACTTCATCCCCGCCCGGCCGCCCATCTTCGCCGGGGCCATCAGCAGCTTGATGAACTTCCCGTCCAGGAACGACCCCAGCCGCTTCGGCGCGTCGAGGAAGTCAAGCGCCGAGCGCGACGGGGGAGTGTCGACCACGATCAGGTCCCACTCCTCACGCGCCCGCAGCTGCCCCAGCTTCTCCATCGCCATGTACTCCTGCGTGCCCGCGAAGCCGGCCGACAGGGACTGGTAGAAGGGGTTCTCCAGGATCGCGCGGGCCCGGTCGGGGTCCGCGTGGGCCTCGACGATCTCGTCGAAGGTCCGCTTCATGTCGAGCATCATGGCGTGCAGCCGGCCCTCGCCGTCCACGCCCTTGACCTCGCGCGGCACATTGTCGAGCGAGTCGATGCCCATCGACTGGGCGAGCCTGCGGGCCGGGTCGATGGTGAGGACCACGACCTTGCGGCCGCGCTCCGCCGCCCGTACGCCGAGGGCCGCCGCCGTCGTGGTCTTGCCGACGCCGCCCGCGCCGCAGCAGACGATGATCCGGGTACCGGGGTCGTCGATCAGGGGATCGACCTCCAGGCCGGGAGCCCCTGTCAGACCGGGAACATCTGCCGTCTCCAGCGTCACGCGCCCACCCCGAGCTTCCGTAGTTCCTTGGCCAGCCGGTAGAGGCCGGCGATGTCCGCGCCCTCCCCCAGGAAGGGCAGTTCACACAACGGCACCTTCAGCTTCTCCAGGGCCGCGCGCTGTTCCCGCTCCAGCTCCACCCGCTGGGCGTGCTCGGCGGCCTGCCGGAGCAGTGGCGCGACGAGCTTCGTGGCGCCCGGGACACCGGCCGAGGCGAGCGTCCGGGCGATGCCGGCCCGGTGGTCGCCGTCGGCGGCGCGTACGGCCTCCTCGTCGAGGACATGCGGCCGGACCATGTTCACGATGACCTGCCCGACCGGCAGATCGGCGTCCTGCAGCTCCGCGATGCCGTCGGCGGTCTCCTGGACCGGCATCTCCTCCAGGAGGGTCACCAGATGCACGGCGGTCTCGGGGGACTTGAGGACCCGCATGACGGCCTGGGCCTGATTGTGTATCGGGCCGATGCGCGCGAGCCCGGCGACCTCGTCGTTCACGTTGAGGAAGCGGGTGATGCGGCCGGTCGGCGGCGCGTCCATGACGACGTGGTCGTAGGTGTAGCCGCCCTGCTTCTCGCGCCGGCGGACCGCCTCGCACGCCTTGCCGGTCAGCAGGACGTCCCGTACACCGGGCGCGATGGTGGTCGCGAAGTCGATGGCGCCGAGCTTCTTCAGCGCCCGGCCCGCGCCGCCGAGTTTGTAGAACATCTGGAGGTAGTCGAGGAGCGCGCGCTCGGCGTCGATCGCCAGCGCGTACACCTCGCCGCCGCCCGGCGCGACGGCGATCTTGCGTTCCTCGTAGGGAAGCGCCTCCGTCTCGAAGAGCTGTGCGATGCCCTGTCTGCCCTCGACCTCCACGAGAAGAGTCCGCTTGCCCTCGGTCGCGAGGGCGAGCGCGAGGGCGGCGGCGACCGTCGTCTTACCGGTACCGCCCTTGCCGCTGACGACCTGGAGCCTGCTCACGCCTTGGAGCCTAACCAGTGAGGGCATGGGCTAGACGTGCCCGGGTCGGATTCGGCGAGGGCGGCGCCCGTGCGGGAAGCCGTCCGTGGCAGCGGATACAGTCGGCTCCATGACCAAGTGGGAATACGCGACCGTGCCCCTTCTCGTGCACGCGACGAAGCAGATTCTGGACACCTGGGGCGAGGACGGGTGGGAGCTCGTCCAGGTCGTTCCCGGACCGAACAACCCCGAGCAGCTGGTGGCCTACCTGAAGCGCGAGCGCGCCTCGTGAGCGCCGTCGAGGCCAAGCTGGCCGAGCTGGGCCTGACGCTGCCGGAGGTCGTGCCGCCGCTGGCCGCGTACCAGCCGGCCGTGCAGTCCGGTGTGTACATCTACACCGCGGGCCAGCTCCCGATGGTGGAAGGCAAGCTTCCGGTGACCGGCAAGGTCGGCGCCGAGGTGACCGCCGAGGAGGCCAAGGACCTCGCGCGTACCTGTGCGCTGAACGCCCTGGCCGCCGTGAAGTCGGTCGCCGGTGACCTCGACCGCGTCAAGCGCGTCGTGAAGGTCGTCGGGTTCGTCGCGTCGGCCGCGGACTTCACCGGCCAGCCGGGCGTCCTCAACGGCGCGAGTGAGCTGCTCGGCGCGGTCCTCGGCGACAAGGGCGTGCACGCGCGCAGCGCGGTCGGCGTCGCGGTGCTGCCGCTGGACGCGCCGGTCGAGGTCGAGATCCAGGTGGAGATCGACCACGCCTGACCGGCGGCGGGTCCCGGTGGATTCCCGACGAGGAGCCGACAAGGATCCGAGAGCTTTTCCGTACGGCCCCGGGCCGCCGCGCGAGCGGTGGGCGCGGGGCCGTACGTGTTCCCCGGCGCGACATCGTGTACCCGGCAACGAACAGGCCGTGACGACCTCTCGAACATCCGGATGGATGCGCATAGCATCCGGCCATGTCCAATGGTCAGTGGTACCCCCCGGAATGGCCCGACCGCATCCGCGCCCTCGCCGGCGGTGAGCTGACGGCCGCCGCCCCCAGACGGGCCGCGACCGTACTGCTGCTGCGCGACGGCGCCGAGGGGCCGGCCGTGCACATGCTGCGCCGACGCGCGTCCATGGCCTTTGCCGGGGGCGCCTACGCCTATCCCGGCGGCGGTGTGGACCCGCGCGACGAGCACCCCGTGCGATGGGCGGGCCCGTCGCTGGCCGACTGGGCGGCGCGTCTCGGCGTACCGGACCCGGCCGAGGCCCAGGCCGTCGTCTGCGCGGCGGTCCGGGAGACGTACGAGGAGGCCGGCGTCCTGCTCGCCGGGGAGACCCCGGTCTCGGTGGTGAGCGACACGACCGGCGACGACTGGGAGGCCGACCGCGAGGCGCTGGTCGCCCGGGACCTCTCCTTCGCCGACTTCCTGGACCGCAGGGGCCTGGTCCTGCGCTCGGACCTGCTGGGCGCGTGGGCCCGCTGGATCACCCCCGAGTTCGAACCCCGGCGCTATGACACGTGGTTTTTCGTGGCCGCGCTCCCGGCCGGGCAGCGGACCAGGAACGCCTCCACCGAGGCCGACCGCACGGTGTGGATCCGCCCGGCGGACGCCGCCGCCGGCTACGACCGCGGCGAGCTGCTGATGATGCCTCCGACGATCGCCACCCTGCGCTCGCTCGAGCCGTACGCGACGGCGGCCCAGGCACTGGCGGGGGCGCGGAGCCAGGATCTCGCGCCGGTCCTCGCGCAGGCGCGCCTGGAGGGCGACAAGGTGGTACTGAGCTGGCCGGGACACGACGAGTTCACCAAGCACATCCCGACGGGCCACGAGACAGGAGGGACGACACGATGACCGACGCCGCAGCCCTGCCGGGGCAGCCGAGGGGCGGGGTTCTCGACGGCCCGGCCACCGCCCGCGCGGTGAATGTCCTCGCGCCGAACCCGTCCGCGATGACCCTCGACGGCACCAACACCTGGATCCTCTCCGAGCCGGACTCCGAGCTGGCCGTCGTCATCGACCCGGGTCCGCTGGACGACGCCCATCTCCACCGTGTGATCGCGACGGCGGAGAAGCTCGGCAAGCGGGTGGCGCTGACGCTGCTCACCCACGGCCACCCCGACCACGCCGAGGGGGCGGGCCGCTTCGCGGAACTGACCCGTACTCATGTCCGCGCCCTGGACCCGGCCCTGCGCCTCGGTGACGAGGGACTCGCCGCGGGCGATGTGATCGCGCTCGGCGGCCTCGAGGTACGGGTCGTCCCGACGCCCGGGCACACCTCGGACTCGCTCTGCTTCCACCTGCCCGCCGACCGCGCAGTGCTGACGGGGGACACGATCCTGGGGCGCGGCACCACGATGGTGGCCCACCCGGACGGCCGGCTCGGCGATTATCTCGACTCCCTGCGCCGGCTGCGGTCCCTCACCGTGGACGACGGTGTCCATACGGTCCTCCCGGGCCACGGCCCGGTCCTGGAGGACGCCCAGGGCGCGGTCGAGTTCTATCTGGCCCACCGGGCCCACCGGCTGGCGCAGGTGGAGACGGCGGTCGAGAACGGCCATGTGAACCCGTCGGACGTGGTGGCCCATGTGTACGCCGACGTGGACCGTTCGCTGTGGCCCGCGGCGGAGCTGTCGGTGCGGGCGCAGTTGGAGTACCTCCGGGAGCACGGCCTGGTGTAGCGCGAGCACGGTCTCGTACGGCTGGGGTGCGGAGGGCGCTGGCCCATGCCTTACGCTCCGCTTACTTCTGGCTGTCCTTTCCTGTGGGGGGAATACCGTGTTCGTCCTGTCCATCGTGCTCGTCATCGCCGCGGCGGTGCTGTTCTTCGTCGGGCGAGGCGGTGACCGGCGCGGCTTGAAACTCGGCGCGCTCGGCGCCCTGATCGCCGCTCTGTTCTCCGGTCTGGCCAGCGTGCTGACGGTCATCAGCGCCTACGAGGTCGGCGTCCCCGTCGCCTTCGGCAAGGTCGGCTCGCCGATGACCTCGGGGATGCACCTCACGTCACCGTTCACCACGATCACGACGTTCTCCACGCGCCCGGTGGACCTCAACCTGTCCGACAAGGACGTGGTAGAGGTGCGCTCGTCGCAGGGCGGCGTGATGTACGTGGAGGCGACCGTGAAGTGGGCGGTGGCCCCCACGAAGGCCGTCGACCTGTACAAGCTCGCCGGCAGTGAGGACGCGATCCAGCAGCGGCTGGTCTTCCCGGACAGCCGCGAGATCATCCGCAACGTCTTCGCCCGCTACACCAGCGAGGAGGGCTACGCCTCCGCGCGCGAGAAGATCAACGCCGAGATCGGCACCCTCATCAAGAACCGCCTGGCGCCCCGCGGCATCGACGTCACCACGGTCAACCTGCGCAATGTGAAGCCCTCCGACCGGCTGCAGGACCAGATCGACCGCAAGATTCAGCAGCAGCAGGCCACCGAGCGGGCCACCGAGGCGGCCCGCACGGCGAAGGCCGAGGCCGACCGTCGCAAGATCGAGGCCGAGGGCATCGCGCAGGCGAACCGGATCCTCAACGCCTCCCTGACCGACAAGGTCCTGATGAACCAGTGCATCGAGGCGTACAAGGAGGCGGCTGCCAAGAACCCTGTGTACGCGGTGCCCTGCGGCGGCGGCAGCGGCAACCCGCTGATCGTGGACAGCACGAAGAAGTAGCCCGTACGCACGCGCTGGTAGCTCCGTACGCACAGAAGGGCCGCCCCGGACGGATCCGGGGCGGCCCTTCGCGTACAGCCCTGTCAGGCGTACCGGCGTACTGGGCGTACTAGCGCGAACGCTTCGCGAGCCGCTCGACGTCCAGGAGGATCACCGCGCGTGCCTCCAGCCGCAGCCAGCCGCGCTGCGCGAAGTCGGCGAGGGCCTTGTTGACCGTCTCGCGGGAAGCGCCGACCAGCTGGGCCAGCTCTTCCTGGGTCAGGTCGTGGACGACGTGGATGCCCTCCTCCGACTGCACACCGAAGCGACGCGAGAGGTCGAGGAGCGCTCGGGCCACGCGGCCCGGAACGTCGGAGAAGACCAGGTCGGACATCTGGTCGTTGGTCCTGCGCAGCCGGCGGGCGACCGCGCGCAGGAGGGCGGTGGCCACCTCGGGGCGCACGTTCAGCCAGGGCTGGAGGTCGCCGTGGCCGAGGCCGAGCAGCTTGACCTCGGTCAGCGCGGTCGCCGTGGCGGTGCGCGGGCCCGGGTCGAAGAGGGACAGCTCGCCGATCAGCTCGCCGGGGCCGAGGACGGCCAGCATGTTCTCGCGGCCGTCGGGCGAGGTGCGGTGGAGCTTCACCTTGCCCTCGGTGACCACGTACAGACGGTCGCCGGGGTCGCCCTCGTGGAAGAGCGCGTCGCCACGGGCGAGCGTCGCTTCACTCATCGAGGCGCGCAGCTCCGCGGCCTGCTCGTCATCGAGCGCCGCGAAGAGCGGGGCGCGCCGCAGAACGTCGTCCACGAGTTCTCTCCTTGTCGACCTGCTCAGGGACCGGTGTCCCATCATGCCGGACGGTGCAGTTTTATCCCGGGGAGACGACCCCCCGGACCCCCGGGCCAGGTAAAAAATCGTGCGATCAATCACAACAAGTTTGACGTACTGGCACGCGTGTCCGTACGTCAGGGGCCCGATTGGGGCGTCCTGGGCGGTGCCCGGGGCGGATGTCAGTGGTGAGGCTTAGGCTGGCCGGGTGTCCAATTCGCCGGTGAGAGCGCAGGCCAAGGGGGGCGGGAGCGTGTCCGGAACGCGTGATTCTGCTGTGGGCGAACAGTCGTCGGCGAAGCCTAAGAAAGCCGCAAAAGCGACAAAAAGCTCCGCCGGGGTGACGGTGAACGGGGCCGCGAAGGCACCGGCAAAGGCAGCCGCGAAGACCTCGAAGACCGTGCGGCCCGCCAAAGCGGAATCCCGCCTCGCGATGGTCCGCCGCGCCCGCCGGATCAACCGTGAGCTGGCCGAGGTCTATCCCTACGCCCACCCCGAGCTGGACTTCCGGAATCCCTTCGAGCTGCTCGTCGCGACGGTCCTCTCGGCCCAGACGACCGACCTCAGGGTCAACCAGACCACCCCCGCGCTCTTCGCCGCCTACCCGACGCCGGAGGACATGGCGTCGGCCGTGCCGGAGGAGCTGGAGGAGCTCATCCGCCCCACCGGCTTCTTCCGCGCCAAGGCGAAGGCGCTGATGGGCCTCTCCGCCGCCCTCAGGGACAACTTCGGCGGGGAGGTCCCCGGCCGCCTGGAGGACCTCGTCACGCTGCCGGGAGTCGGCCGCAAGACCGCCCACGTGGTCCTCGGCAATGCCTTCGGAGTCCCCGGCGTCACCGTCGACACCCACTTCGGACGGCTCGTGCGGCGCTGGAAGCTCACCGAGCAGGAGGACCCGGAGAAGGTCGAGGCGGAGATCTGCGCGATCTTCCCCAAGTCGGAGTGGACGATGCTCTCCCACCGGGTCATCTTCCACGGCCGCCGCATCTGCCACTCCCGCAGGCCGGCGTGCGGCGCCTGCCCGATCGCCGAGCTGTGTCCTTCGTACGGCGAGGGCGAGACCGACCCGGAGAAGGCGAAGAAGCTCCTCAAGTACGAGAAGGGCGGCCGGCCGGGGCAACGGCTCTCCCCGCCACCGGACTATCCCGGCGCCCCCGCCCCGCCGCTCGGCGAGGGGTGAGCGGTGCGATGAGGGAACGAAACGATCGTCCGTCCGCGTTGTGAAACACGGGGTGCCTATGACGCGCGCTACAGAGAACACCTACGACCAGGCAGCCGGCCATGCCCTACCGGTCACCGTGACCGACGAGGGCCTCCCGGGCTGGCTGACCGATGTGGCCCGCGCCGCGCGCACCATCGCCCCCGAGCAGCTCAGCCGCTTTCTGCCGCCCGAGAGCGGCCACGGCCGCCAGTCGGCCGTGCTGATCCTCTTCGGCGAGGGCGAGCGCGGCCCCGAGCTGCTCCTCATGGAGCGCTCCGGCACCCTGCGCTCGCACGCCGGACAGCCGTCCTTCCCCGGTGGCGCCCTCGACCCGGAGGACGGCGACCCGCGCGCCGAGGGCCCGTTGCGGGCCGCGCTGCGCGAGGCCGAGGAGGAGACCGGACTCGACCCGTCCGGGGTCCAGATCTTCGCGGTACTGCCCCGGCTCTACATCCCGGTGAGTGAGTTCGTCGTCACGCCCGTACTGGGTTGGTGGCACCGTCCGACCCCGGTCGGTGTCGTCGACCCGGGAGAGACCGCCCGGGTCTTCACCGTCCCCGTGGCGGATCTCACGGACCCGGCGAACCGTGCGACCACCGTCCACCCGAGCGGGCACAAAGGCCCCGCGTTCCTTGTCGAATCGGCCCTGGTCTGGGGTTTCACGGCCGGTGTGATCGACCGCATCCTGCACTTCGCCGGCTGGGAAAAGCCATGGGACCGGAGCAAGCAGGTCCCGCTCGACTGGCGCGCATGACAGGCTGACCCCGGCGACCGAAGACGAATCTGCGAGGCTATTGACGGTGAACGTGCTGGACATCCTGTTGCTGGTCGCCGCCGTCTGGTTCGCGATCGTCGGTTATCGCCAGGGCTTCGTCGTCGGCATCCTGTCGGTGATCGGGTTTCTCGGTGGCGGCCTCGTCGCGGTCTACCTGCTCCCCCTCATCTGGGGTCAGCTGACGGACGAGGGCCAGGTATCGACGACGTGGGCGATCGTCGCCGTGGTCATCGTGATCGTGTGCGCCTCGATCGGCCAGGCCTTCACCACCCACCTCGGAAACCGGCTGCGGCGCCACATCACCTGGTCACCGGCGCGCGCGCTGGACGCGACCGGCGGCGCGCTGGTCAACGTCGTCGCGATGCTGCTGGTCGCCTGGCTGATCGGCACGGCTCTCGCCGGAACGTCACTGCCGACACTGGGCAAGGAAGTCCGCAACTCCAAGGTGCTGCTCGGCGTCTCACGGGTGATGCCCGATCAGGCGTCCACCTGGTTCAGCGACTTCTCCTCGGTGCTCGCGCAGAACGGCTTCCCGCAGGTCTTCAGCCCCTTCGCCAACGAGCCCATCACCGAGGTACGCGCCCCCGATCCGGCCCTGGCCAACAGCCCGGTGGCGGCCCGCGCCCAGCGCTCCATCGTCAAGGTCGTCGGCACCGCCCCGGGGTGCGGCAAGGTCCTCGAAGGCACCGGCTTCGTCTTCGCCGAACGCAGGGTCATGACCAACGCCCACGTCGTCGGCGGCGTCGACGAGCCGACCGTCCAGATAGGCGGCGAGGGCAGGCTGTACGACGCGAAGGTCGTCCTCTACGACTGGCAGCGCGACATCGCCGTCCTGGACGTACCCGACCTGGACGCGACCCCGCTCCGCTTCACCGACGAGGACGCCCGCAGCGGCGACAGCGCGATCGTCGCCGGCTTCCCTGAGAACGGCGGCTACGACGTGCGCTCCGCCCGCGTCCGCGGCCGGATCAACGCCAACGGCCCCGACATCTACCACCGGGGTGAAGTCCGCCGCGATGTGTACTCGCTGTTCGCGACGGTCCGTCAGGGCAACTCGGGTGGCCCGCTGCTCACCCCGGACGGCAGGGTCTACGGCGTGATCTTCGCCCGCTCACTGGACGACGTGAACACCGGCTACGCGCTGACGGCGGACGAGATCCGCGACGACATCACCCGGGGCAGCACGGTCAACCAGCAGGTCGACAGCCAGGGATGTGCTTTGTAGGCCGGACGAACGGCCCGGGGTGACGTCGGTGGACCCGTCGGCGTCGCCGCCGGGGCCGGTCAGTCGCGCGTATGCCGGAGCCGCGCGGAGACCCACCGGGCCCGGCGCCGCAGGATCCGCGAGATCCCGATGCCTTCACCGGGATGCGAGTGGCCCGGGTCCTGCGGGCCACCCCTCTCATAGCTCACCGGCCGCGTGGCCGAGCGTCGGTTGCGTGCCGCGTCACCGTAGTCGTGCGTCCAGCCCATACCTCGACGTGTGCCCGGGCCCCAAGGTCGGTAACCGCCCCCGGGGCGGCCAATTGGCCTATGCGCCAGGCATTTGGCTGTTCGTAGGACAAGCGTTCACGGCTGTTTCCCGTGGCCACCGGAGTGTCACCAGTGACTCACCGGTCGGGCTCGGGGTCCTTGAGCCAGTTGATGAGTTCCGAAGAGAACGCCTGCGGGTCCTCCTCGTGCGGAAAATGGCCCAGGCCGTCGAAGAGCCGCCAGCGGTACGGCGCCTCCACGTACTCACCCGAACCCGCCGCGCTGCGGGTCCGCATCGCCGGGTCGAGGGAACCGTGCAGATGCAGCGTCGGCACCCGTACGGGCCGCTTCATCCGCCGGTTGAACTGAATGCCGTCCGGCCGCGCCAGCGACCGCACCATCCACCGGTACGGCTCGATCGAGCAGTGTGCCGTCGACGGAATGGTCATCGCCCGCCGGTACACCTCGACCGCCTCCTCGTCGGGCAGCCCCGGCCCCGACCAGTCGCGGATCAGCCGGCCCACCAGCTCGGCGTCGTCGGCCACCAGCTGGCGCTCCGGCAGCCACGGCCGCTGGAACCCCCACACGTACGAACCCGCGCGGGTCTGCGAGAAGTCGGAGAGCATCGCCGAGCGCCACCGCCGAGGGTGCGGCATCGACGAGACCGCCAGCCGGCGCACCAGCTTGGGGCGCATCACGGCCGCCGTCCACGCCAGATAACCACCCAGGTCGTGCCCGACCAGAGCCGCGTCCGGCTCGCCGAGGGAGCGGACCACCCCGGTGATGTCGAGCGCGAGATTGGCGGGGTCGTAACCCCGGGGAGTCCGGTCGCTGCCGCCCACGCCGCGCAGGTCCATGGCGACGGCCCGGAACCCGGCGTCGGCGAGGGCGGGCAGCTGATGGCGCCACGTCCACCAGAACTGCGGGAAGCCGTGCAGCAGCAACACCAGCGGCCCCTCGCCCATCTCGGCGATGTGGAAGCGGGCGCCATTGGCCGCCACGTCCCGGTGTGTCCAGGGACCGTCGATCCGTACGGGACCGCCGTTGCCGTTCGCGCTTCCGTTGCCGCTTTCAGGGACCGTCATGCAGACGAGCGTGCCACAGGTACGGCCTCGTCCTTGACCGTGCTGACGGTACGGGGATGCGGCTTGACGCTCCCCAGTACGGCAGCCGTCTGCTTGGCCGAGGCGATCGACTTCTCCGGCGGCTTGACCTTCTTGAACTTGGACACCGCGAGCAACGCCGCCAGCCCCGCGACGACCAGGAACGCGCCGCCCACGATCAGGAACGACCAGGCGAGGCCGAGCCCCAGGTTGTGGATGCCGTACGCCGCCGCGAAGCTCAGCACCGGCAGCGAGAAGAGCGCCAGCACGCCCGCGATGCTCAGGGCCGCACCGCCGATCGCGCCGCGCTTGACGTCCTGCCGCAGCTCGGCCTTGGCCAAGGCGATTTCGTCGTGCACCAGCGCGGACATCTCGGCTGTCGCCGAGGCGACCAGCTGGCCGAGACTGCGCTCCGCACCGAGCACTACACCGTTGCCGGGGTCGCTCATCGCTGCTCCCTCTTCTCTTCTACGGTCCGAACCTCAGATCATGCCGGACTGTCGGCGTCGTCGCGCGATGCCCCCGCGACTTCGGCCCGGCGCCGGTGCTCGGCGGCCTTCCTCTCGTAGATCTCGGCCATCCGGAGGTGGTACGCCGGGTTGTCCTGCTCGTAGATGTCGGGGATGCCGTCCTGGTCCTCGTCGCGCTCCTCCTCCTCGAAGAGGACGCGGTACTTCCGCACCCGCAGCTTCAGCAGCACGCCGGAGAGCACGGCCGCGATGAGCGAGCCGATCAGCACCGCCGCCTTGACCTCGTCGGTGAGCACGGGGTCGCCGGTGAAGGCCAGTTCGCCGATGAGCAGGGAGACGGTGAAGCCGATGCCGGCGAGCGAGGCGACGGCGAAGACGTCCGGCCAGGCCAGGTCCTCGTTGAGTTCCGCCCGGGTGAAGCGCGCGGCCAGCCAGGTACCACCGAAGATCCCCACCGCCTTGCCGACCACCAGGCCGAGGACGACCCCGAGCGTCTCGGGCTGGGTGAACACATCGCTGAGCGCGCCACCGGAGATCGAGACACCGGCCGAGAACAGCGCGAACAGCGGCACCGCGAGCCCGGCCGACAGCGGCCGCACCAGGTGCTCGATGTGCTCGCCGGGGGAGTGCTCCTCGCCGTCCCGCCTGGTGCAGCGCAGCATCAGGCCCATGGCGACACCGGCGATGGTGGCGTGGACACCGCTGTTGTACATCAGTGCCCAGATGACGAGCGCGAGCGGCAGGTAGACGTACCAGCCGTGCACGCCCTTGCGCAGCAGCAGCCAGAACAGCGCGAGCCCCGCGAAGGCGCCGCCCAGCGCGCCGAAGTTGAGGTCGCTGGTGAAGAAGACCGCGATGATCAGGATGGCGAAGAGGTCGTCGACGACGGCGAGCGTCAGCAGGAAGGCGCGCAGCGCGGAGGGCAGCGAGGTGCCGATGACGGCCAGCACCGCGAGCGCGAAGGCGATGTCGGTGGCGGTCGGCACGGCCCAGCCGGCCATCGACCCGCCGCCGACGCCGTTGACCAGCGCGTACACCAGGGCGGGTACGGCCATGCCGCAGATCGCCGCGATGACGGGCAGGGCCGCGGCCTTGGGGTCGCGCAGCTCGCCGGCGACCAGTTCACGCTTGAGTTCGATGCCCGCGACGAAGAAGAAGACGGCAAGCAGTCCGTCGGCGGCCCAGTGCTCGATGGAGAGGTCGAGCCCGAGGGACGCGGGGCCGATGTGGAAGTCGCGTACGGATTCGTAGCTGTCGCCGAGCGGTGTGTTGGCCCAGAGGAGGGCGGCGATGGCGGCGAGGAGAAGGAGCACGCCACCGACGGTCTCGGCGCGCAACGCCTCGGCCACGTACCTGCGCTCGGGCAGCGTGAGCCGACCGAGGAAGGTGCGGGGGGCGGGGCGGGGCGCGGCCACGGGCGGGGACCTCCGGGTCGAGTGGGCAGGGCGAAGCACATGCCGACCAGACTTCCCGGCGCACCTATGACGTTTTCTTTACCCTACCTAACGACGCGCATGCATGCCCGGTGATCTTCAGGGGCGAGACGTTCCTGGGCGGCCCTCGTGGGCGGGACTTCAGGAGAGGCACGGGGGAGAGGCAGGGGGGAGAAGGCGCGGAGCAAAAGGCGCGGGGGAGGTGCGGGGTGGGGTCACAGCGCGGTGGGCCGGCCCGAAGTCTCGGCGCCGGCCCACCGGTCGTATGCGGGGTCTCGGTCAGTCCTCGCTGGAGGCGCCGGGCAGCTGTGTCTGGATCAGGTCCATGACCGACGAGTCCGTCAGCGTCGTCACATCTCCGAGCTGGCGGTTCTCCGCGACATCTCGGAGCAGGCGCCGCATGATCTTGCCCGACCTGGTCTTCGGCAGCTCGGCCACCGGAAGGATCCGCTTCGGCTTGGCGATCGGTCCGAGCGTGGCGCCGACGTGGTTGCGCAGGTCCGCGACGAGTCCCTCGTCCTCGCTGGCGCTCCCGCGCAGGATCACGAAGGCGACGATGGCCTGGCCGGTCGTCTCGTCGGCCGCGCCGACGACCGCTGCCTCGGCGACGGAGGGGTGCGAGACGAGCGCCGACTCGACCTCGGTGGTCGAGATGTTGTGGCCGGACACCAGCATCACGTCGTCGACCCGGCCGAGCAGCCAGATGTCGCCGTCGTCGTCCTTCTTGGCACCGTCACCGGCGAAGTACCTGCCGGGGAAGCGGGACCAGTACGTGTCGATGAACCGCTGGTCGTCGCCCCAGATGGTGCGCAGCATCGACGGCCACGGCTCGGTCAGGACCAGGTAGCCCCCTCCGCCGTTGGGTACTTCGTTGGCCTCGTCGTCGACGACGGTCGCGGAGATGCCGGGGAGCGGGCGCTGGGCCGAGCCGGGCTTGGTCTCGGTGACGCCCGGCAGCGGCGAGATCATCATCGCGCCGGTCTCGGTCTGCCACCAGGTGTCCACGATGGGGGTCTTGCCGGCGCCGATGTTCTCCCGGTACCAGATCCAGGCCTCGGGGTTGATCGGCTCGCCGACCGAGCCCAGGACCCGCAGGCTGCTCAGGTCGAACTTGGCGGGGATGTCGTCGCCCCACTTCATGAACGTCCGGATCGCGGTGGGCGCCGTGTAGAGGATCGTGACGCCGTACTTCTGGATGATCTCCCAGAAGCGGCCCTGGTGCGGGGTGTCCGGCGTGCCCTCGTACATGACCTGGGTCGCACCGTTGGCCAGCGGCCCGTACACGATGTACGAGTGGCCGGTGACCCAGCCGATGTCGGCCGTGCACCAGTAGACGTCGGTCTCCGGCTTGAGGTCGAAGACGGCGTGGTGGGTGTAGGCGGCCTGGGTGAGGTAACCGCCGGAGGTGTGCAGGATCCCCTTCGGCTTACCCGTCGTGCCGGACGTGTAGAGGATGAAGAGCGGGTGCTCGGCGCCGAACGCCTCCGGCGTGTGCTCGGGGGACTGACGGGCGACGATCTCGTGCCACCACACGTCCCGGCCCTCGGTGAAGGCGGTGTCCTGGCCGGTGCGCCGCACCACCAGGACGTGCTCGACCTGCGGGCACTTGGCGACGGCCTCGTCGATCGCGGGCTTGAGCGCGGTCGGCTTGCCGCGCCGGTAGCCGCCGTCGGCGGTGATCACCAGCTTGGCGTCGGCGTCCTGGATACGGGAGGCCACGGCGTCGGCCGAGAAGCCGCCGAAGACCACCGAGTGGGCGGCTCCGATGCGGGCACACGCCAGCATCGCGACGGCGGCCTCGGGGATCATCGGCAGGTAGACGGCGACCCGGTCGCCCTTGCGGACACCCAGCTCGGTCAGCGCGTGGGCCGCCCTGGAGACCTCGTCCTTCAGCTCCGCGTAGGTGATGGCCCGGCTGTCGCCCGGCTCGCCCTCGAAGTGGATGGCGACCCGGTCGCCGTGGCCGGCCTCGACATGGCGGTCGACGCAGTTGTACGCGACGTTGAGCTCACCATCGGCGAACCACTTCGCGAAGGGCGGGTTCGACCAGTCGAGGGTCTCGGTCGGCTCGGTGGCCCAGGTGAGCCGCTTCGCCTGCTCGGCCCAGAAGCCAAGCCTGTCCGCCGCTGCCTGCTCGTACGCCTCCGCCGTGACATTGGCGTTCGCGGCCAGCTCGGTCGGCGGCGCGAACCGCCGCTCCTCCTTGAGCAGGTTGGCCAGGCTTTCGTTGCTCACGACATCTCCCTTTCCCAGGGCGTCCTATGTGCCTATGTGTCCCAGGCCATAGCTCATCAGCCAGAGGTCCCGGTGACAAGAGCATCCAGGAAATTGGTTTAGACCTATCTGGCGGAGGGGGTGTGGGTGACCCCTTCTCCCCGGGCGGCGGGAAGAAGGGGCCATACCGTCTCACGGGCACGGCACCGGAAAGGTTCAGACGCGTGGCCGAAGGGGCCGCCGTCGCGCACACGGCCGCCCCTGGACCCACGGGAAGGATTCAGGCGCGCGCTCCTTCCAGGGACGTGGGATCGACCCGGTCGAAGACGTCGGCGAAGCGGTCGGCCTCATCCGTGTCCGCCAGCAGATACGCCTGGGCCTCGCCGACATGGAAGTACATCCCGTGCAGTTGCAGCGTGCCCTCGGCGAGCCGGCGGGCCACCGACTCGTGTGCCCGCAGATGCTCCAACTGCTGGACCACGTTGGTCAGACACAACTGCTCCACCGCGTCAGCCGGCAGCCGTCCGGAGATCCTGGCCCAGGCGTGCCGGCGGCTCGCCATCCGGTCCAGGCTGGGCAGTCCGTGGCGCAGCCAGCGCCGCAGCGGCGTCTGCGGCGCGTCCGGATTGCCGGTGAGCAGTGCCTGCATCGCTCCGCAGCCGGAGTGCCCACAGATGGTGATCGACTCGACCTGCAGGACGTCGACCGCGTACTCGATGGCGGCGGCGACCGAGTCGTCTCCGCTCTCCTCGCCGGGCAGGGGCACCAGATTGCCGACGTTCCGTACGGTGAACAGGTCGCCCGGGCCGCTGGAAGTGATCATGCTGGTGACCAGCCGGGAGTCGGCACAGGTGAGGAAGAGCTGCGAGGGCCGCTGTCCTTCCCGGGCGAGCCGGGCCAGCTCGTCGCGAACCAGTGGCGCCGTGTTGCGCTGGAACGAGCTGAGGCCGCCCGCCAGTTGGTGGCCGGTCCGGCGTCGGCGCCGGACGGGGGGTTCGGCCGATTGCCCGACGGAGGTCTCGGCGGATGCCCCGGCGGATCCCGCGGGTGTCCCGGCGGTGGCCTCCACGGAGTGCTCGACCGGGTGATCACCGGAGTGCTCGGCAGGGTGCTCGGTGGGGTGGTCGCCGCAGTGATGATTGCGCCAGGGCGTCCAGGGCCGGCAGCAGCTGTGCGCGCTGGACGCCGGCTCCGAAATCTGCCCGCCGGACCGTCCTGTCACCTCCACCCGGCCGCCCCGCATGACCTGGGACGTCTGCCAGTCCTGCAGGGCTTCGTAGGCTGCGTGGTCCATGAACGATCCGTCCAACTCGACGACCACATGGGCGCCCAGGGGGATCTGGTGCAGCGCCCGGCTCAGCCGGGGCACGGCCAGGAAGGTCAACTGGCCCCGGACCCGCACGACATGAGTGCCGTCCCGCTCCTCCCGGGTGATCCGCGTCCTGGTCAGCCGGTGCAGCGCGACGGCGGTGGCGGCGGCGATCCCGAGCGCGACGCCCTCCAGGATCCCGGCGCACACGACCCCGGCCAGCGTCACCGCGTACACCAGAACCTCGCGGTGACGGGTGACGCTGCGGATGTGGGTGATGCTGACCATCTGGATTCCGACGACCATCACCAGTGCGGCGAGCGCGGCCAGCGGGATCAGATCGAGGACCGGTACGAGGAAGAGGGCGGCCAGCACGATCCACAGACCGTGCAGCATCGTGGAGTGACGGCTCACGGCCCCCGCCGACACATTGGCCACACTGCGCACCGCGACACCTGCGACGGGCAGCCCGCCGAGCGCACCGGACACGATGTTGGCGGCGCCCTGCCCGGCCAGCTCCTGGTCGAGCTCGGACCGGGGCACCGCCTTTCCGGGATTCTTGCGCCCGGCCGTCAGCTTGTCGACGGCGACGGCCGACAGGAGTGACTGGACGCTCGTGACGAGCGTGATGGTGAGGACAGCGGCGGCGATCCCGAGGGCGGGGCCCTCGGGAAGGCCGGGCAGGGCGTGGTTGCTCCATGAGGGCAGGTCGACATGGGGCAGCCGGAGCCCGGCGACGGCGGCGACCACGGTCGCCGCGGCCACCGAGGCCAGCGCCGCGGGCGCCTTCCGCACCACCCGGCCGATCCGCCCCGGAATCCTCGGCCACAGCAGCAGGACGGCGATCGTCAGCAGGCTCACGGAGAGCGCGACCGGATGCGGGTCGGCCAACTGGGCGGGCAGGCCGCGGACGTTCTCGACGGCCGAGCTCTGTGCGGTGCCGCCGAGGACGATATGGAGCTGGGCGAGAGCGATGGTGACGCCGATGCCGGCGACCATGCCGTGCACGATCGCGGGGGACACGGCGAGGGCGGAGCGGGCCACGCGCAGGGACGCGAGCACGAGTTGGGCGACTCCGGCGAGGACGGTGATCGCGCAGGTGGTGCGCCACCCGTACTTCTGGATGAGGTCGGCGGTGACCACGGTGAGTCCGGCGGCGGGCCCGCTGACCTGGAGCGGGGAGCCGCCGAGCCGGCCGGCAACGAGTCCGCCGACCGCGGCGGCCACCAGGCCCGCCTGGAGGGGCGCTCCGGTGGCGAGCGCGATGCCGAGGGAGAGCGGCAGCGCGATGAGGAAGACGGAGATGGAGGCGGAGACATCGGCGCCGGCGATACGGAACCGGCGGCCGCCGGCGGGCGGCCCGTGCGGTCGCTGGAAGCGGGAGCGGGGAGTGGTGGGGGCGGTGTGGGCTGGGCGGTCGGTGCGGGTGGGGACGCAGGCTGACATGGTTCCCGTCTCCTCCGGGGCAGCGCGGTCGCGGAACGTGCGTGACGAACATGGGGTCGCGGCCGTGGGTCACGGCGTGCAGTGGCGGGATCTGGAGCCCGTGCGCTTGCTCGACGGCTCGCTCAGAGGCTTGCTCGGGAGCTCGCTCAGAGGCTCGGCTCTCTCAACACTCGGTAAATGGATCGTAATGCAGGGTAAAGACTCGGGCATGATTTTCCGGGCAAATAGGGCAATAGTTCACCCGTTTCGGTGATTACCTCTCTTCTCGCCGCTTGTCGGGACCTCTACCTCCGCCGCCTGATGCGACGTTGGCGCCGCTCGTACTGTCCGTTTATCGGGTTAACAGAGGAGAGGTGGGCGGATGCCAGCCGCCACGAAGAGGATCGCCGCGGGTGCCATCGCCGTGGCCCTGTTTGCCGGACTCGCCGGATGCTCCGACTCCGACGACTCCACCGCCCCGACGAAGGGCGCGGCCGGCGCCAAGAAGGGCGCCGCCGCCCCGAAGAAGAAGGCGGTGCGCCTCATCGGCGACGGCTCCACTGCCTTCACCGGCCTCCAGCCCCACCAGCCGGTGGCCAAGAAGCTGAAGCCCGGTGAGCGTCCTCCCCAGTTCGTGGTCTTCTCCTGGGACGGCGCCGGTGAGGACAGCCAGAAGCTCTTCTCCCACTTCCGCAAGGTGGGGAAGAAGTACAACGCGACGATGACGTACTTCCTGAGCGGCGTGTATCTGCTGCCCGAGGAGAAGGCGAAGCTGTACCTCCCGCCGCAGCACGCCCCCGGAAGCTCCGAGATCGGGTTCGGCGACACCGAGGGCATCCGCGCCACCGTGCGTGAGCTGCGCGGCGCCTGGCAGGACGGCAACGAGATCGGCACGCACTTCAACGGCCACTTCTGCGGGAAGGAGGCCGGTGTCGGCAACTGGTCGGTCGAGGACTGGAAGAGCGAGATCAGTCAGGCCAAGTCGTTCGTGAAGAACTGGAAGACGAACGCCGGCCTCCCCGCCGAGCAGCCGCTGCCCTTCGACTACGACAAGGAACTCGTCGGCGCCCGCACGCCCTGCCTCGAGGGCCGCAAGAACTTCGTGCGGGCGGCCAGCCAGCTCGGCTTCCGCTACGACACCAGTGGCGTGAACGACCAGATCTGGCCCAAGAAGGACGAGGGCCTGTGGGACCTGTCCCTGCAGCTCGTCCCGGTCCCCGGCCGCGCCTTCGAAACCCTCTCCATGGACTACAACTTCATGGTGAACCAGTCGGGCGCGACGACCCAGGGCGACTCCTCGCAGCACGGGCACTGGGGCAACCAGATGCGCGACGGCCTGGTGCAGGCCTTCCAGCGCTCGTACAACGGCAACCGCGCGCCGCTGATCATCGGCAACCACTTCGAGTCCTGGAACGGCGGCACGTACATGCGCGCCATCGAGCAGACGATCGCGACGGTCTGCGTGCAGAAGGAAGTGCGGTGTGTGTCCTTCCGTCAGCTCGCCGACTGGCTGGACGCCCAGGACCCGGCGGTCATCGCCAAGCTCCGCACCCTGAAGGTCGGCCAGGCGCCCGCGGGTGGCTGGCCGACCTTCCTGGCCCAGCGGCCGAACACTCCGTCCACGCCGCGGTCTCCGGGGGCTTCCGCGTCCCCCGCGGCCTCCGAGTCTCCGGAAACCCCGAAGTCCCCCGCGGCCTCTGAGTCTCCTGCGGCCCCGGAGTCTCCCCCGGTCCCGCAGGCTCCGGCGGGTCCGCCGGCTCTCGCGGAGGACGAGGGGGTCACACCGGCTGAGGAGAGCTGAGCCCTTCACTCAGGACGAAGGCGGGGTCGACCTGGGCGGCCAGGTCGGCGCCCGTCTTCGCGTTCCCCCAGCTCTCCGCGTTCTTCAGGTGGAAGTGCACCATCTGGCGTGTGTAGCGCTCCCAGTCGCGGTGCTGGTACGAGTCCTCCGCCGCGTTCTGAAGCGCCTGCAGCGCCATCCGGTTGTCCGCCTCCAGGAGCTCGAACCGCTGGGGGCGGCCCTTCTCCATCGCGCGCACCCAGTCCGAATGGCCCACGGTCACGAGCAGGTCGTCGCCGACTTCCTGGCACAGGAAGTCCAGGTCGTCCGGACTCTGGACCTTGTTGCCGACGACCTTGAGCGAGACGCCGAAGTCCCGTGCGTACTCCTTGTACTGGCGGTAGACGGAGACGCCCTTGCGGGTGGGCTCGGCCACCAGGAAGGTCATGTCGAAGCGGGTGAACAGGCCCGAGGCGAACGAGTCCGAGCCTGCCGTCATGTCGACGACGACGTACTCGTCCTCACCGTCGACCAGATGGTTCAGGCACAGTTCCACCGCGCCGACCTTCGAGTGGTAGCAGGCCACCCCGAGGTCGGACTCGGTGAAGGGCCCGGTGGCCATCAGCCTGATGACGCCGTCGTCCAGCCGCACGTGCCGGGCGCACGCGTCGTAGACGGGGTTGTCCTCCACGACCCGCAGGAGGCGCGAGCCCTCCCCGGGCGGCGTCGTCTTGATCATCGTCTCGGTGGAGGCGATCCGCGGATTCGTGCCCCGCAGGTACTCCTTGATCAAGGACAGGTGCGCGCCCATCGCCGGCAACGCGGCGGCCTCCGCCTCGTCGAGGCCGAGCGCGGCCCCCAGATGCTGGTTGATGTCGGCGTCCACGGCGACGACATGGGCTTCATTGGCGGCAAGGTGACGGATGAAGAGCGAGGACAGCGTGGTCTTCCCGCTGCCGCCCTTCCCCACGAAAGCGATCTTCATGTTCACCTAGAGTAGTGGGTCTATCGCACAGTGTTGTCAAGCTGCGTGAAGAAGACCACTCCAAGGTGGGGTGTGGGCCGAGGGCGCGTAGCCTCGCTACTTATGAGTACGCACGCCTCTGACCCCCTGGCCGCCCTTGGCTCCCTGCCGGGTGTCGCCGATTCGGTGGACTCCGTACGCAAGGCCGTCGACCGGGTGTACGGGCACCGCGTGATGCGGCGCCGCAGCAACGAGATCACGGCGGAGGCGGCCCTGCGCGGGGCGCGGGGCTCGGCGGCGCTGTCCGGCGCCGACTGGGCGCTGGAGGAGGTCCGCAGGCGCACCGATTTCAGCGGCGATCCGGAGGCGCGGACCGTCGGTGCGGCGCTGCGGCTGAGCGCCGAGGCGGGGCAGCTGCTGTCCATCTGGCGGCAGTCGCCGCTGCGAGTGCTGGCCAGGCTGCACCTGGTTGCCGCGGGTGACACGGCAGGGACGACGGGCCGGCCCAGGCTGGTGGGCGAGAAGGTCGACGAGCCGCTGATCGAGGCCCCTCTGCCGGACGCGGACGAGGTCGCCGGCCGGCTCGAGGGCCTCTCAGGACTGATCATCGCGGGCGGGTCCGCCCCGGCGCTGGTGACGGCGGCCGTGCTGCACGGCGAGCTGCTGGCTCTGCGGCCCTTCACCTCGTACAACGGGCTCGTCGCGCGGGCCGCCGAGCGCATCGTGCTGATCGGCAGCGGGCTCGACCCCAAGGCGATCTGCCCGGCGGAGGTGGGGCACGCGGAGCAGGGGCGCGCGGCGTACGTCGCGGCCTTCGAGGGGTACCGGTCCGGAACGCCCGAGGGAATGGCGCAGTGGATCGCGCACTGCGGGCGCGCGGTGGAGCTGGGTGTCAGGGAGTCGACGGCGGTGTGCGAGGCGCTTCAGCGCGGAGCCGCCTGACCGGGAAAAGCCCCTGAACACAGGGTTGCGGCGGTACCAGGATCTGGTACCGCCGCTGGCATATCCGCCGAGTTACCATGCGTCCTCGATATGTGCCCATCAAGCGGGGACTTTGCCCGACGCCTGGTGCGGCTGGCCCGTAATCGACGGGTCGACGTCGCGTGGGTGCTCAGCTTCCATGCTCGGTCCGTGGGGCCTTCATGCTCAACAGGTGATCCTCTCGGATGCCTTGGTCTCGCGGGCCGTTGATTCCTTTCTACTCCTGTCGGGGTGGAAGCGGAAGCCCTGACCAGGCTTCTTTACTTTTAGGCTCAAATTCGGGCAAAGCGATCGGCAAGTGCCGCGTGCCTCCGTCGGCTGGCGTACCAGACGAGACCGGCGGTGGGGGGGGGGGGGGGGGGGGGGGGGGGGGGGGGGGGGGGCGGAGGGGGGGGGGGGGGGGGGGGGGGGGGGGGGGGGGGGGGGGGGGGGGGGGGGGTTGGGGGGGGGGGGGGGGGGGGGGGGGGGTTTTCCCCCCCCCCCCCCCCCCCCCCCCCCCCGCGACGAGGGCGGGCCGGGGCGGCATACGGAACGAGGGGATCCGCTGCTTGAGCCGGACCGGCCGGCTGAAGACGAGAATCGGCCAATCCCGGGCGGTGGCCTCGCGGCGCAGCGCACGGTCCGGATTGACCGCGTAGGGGTGGCCCACCGATTCGAGCATGGGCACATCGGTGGCCGAGTCGCTGTACGCGTAACAGCGGGCCAGGTCGTACCCCTCGGACTCGGCCAGCTCGCGGATGGCCGCGGCCTTGGTGGGCCCATAGGCGTAGTACTCCACCTCCCCGGTGAAGCAGCCGTCGTCGCCGACCACCATGCGCGTGGCGACCACGCGGTCGGCGCCGAGCAGCTCGCCGATCGGCTCGACGACCTCGGCGCCGGAGGTGGAGACGATCACCACGTCCCGGCCGGCGGCGTGATGTTCCTCGATGAGGGACGCCGCCTCGTCGTAGATGATCGGGTCGATGAGATCGTGCAGGGTCTCGGCCACGAGGTCCTTGACCTGCTGCACGTTCCAGCCTTTGCAGAGCGCTGAGAGGTACTCGCGCATCCGCTCCATCTGGTCGTGGTCGGCACCGCCCACGAGGAAGACGAACTGGATGTAGGCCGTCCGCAGGACGGCACGGCGGTTGATCAGTCCGCCTTGGTAGAAGGACTTGCTGAAGGTCAGCGTCGAGGACTTCGCAATGACCGTCTTGTCCAGGTCAAAGAAGGCAGCTGTGCGCGGCAACGAGTGGTTTTCCACGAGCTCGAGCATAGGTGCCCGCCATTCGGCGTACGCTGGGGCGCGTGGGTTTGCCTGAGAAGGCTCTCGGGTACACCATGGAAGTCACGGATCGTTCGCGACCGTGCTAACCCGGTCCGGCTCCTCCCCCCCCGAGTCGGCCGGAAAGACGACCCCCGCTCTCCCCCCCGGCGGGGGTCGTCGCATGTCCGGACGCGTTTTCGTCCGTCGAATCGGCGCCCGAGCCGCTCCAGACGTTCGCATCGTTGTCACCTTCCGCTTGTCGAGTCTCGTCACCGAGCGTAGCGGTTGTGCTGCTCTCCGGAAGTCACCGGTAAGGGCGATGAAGTTATTCACAACTGGGGAGTTGTCCACAGCTTTTCAGCAAGATCCACACGATTTTCCGGATCGCCCCAGGGTGATTCCTGCCGCGAAGTTCGCGGGCAGCAGGAATCGCGATCTCACCGCACACACCCATTGCGGGGAGATCGCGCGGAGATCGTACGGAGAGGGGGCGCGGGATCGTGGCCGGATTCATCACTTCCGATCGGCCGCCGACCGCCGAAGGGCGGCGGGCCGGACCGCTGATCGTGACCGAGGACATGGCACTGCTCGACGATCTGCTGCGGCTGTGCGCCGCCGCGGGCGCCGAGCCCGAGGTGCATCACGGGGTGCCGGAGCACCGGTCCGACTGGGACGAGGCGCCGCTCGTCCTGGTGGGCGACGACGCGGCGGCGAGGTGCCGTGGAGCAACCCGCAGAAACGGCGTGCTACTGGTCGGCCGCGACCAGGACGACCCCGCCGTCTGGCGGCGGGCCGTGGAGATCGGCGCGGATTGTGTACTGCGGCTGCCGGACGCCGAGAGCTGGCTTGTGGACCGGATCGCCGACACCGTCGAAGGCGTGGGACGGCAGGCGCTGACGGTCGGGGTCATCGGCGGCAGGGGCGGGGCCGGTGCGTCGACGCTGGCCTGCGCTCTCGCCCTCGCGGCGGCGCGGGCGGGCACGCGCACCATGCTCATCGACGGGGATCCGCTCGGCGGGGGCCTGGACGTCCTGCTCGGCGGCGAACAGGCCGAGGGACGCCGCTGGCCGGATTTCGCCGCTTCGAAGGGGCGGGTGGCCGGTGGGGCGCTGGAGGAGTCGCTGCCGTCGGTGCGGGGGCTGCGGGTGCTCAGCTGGGACCGGGGCGACTCGGTGACCGTCGCGCCTGAGGCGATGAGGTCCGTCCTTGCCGCCGCACGGCGGCGAGGCGGCGCCGTGGTCGTGGACCTGCCCCGCCGGATCGACGAGGGCGTGGCCGAAGCGCTGGCGCAGCTGGACCTGGGCCTGCTGGTCGTGCCGGGCGAGCTGAGGGCGGTGGCGGCGGCGAACAGGGTCGCCTCGATGGCCGGCATGGTGCTGCGTGACCTCCGGGTGGTGGCACGCGGACCGTACGCGGCCGGTCTGGACGCCCAGTGGGTCGCGGAGGCGCTGCGGCTCCCCCTCGCCGGTGAACTGCCGCACGAGCCGGGCATGTTCGAGGCGCAGGGCGGCGGGGCGCCCCCGGGTGGCAGCGCACGGGGCGCGCTGGCCAGGTTCTGCGCGGCGTTCTGGGAGCGTGCGCTGGCCGCGGACGGTGTCTCATGACGGTGGCGCCGCCGGGCGGCGCGGGGCTGCTGGACGCCGTACGGCAGCGGCTCGCGCAGAGCGGGGCCGAACCGACACCCGCCAGGGTCGCCGCGGCTCTGAGGGAGCAGGGACGGCTGCTCGGGGACACGGAAGTGCTCGGCGCGGCCGAGGAGTTGCGGTGTGAGCTGGTCGGGACGGGGCCGCTGGAGCCGCTGCTCACCGACCCGTCGGTGACCGATGTGCTGGTGTCGGCGCCCGACCGGGTCTGGGTCGACCGAGGCGCGGGGCTCGAACTGACCGGTGTGTCCTTCTCGGACGGTTCGGCCGTCCGGCGCCTGGCCCAGCGTCTCGCGGCCGTGGCGGGGCGGCGGCTCGACGACGCCCGCCCCTGGGTGGACGCCCGGTTGCCGGACGGAACCCGGATGCACGCGGTGCTGCCGCCGGTGGCGGTCGGTTCGACGTGTCTGTCGCTGCGGGTGGTGCGGCCGAGGGCCTTCTCCCTGGACGAACTGATGGCGGCGGGCACGGTGCCGCCGGGCGGGGACCGGGTGCTGAGGGCGCTGATCGAGGCCAGGGTCTCGTACCTGATCAGCGGCGGCACCGGCTCGGGGAAGACGACGCTCCTGTCCACTCTCCTGGGTCTGGTGGGCGAGCGGGAGCGGATCGTGCTGGCCGAGGACTCGGCCGAGTTGAGGCCCGACCATCCGCATGTGGTGCGGCTGGAGGCCCGGCCGGCGAACCAGGAGGGTGCCGGCCGCGTGACCCTGCGGGACCTGGTCAGGCAGGCGCTGCGGATGCGGCCGGACCGCCTGGTGGTCGGAGAGGTGCGCGGGGCCGAGGTGACCGACCTGCTCGCGGCCCTCAACACGGGCCACGAAGGAGGCTGCGGCACGGTGCACGCCAATACGGCGGCGGACGTCCCGGCGCGGCTGGAGGCGCTGGGGACGGCGGCGGGCCTGGACCGGGCGGCGCTGCACAGCCAGGTGGGCGCCGGCCTCTCGGCCGTCCTGCACCTCGCCAGGGACCGGGCGGGCCGGCGGCGGATCGCCGAGGTGCATGTCCTGGAGCGCGATCCGAGGGGACTGGTGGTGGCGGTACCGGCACTGCGCTGGGGACCGGAGGGCTTCATGGAAGAACGGGGATGGGAGCGGCTGCGGTCGCAGATCGGGGGTGCGAGGTGGTGACGACGACGCAGTTGGCTTTCGCGATGGCGTTGTGTGGGAGCGCGGCGGTGTGGCTGCTGGTGGACCAGCGCAGGGGGACCCGGCGGGCACGGCTGGTGCTGGCCGGCATGGGCGGCGGCGCGGAGACGGGCGCGGGTGCGAGTGGGGGCGGTGGCCCGGGGGAGGGCGCGGGCGGGGACGAGGGTGCTGTGGGGGCGCCGGCGTCGTGGGCCTGGGAATGCTGGTGGCCCTGGTTGCGTGAGCGGCCGGAATGGCTCTGTCCGGTCGGGGGACTGCTGCTTGCGGTACTGGGCGACTCCGTCCTGCCACTGGTCGCCGGGGCGGCCGCGGTACCTCTGGTGGGTCGGCGGCTCCGGGCCCGGGATCGGGGGAGGGCCCGCCAGGCGCGGGTGGACGCGGTGATCGCCCTGTGCGGGACGGTCGCGGGCGAGCTGCGGGCCGGTTGCCAACCGGCGCAGGCGCTGATGTTCGGGGCCGGGTCCACGGGGGCGCTGGGCGGCGCCGAAGCCCAGGTTCTGGCGGCGGGCCGCTTCGGCGGAGACGTACCGAAGGCGCTGCGGAGGGCGGCGCGGGAGGAGGGGGCGGAAGGGCTGGCCGGGATGGCGGCCTGCTGGCAGGTGGCCGTGGACGGCGGGGCGGGTCTGGCGGCCGGGCTCGACCGGCTGGAAGCGGCACTGCGTGAACACCGCGACCAGCGGGAGCGGTTGCGGGCCCAGCTGGCGGGGGCCTGGGCCACGGTGGCGGTGCTGGCGGTGCTGCCGGCGGTCGGTCTCGCGCTCGGCGCCGCGCTCGGGGCGGACCCGCTCCGGGTGCTGCTGCACACACCCGCGGGACTGGCGTGCCTGGTTGTCGGCGGACTCCTGGAGGCCGGTGGGATCGCGTGGGCCGCCCGGATCGTGCGGGCCGGGGAGGAGCCGTGACCGGGGAGGTCGTCCACAGGCTGGGGGTAGTGCTCGCGGTGTTGGCCGGGGCGGCGTGGCTGATCGGTTCGATCACCCGGCGGAGAGAGGAGGTACGGGCTCGCAGGCGCATCGCGGCGCTGCTGCGGACCGCGGTGGAGGCAGAGGCGGAGAGGGCGCGGGAGCGGCGTCGGCGGCCCGAGTACGGGCGGTGGGCGAGGCGGTGGGGCGGGCCGCTCGGGGCGGTGCTCACGGGCTATGTCCTGATCGGTGGATTCGCCGGCTGTCTCGTGGGGCTCGTGGGGGCGTACGGGGTGTTCCGGAGGCAGCAACGACCCGGCCCGGTACGAGCCGACGGCGAGGTGACGCCGCAACTTGCCCTCGCGGCAGACCTGCTGGCGGCCTGCGCCTCGGCCGGGGCCGGGCCGCGCGAAGCGGTCGAGGCGGTCGGCTTGTCCCTGGGCGGGCCGGTGGGGGAGCGGCTGTCGAGGACGGCGGCCGAGCTGAGGCTGGGTGGTGAACCCGCCGAGGTGTGGCGGAGGTTCGGCGAGATACCGGGCGCCGAGGGGTTGGCCCGCTGTCTGGAGCGGGCGGGTTCCTCGGGGGCGCCTGCGGCCGAGCCGGTGGCGAGGCTCGCGGCAGGGCTCAGGGCGGCCCGCACGAGGGAGGCCGCGACCCGGGCGCAGCGCGCACAGGTGCTGATCACGGCGCCGGTGGGGCTGTGTTTCCTGCCCGCGTTTCTGGCGGTGGGGGTGGCGCCGGTGGTGATCGGTCTGGCGAGCGGACTGCTGCGGGGCTGACCGACGACGGAACTTCGCACAGCACACGAACAAGGCACATGACCAAGGGGGTTGAAATGTGGAAACAGCTGAAGAACCGCTTTCGGGGCGTACTGCGCCGGAGGCGGCAGGACGCGGGGATGAGCACGGCGGAGTACGCGATGGGAACGCTCGCCGCGTGTGCCTTCGCGGCCGTCCTGTACAAGATCGTCACCAGTGACACGGTGTCGGGCGGGCTGGAGTCGGTGATCGGGAAGGCGCTCAATGCGCAGTTCTGAGGCGTCCGGTGCCCGAGCCGACCGGGGTTCGGTGACCGCGGAGGCGGCCATGGTGATCCCCGCGATGGTCGTCTTCACGACGGCGCTCCTTTGGGGGCTGCTCGCGGCGGCCGCGTACATCCAGTGCGTGGACGCGGCGCGGGCCGGGGCGCGAGCGGCGGCTCGGTCGGAGCCGCCGGAGGCAGCCGTGGCGGCCGCCCGTTCGGCGGCTCCGGACGGCGCCGACATCTCGGTTCGCCGGTCGGGGGAGCTGTGGCGGGTCACGGTCGAGGCCCCGGCACCGGGTCCCGGCGGGATGGGGCTGACTCTGCGGACGCAGGCGGCCGCGCTCGCCGAGGACACGGTGGGCGCGGACCCTCAGGGGCTGGAGACGGGGCCGTGAGGGGAGGCGAGAGGGGCTCGGCGACGGTCTGGACCGCCGTGGCGGTGAGCGCGATGTGCGCGGTGTTCGCGGTGGAGCTGGCCCTGGGGCAGGCAGTCGCCGCACGGCATCGCGCGGGTGGGGCCGCCGACCTGGCGGCGCTCGCCGCCGCGGACCGGGCTCTGTGGGGCCAGGAGGCCGCCTGTGCGGCCGCTGAGCGGGTGGCCGGGGCCCAGGAGGCACAGGTGGTCAGCTGCGCGCTCAGGGGCGGTGTGGCCGATGTGACGGCCCGGGCGCGGTTCGGTGCCTACGCCCCCACGGTCAGGGCGCGGGCGGGGCCTCCGGGTCCTGTCCCGGGCCTGCCGGATCCGGGGCTTCCCGCAGGAGTTCCGTGAGGAGGCGGACGGCTCCGCGCTTGTGGAGCGGATCGTTGCCGTTGCCGCATTTGGGGGACTGGATGCAGGACGGGCAGCCCGCGTCGCACTCGCAGGAGGCGATGGCCTCGCGGGTGGCGGTGAGCCACTCGCGGGCGGTGTGGAAGGCCCGCTCGGCGAAGCCGGCGCCACCCGGATGGCCGTCGTAGACGAAGACGGTCGGCAGCAGGGTGTCCGGATGGAGCGGGACGGACACCCCGCCGATGTCCCAGCGGTCACAGGTGGCGAAGAGCGGCAGCATGCCGATGGAGGCGTGTTCGGCGGCGTGCAGGGCGCCTCCGAGCTGCTCGGGGTTGACCCGGGCGGCGTCCAGCTGGTCCTCGGTGACCGTCCACCACACCGCGCGCGTGCGAAGGGTCCGGGGAGGCAGGTCGAGTTTCGTCTCGCCGAGCACCTCCCCGGTGATGAGACGGCGGCGGAGGAAGGAGACGACCTGGTTGGTGACCTCGACGGAGCCGTAGCAGAGACGGCCGGCTCCCCAGGGGATCTCGGTGTCGGTGTCGAGGACGGAGATGGAGGTGGTGTCGCGGGCGGTGGTGGAGTACGGCGGGCTGGCCTCCTCGACGAGGGCCACCGAGTCCTTCAGATCGAGCTCCCTGACCAGATAGGTGCGGCCCTGGTGGAGGTGGACGGCGCCCTCGTGGACGGCGGCGTGGGACGCCGGTTCGTCGACCGTGCCGAGGAGGCGGCCGGTGCCGGCCTCGACGATCTGTACGGGCCGGCCGCCCTCGCCGCGGATGTCGGTGAGGTCGACGGCCCGCTCGCGGCGGGTCCAGTACCAGCCGGAGGCGCGCCGGCGCAGCAGCCCGGCCGCCTCCAGCTGGGGCAGCAGCTCGGGCACGGCGGGGCCGAACAGGGTCAGGTCGTCCTCGGTGAGCGGAAGCTCCGAGGCGGCCGCGCACAGATGGGGGGCGAGGACGTAGGGGTTGTCGGGGTCGAGGACGGTCGACTCGACCGGCTGGTCGAAGAGGGCCTCGGGGTGGTGGACGAGGAAGGTGTCCAGCGGATCGTCGCGGGCCACCAGGATCGCCAGGGCGCCCTGGCCGGAGCGTCCGGCGCGGCCGGCCTGCTGCCAGAGCGAGGCGCGTGTGCCGGGATATCCGGCGATGACGACGGCGTCCAGGCCGGAGACGTCGACACCCAGTTCCAGTGCGGTGGTCGCGGCCAGACCGAGGAGTTCCCCGGAGTGCAGGGCTCTTTCCAGGGCCCGGCGCTCCTCGGGGAGGTAGCCGCCCCGGTAGGCGGCGACACGCCCGGGCAGTGAGCGGTCCACTTGGGCCAACCGCTCCTGGGCGATCACCGAGATCAGCTCGGCGCCCCTGCGGGAGCGTACGAAGGCGACGGTGCGGACGCCCTGGACGGTCAGGTCGGTGAGAATGTCCGCCGTCTCCGCCGTGGCGGTACGCCGAACGGGGGCGCCCTGCTCGCCCTGGAGTTCGGTGAGCGGCGGCTCCCACAGGGCGAAGACGAGCTCACCGCGCGGTGAGGCGTCGTCGGCGACCTCGGACACCGGCAGGCCGGTGAGTCGGCCGGCGGCCAGGGCGGGCTGGGCGGAGGTGGCGGAGGCGAGGAGGAAGACGGGATCGGCGCCGTAGCGGGCGCAGACGCGCCGCAGGCGGCGCAGGACCTGGGCGACATGGGAGCCGAAGACGCCCCGGTAGGTGTGGCACTCGTCGATCACGACATAGCGCAGGGCGCGCAGGAAGGAGGCCCAACGCGGGTGGGCGGGCAGGATGCCGCGGTGGAGCATGTCGGGGTTGGTCAGCACGTAGTTCGCGTACTGCCGGACCCACTCGCGCTCCTCCACGGGCGTGTCGCCGTCGTAGACCGCGGGCCGGACACGGTTGCCGAGGGGGGCCGCCAGTTCTCGTACGGCGCGCCGCTGGTCGGCGGCCAGGGCCTTGGTGGGGGCGAGATACAGCGCGGTGGCGCCGCGCCCGTTCGCGGCCTCGGAGCCGTCCAGCAGGGCGGTGAGCACGGGGGCCAGATAGGCCAGCGACTTGCCGGACGCGGTGCCGGTGGCGATCACCACGGACTCGCCGTCCAGGGCGTGCTCGGCGGCCTCTGCCTGGTGGGCCCAGGGGTGGTCGATGCCCGCATCTTGAATGGCACTGATCACTTCGGGCCGGATTCGATCAGGCCAGAGGGCATGACGACCCGGTCTCGGGGGCAAGTGCTCCGTATGGGTGATGCGCGCAGCCCGACTCTCCCCCGCGGTGAGCCGGTCGAGGACCGTACGGGGAGTAGGGCGGGTGTCCCCGCTCTCGGGTCGTCGGCTGGGACGGTGATTCTTGGCCATCGGCACCGAGTCTGTCACTGGCGTGACGGACAATGCTCCCAAGGCGTCGTGCATGGCTGTTGGTAAGTGATTGAATGCCATCGCGGCTGGCGATACGTCCCCTGGCCTCCGTCGGGGAGACCCGAGGGGCGACCGCCCGATAGCAAGGTGCTGGAGGATCCGTGGACCTGTCCCTGTCGACTCGCAACGTGTCTGGACCGAGTGGCGACCGTACGGTCGTCGAGGTCGGTGGCGAGATTGATGTGTATACCGCGCCCAAGCTGCGCGAGCAGTTGGTCGAGTTGGTGAACGACGGCAGCTACCACCTGGTCGTCGACATGGAGGGCGTGGACTTCCTCGACTCGACCGGCCTCGGCGTGCTCGTGGGCGGTCTGAAGCGCGTGCGCGCGCACGAAGGCTCGCTGCGCCTGGTCTGCAACCAGGAGCGCATTCTCAAGATCTTCCGGATCACGGGCCTGACCAAGGTGTTCCCCATTCACACCACGGTCGAAGAGGCCGTCAACGCCACCGACTGAAGTCGCCCCGCGACTTCATGAGGAACGACAGGGGTACCGGGCGGCCAGCCCGGTCCCCTGCGAAGCACGCCCTTATGTCCGAGGGGGACCGCATGGCCACCGTTGAACTCCGCTTCAGCGCCCAACCCGAGCACGTCAGGACCGCCCGTCTGGTGGCGGCCGCGGTGGCGCGCCGGGCCGGGGTCGACGAAGCCGTCCTCGACGAGGTCAGACTCGCCGTGGGCGAGGCGTGTTCTCGCGCTGTCGGACTGCACCGCAGCAACGGCGTGACCGCGCCGGTCCGCGTGGTGCTGACCGAGGAGGAGAAGACCTTCTCCATCGAGGTCGGCGACGAGGTGCCGGGAGCTGGGGTGGCGGCGGCCGACGCGGCCGGTGTCCCCGGCTCGCGCAGTGGCGCCCCCGCCGAGGACTTCGACGACGCCGAGGGCGAGGACCAGATGGGTCTCGCGGTCATCAGCGGGCTCGTCGACGACGTCGAGGTGTCCGCCGGCGAGCGCGGCGGCGTGATCCGGATGAGCTGGCCGACAACATCAGCCATTGTTGTGCCCTAGTTTCACTCGCGCCCCTGGCGCCAGGGTCCCCGGCATGTCGCGCCGGGAGTTCCGGCGGCAGTGTGTCCCGAGAGGCCCTGCTGAGCAGGGCCTTTTTTCATTTATCTAGATCATTGATCAAGTGTCAATGCATCTGGCCCATTACTCATTTCGGGGCCACTTTCGGAACCCGATCATTTGCTGAGTAGCACTCGAAGGTCAATTCCGTTTGCGGCGCCCTGTTTTGATCAGGTTCCGCTACCTACAATCCGTCCACATCTTGAGCTCTGAGCGTCAAGGAGGACGAATGGCGGGGCTCTTCAACCCTGAACTGACCGACCACCCCACTTCTCTCGCAGCCGCGGTACTCACCGACGAGAACCGGACGATCGTGATCGTCATCGCGGCCGTCGCCCTGGCGGCGTTGATCGTCGCCCAATTGCTGACACGCCAGGTACTGGCTGCCGGTGAGGGCACCGATTCCATGAAGGAGATCGCGGCAGCCGTACAGGAAGGCGCGAATGCCTATCTGGCAAGGCAGTTGCGCACCCTCGGCATCTTCGCCGTCGTGGTCTTCTTCCTGTTGATGCTGCTTCCGGCCGACGACTGGTCGCAGCGTGCCGGACGTTCGGTGTTCTTCCTGGTGGGTGCGCTTTTCTCGGCGGCCACCGGATACATCGGCATGCGGCTTGCCGTACGAGCAAATGTGCGCGTGGCAGCTGCCGCGCGTGAAGCGACACCCGCGGAGGGCGAGCCGGAAAAGGATCTGACGGCCGTCAAGCACAAGGCCATGAAGATCGCTTTCCGTACGGGCGGTGTGGTCGGCATGTTCACGGTGGGCCTCGGCCTGCTGGGTGCCGCCTGTGTGGTCCTCGTCTACGCGGCCGACGCCCCCAAGGTGCTGGAGGGCTTCGGCCTCGGCGCCGCGCTGATCGCGATGTTCATGCGTGTCGGCGGCGGCATCTTCACCAAGGCCGCCGACGTCGGCGCCGACCTCGTCGGCAAGGTCGAGCAGGGCATCCCCGAGGACGACCCGCGCAACGCCGCCACCATCGCGGACAACGTCGGCGACAACGTCGGTGACTGTGCCGGCATGGCCGCCGACCTCTTCGAGTCGTACGCGGTGACCCTCGTCGCCGCGCTCATCCTCGGCAAGGCCGCCTTCGGCGACCTCGGACTGGCCTTCCCGCTGATCGTCCCGGCGATCGGTGTGATCACCGCGATGATCGGCATCTTCGCGGTCTCCCCGCGTCGCGCGGACCGCAGCGGCATGACCGCCATCAACCGCGGTTTCTTCATCTCCGCGGTGATCTCGCTCGCGCTGGTGGCCGCGGCGGTCTACATCTACCTGCCGGCCACCTACGCCGAGCTCAAGGGCGTCACCGAGGCCGGGATCCTCGGCCACTCCGGCGACCCGCGCATCCTGGCTCTGGTGGCCGTCGCCATCGGCATCGTGCTGGCCGCACTCATCCAGCAGCTCACCGGGTACTTCACCGAGACCAGCCGGCGCCCCGTGCGGGACATCGGCAAGTCCTCGCTGACCGGCCCCGCCACGGTGGTGCTCGCGGGCATCTCCATCGGCCTGGAGTCCGCGGTCTACACCGCGCTGCTCATCGGTCTCGCCGTCTACGGCGCGTTCCTGCTCGGCGGCACGTCGATCATGCTCGCGCTGTTCGCCGTGGCCCTCGCCGGCACCGGCCTGCTCACCACCGTCGGTGTGATCGTCGCCATGGACACCTTCGGCCCGGTCTCCGACAACGCGCAGGGCATCGCCGAGATGTCCGGTGACGTGCAGGGCGCGGGTGCCCAGGTCCTCACCGACCTCGACGCCGTCGGCAATACCACCAAGGCGATCACCAAGGGCATCGCCATCGCCACGGCCGTACTGGCCGCGGCGGCGCTCTTCGGCTCGTACCGCGACGCCATCTCCACCGCGGTCTCGGAAGTCGGCGCCAAGGCGAGCGAGATGAACCTGACCATGGACATCTCGCAGCCCAACAACCTGGTCGGGCTGATCCTCGGCGCGGCGGTCGTGTTCCTCTTCTCGGGGCTCGCGATCAACGCCGTGTCGCGTTCCGCCGGCGCGGTGGTCTACGAGGTGAGGCGCCAGTTCCGCGAGCACCCCGGGATCATGGACTACACCGAGAAGCCCGAGTACGGGCGCGTCGTCGACATCTGCACCAAGGACGCGCTGCGCGAACTCGCCACGCCCGGGCTGCTCGCCGTGATGGCGCCGATCGCGGTCGGCTTCACCTTCGGGGTCGGGGCGCTCGGATCGTTCCTCGCGGGCGCCATCGGCGCGGGCACCCTGATGGCCGTCTTCCTGGCCAACTCGGGCGGCGCCTGGGACAACGCCAAGAAGCTGGTCGAGGACGGGCACCACGGCGGCAAGGGCAGCGAGGCCCATGCGGCGACCGTCATCGGCGACACGGTCGGCGACCCGTTCAAGGACACCGCGGGCCCTGCCATCAACCCGCTGCTGAAGGTCATGAACCTGGTGGCACTGCTGATCGCCCCGGCGGTCGTGCAGTTCAGCTACGGGGACGACGCCAGCGCCGGTGTACGGGCGGCGGTCGCGACGCTCGCGATCATCGTCATCGTCGGTGCGGTGTACGTCTCCAAGCGCCGTTCCGTCGCCGTGGGTGACGAAGGCAACGCGGCTGAGCGTACGGCCACGTCACAAGACCCGGCGGTGGTTTCGTAACACCTGGTCAAAGAGCGGGCGGGCAACGCGTACTGACGCGTCGTCCGCCCGCTGTCGTTGGTGCGTGAGGCGTGTCTCCCTTGGTGCAAATGGCTGCAATAGGGCATGGACCGGTCGCACGAAAGGTGGATGTCGCCCAGTTGGCGTGTATGTTCCGGGGCCGAGAGCCTTGGAAGGGACCGATCCGGTGAACAAGAAGCTTGCGGCCGCGCTGTCCGGCGGCGCGGTACTGGTGCTGGCGCTGTCCGGTTGCAGCGACGACGACGGCGACAACAAGGTGGATGCCTGGGCCAAGACGGTCTGCGACCAGGCGAAGCCCCAGATTCAGAAGCGGGCCAACGCCCAGCAGATCATCATCTCGACGGCGGCCGACGGCAAGCCCGCCGACATCCAGGCGGCCGACTCCAAGGCCTTCCAGGACATCGCCGACGCGGACCGGGCGCTCGCCAAGGCCGTCCAGGGCGCGGGCGCGCCGCCCGTCGACAACGGCGAGAAGCTTCAGCAGGACGCCGTCAAGGAGCTCAACGCCACGGCAGTGGCGTACGAGGGCCTGAAGAAGCAGGTCGACGCGCTCGACCCGAACAACCAGGAGAAGTTCGCCGACGGGCTCCAGGGTGTCGCCGAGGGTCTGAAGAAGATCGAGAAGATGGACCAGGACGCGCTGTCCAAGCTCCAGTCCGGGGAGCTGGGTTCGGCGATGGCGAAGCAGCCCGGCTGCCAGAAGGCGAAGCCGTCGGTGGCGCCGACCGCCAAGCCGTCCGTGTCGACGTCGGCGAAGCCGGGCGCCACGGCCTCGAAGCCGGCCGCGTCCGCCTCCGTGAAGCCCTCCGCCTCGGCCTCCGCTTCGGCGTCGAAGCCCGCCGCCTCCGATTCGGCCTCCGCTTCTGCTTCCGCCTCGGCGGCGTCCGAGTAGACCGGCCGCAGAGTCACGAGCGGACGGCGCGGCCCGGCATCCCGGCAACGGGGGCCGGGCCGTGCGGCGTTTGTCAGTGGTGACGGTCACAATGGGCGGGTGAGTACGACCAGCCTTACCGCCAGCCTCCCGGTCCCCGACCGCGCCGCCCGCCTCCGCGACGCCCTGCTCGCCGCCGACTTCACCGCCGACGGTCTGCTCGACCTCCTCGGCGCGCCCGCCTATGCCGCGCTCGCCCGCAGCGAGACCGTGCCCGCCCTGCGCGCCACCCGCGGGGACACGCCGGTGGAGACGCTCGTGCGGCTCTTCCTCCTCCAGCGGCCGGTCTCCGCCGCGGCGGCCGGCGCCGCGCTCCCCCTGGAGGAGTGCCTGGCCGACGGCTGGGCCGTCAGGGACAAGGACTCCTTCGAAGGCGAGGGGATCCGCGCCACCGTGGACGTCCGTCCGTACAGCGGGCCCGAGGGGCGGGACTGGTTCATCGTCTCCGACCTCGGCTGCGCGGTCGGCGGCGCCGGAGGCATCGGCAACAAGGACGAGGGCGTCGTGCTCGGCGTCGGCGGGGCGTCCACCACGCTCGCCGGCATCACCGTCCGCACCCCGGTGGCCTCCGCCCTGGACCTCGGCACCGGCTCGGGCATCCAGGCGCTGCACGCCGCGCAGCACGCCACGCGGGTCACCGCCACCGATCTGAACCCACGGGCGCTCGACTTCACCCGGCTCACCCTCGCCCTCTCCGGCGCGGCGCAGGCCGACCTGCGCGCCGGCTCGCTCTTCGAGCCGGTGGCGGACGAGACGTACGACCTGATCGTCTCCAATCCGCCGTTCGTCATTTCTCCCGGAGCGCGGCTCACCTACCGCGACGGTGGGATGGCCGGGGACGATCTGTGCCGTTCGCTCGTCCAGCAGGCCGGCGACCGGCTGAACGACGGCGGGTTCGCGCACTTCCTCGCCAACTGGGAGCACTCGAACGGCGAGGAGTGGCAGGAGCGGCTCCGATCCTGGGTGCCGGGTGGCTGCGACGCCTGGATCGTGCAGCGTGAGGTCCAGGACGTGACGCAGTACGCCGAGCTGTGGCTGCGGGACAGCGGTGACCACCGCGCCGAACCGAGGGAGTATGCGGAGCGGTACGGCGCGTGGCTGGACGAGTTCGAGGCGCGCGGTACCAAGGCGGTCGGCTTCGGCTGGATCACCCTGCGCAAGTCGGGCGCCGACCGGCCGTCGATCGTGATCGAGGAGTGGCCCCACCCGGTCGAACAGCCGCTGGGCGAGACCGTCCGCTCCCACTTCGCGCGCCAGGACTATCTGCGGACCCACGACGACGCGGCGCTCCTCGCCGACCACTTCCGCCTCGCACCTGAGGTGGTCCAGGAGCAGGTCGGGCTGCCCGGGGCCGAGGACCCCGAGCATGTGGTGCTCCGCCAGAACCGCGGAATGCGCCGCGCGACGAAGGTCGACACCATTGGCGCGGGCTTCGCGGGCGTGTGCGACGGGACGCTGAGCGCCGGGCGGATCCTGGACGCCATCGGCCAGTTGATGGGCGAGGATCCGGTCCTGCTGCGCGACCGCACACCGCAGGCGATCCGGGTGCTCGTGGAGGAGGGCTTCCTCGAACCGGTGGGGGCGGACGCGGACCCGAGAGGCCGCGCGTAGTACCGCTGCGGGCGCCGGTCACGGAGGGACGGCACGAGGTCTCCGACCTTCTGCCACCGGGCCCGTGGGCACCGCGTCGATGCACGAGGAACTGGATCCGCTGCGCGCCACCGACCCGGAATTCGTACGGGAACCGGCGGCCGCCCGCCACCCGGGATCGGCCGAAGAGCCTTCCCGCGGGCCCTGCCTGACGGACCCGCCGGCCGCGTATGTCTGCCCCGTCGCCGCCCGCGACCTGCGGCGGACCCTCGCCGATCCCGCCGGGAACGGTACGACGGTCCTGCTGACCCCGCACCGCACGGCCGAGGCCGACGAGCTGTGTGACCGCGTCGTGATCGTCGCCGATGGCGGGATCCGGGCGCTGGGCACGCCCGGCACCCTCACGCCCCGGGTCCAGGAACGGGACGTCCTGGAGACGGAGGCCTACGGCACGGGCGAGCAGCACCTCGCGAGCATTCGCGAACTGCCCGGCGTGCCCGAGGCCTCGCCCGAGGCCGGCGCCGCGCGACTCTCGACGTAGGTGACGCTCAGCGCGCAGTGGGTAGGCGGGACGCGTGCGACATGACGTACTGCGGCGGAATGTGACGTACTCGGAGCTGGGAGGCGACCTGGTCCGGCGGAACGTGACGTACCCGGTGGCGCGACGGGCGCCCGGGCCGTCCGCTACCGGCCATATTCGGCCCGCTCGGGGAACCCTGGCATCTGCCGGCCGGCCGGGGCCGGGCGGGCGCCCGGGAGGAGTGCCCACGTCGTTCACCGGGAATTCGCGTCCAGGACGCCGGGAGGTGCCAGCCTCTCGCTCCGGGCCGTGGGGCCCGATGTCGGCCCGGGATCGACGACCGGAATCGACGACGGGATCGACGGATCGACGCCCGGATCGCGGCCGGAACCACGGACGCCCACCGATCACGAGGGAACGGGGCATGGACATGGAGAGCGGACCTGCCATCTTCGCCGGGACGGCGTTCGCGCTGTTCGGAGCGGGGCTGCTGCTCTGGACAGGAGCGCGCGCCCTGCACCGTGCGCCCATAGCCTACGGAGTGAGCCCCGCCGCGGCCGCGGCCCTCACGACCACCTTCGGCGCGGCCTTCCTCGTCCTCGGGGTGTGGTGCTTCGGGCGCGTCTGACCGCGGGCCCCTCCGGGCTGCGTGAGCTGCGCCGCAATGCCGGGGTGGGAGTCCGGGCGGCAGGAATGGCAGGACTCGGGTTACCGTTCGAGTGGCCGTTGCGGTCTTTTGCCGTTTGACACGGGGGCGGGTTGTACCGTCACACTCCGCAGCGACAGCAGCGTAAGCAGCGTCATCGCAGCGCGCGCAGTCCTCATTACTGCGCCTACTGCACGCACTGCGCCCCCTGCGCCGTATGTGCCACTGAGCGTCGACCGGAGAGAAGAGCGAAGTTGTCCCCGACCAGCGAGACCGCACACGGCGGCCGCCGACTCGTCATCGTCGAGTCGCCTGCCAAGGCGAAGACGATCAAGGGTTACCTCGGCCCCGGCTATGTCGTCGAGGCGAGCGTCGGGCACATCCGCGACCTGCCGAACGGCGCCGCCGAGGTGCCCGAGAAGTACACCGGCGAGGTGCGCCGCCTCGGCGTCGACGTCGAGCATGACTTCCAGCCGATCTATGTCGTCAACGCCGACAAGAAGGCCCAGGTCAGGAAGCTCAAGGAGCTGCTCGCCGAATCCGACGAGCTCTTCCTCGCCACCGATGAGGACCGCGAGGGCGAGGCCATCGCGTGGCACCTCCAGGAGGTCCTGAAGCCCAAGGTCCCCGTCCACCGGATGGTCTTCCACGAGATCACCAAGGACGCGATCCGCGACGCCGTCGCCAACCCGCGCGAGCTGAACCAGCGCATGGTCGACGCCCAGGAGACCCGCCGCATCCTCGACCGCCTCTACGGCTACGAGGTCTCGCCGGTCCTCTGGAAGAAGGTCATGCCGCGGCTGTCCGCCGGCCGTGTGCAGTCCGTCGCCACCCGTCTCGTCGTCGAGCGGGAGCGCGAGCGCATCGCCTTCCGTTCCGCCGAGTACTGGGACCTGACGGGCACGTTCTCCACCGGCCGCACCGGTGACGCCTCCGACCCCTCGACGCTGACCGCCCGGCTGGCCGCGGTCGACGGCCGGCGTGTCGCGCAGGGCCGTGACTTCGGCTCGGACGGCCGGCTGAAGTCGGACCAGGTGCTCCACCTCGACGAGGCGAACGCCCGCAGTCTGGCCGCCGCCCTGGCCGAGACCTCGTTCTCGGTCCGCTCGGTCGAGTCCAAGCCGTACCGCCGCTCGCCGTACGCGCCGTTCCGCACGACCACCCTCCAGCAGGAGGCGAGCCGGAAGCTCGGATTCGGCGCGAAGGCGACCATGCAGGTCGCCCAGAAGCTGTACGAGAACGGCTTCATCACCTATATGCGAACGGACTCCACGACCCTCTCGGACACCGCGGTCTCCGCGGCCCGGGCGCAGGTCACGCAGCTGTACGGTGCCGACTACCTGCCGGAGAAGCCGCGCACGTACGCCGGAAAGGTCAAGAACGCCCAAGAGGCGCACGAGGCGATCCGTCCGTCGGGTGATCGTTTCCGCACGCCGGCCGAGACCGGTCTGAGCGGTGACCAGTTCCGTCTCTACGAGCTGATCTGGAAGCGGACCGTCGCCTCCCAGATGAAGGACGCGACCGGTAACTCCGTCACCGTGAAGATCGGTGGCCGGGCGGCCGACGGCCGGGACGCCGAGTTCACCGCGTCCGGCAAGACGATCACCTTCCACGGCTTCATGAAGGCGTACGTCGAGGGCGCCGACGACCCGAACGCCGAGCTGGACGACCGCGAGCGTCGGCTGCCGCAGGTCGCCGAGGGCGACGCCCTCTCCGCCCAGGAGATCACCGCCGACGGCCACGCGACCAAGCCGCCGGCCCGCTACACCGAGGCCTCGCTGGTCAAGGAGCTGGAAGAGCGCGAGATCGGCCGCCCGTCGACGTACGCGTCGATCATCGGCACGATCCTGGACCGCGGATACGTCTTCAAGAAGGGCACGGCCCTGGTGCCGTCGTTCCTGTCCTTCGCCGTGGTCAACCTGCTGGAGAAGCACTTCGGCCGGCTCGTCGACTACGACTTCACGGCCAGGATGGAGGACGACCTCGACCGCATCGCGCGGGGCGAGGCGCAGTCCGTGCCGTGGCTGAAGCGTTTCTACTTCGGTGAGGGCGAGAGCTCCGGCGCGGGCGCCGCCGCCGATGCCGGAAACGGCGACGGCGACCACCTCGGTGGCCTCAAGGAGCTGGTGACGGACCTCGGCGCGATCGACGCGCGCGAGATCTCGTCCTTCCCCGTCGGCGAGGGCATCATGCTCCGAGTCGGCCGTTACGGCCCCTACATCGAGCGCGGTGAGAAGGAGCAGGAAGGCCACCAGCGCGCCGATGTTCCCGACGACCTGGCACCGGACGAGCTGACCGTCGAGTACGCCGAGGAACTGCTGGCCAAGCCGAGCGGTGACTTCGAGCTGGGTACCGACCCGGCCACCGGCCACCAGATCATCGCCAAGGACGGGCGGTACGGCCCGTACGTGACCGAGGTGCTGCCCGAGGGCACGCCGAAGACCGGCAAGAACGCGGTGAAGCCGCGGACGGCCTCGCTCTTCAAGTCGATGTCGGTCGACACGGTCACCCTCGACGAGGCGCTGAAGCTGATGTCGCTGCCGCGCGTGGTGGGCACCGACGCCGAGGGCGTCGAGATCACCGCGCAGAACGGCCGCTACGGCCCGTACCTGAAGAAGGGCACGGACTCCCGGTCGCTGACCGACGAGGAGCAGCTCTTCACGATCACGCTGGAAGAGGCGCTGGCGATCTACGCCCAGCCGAAGCAGCGTGGCCGTGCCGCGGCCAAGCCGCCGCTGAAGGAACTGGGCACCGACCCGGTCAGCGAGCGTCCCGTGGTGGTGAAGGACGGCCGGTTCGGGCCGTACGTCACCGACGGCGAGACGAACGCGACGCTGAGGACGGGCGACAGCGTCGAGGAGATCACGCCGGAGCGGGGCTACGAGCTGCTCGCCGAGAAGCGGGCGAAGAGCCCGGCCAAGAAGACGGCGAAGAAGGCGGCCGCGAAGAAGGCCCCCGCGAAGAAGACGGCGGCCAAGACGGCGACGGCGAAGAAGACCGCGGCCAAGAAGACGACCACGGCGAAGAAGACCGCTGCCAAGACGAGCGCCGCGAAGAAGACGGCCGCCAAGAAGACGGCCTCGGCCTCGACCGGTACGGCGGACGAGTAGGGGAACGGGAACGACGGCAGGGGGCGGGTGGGTCGCTTTCGTGGCGATCACCCGACACTTGTCGGGCGGCTCGGGCGCTACCCGGTGAGGTGGCTGTCGAGCGGCTCGGTTGCCGTCCGGTGAGGCCACCCGGTGAGGCACCTCTGCCGAGCCGCTCGGGCGCCGCTCGGTGGTGCACTCGTCGTGGCGAGCACGTGCCACGGGGTGGGAGATCACGCGGCCATAACCCGCCACCCGCCGAGCCGTCGGTCGCGGCTCGGTGATGCACCCGCCGAGCCGTCGGTCGCCGCTCGGCGATGGACGCGTCGTGGCGATCAGCCGCCACTCGGGGAGGCGATCACGCGGGCGTTTGTTCGGGTGGGGACTCCGGGGACGGGGGCGCTCCGGATAGGCTGGGCGGATGACGCGAGCCGAGCAGCCAGCCGAGCAGCCAGTCGTCGTGAGCTACACCCCGGGCTCCGACGCCTCACTTGCCGCAGACTCACGCGAGCGCGCCGTAAGAGCTCTGTTGCGCAACCAGCCGCTCCGGCGGTTGTGGAGCGCACACGTCGTCGGCAGCGTCGGCGACGCGCTCGCCCTGCTCGTCCTCCTTCTGCTGGCGCTTCAGGCGTCCGTCTCCGAGGGGGCGTTCGGCGGAGGGTACCGGGGAGCGGCGTTCGCCGTCGCCGCGGTGTTCGGTGCGCGGATACTGGCCACTTTGCTCTTCGGAGCCGTACTCCTCGGGCCGCTCACCAGCCTCACCGCGCCGTCCGGCCCGCTCGACCGCCGCTGGACCATGATCGGTGCGGACGGTGTACGGGTCGGGCTGCTGGTCGTCGCACCGCTGTGGATCGACTGGACGCCGGACAAGGCCCTCGCGTTCCTGCTGGGCACGGTGTTCGTCGCCGGGGTCGCCGAGCGGTTCTGGTCGGCAGCGAGGGAGAGCGCGGCCCCCGCGCTGCTTCCCCCGCCGCCGCTGGAGGGCGCCGCCGTGCGCCCCCTGCCGGACCATCTCGACGCACTCCGGCGCCTCTCCCTGCGCACGGCATTTCTCGCCATTCCCGCCGCGGCCGCCGCGCTGCTCGTCGCCGCCCTGATCGGCAATCTGCTCGGGACCGGTGTCGAGTGGTTCTCGCTGCACCAGGCGGCCCTCGGCGCGTACGTCGCGGCCGGCCTCTTCGCCGCCTCCGTCTCCGTCCTGTCCGTCATCGAACTGCCGGACACCCAGACGCCCCGTCTCCGCTCCCCCCTCGAGGGGCTGCGGCGGCCGTCGACCGGAAACGGTCCCGACAAGGGCCGTACCGGCGCCGTGCCGTTGCTCGTCGTCGCCTGCGCCACCGTCGCCGGAGCCATCGCCTCCGCCGCGGCCGTCGCCGTTCTGCACGCCCCCGACCTCGGCGGTGGCCCCCTCACCTTCGCGCTGCTGATCCTGACGCTGATCGGCGGCACGGCCCTCGGGATCCGTGCGGCCGGTTCCGTACTCCCCGCCCTCTCCCGCCGCCGCCTCCTCGCGCTCGCGATCGCCGTCACCGGCATCGCGCTGCTCGCGATGGGTCTGGTTCCGGACACGGCGACCGTGCTGTTCATCGCGCTGCTCGCAGGCCTCGCCGCCGGAGTCGCCGCGAACACCGGACACGCGCTGACCGACCTGGAGACCGAGGAGTTCCGGCGCCCCCGGATCACCGCACACCTCCAGGCCGTCGTCCGTGTCGCGATCGCCCTCGGCGTGCTCGCCGCGCCGCTGCTCGCCGCCGCGATCGGGCCGCACCGGCTCGCCGGCGGCGACTTCGTCTTCGCGCACGGCGGCGCCGCGTTCACGCTGATGCTGGTGGGCGCCCTGCTGCTGCCCGTCGCGGCCCTCGTCCTGGCGAAGACCGACGACCGTTCCGGTGTGCCGCTGCGCCGCGACCTGCGGGACGCGCTGCGCGGCGCCGACCCGGCCCAGGCACCGAGCGCGACCGGGTTCTTCATCGCCCTGGAGGGCGGCGACGGCGCCGGCAAGTCCACCCAGGTCGCGGCGCTCGCCGAGTGGATCCGGGCCAAGGGCCACGAGGTGGTCGTCACCCGCGAGCCGGGCGCGACGCCCATCGGCAAGCGGCTGCGCTCGATCCTGCTGGATGTGTCGAGCGCGGGGCTGTCCGACCGCGCCGAGGCACTGCTGTACGCGGCGGACCGCGCCGAGCACGTGGACTCGCTGGTCCGTCCGGCACTGGAGCGCGGCGCGATCGTCATCTCCGACCGGTACCTCGACTCGTCCGTGGCCTACCAGGGCGCGGGCCGCGACATGTCCCCGACGGAGATCGCCCGTATTTCCCGGTGGGCGACGGACGGACTCGTTCCGCATCTGACCGTGCTGCTCGACGTCTCGCCGGACACCGCGCGGGAACGCTTCACGGAGGCGCCGGACCGGCTGGAGTCGGAGCCGCCCGAGTTCCACGCGCGCGTGCGGGCCGGTTTCCTGGCCCTCGCGGCCTCGGACCCGAGCCGCTACCTCGTCGTGGACGCCGGCCAGGACCCCGAATCGGTCACCACCGTCGTACGCCACCGGCTCGACCAGGTGCTCCCCCTGTCCGAGGCCGAGGTCAAGGCCCAGGAGGAGGCGCGCAAGGCCGCCGAGGCGGAGGCCAGGCGCAAGGCAGAGGAAGAGGCCGCGCGCAAGGCGGAGGAGGAGCGTCTGGAGCGCGAGCGCCAGGCCCAGCTCGCCAAGCTCCGCGCCGAGGAGGAGGAGCGCAAGCGCCGCGAGGAGGAGGAGGCGCGCCGGCGCGAGGCCGAGCGGCAGGCGGAGGAGGCCCGCAGGCGCGCCGAAGAGGCGCGGCAGGCGGCCGAGGAGGAGCGCCGCCGGCGCGAGGCCGAGGAGAAGGCGCGCCGCGCGGAAGACGAGCGGCGCAGGAAGCAGGCCGAGGAGGAGGCCCGTCTCCGGGCCGAGGCCGAGGAGCGGCGCCGGGAGAAGCAGCGCAAGGCGGAAGAGGCACTGCTGCGGGCCGAGGAGGCGCGCCGACTGGCTGAGGCTGCTGCGGCGGCCTCGGCGGCGGAAGTGGCAGCCGAGGCGGAGGCGGCGGCCGGGGTTGCGGAGGTCTCCCCGAACGACCTCACGGTCCCGACGCCGATCGTCCAGCCGGACGAGGTGACGCAGACGGTGCCGACGCCGGTGGTGCCGGCGGAGGCGGTCGACGAGACGGCGGTACTTCCTCCGGTACGGGACGGGGGTGGCGCCGATCCGCGTACTGCTGACCCGCGTAAGGCTGACCTGCGTAAGCCTGACGCGCGGGGGGCCGACCCCCGAGCCGGCGACCGGCACGGCACGGACGCGCGGGGTACTGGCTCGCGGGGCGCCGGCTCGGGTGCCGCCGACTCGCGTGCCGCGGATGAGACGGCTGTGCTGCCTCCGGTGCGGGACGCGCGTGCCGCGGATGAGACGGCTGTGCTGCCTCCGGTGCGGGACGTGCGTGCCGCCGACGAGACGGCCGTGCTGCCTCCCGTACGGGACGCCGATCCGGCCGACCGGGTCCCGCCGGGGATCTTCCGGGACGACAACGCGGGCCAGACCCGGACTCCCGGCCCGAACGACCGCACGGCCGAGCTGCCCCAGGTCGATGAGCAGGGCCGTCCGAGGCGCCGCTGGGACTGGGCCGAGGAGACTCCGCTGGACGACCTGCCGTCGCTCGCGGACGAGCTGCTCGGGCCGCACGACGAGGACGAGGGCCGGCGGCGCGGTCGCTGAGCCGACGGGGTCGGCCGGGCCGAAGCCGGGCTCGTCTGGCCGACGGCCGGGCGGGGCTCGGCTGCGCGGGGCCGGCCCGAAGCCGCCGTCGGACAGGCCCCAGCACCCCGGCTGGGACCGAAACCCTCGGCCGGGACCGATGCCCACCCCCGGCCTGGACCGGCCCGAAGCCCCTTCGGACCGGGCTGCCACGCCGCCGTCGGACCGGGTTGTCAGTGCGGTGCCCCACAATGGATCCGTACCTGAGGAGGGGCAGACATGGCCGTATGGGACGACCTCGTGGGGCAGGAGCGGGTCCAGGAGCAGCTCGCTGCCGCCGCTCGGGACGCCGACGCCCTCGTCACCGCCCACGCGTCGGACACGGCCCCGCCCGACGCGTCCCGGATGACGCACGCATGGCTGTTCACCGGCCCGCCCGGTTCGGGCCGCGCGACCGCCGCGCGCGCGTTCGCCGCCGCACTGCAGTGTGTGAGTCCCGACCGCGCGCTCGGCGGTGAGCCGGGCTGCGGCTTCTGTGACGGCTGCCACACCAGCCTCATCGGTACGCATGCCGATGTGGAGGTCGTGCGTACCGACCTGCTCTCCATCGGCGTGAAGGAGACCCGCGATCTCGTCCGCCGCGCCCAACTGTCGCCCGCGGTCGGCCGCTGGCAGGTCATCGTGCTGGAGGATGCCGACCGGCTCACCGAAGGCGCGGGCAATGTGCTGCTGAAGGCGATCGAGGAGCCCGCGCCCCGCACGGTCTGGATGCTGTGCGCGCCCTCGCTCGAGGACGTGCTGCCCACCATCCGCTCGCGCTGCCGCCTGCTCACCCTGCGGACACCCCCGGTGGCGGCCGTCGCCGATGTGCTCGTACGGCGCGACGGCATCGAGCCGGAGATCGCGGCCGCCGCCGCACGCGCCACCCAGGGCCACATCGACCGGGCCCGGCGCCTCGCCACCGACGAACGGACCCGCGCGCGCCGGGCCACCGTCATGAAGCTGCCCCTGCGGGTGGACGACATCGGTGGCTGTCTCAAGGCGGCCCAGGAGCTGATCGACGCGGCGGGCGACGACGCCAAGCAGGTCGCCGAGGAGACCGACGTCAAGGAGACGGAGGACCTGAAGGCCGCGCTGGGCGGTGGGCAGGGCGGCCGGATGCCGCGGGGCACCGCCGGGGCCATGAAGGAGCTCGAGGAGCGCCAGAAGCGCCGAAGGACCCGCACGCAGCGCGACAGCCTCGATCTCGCGCTCACTGATCTGACCTGCTTCTACCGCGATGTCCTGGCGCTCCAGATGCGGGCGCGCACCGAGCTCGCCAACGAGGACGTCCGGGACTCCCTCGAGCGGATCGCCCGGGCCTCGACGCCGGAACGCACGCTGCGCCGGATAGAGGCGGTGATCGCCTGCCGGCAGGCGCTGGACCGTAATGTGGCCCCGCTGCTCGCCGTGGAGGCCATGACGATGGCGCTGAGGGAGGGCTGACGTCCGGGCCCGGCCTCCGCGGGCTTGTCACCCGTACGGGCAGGAAGCGGCGCTATGTGTCACCATCCGGCTACGCTCCGCATATGGCTTATACGCACTCCAGGCGTTTCCTCCGTGGCTCCGCGATCGCCCTGGCGGCCACCGGCCTCGTCCTCTCGGGCTGTTCGGGCGGAAGCGCGGCCGCTCCAGGGGCGACAAACGGTCCCGGGGCCCCGGCCGTGACACCGAAGGTGGTCGTCGGAGACCTCACGGCGTACTACGCGCAGCGTCTGACCTGGCGCGCCTGCGGAACCCCCGGCTTCGAGTGCGCCACCCTGCGGGCCCCGCTCGATTACGTGAAGCCCGACGCCGGCGAGGTGAAACTGGCCGTGTCCCGGGCAAAGGCCACCGGACCCGGCAAGCGCCTCGGGTCGCTGGTGGTCAATCCGGGCGGTCCGGGAGGCTCGGCCGTCGGATACCTGGAGGGGTACGCCGGGATCGGCTATCCGGCGCCGGTCCGCGCCCGCTACGACGTGGTCGCCGTCGACCCGCGCGGGGTCGCCCGCAGCGAGCCCGTCGAGTGCCTCGACGGCCCGCGCATGGACGCGTACACGCAGGTCGACACGACCCCCGACAACCCGGGCGAGACCGCCCGCCTCGCCGCGTCCTTCAAGGGCTTCGCTGCGGGCTGCAAGGCGCGTTCGGGGAGGGTCCTGCCGCACGTCTCCACCGTCTCGGCCGCCCGCGACATGGACATCCTGCGCGCGGCGCTCGGCGACCAGAAGCTGTCGTACATCGGGGCGTCGTACGGCACGTTCCTCGGAGCGACCTACGCCGAACTGTTCCCCAAGCGCACCGGACGGCTCGTGCTCGACGGGGCGATGGACCCCTCACTGCCCGCCGTCGACCTCAACCGCGAGCAGACGGCGGGCTTCGAGACCGCCTTCCGCTCCTTCGCCGCGGACTGCGTCAAGAAGCCCGAGTGCCCGCTCGGTACGGAATCGGTCGCCGCGGCCTCCGCCCGCCTCAAGGCCTTCTTCGCGGAACTCGATGCCAAGCCGGTGCCGACCGGGGAGACCCGGTCCCTGGGCGAGTCCCTCGCGACGACCGGGGTCATGACCGCGATGTACGACGAGCGCGCCTGGCCCCAGCTGCGCGAGGCGCTGACGCGGGCGATGGGAGGCGAGGGGTCCGAGCTGCTCGCCCTCTCGGACAGCTACTACGAGCGGGAGGGCGACGGTTCGTACTCGAACCTGATGTACGCCAACGCCGCCGTGAACTGCCTGGACCTGCCCCCCTCCTTCACCGGCCCCGACGCCGTGACACGGGCCCTGCCCTCCTTCGAGAAGGCCTCCCCGGTCTTCGGCAAGGGCCTCGCGTGGGCGGCGCTGAACTGCGCGTACTGGCCGGCGAAGCCCACCGGCGCCCCGCACCGCATCGAGGCGAAGGGCGCGGCCCCGATCCTGGTGGTCGGCACGACGAGGGATCCGGCGACCCCGTACAAGTGGGCCAAGTCCCTCGCGGGCCAGCTGTCCACGGGGACGCTGCTGACGTACGAGGGTGACGGGCACACGGCGTACGGCCGCGGCAGCGACTGCATCGACTCGGCGATCAACCGCTACCTGCTGGAGGGCACGGTCCCGGCCGACGGCACCCGCTGCCGCTGAACCCGGCCCGGCCTGGCGCCGCGCGGAACCGCCCGAGCCCGCTCCTGCGCCGGGCGGCCCGGCCGCGGCGCCCGCCGGAGCCGGTGCGGGCGCCCGGGCCCGGGGTCGGCCGGGGGACAATCGGGGGTGTGCGAGGCACCCGTTTTCACTGTGTAGACTTGGCGTCGCTGCTGCACCCACCACGGGATTAGCACGGCATGCCGCCTTAGCTCAGTTGGCCAGAGCAACGCACTCGTAATGCGTAGGTCTCGGGTTCGAATCCCGAAGGCGGCCCTGTAGAAGCCCCAGGACTCACTCGCCGTGACCTGGGGCTTTTGCCTTTCTTTGACCGAGGAAGGCTCCTCCGAGTTGATCTCGGAGGGGCCTTCCTGGTCGTCTGCGTGAGTGAATGGGAACGCCCTGGGAACGTGACCGTCCGGCGGAGTCCTGGTCGGGAACATCCTGGGCGTCGTCGCTGTGTCCGCTGCCCTGCTCCTCCTCCTGCTCTTCTTCTGTCGCGCTCTCAGAGTGGGCATCGAGGAGCCGCGGTCCAACGTATTGTGCAGATGGCGGATGGCCGCTCCGTACAGCCGGCCGCCGCCCGCTGCCGGTCTGCATCGCGGAACGCATCCATGGCGGCCAGGTCATCACCGTTCGGCGGTTACCTGAGCCGTTCACCTTGGAGGCTGACCGGCTGCCGGGGAGTCGGCGTTACATGGCGCCCGAAGAATTCACCAAGGGCTCGACCGTCGACATCCGAACGACCGTGCACGCGCTGGGACGGGCTATCCGTCTACTGCTGGATGCAGGTGATGAAGAACGGCAATGGCGCGGCTCGTCGGCGCAACTGGCAGTCATTGAATGTGTCACCGCCATCAACCCGGCTCACCGCTTCCGCTCAGTAGAGACTCTGGTCAAGGCATGGCGTGGCACTACCAGCATGCCCACGTTGATCTCTCTGCTCCCGGGGCGTGTGAAACGGCGGTTGCTCGTGGTCGGTGGCCCCAGAGCTCGTATCGAATCGATCAATGGCCGCGGGAGGCTACGGGCAACAGCCTGTCTACAGCGAGGAGCAGTTCGGCCTTGCGACCGGTTCAGCGCTTGGCCCTATTGAAGGTGTGCCTGCGATGCGATGTCCACGACGGCCGTGCTGTCGAGCGTGGTGATCGCGCAGGAGGGGACTCCGTCATGCAGCAGGCTGTCCGGCAGCACCTCGTCACCGACCAGTGTGCGAAGCAGGTCCACGGTGACACCACCGTGTGTGACAACCGCGACCGGCCGTGGTTCGCCAGCCAGGTCGGTCAAGCACGCGAGGAATCGGTCACCGGCCCGACGCGAGGAGGTTCCGGACCGGGGAACGTAGTCCCGGTCCCGGACCGTTGCAGCCCAGTCAGCGAGAAAGTCGGCGATGGGTTCGTCATCAGCCCAGTTCATCCGCTCCCGCAGTCGGGCATCCTCCTGAACCGGCAGTCCGCACGAGTCCGCGATGAACTGCGCCGTCTCACGGGCACGCCGTAGCGGGCTGCTCAGCACCGAACCGATCCCAACGTGCTGCAGCCACTCCGCTGTTCGAGCCGCTTGCTGACGACCAAGGATAGTCAGGCCCGGGTCCCCGAGTTGTCGTTCCTTCTCCGCATGCTGCACTAAGTAGAAGATGGTCACAACCGAGGGTGATGCACCGTTCGTGGCAGGCGCCACCCGAAATTTCGGCAGCACTACTCTGGATTCATTACGTTGAGTAACGACGAGTGCGAACTCCTGTCCCGGGTCGACCAGTCCAAATACCCCGGTCGCGATGTCCGACCGGACATGCCCGGAGGGTAGTGACGCGAATCGTCGACTCGCCCGTGATTTCCGCCTGCGCGACGGATTTCTCATACGACACGCAGTCCGAAAGGGCTGCTTCGCCGTCGTACGGGACCGTCTAATCTGCGGAACATGATTCGTGCGGTTGTATTCGACGTGGGCGAGTGTCTTGTTGACGAGACCCGGGAGTACGGGACGTGGGCGGACTGGTTGGGAGTACCGCGGCACACCTTTGCTGCGATGTTCGGGGCAGTCATCGCGCAGGGACGCGACTACAGGGAGACGTTCCAGGAGTTCCGGCCCGGGTTCGACCTGGCTGAGGAGCGAGAGAAGCGCGCGGCTGCCGGGAAGCCGGAGTGGTTCGGTGAGGAAGACCTGTACCAGGATGTTCCGCCCACGCTGTCTTCTCTGCGGGAGGCGGGGCTCTGGGTGGGCATCGCCGGGAACCAGACCGTTCGGGGCTGGCGGCCTGCTGCGGGGGCTGGACCTTCCCTCCGACTTGATCGCCACCAGTGACGACTGGGGGGCATCGAAGCCAGACGTGAAGTTCTTCGAGCACGTCATCGGGGCGACACCTGCCGAGCCGGGCGAGATTCTCTACGTCGGCGACCGGCTCGACAACGACATCCGCCCGGCCGTACAGGCGGGGCTGCTGACTGCCCTCATCCGGCGTGGCCCCTGGGGATCCAGCAGCGCGATCCGGACGCGAATGCGATCACGACGATGCGCATCGACTCGCTTGCGGAGCTGCCGGAGAAGATTGCCAAGTTCAACGCTGAAGGGCGCTGACCGTCGTGCCCCAGACATAGACACGATCATCGAGGGTCCGGACGCACTGTTCGTTCTGCCAGGGGGCGAGTGTGCGCCGCACCTCGCGGAGGCGGAGGCCGCAACGCGGCTATGGAGCAGGCATGGGAGGCGTGCGATGCCCCTCCGAAGCCATGCCAGCTGACCCAGCACCGTACGTCGTCATGCTGGCCCTCCTGCGCTACCACTCCCCGGACCGTGACCCGGTGTGGCGAGCGACCGTGCGAGAGGTGTGGGAGCAGGTCGAGCAGTGCGACCGGTGGAACCGGGAGGCGCACCACCAACTCCTCGTGCAGGCTGGCCCCCTGTGCGTTGAGAGCTCTCTACTTCATCAAGGCCACCCCAGCCGGTACTCCCCGTCTGCCGTGGCCATTGGACGAGCCCCCGCCTTGTTGGGAGACATTGGGATGCACGAGATCGAGGACGAACGCGCGGCACTCCACGCGGCGCGGGCAGCGGGACTGAGCACTGACGGGATGCGGCTCGTGTCCAGCTCCTCCCGGCTGGTCTGGCACGCCCCGGACGCGAACGCCGCGATCACGGTGACCAGGCCCGGAACCAAGAACCTGGAGCAGGTGACCCACGAAACCCGCGCGATCGGCGCGTTCGCGGATGCCGGTGTCCGGACCCCAAGGTTGTTGTCCGGGCCCATGCGGGTGCCAGGTCAGCGGTTCGCCTTCGTGACCGAGTGGGTGGACCACGCGCCACCCCTCTCCCGTGAACGTGCCTGGACCTTGATTGCCGAGCAGGCGTCGTTGGTCGCCGAAGCCGCTGTTGAGGGCATCCAGCCGATCCACATGCCCGAGATTGCCCAGTCAGGATGGCGCGAGCTCTTGGGCCCCGACGCGGGCGGGCGGTTCTCCGCCCGTTGGGAAGACGCCCGGTCGGCTCTCACCGAGCGACGGGCGTGGAGCCGACGAGTAGTCGCTCACGACGACCTGCATCCAGGCAACGCCCTGATCGACACCTCAGAGCGTTGCTGGCTCGTGGACCTGGAGTACGTCTGTGTCGCCCCGCCCGAATGGGACCTCGCCGCGCTATTGGTCCTGCATCGGCGCTTCGGTGACCCGAAGAACGTGGACGACCTCCTCGCCTACTGGCCATCCCACGACCCAGCCCGCCTCGCCGCCTGTGTCACGGCCCGCGAGGTCCTCGTGGTCGGCCGGCTGCTGCTGATGAGAACCCCGAATGCCATCGCCGAGGGCCGAAGGCGTGCGCGAGGCCTGTTCGGCGACGGCCCGCCATGGCGACACCTACCCCCACTCCCCTCAACACCGGCGTGTCGACCAGTCAGTCCTGCTCGTCCGAGAACGACCGGGGAGCCCAGGTGCCAGCCACGTTCCTGACCAGTAGGACCGTCGCCGGCTGTCGATCGTCGCGGACGCCTTCAGGGCTCGTGCCGGCCCATACGAGGTGGACCCGGACCGCGTCGGACCGGACGTCGTAACGTTCGGCAACGCCTGCCCGTACACGGCATTCACGCCAGCGTTCTGTGGGGGGCAGGCCCTTGAAGTACTCCGGGAACGCGTTCCTGCCCTCACCGGTGACATCGGCGAGCAGAACCTTTCCGGCGAGTTCCACGAGTCGCCTTTCGAGGGTGGGCGGGATGCTCGCCCTTCTGCTCTGATCCAGTGCCTTCTGCAGAACGGCGTCACTGACATCGCCGGCGAGCGGGTCGGCGTCTCGCGCGGTGGTGGGCGTCGGCGCGGACAACGCCGGCGTTGGGCTGACCGGAGACGACGGCTGGACGGACTGGGTCGGCGGGGCCGGGGAATGTGCCGGAGGCCCCGCCGCGGGCGGCGGGGCACCGTTGGGCTGTGGCCAGAGCAGCACGACTCCGATCACCGAGAGGACGGCGGACATGGCCAGCATGACGACGCCCGAACGCTCCGCGCTGTTCATTCCAGGTGTCCAATGCTGTCGAGGCTGTTCATGCGCACCGCGGACTCCGTGACCACTTCTCCTGGCCGGGGAGCCTCGATCTGCTTGTTCTGGCCGAGATAGATGGACACATGGAAGAGCCCGCTCCCACTTCCCGGGTTGTCGGAGAAGAAGAGCAGGTCGCCTGGCTGCGCTCCGGCCAGGCTTCTGGCCTTGGTGGTAATCCGGACCTTGCCGCTGTCGTGCTGCGCCTGCGCCGTGGTGCCGATCTTGAGGCCGACCTGCGCGTACGCGTACTCGGTCAGGCCCGAGCAGTCGAACCCGAAGACCCTGCGTCCGTCCTGTCCGCCTGGCGAACAACAGATGCCGTAGGAGGGACCGTCCGCGTCCCCGCCGCCCCAGGAGTAGTCGGCTCCCTTGTGCTTCCGGGCTGCCTCGATGATCTTCTTGGCCTTGTCCGAGGCTTCGATGGGGCCGGAAATGTCGCCGAGCGCGTCGTATTCGGCCTTGGCCGCCAGGACGTCGGCGACGTACTGCTCGGAGTGGTTGTAACGGAAGACGGCGTCGTGCTCGGTCTCCTTGTCGCCGAAGTCCACCTCACCGGTGCCGCAGAGGTACGCGGCGGTGGTCAGCGCCGAGTCGAAGACGTTCTGCGGATCGGTGTCGCCGTCGTCGTCACCGTCCTGGGCGACGCTCTCCCAGGTCTCAGGAATGAACTGGGTGGGTCCGACGGCGCGGTCGTACACGGTGTCCTGGTCGTACTTGCCGTCGTCGGTGTCGTAGATGAGCGCGGTGCCCTCGCGGCCGTTCAGCGGAATGCCGATGACCGGGGGCGTGACGTTGCCGTAATCCTTGCCGTGCTTGTCGATGACCTTTCTGCCGGCGTACGTGCCGTGATGCGACTCGATCTTCCCGATGCCGGCCAGCAGCGTCCACCTGAGATTCTTGCACTTGGGGCGGACTTCCCTGATCTTGATTTCGGCCGCCAGGTACGCCTCACAGGTCGGTTTGGGGATGCCCGCCACTTTCTCGCAGCTGACCTCCACGGGGACCTGTTGCTGGCCCTTCTGACCGCCGGGCAGCAGATTCGACGCCATGGCGACCCCGAGTATGAGGAAGGCCCAGGGAAGGACGGTGAGGATCGCGAGCGCGATGAGCAGCTTCTTCGCGCCGCTCATCGGCTCGTTCTCTTCGGCTGCGGTCACCTGCCGCGACCTCCACCGGGCCCTCCGCGACGGTTGGCTCCGCTGCCTCCGGTGCCTCTGGGCCCTCCGGTGGACGAGCGGCGCCGGTTCTGCTGCTGCGTCCGCCTGCCGTTCACGGCCCGGTTCAACCGCTGTGAGTCACTGCGCGCCTGGCTCCTGGCGTCGCGCACCCGCCTGGAGGCGTCCTGCTGGGGGGCGTTGCGGGGACGACGTGCGGCGGCCCGCGACTCCCTCTCGAGGTTGCGCCGCTCCGCCCCGACCGCGTTCCTGAACCGGCTGCGGGTGATGGGCGCCTCGTTCTTGAGGTAGCGGCCGGTGCGCGCGGTGGCGAGCGCACCACGTCCGACGCGGTTCTTCTCCAGACGCTTCTTCGCGGCGTTCTTCAGCCGGTTCTTCAGGGCCGTCTTGGCGGTTGCCTGCACCGCGGCGGTCGTACCTCCGGTTCCCACGGCCGCGGCCACCTGGGTGCCGAACTTGACGGCGCCCTGAACTCGTTGCTTGAGGTTCCTCTTCGGCTTGCCGCCCTGGCCGGCACCGGCACCACCGCCACCGCCGGCTCCACCGCCTGCGCCGCCGCCGCTCTTGGGCTTGCCGACCCACAGGTCGCGGGCCTTGCGGCCCACGCTGCTGAGCGTCGACGCGTCGCTCTTGAGCTGGTCAAGGCCCTTGGGACCGGCCGACGCGGCGCCGCTGAAGACCGACGCCCCTCCGCCACCGGTGTTCGCGTTCAGCCGATCGCCGAGATTCTTGGAGATGGTCTTGGCAGCGGCTGTGACCTTCTTGCGGAAGACCAGGAAACCCACGGCCAGGAAGTCGATCGTAAGGAACTTGACCGTCATGACCTCGCCGGTGTCCGCGTTCAGTACGGCGATCACCATGACGAGGAAGAACGTCAAGAACATCACGGAAAGGAAGATCGCGAGAACGACTCTGAAGACCCCCGAGACCCAGTTCCACATGGCCGTCCGGCCGCCGCCTGGCAAGATGCCGGCAACCAGCGCTGGTTGTGCCCGAATGACCTCGATGGCCATCCACACCTGGGAGATGAGGAATGTGAGGGAGACGCCGAAGACAAGGAGTACGACGATGAGCGCGGCGAGTGCGATGAACCAGACGCTGAGGAGGTTGTCCAGAGAGGCGGACAACTGCTGGTCGTCCATGGGGGCTTCACCCCCGCAGACGGATTTGACCTCCGCGTCGGCCGGAACGACGTACTGCTTCCAGGCCGCGTGCTCTGTCGCCTTCTTCTTGAGTTCCTCGACTGCCGCCTTCTGCTTGTCGTTGATCACCGTGTAGATGGCCCATGGGTTGCCGGTGGCCAGCAGCAGGTTGTCCTTCAGCCCCTCGAGCGAGAAGGCGTCACTGAAGGCGTCGCCGAGTCTGTCCCAGAAGTCCTTGTCCTGCTCGGCCTGGATGATCCTCGGCATGACCATGCGGTTGAAGTTGTACCGGGCGAGGACGGCCTTGCCGTAGGCGGCGTTGCACTGACCGTCGATGGCTCTGCCGGTGTAGAGGACCCAGACGGGACGCTGGATGAACGCGTCGACCAGGCCGTCGGTGATGGGCCGGCTGACCGCGTCCGCCTCGTTGTCGCCCTTCTGCTGGCCGGAGCAGGTGGTGTCCGGGTTCTTCTTCTGGCTGCCGGCCGGAGGCTCCTTGCACATGTCCTCGAGGACCACGTCGGCGAGAGCCAGCGAAAACTGTTTGGTCGTGCCCAGCACACCCGAGTCGTCGGCATTGCCGATCAGCGTGGCGCCGGGATTCGCCAGCGTCACCGTGGCGATGGAGGCGATGACCAGGGACATGGCGATCTCGCTCCAGCCCTTGGACCGCCGTTTGAACAGAATGTGATATCCGCCCCACAGTGCGACGATCGTCAGGAAGAGCCCTGGAAGCCCCAATTTGTCGATCACCTGGGCCTTGATGCTGGCGGCGACGTCGGACACCGGGTCGAGCAGTGTCTTGGCCAGGCCGAAGTCCAGAGCCCAGTCCACCAGCCAGCAGGCGAAGCCGATCACGACCTTCGTGACCATGAAGCCGACACCAATGAGGAAGGCGATGATCTTACTGATCACATCGAGCGTGCCGCCCTGGTCGACGTTCAGACCATAGGCGCTGATCGGTACGCCGTTCCTGTCGACTACCTCGAAGATGCCGAGCACCTTGCCCGCGTCCTTGGGCGGCGGCGGCGGCTCGCAATAGAGGTTCGGCACCGCTTCGTTGGGCTTGCACAGGTCGCCGTCCGCCCATGCGTGCTGTCCCAGCAACAGCGTGACCACGAGAGGCAACGCCACCAGGACCAGCAGGCGCAACCAGAAGCGGGGGTGCTGGACCACCCCCGGGAGAGCGGTCATATCGTCGCCACCTCGTCCTCCTCGACCGCTTCCACCGGCTCGTCGAGCGTGGCCCGGCCAGGAGTGGTGTGGATCGCCTCGGCGGCCGCCTCGTCGGCGGGAATGAGTACCTTCATGCCGCCGATTCGCTTCTTCAGGTCGTAGTAGAGGCATTCACCGGCCCGCAGCAGCCGTTCATCCTCCGAGACGTTGATCGGCGACAGGTTCTCGGTCACCAGCTTGACCAGCTGCGAGTCGGTGCCGTCCAGGCCGAGGAACTCGAGTCCTCGCGCCGCCAGTTGCTTGTTGCGGTGCCGGAAGAGGAAGCGGTGCGAGACGAGACCACGGATCTTCTCCCCGTACTCGGAGTTGGCCGGACCGACGTCGTACGGGTCGTGGGAGCCGGCGAACGCCCCACAGCCGTGCTTACGACCGTCATTGATGATCTCGAGCAGGAGTTCGGTGCCCTCGGCCGAAGAGGTCAGCCACCAGCACTCGTCGAGGAAGACCCCGACGAACTCCTCCGGGTCGGCGAAGGCGATCTCCCGGCACAGCGCCGCCACCAGGTACATCAGCCGCCAGCCGAACTTCTTCTCCACCTCGAGGCTGGAGAGCCGATGTCCCTCAAGCTCCGTCTTCTTGGGCAGACCGATGTTCGCGGCCGAGAAGACGATCGTGTCGGCGTCCGAGATCTCCACGATCGGCAGGTCCGGATCGAAGACCACCCGGCCCAGGTCCTTCTTGGCCAGGGAGCGGAGCTTGCGGGACAGTTCGCTGGCCGAGGCTCGGACGTTGTGGTCGTCCGGGTCGCTCGGATCGGGGGTCTGGGCCCGTTCCGTCAGCTTGTCCATGAGAAGGCGCATGCTGGGCTGCGGCGACTTGTGGGTGGCGTCGATGGCGTCGGCGAGGGTGACACCTTCGGTGCTCATCGAGGCGATGTCCAGCAGCGGGGTGAGGAAGGACTCGGTGTAGCGGGCGGCCCGAGGCCCCTTGAAGACGCGCAGCGGATCGAGGGACACCTCGGCGTCTTCGTCCACGGTGATGACCTGGGTCTCGCCGGGGCAGGCACGCGCGAAGCGGGCCCACTCCTGCTGCGGCGTACGGTCGATGGCCAGTGCCCGGCCACGGCTGCGGGCGCGGCCGATGCGGCGACCGGTGGTGAGGATGGAGTACATGGCCGTCTTCATGGCCACCGACTTGCCGGAGCCCAGTTCGCCGATGAACACGGCCGAGGCCGAGGCGTTCAATCGCGGGCCCAGGCTGAAGTCGACCAGGACCGGGCGGGCCCCGCCGCCGTTCAGCTGGAGCCCGTACAGCGATCCGCCGTCGTCACCGAGTGCCTGACCGCAGAAGGGAAGTGCCATGGCGAAGTCCCTGGCCAGGAGGTACTGCGCGTAGTCGTTCATGACCCGGGGCGTAGTAGTGCCGGGCAGCATGCTGTGGAAGAGGGGTGTCTGCTCGCCGATCGGACGGACCAGGGTGTACTCGTTGCCGCCGAAGTGGTTGATCAGCGCCGACGCCTTCTCCTCGGTCTCCTCCGGGGTCGCGCCCCAGACGCACGTGACCACGCTCGCCCGGATCTCCACCTCGGTGGACGACGAGGTCAGACGTGACCGGTACTCGTCCAGGGCGGCGCCGGCCTTGTCCAGGCTGGCCGGGACACCGGCGGTCTCTCCGTCGTACTCCCCTCGCTGGTGGGCCAGTTCGCGGGCCTGCCGACGGGACTTGGGTTCGGCCTTGGAACCGGGCTCGATGTTCAGCCGCACGGCCCAGTCCACGGGGAAGCCGAAGTCGTCCAGAGCGGCCAGGTATTCGCTGCCCGGAAAGGCGAACGAGTCCGGCATCTCGGCCAGGATGGAGAAGGCCTGGTAACTGTCGCCGAACTCGGTCGTCGACTTCACGTACCGGTGGCGGAACGGGTTGACGGGCACGCCGCGGCGCTCCTCGATGCCATCACCGCGCCCGCCCTCGTCCAGAATCACCTCCGAGTAGGCAGCCACGGCGCGACCGCGTCCGACCACGCCCCTCGGCTCGTCCTGTTCGGGCAGAAGCGGTTCAGCCGTTCCCCGCCGGGCGCAGTGCCCGTAGATCCACAGGATTTCCCCCTCGGTCGCCGGGCGCAGCCGCACCGCGGACGGCCAGGTGGCCGCGAGGTGCCGTGCCTGCTCGATGCGCCGCTCTTCCTCGGCTTTGCCGATCGGAGTGGTGGGCAGGCCGAAGGCGCTCATCACCTCGTATTGCGCCGAGGAGAGCACCGACTTGGTGGCCTGCTTGAAGTCCGTGTGCCTCATGGGAACGGCGAGGAAGTCGACGCGTCCGGAGAGTTCCATCTCCTCCAGTTCGTCCAGAACACGCAGGGAGAGGTCCACGTACTCGGGGGAGGCGTCCAGGTCGATGCCCGCCGTCATGCGCGTGACGATGCTCGCGGCATCCACCTGCGGGCAGAGGCTGAGCAGCAGGGCCTCGCCCTTGATCGACTTGAACAGCGATTCCAGGGCGTTGAGCCGCTCGCGCTTGGCGGCCCGGGAGGCGTGGCTGTAGTTGTCGGAGTCGACCCGCCACACAGCCCACACCGTCGCGTTGGTGGTCCAGATCAGATTGCCGCTGATGTGGCGCACGGGAAGGCGCATGGCAGTTCGTCCATCCTTCGGTTCAGGGCGGGTTAGTTCCGCTCTGCTTCGTCAAGCAGTTCCTGGAGGCGGGTGCGGGGCCGGGCCGCGGGGGCCGGCCGGTCCGTGGACCGGCCCGCGAGCTGTTCTGCGGGACGCAGGGTGGGCGGCGCCGGTGTGACGAGCCGGACCGGCCGGTCTTCGGTGTCCCGAGCCGGCTCCGGCGGCCGCAGCCGAATCGTCACGCGGCCGGTGACCAGCTTGGTCCGGAACGGCCGCTGAGGGCGGCCGGCCAGCCGGCCGCCCGGCGGGGAGGTGCCGTAGACGATCAGCCCGAGCAGCGCCCGCGCGGGGTCACGCCCGTCCATTCGCGCGTACCGCATCAGCCACGCGAGCCCCCAGGGGAACGCGATCAGGATGAACGCGTTCCCCAGCCCGAAGACCGCCCAGAGATCCCGCGTGGTGATCAGCAGGATGAAGACCACCACCATGGTGACGATCTGGGTGATCGTGTACGGGCCGCCCGGGATCCGCCCGCCGCCGGGCAGTTTGCCGATGACGAGGGGGTGCTTGCGGGCCCGCGTGTAGGAATGCCCGACAAGCACCCCCTCGTCGGACGGCGACTTGCTCACAGCAGGTCAGCGCCGTTCAGCTGCTGAGGCAGGGACTGCGGCGGGTCCACGACGAGGACCTGGCCCGGATTTGCCTTGCCGGCGTCGGGCACTTCGCTGTCCACCATGCTGCTGAGGTCGGTGATGTTCTTGACTGCGAAGACGACCACGGCGCCGAGGATCGCCGCCGTAAGCGTGCCTGCCCAGGAACGGGTCTTCCAGTAGGCCAGGACCGTCGCGACGACGGCGAGCACGCCGGCCGCCGTCGTGGCCAGAGTCTGTACGTTGCTGAGTGTTTGGTCGATCCAGGTGAACACCTTGCCGTTGGCGGCCAGTGTGATCATGGCGGGATGGGCGGAGCTCATGTGTAAATCCCCTCGTGTAATGAGCTGTTGGGCGGTCATTCCCCGGCGGAGGCCGACGGGGAAGCTGGGTCCGGCGACTGTGCGGTACTCGGCGCGGCCGAGGCGCTGTCGGGTGTGGGACCGGTCTGGCCGGGCGAGAGAGCGGGCGCGACGTCGAACGCCGCGACCTCCCACCGGCCGTCCCGAGTGCTCAGAGTGAGCGCGTAGTTGAGCGTGTAGTCCTGGCCACCGACCGTGGCGCTCACGGTCGCCAGCACACGGCGCCGCGTGCCGTCCGCAGGGACGGAGGGCGTGTCCGGGGTCTTCGCCTCTTCCTGATCGTCCCGGAGGCCGGTGACAAGGGTCGTGGTGTACGGGGCCGGGACGATCGGCGCGACCTGGAGGCCGGGGGAGACGTAACGGCTGAGTTCCCCCTGACCGGTGAGGTAGGCGGCGATGAAGCGGCTGACCGTGTCGCCCACCGGGCCGTTGAGGCTCGAGTTGGTGTCCGTGCCGTAGTCGAGGTCCCCATGGCTCGCCGAGCTGGGAGCGTTGACCTCGGCGGGCAGCGAGGTCGCTGCGTAGAGTGCCTGGCCGCCACCGGGCTTGGCGGTGCCTCCCGCCGCCGGTGTCCCGGAGACCTGGACTCCGACGCGGAAGTAGTGCACTCCCTTGTCGACGGTCTTGCCCTTGTCGGCCTTCGCCGAGATGCGCGCCGCGACCGTCACTGCCCAGTAGCCGTCGCCCACCTGCTGGGCCGCGACGGTGACCAGATGCGTCGCGGTCCGCGAACCGGGCTCGTTGGCAAGCGTCACGTGCTGCGCGTAGTACGGCTCGAGGGTCTCCTCCGTGCCTTCGCCCGCCGAGAGGTACGTGGCCACGTACAGCTCGGCGAAGCCCGCCGGGCCGGTGGGCGAGGGCGCGGCGGCCTTCGCCGTGTCCGACGCGTGCTGTGCGGGGGCCCGGGAGCCGGCCATGGTCACCGCGAGGAGACCGAGGCCGGGCCCCGCCACGAGCAGAACCCAGATACCGACGGTGGCGAGTCTGGTGAGGCCGGCCATCTTGGCGGTGCTCTGCTGCCAGCCGGTGACCGCCTCGTCCAGTTCACCGCCCTCGTGGATCTCGTCGTGCTCCTGCGGCGCCACCGCGTCCTGGCGCGTCGTCCGGGTGCTCGCGCGGCCCCTGCGTGCCTGGTCCTTCTCCTGCTTCTTGCTCATGAGCTTCCGGTCGCGCTTCATCGCATGCCTCCCTGAGCGATCCACAGCACCGGGCGCCCGAGATCGACGACGCGTTGTCCGCTCTCGTCCAAGGACGTGGTGGGGGTGGCGGTCAAGGGACCCTCCGAGCCTTTCGAGTGACTGTCATATGAGTGAGGAATGGGACTCCTCCTGGGGAAGGTGCGTCGGACGGTGCTGGTGTGACGCCCAACAGGCTCAGAGTTTGCGTGAGTTGTGTCACTGAGCCGTCACCCTGCTGTCGCGAACCTGTCAGAAGCGGCGTGCGTCAGTCGGCGGACGGCGCGGCTGCGGCGCTGGCGTTGGCTGGCTCCAGCCCGGCCCAGGGGGTCGGGGGTGATCGCGTCCCGCACAGGGCTGTCGCGGTAGTAACTGGTGATGAGGCGCGCGTCGTCCACGCTCAAGGCGCCGGTGTCCAGGGCCCAGACGAGCAGTTCCACGAGCTCCGCGCGGGCATCCCACCCAGCCATGCGACCCGGCTCGTCGTCGGCCAACAGCCGGTACTCGCCCGCCTGCGCGAGCAGCATGGCCAATTCCGCCTGCGAAGCGGGGCCTGCGTCGGTGGCGGAGAGGCCGGCGGCGACGGCGATGTCCAGTGGGACGACGCTTGGCTCAGAGCCGATCAGACGGTGCGTCAGACGGAGCGTCTCCAGGGCAAGGTTGGCGGCGATACGCTCTGCGCGCTGTTCAACCGGGTATGTCCGGATTACTTCATACAGTGCGCCGACCGTCAGGGAGACCGTCTCCTCCCAGTCGTGCCCGGGGCGCAGCTGGCTGCGCGCGATGCGTATGGCCTTCGGCAGCATTGCCTGGACGATCACGCGTGCGGCGATCTGCGCCTGCGCGCCGCCGGCGACCGCCGAGCGCAGTGGAGGCAGCAGAAAGCGGTCCTGCTCGACGCGGGTGCGGCAGGCGCCCAAGGCTTCGAGTACGTCCTGCGGTACGGCGAGCCCTTCCTCGCCGTACCAGTCACGAACGGCGAGCCGTGCGGTCTCGTCCTGCTGCAGACGCTCCCACTCGGCGTTCAGTCGCCCGACCAGGCCGTTGCTCTTTCGGATGTGGACGGTACTGCTGTACACGGTGATCCCCCTGTGGCTTGCTGTGGAACGCGACAACAGTTCCACTCCCCCCTTGTCCGCTCCCCGGGACTGACGGCGACGGTTGCCGGTCCAGGGGTAACGCGGTTCCGGACCGTACGCCGGCCAAGATCTTGTCCGATCAACACGACGGTGTCACACGGTTATTCGAACTGACGTCTTACGCTGGGTTGGGGGCGGTGCGTCGGGTATGTCCGGCGACCGGACCTGCCCAAATGTTCGCGCGTGACGGAGTGCGGGTGTGACACCGTGGCCCGAGTGGCCCTGGTCGTGCATGTCTGACTTTGCCTCAACTCTGACGTCGGCCTGCCTCGTTGTGACCGCAGGAGTACACGGTTGTGACAGAACAAGACAGCAGTGGTGTCTGATTCTGATGCAGAATGACGGCGGGTCACATGCCGGATGTGGAAGAAGTGTTACGTCACATGACCAAGGGGGGTCTGATGAGGTACGGGGAGAACACTGTCCGCAGGGTCGGTGCTGGAGTGGCCGCAGCCACGCTCCTGCTCATCGCGGGCTGCGGCTCGTCAGGTGAGGACAAGCCTGAGCCGCCCAAGGCGAGTGCGGGTCAGGGCGACGCGCAGAAGCAGAGGGCCGACGCGCAGGCGAAGGCGCTGGCCGCATACCGCGGCATGTGGGACGCCCAGGTGGAGGCCTACACCTCGGGGAGCATGAAGAACGCCCGGCTCAGCGACTACACGACCGGCGAAGCGGCCAAGAACATCATCACCGGCTTCACCTACTACAGCGAACGGGGCCTTGCCTACAAGGGCAAGCCCCAGATCGCGCCGAAGGTGACCGCGGTCGACGTCGCGTCCGATCCCCACACGGCGACGATCAGCGACTGTGTCGACATGACGGGCGTCGTGGTCAAGCGGGCGACGGGCAAGGCCGTTCCGGTGGGCAAGGACGACGCCCGACGCCCCTGGACCGCCAAGGCCACCACCGCGAAGGCGGGCGGCGCCGAATGGCGCGTCACCGACTACACGATCGACAAGGACAGGACATGCTGAGCGGCGGGCGCCTGATACGCGCGGGCCTCGTGCTCCTGGCCGCCGGTGGGCTGATGTTCGGCGGAACGAACGCGGCCCTGGCCGATGGTCCGGTCACGTGCCCGCCCGAGGTCCAGGTCTGCGATGTGGAGGCCGAGGACCCGGGCAAGCCGGGGAACGGCGGCTCGGGGGGCTCGGGAGGTGGGTCCGGCGGCGGCGGATCGAGCGCGTGCCGACGGGCGAACGGAGAGAAGATCCCCTGTTACGTTCCCGGGCTCGGCTTCTGGAGCGAGCAGTGCTACTGGCAGCTTCTGCAGCCCCAGCCGCCTGCCGACGCATTGGTCTGGGGCGGCAACGACCCGAGCAAGGGTGACATTTACCGGCCCACGTCCTGCCCGGACTTCGACTACGTGGGATCGGGCACGTTCGTCCCTCGGGACATATTCTTCCCCGACGGCAAGTTCAACGGGGTCCCGACCGTCACCCCGGAGGAACTCGCCGAGCGCGCCGTCGCGCGGATGACGCTGAAGGGCCCTGCCATCAGCATCGTGCCCGAACCCGGAAAGACGGGGCTGGTCGGACTTCCGGTCTGGATGTGGAACCGCACGGGCGAGGAAACCACCGGACCTCAGACCGTGACCGCTTCCGCCGGCAGCGTCACCGTCACCGCGACGGCCAAGGTCGACAAGGTGGTCTGGAGCATGGGTGACGGGAGTTCCGTCACGTGCACCAAGCCCGGCACGCCGTACAAGGCCAGTTACGGCAAACGGGAGTCGCCCGACTGCGGTCACGTATACAGCCGCACGTCCAAGGGCAAGGCCGGCAACAAGTACAAGATCACCGCGACCGCCACATGGACCATCCACTGGGAGGGCGGCGGCGAGACCGGAGAGCTGACCCAGACCCGGGTGTCCAACACCGAGATCGCTGTCGGTGAGCTCCAGGTCGTCGGTGAATAGTCAGCGCGCGCTGAATGGCAACACATCTGCTGGAGGCAGGAATTGACCAGGACGAAGACCGCCGCCCCGCCCGTGCAGGGTGGGCCCGGCGGCTCCGCCCCTACGCCCGTGGCGCCGCCACGCGCTCTGAAGCAGCGACGGCGCCGTCCGGCTCTCATCGCGCTGTCGCTCGCGCTGACCGCGGCCGGTGGTCTCTCGGGCGCACTGCTGTTCACCGCGACCGGGGAGCGGACGCAGGTTCTGGCGATCAGCCAGGATGTGCAGGCCGGTGACGTGATCGAGGACGCCGACCTGACCGAGGCGTCCATCTCGCTCGACCCGGTGCTCAAGCCGGTGAAGGCGACCTCCAGGGACAGCGTCGTGGGCAAGCGTGCCGCAGTCGCGTTGACCGCGGGGTCCCTGCTCTCCGCCGATCAGGTAACGGAGAAGTCACTGCTGCGCGAGGGGGACATGCTGGTCGGTGTTTCCGTCAAGCCGTCGCAACGGCCCACCTCCGGACTGACCCCCGGTCGCAAGGTGCTCGTCGTCAGCACGCCGGGCCAGGACGAGGCGGTGCCCTCTTCCCCGCCCAAGACCATCCCGGCCACGGTCGTGTCGGTGGGCAAGGCGAGTGACACGACAGGTGTTGTCACGGTCGACGTGGCGGTTCCCTCGACCGACGGTCCGGCGCTGGCGGCGCGTGCCGCCACTGGCCGGGTCGCCATTGTCGTGGAGAACGGGAGCGGTTCCTGATGTCAGTTATCGCTCTCGCCGGTACCACCGGCGCTCCCGGGGTGACCAGCACAGCACTCGCGCTGCTGCTGGCCTGGCCCTTGGAGCACGGGCGGCGGCTGATCCTCGCCGAGTGCGATCCGGACGGCGGAGCCGTGCTGGCGGGTGCCCTCCAGGGGCGGATGGATTCGCGCTATGGACTGCGTAACCTGGCCGTCGCATCGCGCAAGGACCAGCTGGTCGAGGCGTTCTGGCGGCAGCTCGTCGACCTCTCCGAAGACGAAAGCAGTACACGACTGCTCCTTCCCGGAATAACCAACCCGGCACAGGCCGCTGGTCTTGATCCCGCGTGGTCGAGCCTCGCGGAGCTCTTCGCCAGAATCGAGAACCACGACCACGACGTCCTGGTCGACCTCGGGCGCCGGGGTGCGTTCGGCGCCTCCTCCGTCCTGGTCAAGAAGGCCGATGTCGTGGTGCTGGTGGTCCGCAACACGTTGCGCGGCGTCCAGAGCGCGCAGGTGCGTGCCGCGGCGCTGCGCAAGGAACTGGACGGACCGGGCGGCACCGGTGCCGACGCGCTGGCCGTGGTCGTGGTCGAAAGCGGCCCGTACAAGCCGGGTGAAGTGGAACGGGTTCTTCACGCTCCCGTACTGGGCACGATGCCGTGGCGGCCGAAGCAGGCCGAAGTGCTTTCCGACGGGGCCGACGGGGGCAGCCGCTTCGAACGCTCGGAGCTGATGCGCGCGGCCCGCTCGCTCACCAGCCCGTTGCGCCAGCGCGTGCTGCTCCGACGCGACCGGCTCGCGCCCCGTTCGCAGGCACCATACGGAGGAGGGGAGCTGGCCGATGCGCGCTAATCCCCTGCATCCGGATCCGGACGTCCGCCCTGAGGCGGCCGCTGCCGAGCGGACCGTGATCCCCGGGCGGTTCGGTCCTCCGACGGCCGTGACGTACGGGCTCACCAGTGCCTCCGCCCCTCGTGCGCTCAGCGAGAACGCGCTTCCCCAGGTCACGGTGGACCACCGGGTCGCCGGGGAGATCAAGAGGCGCGTCGCCGACCGGCTCGCGCAGGAGATCAAGTCCGCGGGACGGATGGGCCAGGAATCTCAGGCCCAGCGGGGTCGTGCCCTGATCAACGAGGCCGTCGCCGTATGGTCCGACGCCATCGCCATCGAGCGTGGCGTGAGCACCACAAAGGCCGAGGACACTGCCCTCGCCGCCGCCGTCTACGACATGCTCTTCAGGGCCGGTCGCCTGCAGCCGTACCTTGACGACGACCGGGTCGAAAACATCCTCATCAACGGCTATGACGAGGTGTGGCTCGACTACGGCGACAGCCACCGGGTCCGCGCCGCCCCCGTCGCGGAATCCGACGAGGAACTCCAGGAGATGCTCAGGGACCTGGCCCGGCGCAACGGCCAGAGTGAGCGCACCCTGTCCACGGCCGACCCGTTCCTCGCGTTGCGGCTCGCGGACGGATCACGGCTGCAGGCCGTCACCGGGGTGACGCCGAAGACCTTCGTCACCATTCGCAGGCACCGCGTCAAGGACGTGGACCTGGCGGGCATGGTGCAGCTCGGGGCCATCGACGAGACCCTGGCGGCGTTCCTCTCCGCCGCCGTGCGCGCCGAGAAGAACATCATGATCACTGGCGAGCAGGCGGTGGGTAAGACCTCTCTGCTGCGTGCTTTGCTCAAGGAGATCGACCCCGACGAGCGCTTCGCCACCATCGAGACGGAGTTCGAACTCTTCGCGCACACCAACGGCTTCCACCGGCAGGTCGTACCGATGGAATCCCGCGAGTCCAATGGCGAGCGTGGTGTGGACGGTCGCAGTGCCGGCGAGATCACCCTCCTCGATCTCATCCACCGGGCACTGCGCATGTCGCTTTCCCGCGTGGTGGTCGGCGAGGTCCGGGGCCAGGAGATCGTGGCCATGATGCAGGCGATGACGAACGGCAAGGGTGGCAATCTCTGCACCATCCACGCCCGCCGTCCTGAAATCGTCTTCGACCGGATCGCCGAGTTGTACCTCCTGGCGCAGGAGAACATGACCGAGCAACTCGCCTACCGTCAGGCCGCCAACGGTCTCGATTTCATCGTCTTCGTGTCCATGCGCGACGAGACACGGGTCCAGGGCAAGCGTCACCGGTTCGTCTCGCACGTACTGGAGGTGACGGGCATGGGGGAGAACGGCCGACCGGCCACCAACAGGATCTTCGCTCCGGCGCCCGGTGAACCGAGGGCCGTGCCCCACATGCACCCGTCGTGCCTGGAGGATCTCGTTCGAGTCGGCTTCCCCGGCTACCTCCTCGACAATCCGCGCGGCTCCTGGCAGCGTCCGCTGGACCTTCGTGTGATGGCCGGATGAACACCATTCTGCTGTGGGTGCTCGCAGGGCTCGCCACCACCGGAGGCCTGGTGGGCGTGGTGGCCGGAGTCGTCGGGACGACCGCCCCGCCCACCACGAGGCGATTCGTACGGGGCAAGGTCAGTGACGTCGATCCGGAGGCGTCCATGTGGCGCCGGACCCGCTGGGCCGCCGCGGCCGTCGTGGGCCTCGGCATATGGCTGATCAGTGGCGTGTTCGTCGGCGGCGGCCTCGCCGGGCTCGCTGTCGTCGGTGTGCCGTGGCTGCTGTCCCCGACGAAGAACGCCACCGTACGCATCGACAAGCTGGAGGCGCTCGGCGAGTGGACCCAGCGCCTGGCCGATGTGTTGCGCCTCGGCATGGGCCTGGAGCAGGCGATGATCGCCAGCCGTCGGGGCGCGCCCGCCGAGCTGGAACAGGAGGTCGCCGACCTGGCCGACCGGTTGCAGGTCGGCTGGCGGCCCGCCGAGGCACTGGAATCCTTCGCGGACGCACTCGACGACGTCACCGCGGACAAGGTCCTGGCGGCCCTCATCCTGTGCGCCTCGGACCGCGGACCGGGGCTCGCCCAGGCACTCGAGGACCTTTCCGAAGCCCTGCGGGAAGAGGTGGGCAAGCGCAGGCAGATCGAGGCCGACCGGGCAAAGCCGCGTACGACGGTGCGGTGGATGACGATCATCACCCTGGGCGTGGTGGCGGCCGGCTTCCTCATCCCCAGCTATACGGCTCCGTACGGCACCCTCCTCGGTCAGCTCGTTCTGGGCCTGTTGGCAGCCGGGTTCGCGGGTGTCCTGGTGTGGATGCGCTCGCTGGCCGACCACAAGCCGGTGCCGCGGTTCCTGATCGCAGACCCACGCAGCCGCGTCAAGATCGCGGAACTGCCAGAAACGCCCCAGGAGGTCTCGTGATCCCGCCTGCCGCGATCTTCGCCGGCCTCGCCGTCGGCGGGGGCCTCGCCCTGCTCGTACGCGAACTCGTCCGGCCACAGCCGGATCTGGCCTCCTCACTGCGCCGCCTCAACGCCACTCCGGAGGAGGAGCGCACCACCTCGGCCACGCGCGACGACGTGTGGGGCGAGTGGCTGCTGAAGAATCTGCAGGGTCTTCCAGGCGTCACCATTCCACGGAAGGACCTGGCACTCGTCGGGCAGTCGGCCGAGCGGTTCCTGCTGCTCAAGTCCGCACTTGCCGGCTTCGGGCTGCTGATTCCGCCGCTGCTCGTGGGCGCGTGGACGTTGATGGGCCTGAGCGTGCCGTTCTACATACCGGCCGCCGTGGGGCTCGGTCTGGGCGCGCTCCTGTGGTTCATTCCCGACCTGTCCGTACGGGACCAGGCGAGGCGGGCCCGCGAGGAGTTCTCCCACGCCGTCGCGGCATACCTCGATCTGGTCGCACTCAAGCGAGCAGCCGACTCGGGACCCACCGAAGCTCTGGAGCGGGCCGCGGCGATCGGCAAGGGCTGGGCATTCTCCAGGCTTCAGGAAGCGATGCTGAGGGCGCGGGTCGACAAGATCCCACCGTGGGAGGCCCTGGTACAGCTCACCGAAGAGCTCGATCTGCCGGTCCTCGAGGACGTCGCCGAGATCATGCGAATGTCCGCGCACGACGGTGCGGCGGTCTACACGACGCTTCGGGCACGGGCCAAGTCGCTCCGTATTGAACTGCTCTCCAAGCAGGCGACCGAGGCGAACGAGAACAGCGAGAAGATGACCGCCCCTGGCGCGTTGCTCGCCGTGCTCGTGATGTTGCTCGTCGCCTTCCCCGCCGTGGTCAACATCCTGACCACCTGACCCGGTGCACACCGAATTGCCAACCATCTCAACAGTTATGACGCAACGAAAGTACAAGGGGGCTGTCTCCAGCATGGACATGTTCAACAAGCTGACGATCCGGACCACCGCATCCCTGGCCATGGTTCTGAGTGTGCTGACCGAGCGCATCGAGCGCGGTACGCGGAACCCCGAGCGTGGCGACATCAGCATCACGACTGTCATCATCTGGGTCGCGGCGGTCGCCGGCGCCCTGCTGATCGCCGGGACCATCGGTGTGATCGTCGCGAGGTACAACGGCCAGCTGGCGGGCATCTAGTGCAGCGTCCCCCTGCCGTGCGCCGGGCCCCGGACGACCGTGGCGACTCGTCGATCCAGATGGCGATCGTCTTCCCGTTCGTCATCCTGCTGACGATCGCCGTGGTGCAGGTGTCCATGTGGTACTACGCGCGCAACGTGGCTCTCACCGCAGCACGGGAGGGGGTGGCCACCGCCCGGATCTACGAATCCGATCCGGGCGCCGGCGCGGCCCGCGCCCGAGCCGTGCTCAGCCGTATCGCCGGCAACAACCTGCAGGGCGCGTCGGTGTCGACGGCCGGCAGCGACGGCGAGCGCATCCGCATCCAGGTGTCCGGTACCGCACCATCGATGCTGCCGGGGGTTCCGGGCCTGACCATTACACAGAGCGCGTCCGGACCGGTGGAGCGCTGGACGGCCGGGGGATAGGTGAACTGGGACGACCGGGGCAGTGAGGCGATCCAGGCAGCGATCGTCACCCCATTGATGATCATGTTTCTGTGCATGGCGCTCGCGGCCGGCCGTGTGGTGACCTCGGGCAGCAAGCTGGACGCCGCTGCCGAGGACGCCGCACGCGAGGCGTCGATCGCGCGCACCGCCGCCACGGCCCAGGCCAATGCCTACGCAGCCGCAAGGGAGACGCTGGCCGACCAGGGCATCCGCTGCGCCGGTACCGCCGTCTCCGTGGACGCCTCAGGTCTCAACGCCCCCCTCGGCTCGGTCGGTACGGTCACGGTGACCGTGCGCTGCACCGTGCCGCTGTCCGATCTGCTGCTGCCCGGAGCACCGGGCAGCCATACCCTCAGTTCAACCTTCACCTCGGCGGTTGACGCATTCCGGGAGCGCAACTGATGCGTGCCTACGACGACCGCGGCGGAATAGCCGTCTACAGCGCCATCCTCACTGTGTCGTTGCTCGCCATCATCGGGATCGTCGTCGATGGCGGCGGAAAGCTGCGCGCCACCGAACGCGCCGATGCCATCGCGATGGAAGCCGCCAGGGCAGGCGGTCAAGCCATCGATCCCGGCAAAGCCATACCCGGCGAAGCAGTGGTCGTCGATCCGGAGGGCGCGCGCGCCGCCGCTCTCACCTACCTCTCCACCGCCGGCGTCGGCGGCTCGGTGAGGGTCTCCGGCGACGGAAAGACGCTCACCGTACGCGTCAGCACCACCTACGCCACTCGCTTCCTCAGCGTGGTCGGCATTGGCTCCATGGGCGTAACCGGAGAGGGGCAGGCCACCTTGCTCCACGGTGTTGTCGCCCCGGAAGGAACGTGATCTCCGTGCGTAGACTTCGAAATCTCCTGCGGGCCGTTGTGAGTCTGGCGGCACTGGTCGCCCTGCTCTTCGGCCTGCCCGTGCTTCTGTGGTGGGCCAGTGGGCTCGTCCTGGAAAGCGGGCTCGACGACCTGGCGCATCTGTTCTCCCGCCAGGACACCGGCGGGGCCTTCCTCCTGCTTCTCGCCGGCGTCGGGTGGATCGGCTGGGCGGGCTTCGCGTTCTCCGTGCTGCTGGAGATTCCTGCCCAGTTGCGAGGCCGGACGGCCCGGCGCCTGAGCGGCCTCGGTATGAGTCAGCGGGCCGCCGCGTCTCTGATCGGCGGCATCCTGGTGCTGCTACCGACGACCGGGGCCGCCTTCGCGGCGCCTGCCGTCGCACCCAGCTCGGTGTCCCAGCCGCACGTCAACGCCCATGACTCCGATTCCGCGAGCACGCCGCAGGGCAGGAGCGCGGGGAGCGAGGACCAGAGGCGGAGCTATACGGTGCGGGACGTCCGGCCCGCGGAGAGTCTGTGGAGCATCGCCGAGAGCGTGCTGGGCGACGGCAGCAGATGGCAGGAGATCGCCGCGCTCAACGAAGGGCGGGTGATGGCCGACGGCACTGTCTTCCACGCGCAGACGTTCATCCAGCCCGGCTGGAAGCTCCGCATGCCCGGAGGCACCACCGCGGGGACAACCGGGGGCACGACGACGGTGCGTCCCGGCGACAGCCTGGCGTCCATCTCGGACCGCGAACTGGGTGATCCCGCTCGCTACGGCGAGATCTTCGATCTGAACCGGGGCGCTGCTCAGCCGGACGGTGGCACGTTCACCGACCCCGACGTCATCGTTCCCGGGCAGAAATTGCGCCTGCCCGCGGATGCTCCCGAGGCCGGTGACAAGCCTGGCGCCGCGCCGGAGACGCCGAGCAAGCCGGAGACGCCGAGTAAGCCGGAGACGCCGAGTAAGCCGGAGACGCCGAGTAAGCCGGAGACGCCGAGCAAGCCGGAGACGCCGAATAAGCCGGAGACGCCGAGTAAGCCGTCCAAGCCTGCTGAGCGCGAGAAGCCGGACAAGCCGGAGACCCCCGGCGACCGGGGTGACGCCGGTGGTGCCGGGCCGGCCCAGAGCGTGCCCCCGACGGAGACCGCGCGTCCGTCGCAACCCGCCCGGCCCACTCCGCAGCCGACGGAGACGTCCCGCCCCTCGGAAACCGCACGGCCCCACGAGAGCGCTGAGCCGTCGGAGACGTCACCGGACGCGAACGAGAAGCCCGCCGCCGGGGCAGAGGACGAAGAAGAGGGCGTGACCCTCCGAACGGTGGCAGGTGTCGGGGCGCTCCTCGCCGCCGGCGTGCTCGGCATACTCGGTGCCCGGCGCATCAGGCAGCAGCGTAGGCGCCGGCCCCGGCGCCGGATCACGCTGCCGGAGGGTGAGGCGGCCGGCCTGGAGCGCGATCTGCGCCTGGCCGCGGCGGACGCGCCCGAGGGCCTTGAGCTGCTGGACCGGGCGCTGCGCACACTCGCCGTCGGACAGGCTGACGCCGAGTCCGAGCTGCCACCCCTGATGGCCGCGGTCATCACGCCGGAAGGGGCCGCTCTCCACCTCTCCGCTCCGGACCCGGCGATATCTCCCTTCGTCCCAGTGATTGGTGGGGACGGCATCTGGTGGTGCCCGAAGGATACGGACGCCCTCCTCCCGGCCGAGGAGGCGTCCCGGGCGGCGTTGCCCTACCCGGCGTTGGTCAGCCTCGGTACGAGTACCGAAGGCCACCCGGTGCTGGTGGACCTCGAGCGCATCGGCATGCTGCGGCTCGACGGTGCCGAGGGTGACGTCCTGGACGTACTCCTGGCTCTGGCGGTCGAGCTGGCCTCCGACTCCTTCCACGCCGAGCACACCGTCCGGCTTGTCGGCTTTGGGCGGGAGCTGAAAACAGCGTTCCCCGGCCGTGTCGTCCATCATGCGACGGTCGCCGCGGCAGTCGCCGCAGTGCGTGCGCATGACGAGGCCCAGCGCCGCGCCCTGACGCAGGCCGGTGTCGAGAGTCTGCCTGAGGCGCGGCTGCGCGGTGCCGGTGCGGACGCGTGGGCGCCACAGATCGTGCTGTGCTCCCTCCCCCTGGGAGAAGCGGACGAGGACGCCATGGACCTCCTCGACCTGGTGGCGGCGCAGCCCCGTACCGCGCTGGCCGCTGTGACGAGCGCCGCGGACGCCTTCGTCCTTCCCGGTGCATGGACCGTGCCGACGGAACCCGGAGTCCTGGCCGAGATCCCCGGCAGTGACCTTGAGGTCGAGCTCCAGCGTCTCGAACCTGCCCGCTACAAGAGCCTGTTGAAGCTCATGGACGTCGCCGACCGGACGACGGACGAACCGACGCCGACCTGGGCCAGACGCGAGGACCCTCGCTTGGCCCTCGCGGTGGCGGCGGTCCCGGACATGGAGACGACGGAAGAGCGCGAACCGAGCGAAGAGCCGGTGAGTGTTCCCGTCGCGGAGGTGATCGCCGCACGGCCGCCCGCCCCGGACATGCCGTATGTCCGGGTGCTCGGTCAGGTCGAACTGGTGGGCGCGCAAGGCCCGGTGGAACCGAACCGCCGTGGCCGGCTCACCGAGATCGCCGCATGGCTCGTCCTGAACCCGGGCTTGGAGCACCAGGCCCTCGACGAGGCGATCTGGCCCGGACGCCCGGTTGGACACTCGCTGCGCAATTCCAATATGAGCAAGCTGCGTGCGTGGGTGGGCGGGCAGTCGTACCTCCCGTTCGTCACGGACGGCCGCTATGCCTTCGCATCACCCGTACGGTGCGACTGGTGGGACTTTCAGGAGCTCTACCGGCAAGGTATGCACGCCACCGGCGAGGCAGCCGACACGGCTCTCGCGAAGGCCCTGGCACTGGTCCGTGGCTGCCCGTTCGCCGAGACGAATCCGCGCCACTACATCTGGGCGGACGCCCTTTTCCACGACATGCTCTCCGCCATCGTGGATGTGGCTCACGAACTGGCGACTCGCCGTCTCGCGGCGCACGACCACGCCGGCGCCCTCGCGGCGGCCACACAGGGGCTGGCCGCTTCGCCGGAGAGCGAGTTGCTCTGCCGCGATCTCTTCCGTGCCTATGCGGCGGAGGGCGACCGTTCGGCCATCATCGAGGTCGCGGACAAGCTCAACCGTCTCAACGAGGAGCTGGGAACGGACGCCGAGGACGAGACCATCGATCTGCTCCGGGAACTGCTGACGACCATTCCGGACATGGACAGCAGCTCGGCCGCCTGAGCGAACAGGGGCCGCCGGCGCGGTGTAGTAGTACCCATTGCCCGGCGCCCGGAGCGGCTGAAGGCCGGGAAGCAGCAGCGCCTGTGAGGGGGAGTGGGCCGCGCCGCGTGCGCCGCCCACTCCGTCTCCCGTGCTGCCTTCGCCTCGGAGTGCCACTCCGACCCCGGCGCGAAATGGGCCGCGCCACCGGCGGCGCTCACTTCGCGTCGGAGTACCGCTCCACCGTCGCCGTCGTGAACGGAAACCTCACCGGCGTCCGCCCGAAGGCGATCCGCCCGGCCTCGTCGCCCGCCGAGCGGATCGCTTCGGTGACCGCCTCCGCCTCCTCCGCAGGGCAGTGCACGATCACCTCGTCGTGCTGGAAGAACACCAGCTCCGCCCGCATCCCCGCAGTCGCCCGGCGCAGCGCGGCCAGCATCAGCAGCGCCCAGTCGGCGGCGCTTCCCTGCACCACGAAGTTACGGGTGAAACGGCCCCGCGCCCGGGCGTTCGCCGACGCGTAGCCCGGGGTGAACGCGCCGTCGCCGGCGGCCGGTTCGTCGCTCTCCTGCGGGATCCCCGCCTCGTCGGCGTCGCCCGCCCCGGCCGCCCGCGGGCTCGTCCGCCCCAGCCAGGTCCGTACGAGCCGGCCCTCCTCGCCGGCTTTCGCGGCCTCGTCGACGTACGCCACGGCCAGGGGGAAGCGGCGGCGCAGTGCCGCCAGGTTCTTCAGGCCGTCGCCGCTGGTCTGGCCGTAGATCGCGCCGAGCAGCGCGATCTTGGCGTGCGCCCGGTCGCCGGAGAACGCCCGGTCGGACAGGCGCGTGTAGAGGTCGTCGGGGTGACCCGCGACGTCCATCAGGCCCGGATCGCGGGAGATGGCCGCCAGGACACGGGGTTCCATCTGATCGGCGTCCGCCACCACCAGCCGCCAGCCCTCGTCGGCGACGACGGCTGCGCGTATGACCTTCGGGATCTGGAGCGCCCCGCCGCCGTTCGTCGTCCAGCGCCCGGACACCGTGCCCCCCGGCAGGTACTCGGGGCGGAAGCGGCCGTTCCGTACCCAGTCCTGGAGCCAGCTCCAGCCGTGGGCCGTCCAGATCCGGTACAGCTTCTTGTAGGCGATCAGTGGTTCCACGGCCGGATGGTCGAGCTCCTCCAACTCCCAGCGGCGGGTGGACTTCACCCGGATTCCCGCCTGTGCGAAGGCCTTCACCACGTCCGACGGGAGATCCGGGCGGACCCTGCGCCCGAACGCCGCCGACACCTCGTCCGCCAGCTCCGCCAGACGGCGCGGCTCGCCCCCGCCCGCGTACCGCTCGCCCAGCAGCTCGTGCAGCAGCGCCCGGTGGACGTCCGCGCGCCAGGGCAGCCCGGCCCTGTTCATCTCGGCGGCCACCAGCATCCCGGCCGACTCGGCGGCGGTGAGCAGCCGCATCCTGCCGGGGTGCTCGGCGGCCTCGTGTCTTCGCTGCTGCTCCGCGTACACCTCGAGGAGAGCGTCGAAGGGCATGGTCGTCGGCTGCGGCTCGAAGAGCGAGGACTGCGAGCCCGGCTCGGCGGCGCGCTGCGGAGGGTCGGGTGGTACGGGGGCGTTCCGCAGCCGCGCCCAGGCCGCGGCCGCCGACCGGGGCTCCCCGAGCCGTCCCTCGTGGCCGAGCAGCAGCAGCTCCGCGTCCTCGATGTCGTAGCACCGCTCGACCCTGACGCCGGCGGCCAGCAGCCGGGGGTAGATCTCGCCGGTGGACCGCCACACCCAGCGGGTGACGCCGGGGCGCGACCGGACGGCCTCCACGAGGTCCGGTTCGTGGCGGACGGGGCCGGAGGGCAGACCGCCGGGGCCGAGGGGGACGAGCAGCGCCCCGTCCCCTTCCGCAGCGGCCAGAGCCCACCTTTCGCTCATGGGTGCGAGTGTGGCATCCGGCACTGACAAAGACGGACGACCAGGCCGGGAGGTGTGCGGGCGAGCCCGGGGCGTACCTGGCCGGCCCACCGGAGGGACCACCCGGGGCCGGTCTCCCGGAGCTTGCCGGGCCGATCCGAAGGACGGGCCTAGGCCGCCGCGTGGAACAGCGCCGCCGCTTCGCCCCGGGACGCGACACCCAGCTTCGTCAGGATCTTCGCCACATGGAACTTCACCGTCGACTCGCTGATGTGCAGCTCCTGCGCGATCACCCGGTTGCGGTGACCGAGCGCGAGGTGGGCCAGCACTTCCAGTTCCCGGGGCCCCAGTGAACCGAGCGGATCGATGGTGGTCGCGGCCGGCGCGTCGGGAGTGGTCAGGGGCACGACGGCGGTGACCGTCGTGCCCCAGCCCGGCACCGCGTCGATGTCGAGCCGGCCGCCCAGGACCGCCAGTCGGTCCGCGATCCGCGTCGGGCCGAGACCGCAGTAGCTCATCCCGCCCGGCCCGTCGTCCCGTACGGTCACCCGCAGCTCCTGCTCGGTGACCTGCCACCCCACATGGACGCGGCTCACCGGCTCCTGCTCCAGGACCGCGAGGACCAGCTCGCGGGCGATCACCCGCCCCGCGTGCACCACGTCCGCGGCGACCCTGCGGGTCGAGTCCGGCGCGCCCAGCTCCAGCCGTACGGGGCTGTGGCGCAGCAGCGGACGCAGCGAGTCCGCGAGCCGGGCGAAGGCCTCGTCCACCCGCTCCTCGGCGATGGTGCGGTCCCGTTCCACTTCCGCCCGCAGCTCGATCATCGCGGACACGGCGAGCTCGGTGGCGGTGGAGCGGGCGGCCGCGTCGTCCAGGCCGCGGCTGCGCAGGATGCCGAGGAGACCGGCCAGGGTGGCGGAGTACCGGGCACTCAGCTCGGCGGTGACCCGGGCGCGGGTGTCCGCCGCGGCCCGCGAGCGGGCCAGCGCCCCGGGGGCCGCCTCCGCCGCCAGCCGGTCGAAGTGGCTGGTCACCAGCGACCAGAGGATCTGGACGACGGCGAGGACGGAGTCGTCGACGGGGGTGGCGCCCTCGTCGCGTACGAGCACCAGGAGCGCGCCCCTCGGGGTCGCGTCGGTCGCGACCGCGACGACGGGCCGCTGGGCCCCGGCGATCGTCACCGTGCCCTGCCAGGGCTGTCCGGGGACGCCGGACAGGAACAGCGGCTCCAGGTCCGCCGTGCTGATGCGGGCCACGTACTCCTCGTCGCCGACGCTCTTGAACGGTGAGTGGGCGCAGTGGGTGGACAGTTCGGCGGCGGCGCGGTGCGGCACCAGGTCGGCGAGGGTCGCCGAGAGCCGGGGCAGGATCTGTCCCAGCGGCTGCCGGATGATGTCGTACCCGGCGGCGAGCGCGGTGACCGTCGCCTCCCCCGGAGCGAGCGTGGTGACCGGACCGGTCGCGGAGGCGGGCGAGGCCGCGGCAGCGCTCGGGGCCGAGGGGGCCGGGGCCGCCGCCAGGGCCGGCAGACGAGGTGCCTGGGGCGATGTCTGGGGGGGAGCCGGCGGGACCGAGGCGTGGGGAGTCTGCGCGCGGGACCCCGAAGACACGCGGGACGCGGGGGTGGCCGTGGGCAGGGTCGCGACGGTTCCGATCAGCTCCATGCGGCCAGCCTAACGAGGACCGCCCCTACCCCGACTGGTCTTTCGGCCAGGTCGTACTGGACCAAAGACTGACCGGTTCGCTGGTCGCTCCGCACGAGGCTTGAGCCGTCGACAAGGCCACGACAGGGCATCGAGAAGCCCTCAACAGGCACTCAATGGGCCCTCAGCAGGCCCTCAGAGGACCTGGACAAGTATCAACAAGCCGTCACAGCGGGGAGACCGACATGGAAGCGATCGTTTACGACGAGTTCGGCGGACCGGACGTACTGCGCCACGAGCAGGCCGAGAAGCCGCAGCCGGCAGCCGGTGAGGTCCGGGTCAAGGTGGTGGCCGTGGGCGTCAACCCGCTGGACTACAAGCGCCGCAACGGCTGGGTCGAGGAGTTCTACCCGTCGACCTTCCCCATGATCCCCGGCCTGGAGTTCGCCGGAACCGTGGACGCCGTCGGCGGGGGCGTCACCCATGTCGCCGTCGGGGACGAGGTCCTGGGCTGGACGCGGACCGGCGCCTACGCCGAGTACGCCATCGCCGGTGACATCGTCCGCAAGCCCGCGGGCCTGTCCTGGGAGCGGGCCGCGTCCCTTCCGGTGGCCGGCGAGACCGCCCAGCGCGTCCTCGACCTGCTGCGGGTGAAGGAGGGTGAGACGCTGCTGGTGCACGGCGCGGCGGGCGTGGTCGGCTCTGTCGCCGTGCAGCTCGCGGTGGCCGCGGGGATCACCGTCGTGGGCACGGCCTCGCTCCCGAACCACGACCACCTGCGCTCTCTGGGGGCGGTCCCGGTCGAGTACGGGGACGGGGTCGCCGAGCGGATCAGGGCCGCCGCGCCCCAGGGTGTGGACGCTGTGTTCGACACAGCCGGTCAGGGCGTCCTGCCGCTCTCCATCGAGCTGGCGGGCTCCGCCGAGCGCGTCGTCACCATCGCCGATCCCGACGCGGCCGCGCACGGAGTCGTCTTCTCCGGCGGCGCCACGGACCCGGCCGCGGTCGTCACGGGTCTGGCCGAACACGCCCGGCTGGCCGCGGAGGGCCGACTGGACGTCCGGATCGCGGAGGTCTTCGAACTGGCGGACGCGGCCAAGGCGCAGGAGTTGAGCGAGTCGGGCCACGCGCGCGGCAAGCTGATCATCAAGCCCTGACGCCCTGACGCCCTGATGCCTTGATGGCCCTGATGGGCTCGATGGTCCTGGCGGTCCTGACAGTTCTGACGGCCCTGACGCTCCTGGTCGCCTTGACGGTCCTGGGCGGAGGGTGGCGCCCCACGGGGGTGGGCGCCGCCTCCTCCCGCCCTGGCTAGTCCAAGGCCCGTACGACCCGCGCCGGGTTCCCCACCGCCAGTACACCTGCGGGCAGGTCCTTCGTGACCACGGCACCGGCGCCCACCACCGTGTTCGCGCCGATCGTCACTCCGGGACAGACGATCACCCCGCCGCCCAGCCAGACGTTGTCGCCGATCGTGATCGGCTCCGCCTTCTCCCAGCCCGCCCGGCGCCGCTCGGCGTCCAGCTCGTGGGTGGGGGTGAGGAGTTGGACGTTCGGCCCGATCTGTACATCGGATCCGATGGTGATCGGCGCGGCGTCCAGGAAGACGGCATTGAAGTTCACGAACGTACGGTCTCCGACGGTGATGTACCGGCCGTAGTCGCACCGGAACGGGGGCCGGATGCGCACGTCCTCGCCCACGGAGCCCAGCAACTCGGCCAGAATGCGGGACCGTTCGGCGGGAGGGGCTCCGTCGTCGGCGTTGTACGCGGCGCAGAGCGCGAAGCGCCGTTCGGTGTCCGCGTCCAGCTCGGGGTCGTCCGGCAGGTACCACTCGCCGGCCAGCATCCGACGCTTGTTCTCACCCATGCCCGTCCTCTCGTGACCTGTCAGCCGCCACGCCTGCAGTAGCGCCCGCCACCACCGCGATCAGCGCGCAGGCACCGTCCGCCGCGCCCACCATGGACCATGGCACCGCCGGAGTCACCGGCGCGGCCAGTGAGGCGAGGGCCGCGACCAGGCCCGCGAGGTTGACGGCCGCGACCGCGACGAAGGCGGTGACGCCTCCCGCGGTGCCGAGGAGCGCGTTCACGGTCATGAGCGCTTCGGCATCCCGCTCCGGTTCGAGGCCCGGCGCGGAGCTCGTGTGCGAGTTCGGTATCCACAGGCTGTGGACGGTCTGGCATGCGGGGCAGCCCGTCCCCGAACAGCACCGCCGGACGTGTGATCAGCGCCCGCGCGAGCGCCACGCGCGGCTGCCCGCCCGACATCTCCGCGGGCCGGTGTCCGTCCGCTCAGCGAGGCCCACCCGCTCCAGAGCCGCGCGCACCTGCCCACGGGACGGGCGTCGCCCGGCCCGCCGCAGCAGCGTCAGCCGCCGCTCACTGGTGCGGCGAACGTGCCTGATGCGTACGGCTGTTGAGGCCATGCCCCAAGCGAACCGGCTGCCGCGGCGCGGATCACGGCCGTGGAGAGGTGTCCCTGGGGTAGAACCTGCCCTCTCCCAGGGACACTCAGGACTCTCCCCCAGGGCTCCTCAGGGCCCCTCCCCAAGGCCGCCTCCGAGGCTCCGTACGTGTCAGCGGATGCTGCCGAAGGCCTTCCAGCCGGTGCCTATCCTGGTTCCGGAACCGACCCCGCCGGTGCCGTTTCCGGCGTACCGGTAGAGATCGCCGCTGGTGTGACGGCCGACGATGTCGTCCTTGCCGTCCCCGGTGAGGTCACCGATCCCCACGATGTCGGTGAAGCTGCCCCATCCGGTGCCGATCCTGGTGCCGGAGCCGATGGTGCCCTTGCCGGTGCCGTAGTACGCCAGCAGGTTCCCGGAGGCGTCCTTCGTCACCAGGTCGCCGTGGCGGTCTCCGTTGAGATCGCCGGCGCCGACGACTGTCACCGCCGTCCACCCGGACGCGATCTTCCCGACATGGCTGAGGCCACCGTCGATCGTGCCCGCGTACAGGAAGAGATCACCGGTGCTCGTCTGCCGGGCGGCCAGGTCCGGGAGGCCGTCACCGGTGAGGTCGCCGGAAGAGGCGAAGGAATCGAATCCGTTCCAGCCGGTGGCGATCCTCGCGGCCGGGGTCTGCGGCGTGACGGGTTCACCGCACCGGGGGGTGTACCGGTGCAGCTCCCCGGCCGCGTTGCGCACCAGGGTGTCGTTGCAGCCGTCGCCGTCCAGATCTCCGAAGGGCACCAGTGTGGAGGTCGTGGGCCATGTGCCGCCCTCGACCTTCGCGGACACGACCTGGCTCGCGTTGCCCTTGTAGAGGAGCAGCGCGCCGGAAGGGCTCTGCGCGAAGAGGTCGGGGAAGCCGTCGGCGCCCACGTGGTCGCGGCGCTCGGCCGGCGGCTTCGGGGTCCCGGGTGCGGTCAGCCCAGTTCCCGCCGCCCACAGCTGCCCGCGCTGGTTCCACACGGCGGAGACGTTCCCGTCGGAGGCGACGGCGACATGGCCCCCGGCGTAGTGGGAGGCGGCCACGCTGAGGGTCTTCGGCGCGGACCAGGTGCCGGCAGACATCGAGGCGGTGACGAACACCTCGCCCGTGAGACCCGGCGCGTTCTGCGCCCAGCCCAGCCTTACGGTCCCGTCGGTGCCGATGGCGGCGTCGAACTCCTCCCGGGCGGCGTCCGTCGACAGCGCCTTCGGCGCGGACCACGCGCCGGTGGTCTCGGAGCGGGTCGAGGTGTGGATGGCGTACGGCCCCGAGCCGCCCGCGTCCGACCAGACCAGCGTGACGTCGCCGTTCGGGCCGATCAGGGGGGAGGAGGTCCGGAAGTCGCGCGTGCGGGTCGCGACGGCCTCGGCGAGCACCCAGTCCCGGTCGGCCGCCTTGCGCCGCGCCGAGATCAGCACCCTCTCGGAGGCGGACGCCCCGGACTGCTGCCAGGTGACGACGAAGGTGCCGTCACCGGTCACGCCCAGCGTGGCGGAGTGCCCGCTCCGCGCCGGATCGCCGATCGTCCTCGGGGCGCTCCACGGGCCGCTTCCGGTCTTGTCGGCGGTCTTCACGAACCGTCCGGCCGCGCCGGATTCGCTCCATGTCACCGTGGCCGCGCCGTCACGGGCCACCACGGCCCGGGGTTCGGAGGCGCCCCCGGTCTCGCTGAACGCGACCCGGACCGGCTGCGACCAGCTCGCGTCGGCGTGGGCACGCTCGGCGGCGAGGATTTCGTACCCGGTGCCGTTCCTGGAGTTCCCGTGCCACACCGCCACGGCACGGCCGTTGGCGGTCACCGACAGGCTCAGGTCCTGGATCGGGGTCGTCGTACCGACGGTCGCGGCGGGTGCCCACGCGGTGGCGCCGGGCTTCAGCACCGTGGTGCGGATCTCGCGGAGCACGGAGGTCGCGTCGGGCCGCTCGACCCACATCGCCGTGACCGAGCCGTCGTCCGCGGCGGCCAGTCGGGCGACGTGGAATTCGGGTACCGCGATATGGCCCAGCAGCTGCGAAGGGCCCCACTTGGTGCTCTTGGCGGGCCGCACGGCGGCCCAGACCTCCTCTTCCGAGGAGGGGACGGCGAGCGTCCGGTACCACAGCGCGACCGTGTCCCCGTTGGCCATGGTCGCCACATCGGCGAGCCGGCTGTACTTCTCGGTGCCGGTCAGGGCCGTCGGTGTGCTCCACGACCCGGCGTCCGCGGCCGCGGCGACCGAGGCCGTGGCCAGTACCGTCGCGGCCGCGGTACCCACGCCGAAGCCCCCCAGGGCCAGCGCGGGTACCAGCGCGGCTGTCACCAACCCACTGTTGCGAAACACGAGTTCCCCCCTGTGCACGTGCTCACGGGCACATGCCTACGTACACGTGTGCGCCAACGTAACAGTGGCCTGTGACAGCCGGGCGAGCGGCGTCAGCCGATGCTGGTGAACGCCTTCCAGCCGGTGCCGATCTTCACGCCCGAGCCGATGCCGCCGGTGCCGTTGCCCGCGTAGCGGTACAGGTCACCGCCGGTCGTGCGGCCGAGGATGTCGTCCTTGCGGTCGCCCGTGAGGTCACCGACGCCGACGAAGTTGACCATGCCGCCCCAGCCACTGCCGATCTTGGCGCCGGAGCCGATGGCGCCGGTTCCCGTGCCGTAGTACCGGTAGAGGTCGCCGCCGGTCGTCCGCGCGAGGAGGTCGCCCACCTTGTCGCCGTTGAGGTCACCGGCGCCCACGATGGTCAGGGACTTCCAGCTGGTGCCGACCCTTCCCGTACGCGTGAGGGTCCCGGACTTCGTGCCGGCGAACATGTACAGGTCGCCCGTGGAGATCTGGCGGGCGATCAGGTCGGGAAGGCCGTCACGGTTGAAGTCCCCGGAGTAGGAGAAGCCGTCGAAGGCGTTCCAGCCGGTGCTGAGCTTCAGCGCGGGGGACTGGGGGGTGACGGCCTCGCCGCACCTGGGGCTGTACCGGTGCATCTCGCCCGCGCTGTTGCGCACGAGCGTGTCGTTGCAGCCGTCGGCGTTCAGGTCCCCGAAGGGGATGAGGACCGAGGTGGTGGGCCAGGTGCCGCCGCTGACCTGCGCGGAGAAGGTCTGGGAGGCGTTGCCCTTGTAGACGGACAGGCCACCGGTCGACGTCCGCGCGTACAGGTCGGGGAACCCGTCGGCGCCGACGTAGTCCCGGCGCTTGGCCGGAGTCGGCGTGGGCGGGGTCGTCGTCAGGCCGGTGCCGGCCGTCCACAGCTGGTCGTCCTGCGCCCAGACGGCGGTGGCGTTGCCGTCGGGGGCGACGGCGACCGCGCCCTCGGCGTAGCCGGAGGGGGCCTTGCTGAGCTTGGTGGGAGCCGTCCATGTGCCGTTGATCCGCGCGGCGGTGGAGAAGACCCGGGGGCTGTTCTCCTCCGTCGTGGCGTCCTGGGCCCAGCCCACCTGGACCGTCCCGTCGGCGCCGATGGCGGCGTCGAACTGCTCGGGGACGTAACCGGTGGAGAGGGTCTTGACCGGTGACCAGCCACCCGTGGCGGAGCGCGTGGAGGTGCGCACGCCCACACCGCCGGCCTCGCGGTAGTCGACCCAGGCGAGCGTGATCTCACCGTTCGGCGCGATCAGCGGCGCGCGGAGCTGGGCCATGTCGGAGGACTGGATCCTCTCGGGCGCCCCCCACGCCGTGCTTCCCGCGGGACGGACGACGGACACCACGTCGATGTCCGTGGTCTCGCCCTCCTTGATGGCGACCCAGGCCACGGAGGTGGTGCCGTCGGCGGCCAGGGACAGCAGCGGGGCGCCGCCGTCATTGGTGGCGGAGAGGTCCTTCGCCGCGGTCCATGCCGTGGCACCGGCTGCCTTGTGGACGGTCTTCACCGTCTGGCCGGCCTCGACCGAATGGTTCCAGACGACCGTGACCGCCCCGTCGGGCGCGACCGCGGCCTGGGGCCACCATCCGTCGCCGGCGACCAGCACGGCCGGCGCCGACCAGGTTCCGCCGGGACCCGTGCGCTCGGAGACGTACAGGGTGCCGTCCCGACCGCCGTTGCCCCGCCAGACCGCCACGCTCTTGCCGGACGGGCTTCCCGCGTAGGCGATTTCGCCGATGCTCGTGCTCGTCGCGATGTCGTCGGCGGCGGACCACGTGGTCGAGCCCTTGGGCAGCGTCGACGTGCGCAGGGCCATGCCGGACTCGAGTTCGTTCACCCAGGTGACGGTGACCGAGCCGTCCGCCGCGGGCACCACCTCGATGCCCCGCCGCCCCTCCGGCAGCAGGCTCAGCCGGTGCGCAGTGCCCCACACGGCGCTTCCCGCCGGGCGGACGGCGGTCCACAGCTCGGAGTCGGCCGTCTCCTGGAACGCGCGCTCCCAGACGGCCACCGTCCTGCCGTCCGTGGTCGTCCGTACGTCGACGACGGTGACGAAGTCCCCGAGGCCGGTCAGTGCGGTCGGCGCACTCCACGGCCCGGTCTGCGCCGCCGCTGCCACCGTCGCCGTCGCCAGGACGGTGGTGGCGGCGATGCCCAGACCGACGACCCCCAGGGTCAGCGTGGGCACCAGTGCGGCGGTGATGAATCTGCTGCTCTTACGCAACGCGGGTCCTCCCCCTCGTACATCCGTGCGTGAGATTAGCGGACCCCGGGACTCATCCTCGGGCCGCCTTCGCGTACACCTCCAGCGCCGACAGCGGCTCCCGGCCCAGCAGTGTCCGCAGGTCGTTCGCGATGTCCGCGCCGTCCAGGAAGCCATGGGCGATCGCCGAGTACGTGCCGGTCAGCATCGGGACCTGGAAGCCCTCCGCGCCCGACGCGGCGATCGAGGCGCGGGCCTCCGCCAGGGTCGAGGGCTCGTAGGTGGCCGAGAGCGCGGCCGCCAGGTCCGTGCCGCCCAGGGGGACTTCACCGACCAGTTCGTAGACCCTGCCCCCGTGCGGCGCCGGGTCCGTCGCCACCCGGACCGCGATCTCGGCGAGGTCCTCCCGCGCGACGGCCGCCAGGCGCCCGTCGCCCAGGGGCGCGGTGATCCGACCGTCCGCGTCCGGGGTGGCGAGCCACACCAGCATCTCGGCGTACAGGCCGTTGCGCAGGATCGTCCACGGCACGGAGGACCGCCGCAGCCGGCGCTCGGTCCAGCGGTGCGGCAGGGCGTAAGCGAGGTGGTCGCCGTCGCCCGAGAGCGAGGTGTAGACGATGTGGCCCACGCCCGCCTTCTCGGCGGCGGAGATGGCCGCCTCGTGGCGGGCGACGACCGTGTCGTCCTCTCCGTACCCCGCCGAGATCAGCAGCAGCGTGTCGACGCCGGTCAGCGCGTCGGGCAGGGACGCCGGGTCGTCGAAGTCGACGCGGCGGGCGCCCGGGACGTCGCCGCGGGTGCCGAGGACGACGTCGTCGCGCCCGGCGACGCGCTCCGCGATCAGCTTGCCGAGCCCGCCCGAGACACCGGTGATGAGCAGCATGGAAGGGTCCCCCTGAGTGTGCGGTCCGGGTCTTCGGGCCCGGTCCGGCCGCGCTGTGCACGTGAGCCGGCCGTGCTCGAGGGCCGGTCCGTGTTCGTGGTTCTGTTCGATGGCTGGGACCATCTTGTGGGGCGGCGCGTGATCGCAAAAGGAGGCACTTCGATGTCAGTGGGGCACACCGGGGTAACCACCCCGACCACCGATCCCTTGGTCAGCTGCGCCGAGGAGTGCGGCGTACGGGACGTTCAGGACCGGCTCGGCGACAAGTGGACCGTGCACGTCGTCGTCGAGCTCGCCGCCGGGGTCAAGCGGTTCAAGGAGCTGCAGCGGCTCGTGACGGGCATCTCCCAGCGGATGCTCACCCTCACCCTGCGTCGGCTGGAGCGCGACGGTCTCGTCACCCGGACCGTCCACCCCACCATCCCGCCCCAGGTCGAGTACGAGCTGACCGGGACCGGCCACAGCATGACCCACCTGATCAAGGCGCTGATCGACTGGTCGCTCGACCATCGCGCCGTGATCGCCGAATCCCGCCGGGAATGGGACGAGAAGCAGACGTGAGCAGCAGCACCACCGAACAGGCCCTGGCAGCGGCGCTGTACATCGACGGCGACGCCGCCCTCGACACCGGCGCGTCGCTGCTCGCCGCCGACCCCGGCGCCGACGCCGAACTCGCGCGGCGCGGCGAGGAGTTCGTACGCCGCGCCTGGCAGCGGGGCTGGCAGCCCGCCGACGTCGTACGGATCGTCCGCCGCGACCTCGACGAGCGTCATGTGCGTCTCGCCGCCGGCCTGATCGAGTCCGAGACCCGGCGGTACGAGCAGCTGCCGCCCCGCTGGGACGCCCAGTTGGCCGAACTCGCCGAGCTCACCGCGGAGCCCTGGCGCGCCGACCGCTTCTCGTATGCCTCGGCCGTTCTGGAGCTGTACCGCCTTCTCGCCCGGCTCCCCGCGATCGAGCCCGTCGGGCCGGCCCCCGGGGCGTCGCTCCACGCGCCGCCGGCCCCCGGCGAGCCGCGGATGCTGAGCCGCATCCGGGCACTGCTGGCCAAGGCGGAGGCGACCGGCTACCCGGAGGAGGCCGAGGCGCTCACGGCCAAGGCCCAGGAATTGATGGCCCGCCACAGCCTCGACGAGGCGGCGCTCGCCCACCGGACGCACGCCCACGACGTACCCGGCGCCTGCCGGATCGGCATCGACGCGCCGTACGAGACGGCCAAGGCGATCCTGTTGGACGCGATCGCCGAGGCGAACCGCTGCCGGGCCGTGTGGAACAGCGCCCTCGGCTTCTCCACGGTCGTCGGCTTCGAGGCCGACCTGGAGGCGGTCGAGCTGCTCCATACGTCCCTGCTGGTCCAGGGGACCGCCGCGATGACGAAGGCGGAGGCGGGGCAGCGGGCCAGCGGCCGTAAGCGGACGAAGACCTTCCGGCAGTCCTTCCTGATGGCGTACGCGACCCGGATCGGCGACCGCCTCGCAGCCGCGGCGGGCGCCGTCGTCGCCTCCGACGACCTGCTGCCGGTTCTCGCGGCGAGGGACGTCGCCGTGGTGGACCGGGCCCAGGAGATGTTCCCGGAGACGGTCGCGACGCGGGTGCGGGGGGCGACGGACCTGGCGGGGTGGGAGGACGGCAGAGCGGCGGCGGACAGCGCGCGGATGCCGGGGCGGCACCGGCCGATCGGGTCGTAAGGCGGAGGGGCATCGGCGGCCGGCGGGACCGGTCACTCCTGGCTCGTGTCGGACCCCGGGGGCGACCTGCGCCACGAGATCCGCGAGGCGCTCACCCGGTGGCGGGGGCGGGCAGGCGGAGGGCGCGCCCCATCCCGTGTTCCGCAAGGCCGCGGGGCTCCTCCTGGAGGCGCTGGACGACCTCTCGGCCGCTCTGGACGAGGAAGGGCCGCGGCCCTTTGAGGGACCGCGGCCCATGACCGGTGACCGGGCTCGTCGCCCCGGGTCCTGGGTCGTGTCCGCAAAGTCTCGCCCGGCCCGCAGGCCCCGCGCTCCGGGCGGACGGCGATGCTTTGCGGACACTCCCTAGGAGTGGGGCAGCCCCGTCGGCAGCTTGCCCGGCTCGCTCTTCTGGAAGGTGTCGGTCCCGACGCCGTCCCACGCGACCTTCAGGCTCGTGGCGTCGACGGACTCCACGCGACCGGAGGTGCGCTCACCGCCGTCCGGGCAGGACAGCGTGAGCGTGCCGTTCTCCGCGCTGCCCTGGCAGCTCTTGCCCGTACTGGTCTCCACCAGGATCGCCATCTTGTTCTTGACGCTGAGGACGACACCCTTGCCCGGAGTCTTCATCGAGATCCAGCCGCCTTCCAGGCTGCCGTCCTTGACGTCCGCTCCGGTGTCCTTGTCGGTGCCGCCGGTGGAACCACCCTGGCCGCCACCGCTCTCGGCGCCGGCGCTGCCGGCCCGGTCCTTCTTTCCACCGTCGTCACCGCCGCTGGAGCAGCCGGTGACGACGAGAGCGGCCGCGACGCCGGCGGCGGCGACACAGATACGTACGCGCTTGAGCACGGAAAGTCCCCCTGTGGAAACAACGGTTGATCGACAGACCGCGTCAAGCTACCAGGAGGATTTGCGTACGCCCGGCAGGAAGCCGGCGTGTGCCTGCTGCCTCGTCCGGACCCTCGACAGTCCGAACTTCCGCAGGAATCCCCGGGGTCGGCCGTCCACGCCGTCCCTGTTGCGGACCCGCGTCGCGCTCGCGTCACGCGGCTGACGACGCAACTCACCTTGCGCGGCCAGCCGTTCGGCCTCCGTCGAGGAGGGCCGACGGATGATCTCCTTCAGCTCGGCCCGCCGCGCGGCGTAGCGCTCGACGACCTCGCGGCGCCGCTCGTTGCGAGCGATCTTGCTCTTCTTCGCCATCAGACCTTCACTCCTCGTGCGCGGATCCGGGCCACGGCGGCCTCGATCCCGATCGTGTCGACGGTCTTGACCGCCTTGGTGCTGAGCGTGAGGCGGACGTACCGGCCCTCGCTCGGCAGCCAGTAGCGCTTGCGCTGGATGTTCGGGTCGAAGCGGCGCGGCGTGCGCCGGTGCGAATGGGAGACGCGGTTGCCGAAGCCCGGCTGGGCGCCGGTCAGCTGACAGTGGGCGGACAAGGTGACCTACCTCTCGCTCTCGTTATTGGCAATGGAAACCATTTCCATTTATTCTAGCCCCATGGCCCGCAACGAGCTCCGCCCGATCCTCAGGCTCCGGTCCACCGCCGGCACCGGATTCACCTACGTCACCCGCAAGAACCGCCGCAACGACCCCGACCGCATGACCCTGCGCAAGTACGACCCGGTCGCCCGTCGGCACGTCGACTTCCGAGAGGAGCGCTGATCACCATGCAGCCCGGCATCCATCCCGCGTACGGCCCGGTCGTCTTCCGCGACAGGGCCGCGGACTTCGCCTTCCTCACCCGCTCCACCGCCACCAGCGACAAGACGGTCGCGTGGGAGGACGGACGGACCTACCCCGTCATCGACGTCGAGATCTCCTCGGCGAGCCACCCCTTCTACACCGGCACCGCGCGCGTGCTGGACACGGCCGGCCGGGTGGAACGGTTCGAGCGGCGGTACGGCACGCGATGAACATCGCCCTCGTCGGCGGGCTCCACTCGGACGCCCGCCGAGCCGCCGTCGACCGGCTGCTCGCCACCGTCCCCGGCAGCGTCGTGCTCCACCACGACCTGTCGACGGCCGTGCGGGGCACCGTCGTCCGGACCGTCCGGGACGCGACCGGTGCGCTCTCGACCGGCGAGGCGCCCCTCGTCAACGACTGCGCCTGCTGCGCGCTGCGCGAGGATCTCGTCCCGGAGCTGGAGCGGCTCGCGGACGGCGGTCCGACGCGTCTCGCGGTCGTCGAGCTGTGGGACTCCGTCGAGCCCAGGGCGATGGCCGAAGTCGTGGCGTCCGCCGGACTCCGCGTCACCGCCGTCATCACCGCGGTCGACCCGGCGCTGCTTCTGCCCTACCTCGGCAACGGCGACGACCTCATGGACGCGGGACTCGCCGCCGCCCCCGGCGATCAGCGTACGGTCGCCGACACCTGGGCGCGGCAACTCGAGTACGCCCCCGTCCTCGCCGTGCTCGACCACGACGAGGCGGACGACGAGGACCGCGCGCTGCTCGCGCAGTTGCACCCCACCGCCCGCCAGGTGCGCATCGACGCCGAGGGAGCCGGCGGCGGGGATCTGGCCGCCGCCGCACAGGCCGGCTTCGACGTCGAGGCGGCCGCCGCCGCCCAGCATCCCGCCTGCGCGCTGCTCCCGCAGGAGGCCGACGCGAGCGGGGTCGGCACGTTCGTGTGGCACCGCCGCCGGCCCTTCCATCCCGAGCGGCTGTACGCGGCGCTCGAGGACCTGACCTGCGCCGCGGTTCGCAGCCGCGGCCGGTTCTGGCTCGCCGACCGGCCCGACACGCTGCTGGCGTGGGAAGCGGCGGGGGGCGCGCTCTGTGTGGAGAGCGCGGGGCCCTGGCTCGCCTCCCTGCCGGACGCCGCCTGGGAGATGGTCCCGCCGGTGCGCCGGGCCGCGGCCGCCCTGGACTGGCAACCCGAGCACGGGGACCGCTGCCAGCACCTGGTCTTCACCTCGCCCGGCCTCGACCGCGAGGGGCTGGCCGACTTGCTCGACTCCTGCCTGCTCACCGACGCGGAATACGCAGCCGGGCGCGCCGCCTGGAAGCTGCTGCCGCCCGCCTTCGACACCCTCCTGGAGGTCTGACCCATGCCCAAGCCCCCGCGGCGGCCCGCGCCCAGGACCCGGCCCAACCCGCTGGACCGGGACGAGGTCACGTACATCGATTACAAGGACACCGACCTGCTGCGGAAGTTCATCTCGGATCGCGGCAAGGTCCGCAGCCGCCGGGTGACCCGGGTGAGCGCCCGGCAGCAGCGTCAGCTCGCGCGTGCCGTCAAGAACGCGCGGGAAATGGCCCTGCTTCCGTACGTGTCGGTAACCCGCTAGCCCGCGAGGGATCCGGAAGGACGCTCCCTGCGTCTCTTTCCTGGGAACGGCCCGCCCCCGAGAGGCGTTTCCCAGTAGGTGTGGTCATCGCGGCACCTCGCGTGCACGTGCATCTGCACATGCATTGGCATATGAACACAGCTATGATCCGGGAAAGTTGACACCTGCACCAAGCATCTCGGGGAGCTTCCTGTGCACCACGCGTACAACGGCATGGCGGCCACGGAACTTCATGGGGTCGTCTGGCAGAAGAGCAGGCACAGCAACTCACAGGGCTCGTGCGTGGAGTTCGCCAAACTGCCCGGCGGGGACGTGGCGGTGCGCAACTCACGGCACCCGGACGGCCCCGCCCTTGTCTACACGCCGGCGGAGATAGAGGCGCTGTTGCTGGGTGTGAAGGACGGGGAGTTCGACCACCTGATAGGCGGCTGACACCGGTCAGCCGCCTCACGGGTCCAACGCGTCACCGCCGCACCGTCCACCGCGCCACGCGCCTGCGGCTACGCCTGCCCCGTCGCACTCGGCTCGGAGCCCAGCCGGAACAGCGCCCAGACCACCTTGCCGTGCAGCGTCCCGGCGAGCGGGTGCCAGCCCCAGCTGTCGCTGAAGGAATCGACCAGGAACAGCCCCCGGCCGGACTCGGCGGCGAAGTCCTCCTCGGACTCCCGCGTCTGCGGCCCGAAGTGGCTGGGGTCGCGCACCGCGCACACCAGCCGTGTCGTCCAGCGCATCAGGTGCAGCCGTACGGGAGACTCCTGCGCGCTTCCCCGGCCGGCTGACCCGTGGGCACTCTCCTCGGCCGGTACGGCGTGCCGCAGGGCGTTCGTCACGAGCTCGGAGACGACGAGGGCGACATCGTCGAAACGGTCGTCGAGACCCCACTGGCAGAGTGTCGATCTCGTGAACTTCCGTGCGCCGCCGACGGCTTCGAAGCGGGCGGGCAGGGCGCAGGAGGCGGAGGTGGAGACGGCCGCGGGATCGATCGGCGGAAGGCCCTGCCGTAACGGCTCGAGCATGGTCGATCCATTCGTCCCCATGCGAGGCACTCCCGGGAATCGCGGCTGTGACGCTACAACACGAACGAGCACGCAGGTGCGCGAGGACCATGGTTCCGAATGCGCCGGGCGGATGCAAGGGCAGATGCACGTGCACGCGCCGGATCCGTCCCCGCCCGTGCCGTTTGTTGCTCATATCTTCCCTGGACTACTTTCAGGGGGTTGCCGGGCGCTTCCTCTTTCCGTAACCGAATGAGTACGGGCTGAAGCGTTTTGGTGGCAGAATCCGGGGCTCGGAGTTCGGGGGTGCTCCGTCACACCGACGTGAGACAGGCGTGCAGACGTGAACACACCGACGCGAAGGGGAGGGCCGGAGTCGTGACCGCAGGTGAATCCTGGGGATACCCCCGGGGCGAGGGGCCAGGAGGAGGGTCTGTGGTGCGGCGGATCCTTCTGGGGTCCCAGCTGAGGCGGCTGCGGGAATCGCGCGGCATCACGCGCGAGGCGGCCGGCTACTCGATCCGCGCATCCGAATCCAAGATCAGCCGTATGGAGTTGGGAAGGGTGAGCTTCAAGGCCAGGGATGTCGAGGACCTTCTCACGCTGTACGGCGTGGGCGACGAGACGGAGCGCGCCTCGCTGCTGGGTCTCGCCCGCGAGGCCAATGTGGCCGGATGGTGGCACAGCTTCGGCGATGTGCTCCCCGGCTGGTTCCAGACGTACGTCGGCCTCGAAGGCGCCGCCTCGCTCATCCGGATCTACGAAGTCCAGTTCGTCCACGGCCTGTTGCAGACCGAGGCGTACGCCCACGCCGTCGTGGCCCGGGGCATCCCCGACGCCCCGCGCGCCGAGATCGAGCGCCGGGTCGCGCTGCGCCTGGAGCGCCAGAAGGTACTGGTCTCCGAGCGCGCCCCGCGCTTCCACGCCGTGCTCGACGAGGCGGCGCTGCGCCGTCCGTACGGCGACCGGGCCGTGATGCAGGGCCAGTTGAGGCATCTGATCGAGATCTCGGAGCATCCCAACGTCACGCTCCAGGTCATGCCGTTCAGCTTCGGCGGCCACGCGGGCGAGAGCGGCGCGTTCACGATGCTGCGCTTCCCCGAGTCCGACCTCTCCGACATCGTCTATCTGGAGCAGCTCACCAGCGCCCTCTATCTCGACAAGCGCGAGGAGGTCGCCCAGTACGAGCGGGTCATGGAGCGGCTCCAGGAGGACAGTCCCGATCCGGCCGAAAGCCGGGATCTTCTGAGGGGTCTCCTCCAACTCTCCTGACTCATAAGTAGGATGACGTGACATCAGCTGTGAGCTCGCGTGAGCGGTCGGACCGGCCTGCTGCGCCTTGGCGATGAGGGGTCCCGTCTCATGTCCTACTTCACCGACCTGGCCCATCAGTACATCGACGGTGAGTGGAAGCCCGGCAGCGGCTCCTGGGACATCATCGACTTCAACCCGTACAGCGGGGAGAAGCTGGCGTCGATCACCGTGGCCACGGCCGATGAGGTGGACCAGGCCTACCGGGCGGCGGAGCGCGCACAGGTCGCCTGGGCCGCGACCAACCCGTACGCCCGCCGGCTGGTCTTCGAGCGGGCCCTGCGGATCGTCGAGGAGCGCGAGCAGGAGATCAGCGAGACGATCATCGCGGAGCTCGGCGGCACACGGCTGAAGGCCGCCTTCGAGCTGCATTTGGCCAAGGAGTTCCTGCGCGAGGCCGTGCATGTGGCGCTGCGGCCCGAGGGGCGCATCCTGCCGTCTCCGGTCGACGGCAAGGAGAACCGCGTCTACCGGCTGCCCGTCGGCGTCGTCGGGATCATCAGCCCCTTCAACTTCCCCTTCCTGCTGTCGATCAAGTCGGTCGCGCCGGCGCTGGCCCTGGGCAACGCCGTGGTCCTCAAGCCGCACCAGAACACGCCGATCTGCGGCGGCACCCTGGTGGCGAAGGTGCTCGAGGAGGCGGGTCTGCCCGCGGGCCTGCTCAATGTGGTGATCACCGACATCGCCGAGATCGGTGACGCGCTGATCGAGCACCCGGTGCCGAAGGTCATCTCCTTCACCGGCTCGGACCGGGTCGGACGGCATGTCGCCACGGTGTGTGCGGCGAACTTCAAGCATGTGGTGCTGGAACTGGGCGGCAACAGCGCGCTGATCGTGCTCGACGACGCCGATGTCGACTACGCGGTGGACGCGGCGGTCTTCAGCCGGTTCGTGCACCAGGGGCAGGTCTGCATGGCCGCCAACCGGATCCTGGTGGACCGCAAGGTGGAGCAGGAGTTCACCGAGAAGTTCGTGGCCAAGGTGAAGACACTGAACGTCGGCGACCCGGCCGAGCCCACCACCCACATCGGCCCGCTGATCAACTCCCAGCAGGCGGAGGCCGTCACGTCGCTGGTCGACCAGACCGTCGCGGCGGGGGCGACGGCGCTGCTGCACGGCGGTGCGCGGGGCACCCTGGTCTCCCCGTCCGTCCTGAGCGGGATCGCCGCGGACGCGCCCGTCCTGGGGCAGGAGATCTTCGGGCCGGTGGCGCTGATCGTGCCGTTCGACGGCGAGGACGAGGCCGTACGGATCGCGAACGACACGCCGTACGGGCTGAGCGGGGCCGTGCACACCGGCGATGTGGAGCGGGGCGTGCGACTGGCGCGGCGCATTCACACCGGGATGATCCACATCAACGACGGCACGGTGAACGACGAGCCGATCGTGCCGTTCGGGGGTGAGAAGCACTCGGGCATCGGGCGCCTGAACGGTGAGGCGATGATCGAGGCGTTCACCACCCAGAAGTGGATCTCTGTGCAGCACGGGCGGACGCGCTTCCCCTTCTGAGCCGGCGTGGGGAGCCCTTGTCCATGCGGAAGTCGCGCGCACGTGCCGGGGGTTGCGGTTTCCTGGGGCAGTCGCGGATCCGTGCGGGATTGCGGACAGGATCTGACCTCAAGGGTCCGTAGCTTATGAGGTGTCAGGGAGGCGCAGGGCCTCCCCGGACAGGACCGGAAGGTGGACACCATGGTCACTCACGTTCCCGCGGAGGACAGGGGCGACGAGCGCGGCGCGCTGATCGGCTTCGTCGAGGCGCAGCGCGGCGCGGTCCGCCGGTCCGTCCTCGGCCTGACCGAGGAGCAGGCGGCGAGCCGTCCGAGCGCCAGTGAGCTGTCCCTGTCCGGTCTGCTGAAGCACGTCGCCGAGACGGAGCTGAACTGGCTGCGCATGGCCCAGCAGCTGCCCAACGAAAAGCAGCGCACCGAGGAGACCTGGGGCGACAGCTTCCGGCTGGTCGAGGGGGAGACGATCCCCGGCGTTCTCGCCTTCTGGGACGGTGTGGCGAAGGAGACGGAGAAGTTCATCCGCTCGGTGCCGAGCCTGGACGACACCTTCCCACTCCCGCCGGCTCCCTGGTTCCCGAAGGACGGTGCGGTGTCGATGCGCTGGATGATGATCCACCTCGTCGAGGAGATCGCCCGGCACGCCGGACACGCGGACATCATCCGTGAGTCCCTGGACGGCAAGGGCGCCTTCGACCTGATCGCGCTCGAACGGGGCTGAGGGCCGCCGTACCCTGGTCGAATTGATCAGATTGATCAGGGAGAGTGCGGCGATGTCAGCGATCCGGCTTCTGGTTCTCGGTGCCGTGCGCCGCCACGGGCGGGCGCACGGCTACCAGGTGCGCAACGACCTGGAGTACTGGGGTGCGCATGAGTGGTCCAACGGCAAGCCGGGTTCGATCTATCACGCGCTGAAGCAGATGGCGAAGCAGGGACTGCTGTACGCCTACGAGACCGCGCCGAGTACGGCCGGCGGGCCCCCGCGTACCGAGTACGAGCTCACGGAGCAGGGCACGGCCGAGTACTTCGCGCTGCTGCGCGAGGCGCTGACCGCCTACGACCAGAAGATGGACGTCCTGTCGGCGGGGATCGGCTTCATCGTCGACCTGCCGCGCGAGGAGGCCGTGGCCCTGCTCAGGCAGCGGGTGCGGAAGCTGGAGGAGTGGCGGGCGACCGTCACGGAGCACTACACGCCCGAGGGCGGCCCCGAACGGCTGGGTCACATCGGGGAGATCATGCACATGTGGGTGCACTCGGCGGACGCGGGTGCCCAGTGGACGCGCGGCCTCATCGAGCGGATCGAGCGGGGCGCGTACGTCTTCGCCGGTGAGGCCGGTGATCCCTTCGTCGGGGTGCTCGCCGACGACGAGGAGAACCCGTACGCGACGGGTGTCCCGCATGAGGGAGACCTTCACTAATCAAGTTTGACCAATGATGCGGCCGGGGTTACCTTCGATTCAGTGGTCAAGTTTGACTACTGGGCGTTTTGCCGGGAGGAGCGGGATGACTGACGCGATCGTCGTCGAGGGCGCGCGCAAGAGATTCGGCGGGAAGCAGGCGCTGGACGGGCTCGACCTGGTGGTCGGCGGCGGCACGGTGCACGCCGTGCTCGGCCCCAATGGGGCGGGAAAGACGACCACGGTCCGCATCCTCGCCACATTGCTGCGCCACGACGAGGGCATGGTGCGGGTGGCGGGATACGACGTACGTACCCAGGCCCGCGAGGTGCGCCGCCGGATCGGGCTCCTCGGCCAGCACGCGGCCGTCGACGAGGAGCTCAGCGGCCGGCAGAACCTGGAGATGTTCGGGCGCCTCCACCACCTGGGCGCGCGGCGGGCGGGCACGAGGGCGGACGAGCTCCTCGAACGTTTCGGGCTCGCGGACACCGGCCGCAAGGCGGTGGGGCAGTACAGCGGCGGGATGCGGCGCCGGCTCGACCTGGCCGCCTCGCTCATGGGCACGGGAGGCGGCAACGAGCCCGCCGTGCTCTTCCTGGACGAGCCGACGACCGGCCTCGATCCGCGCGGCCGCGCCGATGTGTGGGACGCCGTGCGCTCCCTGGTCGGCGGCGGCACGACCGTGCTGCTCACCACCCAGTACCTCGAAGAGGCCGATCAACTGGCCGACCGCATCACCCTGGTCGACCGGGGGAGGGCCATCGCGGGCGGCACGGCGGACGAGCTGAAGGCCGAGGTCGGCGGCGACCGGATCGATGTGGTGCTGCGGGACGCGTCCCAGCTGGGGCGGGCCGCGGCGCTGCTGCCGGGCGAGGCGGCCGTGGACGAGTACCGGCGGCTGGTGAGCGCGCCGGTGGTGGACCGGATGGCGGCGCTGGCCCGGACCGTGGAGGTGCTCCAGGAGGCCGGGATCGAGGCCGAGGACATCGCCCTGCGCAGGCCGACGCTGGACGAGGTCTTCCTGCGGCTGACGGGCCCGCGGAAGCAGCAGGAGCAGGGGCAGGGGCAGGAGGGGGTGGCGGCATGAGCGGCATGAGTGCGACGAGCGAAGTGAGCCGTCCCGTGCTCCCGTACGCCGTCGTCGACAGCTGGACCATGACCCGACGCGAGCTGGCCCACTGGGCCCGGCAGCCCGTGCGGTTCGCCGTCGGGCTGGTCTTCCCGGTGATGCTGCTGCTGATGTTCGGCTACCTCATGGGCGGCGGCCGGGAGGTCGAGGGGGAGTACGTCGACTATCTGGTGCCGGGGATGCTCGCGCTGACCATGGCCTTCGGCCTCGAAGGCACGATGACGGCGGTCAGCCAGGACCTCAACAAGGGGGTGGTGGACCGGTTCCGGTCCATGCCGATGGCCGATTCCGCGGTCCTGGTGGGGCGGTCGGCCGCCGACATGCTCCAGTCCGCCGTGGGCCTCGCACTGATGATCGGTGTCGGATGCGCGATCGGCTGGCGCACCCACGGCGGCCCGGCGGCCTCGCTGGGGGCGGTGGGGCTGCTGCTCCTGCTGCGGTTCGCCATGCTCTGGATCGGGATCTACCTGGGGATGGTGGCGGGCCGTCCCGAGCTGGTGCAGGCCGTGCAGATCCTCGTCTGGCCGGTCGGCTTCCTCTCCAACGCGTTCGCGGTGGAGGAGACGATGCCGGGGTGGCTGGGGACGGTGGTGGAGTGGAACCCGATGTCGGCCACGGCGACGGCGGTACGGGACCTGTTCGGCAACCCGGGCGGCGAGCCGGGACATCTGACGGCGGCGGTGGTGTGGCCGCTGGTGCTGGTCGCGGTGTTCTTCCCGCTGGCGGTCCGTAGGTTCAGGGGGCTGAGCCGCTGAGCGACCGCCGGGGGATCGACGCCGGGAGACTGTGGCGGCTGAGAGGCTGACGCCGCTGGGAGATCGGCGCCGCGTCCGGAGCCGGCGTCAGTGGTGGAAGGAGGTCGCCGCCTCCTTGTCATGGGTCACCGGCGCGGACTGGCCCCGCAGTTCGGGCATCAGCCGCTCCAGGTCCTCGATGAGCAGCGCGGCGAGATCCTTCGAGAAGCCGTTGCGGCAGACCACGCGCAGCACGGAGAGGTCCTCGCGGTTGGCCGGGAAGGTGTAGGCGGGCACCAGCCAGCCGCGTTCCCGAAGCCGGCGCGAGACGTCGAAGACATTGAAGTTCCGTACGTCTGGGGCCGTGGTGAAGGCGAAGACGGGCAACTGGTCGCCCCGGGTGAGGAGTCGGAAGTCGCCCAGGGCTTCGATCCGGTCGGACAGTCCGAGGGCCACGTCCCGGGTGGTCTGCTGGACGGCCCGGAAGCCCTCCCTGCCCAGCCGCAGGAACGTGTAGTACTGCGCGACCACCTGCGCCCCTGGCCGGGAGAAGTTCAGGGCGAAGGTGGGCATGTCGCCGCCCAGGTAGTTGACCCGGAAGACCAGTTCCTCGGGGAGTTCGAGGGGGGAGCGCCACAGTGCCCAGCCGACGCCCGGATAGACCAGTCCGTACTTGTGACCGGAGGTGTTGATGGAGGAGACCCGCGGCAGCCGGAAGTCCCAGACCAGCTTCTCGTCGATGAACGGCGCCACCATCGCGCCCGACGCCCCGTCCACATGGACCGGGACGTCGATACCCGTCACCTCCTGAAGGGCGTCGAGGGCCGCGCAGATGTCGGCGACCGGTTCGTACGACCCGTCGAAGGTGGAGCCGAGGACGGCCACCACCCCGATGGTGTTCTCGTCGCACAGCGCGGCGGCCGCCTGCGGGTCCAGATGGAAGCGGTCGCCCTCCATCGGGACCAGCCGGGGTTCGACCTCCCAGAAGTTGCAGAACTTCTCCCAGCAGACCTGGACGTTGACGCCCATCACCAGGTTCGGCCGGGCGCTTGCGGGATAGCGGTCGCTGTTGGACCGTGTCCAGCGGCGCTTGAGGGCCATCCCCGCGAGCATGCACGCCTCGCTGGAGCCGGTGGTCGAGCAGCCGACGGCGGTGGACGGGTCGGGGGCGTGCCAGAGGTCGGCGAGCATCGCGACACAGCGCCGCTCCAGCTCGGCGGTGCGCGGGTACTCGTCCTTGTCGATCATGTTCTTGTCCCGGCACTCGCCCATCAGCTCCGTGGCCTGCTGTTCCATCCAGGTGGTGACGAACGTGGCGAGGTTGAGCCGCGAGTTGCCGTCGAGCATCAGCTCGTCGTGGACCAGCTGGTACGCGCTCGTCGGAGGCAGCGGTCCGTCCGGGAGGCGGTGCTTGGGGGGTGCCGAGGTCATGCCGCCGACCGGGTTCGCCTCGCCGAAGAAGGGGTTGAACGTCAGCGGGCGGTCGGGCTCGGCCGGCCCCTGGTGCAGCGGCATGGAAACTCCTTCTGAAGGGGGTGCGGGCGGTCAGCGCAACGGCGCGCCGGAAGGGTGGAGTTGCATCTGCGGGCGGCCGGTGACCAGCAGCCAGGCGGGGAGCGTGGCGAAGCACAACAGGGGCAGGACGTTCGGGTCGGGGGCCAGGACGGCCGCCGTGAACAGGCTCAGCCAGCCCTGGCGGGTGACCGCGAGCAGGACGCCGAGCACGGCGCAGACCACACCGAGGGTGGGATGGACGGCGGGTACGAGGCCGTGGCAGGCGAGCCCGAGGGCCACCCCGGCGAAGACCGCGGGGAAGATCCGTCCACCGCGGAAGCCACAGGACGTGGCGAGGGTGAGCGCGGCCAGTTTCACCACCGTCATCAGGGCGAACTCGTCCCACGACCAGCCGTCGGGGTCGGCGCCCAGCACCTTGATCTCGTCCAGGCCCTTGAAGAGCGTCAGATGCCCGCCGAGCGCCCCAAGGAGTCCCAGCAGGATCCCCCCGCAGGTCAGCATCAGTACCGGGTGCCTCAGACGCCGGAAGACGGCATGGGCGTGGGGCAGCGCGTACACCGCCGCCATGCCGAGCAGGGCGCCGGCCGACGCGACGATCAGCGCTGCCAGGACATCGCCCCAGCGCGGCCCCGAGAAGTCGGGGAGCGAGATGTCGAAGGTGGGGGTGGCGATCAGGACGGTCGTCAGCCCGCCCGCGCCCGCCGCGAGCAGGGGCCCGAAGAGTTTGTCCCAGAGCAGACCGGGCCCCGGCCGCATGGTGAGGGTCTCGGTGAGGATCAGCGCGGCCGCGACGGGCGTTCCGAACAGAGCCCCGATGGTGCCCGCGGCGGCCAGCGACACCCAGAGTTCGGCGGGCGCGCGGGGAAAGGCCTTGCGGCCGATCCAGTAGGCGAGGGCGATGTTGGCGGCGGTGACGGGGTTCTCGGGGCCGAGGCTGACCCCGCCGGCCAGCGCCAGGCCGGCGGCGAGGAGCAGCCCCGGCACCACGCGGGGCGGGATCGGCGGATCGACGAGCCCGGTGGTGGCCGGATCGGCCCCGGCGTGTCCGGGCACCTTCCAGACGACGAGACCCACGGCGAGCCCGGTCGCGGTCAGTACGGTGATCATCCACAGAGACGAGTAGCGGCCGGCCCCCAGCGCGTCCGGAAGCGTCTCCCAGAGCACGTCCTGGAGCTTCCCGGCGGCCACGCTCACCCCCAGCAGAAGCAGGCTGGTCCCCACCCCGACCACCAGAGCGGGCAGGATCACGGGCAGCAGCGCCCGGGCGGGGGCGGCCGGCTGTGAAGGCGGTGACGGGGGAGCTTCGGTGGCCACGCGCCCACCATAAGTGGGCAAATGACGCACAACATCCCGAGATTCGGGCTTGCACCTCCCGTTGCGTGAGGGCTCAGGCTGATGGGCGTACCGAGAAGAAGGGAGCGGGGAGCATGAGCTACTCCGTGGGACAGGTCGCCGGTTTCGCCGGAGTGACGGTGCGCACGCTGCACCACTACGACGAGATCGGGCTGCTCTCCCCGAGCGGCCGCAGCCGCGCGGGCCACCGGCGTTACGACGACGGCGACCTCGACCGGCTGCAGCAGATCCTGTTCTACCGCGAGCTGGGCTTCCCGCTCGAAGAGGTCGCGGCCCTGCTCGACGACCCGTCAGTGGACCCGCAGGAGCACCTGCGACGCCAGCACGAGCTGCTGTCCGCGCGGATCGCCGAGCTGCAGAAAATGGCCGAGGCCGTCGAGCACGCCATGGAGGCGAAGAAGATGGGCATCAACCTCACGCCCGAGGAGCGGTTCGAGGTCTTCGGGGACAACGACCCGGAGCAGTACGCGGAAGAGGCCGAGGAACGCTGGGGCGGGACCGAGGCGTACGCCGAGTCGCAGCGCAGGGCGGCCCGCTACACCAAGGACGACTGGAAGCGGATGAAGGCCGAGACGGACGACTGGAGCGTCCGCTACACGGCCCTGATGGCCGACGGCGAACCGTCCTCCGGCGAGCGGGCCATGGACCTGGCCGAGGAGCACCGGCAGCAGATCAACCAGTGGTTCTACGAGTGCCCGTACGAGATGCACCGGTGTCTCGGCGAGATGTACGTGGCGGACGAGCGCTTCAAGGCGTTCTACGACTCCATGCGCCCCGGGCTCGCCGAGCACCTGCGGGACGCGATCCTCGCCAACGCGGCCCGTCACGCCTGATCGGGTGAAGGGGTACGGGAGCGGGGGAGGAAGGCGCCTCCGTCCCCCGCTCCCGTACCCCTCGCCGCCCCGGCGCGGTCACGTGCGGGCCAGCACCACCGCCGTGCCGTAGGCGCAGACCTCCGTCCCCACGTCCGCAGCCTCCGTCACATCGAAGCGGAACATCAGCACCCCGTTGGCGCCGCGCGCCCGGGCCTGCTCCACCAGCCGCTCCATCGCCTGGTTGCGGGTCTCCACGAGCGTCTTCGTCAGCCCCTTCAGCTCCCCGCCGATCATGGACTTCAGCCCCGCGCCGATCTGGCTGCCCAGATGCCGCGAGCGCACGGTGAGCCCGAAGACCTCACCGATCACCTGCTGCACCTGATAGCCGGGCACGTCATTCGTGGTGACGACCAGCACATCCGACTGCGGGCCCTGCCCGCCGCCGTAGTCATCGATGCTCATGGGCACATACCTCCTGGCGCACAGCTTTGCCCCGGCGCCCGCACAGCGCATCCTGGGGGAACTGGTGGAACGCGGCGCCGACGGCAACCGTTGATAGCTTTGGGCAGCCGTCCCGCCCCCCCGACCCTGGAGCCCGGAACCCGTGAATACGCTTGCGCTCGGACCGAGCTGGCTGGACCCCGACTATCTGATCGAGACCTTTGGGCTGATCGGCGTCCTGGTCATCGTCTTCGCCGAGTCGGGCCTGCTCATCGGCTTCTTCCTGCCCGGCGACTCGCTGCTGTTCACCACCGGTCTGCTGGTGACGACCGGAGTGCTGGACACCCCGCTGTGGCTGGTGTGCACCCTGGTGGTGCTCTCCGCGGTCATCGGCGACCAGGTCGGCTATCTCTTCGGCCGCAAGGTCGGCCCGTCGCTCTTCAAGCGCCCCGACTCCAAGCTCTTCAAGCAGGAGAACGTCGAGAAGGCCCACGAGTTCTTCGAGAAGCACGGCCCCAAGTCGCTGATCCTGGCCCGCTTCGTGCCCATCGTGCGCACGTTCACGCCGATCATCGCCGGTGTGAGCCGGATGAACTACCGCTCGTTCATCACGTTCAACGTGATCGGCGGCCTGCTCTGGGGCGCGGGCGTCACCCTGCTCGGTGCCTCGCTCGGCAAGGTCGAGTTCGTGCACAAGCACATCGAGCTGATCCTGGTCGCCATCGTGCTGATCTCGGTCGTCCCGATCGCCATCGAGTTCCTGCGCGCCCGCTCCAAGGGCAACAAGAGCAAGGGCCAGGCGCCGGCGGACGGCATCGAGGAGCCCCCTGCCGCCCCCCGCGGCCGTCACGCCAAGCGCTGAGAGAGCCGCCAGGAGCGTCAGAATCCGCGTGTCCGCTTGGCCGCGCGGCGGCCCGCGCCCGAGCCCGGTGCCCGGATGAACAGCCGGGCCAGCTCGCCGCCCAGGTTCACCCCGATCGCGATCGCCAGAGCCAGCGCCGATGCCTTGGCCAGCGAGGCGAAGCCCTGATCCAGGTTGTTCTGGGCGATCGCGAGGACACCGAAGTACGTCGCGCTACCGGGCAGCAGCGGCCCGATCGCCGCCGTCACGTACGGCAGCGACGACGTGTGCTGGTAGCGCGCGATCAGCTGCCCGAACAGTCCCACCAGACCGGCCGCCACCGCCGTGGCCATCACCGCCGAGCCGTCGGCGGTCACCGCGATGGACGCGTAGATCACCCAGGCCACGCCGCCGTTGAGGGTCACGAACAGCACCGTGTCGCGCGACTGCTGGAGCAGGATCGCGAAGGTGAGACAGAGCACCATCGACGCGAGCAGCTGCACCACCGGCCGCTCCACCGGGTTCAGCACGCCCTCCGGGTTCAGGTTCGCGTCGAACTGCACGGCGACGTACAGCACCGACAGCACCCCGATGACGATGGCGACGAAGAAGTAGCCGACCTCGAGCAGCCGCGCCGAGGCGGTGATGTAGAAGCCGGTCAGACCGTCCTGCACGGCGGCGACGAGCGCCCGCCCCGGGATCAGGGCGAAGAGCCCACCGGTGATCACCGCGGACGGTTGCAGATCCGCGTGCAGCAGCGTCAGCGCCACACCCATGGCCGCCGGCGGCATCGCCGCCACCAGGAACTGGTAGAACTCCGGCAGCCCGCGCCCCGCGCACAGCCAGGCCAGCCGGTCACCCAGCACCGCGCCCAGCGCCGCCACCAGGAACACCGTCAGCCCGCCGCCCAGCAGCAGGGACGCCGCCCCGGCGAGGACGCCCGCGGCCAGGGTGAGCACCCAGCCCGGGTACGGGTGCCGGTTGCGCCGTATCTCCGCGAGGCGCCGGTAGGCCTCCTCCGGGGACACGTCGTGGTCCTCGGCGTTGATGTCGGCGAGCAGCTGATAGACCGCCGCCAGCCGGGTGTAGTCGGTGCCGCGGCGCCGTACGGTCCGGTTCGCGGTCACCGGGTCGTCCACCAGGGACGGCTGGTACGTGATCGACAGCAGGGTGAAGGTGACGGTCGGCTCGCACCGGTCGAGGCCGTAGGAACGGCAGATCGCGAACATCGCCGCCTCGACGTCCTCCGCGCCCTCGCCGCCCGCCAGCAGCAGCTCGCCGATACGGAGCGTGAGGTCGAGAACGCGCGCCACCGGCGGCCCGGCCTCGTCGTCCTTGCGCGTCAGCTCCGGCACCGGCCGCTCGCTCACCGGCAGCCGCAGCATCGTGCGCATCCGGTCCTGCCACGGCGCGTCCTTCGACATCCTGATCATCGGGATGCCGTGCGCGGGCGTGAACGCGGGCGGCGACTGCCGTGCCGAGTACGTGGACGGCGGCGCGAAGGCCGAGCCCTCCGCCTCGCTCGGCGGTTCCGGGGACAGCCCGTCCGGAACGGCGAACTCCGAGGTCGGATGCTCCTCCTCGGGCAAGGCCGGCTGTTCCACCCCGGTCGGCGGAGTGAACGCGCTGCGCGCCTCGTCCGACTGCGGTTTCCGGTCTTCCGGGCCGTCCGGCTCCGCCACCACTGTGTATGCCCTCGCTCCCATTCGGACTGTCTGCCCAGTATGGGCACGAGCAGACCGTCCCACGCGCAACGGGCGGCGCACCCGTATCGGTGCACCGCCCGTCAGACGTTCAATGGGGCCCCACTCAGTGGGCGCCGCCCTGCGCCTCGAGGCGCTTGTACGAGGCCTCGATCTCGGCCTCGGCCTCGGCGCGGCCGACCCAGTTGGCACCCTCGACCGACTTGCCCGGCTCCAGGTCCTTGTAGACCTCGAAGAAGTGCTGGATCTCCAGGCGGTCGAACTCGGACACGTGGTGGATGTCCCGCAGGTGCTCCACACGCGGGTCGGAGGCCGGCACGCAGAGCAGCTTGTCGTCGCCGCCCGCCTCGTCGGTCATCCGGAACATGCCGATCGCCCGGCACTTGATCAGGCAGCCGGGGAAGGTCGGCTCGTCCAGGATCACCAGCGCGTCCAGCGGGTCGCCGTCCTCGCCGAGGGTGTTCTCCACGAAGCCGTAGTCGGCCGGGTAGCTGGTCGAGGTGAAGAGGCGACGGTCCAGCCGGATCCGACCCGTCTCGTGGTCGACCTCGTACTTGTTCCGCGATCCCTTCGGGATCTCGATGGTGACGTCGAACTCCACGGGTGGCTCCTCCTGATCAACACATATGTCTGCTTGCGACAGGGCGCAGTGATTAAGTGTCCCTCACGCATGTGTGTGATCGCGAAAGGGGCTGGTCAGCGATGCCGGAGCCGAGATTGTGGCAGCTCACGGCAGGCTCAGCCGTACTCGGCCTGGTCCTGGCGGCCGGAGCGGTTGCCACGGCCGGGCCCTGGGACTCCGGTCAGCGTAAGGCCGAGCGGTCCCGGGCAGCCGCCCAGGGCCGAACAGGTGGCGCACATCACGAAGAAACCCCCTCCGTCCACCGCCCCGCCCCCGCGCCCAGCGCCGCCCGGGTACTCACCGCCCTCGGCACCTCGCACCGCGGCCCGGCCGGTCTGGCCGCCACCCTCGGCCCGCTGCTGAACGACCCCGGACTCGGACCGCTGCGCACGGCCTCCGTCGTCGACGTCACCACCGGCGAGCGCCTGTACGGGAACGGCGACGCCGTCCCCATGACCCCCGCCTCCACCATCAAGATCGCCACCGCGGCCGCCGCGCTCACCGCGCTCGGACCCGACCACCGCATCCCCACCACCGTCGTCGCGTCCCCGGACAACCGGAGCATCACCCTGGTCGGCGGCGGCGACCCCACCCTCGACCGGACCAGGCTGCGCGCCCTCGCCGCCGGCGCCGCCCGCGTCCTGCGCGACCGGGGCGTCACCACCGTCCGGCTGAGCCACGACACCTCCCTCTACAAGGGACCCGCGCTCCACCGCATCGGAGTCAACGACAACATCGCCCCGGTGAGCGCCCTGATGCTCAACGCCGGCCGCCTCGACACGTCGAACAGCGGCCCGGCCCCCCGCAGCGGCGACCCGGCGGGCGACGCGGCGGCCGCCTTCGCCGGCGCCCTCGCCGAGGCCGGTGTCTCCGTCGGGTCCGCCTCCGTGCCCGGCCGCGCCCCCAAGGGCACCCCGATCGCCAGGACCCAGTCCCGCCCGCTCGACGCCCTCGTCGAGCGCACCCTGACCTACAGCGACAACGACCTCGCCGAGGCCCTGGCCCGCCAGACCGCCCTGGCCACCGGCCGGCCGGCGAGCTTCCAGGGCGCCGGAGAGGCCGTCCGGACCACCCTCGCCAGGCTCAAGGTGCCCCTCACCGCTGCCCGCTTCACCGACGGCAGCGGCCTGGACCGGCAGAACCGGGTCTCCGCCGCCCTCCTCACCTCGCTGCTCACCCGCGCCGCCGACCCCGCCCGCCCCGGGCTGCGGCCCGTGCTCACCGGCCTGCCGGTCGGCGGCTTCAGCGGCACCCTCAGGACCCGTTTCGACGCCCACTCGCCCGGCGCCGGGCTGGTCCGCGCCAAGACCGGCACCCTCACCGGCGTGAACGCCCTCGCCGGGACCGTCGTGACCGCCGAAGGCCGCCTCCTCGCCTTCGCGTTCCTCGCCGGACGCACTCCCTCCCCGTACACCGCACAGCCCGCCCTCGACCGGCTCTCCGCCGCACTCGCCCCGAACAGCTGACCGCCGCGTCCCGCATGACTCTCACCGATGCGGTCGTCACCACGTACGGTTGACGCATGACGAGCATCGGTGGTGCCGAGATGGTCGACTGGAACCTCGCGGTCGCGACCGCGATCCGACTCGTGCGTCCCGGGCCGGAGGTGACCCGGGAAGAGGCCAGAGAGGTCGTCGCCGAGCTGCGGCGGCACGCGAAGGCCGCCGAGGAACACGTCCGCGCCTACACGCGGATGGTGCCCGAGGGCCATGAACCGGACGACACCCCGGTCCTGGTGGTCGACCGGGCCGGCTGGGTGAAGGCCAACGTCGCCGGTTTCCGCGAACTGCTCTCCCCCCTCCTGGACAAGATGCGCGAACGGCGCTCCGGCACCCCCGGCGCCGCCGTGTTCGGCGCCGTCGGCGGCAAGGTCACCGGCGTCGAGCTGGGCATGCTCCTGTCCTTCCTCGCATCCCGCGTCCTCGGGCAGTACGAGACCTTCGCCCCCGTCACCCGTGAGCTGCCCGGCAGTGGCAACGGCGGCGGCCGGCTCCTGCTCGTCGCCCCGAACATCGTCCACGTCGAGCGCGAACTCGAGGTCGACCCGCACGACTTCCGGCTCTGGGTGTGCCTCCACGAGGAGACCCACCGCACCCAGTTCACCGCCGTCCCCTGGCTCCGCGACCACCTTCAGGGCGAAATCCAGTCATTCCTCAACGCCACCGACATCGACCCGACGACCGTGCTGGAACGCCTCCGTGAGGCCGTCCAGGCCTTCTCCGGCGGCCGCCCCGAGGCCGAGGAGGGCGACGAGGCGCGCTCCCTCGTCGAACTGGTGCAGACCCCCGAGCAGCGCGAGATCCTCGGCCGCCTCACCGCCGTCATGTCCCTGCTCGAAGGCCACGCCGACTACGTCATGGACGGTGTCGGTCCCCAGGTCGTGCCCTCCGTCGCCGAGATCCGCGAGAAGTTCCAGCAGCGCCGGGCTCGCGGCGCCTCCCGCCTCGACCAGGCACTGCGCAAGCTGCTCGGCCTCGACGCCAAGCTGCGCCAGTACCGCGACGGCGAGCGGTTCGTACGCGCCGTGGCGGAGGAGGTCGGCATGGACGGCTTCAACCGCGTGTGGACCTCCCCCAACACGCTGCCCACAAAGGCGGAGATCGCCAAACCGGCGGACTGGATCGCGCGGGTGCACCGCAGGACGGACTCATGAGCCCATTACGGCCGGACGGCACAGGAACGCCCCCCTAATCACCCATCCGAGGGACCGTGAGGCATGGGTAGGCGTGCAATGCTCGGGGAACGGCCGTGTTCTGTCACCATCGACGCACTCTGAGTGACCGAACCCCCTGTTACGACCGTTAAGACTCCGACCGAGGCACCCCCAACTTCCACGAAGGGCACCGGACATGGGTCCCCATCCTGCGGTCGCGGCGATACGCCTGGCGGTCCGCCGCGTACTCCACGACGTACTGAACGACATCACCGAGCACACCGACCGCGACTCCGCGCAGGGCGAGCCGCTCGCCCCTCTCGTGCTGGTCGCCTGCTCCGGAGGCGCCGACTCGATGGCGCTCGCCTCCGCCCTGGCCTTCGAGTCCCGCAAGCTCTCCGTCCGGGCCGGTGGCATCACCGTCGACCACGGCCTCCAGGACGGCTCCGACCTCCGCGCGGCCGAGGTCGTCGCACGCCTCCACGCGCTGCGGCTCGACCCCGTCGAATCCATCGCCGTCCGCGTCGGCCGCGAAGGCGGCCCCGAGGCGGCCGCCCGCGATGCCCGCTACGCCGCGCTCGACGAGGCCGCCGACCGGCTCGGCGCCGCCGCCGTCCTCCTCGGCCACACCCGCGACGACCAAGCGGAAACCGTCCTTCTCGGTCTCGCCAGGGGTTCCGGCATCCGCTCGCTCTCCGGGATGGCCGCCGTCTCCGGCGCCGCCGGCCGCTACCGGCGGCCCTTCCTGCAGCTCGACCGCCAGACCGCCCGCAAGGCGTGCCTCGTCCAGCAGCTGCCCGTCTGGGACGACCCGCACAACACCGACCCCGCCTACACCCGCTCCCGGCTGCGCCACGAGGGCCTGCCCGCCCTCGAGAAGGCGCTCGGCAAGGGTGTCGTCGAAGCCCTCGCCCGGACCGCCCGGCTCTCCCGCGACGACGCCGACGCCCTGGACTCCTGGGCTGCCGAGGCGGACTCCTCGGTACGCGACGAAGCCGGCCAGCTGGAGTGCGCCAAGCTCTTCGGACTGCCGCCCGCCGTCCGCCGCCGCGTGCTGCGCCGCGCGGTCATCGCCGAGGGCGCCCCAGCCGGCTCCCTCTTCGCCCGCCACATCGAAGAAGTCGACCGGCTGATCACGAGCTGGCGCGGCCAGGGGGCCATCAATCTGCCCGGCCGCGTCGAGGCACGTCGGCAGGGTGGCAGACTGGTCATTCGGCAAGGCTGACGCACGCTGCAACGAAAGTGACCCGGGTGAACGAGAAGGACATGGGCACCGACCTCAAGTCGGTGCTCATCACCAAGGAAGAGATCGACGCGAAGCTGGCCGAGCTGGCCGCGAAGATCGACGCGGAGTACGCGGGCAAGGATCTGCTCCTCGTCGGAGTCCTCAAGGGCGCCGTGATGGTGATGGCGGACCTGGCGCGCGCGCTGTCCACCCCCGCCACCATGGACTGGATGGCCGTCTCGTCGTACGGCGCGGGCACCCAGTCCTCCGGCGTCGTACGGATCCTCAAGGACCTCGACACCGACATCAAGGGCAAGCACGTCCTGATCGTCGAGGACATCATCGACTCCGGCCTGACCCTGTCGTGGCTGCTGTCGAACCTCGGCTCGCGCGAGCCGGCGTCCCTCGAGGTCTGCACGCTGCTGCGCAAGCCCGACGCCGCCAAGGTCGCGATCGACGTGAAGTGGATCGGCTTCGACATCCCCAACGAGTTCGTCGTCGGCTACGGCCTGGACTACGCGGAGAAGTTCCGCAACCTCCCCTTCGTCGGCACGCTCGCCCCGCACGTCTACGGCGGCTGAACCCGCCGGACCGCACGGGAACCCACAGCCCCTTCCCGCCGTTGGAGCAAGGGAAGACGGCCACGGGTGACAATGCTGGGGTACCGTCCGAAGAACAGTCTTTTCTCACAGCAGCATTTACCTACGGGCAGGAGGGACGGGGCGTTCTCGCTCCGTATGGATGGACGTGAAGCGATACTTCCGTGGGCCGGTCATGTGGATCGTGCTGGCCGTCCTCGCCGTGGTCGTGTTGATGCAGGTCGTCGGCTCGTCCGGCGGCTACAAGACGGTGGACACCGCCAAGGTCGTCCAGGCGATCGACGACAATCAGGCCGATCAGGTCAAGCTGACAACCGGCGATGAACAGGTCATCAAGGTCGAGCTGAAGGACGGGGCCGACAAGGCCAAGTACGGCGGCGACAAGATCCAGGCCAGCTACATCGGCACCCAGGGTTCCGATCTGGCCACGACGCTGCAGAAGAAGTTCGAGGCGGGTGAGATCGACAAGGGCTACACGGTCTCGCCGTCGAAGCAGTCCCCGTTCATCTCGGTGCTGCTCTCGCTGCTGCCCTTCGTCCTCATCGTCGTGGTCTTCCTGTTCCTGATGAATCAGATGCAGGGCGGCGGCTCCCGGGTCATGCAGTTCGGGAAGTCCAAGGCCAAGCTCATCACCAAGGACACCCCCAAGACGACCTTCGCCGACGTGGCCGGGTCGGACGAGGCGGTCGAGGAGCTCCACGAGATCAAGGAGTTCCTCCAGGAGCCGGCGAAGTTCCAGGCCGTCGGCGCCAAGATCCCGAAGGGTGTGCTGCTCTACGGCCCGCCCGGTACGGGCAAGACGCTCCTCGCCCGCGCCGTCGCCGGCGAGGCCGGGGTGCCGTTCTACTCGATCTCCGGTTCCGACTTCGTCGAGATGTTCGTCGGTGTCGGCGCCTCCCGGGTCCGTGACCTCTTCGAGCAGGCCAAGGCGAACGCCCCGGCGATCGTCTTCGTCGACGAGATCGACGCCGTCGGCCGGCACCGCGGTGCGGGCCTCGGCGGTGGCCACGACGAGCGCGAGCAGACGCTCAACCAGCTGCTCGTCGAGATGGACGGCTTCGACGTGAAGGGCGGCGTCATCCTGATCGCCGCCACCAACCGGCCCGACATCCTCGACCCGGCGCTGCTGCGCCCGGGCCGCTTCGACCGGCAGATCGCCGTCGACCGCCCCGACATGCAGGGCCGTCTGGAGATCCTCAAGGTCCACCAGAAGGGCAAGCCGGTCGCCCCGGACGTCGACCTGGGCGCCGTCGCCCGGCGCACGCCCGGCTTCACCGGCGCGGACCTGTCGAACGTGCTGAACGAAGCGGCGCTCCTGACGGCGCGCAGCGACAAGAAGCTGATCGACAACCACTCCCTGGACGAGGCGATCGACCGTGTGGTCGCGGGCCCGCAGAAGCGGACCCGGATCATGTCCGACCGGGAGAAGAAGATCACCGCGTACCACGAGGGCGGTCACGCCCTGGTCGCGGCGGCCTCGCCGAACTCCGACCCGGTCCACAAGATCACCATCCTGTCCCGCGGCCGGGCCCTGGGCTACACCATGGTCCTCCCGGACGAGGACAAGTACTCGACCACGCGCAACGAGATGCTCGATCAGCTGGCGTACATGCTGGGCGGGCGCGCGGCCGAGGAGCTCGTCTTCCACGACCCGACCACGGGCGCGGCGAACGACATCGAGAAGGCCACGGCCACGGCGCGCGCCATGGTCACGCAGTACGGCATGACCGAGCGGCTCGGCGCGATCAAGTTCGGCGGCGACAACACCGAGCCGTTCCTCGGCCGCGAGATGTCGCACCCGCGCGACTACTCGGAAGAGGTCGCGGCGCTGGTCGACGAAGAGGTCAAGAAGCTGATCGAGACCGCGCACAACGAGGCGTGGGAGATCCTCGTCGAGAACCGCGACGTTCTCGACAACCTGGTCCTCCAGCTCCTCGAGAAGGAGACGCTGGGCAAGGAGGAGATCGCCGAGATCTTCGCCCCGATCGTGAAGCGCCCGGCCCGCCCGGCGTGGACCGGCTCCTCCCGGCGCACGCCCTCCACGCGCCCGCCGGTGCTCTCCCCGAAGGAGCTGGCGCTGACCAACGGCGCCAACGGTTCCAACGCGACCACCTCCGCCGACGCCGCCCCGGCGGCGCCCGGCATCGAGGTGGCCCCGGAGGACCGCCCGGAGGCCTGACGGCCGCCCGCTGGCCCCCGGCAGCCCCGGAATGGATGCCGCGCCCCCCAGGTTTTAGCCTGTGGGGGCGCGGCATTTCGCGTACTAGGTAAATGGAACGAGGCACAGATGACCGACCCGGTGACGCTTGACGGCGAGGGCACGATCGGCGAATTCGACGAGAAGCGTGCCGAGAACGCCGTGCGGGAGCTCCTCATCGCGGTCGGTGAGGACCCGGACCGCGAGGGACTGAGGGAGACGCCGGCGCGGGTGGCCCGGGCGTATCAGGAGATATTCGCGGGGCTGCGACAGCGGCCCGAGGACGTCCTGACGACGACGTTCGACCTCGGCCACGACGAGCTGGTGCTCGTCAAGGACATCGAGGTGTACTCGACCTGTGAACATCATCTGGTCCCGTTCCGGGGCGTGGCGCACGTCGGCTACATCCCCTCGACCTCCGGGAAGATCACCGGTCTGTCCAAGCTGGCCCGGCTGGTCGATGTCTACGCCCGCCGCCCGCAGGTCCAGGAGCGGCTGACCACCCAGGTCGCCGACTCGCTGATGGAGATCCTGGAGCCGCGCGGGGTGATCGTGGTCTTCGAGTGCGAGCACATGTGCATGTCCATGCGCGGCATCCGCAAGCCCGGCGCGAAGACGATCACGTCCGCGGTGCGCGGCCAGCTCAGGGACCCCGCCACGCGCAACGAGGCGATGAGCCTGATCATGGCGCACTGACACCGGAGCCGGTGAGGCGCCTGCCTACGCCGTCGCCGTGCCCGCCGGCTCGTCGTCCTCCGGGAGTTTGCAGACGCGCTCCAGGAAGAACGCCGCCGCGATCACCGCGATGCCGGTGAGGACCGAGAAGCCCGCGTAGATCGCCTGGTCGCGGCGGGCCGGGATGTCGAGCGAGCCGAGCAGGAAGACGCCGGTGCCGCCGTACATCCCGGCGACCAGGGCCGCGACCAGGGCGCTGGCCTGGCCGAAGACGACCGCGCGGGCCGCCATCAGGGGCTCCACGCCCTTGGCGCCGGGTCGGCGCTCCCGCTGGGCCTTCAGGCGCGCGCGGATCGACAGGGCGGTCGCGGTGAGGACCACGGCGATCGCCGCCAGGACGATCGGGGCGGCGAGGGGCACGCTGGGCAGGGTGGCGAAGGACTCCCAGAGCCGGGCGCCTCCCCAGGAGAGGACGCCGGCGGCGACGAAGAGTCCGGCCAGTACCTTGAGCCTCAGTTGCTTCACCGGGTGCCTTTCACGTCGTGGCTGTCGCTGGGACCAACGACTACTCGGGCAGACGGAGTTCCAGATCGGCGCGGGGGACGACCCCGGCCGTGCCGACCTCCTCGAGCAGCTCGGCGACCGCGCCGCGCCCCGGCAGCTGGGCCTCCGGGTCGACGTCGTGCCAGGGGGCGAGCACGAAGGCCCGCTGGTGGGCGCGCGGGTGGGGCAGGGTGAGGGTCGGGTCCTCGGAGAGCACATCGGCGTACGTGACGATGTCGACGTCGATCGTGCGGGGGCCCCAGCGCTCGTCGCGGACGCGGGCGAACGCCTCCTCGACGGCGTGGGCGCGCTCCAGGAGCGAGGACGGCGGCAGGGTCGTCTTCACCACGACGACCGCGTTGAAGTAGGACGGCTGGGAGCCGGGGTCGACGCCCCAGGGCTCCGTCTCGTACACGCGGGAGACCGCCTTGACCCGCAGGCCGGGCGTGTCCTCCAGGGCGTCGATGGCGCCCTGGAGCGTCTCCAGCCGGTTGCCGAGGTTGGAGCCGAGGGCGATCACGGCCCGCTTGGGGTTGGACAGGGTGATGTCCGCCGCGTCGACCGTCTCCGTCACCGACGCGGGGACCGGCTGGACGGTGGGGTCGCTCATGCTCGGCTCCGGGTGATGGTGATGGTCACGTCGTCGAAGGGGACGGTGATCGGTGCGTCCGGCTTGTGCACGACCACCTCGACTTGCTGGACGCCCTCGTGCTTGAGGCACTGCTGGGCGATCCGCTCGGCGAGCGTCTCGATCAGATCGACCGGTTCGCCCTGAACCACGTCGACGACCTCTTCCGCGACCACGCCGTAGTGCACGGTCTTCGCCAGGTCGTCGTCGGCAGCCGCGGGGCGGGTGTCGAGGCCGAGCACCAGGTCCACGATGAAGGTCTGGCCCTCCTCGCGCTCCCGGGGGAAGACGCCGTGGTGCCCGCGGGCCTTGAGGCCGCGCAGCGCGACACGATCCACGCGAATCACTCCTGCTGTTCGTAGGAATTGCGGGCACGCGGCCGCGTGCGGACGGCGTTGTGACCACTTCGAATCTACCTGCGGGTACTGACAGTGCCCGCCCATGGGGTGCGTCTACCGGCCGCCTACCCACTCAGGCGGCGGTGTCGTCGCCTTCTTCGTCACCTGATTCGGCGAGTACGGGCGAGCCGTGGTGGGACCAGATCCGCCAGCCGCCGGGTGTGCGACGGAACACATTGGTGGCGACCACGAGCTGTCCGACGAGCGGGCCGAGCTCGGCGCCGTCCTCGGCCGGGCCGCCGCTGAGGATGTTCTCGGTGCAGGTGACCAGGGCGGTGTCCCCGGCGAGGGAGACCTGGACATCGGTGAGGAAGAACTGAATGTACTCGGTGTTCGCCATGATCAGGGCGTACGAGCGCAGGACCTCGCCGCGGCCGGTGAGCACCGGCCAACCGGGGTGGACGCAGGAGATCTCGCCCGCGAGGTCTCCGTTGTCGTCCAGCCACAGGTCGGAGATCTCCTCGAAGTCGCCGCGTTCCATCGCCTCGTAGAAGGCGGTGTTGGCGGCCTCGACGGCCTCGGTGTCGGTCGGCCGGGTCACGCGGCTCCCTCGACGGCTCGTGCCACGCGTACGGCGTCGGCGGTGGCCCGGACCTCGTGGACCCGGACGGCCCAGGCGCCCTCGTGGGCGGCGATGGCGGAGACGGCGGCGGTGGCGGCGTCGCGTTCTCGGGCCGGGGGCGGGCCGCTCTGACCTGCGAGTACGTGACCGAGGAAACGCTTGCGGGAGGCGGCGACGAGCAGCGGCCGGCCCAGTTCGCGCAGCTCATGGAGATGGGCGACCAGGGCCAGGTCGTGGGGGGCCTGCTTGGCGAAGCCGAGGCCGGGGTCGACGACGAGCCGTTCGGGGGCGATGCCGCCGTCGATGACTGCCTCCATCCGGGTGCGCAGTTCGGCGACGACCTCGGCGACGACGTCGTCGTAGACGGCGAGTTTGTTCATGTCCTGGCTGAATCCGCGCCAGTGCATGACGACGAAGGGAACCTCGGCCGCGGCGACGGCCGGGACCATGCCGGGATCGGCGAGGCCGCCGCTGACGTCGTTGACGAGCAGGGCCCCGGCGGCGACGGCCTGGGCGGCGACGGAGGCGCGCATGGTGTCGACGGAGACGGTGACGCCCTCGGCCGCCAGGCCGCGCACGACCGGTACGACGCGGCGCAGCTCCTCTGCCTCGTCGACGCGGCTGGCGCCGGGCCGGGTCGATTCGCCGCCGACGTCTATCAGGTCGGCGCCCTCGGCGACCAGGTCCAGGCCGTGTTTGACGGCGGCCGTGGTGTCGAACCAGCGGCCGCCGTCGGAGAAGGAGTCCGGCGTCACATTGACGACTCCCATGACCGCACAGCGATCCCACTCCGGCAGGCCCCAGGCCGTACCCCGTCCGCGCAACGTACTCATATGTCCAGCCTAGGGCCGTCGGTGGCCGGATCACTCCGCGGGCGGGGGCCGGCGGCCAGGGTCAGGCCGCCCGGGCCTCCTGGTCGACGGCCTGCGCGGGGACGATGTGCGCGCAGGGGCGGGGCTGGGAGGGGGCGCCGCGGCGGGCGAACGGGCGGGGCAGGGCGAGGGTGACGAATCCTTCGGCCTGCATCGCGGCGAAGCCGATGCGGGGCAGGTCACGGCTCTTGCGGTAGACCACGAAGCGCGGTTCCCAGCGGGGCTGGAACTTGGCGTTGAACTTGTACAGCGACTCGATCTGGAACCAGCGGGAGAGGAAGACCAGCAGGCCGCGCCAGACGCGCAGGACCGGTCCGGCGCCGATCTTCTCGCCGCGTGCCAGGGCCGCGCGGAACATGGCGAAGTTCAGGGAGACGCGCTCGATGCCGAGGCGCGGGGACTCCTGGAGGGCGGCCACGATGAGCAGCTCGTTCATGCCGGGGTCGGCGGAGCGGTCGCGGCGCATCAGCTCCAGCGACATCCCGTCCTTGCCCCAGGGCACGAAGTGGATGATCGCCTTCAGGTCGCCGTACGGGGAGTTCGTGCCCTCGGCGTCCGCCTTGTGCGCGGTGGCGATGACGGCGTCGCCGTCGCCGGGGTCGCCGATCCGGCCGAGGGCCATGGAGAAGCCCCGCTCGGTGTCGGTGCCGCGCCAGTCGGCGGCCGCGCGCCGTATCCGCTCCAGCTCTCCTTCGGAGAGTTCACGGACGCGCCGGACCCGCGTCTCGTAACCATTGCGCTCGATGCGCTTCACCATCTGGCGAACGTTCCGCATGGCGCGTCCGGAGAGGGAGAAATCCGCGACGTCGACCACCGCCTCGTCGCCGAGTTCCAGCGCGTCCAGGCCGGTCTCGCGGGTCCAGACCTCGCCTCCGGTCTCGGAGCAGCCCATGACGGCGGGGGTCCAGGAGTGGGCCTTGGCCTCGTCCATGAACCGTTCGATGGCGCCTGGCCAGGCCTCGACGTCGCCGATCGGGTCGCCGCTGGCGAGCATGACGCCGGAGACGACGCGGTAGCAGACGGCCGCCTTGCCGCTCGGGGAGAAGACGACGCCCTTGTCGCGGCGGAGCGCGAAGTGGCCGAGGGAGTCGCGGCCGCCGTGCTTGGCGAGCAGTTCGCGCAGCCGGGTCTCGTCGTCCTCGGTGAGCCGGGCGGCCGGGTGCTCGGGGCGGAAGGCCAGGTAGATGGTGGTGACGGCGGTCAGCAGGCCGAGCGCGCCGAGCGAGTAGCCGACGGTCCAGTCGACGTTGCCCGAGTAGCTGATGGGGCCCTCGATGCCGAAGAGCCCGTACAGGACGTGCTCCAGCCGGTCGGCGATGCCGGGGTTGCCGACCACCCGGCCGGGGTGCGCGCTGACGATGACCAGACCGAGGGAGATCGACCCGGCGCCCATCAGGACGAAGTTCGCCAGCGCCTTCCAGCGGCTGCGCGGGTCGGGCAGGGCGGCGAACTCGCCGCGGTGCCGCAGCAACAGCGTGAGGAGGACGAGGGAGAAGAGGACGCCGATGATCGAGTGGCGGTAGATGAACTGGGCGGCCGCCCCCACCGGCAGCAGGATCACGGCCGCGCGCCAGGCGCGGCGCTTGTGGCGCTTGAGGCCGTGCGCGAGCAGGAGGAGCAGCACGCCGGCGCTGAGGGAGAGGGCCGCGGAGAGCGGGCTCAGGGTCCCCGGCAGCACTTCGGCGAACGCGTGCATGCGGCTGGCGCGGAAGCGGGGGAAGACCCCGGCCGCGATGTCGATCAGGCCGATGAAGGTGCAGGCCGTCCCGACCAGTGCGGGGACCACTTCCGGTCGCGGTCCGCGCAGTATCCGGCGTACCTGATCCGGAACCAATCCTGTTTTGTCCCCATCTACCGTGACAGACATCGCTTCCCGTGGCTCCGCGAGAGAATTCTTGGAGTCCGGCCCACCGGCCGCCGTGCGTGGCAGGGGCCGAACCGGACGTTTTGCGCTCTCTAGGACGGCACTTCCGGGGAGTGGGTTCACTCGCTCTCAGGAAATTCTCAAGCAACTCAAGGCAGAAAGCTCAATCGACTCATGGGTCTCACCAGCAACACAGTCCTGGCGCTGGCCATCGTGCTGGCCGTGGTGCTCTTCGCCACCACGATCTGGCTCTGGCCGCGGCTCTCGGGCCGCACCTGGCGCGCGGTGCTGGGCCGGGTGGGCCTGCTGCTGGCGACCCAGGTGGCGCTGTTCGCCTCGGTCGGCCTCGCGGCCAACAACTCGTTCCTCTTCTACGGGTCGTGGGCCGACCTCTTCGGCCAGGAGCAGGAGCTGGGCGTGGTCGTGGACCACTCGGCGGGGGCCAGGGACGTCAAGGTGGTGGCCACGCAGAAGGTCGACGTGCCGGGGGGCGGCCGGCCGGCGACCGGCGGCCAGATCCAGAAGGTCGTCATAGCGGGTGAGAAGTCGAAGATCGACAGCCCGGCATACGTCTATCTGCCGCCGGAGTACTTCCAGCCGAAGTACGCGAAGCGCACCTTTCCGGCCTCTGTCGTCCTGACCGGATACCCGGGCACCGCCGAGAACCTGCTCAAGGGCCTGAAGTACCCGAAGACCGCCTTCCAGCAGGCCAAGGCGGGGAAGACGCAGCCGATGATCCTGGTCATGATGCGGCCGACGGTCGCTCCGCCGCGCGACACCGAGTGCGTCGACATCCCCGGCGGCCCGCAGACCGAGACGTTCTTCGCGAAGGACCTGCCGAAGGCCGTCTCTGAGTCGTACCGGGTCGGCAAGGCGGCGCGGAACTGGGGCTTCATCGGCAATTCGACCGGCGGCTACTGCGCGCTCAAGCTCGCCCTGCATCACCCGGAGCAGTTCACCGCGGGCGTCGGGCTCTCCGCGTACTACAAGGCCGCCGAGGACATGACCACCGGCGACCTCTTCCACGGCGACAGGAAGAAGCGCAACCGCGCCAACCTGCTGTGGTCCCTGGACCACCTGCCCCAGGGCCCGACGTCCTTCCTGGTCACGACGTCGAAGCAGGGCGAGGGGAACCTGAAGGGGACCCTGGCCTTCGTCTCCAAGGTGAGGAAGCCCGCGCGCGTCTCCTCGATCACGCTCGACAGCGGGGGGCACAACTTCAACACCTGGAACCGGGAGATCCCGCCGGCCCTCGAGTGGATCAGCGGCCGGCTCAGCGCGAGCTGACCGATTCCAGCGCCACCTCCGCGCGGGCGATGTCCTGGGCGTCCGCGTCGATGGAGCGGCGCAGCGCCTCGTGCAGCCGGGCCGGCGTCAGTACGCCGAGGAAGCGCCCGGTCTCCTCGCGGTCGATGACGGCGATCCAGCCCGCGTCGTGCTGGAGCATCGTCGAGAAGGCCTGCTTGAGGGAGGCGCCGACGGGCAGCCAGGCCTCCATGCGTCGGGCGTGTGCCCGTACGGTGCCGCCCGAGGGGGCGGACGCGGCCTGTTCGGCGGAGATCCAGCCGTGCAGATTGTCGTCGGCGTCCAGGACGACCGCCCAGCGTGAGCCGAGGTCCCGGGGCAGCGGGTCGTCGAGATGGACGACGGGGGGCTGTTCGAGGTCACCCGTCTCGATCGGGGTGACGGACAGGCGCTTGAGCCCCCGGTCCGCGCCGACGAAGTCCGCGACGTACGGGGTGGCGGGCGCTCCGAGCACCGTGGCGGGGGCGTCGAACTGCTCGATCCTGCCGTGCCCGTACACGGCGATGCGGTCGCCGAGCCGGACGGCTTCCTCGATGTCGTGGGTGACGAAGAGGACGGTCTTCTTGACCTGGGACTGGAGCTTGAGGAACTCGTTCTGCAGGTGCTCGCGGACGACCGGGTCGACCGCGCCGAACGGCTCGTCCATGAGGAGGACCGGCGGATCGGCCGCCAGTGCCCTCGCCACACCGACGCGCTGACGCTGGCCGCCGGAGAGCTGCTCGGGGTAGCGGTCGCCGTACGTCCTCGGGTCGAGGCCGACCAGGTCGAGGAGTTCGGCGGCGCGCTCGCGGGCCTTGGCACGGCTGACGCCGAGGAGATGCGGCACGGTCGCGGTGTTGTCGAGGACGGTTTTGTGGGGGAAGAGGCCGACCTGCTGGATGACATAGCCGATCCGGCGGCGCAGCCGTACCGGGTCGATCGCGGCTATGTCCTCGCCGCCGACGTATATGCGGCCCTCGGAGGGCTCGATGAGGCGGTTGACCATCTTCATCGTGGTCGTCTTGCCGCAGCCGGAAGGACCGACGAGCGTGACCAGTTCACCCTCGGCGACCTCGAAGGAGAGGTCGTCCACGGCGGTCGTGCCGTCGGCGTACCGCTTCGTCACGTTCTCGAATCGGATCATGGTTCCCCATTGTGGCCGGTCGGACGGGGGAGTGTGTGAAGGCCATGTTGCCGCACTGTGGCGGGCCTCGGCGATTGTCAGTGGTCGGGGATAGGGTCGGTTTCCAGTCGAACAGCGGATCGGTCCGTGGTGGGGGGTGGGCACATGAGCTGTCTGGCGACGAACGACTGGATTTGCGGGGAGTACCTCCGCACCCGTAGCCAGGAGTTGACCGACGCGACGCTCCAGCATGTCGGGATCACCGTGGTGTCGGTGCTGATCGGGCTGGTGATCGCCGTGCCGCTCGCGCTCGTCGCCCGGGCCCGGCCGAGGTTCGCGGGACCGGTGCTGGGCCTGACGACCGTGCTCTACACGATTCCCTCGCTGGCGATGTTCTCGTTGCTGCTGCCGTTCTTCGGGCTCTCGGCGGCGCTCGTGGTGACCGGCCTCGTGCTCTATTCGCTGACGATTCTCGTGCGGAACATGCTGGCGGGCCTGGAGGCGGTGCCCGCCGAGGCGCGGGAGGCCGCGCACGGGATGGGTTACGGCCCCGCCCGGCTGCTGTGGGAGGTCGAACTCCCTCTCGCGCTGCCCGCCTTGATGGCCGGCATACGGATGGCGACGGTGTCGACGATCGCGCTGACGACCGTCGGCTCCATCGTGGGCCGGGGCGGTCTGGGCAATCTCATCGAGGACGCGCTGCCGAGTTTCTTCAAGGCGCAGGTGCTGGCCGCCTCGGTGCTGTGCGTCCTGCTCGCCGTCGTCGCGGATCTGTTGCTGCTGGGGCTCCAGCGGATGCTGACGCCCTGGACGCGCATGCGTACCGCCGAGGGGAGCGGCTGATGGGGGTTCTGGGCGAGGCGTGGAGCTGGCTGGGCAGCGGCGCCAACTGGTCGGGGGAGGGCGGCGTCTGGAACCGGCTCGGCGAGCATGTGTACGTGAGCGGGGTGGCGCTGGCCGTCGCCTGTCTGATCGCTCTGCCGCTCGGGCTGTTCCTGGGCCATCTCGGCAGGGGCGGCACACTGGCGATCAACGTGTCCAACGTGGGGCGGGCGATACCCGTCTTCGCGGTCCTCGCCCTCTTCATGGTGTCGCCGCTGCGCAACGCCGGCTATCTGCCCACGGTGATCGCACTGGTGCTGTTCGCCGTGCCGCCGCTGCTGACCAACGCGTATGTGGGAATGCGGGAGGTGGACCGGGCGGTCGTGGAGGCCGCGCGGGGGATGGGGATGTCGGGGCGCCAGCTCTTCCTCCGGGTCGAACTGCCCCTGGCCCACCCGCTGATCATGACCGGGCTCCGCTCGGCGGCGGTCCAGGTGGTCGCCACGGCGACCATCGCCGCGATGGTCGGCCAGGGCGGCCTCGGCCGGATCATCACCGCCGGCTTCAACACGTACAACACCGCGCAGGTGGTGGCGGGCGCGCTGCTCGTGGCCCTGCTCGCCCTGCTGGTGGAGGCGGCGCTGGTGGGCGTGGACCGACTCTTCAGCCCCGGACGCCCCTCGCCGCGCCCGGCCTCCACCCGGTCCCCTGCGACGGGACCCGACCGCAAGATCCCCACCGCCGGACCGTGACCCCTCCGACAGACCCGACGACCCCTGACCGAAGCCCGAGGTCGTGTCCGCAAAGTCTCGCCCGCACTCCGGGCGGACGACGATACTTTGCGGACGCTCCCTGGCGGCTGAGACGTATGACTGGATGGTGAGCTCGTGAGCAGGATCTCGCGTATCGCGGGTGCGGTACTGGGCGTTGCGGCGCTGACGGCGGGTCTCGCCGCGTGCGGCGGCGACAGCCTGGAGAAGGAGAAGTCGGGCGGTTCGTCCGGTTCCGGCGACGGCAAGAAGGGTTCGCTCGTCGTCGGCGCGGCGGCCTTCACCGAGTCGAAGGTCCTGGCGGAGCTCTACGCACAGGTCCTCGCCGACGCCGGCTACGGCACGTCGATCACCACGGTGAAGAATCGCGAACTGTACGAGCCGTCGCTGGAGAAGGGCGACATCGACGTCGTGCCGGAATACGCCGCCACGATCGCGGAATTCCTGAACGCGAAGGTGAACGGCCCGAAGGCGCCGGAAGAGAAGCCGGTCGCCTCCGGTGACGCGGCCGCCACCGTCGAGGCGCTGAAGAAGCTCGCCGAACCGCGTGGTTTGAAGGTGCTCACCGCCGGAGAGGCCGTCGATCAGAACGCGTTCGCGGTGACCAAGGAATTCGCCGAGAAGAACAAGCTCACGACGCTTTCCGATCTCGGCAGGTCGAAGCTGAAGGTGAAGATCGCCGCGGCCGACGAATGCTCGATACGGCCGTACTGCGCGCCCGGTCTCAAGAAGACGTACGGCATCGACGTCACCGGAGTCGACCCCAAGGGTGTCGGTACGCCGCAGTCCAAGCAGGCCGTCAAGGACGGGGTGGACCAGCTGGTGCTGACGACCACCACGGACGCCACCCTCGACTCCTTCGGGCTGGTGTTCCTCCAGGACGACAAGAAGCTGCAGAATGCCGACAATGTGCTGCCGGTCGTCAATGCGAAGGACGCCGGGGCGCCCGGGATAGCCGCCGCTCTGGACAAGCTGACCAAGACGCTGACGACCGCCGATCTCATCGCGCTGAACCGCAAGGTGGACGCCGAGCGGGCCAAGCCGCAGGACGTCGCGAAGGAGTACCTGAAGTCCAAGGGGCTGATCAAGAAGTAAGGAGCGGGTAAGCGGAGTCGGCCCGCGCGGGGAAGAAGGAGTCGGCCCGCGCCGGGAGGCGACGCAGTTCGTCGCCCGTCGTTCCGCTTGTTGCCGACAAGTGAGCAAGAGAATGCCGGGCCGACACCCCATACGGCGCCTACGCACGGTAAATTTCAGGCCATGCCACGTGGACGCCACCGCCATTCCCCACCTCTCCACAGGCTCCTGCCGCCCTCCGCGGTCGCCGGAGCTCCGGTCCTCTGTGCCGCCGGCGCCTGGCTGTTCGCCGATCCGGTACTGCTCCGGGTGCTGGTCGCCGCTGCGGCGGGCGCCGCGGTCACCGGCGCGGTCCTCATGCGCCGCTGGGACCGCAGCGCCGGCCGCAAGGTCGCGGAGCTGATGCGTGCGCGGCTCGGTGACGAGTGGCGGACCGAGGAGCGCATAGCCGAACTCGAGGCGGACATCGAGGAGTCCCGCGAGCTGCGGTCCAGGCTCGACGCCAAGCTGCGGGCCAAGCGGGTGGAGTTGGCCGCGCTGCGCGGGGAGCACGCGGCGCTGCTGCGCCGGTACGCCACCGCGGAGACCGAGCGGGCCAGCGCCCTCGAGGGCCGCAGGCAGCTCGCCCTGGAGGCGGCCGCCCCCGCCAAGGCGCTGACGGCGGGTGGTTCCACGCCGTCGCCGGCCGCGTATCTGCAGGCGGCGAAGGCGCTGGAGAACCTCACGCGGAACGCGGCGGCCCAGGAGGCCCGGCGCACCACCGAGGAGGCGCGGCGCCGGGACCTGGCCGAGCGGGCACGGGAGGCGGACGAACCGCAGGGGAAGCACGCGGCGGTCAGCGCCCCGACACAGCCGGGCGGTGCCCCGGCGCACAGCGCTCCGGGCGGGTCGGAGCAGCACGCCCGGCCGATGTCGGCGCTGCCCGCCGTCCGTGTCGTCCCGGCCGCCACGGCGATCGTGCCGTACGCCGCCCAGCGCCGTCCCGCCCCGCGCCCCGAGGGAGGCTTCGACTTCTTCGGTACGCAGAAGAAGGCGGCGGCCGCGATCGAGGCGGTGGCGCAGGAGGACCTCGCCGATGTGGTGGGCGAGGAGGCCCTCGCCGTGCACACGAGCTCCGAGGACCGGGCGGTCGGCCAGGTCATCGACCTGACCGCGCACGACGAGACCGAGCAGATCGATGTGGTCGAGCTGCGCGGGGCCGTGAACTCCTGACCGGGCCCCTCGGGCCCTGAACGTCGCGGCCGTCCAGGCTCTGGACATCCCGGCCGTCCAGGCTGGGAACTTGCCGGTCGCCGCCTCGGATCCGGCTACTTGTCGATGTCGCCGACGACGAAGAAGAGCGAGCCCAGGATCGCCACCATGTCCGCGACCAGCGTCCCGGGCAACAGCTCTGTCAGCGCCTGGATGTTGTTGTACGACGCCGAGCGCAGCTTGAGGCGGTACGGGGTCTTCTCACCCTTGGAGACCAGGTAGTAGCCGTTGATGCCGAGGGGGTTCTCGGTCCACGCGTAGGTGTGGCCCTCGGGCGCCTTGAGCACCTTCGGCAGCCGCTGGTTGATCGGGCCGGGCGGCAGCTCCGCGATCCGGTCCAGGCAGGCGTCCGCCAGGTCGAGGGCGTTGTGCGTCTGGTCGAGCAGGCACTCGAAGCGGGCGAGGCAGTCGCCCTCCTCACGGGTGACGACCTTCAGTACGTCCGCCAGCTCCCCGTACGCGAGGTACGGCTCGTCGCGGCGCAGGTCGAAGTCGACCCCGGAGGCGCGGGCGATCGGCCCGCTCACCCCGTAGGCGTGCACCGTCTCGGCGGCAAGGACGCCCACACCGCGCGTGCGGCCGCGGAAGATCTCGTTGCCGAGAACCAGCCGGTCGTAGACGTCCATCCGGGAGCGGAGGGCGGCGACGGCTTCGCGGGCACGGCCCGTCCAGCCGGCCGGGAGGTCCTCCTTGAGGCCGCCGACCCGGTTGAACATGTAGTGCATCCGGCCGCCGGAGACCTCCTCCATGACGTGCTGGAGGTCCTCGCGCTCGCGGAAGGCGTGGAAGATCGGGGTGATTCCGCCCAGTTCAAGGGGGTACGACCCCAGGAACATCAGGTGGTTGAGGACCCGGTTCAGTTCGGCGAGCAGGGTGCGCGTCCAGACCGCCCGCTCGGGGACCTCCATGCCGAGCATCCGCTCGACCGCCATGACCACACCGAGTTCGTTGGAGAACGCGGACAGCCAGTCGTGGCGGTTGGCCAGCATCACGATCTGCCGGTAGTCCCGCGCCTCGAAGAGCTTCTCGGCGCCACGGTGCATATAGCCGATGACCGGCTCGGCGTGCCGGATCACCTCGCCGTCCAGGACCAGGCGCAGGCGGAGCACGCCATGGGTGGAGGGATGCTGGGGGCCGATGTTGAGCACCATGTCGGTGCTCTCCGCCGCGCCGCCGATGCCGACCGTGGTCTCCGTCATGCCGGACAGTATCCCTCGCCGGTACGCGCTATTCCGTGCCGGGTGGGACGGGTGCGGCGGGCGCCCCGGACGTGGCGGGTCCCCCGGACTTCTCCGGGGCGCCGGACACCCGCTGCGTCAGCCAGGTGAAGTCCCCGAGGCCGCCCCTCGCCGTCAGCTCGGCCGCCTCGCCCGCCGCCGACAGCGCCCGCACGTACGCCACCGGGTCGGAGGAGGCGAGCGCCAGGGGCGGCCGGCCCCCGCTCACGCCCAGGCCGGCCAGCGCCTCCCGCTGGGACAGCAGGTCGGTGCCGGGCAGCGCGGGGGCCGCCGCGCAGGCGTCCAGGGCCACGTGGGAGGTCAGGTCGCAGCTCCCGTCCGGGACCGGCCGCACCTCCCGCCCGCCCCGGAATCCGGTCAGCGTCCCGAACGGCGGCCTGGCCTCCCGGACGTGCGCGTAGTCGACGGCGACGGCCAGGCCCTCGTCCAGGGTGGCGACCGCGGCCGCCCAGGCCTCGTCGCGCGGACGCCCGATCTCGGCCCGCTCACCGGGCTCTCCCAGCGGCCACCACCTCTCCAGCCAGCGCGCGTCCGGGCCGGCGACCGGCGGGCCGAGCCGCTCGGTGCCGTCGGCCCGCACCTCGACGTACCGGGGCACGCCCGCGTCGTCGGCCTGGGCGATGTCCACCGGCACGTTGTCCAGCCACTCGTTGGCGAAGAGCAGCCCGCGCACTCCGGCGGGCGGCCGGTCGCTCCAGGCGATGCGCGGGTCGAGGCCCTCGGGGCGGGCGGCCCGCTCGACGGCGTGGGCCCGGACCCGCAGTCCGGGATCCACCTCCGCCAGCACCCCGGTCAGCAGCTCCCCACGGCCCGCGCCCACGTCCACCAGCGCGATCTCGTCCCCGCCGATCTCCCGCGCGACCCGCTCCAGCAGCCGGGCGACGGCGGAGGCGAAGAGCCGGGACGCGTGGACGGACGTACGGAAGTGGCCGGCCGGTCCCTCGGGCCGCAGATAGAAGCCGTCAGGCCCGTACAACGCCGTCTCGGCGGCCTGCCGCCAGCCGCTCCACCCCGCGGACTTACACGTCTCATCCGTCACGGGCACCAGTCTCCACCTTGCGGAGTACGCCTCCGGTGACGGGATCGCCCCTCCGGTTGACCCATGCACCTATCGGCCTTCCCTACGCTTGGTCACGTGCAGAGCCTCTACGACTTCCTCCGCAGACACCCGACGGGCGTCGACACCTTCTGGGCCGTCGTCCTTCTCGGGTTCTCCATGCTGTGGGTGATCTCGAAGGCTCCCACGGGCGAACCCGTCGCCGGCCATGTGTGCGTCGCCCTGCTGCTCTCCCTCGTCGTCGCCCTGCGCCGCCGCGCCCCCGAGCGGATGCTGCTCCTCGCGGCCGCCGTGGGAGTCGGCCAGCTCGCGCTGGACATCGTGCCGACCATCGCCGACTTCGCGATGCTTGTCATCATCTACACGGTGGCCGCCCACGACGGCCCGCGCTGGGCGTCGAGAGTGGCGCTGGCGGGCGGGCTCAGCGCCGCGACCCTGTCGCAGCTGCGCTGGCAGGAGAGCGGCATGGGCATCGGATCCAAGATCTTCTTCTCCATGATCATGACGGTGCCGTTCGCCCTCGCCTGGGTGCTCGGCGACTCGGTGCGCACCCGGCGCGCCTACTTCGCACAGCTGGAGGAACGGGCGTCGCGGCTGGAGCGGGAGCGCGAGGCGCAGGCGAAGGTCGCCGTGGCCGCCGAGCGCGCCCGCATCGCCCGCGAGCTGCACGACGTCGTGGCCCACAACGTGTCCGTGATGGTGGTGCAGGCCGACGGCGCCGCGTACGTCCTGGACGCCGCGCCCGACCAGGCCAGGCAGGCGCTGGAGACGATCTCCAGCACCGGGCGGCAGGCGCTCGCCGAGATGCGCCGGCTCCTGGGCATCCTGCGCACCGGCGAACACGAGGAAGCCGGGGAGTACGTCCCCCAGCCCGACGTCGAGCAGATCGGTGACCTCGTCGAGCAGGTCCGGGGCTCCGGCCTCACCGTCGACTTCAAGATCGAGGGGACACCGCGGCCGCTGCCGAGCGGCGTCGAGCTCACCGCGTACCGGATCGTGCAGGAAGCCCTCACCAACACCCGCAAGCACGGCGGCCCGGAGGCGGGCGCGAGCGTGCGGCTGGTGTACTTCGACGACGGACTCGGCCTGCTGGTCGAGGACGACGGCCGGGGGGCGACCCACGAGATGTACGAGGACGGCGGCGCCGACGGCCGCGGCCACGGCCTGATCGGGATGCGGGAGCGGGTCGGCATGGTCGGCGGCACGCTGGACGCGGGACCGCGGCCCGGCGGCGGCTTCCGGATCAGCGCCCTGCTTCCGCTCAAGGCCGCCCACTAGTCCGCCCGGAGCCCGCACGCCCCGCACGCCCCGCACCCGTCAGCCCAGCCCAGCCCGGCCCAGCCCAGGCCAGGACAGCCCCGCCCCGCCCCCGCCGCACCCGATCCCGAGGACCCCTGACATGACGATCCGCGTGATGCTCGTCGACGACCAGATGCTGCTGCGCACCGGTTTCCGTATGGTGCTGGCCGCCCAGCCGGACATGGAGGTCGTCGCCGAGGCGGGCGACGGCGTCGAGGCCATCCAGAACCTCCGCTCCACCAGCGTGGACGTCGTGCTCATGGACGTCCGTATGCCGAAGCTCGACGGCGTCGAGGCCACCCGCCGCATCTGCGCCGAACCGGACGCCCCCAAGGTCCTGATCCTGACCACCTTCGACCTCGACGAGTACGCCTTCTCGGGGCTGAAGGCGGGCGCGAGCGGCTTCATGCTCAAGGACGTGCCGCCGTCCGAACTGCTCAGCGCGATCCGGTCGGTGCACAGCGGCGACGCGGTCGTCGCTCCGTCCACGACGCGGCGCCTGCTCGACCGCTTCGCGCCGATGCTGCCTTCGGGTGGCAAGGAGCCCCAGCACGCGTCACTCGCGAAGCTGACGGAAAGGGAGCGGGAGGTCATGATGCTGGTCGCCCAGGGCCTGTCGAACGGCGAGATCGCGGCGCGTCTCGTCCTCTCCGAAGCGACCGTCAAGACCCATGTGGGGCGCATCCTCACGAAGTTGGATCTCCGCGACCGGGTGCAGGTCGTCGTGCTCGCATACGAGACGGGCCTCGTTCGGGCGGGCGGCGCAGGAGCCTCCTGATCGGGCATCCTGGTCCGATGCTGCTGTGGATCAACGGCCCTTTCGGGGGCGGCAAGACCCAGACCGCGTACGAGCTCCGGCGGCGGCTGCCGGGCAGTGTCGTGTGCGATCCGGAGCACGTCGGATTCGGCCTGCACCGGATGCTGCCGCGCGAACTGCGCGGTGACTTCCAGGATCTGCGGTCCTGGCGGGAGGGGGTGTACGAGGTGCTGGACCTGGCGCTGCGCGAGCACCGCGGCGGGCCGGTGATCGCCCCCATGACGCTGGTGGACGCCGGGTACTTCCAGGAGATCGTCGGCCGGCTGCGCACCGAGGCGGGGCACGAGGTGCACCACTTCGCGCTGCTCGCGGAGCGCGAGACGGTCCTGCGGCGGCTGACCGAGCGCGGCCTGGGGCGCGGTCTGAAGCGCGAGAGCTTCGCGGTGCGCAAGCTGGACCACTGCCTGGAGCGGCTGAGCGGACCGGAGTTCGCCGAGCACATCCGTACGGACCGGCTCGGCATCCCCCAGGTTGCGGAAGCGGTGGCACGCTCGGCCGGTCTGCGGCTGCTGCCGAACGAGGACGGGCCGCTGCGCCACCGGCTGCGGCGCATCCGGGTGGGCCTCGCCCACATCCGCTTCGACTGAGGCGGTGGCGAGGACCGCGAAGGTGGCGACGCGCGGGCCGGTGGCGACGCTCGGCACGGGGGGCGAGGACGGGGCCGGTGGCGAGGAGCGTCCCCGGCGCGGCACCTGGCGCAGCACCGTCTCCAGGAAGCCGCTGCCGATCCGGGCGACCGCCGCGAGCGGGGGGTGCGGCGTCGCGTCGTTTGACAGGCCTCGTCGATCGACGGGCGCGCTGGGCCGTCCGGGCGCATCGTGAATGCCATGAACGCCATCGAGCAGCACATGATCGACGCCTACCGCTCGGCCCAGCACGGCGAGCCGGCCCCACCGCTGCCGGGCGCGCACGACTGGTCGGCGCTCGCCTCGGTCCGCGACCACCACCGCTTCACCGCGGTCGTCGCCGGCCGCCCCGCCGGGGGCCGCACCGGGCCGGCGCTGACCCGGCTGGTGTCCCGGCTCTCGGCTCTCTCCCACATCCTGCCTCTGCCGCACGGGTCGCACCGCCCGCCGTCGGCGAGGGGCTGCCGCTAGGCCGTGTCCGTGGAGCCGGAGCCCCGTCCGCCTCCGGCGGACGACGCCACCTCGTGGACCACTCCCCGGGCCGCGTCCGGCTCAGGGCAGGCGCGCCATGAATCCCTCGACCGCCTCCGCGACGTCCGCCTCCGTCCACGCCAGCCCCGGCTCGTCCACGGTCACCTCGGTGACCGCCACCCCCGGCGGGCCCCCGGCGCCCGGGGAGAACCAGCGGCGGAAGAGGGTGACGCCCGTGTCCTCGGCCTGCCGGACCGACGCCTCGGTCAGGGCGTCCGGGTCGTACGGGAGCCACACCTGGAACTGATGGGTGTGCGGCTCCTCGGGATGGACGCGGAACCACGCCGTTCCCGCCGCCTCGAACCCCGACCGCAGTCCCGCCGCCACCACGCGCGCGTGCGCCACGTACGAGGGCAGCCGTGGAAGCTTCCGGGCCATCCCGGCCAGGGCTCCCACCGCCGCCGCGGACTGCTGGAAGACCAGCCCGCCGTACCGGTGCCGCCACGCCCTCGCCTCGGCGATCAGGTCCTCGGATCCGACGAGGGCCGCGCCCGACGGCCCGTCGAGGGACTTGTAGAAGGAGACGTACACGGTGTCCGCGAGGGCCGCGATCTCGGCCAGCTCGCGTCCGAAGTGAGGGGCGCACTCCCACAGTCGCGCGCCGTCGAAGTGCACCACCGCATCGCGTTCCCGCGCGGCCTCCACCACGTCCACCAGCTCCTGCCACGAGGGCAGGACGAATCCGGCGTCCCGCAGCGGAAGTTCCAGCATCAGCGTGCCGAAGGGGTCCGCCAGGTCCCGGATCTCCTCGGCCGTCGGCAGCCGCGCCGCGTCCGTCGGATGGACCGTCCGCAGGCCGCTCACCGCGCCGAGCGCACCCCCTTCGTGGACCTCCGGATGCGCCAGCGGGTGCAGGGCGACCACCGGGTTCCCGGTCCGGCCCGCCCAGCACCTCAGCGCCACCTGCTGCGCCATCGTCCCGGTCGGGAAGAAGGCGGCGGCGGGGAAACCGAGCAGGTCGGCGACGCGCCGCTCGACCTCGGCGACGACCCCGTCGCCGTACACGTCGACGGGCGCCGCCACGTCGGCGACCGAGGCCGCGTCGTCCGCGAGCGCTCTCAGCCGTTCCCCGAGGGGAAGGTCCACCGAGGGCCGCCACAACGTCCTCGTGGAGGACCGCCAGGCCTCGATCCTCCGGCGCCTCGCGTTCCGCTCGTCCTCGCCCGGCTCATCGTCCATCCACCGATCATCACATCGCCGCCCGGACCCTGTGGACAGTCGGGGAAGGTCGCGAAACGCTGGCGTAGCATGACGAGAAATCGTCCGGTACCCCCCGCGGACTGGAACGGAAGGCCACCGTCAGCGTGAACGCACCACCAGAACCCCGCCCGGCCCGCCTGACCGTCGGCGTCGTCGGCGCCGGCCGGGTCGGACCCGCACTCGCGGCGTCCCTGCGGCTCGCCGGCCACCACCCGGTCGCCGTGTCCGGCGTCTCCGAGGCGTCGGTGCGCCGCGCCGCCGCGCTCCTGCCGGACGTGCCGATCGTGCCGCCCGCGCAGGTCATGGCCGCCGCCGACCTGGTGCTGCTGACGGTTCCCGACGACGCCCTGCCCGGCCTCGTCGAGGGCCTCGCCGAGACCGGAGCCGTACGCCCCGGACAGCTCCTGGTGCACACCTCCGGGCGGTACGGCGCCAGGGTCCTGGACCCGGCCCGCCGCGCCGGGGCTCTGCCGCTCGCCCTGCACCCCGCGATGACCTTCACCGGCACGTCCGTGGACGTCCAGCGGCTGGCCGGCTGCTCGTTCGGCGTCACCGCGCCCGAGGAGCTGCGGCTGGCCGCCGAGGCGCTCGTCATCGAGATGGGCGGCGAGCCCGAGTGGATCGAGGAGGAGGCCCGCCCGCTCTACCACGCGGCCCTCGCCCTCGGCGCGAACCATCTGGTCACCCTGGTCGCCCAGTCCATGGAGCTGCTGCGTACGGCCGGGGTCGCCGCCCCCGACCGGATGCTCGGACCACTGCTCGGCGCGGCCCTGGACAACGCGCTCAGGTCCGGCGACGCCGCGCTCACCGGCCCTGTGGCCCGGGGTGACGCCGGCACGGTCGCCGCACACGTCGCCGAACTGCGCACGCACGCGCCCGCCACGGTCGCCGGCTATCTCGCGATGGCCCGGGCGACCGCCGACCGGGCGCTCGCCCACGGCCTGCTCAAGCCCGAGCTCGCCGAGGACCTGCTGGGCGTCCTGGCGGAAAGTGTCCTGGCCGAGGGGCCCGAGGGGTCCGAGGGGAACGACCGATGAGCCTCGCACCGGTCCGCACGGCGGCCGAACTCCACGCGCTGGGCAACGGCGGCAGGCGCGCCGTCGTCATGACCATGGGCGCCCTCCACGAAGGCCACGCCACCCTCGTCCGCAACGCCCGCGGGCAGGTCGGCCCCGACGGCTTCGTCGTCGTCACCGTCTTCGTCAACCCACTCCAGTTCGGCGCCGGCGAGGACCTCGACCGCTACCCCCGCACCCTGGACGCCGACCTCAGGACCGCCGAGGAGGCGGGCGCCGACGCCGTCTTCGCCCCCTCCGTCGACGAGGTCTACCCCGGCGGGGAGCCGCAGGTCCGGATCACCGCGGGCCCCATGGGCGAGCGGCTCGAAGGCGCCTCCCGGCCCGGCCACTTCGACGGCATGCTGACCGTCGTCGCCAAGCTGCTCCACCTCACCCGCCCCGATGTCGCCCTCTTCGGCCAGAAGGACGCCCAGCAGCTGGCATTGATCCGGCGCATGGCCCACGACCTCAACTTCCCGGTCGACATCGCGGGTGTCCCGACCGTGCGGGAGCCGGACGGTCTCGCGCTCTCCAGCCGCAACCGCTACCTCTCGCCGGCCGAGCGCCACACCGCGCTCGCCCTGTCCGGTGCCCTGTTCGCCGCCCAGGACCGGCTCGCCGCCCAGCTGGCGCTGCGCGCGCGTGCCGAGTCGCTGCCCGCCCCCCAGGCCAGGGCCGCCGCGCTGTCCCGGATCGGCGAGGCCCGCGCGGCCGCCGACGCGCACGCGGTCGCCCAGGCCACCGAGAGCGGCGGCGCCGACGCCGTACGGGCCGCGGCCCGCGCGGTTCTCGATGACGCGGCCAAGGCCGACCCGCCGCTGGTCCTCGACTATCTGGCGCTGGTCGACCCGTCCGACTTCACCGAAGTTCCCGACGACCACGGCGGGGAGGCGATCCTCGCCGTCGCCGCCCGCGTCGGCTCGACCCGCCTCATCGACAACATCCCCCTGACCTTCGGAGCCCCCAAGTGACCGGAATACGGCTGCACGCGCCCGCGCCGGGCTGGGCCATCGACGCCGACGTCGTCGTGGTCGGCTCCGGCGTCGCGGGACTCACCGCCGCCCTGCGCTGCAGTGCCGCCGGGCTGCGTACGGTCGTCGTCACCAAGGCCCGCCTGGACGACGGCTCCACCCGCTGGGCGCAGGGCGGCATCGCGGCCGCCCTCGGCGACGGGGACACCCCCGAGCAGCACCTGGACGACACGCTCGTCGCGGGCGCGGGCCTGTGCGACGAGGTGGCCGTACGGACGCTGGTCACCGAGGGCCCCGACGCCGTGCGCCGGCTGATCGCCACCGGCGCGGACTTCGACAAGGACCCCGACGGGGACATCGCGCTCACCCGCGAGGGCGGCCACCACCGCCGCCGGATCGCGCACGCCGGAGGCGACGCGACCGGCGCCGAGATCTCCCGGGCCCTGGTCGAGGCGGCCCGTGCGGACTCCGTCCGCACCATCGAGAACGCGCTGGTCCTGGACCTCCTCACGGACGCCGAGGGCCGTACGGCGGGCGTCACCCTGCACGTCATGGGCGAGGGCCAGCACGACGGCGTAGGCGCCGTCCACGCCCCCGCGGTCGTCCTCGCCACCGGCGGCATGGGCCAGGTCTTCTCCGCGACGACCAACCCGGCCGTCTCCACCGGCGACGGGGTCGCGCTCGCGCTGCGGGCCGGCGCCGAGGTCAGCGACCTGGAGTTCGTGCAGTTCCACCCCACCGTGCTCTTCCTGGGCCCGGACGCCGAAGGCCAGCAACCGCTGGTCTCCGAGGCGGTACGGGGCGAGGGCGCCCATCTCGTCGACGCGTCCGGCACCCGCTTCATGCTCGGACAGCACGAGCTGGCCGAGCTCGCCCCCCGGGACATCGTCGCCAAGGCGATCATGCGGCGGATGCGGGAGCAGGACGCCGAGCACATGTACCTGGACGCCCGGCACTTCGGCGCCGAGATGTGGGAGCACCGCTTCCCGACGATCCTGGCCGCCTGCCGCTCCCACGGCATCGACCCGGTCACCGAGCCGATCCCGGTCGCCCCCGCCGCGCACTACGCCTCCGGCGGTGTCCGCACCGATCTGCACGGCCGCACCACCGTTCCCGGCCTGTACGCCTGCGGCGAGGTGGCCTGCACCGGCGTCCACGGCGCCAACCGGCTCGCGTCCAACTCCCTGCTCGAGGGACTGGTCTTCGCCGAGCGCATCGCCGACGACATCACCGCGGCGACCGTCGCCGTCCCGGGCGCGCCGGTCCCGCACCCGGCCCCGGTCACGCTGCCGCTGCCCGACCCGGGCGCCCGCGTCCGTATCCAGCGGATCATGACCAGGGGCGCCGGAGTGCTGCGCTCCGCCGCGAGCCTGGCCGCCGCCGCCGAGGCCCTGGAGAACCTCCACGCCGACGCCGTCGCCGGGGACGGCGACGACCACAAGTCCTCCGAGCCCGGCGTCGAGTCCTGGGAGACCACCAACCTGCTGTGCGTCGCCCGTGTCCTGGTCGCCGCCGCCCGCCGCCGCGAGGAGACCCGCGGCTGCCACTGGCGCGAGGACCACCCCGACCGCGACGACACCACCTGGCGCCGCCACCTCGTCGTGAGCCTCAGCCCCGACCGGACCCTGGACGTCCGGCCCACCGGCACCCAAGACTTCCCCCCGACCGCCGCCGACGCCCCCAGGGAGCCGTAACCGTGAGCACGCCCGAAGAAGAACGCCCGCGCCCCGTGGACGTACCGCTGATCCAGATCAGCGCCCCCAGTGCCCAGGCCGAGGAGGCCGGCTGCGGTGACGGCTGCGGCTGCGGTGGCGACGAGGTCTACGAGTGCGGGCTCGACCCGGCGCTGGCCCAGCTCCTGGCCGACGCGGGCCTGGACCCCGTACAGGTCGAGGACATCGCGCACCTCGCCATCGAGGAGGACCTCGACGGCGGTGTGGACGTCACCACCGTGGCGACCGTCCCCGAGGACGCCGTCGCGACCGCCGACTTCACCGCCCGCGAGCACGGGGTGGTGGCCGGCCTGCGCGTCGCCGAGGCGGTGCTCTCCATCGTCTGCACCGACACCTTCGAGGTGGAGCGGCACGTCGAGGACGGCGCGCGCGTGGAGCCCGGCCAGAAGCTGCTGTCCGTCACCACCCGCACCCGCGACCTGCTCACCGGCGAGCGCAGCGCCCTCAACATCCTCGGCCGTCTCTCCGGCATCGCCACCGCCACGCGCGCGTGGGCCGACGCCCTCGAAGGCACCGGCGCCCGGGTACGCGACACCCGCAAGACCACGCCGGGCCTGCGCGCCCTGGAGAAGTACGCGGTGCGCTGCGGCGGCGGCGTCAACCACCGCATGTCGCTCTCCGACGCGGCCCTGGTCAAGGACAACCACGTGGTCGCCGCCGGCGGCGTCGCGCAGGCCTTCAAGGCCGTACGGGAGACGCTCGCCGAGATGGGCACCCCGGACGTCCCGATCGAGGTCGAGGTCGACACGCTGCACCAGGTCCGCGAGGTCCTGGAGGCGGGCGCCGACCTGATCCTGCTCGACAACTTCACCCCCCTGGAGACCGAGGAGGCCGTCGCGCTGGTGGCCGGCCGCGCCGCGCTCGAGTCCTCCGGCCGCCTCACCCTGGACAACGCCGCCGCGTACGCCGCCACCGGCGTCGACTACCTCGCGGTCGGCGCGCTCACCCACTCCGCCCCGGTCCTGGACATCGGCCTCGACCTGCGTGAGGCGAACGAGGCGAACGTCTGATGCTGCTCACCATCGACGTCGGCAACACCCATACCGTCCTCGGCCTCTTCGACGGCGAGGAGATCGTCGAGCACTGGCGCATTTCCACGGACCCGCGCCGCACCGCCGACGAGATGGCGGTCCTGCTCCAGGGCCTGATGGGGATGCACCCGCTGCTCGGCGTGGAGCTCGGGGACGGCATCGAGGGCATCGCGATCTGCTCGACCGTTCCCTCGGTCCTGCACGAGCTGCGCGAGGTGACCCGCCGGTACTACGGCGACGTCCCCGCCGTCCTGGTGGAGCCCGGCATCAAGACGGGCGTGCCCGTCCTGACGGACAACCCGAAGGAGGTCGGCGCGGACCGCATCATCAACTCGGTCGCGGCCGTCGAGCTCTACGGCGGCCCGGCGATCGTCGTCGACTTCGGCACGGCGACGACGTACGACGCGGTCAGCGCGCGCGGTGAGTACACCGGCGGCGTCATCGCCCCCGGCATCGAGATCTCGGTCGAGGCACTGGGCGTCAAGGGCGCCCAGCTGCGGAAGATCGAGCTGTCCCCGCCGCGGAGCGTGATCGGCAAGAACACGGTGGAGGCGATGCAGTCGGGCATCGTGTTCGGCTTCGCGGGACAGGTCGACGGTGTCGTGGAGCGGATGAAGCGCGAGCTGACCGGCCCGGGCGGCGACCCGTCGGACGTCACGGTGATCGCGACGGGCGGCCTCGCGCCGATGGTGCTGAGCGAGTCGTCGATGATCGACGAGCACGAGCCCTGGCTGACGCTGATCGGTCTGCGCCTGGTCTACGAACGGAACATCGCCCGGATGTGACGGCCGCGCCGCCGCGCGAGCGGCCGGGCCGGCGAGGCGCGCCAGGGAAAGTCCGTTAAGGGAATTTTGTCTGATTAGCGCGTATCGTCGGCCCATGCCCACGCCCTACGGATCCCGCGGCGGCATGGCGTTCGGCGCAGACGAGCTGCGTGTGCTCCGACGCGCCCTGGCCGTTGCCCTTCACCCGACCCCCCTCGATGACGAGGACGTCCAGGACTGCCTGCGCCTCGCCGACTCCCTGGACGAGGCGGTCCGCGAAGCCGGACGGCTGCGCGCCTTCCTCCTCGCCGACCTGGCCCGCTACCGCGACGCCCTGCCCGGCACCGCCCCCGGTTACCTGGAGCTGCTCCAGGACGCCCTGGCCGCCGGGTACGACCCACAGCCCGAGGATCTCGGCGCACTGCGCACCCTGCGCTCCACGCCCGTCGGCGCGGCGCTCCTCGACCGCTGCCGGCTCCTCGCCGAGCACTCCGTACGGGCGCGCCTGGCCCGTGTCACCGCGCCTCGCACCCGGCTCTTCGCCCTGCAGGGCGGCCGGTCGGGCGAGGAGGAGAAGCCGAAGCCCGCGCCGAAGCCGCCGGAGCCCGCCCCGACCGAGAAGCCGGTCCCCAAACCGTCCGAGGTCTTCCCGCCCCGCCGCCGCCCCGCGCCCCCGCCCGCACAGCGCGCCGCCGGATAGCTACCCTGGACGGCATGGAATACGTATCCGCGCTCCTGCCCCCCGTCGTGATGGCCGCCTTCTTCATCGGGCTCGTCGTGACGATCGTCAAGAGCCAGGGCGGCCCGAACAAGGCCAAGGAGGATGCCGCCGTGGACGCGGCGCTCGCCCGCGCCGAGGCGACCCGCCAGGCGGAGGGCACCCCGTAGCCCGGGGCGCCACCTCCGAGGACGTACGACTGCGTTCAAGTCGTACGTCCTTTTTGTTACGTCAATAGTGGGCCATTCCGACATCGCCCACTATGGTGGCGCTGTGCCCCGTCAATTGGGAGAGCTGGAAGACGCCGTCATGACCCGCGTCTGGCAATGGAACCGGCCGGTGACGGTCCGGGAAGTCCTGGAAGATCTGCAGCAGGAACGCTCCATCGCCTACACCACCGTCATGACGGTAATGGACAATCTCCATCAGAAGGGCTGGGTGCGCAGGGAAGTCGACGGCCGCGCCTATCGATATACCGCGGTCTCCACCCGAGCCGCCTACGCGGCCGCACTGATGAACGAAGCCTGGTCGCAGAGCGACAACCCCGCCGCCGCTCTGGTGGCCTTCTTCGGCATGATGTCGGCCGAGCAGCGCGTGGCACTCAACGACGCGGTCCGTATGGTCCAGCCCGACGCCCCGGAACTGCCCACCGAGCAGAGCCCCGAACCTCCCGGCGAGCCTTCGCCACTTCCGCCGGAGGGCGCCGACGGCGAGGCGGAGCCGGGGCGATAGCGTCCACCCATGCCGTCCTCCGTGCCTCCGCCTCCGACGCCCCACACACCCAATCCCGCAGCGAAAGCCGTCACCGTACGGCGGGCGCGGACCAGCGATGTCGCGGCGGTCCGCCGACTCGTCGATCCGTTCGTCACCGAAGGCATCCTGCTCGACAAAGCGACGGTCACGCTTTACGAGGACATCCAGGAGTTCTGGGTCGCCGAACGCGACGAGGACGGACTGGTCGTCGGCTGCGGCGCACTGCATGTGATGTGGGAAGACCTCGCGGAAGTCCGCACTCTCGCGGTGGACCCCGACTTCCGTGGCGCCGGCGTCGGCCACCAGGTGCTGGACAAGTTGTTGCACACGGCCCGCTGGCTCGGTGTGCGCCGGGTTTTCTGCCTCACCTTCGAAGTCGACTTCTTCGCCAAGCACGGCTTCGTCGAGATCGGTGAGACACCGGTCGACGGAGATGTCTACAGCGAGCTGCTGCGTTCCTATGACGAGGGTGTCGCGGAGTTCCTCGGTCTCGAACGAGTGAAGCCGAACACCTTGGGCAACAGCCGGATGCTTCTGCACCTGTGATCGTATCGATCGCGCGGAACCCTATGTCCGAATCGCGCACGTTTCCCGCGTTCCCGGGGTTCTGAACCTCTCCCAGGGGTTTGTGTTTTTCAGGGAAAAGCGGTTTCCTTTCCGCGTACTGCATTTTCGATGAAAGGAAATCCGGTGGCACAGAAGGTTCAGGTCCTTCTTGTCGATGACCTCGACGGTGGCGAGGCGGACGAGACCGTGACGTTCGCGCTGGACGGCAAGACCTACGAGATCGACCTCACCACCACCAACGCGGACAAGCTCCGCGGCCTGCTCGAGCCGTACACCAAGAGCGGCCGGCGTACCGGTGGCCGTTCCGCCACCGGCCGGGGCAAGGGCCGTGTCGCCACCGGCGGGAACAAGGACACCGCCGAAATCCGCGCATGGGCGAAGGCGAACGGCTTTGAGGTGAATGACCGCGGCCGCGTTCCGGCCACGGTGCGTGAGGCTTACGAGAAGGCCAACGGCTGAGTTCGCAGCAACCGGGCCCGGTGGCATTCCGTCGCCGCCGCGTCCACGAGTCGTACCAGCCCGGAGCCCCAGTGCGCCGCGCCGCCGCCCCCGATCGAGGGCAGGGCGGGCAGGGACGACTCGACCTCGCGTCCGGGCTCGGGGGGCCGCAGCCACACGGCGGCCCCCCGCGAGCCGGAACCGCTCTCTCCTGGGGGAACCGGGGCGGTGATCCGGCCGCCCGCGCCGCGGATCGTGAGATCGAGGGCGATGCCGCCCCACTCCAGCCAGTCGAGCAGCCCCGGCAGCTCCTCCGCGCTCCCCGCGGCCACCAGCAGCCCCATGCGGTGCCTCAAGAGGGCCACAGGGCCCGTGCTGCCCACCCGTCGCAGCACGGCGAAGCCCGCGGCCGCCGGTAGTTCCAGCACATCGAAACGCAGTCCCGTGAGCAGCTGCACCGGGGGGCCGCTCAGGATGGCCCAGCCGAGCTCGTTCTCGTACCACCGGGCAGTGCCGCCGTCGAGGGGCGACCGGGGGAGCGGAACAGTGATGGCCATACCCGGGGCAACTGCCGAGCGGGACTCTTGGTTACGCGTTCCGCTACCCAGCGTACTGGCGGGTGTGCGAAGAGTGTCCGCAATGGGGGCGTGCGGACGCATTCGGCAGCGCAAGGATGTTCGCCCGTAGCGGAGGGAACCCGGGTATGCCGCATGGAGTGTCAGTGCTTACGGGTAAGACATTCCTAGTGGGAAGGGGCGACACGCAGGCTTCCACGTCTCACGTTCGCCATGGGCGTACACAAGGCGCGGGTAACTGCTTGGCCTGCGGGAACATCGTCTCGCACCATCGGGTTGGAGCAGATGTCGGCGTTCGGGGTCAGGAGGCCAAGGACGGTGTCGGCAGTTGGAATGAGCGGTCCCCGCTTGCGGGACTAAGCTGCGGAAGGACAGGGAGGGGATCGACCCCTAACTGACTGACCGCTCTGAGGAGCGATTAACGATGTTCGAGAGGTTCACCGACCGCGCGCGGCGGGTTGTCGTCCTGGCTCAGGAAGAAGCCCGGATGCTCAACCACAACTACATCGGCACCGAGCACATCCTCCTGGGCCTTATCCACGAGGGTGAGGGTGTCGCCGCTAAGGCCCTGGAGAGCCTCGGGATTTCGCTCGAGGCGGTCCGACAGCAGGTGGAGGAGATCATCGGTCAGGGCCAGCAGGCCCCGTCCGGGCACATTCCCTTCACCCCTCGTGCCAAGAAGGTCCTGGAGCTGTCGCTCCGGGAGGCTCTTCAGCTGGGCCACAACTACATCGGCACGGAGCACATCCTGCTCGGCCTGATCCGCGAGGGCGAGGGCGTCGCCGCCCAGGTCCTCGTGAAGCTCGGCGCCGATCTCAACCGGGTGCGGCAGCAGGTCATCCAGCTGCTCTCCGGCTACCAGGGCAAGGAAGCCGCCACGGCGGGCGGCCCTGCCGAGGGCACCCCCTCCACGTCCCTGGTCCTCGACCAGTTCGGCCGGAACCTCACCCAGGCCGCCCGTGAGTCCAAGCTCGACCCGGTCATCGGGCGCGAGAAGGAGATCGAGCGGGTCATGCAGGTGCTGTCCCGCCGGACGAAGAACAACCCCGTTCTCATCGGCGAGCCCGGCGTCGGCAAGACCGCCGTCGTCGAGGGACTGGCGCAGGCCATCGTCAAGGGCGAGGTGCCCGAGACCCTCAAGGACAAGCACCTCTACACCCTCGACCTCGGCGCGCTGGTCGCCGGCTCCCGCTACCGCGGTGACTTCGAGGAGCGCCTGAAGAAGGTCCTCAAGGAGATCCGCACCCGCGGCGACATCATCCTGTTCATCGACGAGCTCCACACCCTGGTGGGTGCGGGCGCCGCCGAGGGCGCGATCGACGCGGCTTCCATCCTGAAGCCGATGCTCGCGCGCGGTGAGCTCCAGACCATCGGTGCCACCACGCTCGACGAGTACCGCAAGTACCTGGAGAAGGACGCCGCGCTGGAGCGCCGCTTCCAGCCGATCCAGGTCGCGGAGCCGTCGCTGCCGCACACGATCGAGATCCTCAAGGGTCTGCGCGACCGCTACGAGGCCCACCACCGCGTCTCCATCACGGACGAGGCGCTGGTCCAGGCCGCGACCCTGGCCGACCGGTACATCTCGGACCGCTTCCTGCCGGACAAGGCGATCGACCTGATCGACGAGGCCGGTTCCCGGATGCGCATCCGCCGGATGACCGCGCCGCCGGACCTCCGCGAGTTCGACGAGAAGATCGCCGGCGTGCGCCGGGACAAGGAGTCCGCGATCGACTCCCAGGACTTCGAGAAGGCGGCGTCTCTCCGCGACAAGGAGAAGCAGCTGCTGGCGGCGAAGGCCAAGCGGGAGAAGGAGTGGAAGGCCGGCGACATGGACGTCGTCGCCGAGGTCGACGGCGAGCTGATCGCCGAGGTCCTCGCGACCGCCACCGGCATCCCGGTCTTCAAGCTGACCGAGGAGGAGTCCTCGCGACTGCTGCGCATGGAGGACGAGCTGCACAAGCGCGTCATCGGCCAGCAGGACGCGGTCAAGGCCCTCTCCAAGGCGATCCGCCGTACCCGTGCCGGTCTGAAGGACCCCAAGCGCCCCGGTGGCTCGTTCATCTTCGCCGGCCCGTCCGGTGTCGGTAAGACCGAGCTCTCCAAGTCGCTCGCGGAATTCCTCTTCGGCGACGAGGACGCGATGATCTCCCTCGACATGTCGGAGTTCAGCGAGAAGCACACGGTTTCCCGTCTCTTCGGTTCCCCGCCCGGATACGTGGGTTACGAAGAGGGTGGCCAGCTCACCGAGAAGGTGCGCCGGAAGCCGTTCTCCGTCGTCCTCTTCGACGAGGTCGAGAAGGCCCACCCCGATATCTTCAATTCCCTGCTCCAGATTCTGGAAGACGGTCGCCTGACCGACTCCCAGGGCCGAGTGGTGGACTTCAAGAACACGGTCATCATCATGACGACCAACCTCGGGACCCGGGACATCTCGAAGGGCTTCAACCTGGGCTTCGCGGCCCAGGGCGACACGAAGTCCAACTACGAGCGGATGAAGAACAAGGTCAGCGACGAGCTGAAGCAGCACTTCCGCCCGGAGTTCCTCAACCGTGTGGACGACGTCATCGTCTTCCCGCAGCTGACCGAGGACGACATCCTGCAGATCGTCGACCTGATGATCAACCGGGTGGACGAGCGCCTGAAGGACCGCGACATGGGCATCGAGCTCAGCGCGGACGCCAAGCAGCTGCTCGCCAAGAAGGGCTACGACCCCGTGCTGGGCGCCCGTCCGCTGCGTCGGACGATCCAGCGTGAGATCGAGGACTCGCTGTCGGAGAAGATCCTCTTCGGTGAGCTGCGCCCCGGTCACATCGTGGTCGTGGACACCGAGGGCGAGGGTGAGGCGAAGAAGTTCACCTTCCGCGGCGAGGAGAAGTCCGCTCTGCCGGACGTCCCGCCGATCGAGCAGGCGGCCGGCGGAGCCGGGCCGAACCTCTCGAAGGACGCGTGACGCTTCGCTGAGTGGTTGAAGGGGCTGCCCCGGTCCGTACGGAGACGTACGGACCGGGGCAGCCCCTTTTTTTGTCGGTCCTGTGCCGGCGTCCTGTGGCGGCCCCGACGGGTCAGTACACGACCTGGACGGTCGGAGGAAGATGTTCCGTGCCGACGACCTTGTGGGCGGGGGCCAGGACGCGTTCCAGGTGCGGGAGCGCGGCCAGCGGCCGCAGATCCAGCTGTGTGCCGGGCCGGCCGCTGAAGACCTCGATCGCGCGGAGGCCGGGAAAGGCCCCGGCCACCAGACCCAGGACGTCCTCGGTGTGGCGGAGGTAGACCGACATGGCCGATACACCGGGCAGCCGGAACCCCGCGGGCAGCGAACGGAACGTCCGCGCGGTGGCGAAGAGCACGTCGAGGTGGGGCAGCTCGGCGAGCCGCCGCCAGTCTTCCGGCGACAGGTCGTCGACGGCCATCAGGTCGAGGCTGACCCCCGTCGGGTGCTCGTGCAGCAGGCGCAGATCCGGCAGCCGGCCGGAGGGGGTGAGGAGGATCGAGCTCGGGGACACCGTGGCGAGGAGCGTGGCGAACCGGCCCTCGGACACGTCCTCTCGGATGTCGAGGATCTCCGGGCGCAGCCCTTGGCGCAGGAGCTCGTCGGCGTGCTCGTCGGAGCGAACGGTGAAGCGAAGACCGGTCGGCTCGAGCCGGGTGACGATCTCCTCGGCGTACTGCCTGGTGTCGTAGCGGCCCCACGCCCACATCAGCTGGGAGCGGACCCGGAGCGACCGGTGGGCGGTGAACCGGGCCAGGAAGGGGATCGCGGCCTCGCCCGGGACGTGGGAGGCGGTGATGACCACCATCTCCGCCGCGGGGTCGTCCAGTTCCTCGGGTCCCGGCAGTAACTCCAGTACTAGCGGCCCGGCCGCCGCCAGCTCGCGGGCCTCGTCGGCCGAGCGGGGCGGAATCACGGCCGAGGTGCGCTCCCGCAGCGCCCGTTGCACGGTCGTGGGCACTTCCGTCGCGTGGCCCAGGGCGGTCGCCGCGACGACCAGAATGCGCAGCTGGGTGGAGCGGTCCTTCGCGCGGTCCGCCGTCGCCATCAACTCCTGGAGGATTTCGGCGCATTCGCGGGGCCGGGCGTGCGCCACGCTCATGCGGATGACGTCCTCCCACTGGTCGTCGGCGGCGTGATCCGCCAGGACGCCGATGTGCCACTCGTCCACCAGGTGCTTCGCCGCGAGATAGTCCTGGAAGGTGCGGTGGATGAAGTCGACCTGGCCCGGGCCCGGTTCGCGCAGCAGGCCGCTGCGGTGCAGCAGGTGCGCGAAGACCGCCCCGGCGTCGTGTGCGGCGGCTTCCCGGATCGACGGGGCCGCGCTCCGGACGATCGACTCGGCGCGTGAACGGTCCATCACCGCCCGCCCGTTGACGGTGAGCCAGTGGGCCAGGCGCTGGATCAGCTGGATCTGGGCGGCCTCGCCCAGTTCGACACCGTACGGCGCCCCCATGTCCCGCTCCCGGTCGCGGCGGCTGAGGAGCATCGACAGGGCGGCTTCGTACAGGGCTCTGCGACCGTGCGGCAGGTACCCGCGCCTGTCCCGGTGCAGGGCGCAGATGAGGCCGCACATCAGCGGGTTGGTGGCGAGGAGGGCGAGGTCCTTGGTGGTGCGCAGGGCGTCGACGAGGGGTTGCGCGTACGGCTCCGAGCCCGGGCCGGCGGCCTGGTGCCAGCGCCGCACGAAGGTGGTGACCTCGGCCGTGCTCATGGCGGAGAGGGTGAGCTCGGTGAAGCCGTCGGGGGTGAGCCAGTCGTCGCGCACGGCGGAGGGGCGGGAGGTGACCAGCCAGCGGTTGCCCTCGTAGGTGAGGAGGAGGTCGCGCAGCCAGCGCAGGGTCCGGTCGCGTTCCGCCTCGGGGACCTCGTCGATGCCGTCGATGAGGATCAGGGCGCGTCCGGCGGCAAGGACGCGGTCGGCCCAGCCGTCGGGCGCGGCGAGGGGGCAGCCCACGGCGGAGAGGAAGGCGTCGGGCGCGGGCAGACGCCCGCCGTGGCGGGTCAGGGTGCGCAGCGGCAGGACGAAGGGGATGCGGTCGCGGAGGTAGGACATCCGCTCGTCGAGGTCCTGGCGGGCGGCGGAGACCGCCAGCCACTGCACCAGGGTCGTCTTGCCGGAGCCGGCGACGCCGCGCAGCAGGACGCGGTCGTGGCGGGCGAGGGCCTGGTCCGCGGAGACCGGGGCGGCGTGGGGGATCAGATGGCCGATGTCCCGGAAGTCGCCCTGGTGGCGGACGAGGACCGGTGCCGCTCCCGGAGGGAGGGCTCGGGCGTGGGCGGCGGTGGCCTCGGGCGCGCCGGCGACCTGGTCCTGGCCGAGGACGTGCTCGCGCTCCGGAACGCTCGCCTCCAGTGACAGGTACGCCACGTCCAGCGGCCACGCGTCGGGCGAGTGGTGCAGGTCGATGCCGTAGATGGTGAGCCTGCCGTGCTTCTTCGCCACGTACGAGAGGTAGCGGCGCTCGAACTTTCCGTCGCGCGCGTCCGCCCTCGGGGTGCGCGCAATCAGCTCGTCTACCTTGGCGATCAGCTCCGCCTGGTCGCGGCTCTGCTCGACCAGGGTGCGCGCCACGAAGGTCGAGCGCTGGGTGAAGAAGTGCAGGATGTGCAGGCAGGCCCACTCGGTGACCGAGTCCAGGTAGAGCGCGGCGTCGGTCGAGAGGCCGTCGGGGCCGGGGCCCGCGGTGCGCAGCCGGCGGGCCAGCTCGCGGTGGCCGAGGCGGACGGCCTGGACGTCGTCCATGTCGAGGTCGCCCAGGGAGAGCAGCGTACGGCTCAGTGCGCCGGCGACGGCCTCGGCCTCGTCGGGCGGGAACGGCTGCTCACCAGGGGTGGCGAGGGAGTCCCCGACAAGGGTCGCGGCCAGTGTGCGGACGTCCCGCTCGGTGAGCGTGCGCTTCTCGCCGCGGAAGGAGAAGAGCCGGGAGAGCCGGATGCGGCGCTCGGTGAGCCCGGCCCCGGGCGCCTCCTGGACCAGCAGTTTCTTGATCAGCGGGCCGATCGCGCTCGATGCCAGACGGGTACCGATAAGCGCTGGATCCACGTGCGTCCCCCGAAGCCGTTCCCCTGTGTGTCCGGCCGGCCAGCCTAGCGACGGTGGCGGCCGGTGGTCCCGGGATCGGGGGTCTTTCGGCCCACCGGCCGTGACAAGGCGCACAGGCGATTTCGGCGGTACTAGCCGGAATAGTCGTCATGTTAAGTGTCGATTCGGGACTTTTGGCGCACCCAGGAGGGGGTCTTCGGGCCCCCGGGTTCCATGGGTCCGACGACCCCGCCCCGCTGTCGAATGCGGGCAGGCCGGACATGGGGTTAAACCTCTGATCGAGAGCGGTTTGCCCGGATTCGGGGAAGCGCATCCGGCGGCGTCAAGACCCGCCATCCGGAGGAGATCGCTACGACACGATGTCGTAGATGGGGTGTTTGAGCCGAGATGGGGGCTCGGGTTACCAAGGGATGGCACCACCGCCCGGCGCACCGCTCGCGTCGGGTCCGTTCATGTCCGGAGGTCTCCCCCGTATGTCGAAGCGCGTCCAGCATCCCGCCCGTACCGCCGTCGTCTCCCTGATCGCCGCCGGCCTCGGAGCGACCGTCGTGTCCGGAGCCGGGAACGCCTTCGCCGCCGAGAGCCAGGCCGGGGCCGCTGTGGCCGGTACGTCCGCCGCCATCGCCGCCCAGGCGGACGCGCAGGCCCACGCCGCCGCCGTGTCCGCGGCGAAGGTCGAGGCCGCCGCCAAGGCGAAGGCCGTCGCGAAGGCGAAGGCTGCCGCGAAGGTCAAGAAGGCCGTCGTGAAGGCCAAGAAGAACCCGGCGTGGGTGAAGCCGGTCAGCTCGTACACGAAGACCGCCAGCTTCAACCAGGGCGGCTCGATGTGGTCCCACAAGCACTCCGGCCAGGACTTCGCCGTGCCGATCGGCACCGCGGTCAAGGCCGCCGGTTCCGGCACCGTGGTGAAGGCCGGCCCGAACGGTGGCGGCGACGGCCCCGCGTACGGCAACGCGATCGTCATCCGTCACGCCAACGGCAAGTACTCGCAGTACGCGCACCTGTCGAAGATCGGCGTGGGCGTGGGCTCGAAGGTGAAGGCCGGCCAGGTCATCGCCCGCTCCGGCAACACCGGAAACTCCTCCGGCCCGCACCTGCACTTCGAGATCCGCACCACCCCGAACTACGGCTCCGCGCTCAACCCGGTCGCCTTCCTCCGCTCCGCGGGCGTCGTGGTCTGACGCGGCCCGGGCCCTACGGGGTGTGAGCCTGAGTGATCAGACCGAGGGCGACCTCGAGGACAGCCGCGCGCTTCTCCTCGGGGTCGCCCTCGATGTCCTTCATGGCGAACTGCGCCGCGTGCAGCGTGAACAGCGCGCTGATGCAGCGCACCTGATCGACCAGGGCGGCGTCCGGCTCCTTGAACAGCGCCAGCATCCGGATCATGCGGTCCTTGAAGGACTCCCCGACGCTCAGCTCGCGCACGGTCGCCTGGTTCTCCTGCATGAAGCGGAACAGCGGGGCCGCGCCGCTGAGCGCGTCGTTGTAGCGGCGCAGCACTTCCTGCTTGGTCTCGAGCGTGCGCGGCTCGTCCTGCGCCCAGGCGATCAGCTCGTCCATGGGCCGGGTCAGGTCCTCGAAGAGGCTGACCAGGATGTCTTCCTTGGTCTTGTAGTGGTAGTAGAGCGCGGCCTTGGTGACGTCGAGCCGCTCGGCGATCTCCCGTAGGGAGGTCTTCTCGTACCCCTGCTCGGCGAAGAGTTCGAGGGCTACGTCCTGGATGCGCTGGCGGGTATTGCCTCGGGCCATGCTGCTCTCCTACATCCCACAAACTTACTTGACGCCCGGCTAGTTACGGGGCTACCTTCCCCATTGTAGTCAACTAGCCGGGCGGCAAGTAAGTGCCCGGCGGCACCACGTACCGGGACCACAGGGGAGTAGGGACCATGGCAACAGCGACGGACACCGGGAAAGAGGCGGACGGCTCGGCCGCACCCCGCAGCGTGCGGGTGGTTCTGCTCGCGTTGATGATCGCGATGTTGCTCGCGATGCTCGACAACATGATCATCGGCACGGCGATGCCGACCATAGTCGGCGAGCTCGGGGGCCTGGAGCATCTCTCCTGGGTCGTCACCGCCTACACCCTCGCCACCGCCGCCTCCACCCCGATCTGGGGCAAGCTCGGTGACATGTACGGGCGGAAGGGCATCTTCCTCACCTCGATCGTGATCTTCCTGATCGGCTCCGTGCTGAGTGGCATGGCTCAGGACATGGCCCAGCTCATCGGCTTCCGCGCCGTGCAGGGCCTCGGCGCCGGCGGGCTCATGGTCGGCGTGATGGCGATCATCGGCGACCTGATCCCGCCCCGTGACCGAGGCAAGTACCAGGGCATGATGGCCGGCGTCATGGCGCTCGCGATGATCGGCGGACCGCTCGTCGGCGGCTCGATCACCGACCACTGGGGCTGGCGCTGGTCCTTCTACATCAACCTGCCGCTGGGCGTCGTCGCCCTCGCCATGGTCACCGCCGTGCTCCACCTGCCGAAGAAGGAGCGGACCGGCAAGACCCGGATCGACTACCTCGGCGCCGCGCTGCTCACCGTCGGCATCACCTCGACCGTGCTGGTCACCACCTGGGGCGGTACGGAGTACGCCTGGGGCTCCGGCACGATCCTCGCCCTGATCGCCACCGGCGTCGTCTCGCTCGCCGGCTTCCTGTACGCGGAGACCCGCGCCTCCGACCCGATCCTGCCGCTGCACATCTTCCGCAGCCGCAACTTCTCGCTGATGTCGGTGATCGGGTTCCTGACCGGCTTCGTGATGTTCGGCGCGGTCCTCTTCCTGCCGCTGTTCCAGCAGTCGGTGCAGGGGGCGTCGGCCACCAACTCCGGCCTGCTGCTCCTGCCCATGCTGATGTCGATGATGGTCGTCTCACTGATCGCGGGGCGGGTCACGACCAGCAGCGGCAAGTACCGGATCTTCCCCATCGTGGGTGGCGCGCTGATGGTGGTCGGGCTCTTCCTGCTCGCCCAGATGGACACCGGCACCTCGCGGCTGACCTCCGGCCTCTACATGGCGGTGCTCGGCGCGGGCATGGGCTTCCTGATGCAGATCACCATGCTGGTCGCGCAGAACAGCGTCGAGATGAAGGACATGGGCGTCGCCTCCTCGTCGGCCACCCTGTTCCGTACGCTCGGCTCCTCCTTCGGCGTGGCGATCATGGGCGCCCTCTTCACCAGCCGGGTCCAGTCCGAGATGGCGGGACACGGCGGCGGTCAGCTGACGCAGCAGTCCGCGCAGCTGGACGCGGCGAGCCTGGCGCGGCTCCCGGAGGACCTCCGTGAGGCGTACCAGGTCGCGGTGGCGTCCGGGACGCACGGGGCCTTCCTGCTCGGCTCGGCCATCGCGATCGTCGGCTTCCTCGCGGCCTTCTTCGTCAAGGAGGTCCCGCTGAGGGGCGCGGGTCCGAAGCCGACCGCCGCACCGAGCCCGACGTCCGACGGAAAGGTCGCGGAGACGGTCTGACCGGCGAGGCACAAGCGGATACGAAGGGAAGGCCCCGGGCGCATGAGCGCCCGGGGCCTTCCCGGTGGAGAGAGGGCGGCCTTCCGCCTACGGCAGCGTCCCCTCCGGGAACTGGAGGATGGGGAAGCTGCCCGTGTTCGTCGGGGCATGGTCCGGGAGCCAGAGGACCGCGATCGCCCCGGTCGAGCCCTCCGCCCCCTCCGGCGCCGCGTTGCGGAACGTCAGCCGGGCGCCGAGGACGCGGGCCTGGCCCGCCGCGATCGTCAGGCCCAGGCCGTGCCCCTGGCCCGCCCGGTCGCTCGCGCCCGTACGGAAACGGCTCGGCCCCTCCCGCAGCAGCGCCTCGGGGAAGCCCGGGCCGTGGTCGCGGACCCGGACCACGCGGCCCTCGACGGTCACCTCGACCGGGGGCTTGCCGTGCTTGGCGGCGTTGGCCAGCAGATTGATCAGGATGCGCTCCAACCGGCGCGGATCGGTGCTCACCCACGACTCGTGAACCACCCGCACCACGATCTCCGGGTCGAGCGCGGTGACCCGACGGGCCACGAACTCCCCGAGCGAGATCTCCTGAAGCTCGGCCCGCTCCGACGCGCTGTCCAGCCGGGCCACCTCCAGCACGTCCTCGACCAGGGTGCGCATCGCCTGCGCCCGGTCCCGTACGAGCTCCGTGGGGCGGCCGGGCGGCAGCAGTTCTGCGGCCGTGAGCAGTCCGGTCACCGGGGTGCGCAGCTCGTGCGCGATGTCGGCGGTGACCCGCCGCTCCGCCTCGATCCGCTCCTGCAGCGCGTCGGTCAGCGCGTCGACCGCCCGGGCCAGCTCGTCCGTCTCGTCCCGTACGACTCCGCCGATGGCGTCCCGTACCCGTACCTCCGTGTTGCCCTGGGCGACCCGCCCGGCCGCCGCCGCGGCCTTGCGGAGCCTGCGGGAGAGCTGCCCGCCGATCAGAACACCGAGCGCGCAGCCGCCGAAGACGACCGCCACTGAGCCGATCATCAGCGCCCGGTCGAGGTCCTTCATGATCGTCGTGCTGCGGTCGGTGAAACGGGTGTGCAGGGACAGCACATCGCCGTTGGCGAGCGGCACGGCCGCCCAGATGTCGGGCGGGCCCCCGTCCGTCTGCTCCTGCACGAACGTGCCGCGCCGCTTGTCCCGCATCAGCCGGTGGAGCTGCGGCGGCAGGGCCCGGTCGTTGATCTCGGTGTTGAACTTGGGCTCTTTCGGCTTGGACGTCTCGTACATCCGCTGCGCGAAGAGCAGCCGCTCCATCTGCACCTCACGCTCGTTGTCGAGCATGGAGATACGGGCGGCGCTGTGCACGACGAGGCTCAGCGTCACGGCGATCAGCGCGCCGACCGCCCCGATGGCGATGGCGATCTTCCAGCGGACCCCGGTGCGCAGGGCGAGCGGCTTCATACGAAGGGCGAGCGGCTTCATACGAGTGGGTCCCGTTCCGCGAGTATGGCCCCGACGCGTACCGCGTGTCGCTTCATGCCTTCAGCTCACGCCTTCAGCTTGTATCCGAAACCGCGGACTGTTTCGATCCGGTCCTGCCCGATCTTCGTCCGCAGCCGCTGGACATGGACGTCCACCACCCGGGTGTCACCGCCCCAGCCGTAGTCCCAGACCCGCTCCAGCAGCTTGTCCCGCGACAGGACCGTCCCCGGCGCGCCCGAGAACTCCAGCAGCAGCCGCATCTCGGTCGGCGTCAGACCCACCGGGGCGCCGCCGCGGCGGACCTCCATGCCGTCCGTGTCGACCTCCAGGTCGCCGAAGACCAGCACGCCGCCCTGCTCGTCGCGCGTCGGCTGGCCCGCGTCGGCCGCGCCCCCCGCCGGCCCGCCGGCGTGCCCGAAGCGCCGCAGAACGGCACGAATCCGGGCGACGAGCACCGAGCCGTCGAACGGCTTGGTGACGTAGTCGTCGGCCCCGGCCTCCAGGCCGAGCACCACGTCGATGGAGTCGGCCCGCGCCGAGAGCATGATCACGGGGACGGTCGACTCGTCACGGATCCGCCGGCACAGGCTGACGCCGTCCATGCCCGGCAGCATCACGTCCAGCAGCGCGATGTCCGGCTGCCGCGCCCGGAACGCCTCCAGCCCGGACAGGCCGTCCGGCATGGCGGTGACCGCGAAGCCGTCCCGCTCCAGGGCGAGCTGGGTGGCTTCGCGGATCACGTCGTCGTCCTCGACGAACAGGACATGGGTCTCGGCCATCGTCCGCTCTCAGTTCTCGCTCGGCGCGGACGGCGCGGGACCGTCGCCGTCGCCGACCGCTTTGCTGTAGTCGTTGTGCACCCAGTCGTGCTGGATGAACTTGTTCCCCGACCAGCGGTACGTGACCACGTCCTCGCCGGAGGGGTACTCCACCGGGTCGCCCTTGGCGTACACCTGCTTGGTGACCACCAGGTCGCCCCGGTCGATGGTGGCGTAGACCGCCGGATCCTCCACCGCGAAGACATTCTTGTACGTGTCGTTCTCCTGGCGGTACACATACGTGCCGATGCCCACGGCATCACCGCAGGTCACCACGTTGACGACCACATCCGGGGACGAGCCGCCCGTCAGATTCCCGTACGTGGTGTCCACCGGGTACGCATGTGCCGCGCAGGGCTTCAGATCGTCCTTCACCCGGTCGCTGACCTTCGGGTCGCTCTTGATCAGCCGGGCCGCGTCGACCTTCTTGAAGGGCGGGGGCGACGATGCCGACGGGGAGGGCAGGGAGGCCGTGGGCGTTCCCTGGTCGGGCCGTGCGGCGCCCTCGTCGCGCGAGCCCGTCCCACCGGACGAGCACCCGCCCACGAGCAGGCCGATGGCGGCGAGCCCGGCCAGTGCCGTGGTGCCCGCCGCCCTGATCCCGCCACCGTGCCGGCTGCCGCCGCCGTGCGGGAGCCCCTGGTCCGCCATGCGGCCGGGGCTCGTCGTCGTGTGGCTCGCGCCGTCGCTCTCGCGTCTGGCAGCTACGCCGCGCACCGCTCCCGCCACCCTTCGTCGTGTCGTCCACCGGACCGCTCCAGGGCGCGGGCGTCGGTGTCGATGCCGCGGCTCTCCAGTTCCTGGCGCAGACGGGCCAGTGCCCGGTGAAGCGTGCTCTTCACCGTACCGGTCGACATGCCCAGCGCGGCGGCGGTCTCCTCGGTGCTCATCTGTTCCCAGTGCCGCAGCACCACGACACTGCGCTGCTTGGGCGCGAGGACCTTCAGGACGTCCATCAGCAGGGCCCGGTCGGCGTGCTGCTCGGTGGCGTCGTCGACGCTCGCGTCGGGAAGCTGCTCGGTGGGCACCTCTTCGAGCTTCCGGGCGCGCCACCACTCGGTCCGCGTATTGATCATCACCCGGCGAAGGTACGCGTCGGCGAGCGACTTGTCCGCGATCCCGTCCCACCGGCCGTACGTACGGGCCAGCGCGGTCTGGAGCAGGTCCTGGGCGTCGACCGGGTCGGGGACGAGGCGGCGGGCGCTGCGCAGCAGGGCCTCCTGTCGCGTGCGTACGTACTCTTCGAATTCGAGCACCTCGCCGTGCGCCATTCTCAACCGCCTCCGATCCCCGTGATACAGCCTGTTTTCCGTTGCGCCACTGAAGCTACGGAGCGGTTGTCACGGGGCTGTCCGGGGCAGCCGTCGGCGGACGCACGGCTGCCCATCGGTTGTGTAACAGCGTTTGTGTCAGGCTTCGCGGGGCCGTGATCCGGCCGGGGGAACGGGAGCGGTTCCCGGCTGGACGGGCCGCGAGGCCGGCAGCCGGTACGCACCGTTCGCCAGCGGCTCCACCAGCCCGTCGGCGACCAGCCCGTCCAGCGCCCGGGCCCGCTGCACCGGCTCGTCCCACACGGCGTCCAGCGCCGCCTGCGACACCGGGCCCACCGCGTCACGCAGGACGGCCAGCAGCCGCCCCCGCACCTGGCGGTCGGTACCCGCATACGTCTGGCCGCGCCGCGCCGGCCCGTCATGGGCGGGCTTCCCGGCCCGCAGCCACGCGCACTGCCCCGAGATGGGGCAGCGCCCGCAGTCCTCGTTCTTCGCGGTGCACACCAGCGCGCCGAGCTCCATCGAGGCCGCCGCCCAGCGGGCCGCCCTCGCGTCGTCGTCGGGCAGCAGGGCGCGGGCCAGCCTGCGCTCGGCGGCCGTGGTGGCGTTCGGCGGGTACTGGATCCCGGCCGCGGCCCGGGCGAAGACCCGGCGCACATTGGTGTCGAGCACGGCGTGGCGCTGTCCGTAGGCGAACGAGGCCACGGCAGCCGCGGTGTACTCGCCGATGCCCGGCAGCGCGAGCAGATGGGCGTGGTCCTTCGGTACGTCTCCGCCGTGCCGCTCCGTTATCGCCACGGCCGCCCCGTGCAGCCGCAGGGCCCTGCGCGGATAGCCGAGCCTGCCCCAGGCGCGCACGGCGTCCCCGGGCGCGGCGACGGCCAGGTCGGCGGGGCGAGGCCAGCGGGCCAGCCACTGCTCGTACACCGGCAGGACCCGGGCGACCGGGGTCTGCTGCAGCATGAACTCGCTGACCATCACGCCCCAGGCGCCCGCCTCGGGGCGGCGCCAGGGCAGGTCACGGGCGTGCTGCTCGAACCACGCGAGGACGGGCGCGTGGAGGCGGGCAGCCGCGGGGGCGTCGAGGGGGGCGTCGACCGGGTCGTCGACCGGGATGGGGGCGTCAGTGGCAGTCATGGCACCTCCGATCCTGACACGTTCACAACGACCGGTGCGGCACCCGCTCAGGGCGCACGGAGGCGTGTGCGCGCGGCCCGCGACCCACGCACCACACGGCGAGGGTGTTGCGGCTGGTCCGGGCCGTCTCCACGAGCGCCAGGACGGGGCGGGTCAGCAGCCGTACGAAGACGAACGCGAAGGTCGCGCCGAGTACGAGGCCCGCCGCCACGTCGTGCGGGTAGTGCACGCCCACGAACACCCGGGACAGCGCCATCAGTACGGCCATCACCGCGGCCGGCCAGGCGATCCACCGCCAGAATGCGACCAGGGCGAAGGTCACGGCGACCGCGGCGGCGCCCGCGATCGCGGAGTGGTTGCTGGGGAACGACCAGTCCCCGTACGGCGGGCACTCCACCAGCGGGCGGCCGGCGCCGGCGACGGCCCGGCACGGCCGCTCCTCGTCCACCAGGGACTTCAGGGCCTCGCTCACCACATAGCCGAAGGCGGTCGAGAGCGGGGCGAGCAGCGCGAGCGCCATCACCCGCGAGCCGGCGGAACGCGCCAGCCACCAGCCGACCACGAAGAGCAGTCCGAACAGGAGCAGTCCGGCCTCGGTCCACAGCTCGGCGAGCGTCTGGAACCACGAGGGTGTGGTGCGGGCGAAGTCGGTGATGTCGAGATAGAGGTCCTGGCTCATCTGATGGACCGTACCTGGCCGGGACACGACCTCACGCGCGGCCTCGGCGCGACGGCCGCCCAAGACGCCCCGACGGCCCTCCGGGCCCCGTTGACGGGCGTTCGGATGTGATCATCCGTAAAACTTGGGCCGCGAGGCGGCGGGTGGGGCGGGAGTTGGCGTCGATCTCTCGTAAGGTTCCGTCCGTGGGATCTATGCGCAATCCGGTCGGGCCGCTTCCCTCCTCCATCTACTGGCGACGGAGGGCGGTCGCGCTGTGCCTGATCGCCCTGCTGGTCCTGCTCGCGGTGTGGTCCGTCTCCTCCATCGGCGGTGGCTCGAAGCAGGGCAGCGACGGCGCCAACGGCGCCTCTCCCAAGCCGCCCGCCATCACCCCAGGGCCCTCCTCGTCGGGTCCCGCGATCAGTGAACAGCCGGGCGGACGCGACGAGTCGGGCGATTCCGGCGCGAGTGGCGGCGGCACCGGGGGCGGCACGGCGAGCGGCGCCGAGGGCGCCAAGAACGGCGACACCACCGGTACGGGCGGCTCCGGCGGCGCCGGCACGGGCACCGGCCAGCAGGTCCCGGCGAACTCGCCACTGCCCAACTGCGCGCCCGCCGGTCTCCAGTTGACCCTGCGCTCCATGAAGGTCTCGTACGAGCCCGGCGAGAAGCCGCAGTTCCAGCTGGTCGCCCGCAACACCTCCACCGTCAGCTGCAAGGCCGACTTCGGGCCGGTCCACGCCGTACTGACGATCAGTGACAACCAGGACGACGAGGTGTGGTCGTCCAAGGACTGCCCGCGCGGCGCCGGCAGCGTGCTGCTGAGTGTCCCCGCGGGCGGGACCGTCACGTACACCGTGGAGTGGGACCGCAGGCAGAGCGCTCCGCAGTGCGCGACGCCGCCCGCGGCGGTCGCCGGCCCCGGAACGTACCTGGTCGAGGCGCAGGTGCCGGGCGTGAAGGTGCTGCCGGCGTCCTTCACCCTGGCGAAGGACTGAGGACCTGCCTTTCGGTACTTGCCGGGCCTGGCGGGCCGGGAGTGCCCGCCGCGCTTCTCCCGGTCTCCGCGGTGCGCGGAACCCCTTGCGGACCGCGCTACACGTACCGCTCGAGGATGGACGATTCGGCGAGCCGCGAGAGACCCTCGCGGACGCTCCTGGCCCGGGCCTCGCCGACGCCGTCCACCGTCTGCAGGTCGTCGACGCTCGCGGCCAGCAGCTTCTGCAGACCCCCGAAGTGCTCCACCAGCCGCTCGATGATGGCGCCCGGCAGCCGGGGCACCTTGGCCAGCAGCCGGTAGCCGCGCGGCGAGACCGCGGAGTCCAGCGTCTCGGGCGACCCGCTGTAACCCAACGCGCGGGCCACGACGGGCAGTTCGAGCAGTTCGGTGTGGCTCAGGGCGTCCAGCTCGGTGAGCGCCTCGGAGACGGTGCGGGACCGCTTGGCCGTCGGCTCCGGCACGTAGTCCCGTACGACGAGCTCCCGCTCCGGCTCCACGCCCGCGATCAGCTCGTCGAGCTGGAGGGAGAGCAGCCGGCCGTCCGTGCCCAGTTCCACGACGTACTCGGCGATCTCGGTGGCGATCCGGCGCACCATCTCCAGGCGCTGCGCGACGGCCGTGACGTCCCGGACCGTCACCAGGTCCTCGATCTCCAGGGCGGAGAGGGTGCCGGCGACCTCGTCGAGGCGGAGCTTGTACCGCTCCAGGGTCGCCAGTGCCTGGTTGGCCCGGGAGAGGATCGCGGCCGACTCCTCCAGGACGCGGCGCTCACCGTTCACATACAGGGCGATGAGCCGCATCGACTGGGACACGGAGACCACGGGGAAGTTGCACTGCTTGGAGACCCGGTCGGCGGTGCGGTGGCGGGTGCCGGTCTCCTCGGTGGGGATGGACGCGTCCGGGACGAGCTGGACGCCCGCCCGCAGGATCTTGGTCATGTCCTTGTCGAGGATGAGCGCGCCGTCGAGCTTGCACAGCTCGCGCAGCCGGGTCGCGGTGAACTCCACGTCCAGCACGAACCCGCCCGTGCACATCGACTCGACGGTCTTGTCCATGCCGAGAACGATCAGGCCGCCCGTGTTTCCGCGAAGGATGCGCTCCAGACCGTCACGCAGGGCCATGCCGGGGGCGACAGCGCTCAGGGACGCACGCATCAGGGCTTCGTTGCCGGAGCCTCCGCCGGACTTTCCGGGAGCTGATGCCCCGTCCTTGGCTGCCACTGCACTCCTCCGGCTCGTACGGATGGGCGAGACCAGGGCAAAGTCTAGCGACCCCGCTAGCCCCCGGGCTGCGCCGCGGCACAGCGGGGTGCTGCGAGGACGTCTGCGACCGGGCCGGGGGCCCGTGCGCCGCCCCCTGCGGACCCGGCCCCGCGGGGCGGTCCCTACCCCGGTGGCGCGACCGCGAACCGAGGGCGGGGAGCCGGGGGGCGTGCGCGTATCCGAACCGTGTCCGGGTGGTGGGGGCCTTGCGGGAACTCGTACCCGGGCCGGGCGGCCGGCGCGCACTCGGGCGGGGCCGGGTGGTCGGGGCCTTGCGCGTAAGGCGCCCCGGCGTGCCCGGGGCCGGGGCCGGGCAGTGGGGGCCTTGCGGGCACTCGTCCCCGGGCCGGGCGGTCGGCGCCCCGCGCGTACCTGGGCCGGGGCCGGGCGGTGGGCCTGCGCGCACCCGGGCCCGCGCCTCGGCCCCGGCTCGCTCCCGCCTCGCTCCCGCCTCAGCCGTTCGTCTCCGCCGTGTCCTTCGGGGCCGACCTGCGGCTCCTGGGCAGCACCCGCAGGGCGTCGCCCATGTCGGCGACCTCCGTGACCTTCATGCCCGGAGGAATCCGGCCCGGGTCGGTGGGGACCAGGGCGTGGGTGAAGCCGAGGCGGTGCGCCTCCGTCAGCCGGCGCTGGACGCCGGTGACCCGCCGGACCTCGCCCGCGAGGCCCACCTCGCCGATCGCGACCAGGTTCTTCGGCAGCGGGGTGTCACTCGCGGCCGAGGCGAGAGCCAGCGCGATCGCCAGGTCCGCCGCCGGCTCGGAGAGCTTCACGCCACCGACCGTCGCGCTGTAGATGTCGCGCTTGCCGAGCGCCGTGATCCGCCCGCGCTGCTCCAGGACCGCCAGCATCATCGAGACCCGGGAGGTCTCCAGACCCGAGGTGGTCCGCCGGGGCGAGGGGATCTGCGAGTCCACCGTCAGCGCCTGCACCTCGGCGACGAGGGGACGGCGCCCCTCCAGCGTGACCGTCAGGCAGGTGCCCGGCACAGGCGCGTCGCGCCGCGTCAGGAAGAGCCCGGAGGGGTCGGTGAGCCCGGTGATCCCTTCGTCGTGCAGCTCGAAGCAGCCGACCTCGTCCGTCGCGCCGTAGCGGTTCTTCACGCCCCGCACGAGCCGCAGCCGCGCATGACGGTCGCCCTCGAAGGAGAGGACGACGTCGACGAGGTGCTCGAGGAGCCGGGGCCCGGCGATCGCGCCGTCCTTGGTGACATGGCCGACGAGCAGCGTGGCCATGCCGCGGTCCTTGGAGGCGCGGATCAGCGCGCCCGCCACCTCGCGGACCTGGGCCATGCCGCCCGGCGCCCCGTCGATCTCCGGGGACGCCACGGTCTGCACCGAGTCGAGGATCAGGAGCGACGGCTTGACCGCGTCCAGATGCCCCAGTACCGCCGACAGGTCGGTCTCCGCCGCGAGATAGAGGTGGTCGTCGATCGCCTTGATCCGGTCCGCGCGCAGCCGCACCTGGCTGGCCGACTCCTCGCCCGTCACATAGAGCGTCCGGTGCTCGTCGCTGGCCGCCTTCGCCGCGACGTCGAGCAGCAGCGTCGACTTGCCGACGCCGGGCTCGCCCGCGAGCAGCACGACCGCGCCCGGCACCAGCCCACCGCCGAGGACCCGGTCGAGCTCGGGCACGCCGGTACTGCGGGCCGTGGCCTGGCGGCCGTCGACCTGGCCGATGGGCAGCGCGGCGGTGGAGACGCGGCCCGCGGCGGTCGTACGGACAGCGGGCGCGCCGTACTCCTCGACCGTGCCCCACGCCTGGCATTCGGGGCATCGGCCGAGCCACTTGGCGGTCGTCCACCCGCACTCGGTGCAGCGGTAGGACGGCCTGTCCTTGGCGGATTTAGTACGGGCAGCCATGCGGAAACCGTAGCCGCACCCACTGACACTCCGTCCCGCAGTCCATTCCGCCCCCGTTCGCCGCCGTTGTCCCATAACGCTTCGGCCGGGACCAAGGCAACCGTGACTGTCCCCTTTTGAGGGATACGTTCACCCGTAAGTGTTAAAAGAGCCGAAGAGGTACGAAGAGTGTGCCTTCGCCTGCCTACCGTCGCCGGGTGACGAGCAGCAGGCTGGAACCCCCTACGCACACCACCGGCGCACACCGGGCGCACCGTCGCGCGCCCCGGTCGGCCTCGGACACCCCGGCCGGCTCGCGCCCGACGGCCACCGCGTCCCCCACCGCCACCCGGACCACCGAGGACCGCATGTCCACCGCGGCGGACACGACCGCGCCGAACACGCCCGCGCCGAACGCGACCGCGGCGGCCGGCGCGGGCCCCCGCACGCTCGCGCAGCAGCCGCCCGCTCGCTACGAGGCGCATCTGGACGGACTGTTCACCTACTGCCTCGCGGTGCTGTGCGACCACGACACGGCGACCACCGTCCTCGGAGACGTACTCGCCATCGCGGAACGCCATCACGGCCGATGTCCGGCGCGGGACGATTCCGGGCGCAGGGCCTGGCTCTACGCCCTGGCCCGCTGGGCATGCCTGCGCACGCTCGGCGAGCAGCGCCGCCGCCGTCCGGGCGCCCACACCGGCCGCCCCGCCGTCGTCCCGCCGCACGCACCCGCGGTCTCCGAGGAGACCGCCGAGCGCCGCCACGCGGAGCTCGCCCTGCTCGCCTGGCCCGAGGCGGCCGGTACGACCCCCGAGCAGCGCGAGGCCCTGGAGCTCGCCGTACGCCACCAGCTCGCCCCCGAGGAGGTCGCCTCCGTCCTCGGTCTCGGCGCCCTCGCCGCACGTGAGCTGCTGGCCTCCGCCGCCTGCGAGGTCGAGCGCACCCGCGCCGCGCTCGCGGTCGTCGAGACGGGCACCTGCCCGAGCGTCGCCCAGCTCACCGGCGACCAGCGGGTCCTGCTCTCCGCGACCCTGCGCCGCGAGCTGGTCCGCCACGTCGACGACTGCCCTCGCTGCCGGCGCGCCGCCGAGCGCGCGGGCGCCGCGTCCCCCTGGCCGGGCGCGACCGTCACCCCGGCGAAGCTCCCGCTGGTCGAGGCGCCCAGGGCGGCCGTGTACGTGGCGATGCTGCACGCCCCCCGGGCGCGTGCCGGCGCACCTCGCTTCGGGCCGACCGGTTTCCCGATGGACCCCAAGGACCACGCGGCGCGCCGCGACCGGATGAGGGCCCGGGCGGTGACGACCACGGTCGTCGCGGCCGTGGTCGCCGCGCCGGTGCTCGCGCTGTGGGCGGCCTACCGGGGTGCGCCGCTGACCGGCGAGGGCCGGGACGTCTCCACCGTCACGGCGAGCGAGGCGGACGTGCCCGGCGGCGACGACCGGCCGTACCAGCACTACGAGAACGCGGGCAACGCCAGCACCCGGTCCGAACCGCGCTTCACCCAGGGCAGCCGTTCCCCGGACGTGTCGGTCGAGGTGATCAGCGCCGGTACTCCGGCGCCTCCCGGCCACGCCGGGCGGGGCCCCGGCCGCATCACGGTCGCGGCGCACCCGGCAGGCGACACGACGACCCTCACGCTCACCGCCTCGGGCGGCGCCCCGGTCGCCTGGTCGCTGTGGACGAACGCCTCCTGGCTGTTCGTGAGCCGGACATCGGGCACGCTCCGCCCCGGAGAGTCCGTCACGATCTACATCGCCGTGGACCACGACCGCGAGCCGCAGGGCCCGTGGAGCGCGCGCGTGGGCATCGACCCGGCCGGCGCGATCGTCGAGATCGACGGATACGGCCCGGACCGTCCGCCGACCCCCACGCCGCCGGACCCGGACCCCACGCCGACGCCGCCCGACCCGGACCCGACGCCCACGCCGCCGGACCCGGACCCGACGTCGACCACGCCGCCGGGGCCGGATCCCACACCCACCCCGCCCGTGCCGGACCCGACCCCGTCGGACTCGACGCAGGCGCCGAGCGAACCGGAGTCACCATCGCAGTCGAACTGATCCGGAAACGGGAATCGGGAGGGCCGGGCCGGACTTTGGGCGGGCCGGGGGCCGGACTGGGGCGGGCAGGGCCGGACCTCGGGTGGGCCTGACCGGAGGCCGGGCTCAGACGGTGGGGTCGGCCGGGTGCGGGGCCACCAGCGGCAGCTGGGACGCCAGGCGGGCCGCACACAGCCCCGCCAGCACGTCGTACGCCTCCTTGCCCATCAGCTCGGTCAGCTCCGGCCGATAGGTCACATAGACCGGCTCGCCCGCGCCGTGCGCCGAAGTCGCCGAGGTGCACCACCAGTGCAGGTCATGGCCGCCGGGGCCCCAGCCCCGCCGGTCGTACTCGCCGATCGAGATCTGGAGCACCCGGCTGTCGTCGGGCCGGTCGATCCAGTCGTACGTCCGGCGCACCGGCAGCTGCCAGCAGACGTCCGGCTTGGTCTCCAGCGGCTCCCTGCCCTCCTTGAGGGCCAGGATGTGCAGCGAGCACCCCGCGCCACCGGCGAAGCCCGGACGGTTCTGGAAGATGCAGGAACCCTCCCAGCGGCGCGTCTGACGCTCACCGTCCTCGTCCTTCTGCACCCAGCCGCTCGACGTGCCGACGTCATGGAACTGCCACAGATCCGGAGTGAGGCGTTCCACATGGGAGGCGACGCGTTTCTCGTCGTCCTCGTCCGAGAAGTGCGCTCCCAGCGTGCAACAACCGTCGTCCGCGCGGCCCGCCTGGATGCCCTGGCAGCCGCTGCCGAAGATGCAGGACCAGCGCGAGGTCAGCCACGTCAGGTCGCAGCGGAAGACCTGTTCGTCGTCGGCGGGATCGGGGAACTCGACCCACGCGCGCGCGAAATCCAGACCCTTCTCGTCCGGTTCGAGGGTCTTGATCGGCTTCTTGGAGGCCTTGGAAGTCATCGGGACCGCCGAGATATCGGCTTTGCCCGGCTTCGCCTTTTTCGTCTTTGGCACACGCCAAGCGTATGCGCGCGAGCGCAGTAGCGTTCCGCCCATGAGACTCGGAGTCCTCGACGTCGGTTCGAACACAGTGCACCTGCTGGTGGTGGACGCCCACCCCGGCGCCCGCCCCCAGCCCGCCCACTCGCACAAGGCGGAGCTGCGCCTCGCCGAGCTGCTCGACGGGTCGGGCGCCATAGCGGACGACGGGGTCGACCGGCTGATCGCCACGCTCGCCGACGCCGTTCAGGCCGCCGAGGACAAGGGATGCGAGGAGGTCCTGCCCTTCGCGACCTCCGCGGTGCGCGAGGCGACCAACGTCGAGGCCGTCCTGGCCCGTGTGAAGGACGAGACGGGCCTGGACCTCCAGGTCCTCACCGGCGAGGAGGAGGCGCGTCTCACCTTCCTCGCCGCGCGCCGCTGGTTCGGCTGGTCCGCGGGCAAGCTGCTGCTCCTGGACATCGGCGGCGGCTCGCTGGAGATCGCGTACGGCATGGACGAGGAACCCGACGCGGCCGTCTCCCTCCCCCTCGGCGCGGGCCGCCTGACCGCCGCGTGGCTGCCCGGGGACCCGGCCGACTCCACCGCCATACGGGCGCTGCGGCGTCATGTCCGGGCCGAGATCGCGCGCACGGTCGGCGAGTTCAGCCGCTTCGGGAAGCCGGATCATGTCGTGGCCACGTCCAAGACCTTCAAGCAACTGGCCCGGATCGCCGGGGCGCCCGGCTCCGGTGAAGGGCTCTACGTGGGGCGCGTGCTGAGCCGCAAGGCCCTGGAGGAGTGGGTGCCCAAGCTCGCGGCCATGACCGTGGGCCAGCGCGCGAGCCTCCCGGGGGTCTCCGAGGGCCGGGCACCACAGCTGCTGGCAGGAGCGATGGTGGCCGAGGGCGCGATGGACCTGTTCGGCGTGGACGAGCTGGAGATCTGCCCCTGGGCGCTCCGCGAGGGCGTCATCCTGCGCCGCCTGGACCACCTGCCGACGGGCTGAGGTCGCCCCGGCCCGCGATGGGGCCCGTACGAATCCCCGCGCGGGCCCCTGCCGGTCCGCAGCCCCGCCCCGGCCCCGGCGGGGCTCGTACGAACCCCGCCCCGGCCCCTGCCGGTCCGCAGCCCCGCCCCGCCCCGCTCCGAAGCCCGCCCGCAGCCCGCCCCGCTTCGCGCCTGACCCCGTGCCACCGCTCGCCGTGCGGACCGCCTCCCCGTCCCCCGGCGGTGGCCCGTACGCTGTCCCTCGTGGCAGAACCAGTGGTGCGCATCCCGGATGCGAAGGTCGCCCTGTCGACGGCCTCGGTCTATCCGGAGTCGACGGCGACGGCCTTCGAGATCGCCGCGCGCCTGGGCTACGACGGTGTCGAGATCATGGTCTGGACCGACCCCGTCAGCCAGGACATCGAGGCCCTGCGCCGCCTCTCCGACTACCACCAGGTCCCGATCCTCGCCGTCCACGCGCCCTGTCTGCTGATCACCCAGCGCGTCTGGTCCACCGACCCGTGGGTGAAGCTCCAGCGCGCGCAGGCCGCGGCAGAGAAGCTCGGGGCGTCCACGGTGGTCGTGCACCCCCCGTTCCGCTGGCAGCGCCAGTACGCCCGGGACTTCGTCACCGGCATCTGGCGCATGGCCGAGGAGACGGACGTCCGGTTCGCCGTCGAGAACATGTACCCCTGGCGCTACAAGGACCGCGAGATGCTGGCGTACGCCCCCGAGTGGGACGTCACCAAGGACGACTACCGGCACTACACGATCGACCTCTCGCACACCGCGACGGCCCGTACCGACACCCTGGCGATGCTCGACCGCATGGGCGACCGGCTCGGGCATGTCCATCTCGCCGACGGCAAGGGCTCGGCCAAGGACGAACACCTCGTGCCCGGCCGCGGCGACCAGCCGTGCGCGGAGGTCCTCGAACGGCTGGCCCGCAACGGCTTCGACGGCCATGTCGTCATCGAGGTCAACACCCGCCGCGCGATGTCCGCCGCCGAACGTGAGGCCGACCTCGCCGAGGCGCTGGCCTTCACCCGTCTGCACCTCGCGTCCGCCTCCTCCTCCCGCGCCCGCCGGTCATGACCGGCGCGTCGGCTCCCCGGCGCCGCGGCCGGCCCGCCCGCGCGGCCGAGGACGGCGGCCCCAGCGCCCGCGAGCTGATCCTGGAGGCGGCCAGGACCCAGTTCGCGGAGCGCGGCTACGACAAGACGTCGGTCCGTGGCATCGCCAAGGCGGCCGGGGTGGACCCGGCGCTCGTCCATCACTACTTCGGTACCAAGGACGAGGTCTTCGCCGCCGCCATCGAGGTCTCCTTCGAGCCGGCCCTGACCATCCCCGCCCTGATCGGCGGGGAGGCGGAGAAGGACGCCGTGGGCGAGCGCCTGGCCCGGTACTTCCTCGGGGTCTGGGAGAATCCGGCGACCCGCGCCCCGCTGGTGGCGGTCATCCGGTCGGCACTGACCCACGAGGCGGCCGCGAAGGTGCTGCGGGGGTTCGTCCTGCGGCGGATGCTGGAACGCGTGGCGGCGGACCTGCACGTCCCGGACCCGAAATTCCGGGCGGAGCTCGCGGCCTCGCACATGATCGGGATCGCGATCGTGCGGTATGTGATCCAGGTGGAGCCGCTGGCCTCGGCGGACCCGGAGGAGATCGTGCGGATGGTCGCGCCGACGCTCCAGCGCTACCTGACCGAGGCGTGAGCGGATCCCGGGCCAGGGTCACAGGGGCCCTCCCGGAGGGGTGACCGAAGACTGAGCCGCCTGTCTCGTATTCCGGACAGACGGTCCAGATCTTGGAGTCGCGGCGTACGCTCGAAGACAGCCCTATCTGTCTAAGGAGCGAGCGACGATGCCCGAGCTCAGGTCCCGCACTGTCACCCACGGCCGCAACATGGCGGGCGCCCGCGCCCTTATGCGGGCGTCGGGCGTAGCGAGCGAGGACATCGGGAAGCCGATCATCGCCGTCGCCAACTCCTTCACCGAGTTCGTCCCGGGCCACACCCACCTCGCGCCGGTCGGCCGGATCGTGAGCGACGCCATCAAGGCGGCCGGAGCGGTCCCGCGCGAGTTCAACACGATCGCGGTCGACGACGGCATCGCCATGGGCCACGCGGGAATGCTCTACAGCCTCCCCTCCCGTGACCTGATCGCCGACTCGGTCGAGTACATGGTCGAGGCGCACTGCGCCGACGCCCTGATCTGCATCTCCAACTGCGACAAGATCACCCCCGGCATGCTGATGGCCGCGCTGCGCCTCAACATCCCCGTGGTCTTCGTCTCCGGCGGTCCGATGGAGGCCGGTCAGGCCACCCTCGTGGACGGCACGGTCCGCAAGCTCGACCTGATTGACGCCATGGTGGACGCGGCGAACGAGAACGTGTCGAACGAGGACGTCCTGCGTATCGAGGAGAACGCCTGCCCGACCTGCGGGTCGTGTTCCGGCATGTTCACCGCCAACTCGATGAACTGCCTCACCGAGGCCATGGGCCTCTCCCTGCCGGGCAACGGCTCCGTCCTGGCCACGCACACCGCCCGCAGGGCGCTGTACGAGGACGCCGGCCGCACGGTCGTCGAGATCGCCAAGCGTTACTACGAGCAGGACGACGAGTCGGTCCTGCCGCGCAACATCGCCACCCGCGCCGCGTTCGACAACGCCATGGCCCTCGACATCGCGATGGGCGGCTCGACCAACACGATCCTGCACCTGCTGGCCGCCGCCCAGGAGGCCGGGCTCGACTACGACCTCAAGGACATCGACGCCGTCTCGCGCCGGGTGCCCTGCCTGGCGAAGGTCGCGCCGAACGTCGCCCCCGGCGGCACGTACTACATGGAGGACGTCCACCGGGCCGGCGGCGTCCCCGCGATCCTGGGCGAGCTCTACCGCGGCGGGATGCTCAACGAGGACGTCCACTCCGTCCACTCCCCGAGCCTGGCCGACTGGCTGAAGACCTGGGACGTGCGCGGTGGCTCGCCGTCCGCCGAGGCCGTCGAGCTGTGGCACGCGGCGCCGGGGTGCGTCCGCTCCGCGACCGCGTTCTCGCAGTCCGAGCGGTGGGACAGCCTGGACCTGGACGCGGCCGGCGGCTGCATCCGCTCCGCCGAGCACGCGTACTCGAAGGACGGCGGCCTGGCGGTCCTCAAGGGCAACCTGGCGGTCGACGGCTGTGTCGTGAAGACGGCCGGTGTCGACGAGTCGATCTGGACGTTCGAGGGTCCGGCGGTCGTCTGCGAGTCGCAGGACGAGGCGGTCGACAAGATCCTCCGCAAGGAGATCAAGGAGGGCGACGTCGTCGTCATCCGCTATGAGGGTCCGCGCGGCGGCCCCGGCATGCAGGAGATGCTCTACCCCACGTCCTTCCTGAAGGGCCGGGGCCTCGGCAAGGCCTGCGCCCTGGTGACGGACGGCCGCTTCTCGGGAGGTACGTCGGGCCTGTCGATCGGCCACGCCTCGCCGGAGGCGGCGTCGGGCGGCGCGATCGCGCTGGTGGAGGACGGTGACCGGATCCGGATCGACATCCCGAACCGCTCGATCGAACTCCTCGTCTCCGACGAGGACTTGGCGGCCCGCCGCGAGGCCCTGAACGGCGTCTACGCCCCGAAGAACCGCGACCGCCAGGTCTCGGCGGCGCTGCGGGCCTACGCGGCGATGGCAACGAGCGCGGACAAGGGCGCGGTGCGGGACGTGTCGAAGCTCGGCTGAGCCCAGACAGCTGACCAGGCGGGGAGAGGGCGGACGACGCCCCTCCCCGCTTTTCGCTTTCCGCGCCCGCGTGTCCGCGGCTCGACGGGCGGCGGCCGGCACCGACCGCCCGGCGCGCGCCGCCGGAGCCAGGCACCCTGACCCCGACTTGCCGGGCGTTGCCGCGCCACCGGTCCATGCGGCGGCCCTCCGGGCGCCCCGGGCGCTCCACCACGGTGCGCGGCCCGGCCGCACGTCAGGTGCCGCACCCGACCTGCTGGGGCGGTGCCGGCGCCTGCGGGCCGGAGTCCCGGTCCGGGGTGCTTTGCGCGGTGTCGCGGCCACCTGTCCATGCGCCGGCACCGTCCCGGGCGCCGACCGTGCGGTGCGGGGCCCCCAGCCCATGCGTGTCGGAGTCCCGGTCCGGGGTGCTTTGCGCGGTGTCGCGGCCACCTGTCCATGCGGCGGGTCGCCGGGCGCCCCGGCCCCCGCCCGCTGCCCGGTGCCGCGGCCGCCCGCCCATGTGGCGCTGCCGGGCGCCCGCTACCCGGAGCCGCAGCCCACCCGCCTGTGCCGCGGCCCTCCGGGCGCCCCGGGCGGCCGCCGGCCCCGTCCCCTCACCACGACGCCGGGTCGTTCGCCGGTACCGCGAAGACCGAGCCGTCCGGGGCCGTCGCGAAGACGGCGCCCGAGGCCGCGACCGGGGACGGCAGGGTGGCCGCGTAACCCAGCTTCCCCGCGCGGAGCTTGGGCTTCGTCTGGCCCAGGAGCGCGCCGCGTGCGGTGTCCACCGCAAGGAGGCGTCCGTCCGCCGCCGACACGTACAGGCGGTCGCCTTCGCCGATGACGGGCGCCGACACGCGGCCGCCCATCTCCAGCTGCCACAGCTCACGCCCCCGCCCGTCCCCACCCGCGTCACCGGCCGTGTCGACGGCCAGGAGCGTGCCGTCGCCGGAGACGAGGTACACCGTGTCCCCGCGCACGGCGGCCTGTGCCTCCGGCATCCGGAAGGTCAGCGCCACACGGCGCGCGCTGCGCCGCTCGGGGTCGTAGCGGACCACCGCGTCGGTCCCCGAGTCGCGCTGCGAGGACGTCAGGAACAGCGCGCCGCCCGCGCCCGTGCCGACAGGGAAGAGCGTCCCGTTCAGCCGCCGCTGCCAAACGGTCTCCCCGGTCCGCGCGCGTACCGCGCTGACCAGCGTCTCGGAGCCGCTGCCCGACGCCTCGAAGACATGGACGAGTCCGGTCCCGGCGTCGTACGGGCCGAAACGCGGTTCCGCGTGCCCGCGCAGGGCGTGCCGCCAGCGCTGCTTGCCGGTGGCCGCGTCCACGGCCGTCACCGTCCCGGAGCGGGAGCCGAACAGCAGCGTGTCGCCCGCGTGATGGACGCCGTCCAGGAAGCCGGAGACGTCCGTGCTCCACCCGGGCGTGCCGCGAGCCGGATCGTACGTCCGGTACCGCCCGTCGGCGGTCGTCGTGCCGACCAGCCCGCCCGAGAACGCGGGGGCCTCGATCTCGGCCTCGGTCCGGGCGGGCCGTGACCAGAGAATCCGCCCGGTCGCCGGGTCGAGCCGGGTGGCGCCGATGCCGCGCGCGGTGCAGTAGAGCCCGCCGTTCGTGTGATCGCAGACCGGCGCCGAGTCCCCCCGCGGCAGCAGCGGGGTCTGCCAGGTGCCGAATGGCTCCGCCATCCCGGCCTGCTGCGGCCGGGCCGTACGCGCGTCCGAGCCGGCCTGCTGCACCGCGAGGACGCCTCCCGCCGCCAGTACCGCGAGCGCGGCGACGGCGAACGGCCACCGGCGCCGACGCACGCTCCGCGCCGCGCCCGTACCGCTCCCGGCCCCGGCTCCCGCCTCAGCACCCGCCCCCGCCCCTGACCCCGACCCGCCGGGCGGCGTCAGCGCCCGCGTGTCGGAGTCCCTGGCCGGCACGCTCTCCGGCCGCCGCTGAGCCGGTATGAACGCTGCCGCTTCGTACGACGGCGGCAGCAGCGCCGACATGATCTCGTCCGGAGTGGGTCGTTCCGCGGGCTCCTTGGCCAGGCAGCGCGCCACAAGCGGCGCCAGGTCCTCGGGCACCCCCGTCAAGTCCGCCTCGTCGTGCACCACTTGGTACGCGACGATGTACGGACTGTCGGAGTCGAAGGGCCCGCACCCCGTCGCGGCGTGCACCAGCACCGACCCGAGCGCGAACACATCCGCGGCCGGCCCCACCTGGCGGGGCCGCTGGAACTGCTCGGGTGCCATGAACGGCGGCGAGCCGATCAACTTGCCCGTCTCCGTGTGCAGATCGCTGTCCACCGGCCGTGAGATGCCGAAGTCGATGACCTTCGGTCCGGTGTCGGTGAGCAGAACGTTCCCCGGCTTGAGATCCCGGTGGACGACCCCGGCCCGGTGGATGTCGCGCAGCGCCTCCGCCAGTCCTGCCGTCAGCCGCCGCAACTCGGCCGGAGCCAGCGGTCCGTTCCGCTTCACCTGCGCGGCGAGCGTCGGCCCGGGTACGTAGAGCGTGGCCATCCACGGGCGGGCCGCGTCGGGGTCCGCGTCGACGACCGGCGCGGTGAAGGCGCCGCTCACCCGGCGCGCGGCCGCCACCTCCTGCCGGAACCTGGCTCTGAACTCCGGGTCCGACGCGTAGTGTTCATGGACGACCTTGACCGCGAGCCGCAGTCCCGAGGCGGAGCGGGCCAGATGCACGACCCCCATCCCGCCGGAGCCGAGACAGGCTTCGAGACGGTATGTGCCGGCGTATTCCGGATCCTCCGCTTCCCGGCTCCTGCCGGTACCGCGCAACGGTGGCATAGCCCCACCCCGTATTTTTCCCCGTTTATTCGTGCGCGTGCACGACGCACGGAGCCTAGTCCATGGTGCGTCGAAGCCCGGGGGAGCTTGCTAGCCTGCGCGCGTCGTACACAGGAGCACCACATGTCCACGGGGGAGAACCACATGACCGTCGAAGAGGCCGGGGCGCTCGCGGAGACCGCCGCCGGGACGCGCTACCCGATCGCACCGGGCTACCGCGTCAACGTCCGCAGCGGCCCGGGCACCCAGTACCGGATCGTGCGCACGCTCCCGGAGGGGTCCACCGTCGCGATCCGCTGCCAGCGCCCGGGCGAGCGCGTCAGCGGTCCGTACGGCACCACAGCGCTCTGGGACAACATCGCGAGCGGGGAGTACGTCTCCGACGCGTACGTGAAGACCGGCAGCGACGGGTACGTGGCCCCGCGCTGCTCCTGACCGGGTGACCTGGACCGGGTGACCCGACCGGCCGGCCTGAACTGGTGGCCTGAGCCGGTGGTCGGGTGGGCTCAGCGGCTGGGGGCCGGGGAACACGGTGCCCCGGGGATAATCGACGGGTGAGCGACGACCAGAACGAGCACCCGGCCCCGGCCAAGCCCGCCGCACCGGCCTCGGCCCCCGGCCCCCACCCCGAAGAGATCCGTTTCTTCGGGACCACGTGGGTCGACCACGACGGTCAGTACGGCCTGCGCCGCGCCGCCGTCGCCCTCGGCTCGCTCGCCGCCGCGGTCGCCGGCTGTCTCGTGCTCCGCTTCGCCTACCAGGGCCTGGAGGTCGCCGAGGTCGGCGGCTTCGTCAACGCCCTGCTCGTCGTCATGTTCGCGGTCTGCAGCGCCATCGCCTTCCGCAAGACCTGGGAGGGCTTCTCACGCCGCCCGGCCGACCCCGCCCGCGAGGACTCGCTGCGCAGCCTCAAGGCGATCGGCTTCATCGGTTCGCTCCTCGCCTACTTCTTCCGCTCGCTCGTCGAGGCGCCGGGGGAGAAGCTGCGGCGCGCGGAGTACGAGACGGCGCGCGTCCGGTACGAGAAGCGCCGGGCGACCAGAGCGGGCAAGACGGCACCCCGCAAGAAGCCGAAGCGCAAGTAGGCCCCGCGGGCAGCCGGGCTGGCGCGTCCAGGCCGACCCGGCCGTCTTCGAGCAACACGCCCCGGCCTGCGGGGGATCGCGTACCGCGTCACCGGCTCGGGCGCCGACATCGAGAACGAGCCCCCGGCCCGCGCGCCCATCCGACGACCGTCGTCAGCCGCCTCTGCCACGGACCGGCAAACGCCCGCGCGTTCCGCCGCAAGATGCAGGTCGGCCCCGGCTCCCCGGAGCCGTACTCGCCGTGGCCGGCCCGGAGGACCGCGCCCCGCCCGACGAGTCCGCCGGCATCGCGCTCTTCACCGTCCTGACGTCTTCGACGTGCCTTCCGTGGGATCGCCGAGGTCGTCGGCGCCGCACGCCCGATTCGTACGACAGCCGGCCTCCCGCAGGGCGCGCCCGCAGGCGCGAAACCCGCGACGAGGCCCCGCGACGAGGCGGCCCCGCGACGAGGCCCGGCGCTGCTCCGCCGACCGCGAGGAGCACCGTCGAGCTCCCTCCCCCCACCCTCAACCCCGGTCCCCGCGCCACCCTTGACGCGCCCACCCGCCAGGCGCACTATTCATCGCATGATGAATTACTCCGGTGAGCCGGGGAGCCCCGGCGCCGCCGCCCCGCCCGAAGCGGGCCCGAGTCCCGCCACCCCGGCCATCTCGGCCCACTCCCTCACCGTCGTCCGAGGCGACCGCACCGTCCTCCGCGGTCTCGACTTCACCGTGCCGCCGGGCCAGATCACCGGGCTCCTCGGGCCGTCCGGCTGCGGGAAGTCGACCCTCATGCGCGCGATCGTCGGCACTCAGGCCAAGGTCACCGGCACCCTCCACGTCCTCGGGCGCCCCGCGGGCGACGCGTCGCTGCGCTCCCGCATCGGATACGTGACGCAGGCCCCGTCCGTGTACGACGACCTCTCCGTCCGGCAGAACCTCGACTACTTCGCGTCCGTCCTCCAGCCCGGCCGCCGGCACCACGCCACCCGCCGCGCCGCCGTCGCCCGGGCGATCGACGACGTCGACCTCGGCTCCCACGCCGACTCCCTGGCCGGCAACCTCTCCGGGGGACAGCGCAGCCGCGTCTCCCTCGCCGTCGCCCTCCTCGGCACTCCGGAGCTCCTGGTGCTCGACGAGCCGACCGTCGGCCTGGACCCCGTACTCCGCCGCGACCTGTGGAACCTCTTCCACCGCATCGCCGCCGAGCGCGGCGCCGCGCTCCTCGTCTCCTCGCACGTCATGGACGAGGCCGAACGCTGCCACCGCCTCCTCCTCATGCGCGAGGGCGAGATCCTCGCCGACGACACCCCCGACGCCCTGCGCCGCCGCAACGACACCGCGACCGTCGAGGAAGCCTTTCTCCACCTGGTCGACGCGGCCGCCGCCCGCGACCGGGCGACCCGCGACCGAACCGCCGGCACAGTCACCACCGGCATTGACACCACCCGCACGGACACCGTGGACGCGGCCGCCACCGGCACGGACACCGCCCGCCAGGAGACCCCCCGATGAGCACCGCCCGTACCCTCGCCACCGCCGCCCGCGTCCTGCGCCAGCTGCGTCACGACCCGCGCTCGATCGCCCTCATGCTCCTCGTACCGTGCGTGATGCTCTTCCTGCTCCGGTACGTCTTCGACGCGAGCCCCCGCACGTTCGACGGCATCGGCGCTTCGCTGCTCGGCATCTTCCCGCTGATCACGATGTTCCTGGTGACCTCGATCGCCACCCTCCGCGAACGCACCTCCGGCACGCTGGAGCGCCTGCTCGCCATGCCGCTCGGCAAGGGCGACCTCATCGGCGGCTATGCCCTCGCCTTCGGACTCCTCGCCGTCGTCCAGTCCGCCCTCGCCACCGGTCTGGCCCTCTGGCTCCTCGGCCTCGACGTCGTCGGCTCGCCCTGGCTCCTGCTCCTGGTGGCCCTGCTCGACGCGCTCCTCGGCACCGCCCTCGGACTCTTCGTCTCGGCGTTCGCCGCCTCCGAGTTCCAGGCGGTCCAGTTCATGCCGGCCGTGATCTTCCCGCAGCTCCTCCTCTGCGGCCTGTTCACCCCGCGCGACACCATGCAGCCGGTCCTGGAAGCGATCTCCGACGCCCTGCCCATGTCGTACGCGGTCGACGGCATGAACGAGGTCCTCAAGCACGCCGACGTCACCGGCGACTTCATCCGCGACGCCCTCGTCGTCGCCGCCTGCGCCGTCCTCGTCCTCACCCTGGGCGCGGCCACCCTTCGCCGCCGTACGGCCTGACCCCGCCGCCGCACGGGCTGACCGGACCGCCGCCATACGAGCCGACGGGCCCGTACCGCCCCTCGGACACCCCGCCCCGGCCCCCGCCCACGGTGCGAGGATGGCGACACGTACCCCCACCGGCGAGGTGAACAGAGCCATGACCCAGACAGTCGCAGTCCTCGGCACCGGCAAGATCGGCGAAGCCCTTCTCAGCGGCATGATCCGAGCCGGCTGGCGTCCCGCCAACCTCCTGGTCACCGCCCGCCGCACCGAGCGCGCCGAGGAACTCCGCGCCCGATACGGCGTCGAGCCCGTCACCAACGCCGACGCCGCCAAGCGCGCCGACACCCTCATCCTCGCCGTGAAGCCGCAGGACATGGGCAAGCTCCTCGACGAGCTCGCCCCCCATGTCACCGCCGACCGCCTCGTCATCAGCGCCGCCGCCGGTATCCCGACCTCCTTCATCGAGGAGCGCCTCACCGCCGGCACCCCCGTCGTCCGCGTCATGCCGAACACGCCCGTACTCGTCGACGAGGGCATGTCCGTCATCTCGGCCGGCAGCCATGCCACCACCGAACACCTCACCCACGCGGAGGAAATCTTCGGCGGCGTCGGTAAAACGCTCCGCGTCCCCGAGAGCCAGCAGGACGCGGCCACCGCCCTCTCCGGCTCCGGCCCGGCGTACTTCTACTTCCTGGTGGAGGCGATGACCGACGCCGGCATCCTCCTCGGCCTGCCGCGCGCCCAGGCGCACGACCTGATCGTCCAGGCCGCCATCGGCGCCGCCGTGATGCTCCGCGACAGCGGCGAACACCCGGTCAAGCTCCGCGAAGCCGTGACCTCCCCGGCCGGCACGACCATCAGCGCCATCCGTGAACTGGAGAACCACGGCGTCCGCGCCGCCCTCATCGCCGCCCTGGAAGCGGCCCGCGACCGCAGCCGCGAGCTCGCCTCCGGCAACGGCTGACGCCAGGGACGCCCGACAGGAAGCGGCCCGGTCGTCACGCCTTCGCGGCCCCGACCAGCTCCTCCGTGGCCACGACCTGCGCGAACCCACCGCCGTGCAGCGACACGGCGGTGGCCCGCGCCAGCTCCTCCGCGGTGAGCGTCCACCCGAACGGCCCCGCCTGATCGAAGGTGTACGTCGCGTCCAGCGCGAAGAACACCTCGTACCCCAGGTTCCCGCCCATCCTGGCCGTCGTCTCCGCGCACATATTGGTCTGGATACCGGCCACCACGATCTGCCGCACTTCCGACTCCCGCAGCCACGCGTGCAGATCGGGAGTCCCGTAGAACGCGGAGTTCACGCTCTTCGTCACGAACAGCTCGTCGCCCGCGCCCTTCCCCCTCCTTTCCTCCACGTACTCCTTGAAGCCGTTGCCCTCATATCCCGTCCGCAACGGCGAACCCGGCTTCACCGAGTCGTGCCGTACGAAGACGACCGGCCGCCCGCTCGTCTGCCACGCGTCGATCAGCGCGGCGATGTTGTCGTCCGCCCCGGGGTTGTTCCGCCGCCCCCAGAAGTCCTCCTCCTCGAAGCCCTTCTGCACGTCCACGACCACCAGCGCTGCGTTCTCGTTGATCTCCATACCTCGATGGTGCCGCCGGGAGGCCCCGCACCCCAGACGTATGAATGCCATCGATCGATGGTTTACTGCCATCCATGGCGACCCCCGTGACAGCCCCGGTGACACCGTCCGCGTCGAACCGCCGCACGGCCCCCCAGCGCATCGGCCTCGTCACCTTCCCCGGCATCCGCGCCTTCGACGTCTCCGTCATCACCGAGGTGTGGGGCGTCGACCGCACCGACCGCGGAGTCCCCTCCTTCGACCTACGCAGGGCCGCCGCCGACCGAGGTCCCGTCCCCATGCGCGGCGGCCTCACCCTCACGCCCGACCGCACCCTCGAGTGGCTGGACTCCGCCGACCTGATCGTCGTCCCCGGCCTGGACGACCACCTCAGCCCCGCGCCACTCCCCGTACTGGAAGCCCTGCGTGCCGCCCATCGACGCGGCACGCCCCTCGCCGCTCTGTGCGGAGGCGCCTTCACCCTGGCCCAGGCCGGCCTCCTCGACGGCCGCCGGGCCATCACCCACTGGAACCTCACCGACCTCCTCCGCTCGCACCACCCCGAGGTCACCGTCGTCCCCGACGCCCTCTTCCTCCACGACGACAACATCTGGACCTCGGCCGGCACCGCCGCCGGGATCGACCTCTGCCTGCACCTCGTCCGTACGGCCCACGGCGCCGAAGCCGCCGCCACCATCGCCCGGTCGATGGTCACGGCGCCCTTCCGATCCGGCACTCAGGCCCAGTTCATCGAGCACCCCACCCCACGCGCCGACCGCGAGGCCGACACCCTCGCCACCGTCCGCGCCTATGCCCTCGCCCATCTCGACGAACCCCACACCGTCGCGACCCTCGCCGCACGCGCCGGCATGTCCCCTCGCACCTTCGCCCGCCACTTCCAGGCGACCACCGGCACCACCCCGCTCCACTGGCTGATCACCCAGCGGGTGGCCGCCGCCCAGAAGCTCCTGGAGCTCACGGACCACCCCCTCCCGGAGGTCGCCCGCCGCGCGGGCTTCGGCAGTGATGTCACCATGCGCCAGCACTTCGCCGCCCACCTGGCCACCAGCCCCCGCGACTACCGGGCCTCTTTCCGTCACCCACAAGCCAGTTGACACGCCTCGGGGTCCGGGGCAGGCCCCGGGTTGACACGGGATTCCGCCGTCCGTAGTGTTCTCCGAGTTGTCCGACGTGAGCACCGACCCCGGTCGGCCCCGGACAGCCATTCCGCAAGACCACTAGAAGCGAACGGCACATTGCTGTCGTTCTGCTTTCCGTGCGCTTTTGCGAAATGAGGAATCCGCGTTCGAAGGGACGCAGTCCCGATTAGCGTCGGGGAGAAGGATTCGCTAAAGTCTCACTCGTCGGAACGGCCGAACAGCCGGAAAGACAACCCACTCTGACTGGGAATCAGGCCCGAAAGGATCTGATAGAGTCGGAATCGCCGGAAAGGGAAACGCGAAAGCGAAGAACTGGAAGGCAAACCCCGCTCCGACGGGGAATCGGACACGAAAGAGTCTGATAGAGTCGGAAACAC